>CAWFTM010000024.1:0-32772 GCA_963818665.1 uncultured Hydrogenophilales bacterium | reverse complement strand
GAATGTGGCGCACGTGCAGCTTCACGGTGTCGTGGCTGATGTCGAGGTGCGGGCGATGGCCTTGTTGCTCTCGCCTGCGACGCAGATGAGTCGAGGATTTCGCGCTCGCGCTGGGTCAGCGCTCGAGCAACGACGCCGCGTCGTGGCCTGTTCTGGCCGTAGAGCATGTGACCAGTTTGGCGGTCATCGCCGGCGCCACGACGGTCTCGCCGCGCAGCGCGCGCATGCATCGCGTCGACCACGTCGTCGGGCTCCATGCTCTTCAGCAGGTAGCCGTTGGCGCCGGCGCGCAGCGCGCGGGCGAGATCTTCCTCCGCCTCGGTCACGGTGAGGATGAGCACCGGCAGCTGAAGCCTCTTCGCGCAACTGCTGCATCAGCGTGATGCCGTCGATGCCGCGGCATATTGAGATCGAGCAGCAGCACGTCGGGGCGATGCGTCCGCCAGCAGCATGGCGACTTCGTCGGCATTGCCGGTGATGGCGGCCACCTTGATGCTGCCGCCTTGTTCCAGCAGTTCGGCCAGGCCCTTGCGAAACAGGGTGTGGTCGTCGACCAGGACGATGCGGGTGATTGGCTCATGTGCTGTGCCCGGAAGGATCGTGCGCCGGCTGGCCGGGTTGGACCCACGCTGCGGAAACACCAGGCGGACGACGGTGCCGCCGGCGGGACAGACTCCACGGTCAGCTTGCCGCCCAGCTTGCGCGGCGCGCTCGCGCATGATGGTGAGGCCGAAACTTTTGCCCATCGTCGACGATTCATCCTTTTTCTCTGCACGCCACCCCGTCGTCGGCCACGTTGACGATGTACTGGCCGTTTTCCAGATCGAACGTGATGACGACATGGCGCGCGCGGGCATGCTTGGAGATGTTGTAGAGCGATTCCTGAATGATGTGGAACACCTGGATTTCCTCGTCCGGCGTGAGCGCCACGTCCTGCGCCAGGTTGAGGAAATCGACGTCGGCGCTGGCCTTCTTGCGGAAACTCTTGGCGATTTCCTGGAACGCCGGCACCAGGCCGCGCGGATCGATGCGGTCGCGGTACTGGGTGATGAGGTCGCGCAGATCCGCGTAGGCGAGATCGACCGCTTCCTCGACGTCGCCGAGATAGCGGTTGGCCTTGGGGTAGTCCTCGTGACGCATCGCGTCGCTCAACACGGTGAGCCGCATCTTGGCGTAGGCCAGCGTCTGCGCCAGCGAATCGTGAATCTGGTTGGCCAGCATCTGGCGCTCGTTCATCAGCGAGATGCGCATGTTCTCGCGCGTCAGCCGGGCGTTTTCCAGCGCAATGCCGAGGTGTTCGCTGATCGAGCGGAACAGCAGGCGCACGTCTTCGGGGACGGTATGGCCCTCGTCGAGAAACAGGTTGTAGACCCCCATCACTTGATTCTTGTGCATCAGCGGTACCGCTACCACGGTGTTGCAGCCGCTGCTGAAATAGGCGTCGTTGGCCTGGCGCTTGCAGAAGGCGACGTTGTTCCAGCTGCTCACCGTCACCTCGCGCGCGGCCTTGCCGCACACCCCGCAATCGACGCTGACCATGGCTTCGTGCTCGACCAGTTCGGGCGGCAGGCCGAGCGAGCCGATCAGCCGCAGATGGGTGCGGTCGTCGGTGATGACGCGCACCGCGCCGGCCTGCGCGCCCGCCAGGCGAATCATGGTCGAGAGAAACCGCCCCAGCAGCTGTTCGACGTTGGCGTCGGACGACAGGCTGGTGGTGATTTCCGACAACACCCGCAGCGCCGGAATGCTGACGTTACCCGAGTCAGCCGGCGTGTGCTGGATCAGCGGATGAACATCTTTCAGGTTCGGGTTCGGGGTCGCATGATTTCAGCATATCCGATTTGCGGGCGACGATCAGCATCACGGCACGGGCGCAGGTTCAGGGGCTGGGGCGGCGGCGGGTGCAGGTGCCGCTTCAGAGGCTGGCTTGGCGGGCACCGGCGGCGCAGGAGTCGGCGCGGCGGGCTCCGGCACCGTCACCCCGGGCTCGAGATCTTCAGGGAAGCCGCCCTGCGTGGGTGCGGGCTCCTGCACCGGCACGTCGACCTTGCTGGTGGTGTCGTCAGGCGCTTCGACCACCGGCTGGCCGGCGGGCGCCACGACACCGGCGGGCTTGCTGGCGACCGGCTTCAGCCTGGACGGTTCGGGCGGCTGCGGATACAGATGTGGCTGCAACTTCGGCAGCAGGGTTTTGAGGATTTGCGTGGCGAGCGAACTGGTGAAGACGAACTGCCCTGCCTGCTCCCCCGGCACCAGCGCCGTCAAGGTGCCGAAGTAGCGGTCGCCGAGATAGAAGACAAACGTAGCGGTACGGTTGACCACGCGCGACTCCAGCAGCTGGCCGCCGCGGCCGTAGCGCTGGAAGCGGTGGTCGCCGGTGCCGGTCTTGCCGCCGATGGTGAGCGGTTTGCCCGCGGCGTCCTTGAGCGCCCCGCCAGGCGCGAGGCGGTGCCGCTCTCGACCACCCGCGCCAGCGCGCGGCGCACGGTCTGCGCGACCTCGGCCGGCAGCAGCTGTTCGCCTTGGGGGGGCTTCATCGACAATTGCGTGTCGAACGGCGTATTGGCGGCGAAATGCAGATGGGTGAGGCTGACCATGGGCTTCCTCTCGCCGTCGTTGACCAGAATGCCCATCAGCTCGGCCAGTGCGGCCGGGCGGTCGCCCGAGCTGCCGATCGCGGTGCCATACGACGCCGTGATGGTGTCGAACGGGTAGCCCAGGCGTTTCCAGTCGACCAGCAGACGATCGAAGGCTTCGACTTCCAGCAGGGACTGGATGCGGATGTCCTGCTTGTTCTTGCTGCTGGTCTTGAACAGCCAGCTGTAGACCTCGTGGCGCACTTCCGCACTTTTCTCGTACAGCGCCTTCAGCGTGGTCTGGGGCGCGGCACGCAGGGTTTTGACCAGCCACAATTCGAGCGGGTGAATCTGCGAGACGTAGCCACGATCGGCGAGGTTGTACGCACCCATGGCATGCGTCTTGAACATCGACTCCAGCACTTTCGGACTCAGGCCGACGCTGGCGGGCACATGCTGGTGCAGCGCGGCGACATAGGCGTCGAACCTCGCCCGCGGCTCCAGATAACGGAACACCGAAGTGAAGCGGCGCGGATTGTAGCCAACGCGGCCATACAGGTTGTCGGCCATTTGCGCCGGCGTCCGGCTCTTGTGACGATTGTAGAAACGGTTGATGAAGACGCGGCCTTCCTGATCGACGAAGCGCGTCAGATAGGTCTGGCGCAGCGGATTGCTCGCGTCGTCGAGAATGCGCGCGGTGACGCCCGGCGTGGCGCTGACATAGTGGCGCACGATGTCGCGCATCATGCGGACATACACCAGGTTGACCGAATTGCGGGTGGCCTGCCACACATCCATGATGCGGTCGTTGTCCTTCTTGTCGAAGTTGGAGAAGGTGTGTTGCCCGCCGCCGGTGAAGAAGGTTTCCGGCGCGGCGGAATAGCGCCGTTCCATCGCCGCATCGAGCGTGACCTCGAGGGTTTCCTTGCGGTTGGCGTACAGCCGTTCAGCGACCCATTGCGACAGCACGTCACGACGGGGCTGCGCTTTCTCCTTGAGCGCGGCATCGTCGAGGGTGCGGTATTCGGCATGCCGTCGCGCGATGATTTCCAGATAGGTGGTCAGGGTGCGCAACTTGGCGGTGGAACCGAGATCGAGGCGCGCCTGGCTGTTGATGTCGAACGGCTGGTTGAGGTTGTCGGCCTGAACCCGCAACGCGTTGCCGAGCGGCGTTCTTTCATACAGCGTGAAGCTGTAGATCACCTCGGCCAGCGGATTCTCGGGTTGCAGCAGACGATGTCCGATCAGGCCCGATGCACGCGCAGCGTCGAGCTTGGCCAGGCTTTGCAGATACTCGCTGATGATTCTTTGCGCGGGCTGGTTGATGGTGGTGTTGACTTGCAGGTCGAGTCGATCCAGGTCGTACAACCGCTTCTCGCCCAGCAGTTGCGCTACCCGGATGCGCTGCGCGTTGGTGGCTTTCTGCTCGACGAAACGCGGCGCGGGCGGGTCGATGCGCTGTTTGGTGCTGCGCAGTTTGACCTGCTTGGCCTGGTCGGCCAGTTCGCGCGAAATCAGACCGGCATTGGCCAGCAGGTCGAGATGGTCGTCGGTGCTGGCATCGAGTGCCTTGCGGTTGGCGGCGAGGTAATACGAGGGGCGGCGTTCCGCCACGATCAGCGACAGCGCATGTTTGAGCGCGCTGGCATAGGCAGCGTCCTTGGCAGCGGGCGTCTCCGACAGCACCTTGTTGATTTCGTCGAAATCCAGCCCGTACCACGCCCACAAGCCGTCGCCGATGCCGTTGACTTCGCCGAAGCGCGGCGCCGCAGCGAGCGGCACCGTGTTGAGATAGGCCATCACGGTGTTGCGCCGCATCGGCAGCGTGTTGGCGCCGTCGAGATAGGCGCGCAGGCTGGCGGTCGCCATCTGGCGCAGCTTGTCGCCCATGTTGTTGGTGAGTCCCTCGGGCGAGTGGCGATATTTTTCGATCTGCGTCGGCAGCGTGCTGCCGCCCGGCACGTTGCGGTTCTTGTCGACCAGGCTGATGCCTTTTTCCATCAAGGCCTGTGCCAGCCGATCCCATTCCACCGCCGGGTTGCGGGTGGGGAACTGCTCGGCGAGCAGCTCGCGGTTTTCGATATGCAGCAACGCCTTGACCAGCACCTCGGGAATGTCCTCGAAGCGCTCATAGGTGCGCGCGGGATAGCGCCCCTGATGCAAGGGCTTGCCATCGCTGTCGAGCAGGCTCAAGCCGGCCTGATCTTTTTCGTGATACGGCAGGAACAGGCCGAGGTCGTCCGCCCGCTCCATCTGCATGCTGATCTTGGCTTGCTGGTCGATTTGCCAGCCGGCCTGATCGAGCCGCGCCAGGTAATCCGGCAGCTTGCTGTAGCCCAGCCGCATGTCATACGGCCCCTCGCCCGGATAGCGGATGCGCTCGGACGGTCCGGGCTTCATTTGCCAGGTCATTTTCTGCGCGGTCTTGACGAGGTATTTCGCCTCCAGCGCCGACGACAGCAGTTCCCAGGCGACCAGTCCGATCAGGGCAACGAGCAGCAGCAGGATGCCGAGGCCAATGAAAATGCGACGGGGGATTTTATGCATCGTGTCGGACCCAGTCGCGTGCAGTGAGGAAATCGGAATACAGCGCGGCCTCCGGCGTGCCGGGTTCGGGATGCCAGTCGTAGCGCCATTTCACGATCGGCGGCAGCGACATCAGGATGGATTCGGTGCGCCCGCCCGATTGCAGGCCGAACAGGGTGCCGCGGTCGAACACCAGATTGAACTCGACGTAGCGGCCGCGCCGGTAGGCCTGGAAGTCGCGCTCGCGCTCGCCATACTCAATAGCCTTGCGGCGTTCGAGTATCGGCAGATAGGCGGCGAGGAAGGCATCGCCGACCGAGCGCGTCATGGCGAAGGCATGCTCGAAACCGCCTTCGGAGAAATCATCGAAAAACACGCCGCCGATGCCGCGCGGCTCGTTGCGGTGCTTGAGGAAAAAGTAGCGGTCGCACCAGTCCTTGAAACGCGGATGCAGGTCGGCGCCGAACGGGTCGAGCGCGGCCTTGCAGGTGGCGTGGAAGTGACGCGCGTCATCCTCGAAGCCGTAGTAGGGCGTCAGGTCCATGCCGCCGCCGAACCACCACACCGGCGCTTCGCCCTCCTTCATCGCGACGAAGCAGCGCACGTTCATGTGCACCGTCGGCGCGTAGGGATTGCGTGGATGCAGCACCAGCGACACGCCCATCGCCTCCCAGCGGCGGCCGGCGAGTTCGGGGCGGTGCGCACTGGCCGACGGCGGCAGCTGGCTGCCCAGCACATGCGAGAAGTTCACCCCGCCGCGTTCCAGCACATTGCCCTCTTCGATCAGCCGCGAGATGCCGCCGCCGCCTTCGGGACGCTCCCAGGCATCGGTGCGGAAAGGCAGGCCGTCGGCGACCTCGAGCGCGGCGACGATGCGCGCCTGCAAATCGAGCAGCCAGGTTTTGACTGCGCTGGAATCAAAAGCAACGGGATCGGAGGAGGAAGCAGTCATCAGGGGCGCAGCACGGTTCCGGTGGCAAGATCGATGAGGGTGGACGGGCGACGACGGTGGCCGATGCGGCCATCGATCACGCGCACCCGCGCGCCGAACATTCTGCGGCATTGTGCCGCAGTTTGCGCGGGTTTTCTGCCGCTGCTGTTGGCGCTGGTAGACACCAGCGCGCTGCCCAGCGTGCGGCACAGACGCGCGGCGTCGGGATGGGCCGTAATGCGCACGGCGATCGTGGTGCGTCCGCCGGTGAGCAAGGGCAGACAGGTGCGGGATGCCGGCACCACCCAGGTGACGGGGCCCGGCCAGGTGCGCTGGACGCGCGCCCGATCGGCCCGATTCAGGGGGCGAATAAAGGGATGCAGCCGCTTGATGTGGTCGGCGATCAGAATCAGGCCCTTGGCGGCGCTGCGCCCCTTGAGCCGGATGAGCCGCTTCAGCGCACGCCGATTGCGCGGATCGCAGCCGAGACCGTAGCAGGATTCGGTGGGATAGGCGATCAAGCCGCCGCGCCGCAGATAAGTACGCAGCGTGACTGCTTCACCGCTCACTGTTCACTGCTCCCTGCTTGCCGATTTACTTCTTTCGATCCAGCGCGCGCCAGCCGATGTCGCGGCGGTATTGCATGCCGTCGAAATGGATGGCGGCCACCGCTTCGTAGGCGCGGCTTTGCGCCATGCGCACACTGTCGCCCAGCGCGGTTACCGCCAGCACGCGGCCGCCGGCCACCACCGTCCGGCCGTCCTGGGTGGCGGTACCGGCGTGGAAGACATGCAAATCGTCGGCTGCGGCAGGCAACGCGCCGATGACGTCGCCCTTGCGCGGCGCATCCGGGTAGCCTGCAGCCGCCAGCACCACCGCCAGCGCGGTACGGCGATCCCACTCGGCTTCGACCTGGTCGAGCGTGCCGTCGATGGCGGCTTCCATCAGCGCAACCAGGTCGGACTTCAGGCGCAGCATGATCGGCTGGGTTTCCGGGTCGCCCATGCGACAGTTGAATTCGAGCACCTTGGGCGCGCCGTCGGCGCCGACCATGATGCCGGCGTAGAGAAAGCCGGTGTAGCGGATGCCGTCGGCCGCCATGCCTTCTACGGTCGGATGAATCACCTCGCGCATGATGCGCGCGTGCAACTCGGGGGTGACCACCGGCGCCGGCGAATACGCGCCCATGCCGCCGGTGTTGGGGCCGCTGTCGCCGTCGCCCAGCCGCTTGTGATCCTGGCTCGACGCCAGCGCCAGCACGTGCTCGCCGTCGACCATGACGATGAAGCTGGCTTCTTCGCCAAGCAGGCATTCCTCGATCACCACGCGATGGCCGGCTTCGCCCATGCTGTTGCCGGCGAGCATGGCGTCGACGGCAGCGTGAGCCTCATCAGCAGTCGTCGCGACCACCACGCCCTTGCCCGCCGCCAGGCCGTCAGCCTTCACCACGATGGGGGCGCCCTGCCGGTCGATATAAGCGTGGGCGGTGGCGGCATCGGTAAACGTGCCGAAGGCCGCCGTGGGAATGCCGTGGCGCGCCATGAACTGCTTGGCGAAATCCTTGGAGCTTTCCAACTGCGCGGCCGCCTGTGTCGGGCCGAAAATCCTCAGTCCGGCAGCGCGGAAGGCATCGACCACGCCCGCTGCCAGCGGCGCTTCGGGGCCGACCACGGTGAAAGCGATGTCGCTGTCGCGGCGGACGAACTCGACCAGCGACGGAATCGCAGTCAGCGGCAGGTTGACCAGACCGTCTTCCGTCGCCGTGCCGCCGTTGCCGGGTGCGACGAATACCTGGGAAACACGGGGCGATTGCGCGAGTTTCCACGCCAGTGCATGTTCGCGTCCGCCGGAGCCGATGACGAGGATTTTCATAAGTGGTGGTGAGCGGTGAGGAGTAAGCGGTGAACGGTAGCGGTGGAGTGAGTTGAGTTTTTCCACTCACCGCTCACCGCTTGCCGCCCACTCTGAATCAATGCCGGAAATGACGCGTCCCGGTGAACACCATCGCGATGCCGTGTTCGTTGGCCGCCGCGATGACTTCGTCGTCGCGCATCGAGCCGCCGGGCTGGATCACCGCCTTGATGCCGGCTGCGGCAGCGTTGTCGATGCCGTCGCGGAAGGGGAAGAAGGCGTCGCTCGCCATCACCGAGCCGGGGACGGCCAAGCCAGCGTGTTCAGCCTTGATCGCGGCAATTCTGGCCGAGTTGACGCGGCTCATTTGCCCCGCGCCGACGCCGACGGTCATGCGGTCCTTGGCGTAGACGATGGCGTTGGACTTGACGAACTTGGCGACGCGCCAGGCGAACAGCAGGTCGGTCATTTCCTGTTCGGTCGGGGCGCGGGCGGTCACGACCTTGAGTTCGCCGTGCAGCAGCACGTCGGCGTCCTGCACCAGCAGGCCGCCGGCGACGCGTTTCATGTCGAGCTGGGCGACGCTGCCATCCCATGCACCGCATTCAAGCAGGCGTACGTTCTTCTTCGCGGCGACGGCAGCGGAGGCCTCCGGGCTGACTTCGGGCGCGATGATGACTTCGACGAACTGGCGCTCAACGATGGCGGTTGCAGTCGCGCCGTCGAGCCGACCGTTGAAGGCGATGATGCCGCCGAAGGCCGATTCGGGGTCGGTCTGGTAGGCGCGGTTGTAGGCGTCGAGCAGGCTGCTGCCGTAGGCGACGCCGCAGGGGTTGGCGTGCTTGACGATGACGCAGGCGGGCGCGGTATCGAACAGCTTCACGCATTCGAGCGCGGCGTCGGTGTCGGCGATGTTGTTGTACGAGAGTTCCTTGCCCTGGATCTGGCGCGCGGTGGCGATGGTGCCGGCCGGGGCGTTGGCCTCGACGTAGAAGGCGCCTGCCTGATGCGGGTTTTCGCCGTAGCGGCAGACCTGTGCGCGGGTGAATTGCAGGTTGAGCTTGGTGCCGAAGGCCTCGCGCTCGTTGTTGTCGTTCAGCGCGGTCAGGTAGTTGCTGATATGGCCGTCGTATTCGGCGGTGTGGGTGAAGGCTTTTTTCGCCAGGCCGAAACGGGTGGCATCGGTGAGGGCGCCGCCATTGGCCTGCATTTCGCTGACCAGTGCAGTGTAATCGGCAGGGTCGGTGACGATGGCGACGAAGCGGTAATTCTTGGCCGAGGAACGCACCATCGCCGGGCCGCCGATGTCGATGTTCTCGATCGCGTCGTCCAGCGTGTGCGGCTTCGACACCGTGGCGACGAACGGATACAGGTTCACGCACACCAGGTCGATGTAGGGCAGGCCGTGTTCGCTCATGGTGGCGACATGTTCGGGCAGGTCGCGCCGCGCCAGAATGCCGCCGTGAACTTTGGGGTGCAGGGTTTTCACCCGGCCGTCGAGCATCTCGGGGAAGCCGGTGTAGTCGGCGACGTCGATCACGGCAAGACCGGCATCGCGGATGGCCTTGGCGGTGCCGCCGGTGGACAGCAGTTCGACACCCTGGGCGGCAAGCGCGCGGGCAAATTCGACGAGGCCGGTTTTATCGGAAACCGAGAGCAGGGCGCGTTGGATTTTCATGGGCTGCTTTTATTGGAGGTTTAATCGGAAAGACCGTATTCGCGCATTTTCTTGCGCAAGGTATTGCGGTTGATGCCGAGCATGTCGGCGGCACGCGTCTGATTGCCCTCGGCGCGATCAAGAATATAGGCGAGCAGGGGCTTCTCCACCGCACCCAGCACCATGCCGTAAATCTCGCTCGGCGCTTCGCCATCAAGATCCTTGAAATAGCGATTGAGCGACCGCCGCATGCAGGCGGCGATTTCGGTTTCTTCGATCATTGGATGCTCCCCTTATCTTATGCCCGGGTTTACGCCCGGGTTGCTTTATGCCGCGAGCCGCGAGGCTGGCAGCGGGTCTTGCATGGCGCGGCGTTCATGGCCGATTTCGCCGCCTGAAACCTCGATGCTCGAGGCTTCATAGCGCAGACGGCTACCGGCGCGCGCCGCCTGCGCAAAGTACTCGTTGACCACGCCGAGTTGCTCGGCCACCGAATCGAGCTGATTCATCGTGTGGCGAAACGCGCTGCTGCCGACCAGCCCACGGGTGTACCAGGAAATGTGCTTGCGCGCGACGCGCACCCCGGTGACGTCCCCATAAAAAGCGTACAGGTCGTGGATGTGTTCGAGCAGCACGGCGTGGATTTCCGCCACTTCGGGCTGCGGCAGGTGTTCACCCGTGTTCAGGAAATGTTCGATCTCGCGGAATATCCACGGCCGCCCCTGCGCGGCGCGACCAATCATCACCGCATCGGCCCCCGTGTAGTCGAGCACGTATTGCGCCTTCTCCGGCGTGGTGATGTCGCCGTTAGCGATCACCGGAATGCTCGCTTCCGCCTTCACCGCGCGGAGAGTGTCGTACTCGGCGTCGCCGCTGTAGCCGCAGGCGCGGGTACGGCCGTGCATCGCCAGCGCCTGCACCCCGGCGTTCTCGGCGATTCTGAGAATGTTCAGTGCATTGCGATGCTCGCGATCCCAGCCGGTGCGAATCTTGAGCGTCACCGGCACTTCGGGTACCGCCCTGACCACGGCGTCGAGAATGCGACCGACCAGCGCCTCGTCCTGCAGCAGCGCCGAGCCGGCCATCACGTTGCAGACCTTTTTGGCCGGGCAGCCCATGTTGATATCGATGATCTGCGCGCCGCGGTCGACGTTGTGACGTGCAGCTTCGGCCATCATCGCCGGGTCGGCGCCGGCGATCTGCACGCTGATCGGGTCGACTTCGCCTTCGTGGTTGGCGCGTCGTGCCGTTTTGGCCGAGCCATACAACAGCGAGTTCGACGTCACCATCTCGGACACGGCCATGCCCGCCCCCAGCTTCTTGCAAAGCTGACGGAACGGCCGGTCGGTCACCCCGGCCATGGGGGCGACAACCAGACGGTTTTTGAGGAGGTGGGAACCGATGCGCATAAGGAGGCGCATTTTACCCGTGTCGGGAACGCCCACCAAGCGGATGAGAATTTACATGAATGGCTGGAGCCATCTTGCGTGAACGATTACCATCGCGGCAGCGTTTTAATTCTATTTTCAGGGAGAAAAGCATGAGCTTCGTGTCGGAATTCAAGGAATTCGCGGTCAAGGGCAATGCCATGGATCTGGCGGTCGGCGTCATCATCGGCGCGGCCTTCGGCAAGATCGTCGATTCCATCGTCAACGACCTCATCATGCCGCTGGTCGGCGCGATTTTCGGCGGTCTCGATTTCAGCAGCAAGTTCATCCTGCTGGGCAACGCGCCCGAAGGCATCGCCCTGACGCTGACGGAACTGAAAAAAGCCGGCGTGCCGGTGTTCGCCTACGGCAACTTCCTCACCATCCTGCTCAACTTCATCATCCTGGCGTTCATCGTGTTCATGCTGGTGCGCCAGATCAACCGCCTGAAAAAGGCGGAAGCGCCTGCCGCGCCGCCCGCCACGCCCGAAGATGTGGTGTTGTTGCGCGAGATTCGCGACAGCCTGCGGAAGTAAAGCCTCAGTGCGCGGCTTCCCAGTTCGCGCCTGAGCCCACGCCCACCCGCAGCGGCACCTTAAGCGTCGCAACGTCGCACATTTTCCCGGGCAACTCGGCGCGCACGCGGTCGAGTTCGCGCTCGGGCACTTCCAGAATCAGTTCGTCGTGCACCTGCAACAGCAGGCGGCTGGCGAGCTGTTCCGTATCGAGCCAGCCCTGCACCGCGATCATCGCCAGCTTGATGAGGTCGGCCGCAGTGCCCTGCATCGGCGCGTTGATGGCGGCGCGCTCGGCGCCCTGGCGGCGCTGCGGATTTTTGGCGTTGATCTCCGGCAGGTACAGGCGGCGGCCGAACACGGTTTCGACGTAGCCCTGGCGGCGCGCAGTCTCGCGGGTGCGCTGCATGTAATCGGCGACACCGGGATAGCGCGCGAAGTAGCGGTCGATGTAGGCCTGCGCGGCGGAGCGTTCCAGGTTCAATTGCGAAGCCAGCCCGAACGCCGACATGCCGTAGATCAGGCCGAAATTGATGACCTTGGCCATGCGCCGCTGGTCGCTGCTCACCTCGGGCAGCGGCACGCCGAACACTTCGGCGGCGGTGGCGGTGTGGATGTCGCGGTCTTCCGCAAACGCGGTCAACAGGCCGGGATCGTCCGACAGGTGCGCCATGATGCGCAGCTCGATCTGCGAGTAGTCGGCCGACACCAGCACATGCCCGGGCGGCGCGATGAAGGCTTCGCGGATGCGGCGGCCTTCGGCCGTGCGCGCCGGGATGTTCTGCAGATTGGGGTCGGAACTCGCCAGCCGCCCGGTGACGGCGGTGGCCTGCGAGTAGCTGGTGTGGACGCGGCCGGTGACCGGGTGAACCATCTGCGGCAGTTTGTCGGTGTAGGTCGATTTCAGCTTGGCCATGCCGCGATAGTCGAGGATGGCACGCGCGATGGGGTGGTCGAGCGCGAGCTGTTCCAGTGTTTCCTCGTCGGTGGACGGCGCGCCGCCGGGGGTCTTGCGCAGCACCGGCAGGCCTTTCTGGGTGAACAGGATGTCGCCGATCTGCTTCGGCGAGCCGAGGTTGAACGGCTGCCCGGCCTCCTGATACGCACGCTGCTCGAGTTCCAGCATTTTCCTGCCGAGTTCGCCGCTTTGCACCGCGAGCAAGTTGCGGTCGAGCAGCACGCCGTTGCGTTCCATGCGGTACAGGATTTCGGCCACCGGCAGTTCGATCTGGCGATAGACAAAAGCCAGCTTGTCGGACGCTTCGATCTGTGGCGCCAGTGCATCGCGCACGCGCAGGGTGATGTCGGCGTCTTCGGCCGCGTATTCGCCTGCCTGTTCGAGCGCGACTTCGTCGAAGCCGATGCGCGCCGCCCCCTTGCCGGTGACGGCGTCGTAGCTGATCGTCGCCAGCCCCAGATGGCGCGTCGCCAGGTTGCCGAGCTCGTGCGGCTGGTGCGCTTCCAGCACATAGGACTGCAGCAGCGTGTCGTCGACGATGCCCTGCAGACGAATGCCGTGGTTGGCGAAGATGTGGCGGTCGTATTTGAGGTGCTGGCCGATGATTTTGGGTGCGGCGTTTTCCAGTACAGGCCGGAGTTTTTCCAGCGCCGCTTCTCGATTCAACTGCGCAGGCACACCGGCATAGCGATGCGCCAGCGGCAGGTAGGCCGCCGTTCCCGCTGCGGTGGCGAACGAGATGCCGACCAGCTCGGCCTGCATCGCGTTGAGGCCGGTGGTCTCGGTGTCGAGGGCAAACACCGGTGCGGCGGCGAGGCGCGCGATCCAGTCGTCGAGTTGCGCGTCGCTCAGGATCGTTTCGTAGTGCGCGCGGTGGTCGCCGCTGTCGTCCTGCTCGGGCAAAGCAGGTACATCGGTCGCGGCGGCATCCAGTTCGCGCAGCCAGCTGCGAAACTGGAAGCGTTCGAACAGGGCACGCAATGCAGCGGCATCGCGCGGCTGCGGCGTCAGCGCATCGAAGTCGAACGGCAACGCGACATCGGTCTTGATGGTGATGAGCACGCGCGCCTGTGGCAGCCAGTCGCGCGCGGCGCGCAGATTGTCGCCGACCACGCCTTTCACCGCGTCGGCATGCGCCACCAGGTTGTCGAGCGTGCCGTATTCGGCCAGCCATTTCACCGCTGTTTTCGGCCCCACCTTGGCGACGCCGGGGACGTTGTCCACGGCATCGCCGACCAGCGTGAGGTAATCGACGATGCGTTCCGGCGGAACGCCGAACTTGGCGTTGACGCCGGGGATGTCGAGCGTTTCCTCGCTCATGGTATTGACCAGGGTGACCTGGTCGTTGACCAGTTGCGCCATGTCCTTGTCGCCGGTGGAAACGATGCTGCGGATGCCCTGCTTCGCCGCCGTCACCACCAGCGTGCCGATGACGTCGTCGGCCTCGACGCCGTCGATGACGACCAGCGGCCAGCCGTCCGCGCGGATGAGCTCATGCAGCGGTTCGATCTGGCAGCGCAAGTCGTCCGGCATCGGCGGACGGTGAGCCTTGTAGTCGGGATACAGGTCGTCGCGGAAGGTTTTGCCCTTCGCGTCGAACACGCAGGCGATATAATCGGCTGCATAGTCCTTCTGCAATTTGCGCAACATGGAGAGCACGCCCTTGATCGCATTGGTCGGTTCGCCCGCCGTGTTGCGCAGATCGGGCAGCGCATGGAATGCACGATACAGATAGGACGAGCCATCCACCAGCAGCAGGGTTTTTCCGGATTGACTTACACTAGATTCGTTCACGAGGCGCTCGAAAATGCACTTTGATAAATTGCCTGCCACCGCTGATCCGGGGCGCACCGCCGAGATCGATTATTCGGCGCGCGAGTCATGGCGGATGCTGGGAATTATGGCAGAGTTCGTCGAGGCGACCGAGCGGCTGGCGTCGATCCGTCCCGCCGTTTCGATCTTCGGCAGCGCGCGCACCCCGGCCGACCATGCCTACTACATGCTCACCGAGGATATCGCGCGCCGCCTGTCAGACGCCGGTTTCTCGGTCATCTCCGGCGGAGGCCCCGGCATCATGGAAGCGGCCAACAAGGGAGCGTATTTCGGCAAGTCGCCCAGCGTCGGACTCAACATCCAGCTGCCGCACGAGCAGAGCGCCAACGCGTATCAGGACATCAGTCAGACCTTCCAGCATTTTTTTGCGCGCAAGGTCATGTTCGTCAAGTTTGCCGCGGCCTATGTCGTCATGCCCGGCGGCTTCGGCACGCTCGACGAACTGTTCGAGGCACTGACGCTGGTGCAGACCGGGAAGATTTCACCCATTCCGATCGTCCTCGTCGGATCGAGCTACTGGGCAGGACTGGCCGACTGGGTGAAAACCAGGATGGTGGATGAAGGCATGATTTCGCCGGGTGACGTCGACCTCCTGCGCATCATCGACAAGCCCGAGGAGGTGGTCGATGCCATTTTCAGCCATTATGAAAAACGCGGTTTCATGCCCTCGCTGGCCGAGCGCGAAATCCAGCTCAATCTTTAATCGATTTCCCGGAGCCTGTCATGCGTTATTCCATTTTTTTGTTGACCCTGTTGATGAGCGGACTCGCCGTCGCCGCCGAACCCTCAGACCGTCCGCCCGAACTCGCGCCGGTGCCCGATGGCCCACCCGGCCCCGACGACGCGCCTGCGGTGACCGTCCGTCCCAGCAGCCAGGGCACGGTCGAGGAGTTCCGCAGCAACGGCAAACTCTACATGCTGAAAATCACTCCCCGGGTCGGCAGACCGTATTACCTGGTCGACCCGCGCGGCGACGGCCGTTTCAATCGCATGGAAACCCTGCCCAATCTGCGGCCGCCATTGTGGACCGTCAGAGAATTCTGAGTCGGGCGCCTGCTGCATGACCTCACCCTCCAATCAGGACATCCCGCGCAAGGTCGCGGCCAGCCAGGGCTTTCGGTGGGTGGTCGAGGGCTTTCGCCTGTACCGCAAGAATCCCCTGCTGCTGTCCGCCGCGTTCGGCCTGCTGTTCGGCGGCGTGATGGCGCTCAATCTGATCCCGGGCATCGGCGGCGCGCTTTCCGAAATCGTTTCGCCGCTGATGGCGGCGGGTTTCCTGGCGGCGTATCGCGCGCTCGACGAGGGCCGCGAACTCGAATTGCCGCATTTTCTGGCGGGGGTGGGCGGCGCGATTCAGCCCGGCTCGATTGCGTCCAGCCCCATGCTGCCCCTGATGACGCTGGGCGCCGTGCAGTTAGTGGGCACCCTGATCATCGGCCAGATCATGCGCAGCATGGGCTTCGATCCCGAGGCCATCATGGCGGCCGCACAAAACAGCCAGACTCGCCCCGAAGACATGCAGGCGATGATGAACCAGTCGCTGCCCGCCGCGCTCACCGGCCTGGCGCTGTTCACCCCGCTCATCATGGCCACCTGGTTCGCCCCCGCACTGATCCTGTTCGGCGGCGCCCGCCCCGTCACCGCGCTCGGCGTCAGCCTCAAGGCCGTCGCCAGGAACTGGGCGGCACTGGCGCTCAATGGCCTGGCCCTCGGTCTGCTGCTGTTCGTGGCTGCGCTGGTGCCGCTGCTGCTCGGTCTGCTGGTGGCATTGCCGGTGCTGCTGGGGTCGCTGTACGCCTCGTATCAGGCGATTTTCGCAGTGTGGGCGGACGACACCGGCACGACTCAGACCGCCGACAACTTGGCGTAAGCCAGCGCCAGCCACTTGGTGCCGGCCTCGCGAAATTTCACCTGCACCCGCGCGTCCGAACCGCGCCCTTCGAAGTCGATGATGATGCCGGTGCCGAACTTGGCGTGGGCGACGCTCTGGCCGACCTTGTAGCCGGTGTCGTTGGCGGGGCGCGGCGCGGGAGACGGGGCGCCGTAACCACTGTTGAATGCCGGCTCGCTGCGGCGGTTGAGATTCAGCAGCACCTGCTCCGGCAGTTCGTCGAGAAAGCGTGACGGCAGGCCGTAGCGGATCTGGCCGTGCAGCATGCGCGACTGCGCGTGCGACAGATACAGCCGCCGCCGCGCGCGGGTGATCGCCACGTACATCAGCCGCCGCTCTTCTTCCAGCCCGTTTTCCTCGTGCGCGCTCTGCTCGTGCGGGAACAGGCTTTCTTCCAGCCCGGTGATGAACACGGCGTGGAACTCCAGTCCCTTGGCCGCGTGCACGGTCATCAGCTGCAGCGCGTCGCTTCCCACGCCGGCCTGATGCTCGCCCGCTTCCAGCGCGGCGTGGGCGAGGAAGGATTCCAGCGTTTTTTCTTCGGCCTCCTCACCAAATAGCGCGGCGGCGTTGACCAGTTCGTTGAGGTTTTCCAGGCGGTCGGCGCCGTCCTTGTCGGCGCGGTAAAAATCCGCCAGCCCGCTGGCTTCGATCACGTGGTCGATGGCCTCGTGCAGCGGCAGGTCGGCGACCACCTGTTTCATTTCTTCGACCAGTTTGGCGAAGCCCGCGACCTTGCCGCTGCTGGTGCACGCGGCCTGCCACAGGCTCGCGCCCGAACGTGCGGCGGTGTCGGCCAGTTGCTCCAGGGTGCGCGCGCCGATGCCGCGCGTCGGGAAATTCACCACCCGCAAAAACGCGCCGTCGTCTTCCGGGTTGGTCAGCAGGCGCAGATAGGCCAGCGCGTGCTTGATTTCCTGGCGCTCGAAAAAGCGCAGCCCGCCATACACCCGATACGGCACGCTGGCCGAGAACAAGGCATGTTCCAGCACCCGCGACTGTGCGTTGGAGCGATACAGCAGCGCCATGTCGGACAGGTTCACGCCTTCGCGGTTGAGCGCGCGCACCTCGTCCACCACGAAACTCGCCTCGTCCTGGTCGGAATAGGCATCGAATACGCGGATCGGCTCGCCCTCGCCTTCCGCTGTCCACAGGTTTTTTCCCAATCGATGGGCGTTCTGCGCAATCAGGGTGTTGGCGGCGGTGAGAATGTGGCCGTGGCTGCGGTAGTTCTGCTCCAGCTTGATCACGTTGCCGTGTGCGAACTCGCGCTCGAACTCGGCCATGTTGGCAGTGTTGGCGCCGCGAAAGGCATAGATCGACTGGTCGTCGTCGCCCACCGCGAACAGCGCCGTGTGCGGGCCGGCGAGCAGCTTCAGCCAGCGGTACTGCAGCGTGTTGGTGTCCTGGAATTCGTCGACCAGGATGTGCTTGAAGCGGTCGCGGTAGTGTTCGCGCAAGGGCTCGTTGCGATACAGCAGCTCGTAGGAACGCAGCAGCAGCTCGGGAAAGTCCGCCACCCCCTCGCGCTGGCATTGCGCGTCGTAGGCCTCGAACAGCTCGGCCATGCGCATCGAGTATTCGTCGAAGGCCTCGGCGTCGCGTGCGCGGCGCCCGGCTTCCTTGTGGCCGTTGATGAACCACTGCACCTTCTTCGGCTCGAATTTCTCGGTGTCGACATTCAGCGATTTCATCAGCCGCTTGATCGACGACAGCTGGTCGGAGCTATCGAGAATCTGGAACGACTGCGGCAGCCCCGCTTCGCGCCAGTGCGTGCGCAACAGGCGGTTGGCCAGGCCGTGGAAGGTGCCGACCCACATCCCGCGCGTGTTGATCGGCAGCATCGCCGCAATGCGCGTCATCATTTCCTTCGCCGCCTTGTTGGTGAAGGTCACCGCCAGGATGCCGTGCGGCGACACCTGCCCGGTCTGAATCAGCCACACCATGCGGGTGGTCAGGACGCGCGTTTTGCCCGAACCGGCGCCCGCCAGAATCAGCGCGGACTCGTGCGGCAGCGTGACGGCGGCGCGCTGTTCGGGGTTGAGATTTTCCAGCAGATGGGCGGACATGCGGGGGTAAAATCAGGCGGTCAATGACGAATTATAAAGGGCTACAGATGGTGAAGATTTTGTTTTTCGGCGACCTCGTCGATACGCTGGGCATGGCATCCGACGAAATTGAACTGCCGCCCGACGTCACCGACGTGACGCGCCTGCTGTTCACCCTGTCGATGCGCGGCGAGATGTGGAAGAAAATGCTGCTCGGCAATCCCAAACTGAATATCACCCTCAACAAGCAGTTCGTCGAAAAATCCGCGCCGGTGAAGGATGGGGACGAGATTGCACTGGTGGGATTTGCCGTGGTTTGACACGCACTTGAATGCAACTTAAGAGAGAACGATGAAAGCCTATCTGATCGACGCCAACCAGAAAACCATCACGCCGGCAGAGATTGCCGGACTCGACGACGTGAAAAAGCTCATCGGTTACGACTCGATCGATTCCGACGAAGTGGATGCCAGCGGGGATCGCCTGTATTTCGACGAAAGCTGTTTCCTGCGTGACCAGACCGGCAAGGGGCGCTTCAAGCTCGACAACCTGGCGCCGGTGGCCGACAAGGGCGTGGTCGCCGGATCGAACGGCGACGCCCTGCGGGACGCCGCGGTCGAATTCGCAGCGCTACAACAGCGGATTACCTGGCTGTAGGCCGGCCGCCGCTTCAGGACAAGCCGAGCCGCTGCCAGATGGTGGTGCTGGGTCCGGCCTGGTTCATGGTGTAGAAGTGCAGCCCCGGCGCGCCATCTGCCAGCAAGCGGTCGCACAGATCGGTGATGACATCCAGTCCGAACGCGCGAATCGACGGCAGGTCGTCGCCGTAGGTTTCCAGTTTCTTGCGCAGCCAGCGCGGGATTTCCGCACCACAGGCATCGGAGAAACGCGCCAGTTGCACGTAGTTGCCGATCGGCATGATGCCGGGGACGATGGGGATGTTCACCCCCAGCGCCCGTGCCTCGTCGACAAAACGAAAGTAGGCATCGGCGTTGAAAAAATACTGCGTGATCGCCGAGTTGGCGCCTGCATCGACCTTGCGCTTGAAATTGGCGAGGTCGTCCGTCCACGAACGCGCCTGCGGATGGATTTCCGGATAGGCGGCGACTTCGATTTCGAACCAGTCGCCGGTCTCCGCCCGGATGAAACTCACCAGTTCATTGGCGTAGTTGAATTCGCCGGCATCCATGGTGCCGGATGGCAAATCACCACGCAGCGCGACCAGATGGCGAATGCCCTGGCTTTTGTATTCATTGAGAATCTCGCGGATGTTGTCCTGGGTGGAGCCGATGCACGACAGATGCGGCGCGGCTTCGGAACCTGATGCCTGAATCTCGCGCACGGTTTCCAGGGTGCGATCGCGAGTGGAACCGCCCGCGCCGAAGGTGACTGAAAAGAATTTGGGTTTGAGCTGTGCCAGTTGTTCGCGGGTGGCGCGCAGCTTCTCCGCGCCCTCCGCCGTTTTGGGCGGGAAGAACTCAAAACTGAAAGTACGTTCGGTCATGCTTCAACCTTTTTTGTCAGGGATGAGCGCGGACAGCGCCCAGGCGATCACGCCATAGAGGAAGGCGCCGAGCAGCGCTGCCCAGAAGCTGTCCACATGGAACCCCGGAAGCAATGCGCTGGCGAGCCAGAACATGAGACCGTTCAGCACCAGGTAAAAAAGCCCCAGCGTCAGCACGGTGATCGGCAGCGTCAGGATCGTCAGGATCGGCCGCACCAGGGTGTTGATCAACCCCAGCCCGAGCGCGGCCAGCAGCGCCATGCCGAAGCTCGACACCTGAATGGAGGGCAGGAAATACGTCACCGCCAGCAGGGCAACGGCATTCAACACCCACAACAGCAGCACACGCATGGCCGATCTCCTTCGGTTCAAGTGGCAATCAATAACGGTAGTGATCGGCCTTGTAGGGGCCGTTCTTGTCCACGCTGATGTAGCTGGCCTGGTAGTCGCTCAGTTCGGTCAGTTGCGCGTTGAGCTTTTTCAGCTGCAGGCGCGCGACTTTCTCGTCCAGATGCTTGGGCAGCGTGTAGACGCCGACCGGGTACTTGCCGGAATCGCGCTCCTGCCACAATTCGATCTGCGCGATGGTCTGGTTGGCGAACGACGACGACATCACATACGACGGATGGCCGGTGCCGCAACCCAGGTTCACCAGGCGGCCTTTGGCCAGCATGATGATGCGTTTGCCGTCGGGGAAAATGATGTGGTCGACCTGTGGCTTGATTTCTTCCCACTGGTATTTTTCCACCCCGGCGACGTCGATCTCGTTGTCGAAGTGGCCGATGTTGCAGACGATGGCCTGGTCTTTCATCTTCGCCATGTGGTCGTGGGTGATGACGTGGAAGTTGCCGGTGGCGGTGACGAAGATGTCGGCCTTGTCGGCAGCGTAATCCATGGTCACCACGCGGTAGCCTTCCATCGCGGCCTGCAGTGCGCAGATCGGGTCGATTTCGGTCACCCACACTTGCGCCGACAGCGCACGCAGGGCCTGCGCGCGAGCCCTTGCCCACGTCGCCATAGCCCGCACACCACCGCAACCTTGCCGGCGATCATCACGTCGGTCGCGCGCTTGATGCCGTCGACCAGCGATTCGCGGCAGCCGTAGAGGTTGTCGAACTTGGATTTGGTCACCGAATCGTTGACGTTGATCGCCGGGAACTTGAGTTCGCCGCGCGCGTGCATCTGGTACAGGCGATGCACGCCGGTGGTGGTTTCCTCGGTCACGCCCTTGACCGCGGCCAGTCGCACCGAATACCAGGTCGGATCGGTGGCCACCTTGGCCTTGATCGCGGCATACAGCACGCGCTCTTCTTCGCTGGTCGGATTGCCGACCACGCTGATGTCCTTTTCGGCGCGCGCGCCCAGATGCAGCAGCAGCGTGGCGTCGCCGCCGTCGTCGAGGATCATGTTGGAATGCACGCCGTCCGCCCATTCGAAAATGCGGTGGGTGTAGTCCCAGTAGTCTTCCAGCGATTCGCCCTTGACCGCGAACACCGGCGTGCCGGTCGCGACGATGGCCGCAGCGGCGTGATCCTGCGTCGAGAAGATATTGCACGACGCCCAGCGCACTTCGGCACCCAGCGCGGTCAGGGTTTCGATCAGCACTGCGGTCTGGATCGTCATGTGCAGCGAACCGGTGATGCGCGCGCCCTTGAGCGGCTTGGCCACGGCGAATTCCTCGCGGATCGCCATCAGGCCCGGCATTTCGGTTTCGGCGATACGGATTTCCTTGCGGCCCCAGTCGGCGAGCGACATGTCGGCGACGACGAAATCGGTGAAGTTGGCGGGTGCGGATACTGCATTCATGGTGAAACTCCTTGAATGACAGCGGGGGGCGTGCTCGTTTGCCCGCAGCCCCTGCTGCAAGTCAACGAGCGCGGTTGAAACGTCTCCTGCGCTGAGCCTGGCCATGCATGCACATGGTCGCAGCGCTCCTCAGCACAGGGGGGTGGCAACCACCCAGATATAACTACTTCAATCCAAGCTGCGGCACGAAATCTTCGCCCGGACAGCGTCGGATTATAAACCAGCCGCTGCGCCGTACTACAAACCTGCGGCAGCCTTGAGCGCAGCCGCCTTGTCCGTCACCTCCCAGGTGAAATCGGGCTCCTCGCGGCCAAAGTGGCCGTAGCTCGCCGTGCTCGTGTAGATCGGGCGCAGCAGGTCGAGCATGTTGACGATGCCTTTGGGGCGCAGGTCGAAGTGCGCGGCGATGAGTTCGACGATTTTCGTTTCGGGGATTTTGCCGGTGCCGAAGGTGTCGACCATCATCGAGGTGGGCTTGGCGACACCGATGGCGTAGCTGATCTGCACCATGCACTTGTCGGCCAGACCGGCGGCGACGATGTTCTTCGCCACGTAGCGACCTGCATACGCGGCGCTGCGGTCGACCTTGGACGGATCCTTGCCGGAGAACGCGCCGCCGCCGTGCGGCGAAGCGCCGCCGTAGGTGTCGACGATGATCTTGCGGCCGGTCAGGCCAGCGTCGCCCATCGGACCGCCGATGACGAAGCGCCCGGTGGGGTTGACCAGATAGCGCGTGTCGGCCGTGAGCATGTTCTTGGGTATCACCGGCTTGATGATTTCCTCGATCACCGCTTCGGTCAGCACCGCATGCGAGACTTCGGGATGATGCTGGGTCGAGAGCACGACGGTGTCGATCGATTGCGGCTTGCCGTCGACGTAGCGAATCGACACCTGCGATTTGGCATCCGGGCGCAACCACGGCAGGCGGCCGTCCTTGCGCAGCTCGGACTGGCGCTGCGTCAGGCGATGCGCAAGATAAATCGGCATCGGCATCAACACCGGGGTTTCGTTGCAGGCGTAGCCGAACATCAACCCCTGGTCGCCCGCTCCCTGATCGAGAAACATGCCCTCGCCCTCGTTCACGCCCTGCGCGATATCGGGCGACTGCTTGCCGACAGTGACCAGCACCGAGCAGGTGTTGTAGTCGAAGCCGATCTCGGACGAGTCGTAGCCGATGCGCTTGATGGTCTGGCGCGCGATCTGGTTGTAGTCGATGACGGCCGAGGTGGTGATTTCGCCGGCGATGACGCACAGGCCGGTGGTCAGCAGCGTTTCGCAGGCGACGCGCGCGTGTTTGTCCTGGGTTAGAATCGCGTCGAGCACCGCATCCGACACTTGGTCCGCCATCTTGTCGGGGTGCCCTTCGGACACCGACTCAGACGTGAAAATGAAATCCTTTTGCATGACAGCTCCTGTTGTCCCGATTACTGGCTGCGTAACCGGCTCGGGGGACAAACAGAGCGGCGACGCTTTAGCTGTATTTGTATCCCGCCCGCAAGTTGTCAAGATTAACGCGGCGGCTATTGCCCGCGCATTGTGCCGCGCCTTCTCCCCCGGCGTCAATGCGCCTGTCGCGGATACCCTGATCGTTAACCCTGCATGATGTTCCTGCTCAATCTGCTGGCTCGCCTGTCGCTGCCCATCCTGCATGGCATCGGCTTCATCCTCGGCTGGCTGATTTACTGGATACCCGGCCGCCATTCCAGGCGCATGCGCGACAATGTTTTCGACAGCGGGCTATGCGTGCCCGGACGCGATTGCCGCCGTCTGCTGCGCCAGAGCATCAGCGAGTCCGGCAAGGCCATCGTCGAACTGCTGCCCATGTGGCTGCGTCCCTATGAAAGCGTGCTGAAGCTGGTCAAGGGCAGCAGCGGCTGGGAGCAGATCGACGCCGCGCGTGCGGCCGGGAAGGGCGTCATCCTCATCGGGCCGCATATCGGCTGCTTCGAAATAATCGGCCGGCATTTCGCCGCGCGGCATCCGCTCACCGTGATGTTCAAGCCATCGCGGCAGCCGACGCTGGATGCGCTGATGCTGCTGGGCCGCCAGCGCGGCCTGGCCACGATGGTGCCGACCGATCTGTCCGGCGTACGCGCGCTGCTGGCGGCCCTCAAGCGTTTCGAGGGCATCGCCATCCTGCCCGACCATGTTGCAAGCGAGGGCGACGGCGTATGGGCGTCCTTTCTCGGCCGCCCGGCCTATACGACGACGCTGGTTGCCAGCTTGCAGCGCAAGACCGGCGCCGCCGCCTTTTTTGTCGCCGCCGAACGACTCAGCTGGGGGCGTGGCTATCACCTGCATGTGTATCCCCTGGATGACACGCTGCCCGCAGACAAAACCGCTGCCGCGCTGCGCATCAATCAGGGCGTGGAAGACGTGATTCGCCGGTTCCCGTCCCAATACATGTGGAACTACAACCGCCACAAACGCCCCGGCGGTGTCGCCTTGCCCATCGAAGTGCCGGCCCTATGAATGCTGCCGTGTTGCTGTTGTTCAAGCTGCTGGCGCGCCTGCCGTTGCCCCTGCTGCACGCGCTCGGCATCGCGCTCGGCTGGCTGATCTACTGGACGCCGGGCCGCCATTCCGAACGCATGCGCAGCAATCTTCTGCAAAGCGGCCTGTGCGCGCCCGGGCGCGATTGCCGGCGCCTGCTGCGCCAGGCCATTTCCGAATCCGGCAAGTCCATTATCGAACTGCTGCCGGTATGGCTGCGCCCCTATGAAAGCGTGCTGAAGCTGGTCAAGGGCACCACCGGCTGGGAACGCGTCGACGCCGAGCTCGCGGCCGGCAGGGGCGCGATTCTGATCGGGCCGCATATCGGCTGCTTCGAGATCCTCAACCTGCATTACGCCGCGCGACATCCCGGTCACCGTCATGTACAAGCCGCCGCGCAAGGCCGTGCTGGCCAAGCTGATGCTGGATGGCCGCCAGCGCGGCCAGGCCACGCTGGTGCCGACCGACCTGTCCGGCGTGCGCGCGCAACTGGCGGCGCTGAAACGCCACGAAGCCATCGGCACCCTGCCCGATCAGGTGGCCAGCAGCGGCGATGGCGTGTGGGCGCCGTTCTTCGGCCGCCCGGCGTATACCCCGACGCTGGCCGCCAGCCTGCAGCGCAAGACCGGCGCCGCGGTGTTTTTCATCGCGGCCGAGCGGCTGAGCTGGGGACGCGGTTATCACCTGTATGCCTTTCCCTTCGACGACCCACTGCCGGCAGACAAGACCGCCGCCGCCGTCCGCATCAATCAGGGCGTGGAGGACGTCGTGCGCCGCTTTCCGGCGCAGTACATGTGGAGCTACAACCGCTACAAACGCCCGGCCGGCGCGCCCGATCCGGACGTCCCGCCCACAGCATGACGCACCCGCACGCTGGCAATCTGCTGCGCCCGGCACTGCTGCCGGCCTGGCTCGGCGTCGGCGTGCTGTGGCTGCTGCACTGGCTGCCGCTGCCGCTGCAGGCCGCCCTCGGCAACACGCTGGGCTGGCTGCTGGCGTGGCTGCCCAACCGGCGGCGCCACATCGTCGCCACCAACCTCGCGCTGTGCTTTCCCGATACGCCCGCATCGCTGCGCCGCCGCTGGCTGCGGCAGACCTTTCAGGCCTCGGTGCGCGCCGCACTCGAACACGGCATCCTGTGGTGGGCATCGGACGCACGGGTGCGCCGCCTGATCCGCATCGACAACCCGGAAGCCGCGCGCGGCGATGGCGTGCGCCCGGTGATCTGGCTGGCGCCGCATTTCGTCGGCCTCGACATGGGCGGCGTGCGGCTGACCATGGATCAGACCATCGTCTCCATGTATGCGCGCGCGCAGAACCCGGTCGCCGACCACTATATGCGGCATGGCCGCACGCGTTTTTCGGACATCGTGCTGATCGAGCGTCACGAGGGCATCAAGGCCACGCTCGCCGCGATCAAGCGCGGGCTGCCGTTCTACTACTTGCCGGATCAGGATCACGGTCGCCTCAATGCCGTGTTCGCCCCCTTCTTCGGCATCCCCGCCGCCACCGTCTCGGCGTTGCCGCGCCTGGTCAAACTCACCGATGCGCAGGTCATCCCGGTCATCACCCGCCAGTTGTCGTGGGGACGCGGTTACGCGCTGCACTTTTATCCGCCGTGGGAACACTTTCCGAGCGGCGATCTCGACGCCGACGTCGCGCGCATGAATGCCTTCATCGAAGACCGCGTGCGCGAAATGCCGCCGCAGTATCTGTGGCTGCACCGGCGCTTCAAAACGCGCCCCGAAGGCGAAGCCAGCCTGTATGGATGAGGTGCGCGTGCAGCGGCTGACGCCGCAGCAGGTCGACGCGGTCGGCGCGCTGGCACGCACGGTGTGGCAAGCCACCTACCCGGCGCTGATTTCGCAGGCGCAGATCGATTTCATGCTGGCCGGACGCTACGCCGCCGACAGCATTTGCGCGCAACTGAACGATCCACGCCACGCCTGGTGGGGGGCGCAGCAGCACACGCTGGTCGGTTTCGCCCATGCCTCGGTCGATGGCGCGGACTGCAAGCTCGACAAGCTTTACGTGCATCCGGACAGCCAGCGTCAGGGCATCGGACGCGCGCTGCTGCACGCCGTCCGGGACTGGGCGCAGGCGCAAGGCGCACGCCGCCTGTGGCTGCAGGTCAACCGCGGCAACACGCAGGCGCTGGCCGCCTACCGACAATACGGCTTCCGCATCGTCGAGTCGCGCGTGTTCGATATCGGCGATGGTTTTGTCATGGATGACCACGTCATGGAGCTGCCGCTATGAGTTTCACCCACCCCGACGACGACGGCCCTGCGCGCGCTGTTCGCCCGCGTCAAAACCATCGCCGTGGTCGGCCTGTCGCCGCAGCCGGCGCGCCCCAGCTACCGGGTGGCGCAGGCGATGCAGCGCTACGGCTTTCGCATCGTGCCGGTGCGCCCGCTGGTCGACGAAGTGCTGGGCGAAAAGGCCTATGCCAGCCTCGCCGACATTCCTTTTGCGGTCGATCTGGTCGACGTGTTTCGCGCGGCCGAACACATCCCGGCTATCGTCGGGCAGTGCCTGGCGCTACACTTGCCATCCATCTGGATTCAGGAAGGCATCGTTCATGACGAAGCCGCGCAGCAGGCGCAAGCGGGCGGGATGACGGTGGTGATGGATCGCTGCCTGCTCAAGGAATACGTGAGACTCAACACTTGAAAATGGATACCCCCAGGGAATGAACCTGCGCTTCACCAAAATGCACGGCCTCGGCAACGACTTCGTCGTGTTCGACGGCATCAGCCAGCGCGTCGCGCTCACCCCCGAGCAATGCCGCCGCATCGCCGACCGCCACTTCGGCGTCGGCTGCGACCAGATTCTGCTGGTCGAACAAGCCACCCGCGACGACGTCGATTTCCGCTATCGCATCTTCAACGCCGACGGCGGCGAGGTGGAGCAATGCGGCAACGGCGCACGCTGTTTCGTGCGCTTCGTGCACGACCACAAGCTGACCGACAAGACCGCGATCCGCGTCGAAACCGCATCCGGCGTGATCGAGCCGCGCCTGCTCGACAACGGCCAGGTCACGGTGAACATGGGGGCGCCGCGCTTCGCGCCCGCCGACATCCCGTTCGCGGCCACCGCCGAGGCGCTGACCTATCCGCTCAAGGTCGGCTCGCACGTGCTGGAAATTGCCGCGCTGTCGATGGGCAACCCGCATGCGGTATTGCGGGTGAACGATCTCGACAGCGCGCCGGTGGACATCCTCGGCGCCGCAATCGAGGCGCATCAGCGTTTTCCGCAACGGGTCAACGCCGGTTTCATGCAGGTGCTGACGCCGCACGACATCCGCCTGCGCGTCTACGAACGCGGCGCCGGCGAAACGCTGGCCTGCGGCACCGGCGCCTGCGCCGCGGCGGTCGCCGGCATCCGCCAGGGCTGGCTGCACTCGCCGGTCAGCGTGCACACGCGCGGCGGCGACCTGATCATCGAATGGGCGGGCACCGAGCAGCCGGTCTTCATGACCGGCCCCGCCGTCACCGTATTTGAAGGAGAGATTGAACTCACATGAACACCCCGAGCGATATGCACCCAGACCCAGACAGCATCGCCGAGTACCTGACCCGGCACCCGAATTTTTTCAACGACTTTCCCACCCTGCTGGCGGAGCTGAACATCCCGCATCCGCACGGCACCCACGCGGTGTCGATGAGCGAGCGCCAGTTGATCGCGATGCGCGACAAGGTGCGCATGCTGGAAAACAAGCTGGCCGAGCTGATCCAGTTCGGCGAGGAAAACGACGGCATTTCCGACAAGCTGCACGCGTTGACGCTGGCGCTGCTGGCGGCATCGACGCCGCAGGACATCGTCGCCGCGCTGGCGCTGCATCTGCGCGAAGGCTTCGCGGTGCCGCATCATGCCCTGCGCCAGCTCGCCACCGACGCCCTGCCCGCCGAAGCGGCCACCGCGATCGCGGCGCTGGTGCAGCCGAGCTGCGGCGCGCTCGCGGTGCCGCAGGCCAGCGACTGGTTCGGCGAAGTCTCGCCGCACCTCCGCAGCTTTGCCTGCATCCCCTTGCGCGTCTCCAGCAGCGCCGCCCCGCTGGGTCTGCTGGTGCTGGCGTCCGAAGAGGACAAGCGCTTCTACGCCGGCATGGGCACGCTCTACCTGGGGCGCCTCGGCCAGCTGGTTGCCGCCGCGCTCGCGCGGATGCAAGGGTGAACACGGCGGTCGACGCCTACCTGCAACACCTCGCCGCCGAACGGCGGCTGTCGCCGCATACCGTCGCCGCCTATCGGCGCGATCTGGCCCAGCTCGATCAACTGACTGCCGGCAAGCCGCTGGCCGAGCTGAGCGTCACCGACATTCGCGGCGCCATCGTCAGGCTGCGCGGCCAGCATCTCTCCGCCGCCAGCGTGGCACGCCATTTGTCGAGCTGGCGTGGCTTTTATGTGTTCGCCTGCCGCCGCCTCGGCTACGCGAGCAACCCCTGCCTCGGCCTGCGCCCGCCCAAGGCCGCCAAGAGCCTGCCGCAGGTGCTGTCGCCCGATGCCTGCACCCAGTTGCTCGACGGCGCGCAGCCAGCGGTTGCCGACGATTTCCTGCGGGCGCGCGACCGCGCCATGTTCGAGCTGTTCTATTCGTCCGGGCTGCGGCTGTCGGAACTGGCCGATCTGGACCTGAACGACCTCAACCTGCAATCCGGCGAAGCGGAAGTCACCGGCAAAGGCCGCAAAACCCGCATCGTGCCGGTCGGGCAACAGGCCCTGAACGCGCTGGCCGCCTGGCTGCAGCAGCGTGCAGCCGCTGGCGCGCGACAACACCCCCGCGCTGTTTCTGAACCAGCGCGGCACGCGCCTGTCGCCGCGCAGCATCCAGCTGCGCCTCAATCGCTGGGCCTTGCAGGCCGGGCTGAACCAGCACGTCCACCCGCACCTGCTGCGCCACGCCTTCGCCACCCACGTGCTGCAATCGTCCGGTGACCTGCGCGCGGTGCAGGAAATGCTCGGCCACGCCAGCATCAGCACCACCCAGGTCTACACCCACCTCGACTGGCAGCACCTCGCCAAGGTCTACGACCAGGCGCATCCGCGCGCGCGCAAGAAGTCCTGATCCTGCGGCTGGCGGTCTGCGCTCGAAAGAGGGGGCCAAAACGGGTGGGGATTCATCTGCGCAAGCCGTGAAATCGCGGCCTGGTTTTGACCTGGCACTACCTCTCAGCCCTGCCGTATCGAGCCTGCGGGTGAATCAGCGGCAAAGGTGTTTGAGCTCCGCTCACAAAAATTGGTCAGCATTACAGAAGCGGGGCGAGTTCGCTGACGCCGACCCGGAGGCTCGATTTCCGGCTCTCGCGATGCGGCGAGATCGCCCGTTCTGTCGGTTACCGTCTTTCTGCGAGACGAGCAGAAAGTGAATAGCTGCCAGGCCATCCCCGGCCAACGATCAGTAGCCAAACGATCACCGTCAAAATCCGCATGTGGCGGATAACGGCCCGTGATAGCCTCTCGACGCCTCGTACGCTCTGAAAGGTGTGATCTGTGGATGCTGTTGCGATGGCCTATCGCCAGCGGATACCCAGCAATTAGTACACCAGGCCAAAGGCTGTCCCCGGAGCAACTGAAGTGCACGACCGGTACAGTCCTGGGCTGCCAGCAGCGGCCGACCCGATCAAGCTTACCGGCAGTCAGACCTGCCGATCGCAACTTCAAGCGCTCCAATTTCAGACGCGAGCGTGACTCGACGCGCAATGCCATGAAAACATGCGAAGTCGCCGCCAGTTGCGGCCGTCGGCGCTGTGCCATACATGACAGCTGCAACCAACGCAGTCAGCGCGAGTCACGGAAAACGTGCCAACGCCAGACGCCTTTACGCACAGTCAATGCCGACGGCTATACGTAATTAACACCACGGTCAACATCGGACCCTGTTCATGAGTCATAAGGGTCAGGCCTTGCCTTTTGCCCCAACCCTCCCATTTCCTCCCATCACAGCCGCTCGACCGGCGGAATCAGGCTGATCCATTCACCCAGCGCGCCGCGCATTTCATCCAGCGTGAGATGCCGCATCAGCCCCCGGTTGCCGGGCGCCATCTGATCCCAGGCGCAGCGCAGGCTGCGCACATCCGGCTGGTCGGCAGCGCGCAAGCGGAATTCGGTGATGAAATACAGAAAGCTGGGAGAGCCATCGTCGAAGGCAAAGTGCGCCTTGATCAGTGGAGACGGTGCCGCAGCCGTGATCGAACTGACGCTGCGCGTCACCTGCACCACTTCGAAGCGTCCCGGTTGCAGCAATTGCACCTGGTTGCTCAGCGTGTTCACTTCCATGATGCAGAACGGATCCTGCTCCTGCACGCCGTTGCGCGGCACGATGCGGCCATATTGCAGGCGCACCGTGGCGGCACCGGGGTCGATCGGCAACACCCGGTTGAGCTGCACCGACCAGCCCGGCGGAAAGCCGTAATACGGCGACGCCGGATCAGGCGAGCCCAGGCTGCTGCAGCCGCCCAAGGCCACCATCCCAAGCACTGCACTGACCCACGTTCCGCTTCGCATGTCTGCCTCCTGTCACTCGGGCTGAATCTTGAACCACGTCGCATACAAGGCCGGCAGGAAAAACAGCGTGAGGAAAGTCGCCGCCACCAGCCCGCCCATCACCGCGAACGCCATCGGGCCCCAGAATATCGAGCGCGACAGCGGAATCATCGCCAGCGCCGCGGCCGCTGCGGTAAGCGTGATCGGGCGCATCCGCCGCACCGTGGATTCGATGATGGCATCCCACTGCGACAGGCCGCGCGCGACGTCCTGCTGGATCTGGTCGACCAGAATCACCGAGTTGCGCATGATCATGCCGGCCAGCGAGATGATGCCCAGCAGGGCGACGAAGCCCATCGGCTGACCGCTCACCAGCAGGGCGATCGCCACGCCGATGATACCGAGCGGCGCGGTCAGCACCACCAGCAGCGCGCGCGAAAAATTGCCGAGCTGCAGCATCAGCAGGGTGAAGGTGGTGATCAGGATCAGCGGCCACGAGGCGCCGATGGCGGCGTTGGCCTTGGCGCTGCTTTCCACCGGGCCGCCCACTTCCAGCCGGAAGCCCGGCGGCAGCTGCGCCTTGAATTCGTCCACCTGCGGCGCCAGCGCGGCGACGATGGTGTCGGGCTGCGTGTTGCCGATGGGGTCGCCGCGCACCGCGATGGTCGGCAGGCGATCGCGCCGCCAGATCACGCCGTCCTCGAACACCGGCTCGATCCTGGCGATCTGCCCCAGCGTCACGCTGTGGCCGTTGAAGACTGCCGATCGGCAGCGCACGCAGCGCATCGACATCGGTATGCTCGCTGCGCGGGGTGCGCAGCACCACGTCGATCAGCAGATCGTTCTCGCGAAACTGGGTGAGGCTGACGCCCGCCAGCTGCAGGGCCAGCACGCGCCCGACCTGCTCCGAGCTCAGGCCCAGCGCCTTGATCTTGTCCTGATCCAGCAGCGCCTTCATGGTCAGCGACTGTTCGTTCCAGTCCAGGTTCACCGCCGTGACCTGCGGCTGCGCGGCGACGATTTTGCGCAGCTTTTCCGCCTCGATCTTGAGTTGCGGGATATCGCTGCCGGAGAGCCGGTACTGCACCGGGTAGCCGGCCGGCGGGCCGTATTCGAAGCGCACGGCGCGGCCGCGCACATTGGGAAAATCGGTTTCGAACAGCTGACGGATGCGGGCGATTTCGCGCTCGCGCGCCGGCACGTCCTGCGCGATCACCACCAGCTGCGCGAAGTTGCGGTTGTTCAGGCGCTGGTCCAGACCCAGCACGAAGCGCGGCGCGCCCTGGCCGATATAGTTGATGACGTGCGCCACGTCCTTGTCCTGCCGCAACAGGGATTCGAGCCGGACCGCCTCGGCGCGGGTGGCGTCGATGGAGGCGCCTTCCGGCAGCCACATCTCGATCAGGATTTCCTGGCGGTCGGACTGCGGAAAAAACTGCTTTTCCACCTTCTGCATCGCCGCCACGCCGACAATCAGCGCCAGCACCGTCAGCGCAATCACCGTGCGGCGATGCGTGACGCACCAGGTGACCGCTGCGCGAAAGCGCCGGTAAAACGGCGTGTGATAGCTCGCGTCCTCGTCGGCGACCCGATGCGTCGGCTTCAGCAGCACGTAGCCCAGGTAGGGCGTGACCACCACCGCCACCAGCCAGGACGACAACAGCGCGATCGTCGTCACCGCGAAAATGGCGAAGGTGTATTCGCCCACCATCGACTTGGCCAGCGCGATCGGCAGGAAGGCGGTGGCGGTCAGCAGCGTGCCGGTGAGCATCGGAAACGCGGTCGACTGGAAAGCATAGGTCGCCGCCTCGTAGCGCCCCCAGCCGGCTTCGAGCTTGTGCGCCATCATTTCGACCGCGATGATGGCGTCGTCCACCAGCAAGCCGAGCGAGATGATGAGCGCGCCGGTGGAAATGCGGTGCAGGTCGATGTCGAACAGCCACATCACGGTGAAGGTGATCGCCAGCACCACCGGGATGCTCAGCGTCACCACCAGGCCCGCGCGCCACTTCAGCGCCAGAAAGGTCACCGCCAGCACGATGGCGACCGCTTCCAGAAAGCTCTGCATGAACAGCTTGACCGCACGGCTGACGATGCTGGGCTGGTCGTGGATCTGGCGTATTTCGACGCCCACCGGCAGCGATTTTTGCAGCGCCTCCATGGCCGCGGCGACGGCGCGCCCCATCACCACCACATCGCCGCCGTCCGCCAGCGACACCCCGAGCAGCACCGCCGGTTCGCCCTGCGAGCGGATTTCGGTGGCGGGCGGGT
>CAWFTM010000023.1:0-44481 GCA_963818665.1 uncultured Hydrogenophilales bacterium | reverse complement strand
TTCTCGCCAATATTCGTGTGGTGCTGGCGCGCACCAACCATCCCGGCAATATCGGCGCGGCGATGCGGGCGATGAAGACGATGGGGCTGTCGCAACTGGTTCTGGTCAGTCCCGCGGTGTTCCCCAACAGCCAGGCCGACGTGATGGCGGCGGGCGCGACCGACCTGCTGGCGCAGGCCCGGGTGTGCGCCACCCTGGAAGAAGCGCTGGTCGACACCACGCTGGTGCTGGGCGTGTCGGCGCGCCGCCGCGATATCGTGGCCGAGGTGCTGACCCCGCCCGAAGCCGCGACTCGCTTGCTGACCGAGGCGCAGGCGGCGCCGGTGGCGCTGGTGTTCGGCAACGAAACCAGCGGCATGTCGAACGAGGTACTCGAGCCTGTGCCAGGGTCTGGTGACGATCGCCGCCAATCCGGAATACAGCTCGCTCAATCTGGCAGCGGCGGTGCAGGTGCTGAGCTATGAAATTCGCCGAGGCCTGGCTGGCTCACCCGGTCTGGCCGCAGCCGGAACTGGACGCGGCAACAGGGGATGAGGTGGAGCGGTTCTCAGCCCCATTCTGGAAGCTGCGTTGATCGAACTGGATTTCCTCAACCATGGCTCGCCCGGCAAGCTGATGCTGAAATTACGCTGGTTGTTTGCGCGCACCCGACTGGCGAGGGAAGAAGTGAACATCCTGCGCGGGATTCTCACCGCAGCACAGGCGGCGAAACGCGCGGCGCGCCCGACGCAGAACGATTGACTCGGATACATTGACTCACCTCCCCGGAAAAAGCATCCTCAACGCATGAGCCTATTCAGCCAACTCAGGGAAGAGATACGGCGTGGTGTTCGACCGCGATCCGGCGGCGCGTTCGACCTTGAAGTCATCACCTGCTATCCCGGTTTTCACGCCATCCTGTTTCACCGGCTCTCGCATCGCCTGTGGGGCTGGGATCTGAAATGGCTGGCGCGCTTCTATCTCGCACATCGGCCGCTGGCTGACCGGGCATCGAAATCCACCCGGGCGCCACGATCGGCCGGCGCTTCTTCATCGACCACGGCATGGGCGTGGTGATCGGCGAGACCGCCGAGATCGGCGACGACTGCACGCTGTATCACGGCGTCACCCTGGGCGGCACCAGCTGGAACAAGGGCAAGCGTCATCCGACGCTGGGCACGGCGTGGTGGTCGGCGCGGGCGCCAAGATCCTGGGGCCGATCACCATCGGCGACGGCGCGCGATCGGCTCCAACGCGGTCGTGGTGAAGGACGTGCCGGCCAGCGCCACGGTGGTCGGCATTCCCGGCGCGTATTCTCGGACGATGCAGTGCGAAAAGCGCGCGCGAGGACAGCGCAGAAAATCGGGCTTCTCCGGCATACGCCATGGCCGGATGCCAACGACCCGGTGGCCAAGGCGATTCACCGTCTCATCGACCATTCTGCCTCGGTCGATGAGCGGATGGAATCATGATCCTGCGCACAGCTCTCACCGCATGGGCGGCGAGAGTGCAGACCGGTGCAGAACACGTCCGACTAAGTTCTCGACCCGACCTACCTGCAATCAACATAGTTGACTAAAACGCCGGTTAGCAATACTTGACCAATATTGACGTCAGGGAATTTCATAGTTCTGGTACGAACTTAACCCTCGGACCTGCGCCATGAAACTGACGACCAAAGGACGCTATGCGGTAACCGCCATGCTGGATCTGGCGCTGCATTACCAGCAAGGCGCCGTAACCCTTTCTGAAATAGCCAACGCCAGGGCATCTCGCTGTCGTATCTGGAGCAACTTGTTCGCCGCCTGCGCCGGAACGGGCTGGTCGACAGCGTGCGTGGTCCGGGTGGTGGCTACACCTCGCTCTGGCACCGGACAGAATTCAGCGTGGCAGACATCATTCGCGCATGACGAGAAGATCGATGCCACGCGCTGCGGCGGCAAGGAAAACTGCCAGGGAGACGAGCGTTGCCTGACGCACGACCTGTGGCACTCGCTGAACGAGCGACATTCACGACTTCCTGGACAAGTCACGTTGGCCGACCTTGTGGCCGAATGTGCAGGGACGCAGCGCAAGCCGAAAAAGCGTGCAGGTCGTCGCAACGTGCTGAAGATCACGCTGCGGCCCGGTTGGGTCGTGCAGACGTCTGAGATATAGTTAAGAGAGCACCATGAGAAAACCGATTTATCTTGATTATTCGGCGACCACGCCGGTCGACCCGCGTGTGGCCGTCAAGCTGTGCACTACCTGACCGAGGTGAGTTCGGCAATCCGGCATCGCGTTCGCATGTATTCGGCTGGCACGCCGACGAGGCGGTGGAGGAGGCGCGTGCGCAGGTCGCCGCACTGCTCGGCGCCGATCCCAAGGAAATCGTCTGGACATCCGGCGCCACCGAATCCAATAATCTTGCCATCAAGGGCGCGGCACAGTTCTACAAGGGCAAGGGCAAGCACATCGTCACCTGCAAGACCGAGCACAAGGCCGTGCTCGATACCTGCCGCCATTTGGAGCGCGAAGGCTTCGAGGTGACCTATCTCGACCCTGAACAGAATGGTCTGGTCGATCTCGAGAAGCTTGAAGCGGCGCTGCGCCCGGACACGATTCTCGTGTCCCTCATGCACGTCAACAACGAGATCGGGGTGATTCAGGACCTGGCGGCGATCGGTAAGCTCACCCGTAGCAAGGGTATCCTGTTTCATACCGATGCCGCACAGAGCGCCGGCAAAGTGCCGATTGACGTGAATGCCATGAATATCGACCTGCTTTCACTCTCGGCGCACAAGGTCTACGGCCCGAAGGGTATTGGCGCATTGTACGTGCGCCGCAAGCCGCGCGTGCGTCTCGAAGCGCAGATGCACGGCGGTGGGCACGAGCGCGGCATGCGCTCCGGCACGCTGCCCGCCACCAGTGCGTTGGCATGGGTGAGGCCTTCCGCATCGCCAAGGCCGAGATGGCGCAAGAGAGCGAGCGTATCCTCATGCTGCGCGACCGCCTCTATAATGGTCTCAAGGATATTGAAGAGGTTTATGTGAATGGCGACATGGGGCGACGCATCGCCGGAAACCTTAACATAAGCTTCAACCTGGTCGAAGGTGAGTCGCTGATCATGGCGCTCAAGGATATTGCCGTGTCCTCTGGTTCAGCCTGCACCTCGGCGAGTCTCGAGCCGTCCTATGTGCTGCGCGCGCTCGGTCGTAACGATGAGTTGGCACATAGCTCGATCCGTTTTACGCTCGGCCGTTTCACGACCGAAGAAGACGTGGACTACACCATCAAACTGGTGAAGGAAAAGGTCGGCAAGCTGCGCGATCTTTCACCGCTCTGGGACATGCACAAGGAAGGCATTGATCTCAGCACGGTGCAATGGGCGGCGCACTAAAACAGACACGAACAGAACCGAGGAGTAGCAACATGGCATACAGCGATAAAGTACTCGACCACTACGAGAACCCGCGCAATGTCGGGGCCTTTGACAAGAACGACCAGTCGGTCGGAACCGGCATGGTCGGTGCGCCGGCCCGCTGCGGAGACGTGATGAAGCTGCAGATCCGCGTGAACGAGCAGGGCGTTATCGAAGATGCCAAGTTCAAAACCTACGGCTGCGGTTCGGCGATCGCTTCGAGTTCGCTGCTCACCGAGTGGGTGAAGGGCAAGACGCTGGAGCAGGCCGGTCAGATCAAGAACACCCAGATCGCTGAAGAGCTGGCGCTGCCGCCGGTCAAGATCCACTGTTCGGTGTTGGCTGAAGATGCGATCAAGGCTGCGATCCACGATTACAAGCAGAAAAAAGGTCTGGAGTAAGCCATGGCGGTCACCCTGATCCGAGCGCGCGGCGCAACACGTGACCAACTCCCTCGCCAAGCGCGGCAAGGGCGTCGGCATCCGTCTCGGCGTGCGTACCACCGGTTGCTCCGGCATGGCCTACAAGCTGGAGTTCGCCGATGAGGCGCCCGAAGGCGACGAGGTCTTCGACAGCCACGGCGTGAACGTGTTCGTCGATCCGAAGAGCCTGGCCTACATCGACGGCACCGAACTCGACTACACCCGCGAAGGCCTGAACGAAGGCTTCAAGTTCAACAACCCGAACGTGAAGAACGAGTGCGGCTGCGGCGAGTCGTTCAACGTCTGACTGTCGGTAAAGCGGAGAGGGGTGAGGGCGAGTTGACGCGCCCTGCCGCTTCTTGACCGCTTGCCGCTCGAGCACTCACCCGTCATGGATTTCACCCAAACCCACTTCGAGCTGTTCGGCCTGCCGCAATCGTACGCGCTCGACCGCGCCGAGCTCGACGCGCCTATCGCGATCTGCAGAACGCCGTGCATCCGGACCGCTTTGCGGCACAGCCCGAGCCGAACAGCGGGTGGCGATGCAGTGGGCGACGCAGGTCAACGAGGCCTACCAGACCCTCAAGCATCCGGTGAGCCGCGGCGTCGTACCTGCTGAAGCTGCAGGGCATCGACGCGCTCGATCGCCAGCAACACCAAAATGGCGCCGGCCTTCCTGATGCAGCAGATGGAATGGCGCGAGGCGATCGAAGATGCGCGTGCCGGCAAACAGCGTGGACGACGCTCGACGCCCTGACCGACGACCTGCGCGTGGCGCACCGTCGCATCGAGGCGCGGCTGGCCGAACTGATCGACACGCGCGCACGACTTTGCGGCCGCGCCCGAAGCCGTGCGCCAGTTGCGTTTCATGGACAAACTCATCGCCGAAGTCGGCGACGTGTACGAAGAACTCGAAAGTTAAAAAAGACATGGCCCTGTTGCAGATATGCCGAACCCGGCATGTCCACCGCGCCGCACCAGCACCGGCTGGCGGTCGGCATCGATCTGGGCACCACCAATTCGCTGGTGGCCACGGTGCGTTCCGGCCTCGCCGTGGTGCTGGACGACGCATGCCGGGCATTCGCTGCTGCCGTCGGTGGTGCGCTACCACGCCAGCGGCGACGTCGAGGTGGGATATCGCCGCGCAGTCCGCGCAGAACCAGCGATCCCCACAACACCATCGCTTCGGTGAAACGCTTCATGGGTCGCGGCATTGCCGACATCGACGACATCGCCAGCCTGCCGTATCGCTTTCGTCGATGCGCCCGGCATGGTGCAGCTGAAAACGCCGCCGGCGTGAAAAGTCCGGTCGAGGTGTCGGCCGAGATCCTGAAAGTGCTGCGCCAGCGCGCCGAAGCCGCGATGGGCGGCGAACTGGTCGGCGCGGTCATCACCGTGCCGGCCTATTTCGACGATGCCCAGCGCCAGGCCACCAAGGACGCCGCGCAACTGGCCGGTCTGAATGTGCTGCGCCTGCTGAACGAGCCGACCGCCGCAGCGATCGCCTACGGCCTCGATAACGCGTCCGAAGGCGTGTACGCGGTCTACGACCTCGGCGGCGGCACCTTCGATATCTCGATCCTGAAACTGTCCAAGGGCGGTGTTCGAGGTGCTGGCCACCCACGGCGATTCGGCGCTCGGCGGCGACGACTTCGATCAGCGCGTGTTCTGCTGGATCGTCGAGCAGGGCCGCTTCCAGCCGCTGTCGGCGGGGGACATGCGCTTGTTGCTGACCAAGGCACGCGACGCCAAGGAGGCGCTGACCGAGCACACCGAGGTGCGCGTCACCGCCGTGCTGTCGACCGGCGAGATGATGGACGCGACGCTGACCCAGGCCGCGTTCAACGCCATGACCGCGAGCCTGGTCAGCAAGACGCTGGCCCCCACCCGCAAGGCGCTGCGCGATGCCGGGTCTGGCGATGGACGAGGTGAAGGGCGTGGTGATGGTCGGCGGCTCGACCCGCATGCCGTGCGTGCGACAGGCGGTCGCCGATTTCTTCCAGCAGACGCCGCTGACCAATCTCGATCCCGACAAGGTGGTCGCGCTCGGTGCCGCCATGCAGGCCGATGTGCTGGCCGGTAACCGCGCCGGCGACGACTGGCTGCTGCTCGACGTCATCCCGCTGTCGCTCGGTCTCGAAACCATGGGCGGGCTGACCGAGAAGGTCATCCCGCGCAACACCACCATTCCGACCGCGCGCGCGCAGGAATTCACCACCTTCAAGGACGGCCAGACCGCGATGAGCGTGCACGTGCTGCAGGGCGAGCGCGAACTCGCATCCGACTGCCGCTCGCTGGCGCGCTTCGAACTGCGCGGCATTCCGCCGATGGTGGCGGGTGCGGCGCGCATCCGCGTCACCTTCCAGGTCGATGCCGATGGCCTGCTGTCGGTGGCGGCGCGCGAGCAGAGCACCGGCGTCGAGGCCAGCGTGCAGGTCAAGCCCTCGTATGGCCTGGGTGACGAAGAGATCACCCGCATGCTGAAGGACGCCTTCACCCACGCCAAGGACGACATGTACGTGCGTGCGCTGAACGAGCAGATCGTCGATGCACAGGGCCTGATCGCCGCCACCCGTGCAGCGATGGCGGAAGACGGCGCGCTGTTGAATGCGGACGAAACCGCAACGATCGAAGCCAGCATCGCCGCCCTCGAAACACTGATGGCAGGCCCCGATCATCTGGCCATCAAGCGTGGCATCGAGGCGCTGAATGCCGCCACCACCGAATTCGCCCAGCGCCGCATGGACCAGAATGTGCGCCGGGCCATGGCCGGACAGAAACTGGAAACCTTCGGTTGAGCAGGCTGAATCCATCATGCTGAACGACGCATTCATCGAATCCCTGCGGCTGAAACTCGAATCTCACCCGATTTACGCGGCGGTGCAGACCCTGGATGACCTGCGCGTGTTCATGCAGCACCACGTCTATTCGGTGTGGGATTTCATGTCGCTCATCAAATACCCGCAAAATGAAGTCGCCCCTGCGCGCTGGCCGTGGACGCCGCGCAGGCGATGCGTCGGTCGCGCGTTTCATCAACGAACTGGTGCTGGAAGAGGAAACCGACATTGCGCTGCCGGGTCGCGAAGGCCATACCAGCCACTTCCTGCTCTACCTCGACGCGATGCGCGAAATCGGCGCCGATGCCGACACCTCGCGCGCTTCGTGCAACAGGTGGCAGGGCAGGGAATCGACGCCGCGCTCGGCTCGGGCCTGCCGCCGGCGCCGTCCGCTGCCTTCACCCGCACCACCTTCGATTTTCTCGTCAGCGGCAAGCCGCACCGTGTCGCTGCCGCGCTGGCCTTGGGGCGCGAACACGTGATCCCGTCGATGTTCCGCGCCTTTTTATCGCGCATGGCGGTCACGCAAGCACAAGCACCGCAGCTTCCACTATTACCTCAACCGCCACGTCCATCTCGACGAGGATTTCCATGCACCGCTGTCCTTGCGTCTGCTCGCCGCCTTGTGCGGCGGTGACGCCGGCAAATGGCGCGAAGCCGAAGCGGCGGCCGAAACCGCAGTCAATGCCCGTATGCTTTTCTGGGACGGCGTGCTAAAAGCCTTGCCCAGCCAGCACGCCCAAGCCGCCTGACCCACCCTTCAGCTGAATTCAAGAAGCCATGCCCCAACTCATCGTACTGCCCCATGTTGAACTGTGTCCGGAAGGCGCCGTGATCGACGCACAATCCGGCGACACCCTATGCGACACCTTGCTCGCCAATGGCATCGAGATCGAACACGCCTGCGAAAAATCCTGTGCCTGCACCACCTGCCATGTCATTGTGCGCGAAGGCTTTAATTCGCTCGCCGAATCGACCGAAGACGAGGACGATCTTCTCGACAAAGCCTGGGGATTGGAACCACAATCACGCCTGTCGTGCCAGGCGCGCGTCGCCGGCAGCGACCTGGTGATCGAAATACCAAAATACACCATCAACATGGTGAAAGAAGGGCATTGATATGAAATGGACCGATTCACTGGACATCGCCATCGAGCTTGCCGAAGCCCATCCCGAAATCGACCCACGCACCATCCGTTTTACCGATCTGCACGGATGGGTGATGGAACTGCCCGACTTCGACGACGACCCCAATCATTCCGGTGAAAAAATCCTCGAAGCGATCCAGATGGCGTGGATCGACGAGGTGAGTTGATACAGGGATCGGTAGCGGACACCCTGGCGACTCGCATTTGCTGGTTCAGCCACTATCTTGAAGGCTGTTGATACGACGGAGCCGGCCATGAGTCACAAGCATGAAAGCCTGTTGCGGTCCATTTTCGAGGGCCCGGTGGGTGGCAACGTCCACTGGCGGGAAGTTGAAGCCATGCTGACGCATCTAGGAGCCAAAGTGGAGCCGCATCACGGCGCGAGTTTCCGCGTGCTGCTGAATGGCGTGGAAGGCTTCCTGCATCGTCCGCACAACAGCAGTACCTGCACCAAACAGGAACTGCGCCATGTGCGGGATTATCTGATATCGGCCGGGGTGAGTCTGTCGCCGCATCAGCCCGACGAATCATGAGTGATTGTGCCCGATGTGCGGACACAAGGTTTGCTGTCTGCCTCGATGCGAGTGGGTGCTCAATTTGCTGCACGCAGGCGCTTCCGGTATGATGCGCCGCTCTCGGAGAGGTGGATGAGTGGTTTAAGTCGCACGCCTGGAAAGCGTGTTCAGGATAATATCCTGACGGGGGTTCGAATCCCCCCCTCTCCGCCAGGACACACCACGAAAGCCGAATCCCGTCAGGGGTTGCGGCTTTTTTCACTTTGATCCGACCGCTTTCGACAGGTCGGCTCCCTCTAAAATCAGTACGCTTTTCGCGTGGAAATCTGAGCCGTCTCTTGATAGACGTTCCAGGTTTTACTTTAGAGTGTTGGCCTAGGTTATTTGCTTCCGAAAGTCTTGTGTCGACTTGGAGTCCTGTCTTAAGTGAAAATTAACCTTGGTTTTGTAATATTTGCTCTAGGCCAAGCGAGAAACCCGCGGCCAAACAATTCGAACGAAGAACGAGATTAATGCCCAAATATACCTACGACGGCAGGTTGTCCGTGGTCGTACCCTGTCAAGAACGAGCAGGACAATGTCGAGCCGCTGGTGCGCGAAATCGCGGCAGCCCTGTCCGGCAACACCACGTTTGAAATCATTTACATCAACGACGGCAGCACCGATGCTACCCAGTCCCGGCTGGATGCGCTGAAAGCCGAGTTTCCGATGCTGCGGGTGATCCGCCATCGCGCCTCGTGCGGGCAGAGCCGGGCGGTGACGACGGGGGTGAACGCGGCGCGCTACGAGTGGATTGCCACGCTCGACGGCGACGGCCAGAACGACCCGGCGGATATTCCCGCCTTGCTCGCCAAATTGACTGACCCTGCACAGCCGGCGAATCTGGAACTGCTGGCAGGCTGGCGCGCCCGGCGCAACGACACCTTTCTGCGCCGCCTGTCGTCGAAAATCGCCAACGGCGTGCGTTCGCGCATGTTGAAGGACAACACGCCGGACACCGGTTGTGGCCTCAAGGTGTTTGCCCGCGAGACTTTCCTGCAACTGCCCAACTTCGATCACATGCACCGCTTTCTGCCGGCGCTGGTGATGCGCAACGGCGGCGCGGTGGTGTCGGTGCCGGTGCATCACCGCGCACGCGAACGCGGTACCTCGAAGTATGGCGTGCACAACCGCTTGTGGGTGGGCATCGTCGATCTGTTCGGCGTGGCCTGGCTGCAGCGGCGGGTGCGGCTGCCGGTGATTGAAGCAGATTCGGATCATTGAAAGCGCGCATCATTCTCAAAGGCCTGGCGCTGATGTTGAGCCTGGCCTTGCTGGGCTACCTGTTCAACTCCAGCGACCTGGGCAACAGTGTCAACGAAGCCTGGATCGATGCGCGGGTGCGCGGCCACGGCATCAACGGCGCGCTGCTGTTTCTGCTGATGGGCGGGGTGTTCACTGCCATCGGCCTGCCGCGCCAGATCATCGCGTTTCTCGGCGGTTATGCCTTCAGCGTGGGGCTGGGCACGCTGCTCGGCGCGCTGGCTGCGTTACTGGGCTGCATGTTGAGCTTCGGTTACGCACGCTTCTTCGGCAAGGGCCTGCTGCGCGCTCGGCTCGGTGAACGTGCCGGGCGTTTCGATCGCTTCATCCACGATCATCCGTTTTCCATGACGGTGCTGATTCGGCTGCTGCCGGTGGGCAGCAATCTGCTGACCAATCTGGCAGCGGGGATTTCCAGTATCCGTCCAGCGCATTTTTTCTTCGGCACCTTGCTCGGCTATATCCCTCAGACGCTGGTATTCGCGCTGGTCGGTAGCGGCGTGCATATCGCGCCTGCCCTGAAACTTGCGCTGGCCATCGGTCTGTTCCTGATATCAGGCGTGCTGGGAGCCTGGCTGTATCGCCGGTTCCGGCATGGCCAGAGCCTGGACGACCAGGTTGATGCGGCGCTCGATGAGCCAGAAAGCCTGCACCATGAGCCTGCATCCAGACCCTGACGCTTCCGGGCGTCCCCAGTTGCTGTTAAGCCTGCTGTTACTGGCAGCGCTGACTGCGGTGGCATTGCTGACCCGGCCGCTGACCCCGATCGACGAAACGCGCTACGTCAGCGCCGCCTGGGAGATGTGGCTGCGCGGTGATTTTCTGGTGCCATTCAAAAATGGCGAGCCTTACAGCCACAAGCCACCGTTCATGTTCTGGATGTTCCATGCCGGCTGGGCGCTGTTCGGCGTCAATGACTGGTGGCCGCGCCTGGTGCTGCCCCTGTTCTCGGCAGGCGCACTGCTGCTGACGTATCGGCTGGCGCGCCGGCTGTGGCCGCACCACGCCAGCCTCGGCGGGCAGGCCACGCTGGTGCTGGTGAGCGCGTTGTTGTGGATATTCTTTTCCACCACGGTCATGTTCGACGTGATGCTGGCGTTCTGGGTGCTGCTCGGCATGCACGGCGTGTTGACGGCGGCCGACGGCAAGCGGCGCGGTTTCGTCATGCTTGGGGTTGCGATTGGCATGGGGGTGCTGACCAAGGGGCCGGTCATCCTGCTGAATCTGCTGCCGATTGCGGTACTGGCGCCCTGGTGGAGTCCCGGACTTGCGTGGAAACGCTGGTTCGCTGGCACCTTGCTGGCAGTTCTGCTTGGCGCGACCATCGCATTGATGTGGGCTATTCCCGCTGGCATGGCTGGCGGAGAAGCCTACCGCAATGCGATTTTCTGGGGGCAGACCGCCGACCGCATGGTCGAGTCTTTTGCGCACCGGCGGCCATTCTGGTGGTATCTGCCCTTGCTGCCGCTGCTGCTGTTTCCCTGGTTTGCCTGGCCGGGAGGGTGGCGTGCGCTGGCGCATCATTGGCGAAACGGACTGGATCGCGGTACGCGTTTTTGTCTCGCCTGGATGCTGCCGGTATTCGTCGCGTTTTCCTTCGTCAGCGGCAAGCAGCCCCATTATCTGATCCCGCTCTTTCCGGCATTTGCATTGTTGACTGCACGCGTGCTGGTCGGTCGCGCTGAAACGCGCGTCGGTTTGCCCGCCTTGCTGACGGCAATACTGGGGGGCGTGTTGATCCTGGCGGCCAGCGGGCAGATTGCTTCGCTGCGGCGACCAGGTCGCTGCGCTGCCACCGATGTGGCCGGGCGTGGTGTTGCTGCTGGTGGCGCTGGCGGCCTGGGTGGCCGGGCGACGTGGCGTGAAGCCAGTGGTGAATCTGGCCTTGCTGGGCACCTTCACGGCGATCATGGTGCAAGCGGTGGTGATGGTTTCGCTTAAACCCCTGTACGACATCAAGCCGATGGCACTGGCGATCAGGCAGGTGCAGGCAGAAGGGCTGCCGGTGGCGCATGCCGCGAAATATCATGCGCAGTACCAGTTTCTGGGACGTCTGGAAGCGCCGCTGGTCGAGCTGCGCGGGCCTGAGCAGGCACGCTGGCTGGCCGCGCATCCGCAAGGCTACGTGGTGGTCTATCTGAAAGACAAGAAGGGGTTCGATACGATCGCTGCACGCTACAAGCAGGCGTATCGCGGAGACGCAGTGGTTCTGGTCGACACGAAGACAGCGGCCAGATTACTGGCCGCCGAGCTTGAATAAAAAGCTTACTGCGTTTCGGCGTCGCGCTGCGGCAACACCACTTCACGCGAGGGCGAAATGGTCGAAATCGCGTGTTTGAAGATCATCTGGGCTGCCTGATCATTGCCTTTCAACAGCACCACGAACTGATCGAACGACTCGATCCGCCCCATCAGCTTGATGCCGTTGACGAGAAACACCGACACCGGGATGCGCTCCTTGCGCAGCGTGTTGAGGAAAACGTCTTGCAGGTGGTTATATTCTTTTCCGGCCATGATTGGCTCCCTGTCAGATGAAGGCGGAGCATAACGCCCCGCTTGATATTTTTAGCAGATATTAACCAGATCACTCAATTTTTGCACTGGCACGTGCTGCCGCGATGGCATCGCGCACGCGCTGTTGCTGCAATTGCTGGGTGATTTCACCGCGCACGGTATCCAGCGGCGGAATTTGCGGCTTGCGTGTGTCGTCGAGCCGGATGATGTGCCAGCCGAACTGCGATTTCACCGGCTTCTGGGTGTACTCGCCTTTTTTCAGGCCAGCCAGGGCATCGGAAAATTCTTTTACATAGGCGCGGCGGTCAGCCCAGTCCAGTTTGCCGCCATTCTTGGCCGAGCCGGGATCCTTGGAGTATTTCTTTGCCAGATCCTCGAACTTGGCTTTTTTGCTGTTGAGGTCGGCGATCAGTTTGTTGGCCTCGGCCTCGCTCGGCACCAGAATGTGGCGTGCAAGGTATTCCGGCTCCACGGCTTCGGCTTTGGCCTTGTCGTAGGTGGCCTGGATTTCGGCATCGGTGACCGGATGCGTTTTGACATAGTCTTCCAGATACGCCTTGGCCAGTTGATCCATGCGGCCGATGTTCAGCAGGGCGGCCACGCGCGGGTCTTTTTCGAGGCCCTTTTCTGCCGCTGCCTGCGACAGCAGTTCCAGGTTGATCAGCGAATCGCGCACGCGGGCGTCGAGTTGCGGCGAATCGGGCTGGCCCTGGGCCATTTGTTTTTTGACCAGATCGCCGTACATGGCCGGGATCGCCTTGCCATTGACCACTGCCAGCGGGGCGTTGGACGCGGCGCAGCGGCGCCGGCGTGGCCGCTGGTGCTTGCGCCTGCGCCAGCGGGGACAGGGATAACAGGATCAGGGCGGGGAGCAGAGCAATACGCATTCGGATTCCTTTCAGAGTTCTTCCGGGGTTAAGGCGGTGATCGACAGCGCGTGGATTTCGCGCTGCATCAGTTCGCCCAGGGTTTCGTAGACCAGCCGGTGACGGGCAAGGGTCGAGAGATTACGAAATTTTGATGACACCAGTGTGAGACGGAAATGGCCGCCACCCGAAGCCGCGCCGGCGTGGCCTTTGTGCTGGGCGCTTTCATCTTCCAGATTGCAGGTTTCGGGTTCCAGTGCGGCCAGGCGCTGCAGAATCAGGTCGGCGGTCGTCATGCGGGCAGGACTTTCTTGAAGGGTTTGACGCTGACACTGACGTAGACGCCGGCAGCCACGTAGGGGTCGGCATTCGCCCAGGTCTGGGCGGCGGCGAGCGACTCGAACTCGGCAACGATCAGGCTGCCGGAAAATCCCGCAGGGCCGGGGTCGTTGCTGTCGATGGCGGGAAACGGCCCGGCCAGCAGCAGGCGGCCGGCCTGCTGCAAGGCGTGCAGGCGTTCCAGGTGGGCGGGGCGGGCGGCAAGTCGCCGATCCAGGCTGTCGGGCACGTCCTGCCCGACGATGGCATAAAGCATTATTGTTTTTCTTCCTTGTTCACGGCTTCTTGATCGGTCTCGGTTTCTTTATCCAGATATTTGGTCAGCATCATGCTCTGGCCAATCACAAACACCAGCATCAGTCCCATGCTGCCGAACAGCTTGAAGTTGACCCAGTCGTCCGTCGAGAAGTTGAAGGCGACGAACAGGTTTGCAAGCCCCATGAAGATAAAAAAACCGCCCCAACTCGCATTCAGTCGACTCCAGGCAAGGTGCGGGAAGTTCCATTTGCGGGCCCATCAGGCCCTTGATGACGTTGCGGCCGAACAGCGTCGACCCCAGGATGATGGCGGCAAACAGCCAGTACAGCACGGTCGGCTTCCACTTGATGAAGCTTTCGTCATGCAGCCACAGGGTGGCGCCGCCGAACACGGCGATGATGCCGAGGCTGACCCACATCATGGTTTCGACCTTGTGGCCGCGCAGCTTGACCCAGCCGATCTGGCCGAAGCTGGCGACAATGGCGACCAGCGTGGCGAGGTAGATACCGGGTTTTTCGCCCACACCGGTCGGCTGTGGCAGACCCAGCCCGGCCATCAGGGCGCGCGCGGCTTCGGCATTGGCATCGCCCACTTTGTAGGCGATGAAGAAAATGATGACGGGGAACAGGTCGAACAGTATTTTTTTCATTATGGATTCGTTGTCGGGCGCAGCGCAGCGGCGGACTGAAATTCGGGCGAGCGCTTATTTTGCTATGATTCGCCCTCCTGACCAAGTGCTTTTGACTGTGGTCGTCCGAATCTGATTATCGATGCTCAATATCGATCTGCATTGCCATTCCAATGTGTCCGACGGCGTGTTGTCGCCCGCCGAGGTGGTTGCGCGCGCGGCGGCCAACGGCGTGGATGCGCTCGCGCTGACCGACCACGACGACGTGGCGGGCCTGGCCGCGGCTCAGGCCGCGGCCGACGCGACCGGGCTGACGCTGATCAATGGCGTTGAAATCTCGGTCAGCTGGGGTGCCCAGACCGTGCATATCGTCGGCCTGCGCGTCGATCCCGCGCACCCTGAACTGGCTGACGGCCTGTACGACATCCGCCTCGGACGCATCGAGCGTGCCCGCCGCATGGGCGACGATCTGGCGCAGTCCGGCATCGTCGGCGCCTACGAGGGCGCGTATGGCTATGCGGTCAACAAGCAGATGGTCGGGCGCACGCATTTCGCGCGCTGGCTGGTGGCGCAGGGCCATGCGCCGGACATTCGCACCGCGTTCAGGCGTTTCCTCACGCGCGGCAACCCCGGTTACGTCGAGCACGAATGGACCACGCTGGAAAACGCCGTCGGCTGGATCCGCGCCAGTGGCGGCATGGCGGTGGTCGCGCACCCCGGTCGCTACGCCTTCAACGCGCGCGAACTGCACCTGTTTCTGGATGCCTTCCGCACGCTCGGCGGCGAGGGCATCGAAGTCATCACCGGCAGCCATCACCCTTCCGAGTACGGCAAATTTGCCGATCTGGCGCGCGCGTTCGGATTCAAGGCTTCGCGCGGGGCAGATTTCCATGCCCCGGACGAAGGGATCGATATCGGCCGCCTGCCCGCCTTGCCGCATTACTGCCAGCCGGTGTGGCAGGACTGGCCGGAACTGGCAACCCATCTTCTCCCACACTAGCCTGAGTATTTAATGGCGCAATTTTTCAATATCCATTCCGACAATCCGCAGCCCCGGCTGATTCAGCAGGCGGTGGAAATTCTCAAGCGCGGCGGCGTGATCGTCTATCCCACCGACTCGTGTTATGCGCTCGGTTGCCACGTCGGCGACAAGGAAGCCGCGATGCGGCTGCTGTCGGTGCGCGGCCTCGACGACCGGCCACGACCTCACGCTGATTTGCAGCGACCTGTCCGAACTGGCGCGCTATGCCCAGGTGGACAACACCCAGTTCCGCTTTCTGAAATCGCACACGCCGGGCGCCTACACCTTCATCCTGCGCGGCACCCGCGAAGTGCCGAAGCGGCTGCTGCACAAGAAGCACGACACCATCGGCTTGCGCGTGCCCGATCATCCCATCGTGCAGGCGCTGCTGGCCGAACTCGGCGAACCCATCCTGTCATCCACGCTGCTGCTGTACGGCGAGGATGTGCCGCTGACCGAGCCGTGGGAAATCCGTGAACGCCTGGAGCATCAGGTCGATCTGGTCATCGATGGCGGCGCCTGCGGCCTCGACGCCGACCACGGTGGTCGACCTCACCACCGATACGCCCGTCGTGCTGCGTTTCGGCAAGGGCGACACCTCGGACTTCGAGTCGGAAAGTTAGAGCCGCCTCAGATGGAACTCACCCTGATCCAGAAAATCGCCGTGTTCGCGCTGCCGGTGATTTTTGCCATCACCCTGCACGAAGCCGCGCACGGCTATGTCGCACGCTTTTTCGGCGACATGACCGCGGCCGCAGCGGGCCGCATCACCGCCAACCCGCTCAAGCATATCGATCCGGTCGGCACGATGCTGGTGCCGCTGGTGATCCTGCTGACCAGCAAACTGCTCGGCGGCGGCGCCATCCTGTTCGGCTGGGCCAAGCCGGTGCCGGTCAATTTCGCCCATCTGCGCCGCCCCAAGCAGGACATGCTGTGGGTGGCCGCTGCCGGCCCCGGCATGAATCTTCGTCATGGCGGTGTTCTGGGCGTTGATGATCCAGTTGGGCCACGCGCTGCGGCAGCAGCTTTGCAGCATGCCGCTGATGCTGATGGGCGCGGCCGGCGTCTTCATCAACGTCATGCTGATGGCGCTGAATCTGCTTCCGCTGCCGCCGCTCGACGGCGGGCGCATCGCGGTGAGCCTGCTGCCGATGAAACAGGCGATCAGCTTTTCGAAAATCGAGCCCTACGGTTTTTTCATCCTGCTCGGCCTGATGTTCAGCGGCATTCTTGGCATGCTGATGTGGCCGCTCATCAGCCTGTTCGTCGGCCTCACCGCGCTGGTCACCGGCCTCGATCCGGCACAGTTGCTCGGCCTGATCCAGGTCGTGCTGTCCTGACCCTTTCCGCTTACCACTCACCGCTTACCACTCACCCACATGTATTCCGACCGCGTACTCTCCGGCATGCGCCCCACCGGGCGCCTGCATCTTGGCCACTACCACGGCGTGCTGAAAAACTGGCTGCGCCTGCAGAACGAATACGAGTGCCTGTTCTTCGTCGCCGACTGGCACGCGCTGACCACGCATTACGACACACCGCAGGCGATCGAAGACAACGTGCGCGACATGGTGGTGGACTGGCTCGCCGCCGGCGTCGACCCGGCGCAGGCCACGCTGTTCGTGCAGTCGCGCGTGATCGAGCATGCCGAACTGCACTTGCTGCTGTCGATGATGACGCCGCTGGGCTGGCTGGAACGCGTGCCGACCTACAAGGACCAGCAGGAAAAACTGAGCGAGAAGGATCTGTCCACCTACGGTTTTCTCGGCTATCCGCTGCTGCAATCGCGCCGACATCCTGATCTACCGCGCCAACCTGGTGCCGGTGGGCGAGGACCAGGTGCCGCACATCGAATTCACCCGCGAGATCTGTCGCCGCTTCAACCACCTCTATGGCCGCGAGCCCGGCTTCGAGGACAAGGCGCGCGCCGCCGTCAAGAAGCTCGGCTCGAAGAAGGCCAAGCTGTATGAGGAATGTCGCACCGCCTATCAGGAAAAAGGCGACGACGAGGCGCTGGAATCCGCCCAGGCGCTTGCTGAACGACGCGCAGAACCTGTCGATGAACGACCGCGAACGCCTGTTCGGCTACCTCGAAGGCTCCGGCAAGATGATCCTGGCCGAACCCGAAGCCTTGCTGACCGAAGCCTCGAAAATGCCCGGGCTGGACGGCCAGAAAATGTCCAAGTCCTACAACAACACCATTGCCCTGCGCGAAGACCCGGAAGTGCGTGACCAAGAAAATCCGCACCATGCCGACCGACCCCGCGCGCGTGCGCCGCACCGACCCCGGCAACCCCGCCAACTGCCCGGTGTGGCAGTTCCACATGGTGTATTCCGACGATGGCATGCGGCAGTGGGTCACCGCCGGCTGCACCAGCGCCGGCATCGGCTGCCTCGAATGCAAGCAGCCGGTGATCGAGGCCGTGCTGGCCGAACTCGCGCCGATCCGCGAACGCGCGGCGTATTACGAGGAAAACCCCGACCAGGTGCGCAACATCCTCGCCGACGGCTGCGAGAAGGCGCAGGAACTGGCGCGGGATACGATGCGGGACGTGCGCGAGGCGATGGGGCTGACGTTCGGCTAAGGGACTGGGGGCGTTGAGCAAGACCGGCAGCGGCCCAACCCGCACGTCTGACAGCATGCCCCGCCTGCCTCCCATCCCGCTTGCCTGGCTGACCTGGGGACTGCTCGCGAGCCTCTATTTCATCGGCTATTTCCAGCGCGTCGCTCCGGCGGTCATGGTCGACGAACTGATGCGCGATTTCAGCATCGCCGCCACGCGGCTCGGCAATCTCTCGGCCATTTATTTCTACACGTATGCCGCGATGCAAATCCCCAGCGGCATGCTCGCCGATGCGGTGGGTCCGCGCCGGGTCGCCACGGCGGCGGCAGTCGCTGCTGCCCTCGGCATCCTCCTGTTCGCCCAGGCGGACACCTTGTGGCTGGCCACGCTCGGACGCGGCCTGATCGGCGCTTCGGTCGCGGTCGCCTTTGTTGCCTGCATGAGGCTTGCTGGCCACTGGTTTCCCGCCAACCGCTTTGCCACGGTGACCGGTGTGTCACTGTTGATCGGTAATCTGGGCGGCATACTGGCCGGTGTGCCGTTGTCCGAGGCGGTGGCCGGCATTGGCTGGCGCATGGCCATGCTGATCAGCGCAGGCGTCACCCTGATGCTCGCGGCTGTGGTCTGGGTGTGGGTGCGCGACGACCCCAGCGAACGCGGCTATGCCAGCCACGCTCATCCGGAGGCACTTAACAACCACGCCATGTCGCCATCGCGCAGCCTCAAGCTGGTGCTCTCGGAACGCGACACCTGGATGCTGTTTTTCGCAGGTGGACTGATTGCCGCGCCGGTGCTGACCTTTGCCGGTCTCTGGGGGGTGCCCTATCTGGTTCAGGTTCACGGCATGGAACGCAGCGAGGCCGCCGGGTTCACCACCGCCATGCTGCTCGGCTTTGCCGTCGGCGGCCCCCTGCTGGGGGCCTTGTCCGACCGCGTGGGCCGGCGCAAGCTGCCCTATCTCGGCGCGGCGCTTGCCCATGGCCTGGGGTGGGCAAGCTTCCTGCTCGTTGACGACCTGTCGGCAACGGCGCTTTACCTGCTCTTTGCCGTTATCGGTTTTTCGGCTGGCGGGCTCATCATTGGCTTTGCTTTCGCGCGCGAGGTCAATCATCCAGGCGCCAGTGGCACCGTTGGCGGCGTGGTCAACATGTCTGTCCTGGGCTTCGCAGCCATTCAGCAAAGCGCCATGGGCTGGATCCTCGACCGCAACTGGCAGGGCACCATGATCGAAGGGGCCCGCATCTACGATGCCGCTGCCTACGATGCCGCTTTCGTTTGGCTAGTCATCAGCGCTCTCGGCGCCGTCGTGTTCGTGGCGCTGACGCGCGAGACTCATTGCCGATTGCGATTCGATGCGGACCATGATTGAAACAAATGTCGGTTCAGATTTCTGAACCCGGCTTCAGTCCCCGAAGTTTCTTGGTTTCGCCACGCCGTTGCTTGCTGTCCAGACGGCGTTTTTTGGATGCCAGGGTGGGGCGGGTAGGATGGCGCGGCAGCTCCACTTCGCAGGCTTCGCGAATCAATTCGATCAATCTTTCCAGCGCATCGTCGCGATTGCGCCGCTGGCTGCGGTAGCGCTCGGCTGAGAGGATCAGCACGCCGTCCTGGGTGAGGCGGTGACCCGCGAGGGCGATGAGGCGGGCGCGCACTGGCTCGGGCAGCGAAGGCGAGCGGGCGACGTCGAAGCGCAGTTGCACGGCGGTCGACACCTTGTTGACGTTCTGCCCGCCGGGGCCGGAAGCGCGCACGAAATTTTCCTGGATCTCGCGCTCGTCGAGCTCGATCCGGGCGTTGACCCGGATCATGTCTGAAGACTTGCGATCACCACCTTGCGCGACGCCTGTCGGTCATGTTGCGAAGTGACGCGGCAGGACCGGGTTACAACCGATCCAGCACGTCGTTGAGCGTCACGCCGATGCCGAAGGTGTTCTGGCGCCAGTTGTAGTCGATCATGCTCTCGCCATAGCCCGAGAAGGCATCGACATAGCCGCGCAGGGGGCCGAGCAGGGGGGGCGAGGTCCAGGTGACGCGGCCGGCCCCCTTGCCGGTGTTTACATTGCCGCGGCCCATGACGGTGAAACTGTGTCCATGCCATTTGTAAACTGCGGTGATGTCGCCATGGCCCATGTAGTCGCCGATGTCCGGATTGTCGTCGCCGCCGTCATCCGTGATGAGCCAGGGCCGGATCAGCAGAGCGAAGTCGCCGCGCTCGATGCCGAACTCCGCCACCATGCGGTCCCAGGAGCGGGAAATGGGGTCGGAACGGCCGTTGGACTGGTGGTTGTAGCCTAAATTGAACGAGGCCCAGCGGAAGCCGCCGAAGCTGACATCCGGGTTGTAGCTGACCATCAACTCGGGCTGGTAGTTGGTTTCACGGAAAGGGCGCGACAACTCTTCGTTGTAGAGCTGCCACTGGCTTTGCTGGGTGTAGGCGGCCCAGACGCCGAAACGCTTGTCCTCGGTGGCCCAGACGCGGGCCTTGAAGCTGATCTGGAACTCGGCTTCGGTGGAATCCAGTTCCGCGCCCGGATTGTTGACGGCATCAAACAGGACGTTGAAAGGCCCCTCGTTGGGGTTGTCGGTGTAGCTCGCCACCTTGAGGTAGTTGGGGCGATAGACGCGGATGGTGTGGCGTGATGCGGCGGGGTCGAAGCCCCAGGCATTGTCGATCAGGGACGCCGGAGGCGCCTCGACCACGGTAGATTGTGCCGGTGTGTCCGTCGCCGATGCAGTCATGGGCGTATCGGCTGGCAGGGCGACCGGGGCCGGATCCGTTGCAGGGGTCGATGCGGACAGAGGGCCGGCACGGCGGCCGCTGGCGCGGTCATAGCAGGCGAGCCGTTCGGTGTCGGCAGCAATGTTGGCGCATTCGCCCATGCCCTGCGCCGCTGTTTGCGCATGCGCCGGGCTGCTCGCAGCCCAGGCAAGGGTTGCCAGAACAGCCAGGGGAAGAATGGATGTGCGGGGGGCAGGGAGGATGGGATTCATGAATGGCGATGTCTGGAGTAATCGATAAGCATCCGAACAGGCAAGAGCGTGTCCGGGATGGCGTTGGGGGGTGGCGAACGGCACGACGGCACTTAAAAATGGGTGGCGACGGCAGTTTAGCATCATGTGATGGAGCGGCCTGTGTGCTCGCCGGCCCGATATGCCTAAAAAAATCGGGTGATCGGCCTTCCGCCGATCACCCGATTTTGCCGTTGCAGCCGGTCGGTTTCCTGACCGGTCGGACCAGCGCTTACTGAAGGTTGAGCGGGGTTATCCGGCTGCCATTCAGGCTCGCGCTCGCCATCAGTCCGCATTCGTCAACACGAATCCGATGATGGGCTGCTGAGCGGTCTGCGTCGGTGGCCGGGCGTGGCGCCCACGTTCATCAGGGCGACCGAGCCATCGACGCCAGCGGTCCAGCCGCTGCTGGCCTCGGAACGATTCAGCGCATCGTCGGTCATGAACAGGATGAACACCGCCTGCGATTGCGCGCCCGCGAGCAACCCGACAGACGCTTCGGTCATGCGGAAGTATCCGGTGGACTTGCCGCCCTTGCGCATGACGCCCTGGCCGGTCGCGCCGCCGACGATGAAGCCGGCCGAGACGAAGGTCGGGAAAATCGAGCACGCCGCGCGACGACGCGACGAGTTCGCGCGAACCCGCCGGCTTGCTGCGTACAGGCGCGACAGCGCGCTGTCGGCTGCCGCATCGATGGCCTGGCGCTGCGCGGCCGGATCGCCCGAACGCCGCCCGTGGTGGTGCAGCCGGTCGTCGTCAGGATGGTGAGTGCAACCATTGATGCGCCGGCGGTCATGAAATTACGTTTGCTTTTGTCCATAGGGCAGGCCTTCCTCTTCGGTTAAAAAACTGTTTTCAGGCCCCCGGCGAAGGGGGCGGTTCGATCAAGCCGTCTGCACCGGCATGCGCGCAGACGGTATTGCTATATAGCACGAGGCTGTTGATCCCGTCATCGTGGAACGTGGCAGTCCCGAACCCTGCACGATCAATCGCCGGCCGCGTCCGGCGGCAGCAGATCGGGCACTTCGAGCGGATCCAAAGCCTGCATCGGCTTCTTCGCCGCAGTGCCTGGCATGATTTCGAAGTTCGGCGCGAACGAGACCATCAGGCCGCGCAACTGATCGAAGGGCTTGCGGTCGCCCTCGAACTTCGCCTTGCCGGCCTTGATCAGGTCGTCGAAGGAGTTCACGCCCATCATCACCTGGTTGAGGTCGACGCGGTTGACGGTGATGGTCAGGTCGGGATTCTTCGCCTGCTGGCCCTTGATGTTGGTCAGCGTCGCATTGCTCATCTCCACCAGGTGTGTCTCGCCGTTGTCGGGGGTGACCAGGTTGATGGTGAAGCGCATGCCATCGGCCTTGCGCGGGTCCATGCTGATGGCCAGGAAGTCGAGCCAGTTCTCGGTCGACATCGCGCGCACCGTGTCCGGCCCGGACGACCTGATGGCCGGCCCGCCGGGCAGGCCGTTGCGCAACTCGTAGGCGCCCTGCAGAAAGATGTTGCGCAGCGTCGGGCTTTCCTTCTGGAAGCCCAATTGCTCGAAGGCGTCCGCCAGCAGGTCCTTCGCCTCCTGGTTGCCGGGTTGCGCGAAGACCAGCTTGTTGAGGATCTCCGACGCCTCGTTGTACTTGCCCTGGCTGATCAGCTGCTTGCCCTTGGCGATGATCTTGGCCGAGCCGCCCATCATCTCGACATACAGCGGCGCAGAGTCCCTGGGCGACAGCGGTGCGATGTTCACCGGATTGCCGTCCCAGTAGCCGAGGAAGCGGTTGATGACGCCGCGGCTGTTGTGCTGCTCGGACCCGTGGTAGCTGTGCGCGGGCCATTGTTTCCACAGGCTGTCGGGCAGCTTGTAGACGTTCTGGATCTCGTTGATGGTCACGCCGAGATTGGCGTAGTGCAGCGACTGGTTGTTGAGGTTGGCGTAGGTGTCACGCTGGACCCGCATCACTTCCTGGATGCGCGCATTGCCCCAGCGCGGCCAGCTGTGCGAGGCGAACATCACCTCGGCTTCCTGGCCGAACTTGTACAGCGCATTGTTGATCTGCTTTGACCAGTTCAGTGCGTTGCGCACCGGCGCGCCGCGCGGCGTGTAGATGTTGTGAATGGTGCCGGTGATGTTCTCCGCCGCCCAGAGCGCCTTGAACTGCGGGAACCAGGTGTTCATCTCCACCGGTGCCTCGGTGTCCGGCGTGTTCTGGAACACCATCTTCACGCCGTCGAGCGTGACGTCCTCGAAGTCCTTCTTGATGATCAGGTTCGGCGCGATCAGGCCGACGTTGCCGTTGGCCACGTTCTTGCCGATTGACTGGTCGGCGTGGCCGAATGGGTCGCGCGGCAACAGCACTGCGTAGGAGTATTGGGTGCGGCGCGACATGGCGTTGCCGGAGAACACGTTCTCTTCGATGGCCGCCTGCATGAAGCCATCGGGCGCGATCACCTTGACCTTGCCGCTGATGACATCGGCCTCGTCGACCACGCCGCGCACGCCGCCGAAGTGGTCGACGTGCGAATGCGAATAGACGACGCCGACGACCGGGCGCTTGCCGAGTTTCTCGTTGATGAACTCAAGCGCCGCGCGGGCGGTTTCCTTGGCCGTCAGCGGATCGAAAACGATCCAGCCGGTATCGCCCTTGATGAATGTGATGTTGGCGAGGTCGAAGCCGCGCACCTGGTAGATCTTGCCCGGCATGACTTCGTAGAGGCCGTAGGCCATGTTCAGCACGGCCTGGCGCTGTAGCGACGGATGGATGCTCTGGAAATCCTTGCCCTGCAGCAGCCACTTGTAGCTGCCCATATCCCAAGCGACGTTGCCGGCGTCGGCCATGATCTTCATGAAAGGCGGCTCGGCGATGAAACCCTTCTTCGCCTCGTCGAAGTCGCGCTTGTCCTCGAACGGCAGCGTGGCCGAAACGCCTTTGCGCAGTTCCATCGTGTACTTCGACGGCAGGGTGCCCTTGGGGTCGAAGTGCTTGCCTTCAGTCGCTCCGGGGTTCGTCACCACGCTGCCACCCGCTGCGGCAAGCGAGGCATTGCTGACCGCGCCCAGAAGTCCGATGGCCAGAGCCGTGGTCAATGTTTTATTGATGTGCATAGAACTTCCTTTTTTTGGATAACAGGACGAAAAGCGCTGGTCGACTGCGCCGGAAAATTGGACCGCTGGGAAAATCACGGCAAATGGAACTTGCCATTCATTAATTAAAGACCCCTATATCAACATAGTCGATAAACCCGCACAAATAAATTACAAGACACACGTAACCGATCGCACGATACCCCAATCCTAGGCTACGCGTCGGGGATTACCACTTCACCACATGCACGTTGTTGAGCGTGCGTCCCAGGAAACGCTCGCCGATGGTCTGGAAGCGCAGCGGCACGTCGGTGACATAGAAGTCATAGCGTGGCTGGGCGGGGCCGGGATTGGCGATCTGCTTGTCGGCCAGGACCGCGGCAACCTGCTCGGCCATGGCTTCGGCGGAATCGACCAGCGCGACGTCGTCGCCCAGCACCTGGCGCAGCAGCGGTTTCAGCAGCGGGTAATGGGTGCAGCCGAGCACCAGGGTGTCGATGTGCTCGGCTTGCAGCGGCTTCAGGTAATCCTCGGCAGTCAATCGGGTGACCTCGTGATCGAGCCAGCCTTCCTCCACCAGCGGCACGAACAGCGCGCAGGCCTGCGAATGGATGCGCGAGTCGGGTGCGTATTCATGGATGGCGCGTGCGTAGGCGTTGCTGTTGATGGTGGTGGGGGTGCCGATGACGCCGATGCGGCGGCCAAAGCGCGCCGACACCGCACCGGCGTCGATCACGTCGACCACCGGCACCGGAGACAGATCCTTGACCACCTGTGCCGCCACCGCCGCCATGGTGTTGCAGGCGATGACCAGCAGCTTGACGTCCTTTTCCAGCAGGAACTGCGCGATCTGGGTGGTGAAGTGGGCGATGGTCTCCACCGACTTCACGCCGTAGGGCACGCGCGCGGTGTCGCCGAAATAGACGATGTTTTCGTAGGGCAGGCGCTCCATCAGCGCGCGCACCACGGTCAGCCCGCCGATGCCGGAATCGAATACGCCGATGGGGGAGTGTGCATTCGTGGACATGAGTGGCAGGATGGCGGAATGGAAAGACGGCATTTTACCCGCAGGGCTGCCGGGCACTGCATTCTTCGGGGCGGCATTCAGCATGAGCGAGCTGTGGTTGCGATTCGGTCTGCAACGCAGCGCCGCCCGATCCGGGCTACCGGCGCGCGCTGTGGATTGCGCTGGTGCTGAACGCGCTGATGTTCGGTGTCGAACTGGTGGCGAGTTTCTCGGCGCAGTCGGTGTCGCTGCTGGCCGACGCGGTCGACTTTCTGGGTGACGCCGGCCAATTACGGTGTGGCCCTGTTCGTGCTCGGGCTGGCGCCGGTGTGGCGCTCGCGCACCGCGCTGTGGAAGGGCTGGCTGATGGTCGGCTACGGCGTGTTCGTGCTCGGCAAGTCGGCCTGGCAGTGGTCGGCCGGCGTGGTGCCGGAACCGTTCATCATGGGCTGGGTGAGCCTGCTGGCGCTGGCGGTCAACGTCGGCGTGGCGGCGCTGCTGTATGCCCATCGGCAGGGCGACGCGCAGGCGCGCTCGGTGTGGCTGTGCTCGCGCAACGACGCGCTCGGCAATCTGGCGGTGATGGGCGCGGCGGCCGGGGTGTGGGCGACTTCGCACGGCTGGCCGGATATTGCGGTGGCGCTGGTGCTGGCCGGGTTGGCGCTGACTTCGGGCGCGTCGGTGATCCGCCATGCCAGGCAGGAATTGCGGGCGGCTTAAATTCTCTTCTGGCGTGCGAGTGCCCACGCCACGTGCTCGCGCACCAGCGCGGACGGATGATCCAGGCGTGCGCCGAGCGCGGCCTGAATGGCAGGCGAGGGCGGCGCGTTGCCCAGCGCGACCGCGATATTGCGCAGCCAGCGCTCATGGCCGATGCGGCGGATCGGCGAGCCCGCCAGCCGCTCGTTGAAATCGGCTTCGCTCCAGGCGAACAGGTCCACCAGCTGGGCGCTGTCGAGTCCGTTGCGCACCCCGAAATCCGGCAGCGCGGCGGTCTGCGCGAAGCGGTTCCACGGGCACACCAGCTGGCAGTCGTCGCAGCCGTAGATGCGGTTGCCCAGCAGCGGGCGCAACTCGAGCGGGATGCTGCCCTTGAGTTCGATGGTGAGATAGGAAATGCAGCGCCGCGCGTCGAGCAGGTAGGGCGCGACGATGGCCTGCGTCGGGCAGACATCGATGCAGGCCTGGCAGGTGCCGCAGTGGTCGGCTTCGGGCGCGTCCACCGGCAGCGGCAGGTCGGTGTAGATTTCGCCGAGAAAAAACCACGAGCCGTGTTGCCGGTTCAACAGCAGCGTGTGCTTGCCGCGCCAGCCGAGCCCGGATTTTTCGGCGAGTGCGACTTCCAGCACCGGTGCGCTGTCGGTGAATACGCGGAAATGATGCTCGCCGACCGCGGCGCTGATTTTTTCCGCCAGGGTCTGCAGGCGGTTGCGCAGCACCTTGTGATAGTCGCGCCCCAGCGCGTAGCGCGAGAGATACGCGGCATCGGCGTCGGCCAGGACCGCGTGCGGATCGGCCGCCGTCGGCGGAAAATAATCCAGCCGCGCGCTGATGATGCGGACCGTGCCCGGCACCAGCTCGGCAGGCCGGCTGCGCTTGGTGCCGTGCGCCGCCATATAATCCATCTCGCCATGAAAGCCCTGATCCAGCCACCTCTGCAAGCCTGCCTCGGCGGCGCTCAGGTCGCCGTCGGCGATGCCCACGCCGGCAAAGCCGAGTTCGCGTCCCCATTGTTTGATTTGTTGCGCCAGGCGCGCTAAATCTGTCTCATGCATAAAACCGATCATACCGTGCGTGTTCATCTGGCCGACGAGGCCGCGACGCTGGCCTTTGGCGCGCGCCTGGCGCGGGAACTCAAACCGGCCATGACGTTCTACCTCGAAGGCGATCTGGGTGCGGGCAAGACGACGCTGGTGCGAGGCCTGCTGCGTGCGCTGGGATACAGCGGCCGGGTGAAAAGTCCGACCTACACCCTGGCCGAAACCTACAGCCTGCCGGCGTTTGAGTTGTATCATTTCGACCTGTATCGATTGCACGACCCACGCGAGTGGCTGGACGCCGGCTTCCGCGATGTCAGCGGCCAGGCGGTGAACCTGATCGAATGGCCGGACAAGGCCGCAGGCTGGCTGCCGTCGCCGGACGTGATCGTCCGCCTGACGATCACGGACGAGGCGCGCGAAGTCGAGTGCGAAGCCAGGAGCCCACGCGGCGCCGATTATCTGGAGACATGTTGTCCATCTTGTTAAGAATTGTCCTGTTGTGCGGTTTGCTGGCGTCGGGCTGGGCCCAGGCGCTGCAATTGTCCGCCACCCGCCTGTGGCCGTCGCCCGATTACACGCGGATCACGCTGGAGGCGACGCAGCCGGTGGCGCACAAGTCGTTCACCCTGGCGAACCCGGATCGACTGGTCGATCGACCTGGAGGGCGTCGAGCCGGGGGCGGCGATCGATGCGTTGACTGCTCAGCTGGCGGCGGACGATCCCTACATCGCCGCGATCCGGGCGGGCGTCAACCGTCCCGGTGTGATGCGCCTGGTGATCGATCTCAAGACGCCGGTCAAAGCCTCGATCTTCCAGTTGCAGCCGCTGGGGCAGTATGGCCACCGGCTGGTGGTGGACTTGTATCCGGTTCAGGCGAGCCTGGCTCAATCGGGTCTGGTCCAGCCGAATCTGGCTGCGGCCGCTCCGCTTGCGATCAATCCGGTTGCGCCGTCGCAGTCCGCCACGATCGAGCCGGCCAAACCGGCCCAAGTCAGGCGCGCCGCAATATGTCCGGCTGGTTACCGTGGCGATCGACGCCGGTCACGGCGGCGAAGATCCCGGCGCGATCGGCGCCAGTGGCTCGCGCGAAAAGGACATCACGCTGGCGCTGGCGAAAAAGCTCAAGCAGCAACTCGATGCGCAGGACAACATGCGCGCCGTGCTGATCCGCGACGGCGATTATTTCGTGCCGCTCGGGCAACGGGTGGTCAAGGCGCGCGCGCTGAAAGCGGACCTGTTCCTGTCGATTCATGCCGATGCCTTCATCAAGCCGCATGCGCGCGGCTCGTCGGTATTTGCGCTGTCGGAGAACGGCGCGACCTCGGCGGCCGCGCGCTGGCTGGCGAAGAAGGAAAACGAGGCCGACCTCATCGGCGGCATCAATATCGACGTCAAGGATCCCTCGCTCAAGCGCACCCTGATCGACCTGACGCAAACCACGACCATCAACGACAGCATGAAGCTCGGGCACGCGGTGCTGCAGGAAATCGGCGGCATCAACACCCTGCACAAACCGCATGTCGAACAGGCCGGCTTCGCGGTACTGAAGGCGCCGGACATTCCCTCGATCCTGGTCGAGACGGCGTTCATTTCCAATCCGGAAGAAGAAAAACGCCTCAACGATCCCGCTTATCAGGACAAGCTGGTGGAGGCCATCGTCGACGGTATCAAGACCTACTTCGCCAAGCACCCGCTGGCCGCCCCGTCACGCCTGACCCGCAATCCCTGATGGCTGTGCAAGCATGATCGCCAGCCTGTTGGGCGCCGCCGCGCCTGGCTTCGAGCGGCCGCTCGACGTGCTGGAAGCGTGCCATGGCCGCATCGCCAGACAGTGCGACACACTCGACAAGCTGCTGCTGCATCTGCCGGCCCACGGCGCCGATAGCCAGGCACAGCAGGCCGCGCGTGCGGTGCTCACCTACTTCGACACGGCGGCGGTGCATCATCACGACGACGAGGAGCGCAATCTGTTTCCGCTGCTGGAACAGGCGAATGCGCCGGGCGCCTGCGATCTGGTCGAGACGCTGACCCTGGAGCACGACGAGCTTGCGCAGTTGTGGCGGCGCCTGCGTGCGCAACTCGCACAGATCGAAGCGGGCACCCACGCCACGCTCGACGCGGCGCTCACCCGGCGTTTCGTCGCATTCAATCGCGCCCACCTCGAATTCGAAAATACCCACGTGCTGCCGCTGGCGCGGCAGGCACTCGACGCGACTGCCATCGAGCGCCTGGGGCGTGCCATGGCGGCGCGGCGCGGCGTGCCGTTCTCGGGCTGATCGTGAGCATCCGCGTATTGCCCGATGTGCTGATTTCGCAGATCGCCGCCGGCGAGGTGGTCGAACGGCCCGCCGCCGCGTTGAAGGAAATTCTGGAAAACAGCCTCGATGCCGGCGCGACCGACATCCAGATCGAACTGGAGCAGGGCGGCATCAAACGGATCCGTGTCAGCGACAACGGCAGCGGCATCGCGCGCGACGAACTCGCACTGGCGCTGACGCGTCATGCCACCAGCAAGATCGCCAGTCTGGCTGACCTCGAGCAGGTGGCGAGCCTGGGATTTCGCGGCGAGGCGCTGGCGTCGATTGCCGCCATCGCGCGGGTGCAACTCACCAGCCGCAGCGCCAGCCCGGAACACACCGGCGCCGACCACGCCTGGACGGTGCAGGTCGAAGGGGGGCTGCTCAACGCGCCGATACCCGCTGCGCGCGGCGTGGGCACCACGCTCGATATCCAGGACCTGTTTTTCAATACCCCGGCGCGGCGCAAATTTCTCAAGACCGAGGCCACCGAATACGCCCATTGTGCCGAGACCGTGCGGCGCCTGGCATTGGCCCGGCCCGACGTGGCGTTCAGCCTGAGTCACAACGGCCGGGTGCAACTGCGCCTGAATGCCGAGCCGGCCCAGGCCCGAGTGCGCCAGGTGCTGGGCGAGGCGTTTGAATCCAGCGCCATCGCCGTCGAGGCGGCTGCGGCCGATCTGCGCGTGGCCGGCTGGGTGATTCGCCCCGGCGCCGCCACCGCCGGCCGCGATCAGCAGCATGTCTTCGTCAATGGCCGCTACGTGCGCGACAAGCTGATCGTCCACGCGCTGAAGGAAGCCTACCGCGATGTGCTGCATCATCAGTTGAACCCGGCGTATTGCCTGTTCATCGAGTTGCCGCCGGACCGGGTCGACGTCAACGTGCATCCAGCCAAGACCGAAATCCGGTTTCGCGACAGCCGGGGCATGCACCAGTTTCTGTTTCATGCGGTCGAGCGGCTGTTGTCGGCGCCGGTGGAGGGGGGCGTGCCTGCGGTGCAGCAGGCGGGTATGGCCGGGTCATCCGGGGCGTTCTTTACGCCACAGCAAGCGACGATGCCCTTGCAGGTGAACGAGACGATGGCGTTCTATGCGCCGCTTGCGTCGCATCAATCAGCTGGCGTGCCGTTGAACCGGCCTGCCACGACGTCACCCGAGGCGCCGCACGACGCGCCGCCGCTCGGTTATGCCATCGCGCAACTGCACGGCGTCTACGTGCTGGCGCAGAATGCGCAGGGGCTGGTGCTGGTCGACATGCACGCCGCGCACGAACGGGTGGTCTACGAAAAGCTCAAGACTGCGCTCGACGCCCGCGCGGTGCCGGCGCAAACCCTGCTGATTCCGGTTGCGCTGACGGTGGATGCGCGCGACACCGCCGAAATCAGCCCGCATCTGGACGCTTTGCGCGACATCGGCTTCGAGTTGTCGATCACCTCGCCGACGTCGGTGGCGGTGCGCTCGGTGCCGTGGCTGCTGAAGGATGCCGACCCGGTGGAACTGACCCGTGCGGTGCTGCACGAAGTCGCCGAGTTCGGCGTGGCGCGCCTGCTGGCCGAACGCCGCAACGAACTGCTGGCGACGCTGGCCTGCCACGGCGCGGTGCGCGCCAACCGGCATCTGACGCTGCCCGAAATGAACGCGCTGCTGCGCGAAATGGAAGCCACCGAGCGGGCCGGGCAGTGCAACCACGGCCGCCCCACCTGGTTCCAGGTCAGCCTCAAGGAACTCGACGCCATGTTCATGCGCGGCCGCTGAGCGGGCTTCGTTTATAATCCCGAGCTAATTAGTCGGGTATTGACGAGGCCATCATGAGCGAACGCAGCGAACGCAAGACCATTCCCATCCAGGACATCAACGAAGCCAGCAACTGCTCCAGCGCCGAACCCTATGCGCTGATGGTGCTGGGCGATTCGATGCTGCCGGAATTCGAGGAGGGCGAAATCATCGTGGTCGAGCCGTCCGGGCTGGTGAAGGACGGTTCCTACGTGGTGGCCTATGTCAACGACGAATACATCTTCCGCCAGATCGTGAAGCGCGACGACGGCTGGATGCTGAAGCCGCTCAACCCTGTCTACGAGAACATCCCGGTGGCGGATATCGACGTCGCCAAGGGCGTGGTCATCATGAAGAAACGGCCCGGCAAGCGCAGCGAGCAAAAAAGCTATATTTGACGCCCTTTTCCGAGGGGGTGTGGCTGATTTCCATCGATACGCGCGGTCGCCCGACTATCAATTAAATTAATCTATGTATGCATCAGTTATTTAAATAATAATAGTTGACCAATTCACTCGGGTATATACACTGGGAACCCTGTTTAACCCAATCTCAACAGGAGAAAACCATGAGTGGACTGATCGCAAATTTCCCGACCGACGGTGTGGTGACCATCAACCGGGTGATCCTGAAACCTGAATACACCGTAGACGACTTGCAGGAACGGGTCGCCTTCCTGTGCGAAAACGTCAAGACCTACCATTCCGACACCGGCTTCGTCGGCGGCTTCGTCGCGCTGAATTCGGGCAAGGTGTCCAACGAAGGCTCGACCATCGGCCAGGCGGTGGAAAGCGAAATGAAAGGCAAGGAAGCGCTGATCGTGACGTTCTGGACCAGCTTCGACAACCACGAGAAGTCGCACCAGTCGGAAACCTTCCAGCCCTTGTTCCAGAAAGTGCTGGATCTGTGCGAAAACGGCAACGAGGAAATCGCCTACGAAATGCTGTGGTCCGGCAAGGCCTACGGCCCCGAGGAAATCGCAGCTGCGCGCAAGGCCAAGGCGCAGTACGCCAACGCTGCCTGATTGCGGGCTGAGCAGTTGAACGGCGGGATGTTTCCCGCCGTTTTTTTCGCCTGTCATTTGGGGGCTGCGGCATAATCGGCCGCCATGCCAGCGTCCCTGCCTCCTGCCATTTTCCTGATGGGTCCGACCGCTTCGGGCAAGACCGCGCTGGCGGTCAGCCTGGTCGAGCGTTTTCCGTTCGAAATCATCAGCGTCGATTCGGCGCTGGTGTATCGCGGCATGGACATCGGCACCGCCAAACCCGATGCCGCCACGCTGGCGCGTGCGCCGCATCACCTGCTCGATATCCGCGATCCCACCGACACCTATTCGGCAGCAGCGTTTTGCGACGACGCGCGGCGGCTGATGGCCGATATCGTCGCGCGCGGCCAAGTGCCGCTGCTGGTGGGCGGCACCATGCTGTATTTCCGTGCGCTGTTGAACGGCCTCGATGACCTGCCGCGTGCCGATGCGGCGCTGCGGCAGAAACTGGAGGCGGATGCCGCGAGCCGGGGCTGGCCTGCCCTGCATGCCGAACTGGCGCGGGTCGACCCGGTCACCGCCGCGCGGCTGGCGCCGAACGACTCGCAGCGCATCGGCCGCGCGCTGGAGATTTTTCAACTCACCGGCACGCCGATGTCGGCCTTGCTCGACCAGGCGCAATCGACGCTGCCCTACCGTGTGCTGCAGCTTGCGCTGATCCCGTCCGACCGCGCCGTGCTGCACCAGCGCATCGCCGAGCGTTTCGATGCGATGCTGGCTGCAGGCCTGCTCGACGAAGTGGCATCGCTGCGCCGGACCTATGCGCTCAATGCCGACCTGCCGGCGATGCGCGCAGTCGGTTACCGCCAGGCGTGGGCGTATCTCGAAGGCGAACTGGACATCGCATGCGCTGCGCGAGCAGGGCATTGCGGCCACCCGCCAGCTGGCCAAGCGCCAGCTGACCTGGCTGCGTTCATGGCCGGATGCGGTGACGCTGGACTGTCTGGCGAGCGATCTGGAGGCGCAGGCGTTTGCCCGGGTCGAGCGTTTTCTGGCTTAAGGCTTGGTTGTCGAGTCCACCGTGGCGTGTGCCTGCCCGCGATGGAAGCGGATGCCGATGCGCTCACCCGCATTGAGCGCTGCGGCATCCTGCACCACCGTACCGTTTTCCAGTTGGACGATGCTGTAGCCGCGCGCCAGCACCCCTTCCGGATTGAGGTGGGCGAGGCTGCTGGCGAGACGCGCCAGACTCAGTTGACGCTGCACCCCGTTGCTTTGCATGGCGCGCTGGGTGCGGGCATCGAGTGCGTCCAGCCCTTGCCGCTGGCGCTGAATGAGATGTCGCGGTGTCGGCAGGCGTTGATTCAGCTGCGCGAGGGCTGATTGCTCGCGTGTCAGGCGGGTGTGGGCGGCGTGATGAAGTCGCTGCGCCAGGTGCTTCAATCCGGTCTGCCGTTGACGCAACTGTTCGGCGGGATGAACCAGCCGCCGTGCCAGGTAATCCAGCCGCTGTATTTCGGAACGCTGTTTGCGGGCGAGATGCTGCTGCAGCTGGCGTGCCTGCTGATCCAGTTGCAGCAGCAACTCCGTCCGCATCGGGCTGGCGAGTTCGGCCGCTGCGGTGGGCGTCGGCGCGCGCAGGTCGGCGGCGAAATCCGCCAGGGTGAAATCGGTTTCGTGGCCGACGCCACTCACCACCGGCATCGGGCTGGCGGCAATCGCGCGCACCACTGCCTCGTCGTTGAATGCCCACAAGTCTTCCAGCGAACCGCCGCCGCGGCACACCAGCAGCACGTCGCACTCGGCGCGCTCGCCAGCCACGCGAATGGCGGCGGCGATCTGCGCGCCGGCGCCCGTGCCCTGCACCGGGGTGGGATAGAGGATCACCGGCAGGCCCGGCATGCGGCGCGCCAGCGCGGTCAGCACGTCGTGCAGGGCCGCCGCCTGTGGCGAGGTGACGATGCCGAGGCGGCGTGGAAAGCCTGGAAGCGCGCGCTTCTTCGCCGGGTCGAACAGGCCTTCGGCCTCCAGCTTCGACTTCAGTTTCAGGAAGGCTTCGTACAGACGCCCGGCACCGGCGCGGCGGATGGCCTCGGCGCCCAGCTGGAATTCGCCGCGGGCTTCATACAGCGAAGGCAGGGCGCGGATTTCGACGTGGTCGCCGTTGGCCGGGGTGAAATCGGCAAACTGGTTGCGGCCGCGAAACATCACGCAGCGCACCTGCGCGTTGGCGTCCTTGAGGGAAAAATACCAGTGGCCGGACGCGGCGCGCATGAAGTTGGAGACCTCGCCTTCCACCCACAGCAGCGGCAATTGCGACTCCAGCGCGCGGCGCGCCATGCGGTTGAGCTCACTCACGGTGAGGACGGGCAGGCCTGGCGCGCTGTCGGGAATGTCGTGCAAAAAATCCATGGCGTGCAGGATAACGGGTTCATTCCCGGCACGGTTCATGCACAGTCGCCAAATTTTCACAAAAAAATGTTTGCAGCCCTATTGACGCTGACGCGTTTGATGTAACTAATTGAATTTAAATTGAAAAGCGCACTGGCTACTTTTTGAGCCAAAACACTTTTCCCTTTGTGGGCGGGCGTTTAGGGAGCGCGGCAGGCAGTTCCTCACAGACTTATCCACATCAATTGTGGAGAACTCGATCCATCCGCTAAAACGGCCGCCCGCGTAATTGGTGCTTGCCGAAAAGGGGCTGCGGGCGCTACATTTCGCCTGTTGTTTTCATCATGGAGTCGTATCCAGTGCTTGCCATCATTGAGGCGGCCGGTTGGCCGATCTGGCCGTTGATCCTGGCGTCTGTCATCGCCGTGGCCATCATCATCGAACGTAGCTACAGCTTGCGGATGCAGGAAGTTGCACCATCCAATCTGTTGCTCGAGACGATCAAGGTCTATCAGGAACGCGGCGTCTCGCAGGAACTGGTCGCCAAACTGGCCGACGATTCGCCGTTGGGTCGGGTGTTTGCGACCGCCCTCAAAAACGCCCACAACTCGCGCGAAGTGATGAAGGAGTCCATCGAGGAATCCGGACGCGCGGTCATGCAGGAACTCGATCGCTTTCTGACCTCGCTCGGCACCATCGCCAGCATGGCGCCGCTGCTGGGCCTGTTCGGCACGGTGATCGGCATGATCGAAATCTTCGGTGCGCAGACCGCCGGCGGCACCAACCCGGCCGAACTCGCGCACGGCATCTCGATCGCGTTGTACAACACCGCGTTCGGCCTGATCGTGGCGATTCCGGCGATGGCCTTCTACCGTCACTTCCGCCGCCGGGTCGAGGCGCTGGTGGTGGACATGGAGCAGCAGGCGATCAAGCTGGTCGAGATCGTTCTCGGCGACCGGAAATAAACCATGAACTTCCGCCGAGGCCGCCGCGAGGACTATCCGGAAATCAATCTGATTCCGTTCATCGACATCCTGCTCGTCATCGTGATTTTCCTGGCGGTGACCACCACCTACGCGCGCTTCTCCGAACTCAAGATCAACCTGCCCACCAGCGATGCCGCGCAGACGCCCAATCCGCCCAAGCAGATCGAAGTGGCGGTCGCCGAAAACGGCCGTTACCAGATCGACAACACCGCAGTGGGCGATGCCTCGGTCGATGAACTGGCGGCTGCACTCAAGCAGGCCGCCGCCGGCCTGAACGAACCGGTGGTGGTGATCAATGCCGACGCGCAAGCCGCGCATCAGTCGGTGGTGAATGTGATGGAAGCGGCGCGCCGGGTCGGCCTCTCGCGCATCACGTTCGCGACCCAGACTGCCCCGTAGTTTCCCGTCACCGGGCTTGTCCGTGGTTTCACTTCAGCATCTCTGGGCACGCACCGGCGTGCTCACGCTGCTGCTTCTACCTCTTGCCGCGCTGTTTTCCGCCGTGTCCGCGCTCCGTCGCCTGGCGTATCGGCACGGCTGGCGACGCGCCATCGCAGTCGGCGTGCCGGTCATCATCGTGGGCAACATCACTGCCGGCGGCAGCGGCAAGACGCCGTTGACGATCTGGCTGGTCAACTGGCTGCGTGCCCGGGGGTATCGTCCCGGCGTGGTCAGCCGGGGCTACGGCGGTGCGGCGCGCGGCTGTGTCGAGGTCGAGGCCGGCAGTTCGCCGGCGGAGGTGGGCGACGAACCCCTGCTGATTCATCTCAAGACCGCTGCGCCCGTGGTGGTGGGGCGCGACCGGGTCGCGGCGGCGCGTACGCTGCTGGCGCGTCATCCGGGAGTGGACGTGATCGTGTCCGACGACGGCCTGCAGCACTACCGCCTGCAGCGCGACATCGAACTGGCGGTGATCGACGCGGCGACCGGGCTGGGCAACGGCTGGCCGCTGCCGGCCGGCCCGCTGCGCGAATCCGCACGTCGCCTCGACAGCGTGGACGCGGTGATCCAGGTGGTGCGCGGGGAGTCACCGCCGGTCAGGCTTGCAGCGGTGAAAGCCTGGCGTGCCGATTATTCTGCCGGACAGGCGTATCGCCTGCGTGCGCCGCTGGAGAAAACAGCGTTGCGCGAATTGCCGCAGCGCGACTGGCTCGCGGTGACGGGAATTGGCCGCCCGCAGGGCTTTTTCGATATGCTGCAAACTGCAGGGATTCGATTCAGCCCGCGCGCCTTCGACGATCATCATGCATTCCGTCCGCTGGAGCTTCCCGCCGACGGCGCGATACTGATGACCGAAAAAGACGCGGTAAAATGCCTCAAATTCGCAGGAGCAGACTGGTGGGCGGTGCAACTCGACGTTGCCCCGGAAGCCGGATTCATCGACTGGTTGAGCGCGCGCATTAAACGATAAACACACCGCCGCGCAGACTTGACGGAGAAGGGGGGGAATGTATGGGAAAACAATATTCTGACTGGGGCGACCGTCGCCACCCCTGCCGCTGGAAAGCCGAGACTGCGGACGCCGGTTTCTGGGTGCCCGATCGCTCCGAACTCGTCACCCAGTTCTTCACCCGCTACCTGTTCTTCTCGCTGGCGGTCGTTTATTTTTCGACCCTGGACAGTGTGCCCCCGGTGCTGTTCAGCATCGAGCAGCTGCTGGTTGCCCTGGGCGTCTATTTCCTGCTGAACACCGTGCTGTTCCGCCAGGCCATGCAGGGCGTGTCGCTGTTCAAGATCCGTACTGCGATGGTCGTCGACCTGACCATCGTCACCCTGTGCGTGATCCACGATCCCAATCCGATTCCGCCTTCGGCGCTGGCGTTTCTGATGGTGTTGCTCGGCAACGGCATGCGTTACGGCATGCGCCTGTTTGCCGAAGTGCTGGGGGGCGCCTTTTTCGGCATGGCGATTTCGTTTGCCTTGCGCTATCGCCTGGGCGGCTTCGAGATCAATGCGGGCGATGTGTTTTTCGGCATTTTCTGGGTCACCCTGGCCTTGTATGCCTACATCCTGATGGGGCGCATCGAAGGCCAGCGCCGCCAGCTCGATTACCGCAGCCGCTTCGATGCGCTGACCGGGCTGCTCAATCGACACGGCCTGCTGGCGGCATCGGACGGCGCTTTCGAAAATGTCGCGGCAAACCCCGCCACCGTTTTGTTTGCCGACCTCAATCAGTTCAAGGCGGTCAACGACCGTTACGGCCACGGCGTGGGCGATCGCGTGCTGGCCGAGTTCGCGCAGATATTCAGCGAGTCGGTCGAGATGGGCGTGTGCGGTCGCTGGGGCGGCGACGAGTTCGTCGCCATCCTGCCGCAGCGTGACGAGCCCGCCGTCCGGCAGATTTTCGAGCGCATCGAAGCGCGCACCGCAGCCTGGAGCCAGAGCAACGGCTTGCCGATGGGGGTCAGTCTGGGCGTCAGCCACGCCCCGCGCGACGGCAGCGACCTGATGACGCTGTTGTCGGTCGCCGATATCCATCTTTACCAAAGCAAGTCGCAACAGCCGGATGTGGCTGAGGCGCCATCGTTTTACAGGAATCTCATCAATGAACCCGAAGCTTCTTGACATCCTGGTGTGCCCGGTCTGCAAAGGCCCGCTCACCTGGAAAAAATCCGCGCACGAACTGGTGTGCCCGGCATGTCGCATCGCCTATCCCATCCGCGACGACATTCCGGTGATGCTGCCGGAAGAGGCGCGCCCGCTGGCGGCTGACGAAATCCACGATCAGAGATGAATCTGCATTTCCGCGTGGTCATTCCCGCGCGCTATGCCTCCAGCCGTCTGCCGGGCAAACCGCTGGCGGATATCGGCGGGCAGCCCATGGTGCTGCGGGTGGTGGAGCGCGCCTTGCAGGCGGGCGCCGAATCGGTGGTCGTGGCCACCGACGATGCGCGGGTGCAGCAGGCGGTGGAAGCAGCCGGCTATCAGGCCATCATGACCTCGCCGGATCACCAGTCCGGCACCGAGCGCCTGGTCGAGGTCGCCGAAACCCTGGGCTGGGCGGATGACACCCTGGTGGTCAACGTGCAGGGCGACGAGCCGCTGATCGATCCGGCGCTGATCCGCGAAGCCGCACGCCAGCTGGTGCTGCATGTCGATGCGGTGATGGCGACGCTGGCGCATCCGATCCACGATCACGCCGATTTCATCAATCCGAATGTCGTCAAGGTCGTCGTTGATGAAGCCGGCTATGCGCTGTATTTCAGCCGCGCGCCGATTCCCTGGCCGCGCGATGCCTTCGCGGCGCAGCAGACGATGCCGCACGAACTCGGCGCGCTGCGCCATATCGGCCTCTATGCCTATCGCGCCGGCTTTCTGCGCACCTATGCCAGCCTCGCCGCCTCGCCGCTGGAGCGCCACGAAATGCTGGAGCAGTTGCGGGTGCTGTGGCACGGCTACCGCATCAGCCTCGGTGTCACCCCCAGCGCGCCCGCCCCGGGCGTCGATACGCCCGAAGACCTGGCGCGGGTTCGTGCGCTGTTTGGCGCTGCATAGCAGCCTCTTGAATCCGGCAATAAGTAATTTTTAGTGTTGCGCAAGCGAGCCTTGCCTTAGGCTACTGCGGTTTGACTCATCCATAATTCAAGGGAGACATGCAATGCGTTTGATTCTGTTGGGCGGCCCCGGCGCCGGCAAAGGTACCCAGGCCAATTACATCAAGGAAAAGTACGGCATCCCGCAGATTTCCACCGGCGACATGCTGCGTGCGCAGATCAAGGCGGGCACCGAACTGGGCATGAAAGCCAAGGCCATCATGGACGCCGGCGGCCTGGTCTCCGACGACATCATCATCGGCATGGTGAAAGCCCGCCTGACCGAGGCCGACTGCAAGAACGGCTACCTGTTCGACGGTTTCCCGCGCACCATTCCCCAGGCCGAGGCGATGAAGGCTGCCGGCGTGCCGATCGATTACGTGGTGGAGATCGACGTCGCCGACGCAGAGATCGTCAAGCGCATGTCGGGTCGTCGCGTCCACGTGGCCTCCGGCCGCACCTACCACGTCGTGTTCAACCCGCCCAAGACGGCCGGCAAGGACGACGTCACCGGCGAAGACCTGATCCAGCGCGACGACGACCATGAAGACACGGTGAAGAAGCGCCTCGACGTCTATCACGCGCAGACCGAGCCGCTGGTGAAATACTACGGCGACTGGGCGGCACGCGGCGAAGCCGGCGCCCCCAAGTACGTGAAAGTGGCCGGCGTCGGCAAGGTCGAAGGCATTCGCGATTCGATCTTCGCTGCACTCGGCTAAGGCGACGATGCCGCAGCAGATTCACCCGCTGACCGACACTGAACGCTGGGTTGTGGCCAGCGCGGTGAAGGAACGCTACGGCAGGGCAGTCGAGATCCAGGACGTCGAAACCGAAATCCGCCTGTATCTCGACGACCGCGAACTGACGCTGTGCCCGGGCTTTTACTGGCTCGAGCGCGGCTGTCACTTCGTGCTGTCGAAGACCGGTGACTCGCGTTACCGCAGCATGTTTTTCTACCGTATCCGCGATCGCTTCAGCACCGGGCGCGAGGAATACGACGACATCGGCGATTGCGTCACCACCCTGCTGAAAATGCAGGCCGACGAAGAAGCCAAGCGGCTCGCCGAGGGCGAGGCGTCCGGCAACGGTTGATCGATCAAGCCAGCCAGCAGTCGGGGCTGGCTTTTTTACGCATTCTTTTTTCGAAAACAGAGGAGACAACACCATGGCGAAAAAAATGAACGCCTTCTACGCACAATCCGGCGGCGTCACCGCCGTCATCAACGCCTCGGCCTGCGGCGTGATCGAAACCGCGCGCAAGCACAAGGACAAGATCGGCAAGGTGTACGCCGGCCGCAACGGCATCATCGGCGCGCTGACCGAAGACCTGATCGACACCAGCAAGGAAACCGATGCCGCGATCGCCGCGCTGCGCAGCACGCCGTCGGGCGCGTTCGGCTCCTGCCGCTTCAAGCTCAAATCGCTGGAAGCCAACAAGCGCGAATACGCGCGCCTGATCGAAGTGTTCAAGGCGCACAACATCGGCTACTTCTTCTACAACGGCGGCGGCGATTCGGCCGACACCTGCTTCAAGGTCAGCCAGCTGTCCGAAGCGATGGGCTATCCGATCCAGGCGATCCACGTGCCGAAAACGGTCGACAACGATCTGCCGATCACCGACTGCTGCCCCGGCTTCGGCTCGGTCGCCAAATACATCGCGGTGTCCACGCTGGAAGCCAGCTTCGACGTGAAATCGATGGCCAAGACCTCGACCAAGATTTTCGTGCTGGAAGTGATGGGTCGCCACGCCGGCTGGATCGCAGCGGCGGGCGGGCTGGTGGAAGACCACGGCATTCCGGTCGTCATCCTGTTCCCGGAAATCGAGTTCGACCAGAAGAAATTCCTCGCCCGCGTCGACAAGCTGGTGAAGGAACACGGCTTTTGCACGGTGGTGGTTTCCGAAGGCTGCCACTATCCGGACGGCACCTTCCTCGCCGAGCAGGGCACCCGCGACGCCTTCGGCCACGCCCAGCTGGGCGGCGCCGCGCCGGTGGTCGCCAACATGATCAAGGACGCGCTCGGTCACAAGTTCCACTGGGCGGTCGCCGACTACCTGCAGCGCGCCGCGCGCCACATCGCATCGAAGACCGATGTGAAGCAGGCCTACGAACTCGGCAAGAAAGCCGTCGAGCTGGCGATCAAGGGCCACAACTCGGTGATGCCGACGGTCGACCGTATTTCGGATTCGCCGTACAAATACAAGATCGGCGTGGCGGATCTGAAGGACGTCGCCAACGTCGAGAAATTCATGCCGCGCGACTTCATCACCAAGGACGGTTTCGGCATCACGCCCAAGTGCAAGCGTTACCTGACGCCGCTGATCCAGGGCGAGGATTATCCGAAGTACGCCGACGGCCTGCCGGTGTACGTCACGCTGAAGAATGTTGCGGTGGCGAAGAAGCTGGCGGCGTTCAAGCTGTGAACCATGACGCTTGAGAAAGCCAAGCAGTTGCTGAAAGTGCAAGCCGACTTCGGCGGCTTCTACAACGGCAATTCGGCCAAGCTGATCCTGTCCGAGGTGCAGCGCGAACACGGACAGGATGCGGTGGATGAATGCATTCGGGAGCTCGGGCTCGACCGGGTGTTCGGCTTCGCGCCGGGCACGCGGTTCGAAGGCGGGCTCGCGATGGGCAATCAGCAGTGAATGGGGACGGTGGCGCAAGCTGCCGTTTTTTTTTGGGGATTTGAGGAGGAAAAATAATGAATGAAGGCTTGTTGTTCGCCCTCGTGGCGGCGGTGCTCGCACTGCTGTACGGGATCGTGTCGATCAAATGGATACTGGGGCTGCCGACCGGCAACGACCGCATGCGTGAAATCGCGGCGGCGGTGCAGGAAGGCGCGTCCGCCTATCTGAACCGGCAATACACCACCATCGGCATCGTCGGCGTGATCCTGCTGATCGCGATCTTCGTGACGCTGGGCTGGCAAACCGCGGTCGGTTTCGCCCTCGGCGCCTTCCTCTCCGGCCTCACCGGCTACATCGGCATGAACGTCTCGGTGCGCGCCAACGTGCGCACCGCGCAGGCCGCCTCGCAAGGCCTCAACGCCGCGCTCAACGTCGCCTTCAAGGGCGGCGCCATCACCGGCATGCTGGTGGTGGGCCTCGGCCTGCTCGGCGTCGCCGGCTACTACGCCGTGCTGACCCTGATGCTGGGCGAAACCACCGAAGCCGCGACCCACGCACTGGTGGGCCTGGCCTTCGGCGGTTCGCTGATCTCCATCTTCGCCCGACTCGGCGGCGGCATCTTCACCAAGGGTGCCGACGTCGGCGCCGACCTGGTGGGCAAGGTCGAAGCCGGCATCCCCGAGGACGACCCGCGCAACCCGGCGGTGATCGCCGACAACGTGGGCGACAACGTCGGCGACTGCGCCGGCATGGCCGCCGACCTGTTCGAAACCTACGCCGTGACCATCATCGCCACCATGCTGCTGGGCGGCCTGTTGATCACCGGTTCGCCCGAAGCGGTGATCTATCCGCTGGTGCTGGGCGGCTTCTCCATCATCGCCTCCATCGTCGGCACCTATTTCGTCAAGGCGCGCGAGGGCGGCAAGATCATGAACGCGCTGTATCGCGGCCTGATCGTGTCGGGCGTGCTGGCCGCGGTCGCGTTCTACCCCATCACCAACTGGATGATGGGCGAGGGCGTGATGATCGGCGGCGAACTGGTGACCTCGCTGAACCTGTACTTCGCCACCCTGATCGGCCTGGTGCTGACCGCCGCCATGGTGGTCATCACGGAGTACTACACCGCCACGGAATACGGCCCGGTGCGCCATATCGCTCAAGCCTCCACCACCGGTCACGGCACCAACGTGATTGCGGGTATCGGCGTGTCGATGCGATCCACCGCACTGCCGGTGCTGGCCGTCTGCGCCGCCATCTGGGGCGCCTACGCGCTGGCTGGCCTGTACGGCATCGCCATCGCTGCCACCTCGATGTTGTCGATGGCCGGCATCATCGTCGCGCTTGACGCCTATGGCCCGATCACCGACAACGCCGGTGGCATCGCCGAAATGGCAGGTCTGCCGGACAACATCCGCAACATCACCGACCCGCTCGACGCCGTCGGCAACACCACCAAGGCCGTCACCAAGGGCTATGCCATCGGCTCCGCCGGCCTGGCCGCGCTGGTGCTGTTCGCTGACTACACGCATGCGATCAATGCCAAGGCACTGCTGACCGACCCGCTTGCCCAGGCCATGACCTTCGACCTGTCCAACCACATGGTCATCATCGGCCTCTTCATCGGCGGCATGGTGCCCTACCTGTTCGCCGCGATGGGCATGGAAGCGGTCGGCCGCGCCGCCGGCTCGGTGGTGGTGGAAGTGCGCCGCCAGTTCAAATCCATCCCCGGCATCATGGAAGGCACCGCCAAGCCGGAATACGGCACCTGCGTCGACATGCTGACCAAGGCCGCGATCAAGGAAATGATCGTGCCCTCGCTGCTGCCGGTCGCGGTTCCCGTCATCGTCGGCCTCACCCTCGGCGCGCAGGCGCTCGGCGGCGTGCTGGTCGGCACCATCATCACCGGCATCTTCGTGGCCATCTCGATGACCACCGGCGGTGGTGCGTGGGACAACGCCAAGAAGTACATCGAGGAAGGCAACTTCGGCGGCAAGGGCAGCGAAGCGCACAAGGCCGCCGTCACCGGCGACACCGTGGGCGATCCCTACAAGGACACCGCCGGCCCCGCCGTCAACCCGCTGATCAAGATCATCAACATCGTGGCGCTGCTGATCGTGCCGCTGATCGCCTGAGGCCTGCCGGGTTGCAGCCCGCCGGGTTGAACTGAACCCGGCGTGGCTTAAAATGCGCTAAGCTTGCGGCCGGGAGTGATCCCTGGCTCAAGAATAATCATCCAGTCCAATCGAGAGAGGAATGTGCAATGGCAAAAAACGTTGGTGGTATTGATCGCATCATCCGCGCCGTAGTGGGTATCGGCCTGATTTACTGGGCCATGACGCCGACCGGCCCGATGCTGGCAGGTGGCATCATTGGCTTTATCGTTTTGTTGACCGCGATTTTCGGCTGGTGCCCGGCGTATCTGCCGTTCGGTATCAATACCGGCAAGGCGAAATAAACTTTCGCCCCTTTGCAGGGTCAAGCAAAGTGCGCCCGCCGGGCGCACTTTTTATTGGAAGCCCCATGCGACTCCCCATTTTTTTCCTTGCGCTGATCCTGAGCGGCGCCGCCCACGCCGGCGGCGTTGAACGCCTCAAGGCCTTCATCGTCGGCGCCAAAACGGCCGAAGCCGATTTCAGCCAGACCGTCTCCGACAAATCCGGCCGCGTCACCCAGCAGGCGAGCGGCAAGATGGCCTTCGCGCGTCCCGGCAAGTTTCGCTGGGACTACAGCAAGCCGTACGAGCAGGTCATCGTCGGCGACGGCGCCAGGTTGTGGCTGTACGACGTCGACCTCGAACAGGTCACCGTCAAATCGCTCGGCGACGTCATCGCCGGCACGCCCGCCGCCCTGCTGGCCGGCGACAATGCCATCGAAAAATATTTCACCCTGAAAGACGCGGGGCAGGGCGGCGGTCTCGAATGGCTGGAAGCCACCCCGAAGAACAAGGACACCACCTTCGAACGCATCCGCATGGGCTTCAAGGGCGACGTGCTGGTGGAGATGGAACTGTTCGATTTCTTCGGCCAGCGCACCACGCTCAAGCTGACGAACTTTGCGCGCAACCCCTCCATTCCCGCCTCGACATTCAAATTCACCCCGCCGAAAGGCGCCGACGTCATCGGCGAGTGAGCCGGGGTGAGCAAGGCATCCCCTCAACAGCTTTGTAGGGTGCGCCATGCGCACCGATTCACTGCGGATGGTGCGCATGGCGCACCCTACGGAGCACCACCGGCCGTGAACCGGTGTG
>CAWFTM010000022.1:0-170271 GCA_963818665.1 uncultured Hydrogenophilales bacterium | reverse complement strand
TTTTTAGGGTCTCTGGGCTTACTCATGTTGCGTGGTGCTCATGTTGTACTCGGTTTGAAAGGTGAAGCGCCATGTGGCATCCGTACGGCGAAGCCGTCGGGGTAACGCAAATCGACGGTGAGGGGGATCACCGGAACGGCAGGTTTCAGGGGGGCCGCCGCCGCATTCGCGACGACCGGGACAGCCGGCCGGGCGGTCAGCAAGCGCGGGTACAGCGCGACGAAGCGCGCCAGCCGCGCGTCGGTTTGCGGCCGCCCCAGCGCCAGCTGCATGCCGTTGTCGAGGCGCATCCACCAGGCGCGGCGCGGCGACAACCGCAGTTCGGCGATACGCATGCCGAGCGGCGCCAGCGCGGCCTGATGACGGAGGAAAGCCGCCACCACTTCGGCGCTGCTGTCTTCCGGCCCCGACAGGCGCGGCAGGCTGCCGGATGCCGCCGCGACAAACACTTCGCCTTCGCCGTTCACCAGCGCGTTGTCGTTCCAGCGCGCCAGCGGCACCTGCTCGACCAGCGACACCACCAGCGTGTCGGGCCAGCGGCGCTCGACCCGTGCCTCGCGCACCCACGGCAGTTTTTCCAGGCTTTCGCGCACGTCTTCGAGATCGACCGTGAAGAAGGTGCCGCGCACCCGGCGCTCCGCCACCAGGCGAATCTGTTCCTCGGTGACATGCGCCACCGGCGTTTTGACTTCCAGCGTGGTCAGCGCGAACCACGGCCGCGCCACCACCCAGCTGGTGGCGCCATACGCCAGCAAGCCCAGCGCGCCCCAGGCCAGCACGCGGGCGACCTGGTTGAGCGGATGGGCGGCGAGTTCGGCGTTCATGCCAGCGTCTGCTCCAGAATGGCCAGGCACAGCGCATCGAAATCCAGCCCGGCCACCCGCGCCGCCATCGGCACCAGGCTGTGGTCGGTCATGCCGGGCGAGGTGTTCATTTCCAGCAGGTAGGGATTGCCGTGACGATCGCGCATCACGTCCACCCGTCCCCAGCCGCGTCCGCCCACCAGGCGGAAGGCGTCCAGCGCCAGCTGGCGCAAGGCCTGTTCGTCCGCATCCGGCAGCCCGGCCGGGCAATGGTATTGGGTGTCGTTGCGCAGATACTTCGCCTCGAAGTCGTAGAAGGCTTTGTCCTTGGCGGGCTCCAGCCGAATCAGCGGCAAGGCGCGTGTCGCCGAGGATGCCGACGGTGAATTCGGGGCCGTCGATGAATTTTTCCGCCAGCACCAGCGGGTCGTGTTCGGCGGCGGTGGCATAGGCGGCCTTCAGCGTGCCCGCTTCGCTGACCTTGCTCATGCCGATGCTGGAGCCTTCGTGGGCCGGTTTGACGAAGATCGGCAGGCCGAGCTGCTTTTCCACCGCGGCGAAATCGCTGTCGGCAGCTGAGCATCGCCCAGTCGGCGGTGGGCAGGCCGGCCGCGCGCCACAGCAGCTTGGTGCGCCACTTGTCCATGCCGAGCGCCGACGCCATCACGCCGCTGCCGGTGTAGGGCATGCCCAGCACTTCGAGCGCGCCCTGCATGCAGCCGTCTTCGCCCAGCCGCCCATGCAGTGCGATGAACACCCGGTCGAACTCGCCGCTGATGAGGTCGCCGAGATTGCGGTTGGCCGGGTCGAACGCATGCGCATCGACCCCCTGGCGCTGCAACGCCGCCAGCACCGCCGCGCCGCTGTTGAGCGACACCGGGCGCTCGGCCGAGGTGCCGCCCAGCATCACTGCGACCTTTCCGAATTTCTTTGCTGCTTGAATCGAACTCACGGCCGTTCTCCAATAATCCGTACTTCGCGCATCAGCCGCACGTTGCTGCGTGTTTCCACGGTGTTTTCCACATGCTCGATCAGGCGCTCGATATCGGTCGCCGTGGCATGGCCCAGATTGACGATGAAATTGGCGTGCTTCTCCGACACCTGCGCGTCGCCGATGCGAAAGCCCTTGAGGCCGCAGGATTCGATCAGGCGCGCGGCGTGATCGCCGGGCGGGTTGCGGAACACCGAGCCGGCGTTGGGCAGGCTCAACGGCTGCGACGCGATGCGCTGTTTCAGATAGATCCTGGATCATCTCGCGCGAAGCCGCGCCGTCGCCCTTTTCCAGCCGGAACCAGCCGCCGACGAACCATTCCTGATGTGCCTGCTTCAACGCCACATGGCGGTAGCCGGTCACGTATTCACCCGGCTGCCGCTCGGTCAGGTGGCCCTGCCGGTCGAGCGTCAGCACCTGCACCAGCTTGTCCCAGGTTTCGCTGCCGTAGCAGCCGGCGTTCATCGCGATGCGCGCCGCCCACCGTGCCGGGAATGCCGGCCCAGAATTCGCCGCCGACCAGATCGTTGATTGGCGGCAAAGCGCGCCAGCTTGGGCGACGCCACGCCGGCCTGGGCATACACCAGCGCGGTCTCGCGGCCGACCGGTGCCGGTGGCAAGCCCTGGGTGCGCGATTCGATCGCCAGTTTTTTCAGCACGCCGTGCAGCAGGACACCACGCCGCGCACGCCGCCGTCGCGCACCAGCAGATTGCTGCCCAGGCCGACCATGTGGATGTCCTCGTGCGCGGGCATCGAGCGCACCAGCCAGGACAGATCGTCCAGATCGGCCGGGATGTAGACGCGCTGGGCGGCGCCGCCGGCGCGCCACGACACGTGCTTGTTCATCGGCTCGTTGTAGAGAAAACGCCCGCGCAGCGTCGGCGCAGCGCCGCCGCCCAGATCCATCTCGCTCATGCGAAAGTCATGCCGCATGCTGCGTCCCTAATGCGGGCGCCACCTGGCCGATGCTGCCCGCGCCCATCACCAGCACCACATCGCCGTCGCTGCACCAGTTCGTTCACGGTCGCCGGGCAGCTCGGCGACATGTTCGACGAACATCGGCTCGACCTTGCCCGCCACCCGCACGGCGCGCGCGAGCGCGCGGCCGTCCGCCGCGACGATCGGCGCTTCGCCGGCCGGATAGACCTCGGTCAGCACCAGCACGTCGGTTTCCGACAGCACTTTGACGAAATCCTCGAAGCAGTCGCGGGTGCGCGAGTAGCGGTGCGGCTGGAATACCAGCACCAGCCGCCGTCCGGGGAAGGCGCCGCGCGCGGCGGCCAGCGTGGCGGCCATTTCCACCGGGTGGTGGCCGTAATCGTCGATCAGACAGTAATGCGCCGCCGTCCTTGGCAGGCAGCTCGCCGTAGCGCTGGAAGCGCCGGCCGACGCCATGGAATTCGGCCAGCGCCTTGACGATGGCGGCATCGCTGGCACCGACTTCGGTCGCCACCGCAATCGCCGCCAGCGCGTTCAGCACGTTGTGCATGCCGGGATGATTCAGCACGATATCGAGGTCGGCCATCCCTTCGCGCTGCACGGTGAAATGCATCAGGCCCCGCTCGAAGCGCGGATTCGACCGCGCGCACCTGCGCGCGCTTCGTCGAAGCCATAGGTGGTGATCGGCTTGGTGATGCGCGGCATGATTTCGCGCACGTGCGGGTCGTCGATGCACAGCACCGCCATGCCGTAGAAAGGCAGCCGCTGGCAGAAATCGACGAAGGCGGTTTTCAGCCGCTCGAAATCATGGCCATAGGTGTCCATGTGATCGGCGTCGATATTGGTGACGATCGCGATCACCGGCGTCAGATAGAGGAACGAGGCGTCGGATTCGTCGGCCTCGGCCACCAGGAAATCGCCCTTGCCGAGCCGCGCATTGGTGCCGGCAGCGGTGAGCTTGCCGCCGATGACGTAGGTCGGGTCCATGCCCGCCTCGCCGAGAATGCTGGCGACCAGGCTGGTGGTCGTGGTCTTGCCGTGGGTGCCGGCAATCGCGATGCCGCGCTGCAGCCGCATCAGTTCCGCCAGCATCAGCGCGCGCGGCACGATGGGGATTTTCTTCTCGCGCGCGGCGATGACTTCGGGGTTGGATTCCTGCACCGCGGTCGAGGTGACCACCGCATCGGCGTCGGCGATGTTTTCGCTGGCATGGTTGTGATGGATGCGCGCGCCCAGACTCGCCAGCCGCTGCGTCACCGCGTTGTCGGCCAGATCGGAGCCGGATACCGCATAACCCAGATTCAGCAGCACCTCGGCGATGCCGCTCATGCCGACGCCGCCGATGCCCACGAAGTGGATGTGTTTGACGGCGTGTTTCATCAGCGTCGGATTCCCCTGCTAGCGCCCGACGCAGACATCTGGCGATCCTCGCGGCCGGTCGCATCCCGCAAGCGGGAACCCTGCTCCCTGCTCGGATCGACCATGCCGACGAAGCGAATATGTTTGACGGCGTGCTTCATTGTGCCAGTGCCTCGCAAATATCGGCAACGCGTGCGGTCGCATCGGGTTTGGCCAGCGCGCGCGCCTTGCCGCCATCGCGGCCAGCGTGTCGCGATCAAGCCCGCCGATCAGCGCGGCCAGCTTGTCGGCAGTCAGCTCCTTCTGCTGCATCAGCCAGGCGGCGCCTGCTTCGCTGAGGAATTCGGCATTGCCGGTCTGGTGGTCGTCCACCGCGAACGGAAACGGCACCAGCACCGCCGGCACGCCCGGCGCATGTCAGTTCGGCCACCGTCATCGCGCCGGCGCGGCAGATGGCGAAATCGCAGACGCGGTATTCGGCCGCCATGTCTTCGATGTAGTCGCGCACGTCGGCGTCGACTCCGGCAGCGGCATAGTTCGCGCGCAGGATATCGAGATGCTGGCGACCGGACTGATGCACGACGGGCGGACGCTGTTCAGCGGGAAGCAGGGCCAACGCCTTCGGCACCAGCTCGTTCAGGGCCTGCGCGCCCAGGCTGCCGCCCACCACCAGCAGACGCAGCGCGCCGCTGCGTTCGGTGCTGCCTGCAGCGGCGATATCGGCTCGCACCGGATTGCCCACCCACTCGGTCATCACGCGACGGCAGGGAATCGGTTTGTCGTGCGCATGGGTGAACACCTTGGGGAAAGCGGTCAGCACACGTTCGGCCAGACAGGCCAGCACGCGATTGGTCAGCCCGCCGACCGAATTCTGTTCGTGGATCACCAGGGCTTGTTGAGCAGGCTCGCCATCATGCCGCCGGGAAACGCGGTGTAGCCGCCCATGCCGAGCACCACGTCCGGTCGGCGCTTGAGGATGGCGACGAAGCTCTGCCAGAAGGCGACCAGCAGGGTCAGCGGCAGCAGCAGTTTTTTCAGCAAGCCCTTGCCGCGCACGCCGCCCATCGACACCCACACCATGTCGATCCCGGCGGCCGGCACCACCCGCGCTTCCAGGCCGGCGCGGGTGCCCAGCCAGAACACCTCCCAGCCGCGCGCGCGCAGCGCATCGGCCACCGCCAGCGCAGGGTAGACGTGTCCGCCGGTGCCGCCGGCCATGACCATGAGGGTGCGGTTCGCGGCAGCCATCAGAAGGTTTTTCCCCGCATCATCTGCCGGTGTTCCCAGTCGATGCGCAACAGCACGGCGATCGCCAGACAGTTGGCGACGATGCCGCTGCCGCCGAACGACAGGAAGGGCAGGGTCAGCCCCTTGGTCGGCAACAGGCCGACGTTCACCCCCATGTTGATGAGCGCCTGCACGCCGAGCCAGATGCCGATGCCCTGCGCCACCAGCGCGCAGAAGTTGCGCTCGAGCTGCGGCCGCGCGATGACCGATCACGAAAGCCTTGACGATCAGCCAGGCGAACAGCCCGATCACCACCGCCACGCCGATGAAGCCGAATTCTTCGGCGATCACGGCGAGCAGGAAATCGGTATGCGCTTCCGGCAGGTAGAACAGTTTTTCGACGCTGCCGCCCAGGCCGAGGCCGAACCATTCGCCGCGGCCGAAGGCGATCAGCGCGTGCGACAACTGGTAGCCCTTGCCGTAGGGATCGGCCAACGGATCCATGAAGCCGAGCACGCGCTGCAGGCGATAGGGCGAGGTCAAGATCAGCGACGACAAAGCCGACCAGCAGCATCACGATCAGCCCGGCGAACACTTTCCAGTTGAGGCCGCCGAGGAACAGGATGCCCATGGCGATGGAGATGATCACGACGAAGGCGCCGAAGTCCGGTTCGCGCAGCAGCAGCGCGCCGGCCAGCAGCATCACGCCCGCCATCGGCAGGAAGCCTTTCTTGAAGTCGTGCATGAAGGCGGCCTTGCGCGTGGTGTAGTCGGCGGCGTACAGCACGGCGAAGAACTTCATCAACTCGGACGGCTGCAGGTTGGCGAAGCCGAGCGGAATCCAGCGGCGGCTGCCGTTGACTTCGCGACCGATGCCGGGAATCAGCACCACCACCAGCAGCAGCAGGCCGACCAGGAACAGATAGGGCGCGGTCTGTTGCCACACCCGCATCGGCACCTGGAAGGCGCTGATGCCGACCACCGATGCCGACGACAATGAACATGCCCTGCCGCAGCAAATAGTATTCGCCGTTGTGGCCGGTGTATTTGGCCGCTTCGGCGATGGCGATCGAAGCGGAATACACCATCACCAGCCCGAGCGACAGCAGGCCGAGCGCCAGCCACAGCAGGCTGAAATCGAGTTCGGTACTGGGTTTGGGCGCGCGCGCAGCTGTACAGCATCAGACCGCATGTCCTTTGCTCGCCGCCAGTTTGTGCACTGCCGGCAATGAAGACCTCGGCGCGATGCACGTAATTGCGGAACATGTCGAAGCTGGCGCAGGCAGGCGACAGCAGCACCGCATCGCCGGCGTGCGCCAGGCGATGTGCCTGCTCGACCGCATCCTGCAGACTGGCAGCCGGGTAGGTGTCGATGCCGCAGCCGTCGATTGCGGCTGCAATCAGCGGCGCATCGCGGCCGATCAGCAACACCGCGCGGGCGTTGGCCTCGACCGCCGCCTTCAGCGGAGCTGAAATCCTGCCCCTTGCCGTCGCCGCCCAGGATCACCACCGCTTTGCGGCTGCCCATGCCGTACAGCGCGGCCTCGGTGGCGCCGACGTTGGTGCCCTTGGAGTCGTCGTAACAGGTGACGCCTTCGATCTCGGCGACTTTTTCGACCCGGTGCGGCAGCCCCTTGAAATGCACCAGCCCGCGCAACAGCGGCTGGCCATCGGCAAATCCAGTGCGCGGGTCAGCGCCAGCGCCGCCAGCGCATTGGCGACATTGTGCAACCCGGCGACCTGCAGCGCGGACATCGGCATCAGCATGTCGCCGCCGAGGCACAGCTCGTCGTCGCACAGGCCATAGTGTTCGTCATCCGGGCTGCGGTCCAGGCCGAAGCTCGATGACCCGGCGCCCGGGCAGTGCCATCGCCAGCATGCGGTGCGTCGTCACGGTTCAGCACCTGCACCCCGTCGCCGCTGAAAATGCGCGCCTTGGCCGCGGCGTAGGCGGCCAGGTCGGGATAGCGATCCATGTGGTCTTCGCTCACAGTTGAGCACGGTCGCGGCGGTGGCGTTCAGGCTGGGCGTGGTTTCCAGCTGGAAGCTGGACAGCTCCAGCACCCACACCTGCGGCGTCGGGGCGCGCCCGTTCTCCGATCTCGACCAAGGCATCCAGTACCGGCAGGCCGATATTGCCGGCCACGCAGGTTTGCGAGCCCGGCCATGCGGCACATGTCGCCGCACATCGCGGTGACCGTGCTCTTGCCGTTGCTGCCGGTGATGGCGATCAGCCGCATCGGGCCGGTGTCTCGGGTGTCGTGGCGCGCTGGGCGTTGAGCGCGGCGATGGCGCGGGCGAACAACTCGACGTCGCCCACCGCTTCGACCCCTGCCGCGATGGCAGCGGCGACCGCCGGATCGGCCAGCGGCACGCCGGGGCTGACCACCAGCATTTCAGCCGCCTGCAGCTGCGCCGGGTCGAATGCACCGGTGATAGCGGCACCTGCGGCGCCAGTTCGGCCAGCCGCGCGGCCTGCGGCGGCGCGTCGCGGCTGTCGGCCACGCTCACCCGCGCGCCGCGCGCCGCAGCCAGCGCGCGCACGACAGGCCGGTGTCGCCGAGACCCAGCACCAGGACGTTTTTGCCGGCAGAGATTGCAGGCTGTCGTAGTTCATCTGAGTTTCAGGCTCGCCAGGCCGATCAGCACCAGCATCATCGAAATAATCCAGAAGCGGACGACGACCTGCGTCTCCTTCCAGCCCTTGAGTTCATAGTGGTGGTGCATCGGCGCCATCAGGAACACCCGCTTGCCGCGCGTCTTGAACGAGGCGACCTGGATCATCACCGACAGGGTTTCCATGACGAACACGCCGCACATGATGAAGAGCACGATTTCCTGCCGCACGATCACCGCGACCACGCCGAGCGCGGCGCCCAGTGCCAGCGCGCCGACGTCGCCCATGAACACTTCGGCCGGGTAGGCGTTGAACCAGAGAAAGGCCAGCCCGGCGCCCGCCATCGCGGCGCAGAAGATCGCCAGTTCACCGGCGCCGGGAACGTGCGGCACGCCGAGATATTTGGAGAACACGGCGTTGCCGGCGACGTAGGCGAAGATCGCCAGCGCGGACGCCACCATCACCGTCGGCAGGATCGCCAGGCCGTCGAGGCCGTCGGTGAGGTTGACCGCATTGCTGGAACCGACGATGACGAAGTAGGTCAGCGCGATGAAGCCCGCCGCCGACAGGCGTCAGCGTGGCGTGCTTGAGGAAGGGAATGATCAGTTCGGTGTGCGCCGGCAAGGTGGCGGTTTGCCACAGGTAGCCGGCGACGGCGAGGCCGATCACCGACTGCCAGAAATATTTCCAGCGCGACGGCAGGCCGCGCGAGTTCTTCTCCACCACCTTGCGCCAGTCGTCGACCCAGCCGATGACGCCGAATCCGATCAGCGTGAACAGCGCGACCCAGACATAGTCGTTGGACAGATCCGCCCACAGCAGGGTGGTGACGGTGACCGACACCAGGATCAGCACGCCGCCCATGGTCGGCGTGCCGGCCTTGACCAGATGGGTTTGCGGGCCGTCGTTGCGCACCGACTGGCCGATTTTCAGGGCGGTGAGTTTGCGGATCACCGCCGGGCCGACGATGAAGGAAATCGTCAGCGCGGTCAGCATCGCCATCACCGCGCGCAGCGTCAGGTAATTGAAGACGTTGAAGGCGCGGATGTCCTGGCCGAGATATTGAAACAGCCACAAGAGCATGTCAGTGTGCCTCCATGAAACTGTTGACCACGCGTTCCATCTGCATGAAGCGCGAGCCTTTCACCAGTACGGTGGTGTCGGGCGTCAGGGCGTTTTCGAGTTCGGCGAGCAGTTCCTGGATGCGCTCGAAATGCATCGCGCCGGCACCGAATGCGCCGACGGTTTCCTTCGACAGATCGCCCAGCGCCAGCAGGCGGTCGACGCCGGCGGCGCGCGCGGCCAAGCCGATCTGCGCGTGCATCGCCGCCGCGTCGTTGCCCAGTTCGCCCATGTCGCCCAGCACCAGCAGCTTGGTGCCGGGCTGTTGCGCCAGCACCGCCAGCGCGGCTTTCACCGAATCGGGATTGGCGTTGTAGGTGTCGTCGATGAAGGTGCTGCCGTGCAGCGCGGGCTTGCGTTGCAGCCGCCCCTTGACGCCGGTGAAGCCGGACAGCCCGGCGACGATGCTGCCGTGGCCGATGTCGAGCGCGCACGCCGCGGCGGCGGCGGCCAGTGCGTTCATCACGTTGTGCTCGACCGGGCACCTGCAGCGTGATTTCCAGCGTGCCGTTGGGCAGCGTCGATGGTGAGCGCCGAACCGAAGGCAGTCGGCTCGAAATGGCCGCGCACCTTGCTCGCCGACGCCAGCCCGAAATCGACCACCGGGCGCTGCGCATTCTGTTCGCGCCACAGGTGCGCGTGGGCGTCGTCGGCGTTGAATACCGCAATGCCGCTGGCGGACAGGCCGGCGAAGATTTCACCCTTGGCGCGCGCGATGGCTTCCACCGAGCCGAGAAAGCCGATATGCGCGGTCAGCGCGTTGATCACGACAGCGACATCCGGCTGCGTCAGCCGGGTCAGATAATCGATCTCGCCGGCGTGGTTCATGCCCATTTCCAGCACCGCGAACTGATGCGTGTCGCGCAGGCGCAGCAGCATCAGCGGCAGGCCGATGTCGTTGTTGAGATTGCCTTCGGTATTGAGCACGGCCGCATCCGACCCGGCCTCCACCCGCAGGATCGCCGCCAGCATTTCCTTCACCGTGGTTTTGCCGTTGCTGCCGGTGATGGCGACCAGCGGCAACGTGAAGCGCTGGCGCCAGGCGGCGGCCAGCCGGCCGAGCGCAAGCCGGGTGTCGTCGACGCGCAGCGCCGACGCGATGTCGGGCGCCTGCGTGCGGTCGAGCACGACGCCGACTGCACCCTGCCGCAACGCCTGTGCGGCGAAGGCGCCGCCGTCGAATTTTTCACCGCGCAGCGCGATGAACAGATCGCCCGGCTGGATGCTGCGACTGTCGGTGGAGACGCGCAGCACCTCGGCATCCGGGCCGCTGAACGGCACGCCGAGCATGGCGGCGGCTTCGGAAAGACGCATCATCGGCGCGCTCATGTCTGCGCCTCCATCAGATAAATGGCATCAGCAACTTCTGCGCATCGGCGCAGGTGGCCATTCGCGGTCGGTCGCACGTGCCGAGGCTCCCTGCTCATGTCCACGCCTCCAGCGCCTTGTGGGCGACGGCCACATCGGAGAACGGCAGGCGTTCGCCGGCGATTTCCTGATAATCCTCGTGGCCCTTGCCCGCGATCAGCACCACGTCGCCCTGATGCGCGCCGCCGATGGCCTCGAAGATGGCGCGCGCGCGATCCGGTTCGACGTGCGGCTTGCCCGCTATGCCGGCGAGAATGGCGTCGATGATGTGGCGCGGATCTTCGTTGCGCGGGTTGTCGCTGGTGACCCAGACTTCATCGGCGCCTTTGGCAGCCGCCTGCCCCATCAGCGGACGCTTGCCGGCGTCGCGGTTGCCGCCGCAGCCGAACACGCAAATGAGGCGGCCGCCGCTGACGATTTCACGCAGGGTGGCGAGCACCTTTTCCAGTGCATCCGGGGTATGGGCGTAGTCCACCACCACCAGCGGATGCGCCTGACCGCCGAGCGTCTGCATCCGTCCCGGCGGCGGGGTGATATGCGCCAGCGCCCGGCAGGCGTCATCCAGTTTCACCTCGGACACCAGCAGGGTGGTCAGTACCGCCAGCAGGTTGGCGGCGTTGAAGCGGCCCAGCAGCGGCGCATCGATCTCGGCATTGCCCCAGTCGGTGCGCACCGCGAGATGCAGGCCGGCCTGTGACAGCTGCAGTTTTTCGCCCACCACGGCGCCGCGCTGAAAACCATAGCCGGCGACGCGCACCGGCCGGGTTTCGCTCTCCAGCCGCTGGCCGAAGGCATCGTCGACATTCAGCACCACCCAGCCCAGCCCCGGCCAGTTGAACAGCTTGGCCTTGGCATCGGCATAGCTGTCCATGTCGCCGTGATAGTCGAGGTGATCGCGCGACAGATTGGTCAGCACCGCCACGTTGAATGCGGTGCCGTTGACACGCCCCTGCGCCAGACCGTGCGACGAAACCTCCATCACGCAGGCGGTCGCGCCCTGTTGCCGGTAGAACGCCAGGCGCTGCTGCAATTCGACGGCATCGGGCGTGGTATTGAGTGCCGGCGTGAGCGCGCCGGGGAAGCCGTTGCCGACCGTGCCGATGACGGCGGCCTTGCGCCCGAGGTGCGCGAAGGCCTGCGCCACCCAATGCGCCACCGAGGTTTTGCCGTTGGTGCCGGTGACGCCGACCATGTGCAGCGCGCGCGACGGCTCGCCGTAGATGTGTGCGGCGATTTCGCCGATGCGCGTCTTCAGTCCGGCCACGCCGGCATTGGGGATGGCGAGCGCGGGATCCCATTGATAGTGATCCGCCTCCCACAACACCCCGTCGACCCGCTGCGCCACCGCCTGTGCGATGAAGTCGCGGCCGTCGCGCGTCTCGCCGGGATAGGCGGCGAATACCGCCCCCGGCGCCGCCTTGCGGCTGTCGTTGACGAGTTCGCCGGGCGCGAGGCCGAGGCGCTTGAGGATGTGCTCCACGGACTCGTGGAAGGCCGGGGACACCGGCCGCGAAGAGACTGATTTGGCGGCGGGTCGTGCCATCACATCCCCCCACCGACACGCGCAACGACGGTGGGCGCCGCCACGGCGGGGGCGCTCTGTGTCATTCGCGTCGCGGTTTCCGGCGCGTCGGGCGGCAGCGCAAGCTGGCGCAGGCTGGCCGCCATCACCTGCGCGAACACCGGCCCCGCGACGCTGCCGCCGTAATACACGCCGCCGCTCGGTTCGTCGATCACCACGCCGATGATGAGGCGCGGATTGGACGCCGGCGCCATGCCGATAAAGGAGGACAGATAGCGGTCGGGCGCATAGTGGCCATTGACCAGCTTGTGCGCCGTGCCGGTTTTGCCCGCCACCCGGTAGCCCGGCACCCGCGTGCGCTGGCCGGTGCCGCCGTCCGCAGTCACGGCCTCCATCATGGCGCGCACTTCACGCGCCACGCTCGGCGAAAACACCCGCTCCCCCGCAACTTCCTGCGGCTCGCGCTTGAGAAACGACAGCGGCATCACCTCGCCGTCATTGGCAAAAGCCATGTAGGCGCGGGTCAGCTGCAGCAAGCTGACCGACAGGCCGTAACCGTAGGCCATGGTGGCGTGTTCGACCGGCTTCCAGGTGGCGGCGGCGCGCAGCCGCCCGGCACTCTCGCCGGGAAAACCCGAGCCCGGCAGCTCGCCGAAGCCGGAGCGGTGCAGCACGTCCCAGTATTGCTGCGAGGTGAGCGACATCGCCAGCTTGACCGCACCGACGTTGCTCGATTTCTGGATGATTTCGGTCACCGTCATGCGTGGGTGCGGATGCACATCGCGCACCAGCTTGGTTCCGACGCGCCAGGTTTCCGGCGTGTCGATCACGCTGTCGGGATGAAACAGGCCGCGCTCCAGCACGGCCGCCGCGACAAACGGCTTGATGGTGGAACCCGGTTCGAAGGTGTCGATCACCGCGCGGTTGCGCATCGGCTCCGGCTTGTAGTTGCGGCGGTTGTTGGGATTGAAATTCGGCTGATTGGCCAGCGCGAGGATCTCGCCGGTCTTGGCGTCGAGCACCACCACGCTGCCGCCCTTGGCCTTGTGGGTCTTGATCGCGGCGGCGAGTTCACGGTGCGCCAGATACTGAATCTTGAGGTCGAGCGCCAGCGCCAGATTGCCGCCCATCTGCGCGGTCTTGATCGGCGCCAGATCGCGGATGGTATTGCCGCGCCGGTCGCGCATGATCCGGCGCTCGCCCTCGCGCCCGGCCAGCCAGTCCTGGTAGGCGCGTTCGACGCCTTCCTGACCGAGGTCGTCCACATTGGTGAAGCCCACCACATGTGCCGCCACCTCGCCCGCCGGGTAGTAACGCCGGAACTCGCGCCGCAGATACAGGCCGGGCGTGCCCATGGCCGCGATTCTGGCGGCCTGCTCGGGGGTCACCGGGCGCCGGATGGCGAATTCGCCCCGCGTCCGGCGCGCCAGCTTTTTCGTCAGTTCCGGCGGCGACATGCCCAGCACTTTGGCCAGATGTGCGTGCTGTTCGGGATTCAGCTTGAGTTCGACCGGGCGCGCCCACAGCGATTCGACCGGGGTGCTGATCGCCAGCAACTGGCCATGGCGGTCGGCCACCTGGCCGCGATGGGTGGGGAGCGTGAGATTGCGGTTGGCCACCGCATCGCCCTTGCCCTGCAGGTAGTCGGTATTGAGCCCTTGCAGATAGAAAGCGCGCCCCGCCACCAGCACCAGCCCGCCGAGCAGCATGCCGCCCACGGCGACCATGCGCCAGGGCGCCAGGTTGAGCTTGAGCAATTGATGCGAACGCGTATTGCGGGGCTGATAACTCACGGCTCGCCCACCAGGGTTTCAACATGGATGCGTTCCTGGGGTGGAGTCACCAGCCCGAGCCGGGTGCGCGCGAGCGTGTCCACCCGCGCCGGATTGGCCCACGTGCTCTGCTCCAGTTGCAATTGCCCCCACTGCTCGTCGAGCGCGCGCGCTTCTTTTTTCAAACGTTCCAGTTCCACAAAATAAGTCCGCGCACGATGCTGTGCCTGAATCACCGCCAACGCGCACATCACCAGCACCAGGGCGAGAATGACGTTGAGGCGGCTCATGCCGCGGCCTCACTGGCGGCAGCCACGATGCACGCATCCGTGTATCGGCCGCTGGCGCCATTCGTCTTGCCGTCGATCCCGCTGCGCGGGTCCCTCGCCGGGTGGCTCATGCCGTCCCTCCCATGCGTTCCGCCACCCGCAGCACGGCGCTGCGCGCACGCGGATTGGCCGCCACTTCAGCATCGCTTGCGTGCTGGGCCCGGCCCACCAGCTTCAGCCGTCCCGGTTTCAGCATCGCGGCCGGAATCGGCAGGCGGCGCGGCGCCTGCTCACCCAGCGATTCGTCGCGCATGAAGCGTTTGACGATGCGGTCTTCCAGCGAGTGAAAGCTGATCACCGCGAGCCGTCCGCCGGGTTGAAGTTTGTCTACGCATTGCGGCAGCACGGCGCTCAGCTCTTCCAGCTCGCGGTTGAGATAAATCCGTATAGCCTGAAAGCTGCGCGTGGCCGGATGCTGCCCCGGCTCGCGCCGTTTGACCGCTGCGGCGATGAGGCTCGCCAACTGCCCGGTGCTGCGGATCGCTTCGTTTTGCCGTGCCGCAACAAGCGCGCGCGCAATCGATTTAGCAAACCGCTCCTCCCCGTAGGTGCGGATGACTTCACTGATTTCCTCCTCTGCCGCCGTCGCCAGCCAGTCCGCCGCCGACAGCCCACTCCCCGGATCCATGCGCATGTCGAGCGGCGCATCGAAACGGAAGCTGAATCCGCGCGTGGCATCGTCGAGTTGCGGCGACGACACGCCTATGTCCAGCAAAATTCCATCGACCTGCCTGACGTCCAGATCGTCGAGCACCGTTGCCAGCCGCGAAAACGGGCTTTGCACCAGCCTCAACCGCGCGTCCTGCAGCGACGCGCCGGCACGAATGGCATCGGGATCGCGATCCAGCGCGATCAGACGCCCGCCTGCACCCAGCCGATCCAGGATCAGGCGACTGTGCCCGCCGCGCCCGAAGGTGCCGTCGACGTACACGCCATCGGGCCTGATCGCCAGCGCCGCCACCGCCTCCTGTGCCAGCACCGGCACATGGGCGGGTTCATTCACAACGTAAAACCTTCCAGCTCCGGCGGCAGCACGTCATCGCTGAAGGTCAGCGCCTGCGACACTTGCGCTTCCCAGCGCGCCTCGTTCCACAATTCGACTTTGCTGCCCTGCCCCACCATCACCACGTTTTTATCCAGCTCGGCAAACTTGCGCAGCATCGGCGGCAGCAGCACGCGACCGGCGCTGTCCATGTCCATGTCGTGCGCATAGCCGACGAGCAATTGCTTGAGACTGCGGGTACGGGGATTGAAGTCGGACAGGCCGTTGAGTTTTTTCTCGATCGGCTCCCATTCGGGCAAGGGGTAGAGCAGCAGGCACTGGCTGGGGTCGGCCGTGATGACCACGCGCCCCCCGCCGTTGACCAGGAGCGCATCGCGATAGCGTGCCGGCACCACGAGCCGGTTTTTGCTATCCAGACTGACTGTCGCGACCCCCCTGAACATGCCCCCCCCTAATCATTAATTTGGCTGAATCTGGCCGGGTTGAGCGGAGCATTTGCCCCACAACTTCCCACCAATCACCACTTGCACCCACTATAGGGGATAGTTTTGTGGGGGTCAAGCCGGTGGACGCAAAAAAACCCCTATGCCTCAAGGACTTAGGGGTGGTTGGCGGTTGTGGATAAGTTTCTGGAAAAACCGGTGCTTAGCGCTTTATTTTCCTTTTAATTTTAGGAAAAAACGCTAAGTATTTGAATTAAATGAAAAGTGGAAAAGTCGATCGATAAGCCGGGTTCTGTCGTGGACAACCATTCCTCTAGGCCGGTCATTGCTGACCGGCTCCAGCCACCTACCCGCAGACTCGGCGAGCCGCTTCATCGTCTGCCTATTTGGTGTTGCTCCGGATGGAGGTTACCGCGTTTCACCGTAACTGAATACGCTCGTCTCTGTGGCCCTATTCCTCGCCTTGGCCTATGCCTTGCAACATAAAGTTGCTGCGTCCGGCCGTTAGCCGGCATCCTGCTCTGTGGAGCCCGGACTTTCCTCCCCCGCTTGCGCGGCGGCGGTTGTCTGACCGGCTTTTCCATTGCTGATTATATAAGGGATCGCGGTCGTCTTTGTGAATCCCCCACCGAAGACAGGCGACAGCGCGATTCCTCGGTCGCCGAAATGCCCTCCCGACAAGTCGGGACTTCTATTAAATTTATCGATGCACACATTAATTTGGCTTGACCCTGTTGTGGAATGATCTACACATCATCCATGGAGTCCATTTGAACGCCCGTTTTTGAAGGAGTCGATCATGAGAAGACGGCTGTATTTCATTCTCCCGGATGCCCCCAGTGCACGCAGGATTCGCGACGAGTTGCTGCTGGCACAGATCGAGAACGCTCACATCCACGTCATGGCCAAGGATGGCGTGCCGCTGAACGGCCTGCACGAAGCCTCGATCCTGCAAACCACCGATTTTGTCCACGGTGCCGAAACCGGGCTGGCGGTCGGCGGCGGCATCGGCATCATCGCCGGGCTGGTCGCGGTGTTTTTCCCGCCCGCCGGCGTCGATCTGCAATTCGTCACCATCCTGCTCACGGCGCTGATCGGCGCGGCCTTCGGCGCCTGGGTCGCCAGCATGGTTGCCAGTTCGATTCCCAATTCGCGGCTGAAAACCTTCGAATCGGCCGTTGCTGCCGGGCGCGTGCTGATGATGGTGGACGTGCCGGCCGGGCGCGTCGATGAAATCAGGCAACTGATCGCCTCGCACCACCCCGAGGCGGCAAGCTCCGGCATCGAGCCCACCATTCCCGCATTCCCTTAGAAGTCTCCTCAGCGCGACGCAAAGTCGCGCACCTTAGGAAGCGCTGGCTAGCTTCCACCACGGCAGACCACAAGTCTGCCGTTTTTGTTTTCAGCTTCGGCAGCTCACACCACGCGCCAGCGGATCGTTTCGCCGCCCCGCAGCGGGACCAGCGACGACTCGGCCATGCGCAGCTGCTGCGGCGCGGTCCAGCTTTCACGCCGCAAGGTGATCGTGTCGGTGTGGCGGGGCAGGCCGTAGAAATCCGCGCCATGGAAACTGGCGAAGGCTTCGAGCTTGTCGAGCGCGCCGACCGCATCGAACGCCTCGGCATACAGCTCGATCGCAGCGTGCGCGGAATAAATGCCGGCGCACCCGCAGGCGGATTCTTTTGCGCCGACGGCGTGCGGCGCCGAATCGGTGCCGAGAAAGAATTTGGGATTGCCGGAAATGGCGGCGGCGACCAGCGCCTGGCGGTGGGTTTCGCGCTTGAGTACCGGCAGGCAGAACAGGTGCGGGCGGATACCGCCCTGGAACATGGCATTGCGGTTGTACAGCAGGTGATGCACGGTCAGCGTCGCGGCGACGGTGGCGGGTGCGGCGGCGACGAATTCGGCGGCTTGCCGGGTGGTGATGTGTTCGAGGACGATCTTCAGCCGCGGGAAATCCCGCATCAGTTTTGAAAGATGACGCTCGATGAACACCGCTTCGCGGTCGAACACATCGACGTCCGGGTCGGTCACTTCGCCATGCAGCAGCAAGGGCAAACCGGCTTCCTCCATCGCGGCGATGGCGGGATAGGCCTTGGCCAGATCGGTGACGCCGGAGTCGGAGTTGGTCGTTGCGCCTGCCGGGTAGTACTTCACCGCGTGGACGAAACCGCTTTGCCGGGCGCGGACGATTTCTGCTGGAGCGGTGTTGTCGGTGAGGTACAGCGTCATCAGGGGCTCGAACACGCGGCCGGCGGGCACCGCGGCGAGCAGCCGTTCACGGTAGGCCGCTGCGAGTGCAACCGTCGTCACCGGCGGCTTGAGATTGGGCATGGCGATGGCGCGGCCGAATACGCGCGCCGTGTCGGGCAGCACACTCGCCATGGCCGCATCGTCACGAAAATGAATATGCCAGTCGTCGGGTCGAATGAGGGTGAGGGTGTCGGTCATGGTGCGTTGTCCGGTTTGAGAGCGAGAGACATTTGATACAGCTCGGCTTTGGAGCGTCCGGTGATTCTGGCCGCGAGCTTGGCGGCGAGCGTGGGCGGCAGCGCGCCCAGCAACACATCGAGCACGCGCATCGCCTCGCTGTCGACCATGACCGCCGCTGCCGCAGGCGGATGCACGATGACGACGAATTCGCCACGCACGTGGTTGGGGTCGGCGGCCAGCCAGGCGGACGCCTCCGCCAGCGGCAGGGTGACGATGGTCTCGAATTTCTTGGTGAGTTCGCGCGCCAGCGTCACGCTGCGCGCGCTGTCCAGCACCGCTGCCATATCCGCCAGGGTTTCCTCGATGCGATGCGGCGCTTCGTAAAACACCAGCGCCACCGGCAGCGCGGCGAGCGTCTGCAACTGCGCCTTGCGCGCGCCGGACTTGGGTGGCAAAAAGCCGTGGAACAGCCACGACCCCGACTCCACGCCGGCGGCGGAAAGCGCCGTGGTCACCGCCGCCGCGCCGGGAATCGGCACCACGTTCAAGCCCGCGGCGCGCACCGCCGCCACCAGACGGGCACCGGGGTCGGATACGGCCGGCGTGCCGGCGTCCGACACGTACGCCACCGCTTCACCAGCCGCAATCCATGCAATCACTTTATTGGCGGCTTCGCGCTCGTTGTGTTCGCGGATGGAAACCAGCGGCTGCGAAATATTGAAATGCGCCAGCAGCCCGCCGGAAACGCGGGTGTCTTCGGCCGCCACGCGATCCACCTGTTTCAGCGTATCGAGCGCGCGCAAGGTGATGTCGCCGAGGTTGCCAATGGGCGTGGCGACGACGTAAAGCGCAGGGGGCAGGCGCGTATGATGCGGACTTTCACTCATGCTTGCCATTGTCGCAGATGTTGAAAACCCTGCTCGGGCAATCCGCCGAAGTGCGTGCCGAAGCCTTCCTGAACGCCCAGGGCCTGGTCTCCGTCGCGCGCAACTGGCGCTGCCGTTTCGGCGAGATCGACCTCATCATGCAGGATGGTGCCACGCGGGTATTTGTCGAAGTGCGCCTGCGCAGCCGCAGCGATTTCGGTGGTGCCGCCGCCAGCGTGACGCCGACCAAACAGAAGAAGCTGCTGGCCGCCGCGCGCCAGTATCTGACCACCCTGAAAACGCTGCCGCCGTGCCGTTTCGACGTGGTGGCGCTCACCGGCAATGCCCCGCCTGACTGGATCAGGAACGCGTTTGACGATATGGGATAATCGGGCCCATGCCTTTACACGACAGAATCCACGGCCATTTCCAGGCTTCCGCGCAAACCAAGCTGGACTGCCGCAGAAGCACTGACGCCGTTGATTGAACAGGCGGCGCGGCTGATCGTGCATTGCCTGGCGCAGGGCGGCAAGATCATGGCGTGCGGCAATGGCGGATCGGCGGCCGGGGCGCAGCATTTTGCGTCGGCCATGATCAATCGTTTCGAACAGGAGCGTCCCGGCCTGGCGGCGATCGCGCTCACCGCCGACACCGCCACCCTGACCGCAATCGCCAACGACCATGCCTACGATCAGGTGTTTGCCCGGCAAGTCAGGGTGCTCGGGCAGCCGGGCGATATCCTGCTGGCGATTTCCACTCGCGGCAATTCGCCCAGCATGATGCAGGCCGTTGCCGCGGCGCATGCGCGCAGCGTCCACGTGATCGTGCTGACCGGCCACAGCGGCGGCAAACTGGCGGAACAAATCGCGCTAAACGACCTCTTCCTGTGCGTGCCCGCCGAATCCGCGGCGCGCATCCAGGAAGTTCATCAGCTGACCATCCATTGCCTGTGCGATGCGGTGGACAGTCTTTTATTGGGGATTGAAGAATGACGAAATTGATTGTGGTAGCGCTGGCGAGTGTCGTGTTCTCGCAATTGCAGGGCTGTGCGGCGGCCGTGGTCGGCGGCGTAGCGGTGGGCACCTCGGTCGCGCTCGATCGCCGCACCGCCGGCGTGTACGTCAGCGATCAGGAAATCGAACTGAAGGCGATGGAGCGCTTGAGCAAGGCCTACCCGCAGAAAACCAACAGCATCTCGGTCACCAGCTACAACAAGCAGGTGTTGCTGACCGGTCAGGTGCAGGATGAAGCCACCCGCAGCGGCGCGACCGATCAGGTCAAGGCGATCCCCGACGTGCGCACCGTTTTCAACGAGTTGAGCGTGGGAACGGTTTCTTCCTTTTCCACCCAGGCCAGCGACACCACCGTCACCAGCAACGTCAAGGCGCGCCTGCTGGCCAAGGACCAGGTGCCCAGCACCAGCATGAAGGTGGTGACAGAGGCGGGTGTGGTGTATCTGATGGGGCTGCTCACCCAGGCCGAGGCCAAGGCGGCCGCCGAGGTGGCAAGTTCGACCTCCGGCGTGACCAAGGTCGTCACCCTGTTTGAAATCGTCAACTGAGCGCTCGCACACGCGTGTTGCGCACCGTAACCGGCATCTGATCGCCCACTCATGATCTACCGCGACCTGCGCGACTTCATCGCGCAACTGGAAAAAACCGGCGAGCTGAAACGCATCGCCGTCGAAGTCGACCCCAGGCTGGAAATGACCGAAATCGCCGACCGCGTGCTGCGCGCCGGCGGTCCGGCGCTGCTGTTCGAAAAGCCCAAGGGCCACAGCATGCCGGTGCTGGCCAATCTGTTCGGCACGGTGAAGCGCGTGGCGCTGGGCATGGGCGAAGACGATCCGTCGCGGCTGCGCGAAGTGGGCAAGCTGCTCGCGTATCTGAAGGAGCCCGAGCCGCCGAAAGGTCTGCGCGACGCCTGGGAAAAGTGGCCGGTGCTGAAGCAGGTGCTGAACATGGCGCCGAAGGAAGTGAAGGGCGCGCCGTGCCAGGACATCGTGTGGGAGGGCGCGGACGTCGATCTGTCGCGTCTGCCGATCCAGCATTGCTGGCCGGGCGACGTCGCGCCGCTCATCACCTGGGGGCTGACCGTCACGCGTGGGCCGCACAAGAAGCGGCAGAATCTCGGCATCTATCGCCAGCAGGTGATCGGCCGCAACAAGCTCATCATGCGCTGGCTGGCGCATCGCGGCGGCGCGCTGGATTTTCGCGAGCATCAGCTGGCGCATCCGGGCACAGCCCTTCCCGCTGGCGGTCGCCCTCGGCGCCGATCCGGCCACCATCCTCGGCGCGGTGACGCCGGTGCCGGACACGCTGTCCGAATACCAGTTCGCCGGCCTGCTGCGCGGCGCCAAGACCGAAGTCACGCAATGTCTGGGCAATGAGCTGCAGGTGCCGGCGTCGGCGGAGATCGTGCTGGAAGGCGTGATTCACCCGGGCGAAACCGCGCTGGAAGGCCCGTACGGCGATCACACCGGCTATTACAACGAGCAGGAAACCTTCCCGGTCTTCACCGTCGAGCGCATCACCATGCGGCGCGATCCGATCTACCACTCCACCTACACCGGCAAGCCGCCGGACGAACCGGCCATCCTCGGCGTGGCGCTGAACGAGGTGTTCGTGCCGCTGCTGCAAAAGCAGTTTCCCGAAATCACCGATTTCTATCTGCCGCCGGAAGGCTGCTCCTACCGCATGGCGGTGGTGAGCATGAAGAAGCAGTACCCCGGCCACGCCAAGCGCGTGATGTTCGGGGTGTGGAGCTTCCTGCGCCAGTTCATGTACACCAAGTTCATCATCGGTCACCGACGACGACGTCGACGTGCGCGACTGGAAGGAAGTGATGTGGGCGCTCACCACCCGCGTCGACCCGGCGCGCGACACCCTGCTGGTGGAAAACACGCCGATCGACTATCTCGACTTCGCCAGCCCGGTGTCCGGGCTCGGCAGCAAGATGGGCATCGACGCCACCAACAAATGGCCGGGCGAAACCAGCCGCGAATGGGGCACGCCGATCGTGATGGACGCGGCGGTCAAGGCGCGGGTCGACGCGATGTGGAAAGACCTGGGCCTCTAGGATTCCGTGCATGAGCGACAAGCCTGTCGGCCGCCGCACCTGCCTCTACAGCCCCGACCAGCTGGAGTCCATCGTCTCGGACATGGCACGCCAGGCAGCGGGGCTGCTGACCGGGCGCACCCGGGTTGCGATCATCGGCATCCTGCGGCGGGGGGCGCCGCTGGCCGACCGGCTGCAACAGCAACTGCTGCAGACATACGGCCTAACCGGCTGCGTGCGACTGGATCTGCAGATCAAGCGCTATGCCGACGATCTCACGCTGCTCTACCCCGAAACCCTGCTGACCGAAAATCCCACGCACGCCAGCCTCGATCTTGCCGGCTACACGGTGCTGGTGGTGGACGACGTCATGTATCGTGGCCATTCCATGCTGCGCGCCGTGGAATATCTCGCCTGCAAGCAGCCGGCGGAGATTCGCACCGTGGTGCTGGTGGACCGCGGCGCGTCGAAATTGCCGGTGCGCACCGACATCGTCGGCGTACGTCTCGACGTCGCGCCCTCGGACATCATCGAATGCAATGTCCCGCCTTACGAGGACAGTTTCAGGATCGACCTTCTGCAGCCCGCATAACGATAATAACAATAGGGGATAGACCGACGTCCCCCGGTTAGGCTGGAACAGCCAACGGTTTTGAATCAGAATTAGTGGCCGTTTTCACTGTGAATACGCCCCCATGTCAAATCGAAACCTTGCCCGAATTCTGTCCACTGCCACCCTGTTCCTGATGATGGCCCAGGCCTGCGCAGCGCCGGCCCCGCTGGACCGTCTCAGCGGCAACGTGACCTACCGTGAGCGCATGGCATTGCCGCAAGACGCCACCCTGACGGTCGAGTTGCTGGATGTGTCGAAGCAGGACGTCAAGGCTGTGCGCCTGGCGCAGCTGAGCCTGCCGGTCGGCAGCCGACAGGTGCCGCTGGCGTTCGAACTGCCGTTTTACCCGGGCGACGTGCAGCCCGCGCATCGCTACACCCTGCGCGCCACCCTCACCCGCGGCGGCGAGTTGTTGTTCACCACGACGACGCATACTCCGGTGCTCACCCACGGCGCCGGCAAGCAGGCGCAACTGGTGTTGCAGCGGGTGCAGCCGCCTTCCGCCGCCCCGCTGGAAAACACCTACTGGAAACTCGTCGAGGTCGCCGGCCAGCCTGCACAAGTGCATCCCGGCGAGCGCGAGGCGCACCTGCTGCTGCTCGACGGCCGCGCCAGCGGCAGCAGCGGCTGCAACAAGCTGATGGGCAGCTACACCCACGCCGCGCCCGACGCGCTGCGCGTCGGCCCGCTGGCCGGCACGCGCATGGCCTGCCCGCCCGCCATCATGGCGCAGGAGACCGCGCTTGCCGCGGCGTTCGAGCGCGCCACCCGTTACCGCATCGCGGGAGACACGCTGACGCTGCTGGATGGCGACACCGTCCTGGCGCGATTCGAAGCGCGATATTTCAAGTGAAGCACACGCCCGCTCCGCGCAGATCTGCGTAGCGGGCCGCCAGCCCGGACGTTGCTGTTCGCGGGAAGCGCCGGGGCGGCAACTTGCAGACGCGCCCGGGCTTTTGATGGCGTGCTTTCCATTGTCAGCGGACAAGCGAGGGGCTACATTTAAAGTGTTACTCTCATCAATCCACTCTGAAAGGCCCGATCATGTCCGTCCCCAATGAACACACCGTCGCATCCCAGGAAAAACTCGTTTCCGACATGAAAGCCGTCATCTCCGACGCGGAAGAGATGCTGCATGCCACCGCCGACCAGACCGGCGAGAAGATCGCCAGCCTGCGCGCCCGGGTTCAGGAGCGCCTGCATGCTGCCCGCGTGCGCCTGGCCGATGCCGAGGCCGTGCTGGTCGCCAAGACCCGTGCCGCCGCGCAGGCAACCGATGCCTATGTGCATGAAAACCCCTGGAAGGCTGTCGGCGTAGCGGCGGGGGTGGGGTTTCTGGTGGGCTTCATTCTTGGCCGTCGTTGATTTTTCATGACGGGCTCTGCCGGAAGCGAGGGCATCTTCGCTTCCGTTAAAAACCTTGCGGCGACCTACATCGCCATCGGCCGCACCCGGCTGGAACTGCTCGGCAACGAAATCGCGGTCGAAAAGCAGCGTTTCCTGACGCTGCTCCTGCTGTCCCAGGTGCTGGTTTTCAGCCTGACTCTCGGCGTGATCATGCTGGTCGCGCTGATCGCTTTGCTGTTCTGGGATCAGCGCCTGCTGGTGGTCGCGCTGATGGCGACGTTCTTTCTGGGTCTGGCCGGCTATTTATATGTCGCGGTGCGGCGTCTCCTGCACCCGCCCGAATCCGTGTTCGCCGGCAGCCTCGCCGAACTGGAGGAGGATGTGCGGCAACTCAAGACCGCCAGCGACCATGCAAAAAAAGCTGATTGAGCTTCATCTGCGGCGCGGCCAGCTGATCGAGCGCATCGCCCATCAGCGGGCCACCCTCGCGCGCGAGACCGCGCCGATTCAGGCTGCGTGCGCCGCCACCGACTGGGCGCTGGCGGCGACCCGAAGCACCCTCCGCCAGACCTCCGAACTGGTACAGCGTCACCCTGTTGCGACCGCTGGACTGGCCGCCGCCCTGATCGCGCTGAAACCGCGCCGGGCAGTGCGCTGGCTGAGCCGCGGCCTTGTAGTCTGGAAAAGTTGGCGCACGCTGCGCGGCTGGCTGCCGCGCGGGTGGTTGAACCGACCCTAGTCCGTCGCCGTGTTCTGCCGCCACGCCTGCAGGGTGGCGCGCAAGCGGCTCTCCTCTACCGGCAACACCAGTGCAGCGTCGATGCGCAGACGGGCGCTGACTTTGTCGAGTACGGCCTGGTGCGCCGCTTCGTAAAAAACCAGGATGCGGGTATGGGGTGCGCTTTGCACCGCCGCCAGCAGGGATTCGAGATTGGACAGCCGGTCGCGGAAATCGGTCTGGTGGTAAAAATCCGCCACGATGACGGCAGGCGGCGTTTTGCGCACCCGGCTGATGGCCTTGCGTTCCGACCATTCGGCGACGACCTCGTAACCCAGCTCCTGATACAGTTTTTTGTAGCCCGTCGTGCCGATGAAGGCGTTGAGCATGAGCAGGCTGGGCGCGCTCATTCAGCGGCTTTTTTGGTCGCGGTCTTTTTGGCGGTGGGTTTGGTTGCCGTTTTTTTGACGGCCGGCTTTTTCACCGCCGCTTTTTTGGCGGCGGGTTTCCTGGCTTCGTCGGTGTCGGCGGCCTTGGTTTTCTTCGCCGCGGGCTTGGCGGCTGCCTTCTTCGCCGGTTTCTTGGCCGGGCCCTTGGCTTCGCGCGCGGCCAGCAGCGACAGCGCTTCGTCCATCGTGATTTCTTCCGGCGTGATGTCCTTCGGCAGGGTGGCGTTGGTGCTGCCGTGCTTGACGTAGGGGCCGTAGCGGCCACTGCGCACCGTGATGTCCTTGCCGTCGTCCGGGTGCGGGCCGAGCGTTTTCAGGACCGCGGCGGAGTCGGCGCCGCGCGGGGCGCGTTCCATCACCAGCACTTCGAGCGCGCGCGGCAGGTCGATTTCGTAGACGCTGTCGGTCTTGGGGATCGACTTGAACTTGCCGTCGTGCAGCAGATAGGGGCCGAAGCGGCCATTGTTGGCGATGATCGGCAAGCCGGTGGTCGGGTGATGGCCGACTTCGCGCGGCAGCGACAGAAATTTCAGCGCCAGTTCCAGCGTGGCCTGATCGAGCGGAATCTCCTTCGGCCACGACGCACGGCGCGGCTTCGGCGCCTTCTTGTCTTCCGGCATCTCGCCGATCTGCACGTAGGGGCCGAAACGGCCGGACAGCAGTTTCACGTCGAGGCCGCTGGCCGGATCCTGGCCCAGAATGTTGTCGCCCTCGGCGGTGGCGGCGTGCAGCGGGCGCGTGTAATCGCACTCGGGATAGCCGGAGCAGCCGATGAACAGCCCGCGCTTGCTGGCCTGCATGAACAGCGGCTTGCTGCACTTGGGGCAGGGCTCCATGATCGGGCAGCCGCGCTCGACGTCCTGCTTGGCTTTCAGTTCGCCGTCAAAGCCTTTCCAGAACTCGCCCAGCAGCTGCGACCACACGCGGGTGCCGTTCGACACATCGTCGAGCTTGTCTTCCAGCTTGGCGGTGAAGTCGTAATCGACGTAATGGGTGAAATGGCGGGTCAGAAAGCAGTTGACCAGGCGGCCGATGTCGGTCGGCTGGAAGCGCTTTTTCTCCAGCACCACGTAGTCGCGGTCCTGCAGGGTGGAAATGATGCTGGCGTAGGTCGACGGGCGGCCGATGCCGTGTTCTTCCAGCGACTTGACCAGGGAGGCCTCGGTGTAGCGCGGCGGCGGCTGGGTGAAGTGCTGTTCGCCGTAGAGTTTGTCGACCGGCAGGGTCTCGCCCTCGACCAGCGCGGGCAGCCTGGATTCGCCTTCCTCGTCCTCGTCGTCCTGGTACACCGCCAGAAAGCCGGCGAAGGCCAGGGTCTGGCCGGTGGCGCGGAAGGTGCCTTCGCCCACGGTGATGTCGGCGGCAACGGTGTCGAACTGCGCGGGCGTCATCTGGCAGGCGACGGTGCGCTTCCAGATCAGCTCGTAGAGCCGCGCCTGATCGTGCGTCAGGAATGACTTGACCGACTCGGGCGTGCGCGTCACTGAAGTCGGCCGCACCGCCTCGTGCGCTTCCTGCGCGTTCTTGGTTTTCGCCTTGTAGGTGAGTTCGGTCGGCGGCAGGAAATCCTTGTCGAAGTTAGCGCCCACATACTTGCGGATGTCGGTGATGGCTTCCTGCGCCAGATTCACCGAGTCGGTACGCATGTAGGTGATGAGGCCGACCGGGCCTTCGCCGAGGTCCATGCCTTCGTACAGTTGCTGCGCGGTGCGCATGACGCGGTCGGTGGTCATGCCGAGCTGGCGCACGCCGGCCTGCTGCAGGGTCGAGGTGGTGAACGGCGCGCCGGGATGACGGGCGCGACGCTTCTTTTCGATGCGCATGACGCGGGCGTCTTTCGACTCCAGCGTCGCCAGCCATTCCTTGCTGCGGGCTTCGTGCTCGACCGTGAACTGCTCGACCTTTTCGCCCTTGAAATGGGTGAGCTTGGCGCTGAATGCCTGCGCGCCCTTGTGGCTGTCGAGGTGCAGCGACCAGTATTCGCGCGGATTGAAGGCTTCGATTTCGAGTTCGCGCTCGACGATCATGCGCAAGGCGGGCGACTGCACGCGGCCCGCGCTCAAGCCGGGGCTGATCTTGCGCCACAACAGCGGCGACAGGTTGAAGCCGACCAGATAATCCAGCGCGCGGCGCGCCTGCTGCGCGTCGACCAGATCGGAGGCGATCTCGCGCGGGTTGCGCACCGCGTCCTGCACCGCCGATTCGGTGATTTCGTAAAAGGCCACGCGCTTCATCGGCGTCTTGACCTTGCGTTCCTTGAGGATTTCGCTGATGTGCCAGGAAATCGCCTCGCCTTCTCTATCCGGGTCGGTTGCCAGCAACACTTCGTCGGCTTTTTTGGCGGCCTTGACGATGGCTTCGACGTGCTTGGCGTTGCGCTCGATGATCTGATATTTCATGCTGAAATTTTCAGTATCGACCGCGCCGGTCTTCGGCTCGAGGTCACGCACGTGACCATAGCTGGCGAGAATGTCGTAGTCCGCGCCGAGGTATTTTTTCAGTGTTTTGGACTTGGACGGAGATTCGACGATAACGAGTTTGGACATGGCTATTTAATGGAGGCGTTCCGGCTCGTGGTTCAGCAGCATGTCTTCCAGATGGGTGAAATGCTCGATCAGGCCGCGGCTCCACAACACGATCAGCGTCATCCAGCGCACATGGTCGGGCTCGATGTCTTCGCCGCCCAGTTCCATCAGTCCGGAAATCACCCATTCGCGGGATTCGGGGTCGAGGATCTCGGCGCTGACCAGATACGCCAGCTCGGCGCGGCAGGCGTCGTTCAGGCGCTCGAGTTCTTCCGGGGCGTAGTGACGGTCATACGCCAGCGCCAGCCGTTCGTGGGTGGCGCTGCCCGCCAGGTTGGCATACCAGTCGAGCGCGGCGTTGATGTCGGCTTCTTCGAATCCGGCAGCGAACAGGCGTTTTTCCAGCGCGTCGCGATCCGGCGTCAGCGCCACCATGCGGAAGCTTTCGTAGAGGTAAACCAGGATATCGAGCATGATCTCAGTGTAGTTTTTGGTAACGCCCGCCGGGCAAGGAAGCAATCCGCCCATCCAGTTCAAGCGTCAACAGCTTCGCCGAAAGCGCATCCAGCGTCAACCCGGTTGTTTGTGCCAGGGTGTCGAGCGTGGCCGGTGCGCCGTCGAGCGCGTCCAGCACCGGATCCGGGACGGATTCCGGAAACGTCGGCGGTGCCAGCCGTTGCGGCCAGGCCAGTTCGTCGAGGATGTCGGCGGCGGACTCGACCAGTTTGGCGCCCTGCTTGATCAAGGCATGGCAGCCGCGCGCCAGCGGCGAATGGATCGAGCCGGGAATGGCGAATACTTCGCGCCCCTGTTCGGTGGCGACCCGCGCGGTGATCAGCGAGCCGCTGTCGGGCGCGGCCTCCACCACCAGCACGCCGCGGCTGAGGCCGCTGATCAGCCGGTTGCGGCGCGGAAAATGGCCGGGCAGCGGCGGTGTGCCGAGTGCGAACTCGGACACGATCAGCCCGGTTTCGGCCAGTTGATGCGCCAGCGTCTTGTTGCGCGCGGGATAAATGCGGTCGAGCCCGGTGCCGACGATGGCGACGCTCGAACCGGCACCCGCCAGCCCGCCACGATGCGCCGCCGCGTCGATGCCGAGCGCCAGCCCGCTGACGATGGTGAGCCCGGCATCGGACAGCGCATGGGCAAACGCCTCGGCATCGCGCACCCCCTGCGGCGTGGCGTTGCGGCTGCCGACCACGCCAAGGCCGGGCTGGCTCAGCAGCTCGCGCCGTCCCTTGCAATACAGCACGGCGGGCGGATCGGCGATCTCCAGCAGGGTTTGCGGATAATCCGCGTCCGCCAGCGTCATCAGGCTGTTGCCCGGCTGATCGAGCCAGGCCAGGGTGGCGTCCCGCAGCGCGGCGTCGGGCTCGCCCAGCAGCGCGTCGCACTGGGCGGCGGACAGATGCTGCATCAGCGCGCTGCGGCCAGACGCCAAAACGGCCTCCGGTGAACCGAAGGCCGTCAGCAGGCGAATCAGGCTGGTGTTGCCGACCCCGGGTGCGAGCGTCAGGCGCAGCCAGGCGTCAAGCACGACGCCGCCGGGAATCGAACAGGTTCAATGCGGCGTCGGAATCAGGGATTCTGCACGGTGTCGAGCAGATACACCGGCCCGTTGGATTGCATGATGAGCGCGTAGGACACCCGGTCGTACACGCGATACACCATCACCAGACCGCTGCGGGCGTCGGGCAGCTTGACGTCGCCCGCGCTGCCGCTGCCGAGGCAGGTTTTACGGAAGCTGCTGTTCACCTCGGCAATCTGGTCGTACGTCACCTTGCCGTCTTCCTTCAGGCAGCGCACATCGCTGTACAGCCAGGCGCCGCCATCGGGCACACCGCCGGTTCCGTTGACCCAGGTCATGCTGTTTTTTTCGTCCGAAGTGAGCGCCACCGCCTGCCCTTCGCGGTACACCGCCAGCACGTGGCCCGGCTCCAGACCGTCGCGGCTGCCACGGTCGATCACCACGGTCTGATACTGGCCGCTGTCGGACATGCCGCCGTAGGCGGAAATAATGCGGCCACGAATCTTGGCTTCGGGCGCGTGCGGGATGTATTCGAACGATGCACTGTCATCCGCTTTCACCAGATTGTCCTTGGGCAGGATTTCCTTGGCCGAATTGGTGATGCGGATTTTCTGCGGGGCGCCTTCCACCAGGGTGCGCGCATCGCCCAGATATTCAACTTCGTAACCCAGCAACTCACCGGTTGCCGGATCCTTCAATGCCTTGCCGGGACGCAGCACGTTCCAGCGCGTCACCCCCGGCTTGCCGCCGGTGGCGAACGCATCGTCGCCGGCGCCCAGCACCACGCGCTCGATATTGGTGCCCAGAATGAACGGCGCGCCGTCCATCGCGTCCGCCGGCACGACACGCGGTTGTGCCAGGAAAGGAGAAATCGCCCGGCTCGGAATGGCCGGAATGGCCTCGCTGCCGATCTCGGTCGAGCGCTCGCCCGGTGAAAGCTTGACCGTCTGCATGCCGTCGCCCTTGACCAGCGACAGGCGCGGCTCCTTGCCGCTGCGGTCGAGCACCACCACGTCGCCGGGGTAAATCCAGTGCGGGTTCTTGATCTCTTCGCGGTTCATGTTCCAGATCTGCGGCCAGCGCCAGGGATCTTTCAGGAATTTGCCGGAAATGTCCCACAGCGTGTCGCCCTTGACCACGACATATTTATCAGGCGCGTTGTCCTGCAAGGTGAGGGTATCGGCCTGTACCGGCGCAGCCAGCGACAGGGCAAGAGAAACAGCAACAACGAGTTGACGCACGGGAGAACCCTCCATTGAGACTTTGTCTCGCTTCAGGCTGAAAACAGCCGAGTTGAAAATAGCTGCGTAGAAAATATACTGTGCGCTTGATTTACGGCTATCCGCCGCCAGATATTTAGGCCCATGCACACTACGGATGCAGATTTTGCGTCAAAGTGTGCCTCCAGCCCGTTCATTCGTAAACCTTTTTATGGCCAGACTCGATATTTTGCATTATCCCGATGCACGCCTGCACACCGTTGCCAAGCCGGTGGCCGCAGTAGACGCACGCATCCGGAAACTGGTCGATGACATGGCCGAAACCATGTACGCCGCCCCCGGCATCGGGCTGGCCGCCACCCAGGTCAACGTCCACGAGCGCGTCATCGTGATCGACATTTCCGACACCCACGACCAGCTGCGCGTGTTCATCAACCCCGAAATCATCGCCCAGTCCGGCACCGAGGAAAGCGAGGAAGGCTGCCTGTCGGTGCCCGGCATTTTCGACAAGGTCAGGCGCGCCGAACGGGTCACCGTGCGCGCGCTGGACCGTGACGGCAAGCCCTTCGAGTTGAGTGCAGACGGCCTGCTGGCGGTATGCATCCAGCACGAAATGGATCACCTGATGGGCAAGGTGTTCGTCGACTACCTGTCCGGTCTCAAGCGCACCCGCATCAAGTCCAGACTGCTGAAGCAGGCGCGCGAGCATCGCCCCGATGCCGCGCCGCGCCGCGCATCGCTGTAAGTTCGCCGCCCGTGCGGATCATTTTTGCCGGCACGCCGCCGTTCGCCGCCGCCGCGCTCGACGCGCTGGCGGATGCCGGGCATGAGATCGTGCTGGTCCTGACCCAGCCCGACCGCCCCGCCGGACGCGGCATGAAACTGACCCCCAGCGCGGTCAAGCAGGCGGCGCTGGCGCGCGGTCTGCCGGTCCGCCAGCCGCCCAGCCTGAAAACGCCCGATGCCCAGGCCGAATTGCGCGCGGCGGCGGCCGACGTCATGGTGGTCGCCGCCTATGGCCTGATCCTGCCGCAAGCGGTGCTCGATATTCCGCGCCTCGGCTGCCTCAACATCCACGCCTCGCTGCTGCCGCGCTGGCGCGGCGCGGCGCCGATCCAGCGGGCGATCCTGGCGGGCGATGCCGAGACCGGCATCACCATCATGCAGATGGACGCCGGGCTCGACACCGGCGCGATGCTGTCCACAAGCGTCGTACCGATTGGCGACGCCGACACCGCCGGCCAGCCTGCACGACACCCTGGCCGCTGCCGGTGCGGCCGCCATCGTCGCCGCGCTGGCGAATCTCCCGACGCTGGTACCGGTGGCGCAGGACAACGCCCTCGCCACCTATGCCGCCAAACTCACCAAGGAAGAAGCGCAGCTCGACTGGCGCCAGCCCGCCGCCGCGCTGGCGCGCGCGGTGCGCGCCTACAACCCGGTGCCGGGCGCCTGGACGCTGCTGGACGGCGCGCCGCTGAAAATCTGGTCGGCGCAGGCCGTGGCGGGCTCGGGCCAGGCGGGTGAAGTGCTGCGCGCCGAGGCGGATCAGCTGGTCGTGGCCTGCGGCAGCGGAGCGCTGGCGCTACGGGACGTGCAACCCGCGGGCAGCAAACGGATGAACGCCGCAGCGTTTCTCTCCGGGCGCGCCCTGGCTGCAGGAACCCGTTTCGGTGCCTGAGGCCGCGTCGATGGCTGGCTGGCCGCGCAGACCCACGCGCCGGCCTGCGGGCGGCGCTATAATCGCGGCTCTCATTTGCAAACCCGAGGCGGCACGCCGCACTTCTGCCCGCATGTCCCCAGCCTTTTCGCTTAAAGATGCCCTGATCGCCCTGCTGCAGGATGCGCTCGATACCGTGGCGCCCGATGCCGCGCTCACGCTCGAACTCGAACGCCCGAAAAACCCGACTCACGGCGATTTTTCCAGCAATGCCGCGATGCAGCTGGCGCGCCCGCTGAAGCGCAATCCGCGTGAGCTGGCGCAACTGATTCTCACCGAGCTGCCCAAATCCCCGCTGATCGCCAGGGCGGAAATCGCCGGCGCCGGCTTCATCAATTTCCACCTCACCCCCGCCGCCTGGCACGGCATCGTGCCGACGATCCGCTCGGCCGGCGCGCACTACGGCCGCGGCGATGCGGGCGCCGGCCACAAGGTGCTGGTCGAGTTCGTCTCCGCCAACCCGACCGGCCCGCTGCACGTCGGCCACGGCCGGCAGGCGGCGCTCGGCGACGCGCTGTGCAACCTCTACGCGGCGCAAGGCTGGGAAGTGTGCCGCGAGTTCTATTACAACGACGCCGGGGTGCAGATCGCCACGCTGGCGAACAGCGTGCAGGCACGTGCGCACGGCCTGAAGCCGGGCGATGCGGACTGGCCGGAATCGGCCTACAACGGCGACTACATCGCCGACATCGCCGCGGATTTTCTGGCGGGCAAAACGGTACACGCCGACGACCGTGAGTTCACCGCGTCGGGCGATGTCGACGATCTCGACTCGATCCGCCAGTTTGCCGTCGCCTATCTGCGCCACGAGCAGGACCTCGACCTGCAGGCCTTCGCGGTGCGCTTCGACCACTATTATCTGGAGTCGAGCCTCTACACCAGCGGGCGCGTCGAGGCCACGGTCAACAAGCTGATCGCCGCCGGCAAGACCTACGAGCAGGACGGCGCGCTGTGGCTGCGCACCACCGACTACGGCGACGACAAGGACCGCGTGATGAAGAAATCCGACGGCACCTATACCTATTTCGTGCCGGACGTCGCCTATCACCTGGCCAAGTGGGAACGCGGCTACACCCGCGCCATCAACATCCAGGGCACCGACCACCACGGCACCATCGCGCGGGTGCGCGCGGGGCTGCAGGCCTCAGGCGAAGGCATCGCCGAGGGCTATCCCGACTACCTGCTGCACACCATGATCCGCGTGATGCGCGGCGGCGAGGAAGTGAAAATCTCCAAGCGCGCCGGCAGCTACGTCACCCTGCGCGACCTGATCGACTGGACCAGCAAGGACGCGGTGCGCTTCTTCCTGCTGAGCCGCAAGCCCGACACCGAATACATTTTCGACGTCGATCTCGCGCTGGCGAAGAACAACGACAACCCGGTGTTCTACGTGCAATACGCGCACGCCCGGATTTGCCGGGTGTTCGAGGAATGGGGCGGCGACGCGGCGCAGCTCGCCGGCGCCCGTCTCGCACCGCTGACCAGCAACCATGAGCTGGCCCTGATGCAGCGGCTGGCCGAATATCCGGACACCGTCGCCGGCGCCGCACGCGAACTCGCGCCGCACCTGATGGTGCATTATCTGCATGCGCTGGCGGGCGATTTTCACGCCTGGTACAACGCCGACAAGTTCCTGGTCGACGATGAAGCGACCCGACTCGCCCGCCTGGCACTGGCCGACGCCACCCGCATCACCATCGTGAACGGCCTGGCCTTGCTGGGCGTATCCGCCCCGGAGACAATGTAGCCATGGCAAAACCCGCATCCAGCAAATCCAAGCGATCCGGCAGTCCGGTTTTCACCGGGGTGCTGATCGGCCTCGTCCTCGGCGCCGTGCTCGCCGTCGGCGTGGCGCTGTGGGCAACCGGCAACAATCCGTTCAAGCTGAAACCCGCCAGTCCGGAGCGGACCACCCCTCCGCCGGCCGCAGTGGAACCTGCCCCGCCTGCCACGCCGGAAGCCGCGCCCAGCTTCGATTTCTACAAGGTGTTGCCGGGCGATGCGCCGGGCGAACTGCCGCCCACCCCCGACGCCGCAGCCGGCACGCCCCTGTATTACCTGCAGGCCGGCGCATTCCAGAATGCGGACGATGCCGACAACCTGAAAGCCCAGCTGGCGCTGCTGGGGCTCGAAGCCGAGATACAAACCAGCGACGTCGCCGACAAGGGGGTGTTCCACCGCGTGCGCGTCGGTCCGTTCCGCGCCATGGACGAAGTCAATTCCACCCGCAGCCTGCTCACGCAGAACAATATTCCCGCCACGCTGGTCAAAGAAACCCCGCCCTCACAGGAGACCCCCTGATGTTTGCCCGTACCCTGGCTCTGTTTGCCGCCGCCGCATTGTCGCTGTCGGTATTGTCGCAACCCGCCCACGCCGCCGATGCCGCGTTCGAGGGCCACGACTACGCCACGGTGAAGACCCCGCAGCCGGTCGCCACCGGCAAGAAAATCGAGGTGCTGGAGTTTTTCTGGTATCGCTGCCCGCACTGTTTCCAGCTTGAACCCGGCCTCCACGCCTGGCTGAAAAAGCTGCCCAAGGATGCGCAGGTTCGCCGCGTGCCGGCGGTGTTCCGCAGCGACTGGCTGCCCGCCGCCAAGCTCTATTACACGCTGGAACAGATGGGGCAGATCGAACGCCTGAACGGCAAGGTGTTCGACGCCTACAACATCGAGCGGATCAACCTCGACGACCCGGCCGTGCTGGGCCCGTGGATCGCCAAGCAGGGCGTCGACCGCGCAAAATTCGAGGCGATCTACAACTCGTTCTCCACCCAGTCCAAGGCCATGCAGGGCGGACGCCTGGCGACGGCCTATGCCATCAGCGGCGTGCCCGCCTTCATCATCGACGGCAAATATCTGACCGCGCAGTCGATGACGCTGACCGAGCCGCGTCTGTTCGAAGTGCTCGACCAGCTCATCGTCAAGGCGCGCGCCGAACGCAGCGGCAAGAAGCCCGCCAAGTAGTGCCCGGGCATCCGCTCAAGGTTTTCATCACCGGCGCCAGTTCAGGACTCGGCGCGGCGCTGGCGCAGCATTACGCAGCACAAGGCGCGCAACTGGGACTGGTCGGCCGCAAGCCCGACGCGCTCGCTGCCGTGGCCGACGGCCTCGACGCCCACACCTATATCGCCGACGTGCGCGACGCTGCCGCGATGCAGGCGGCGGCAAGCGCCTTTTTGAACGATGTCGGCGCGCCCGACATCGTCATCGCGGCAGCCGGAATCAGCGTCGGCACCCTCACCGAGGAAGCCGCCGACGCCACCGTATTCCGCGCCGTGATGGACGCCAATGTGCTGGGGCTGGTCCACACCTTCGCGCCGTTCATCGCGTCGATGCAGGCGGACGGCGGCGTGCTGTGCGGAATCAGCAGCGTGGCCGGCGTGCGCGGCCTGCCGGGCGGCGGCGCGTATTCCGCCTCCAAGGCCGCCGCCACGGTCTACCTCGAAGCGCTGCGGCTGGAACTCAAGGCGCGCGGCATCGCCGTCGTCACCGTCGCGCCCGGCTACATCGACACCCCGATGACGCAGGTCAATCCCTATCCCATGCCGTTCAAGATGAGCGCCGCGACAGCCGCCGCAAAAGTCGCGCGCTGCATCGCGCGCCGCCGTCCCCACAGCGTGATTCCCTGGCAGATGGCCGCGGTCGCGCAGCTGCTGAAATGGCTGCCGGTTCGGGTCTATGATGCGGTATTCGAAAAAGCGCCGCGCAAGCCGCGCGGCCTGCCGACCTGATCGGCGCCCCTTTCAATCCAGAACCGGAATTGCGGAACGGCCATGCCGACACCCCTGAACCTCATCCTCATCGACGACCACCCGCTGCTGCGCATGGGGGTGGCGGGCTACATCCAGCAGGAACCCGACCTCAAGCTGGTCGCGCAACTCGCCAACGCCGCCGAACTGCGCGCCTGGCTCGCCGCCGGCCATCGCGCCGACGCCGCGCTGCTCGACCGCTCGCTGCCCGACGCCGACGGCCTCGACCTGGTCTCCGAACTGCGCGACCTCGGCATCAAGGTCATCATGCTCACCATCGCCGACTCCGACGAGGAAATTTCCGAAGCCATTTCCTCCGGCGTCGACGGCTACGTCGTCAAATCCAGCGATCCCGACCAGGTGCTGGCCGCCATCCGCAGCGTGTGCGACGGCCAGAGCAGCTTCCCGCTCGCCGTCATGCAGAAGATGGCGCGCGGCGAACTCAACGCCAACGCCCTGGCTGCGCTGACCGCGCGCGAAATGGAAATCGTCGACCACGTCAAGGAAGGCCATTCCAACAAGGTCATCGCCTACAAAATGACCCTGTCGGAAAACACCGTGCGCAATCACCTGCGCAACATCATGGAAAAGCTGGGCTTGAAGAACCGCGTCCAGGTCGCCACCCTGGCGCTGAAGGAAGACCACAAGCGGCATTGAACGAACGACCCATGAAAAACGGCGGCCATCGAGGCCGCCGTTTTTCATTGTCAGGCGATTAATCAGCAGATGCGGCGCGCCGCTGCGTGTAAAAAATCCCGACGCTATTCGACGGTGACGGACTTCGCCAGATTGCGCGGCTTGTCGACGTCGGTGCCCTTTTGCAGTGCGGCGTGATACGACAGCAGTTGCAGCGGGATGGTGTGGAGGATCGGCGACAGCGCGCCGTTGTGGCCGCCGGGCAGCTTGATGACGTGGACGAAGGCGCGACTCCTCGAGATGCACGTCGCCGTCGGCGAACACGTACAGCTCGCCGCCGCGCGCGCGCACTTCCTGCAGGTTGGATTTGAGCTTCTCGATCAGCTGGTCGTTGGGCGCGATGGTGACGACCGGCATGTCTTCGTCCACCAGCGCCAGCGGGCCGTGCTTGAGTTCGCCGGCGGGATAGGCCTCGGCGTGGATGTAGGAGATTTCCTTGAGCTTCAAGGCGCCTTCGAGGGCGATCGGGTAATGCACGCCGCGGCCGAGAAACAGCGCGTGATGCTTGTTGGCAAAGCGCTGCGACCAGGCTTCGACCTGCGGTTCCAGCGCCAGCGCCTGCTGCACCTTGTTCGGCAGGCTGCGCAGGGCGGCGAGGTGGGCGGTTTCCTGCAGCGCGGTCAGCTTGCCGCGCAGCTTGGCCAGCACCAGCGTCAGCAGGAACAGGCCGGCGAGCTGGGTGGTGAAGGCCTTGGTCGAGGCGACGCCGATTTCGGGGCCGGCGCGGGTGAGGAACTTGAGGCGCGAGGCGCGGGTGAGCGCCGACTCCGGGCACGTTGCAGATGGTCAGCGTCTTGTCCTGGCCCAGTTCCTTGGCGTGGTTGAGCGCGGCCAGGGTGTCGGCGGTTTCGCCGGACTGCGAGATGGTGACGATCAGCGCGTCGGGGTTGGGCACGCTGGTGCGGTAGCGGTATTCGCTGGCGACTTCGGCATGCGCCGGGATGCCGGCGATTTCTTCCAGCCAGTAGGTGGCGACTTTCAGCCGGCGTGGAAGCTGGTGCCGCAGGCGAGGAAGGTCACCGCGTTCACCTTGCTCAGTATTTCGGCGGCGTCGAAGCCGAACCATTCGGGCTGGATGTGATCCTGCGCCACCGCGATCAGCAGCGTGTCGGTGAGCGCGCGCGGCTGCTCGTGGATTTCCTTCTGCATGAAGTGGCGGTAGTTGCCGAGCTCGGCCATGTCGGCCGACAGCTCGGAAACATGCACGCTGCGGTCGGTCTGCTTGCCGGATGCGTCGTACACCGTCACGCTCAGCAGGCCGATGTCGGCGACGTCGCCTTCTTCCAGGTAGATCACGCGCTGGGTCACCGGCAGCAGCGCCGAGACGTCGGAGGCGATGAAGTTTTCCTCGATGCCGAGACCGATCAGCAGCGGGCTGCCCTTGCGGGCGCACACCAGGCGGTTGGGTGAGTCCTCACTCACCACGCCGATGGCGTAGGCGCCTTCGAGCTCGGCCACGGCCGCGCGGGTGGCGGCGAGCAGGTCTTTCGACTGGCGGTAGTTGAGTTCGATCAGGTGGGCGATGACTTCGGTATCGGTTTCCGAGGTGAAGACGAAGCCGGCCGCCTTCAGCCGGGTGCGCAGCGCTTCGTGGTTTTCGATGATGCCGTTGTGCACCACCGCGAGGCCGCCGCTGACATGCGGATGCGCATTGGCTTCCGACGGCGCGCCGTGGGTGGCCCAGCGGGTGTGGGCGATGCCGACATGGCCGTGCACCTGCTGCGCGGCGCAATCGGCCGCCAGCGAGGCGACGCGGCCGACGCTGCGCACCCGCTTGAGGCCGCCGTTGATGATGACCAGCCCGGCCGAATCGTAGCCGCGATATTCCAGCCGCCGCAGGCCTTCGAGCAGGATGGGAACAACGTTGCGTTGCGCAACCGCGCCGACAATGCCGCACATATTCAGCTTTCCTTTTTGGGTTTGACCGGGCGTTTCCAGCCGGTGATCGTGACTTGTTTGGCGCGCGACAGGGTGAGCTCGCCGGCGGGCGCATCCCTGGTCAGCGTGGTGCCGGCGCCCAGGGTGGCGCCCTTGCCGACGGTGACCGGCGCCACCAGCTGGGTATCGGAGCCGACGAAGACGTCGTCCTCGATCACCGTGCGGTGCTTGTTGGCGCCGTCGTAATTGCAGGTGATGGTGCCGGCGCCGATGTTGACCCGTTTGCCCATGGTGGTGTCGCCGACGTAGGACAGGTGATTGATCTTGGAGCCGTCGTCGATCTGGCTGTTCTTGATCTCGACGAAGTTGCCGACGTGGACGTCGCGCGCCAGCGTGGTGCCGGGACGGATGCGCGAAAACGGCCCGAGCCGGTTGGCCTCGCCGATGGCGGCGTCGTCGATCAGGGTGAAGGCGTCGATGCGGGTGCCGGCTGCCACGGTCGCGTTGCGCAGCACGCAGTGAGCGCCCACTTGCACGCCATCGCCCAGTTTAACCATGCCTTCGAACACGCAGTTGACGTCGATCACCACGTCGCGCCCGCAGCTCAAGCGTGCCGCGCACGTCGAGCCGCGCCGGGTCGAGCAGGGTCACGCCGTCGTTCAGCAGCGCCTGGGCGATTTCGTTTTGATGGATGCGTTCCAGCTCGGCGAGCTGCGCCTTGCTGTTGACGCCGAGCACTTCCCACTCGAAGGCGGGCTGGTGGGTGTCGATTTCGACGCCGTCGCGCACCGCCAGCGCAATGATGTCGGTGAGGTAATACTCGCCCTGCGCGTTGTCGTTCCTGAGTTCGGCGATCCACTGCTTGAGGTGGCGCGTCGCCACCGCGAGGATGCCGGTGTTGACTTCGGCAATCGCGCGCTCGGCCGGCGTGGCGTCCTTGTGCTCGACGATGCGGGTGACCTGGCCGTTGGCGCGCACGATGCGGCCATAGCCGTCGGGCAGCGCCAGATTCACCGTCAGCAGGCCGAGCTTGCCGGTCTGCGCCGCCGCCACCAGCGGCTGCAGGGTCGACACATGGGTCAGCGGCACGTCGCCGTACAGCACCAGCGTCACGCTGTCGTCCGCCAGCTTCGGCAGCGCCTGCTTCACGGCGTGGCCGGTGCCATGCTGTTCGGCCTGGAGCACAAACGTCAGCTTGTCGTCAGCCAGCGCCTGCGGCACCGCCTCGCCGCCGAATCCGTACACCACGCAGGTCTGCGCCGCGCCCAGCGCGTGCGCGTTGTCCACCACATGCCCCAGCAGCGGTTTGCCCGCCAGTTTGTGCAACACCTTGGGCAGGTCGGAACGCATGCGGGTGCCCTTGCCCGCGGCGAGGATGAGGATTTCAAGCATGTAAGGTCGAGGTCTGTCTGAATGAATTCGTCGGTGAAGTCAGCAAAACGCGCGCCAAGTATAAAGCCTGTGCCGCAGCGGCAGAATCAAATCAGGCCGGCCGGGCCGGCGCCCGCACCCAGACCATCAATTAGTCCCGGGTGTCGCCTGGCCGTCTGCGGTTCAGGTCGAGAATGGTCGTGCATTTTTCATACACCTGCGGATGGATAGGGGGCGTGGCAACCCGCGGATCCGAGCCCAGCGTGGTCAGGATGACTGCGCAATTGACCATGCTGGCGCGCTCGAGCACGTCCACTACAAATTCATTGGCATAGAGATGGTAATTTTCGAGGACGAGCAGGAAGGGCAGTTCGAAATCGCCCATCTTCAGCCAGTCGAGAATGCCGGGGATGCGCCGGCGCACCTCTTCCACGCTGCTCGGCGCCGTATGCGAGTTGAACTGGAGCACCGAAACGGCACGCCGGCTGACCTTGAGTTTGCGTCCCTTCTCGATGCCCAGATGCAGGCTCTGATAGCGGCCCGCGCCGAACGCGGCGTGCGCCTTCTCCCGCAAGGCGGTGGCGAACGTGGGGACCAGACTCTCGGTGATATAAAGCACGCCGAATCCCGCCAGCGCGGCGTCGCCGCACAGCGCCGACACCGCGCGGGTGCGGCCGCTATAGTCCTCGCCGCGAATGAGCACATGCCCCATCAGCCCGAGTTGGGTGAGCACGACTTCCCTGACCGGGGAGCCGGGCGTGAAGCTCAGCCGGAACTCGGCTTCGGCCAGCGCGGGCTTCGGCAGGATGCGTTCAATGATCGTGGACATGTCGGGTGTGCTTATTGAATGCTTTGGGCATTTTCCGCCGGGCCGCGACGATCAGAAACACGCGCGCCATTGTCGGGATTTGCCATGGAATCGTCTCTGCAGGGATGTCAGTGACGTGAGCAAAACCCGCGCCAAGTATAAGGCCTGCCCGCAGCGTATCGATCGGGCCAGGGTTCCCACCCTGGAAGCCAACGACCCTTCTTTCCTCGACACCACGTCCAGGCGGTACTACGGCAAGATCGATGCAGCCGCCTATCGCCAATCCATCACGGCCTTTCACAATTCCTCGGCGGAAACCCAACAGGCGATCGACTGCATCATTTCTCATTTGCCCGATACGCCGCCCCCTGACCCGGTCTGCTCCCCGTGCAGGGGGTGGACAGCCGGATGCCACGCCTCCGCCGGCCGGCCGGCAATTAAATAAACGGGCAATAAAAAAGGCAACCGAGGGTTGCCTTTTTCATCCACGCAGACTGAGCTCAGCTCAACTTGCGCAGTTTCTTGATCGCAGCCAGCTGTGCCACCGCCTGCGCCAGTTCGACTTGCGCCTGGGCGTAGTCGAGGGTGGCGGCCTTGTCTTTCATCGCGTCCTCGGCAGCGCGCATGGCTTCGAGCGCCTTCGCCTCATCCAGATCGGCGCCGCGAATCGCGGAGTCGGACAGGATGGTAACGATGTTCGGCTGCACTTCCATGATGCCGCCGGAGACGTAGACCAGCTCTTCTTCGGCCTGATTGGGCACTTTGATGCGCACCGAGCCCGGCTTGAGCGTGGTCAGCAACGGGGTGTGACGCGGATAGATGCCGAGTTCACCGCGCGCGCCGGGGGCAATCACCACTTCGGCAGTGCCGGAGTAGAGCGATTTTTCTGCGCTGACGATGTCGACGTGTAGGGTCATGGCCATTTTGAAACCTCGTGAGCAGTGAACGGTGAGCGGCAGGCCACCCGGCTCACCGCTTACCCCTCACCGCTTATCCATTACTGAATCGTCTTCGCCTTTTCGACAGCTTCTTCGATGCCGCCGACCATGTAGAAGGCCTGTTCGGGCAAGTGGTCGTATTCGCCTTCGACAATCGCCTTGAAGCCGGCGATGGTTTCTTTCAGCGTAACGTACTTGCCGGGCGCGCCGGTAAACACTTCGGCCACGAAGAAGGGCTGCGACAGGAAGCGCTGGATCTTACGGGCACGGGACACGGCCAGTTTGTCTTCCGGCGACAGTTCGTCCATACCCAGAATCGCGATGATGTCGCGCAATTCCTTGTACTTCTGCAGCGTGCCCTGCACTGCGCGGGCGACACCGTAGTGTTCGTCGCCGACCACCTGCGGATCGAGAATCCGCGAGGTCGAGTCGAGCGGGTCCACCGCGGGGTAGATACCCAGTTCGGCAACCTGACGCGACAGCACCAGCGTTGCATCCAGGTGGGCGAAGGTGGTCGCGGGCGACGGGTCGGTCAAGTCGTCCGCCGGCACGTACACGGCCTGGAACGAGGTGATCGAACCGGTGCGGGTGGAGGTGATGCGCTCCTGCAGGCGGCCCATTTCGTCGGCCAGCGTCGGCTGGTAGCCCACGGCGGACGGCATCCGGCCCAGCAGCGCGGACACTTCGGTACCGGCCAGGGTGTAACGGTAGATGTTGTCGACGAACAGCAGCACGTCGCGGCCTTCGTCGCGGAAGTATTCAGCCATGGTCAGGCCGGTCAGCGCCACGCGCAGACGGTTGCCCGGCGGCTCGTTCATCTGGCCGTACACCAGGGCGACCTTGTCCAGCACGCCGCCTTCTTTCATCTCGTGATAGAAGTCGTTGCCTTCACGGGTCCGTTCGCCCACACCGGCAAACACGGAGAAACCCGAGTGCGCCACGGCGATGTTGCGGATCAGTTCCATCAGCGTCACGGTCTTGCCCACGCCGGCGCCGCCGAACAGGCCGACTTTACCGCCCTTGGCGATCGGCATGATCAGGTCGATGACCTTGATGCCGGTTTCGAGAATTTCCACCGTGGCGGCCTGATCGGCGTACGCCGGCGGCTTGCGGTGAATCGGCATGAGTTTGTCGGCGTTGACCGGGCCCATTTCGTCGATCGGCGTGCCGAGCACGTTCATGATGCGGCCCAGAGTCGCCTGGCCAACCGGCACCATGATCGGGTTGCCGCTGGCGAGCACTTCCATACCGCGACGCAGGCCGTCGGTAGAGCCCATCGCAATCGCGCGCACCACGCCGTCGCCCAGCTGCTGCTGAACTTCGAGGGTCAGCTCGGGGGTTTGCATTTTCAGTGCTTCGAAGACCCTGGGCATGGCATCACGTGAAAACTCCACGTCAACCACGGCGCCGATGATCTGAACAATTTTTCCGTTGCTCATGTTGTTGCTTTCCTAAAAATTAAATTCTGTTGCGGCCTTAAACCGCTGCCGCACCGGCAACGATCTCGGACAATTCCTTGGTGATCGCGGCCTGACGAGTCTTGTTGTAAATCAGCTTCAGTTCGCCGATCACGTCCTTGGCGTTGTCGGAAGCGGCCTTCATCGCCACCATCCGCGCTGACTGTTCGCACGCGATGTTTTCCGCCACGCCCTGATACACCAGCGACTCGATGTAGCGCATCAGCATCGCATCCACCACCGGCTTCGCATCGGGCTCGTAGATGTAGTCCCAGTGCGTTTTCAGGCTGGCTTCTTCGGTGCTCTCCATCTGCGCCAGCGGCAGCAGTTGGGTCAGCGTCGGCTCCTGCTTCATGGTGTTCACGAAGCGGTTGTAGACGATGTAAAGCGCGTCGATGCGGCCTTCCAGATAAGCATCGAGCATGACCTTGACCGGGCCGATCAGCCTGTCCAGGTGCGGGGTATCGCCCAATACCGGTCAGCTGCGACACGACATTGCTGCCAAGGCGCTGCATGAATCCCAGGCTCTTGTTGCCGATCGCGGTGACGTCGATGCCGACACCGGCAGCTTCCCACTGCTTCATCTGGCCCACCAGCATGCGGAACGCATTGGTGTTGAGACCGCCGCACAAGCCCTTGTCGGAGCTGACGACGATGACGCCGACGCGCTTGACGTTGTCACGCGCGATCACGAACGGATGTTTGTATTCCGTATGCGCATACGCCAAGTGCGTCGCCACGCGGGCGATTTTCTCGGCATACGGGCGCGCGGCCTTCATGCGCTCCTGCGCCTTGCGCATCTTGGACGCCGCAACCATTTCCATGGCCTTGGTGATCTTGCGCGTGTTTTCCACGCTCTTGATCTTGGTCCGTATCTCTTTTCCGGCTGCCATAGTGGCTCCCTATCAGCTCGGTCTAATTAATAGACGCCGGTTTTCTTGAACTCGTCCACCGCAGCGGTGAGCGCCTTTTCAGTCGCATCATCCAGGTTGCCGCTGGTTTCGATGGTGTCCATGATGCTGGCGTATTTGGATTTCATGAACGCCGCCAGCGCAGACTCGAACGGCAGAATCTTCTTGACCTCGACGTCGTCCATGTAGCCCTTGTTGACCGCAAACAGGGTCAGCGCCATCTGCGATACCGACATCGGCGAGTATTGCGCCTGCTTCATCAGTTCGGTGACACGACGGCCGCGCTCCAGCTGCTTCAGGGTCGCTGCGTCGAGGTCGGAAGCGAACTGGGCGAAGGCCGCGAGTTCGCGGTATTGCGCCAGCGCCAGACGGATACCGCCGCCAAGCTTCTTGATGACCTTGGTCTGCGCAGCACCACCGACGCGGGACACCGACAGACCGGCGTTGATCGCGGGACGGATACCGGCGTTGAAGAGGTCGGTTTCGAGGAAGATCTGGCCGTCGGTAATCGAAATCACGTTGGTCGGCACGAAAGCGGACACGTCACCGGCCTGCGTTTCGATGATCGGCAGCGCGGTCAGCGAACCGGTTTTGCCCTTGACGGCGCCATTGGTGATCTTTTCGACGTAGTCGGCGTTAACGCGAGCAGCACGCTCGAGCAGACGCGAGTGCAGGTAGAACACGTCGCCGGGATACGCTTCGCGGCCCGGCGGGCGACGCAGCAGCAGCGACACCTGACGGTAGGCCCAAGCCTGCTTGGTCAGATCGTCATACACGATCAGCGCGTCTTCACCGATGTCGCGGAAGAACTCGCCCATGGTGCAGCCGGAGTACGGTGCGATGTACTGCATGGCAGCAGCGTCGGCAGCGGTCGCGGCAACGACGATGGTGTGATCCATCGCGCCGTGCTCTTCCAGCTTGCGCACCACGTTGGCAACCGACGACGCCTTCTGGCCGATGGCGACGTAGATACACTTCACGCCGGTGCCCTTCTGGTTGATGATGGCGTCGATCGCAACCGCGGTCTTGCCGGTCTGGCGGTCGCCGATGATCAGTTCGCGCTGGCCACGGCCAATCGGCACCATGGCGTCGATCGACTTGAGGCCGGTCTGCACCGGCTGGTCGACCGATTTACGTTCGATCACGCCCGGCGCAATGCGCTCGATCGGCATGGTGGTGTCGGCGACGATGGGGCCCTTGCCGTCGATCGGCTGACCCAGCGAGTTGACCACGCGGCCGAGCAGGCCACGACCGACCGGCACTTCCAGAATGCGGCCGGTGCACTTGGCGACGTCGCCTTCCTTGATGTGTTCGTAGTCGCCCAGAATCACGGCGCCGACAGAATCGCGCTCGAGGTTCAATGCCACGCCGAAGGTGTTGCCCGGCATTTCGATCATTTCACCCGACATCACGTCGGACAAACCATGAATGCGGACGATGCCGTCGGTGACGGAAACGATCGTACCCTGGGTGCGCAGTTCGCTCGACGCACCGAAGTTTTCGATCTTGGCTTTAATCAGTTCGCTGATTTCGCTTGGATTCAATTGCATGTCTGTTCTCCGAACCGTGAGGTTCCGATAAATATGAGTACTAAGTTAGCCTTGCAGCGCAAAAGACATGCGCTGCAGCCGCCCTTTAACCGAACCGTCTATCACCTGGTCACCCACGGCAATCACCGCGCCGCCGATCAGCTCGGGATCGACCGCCACCTGCACATTGACTGCGCGGTTGAACTTGGCCCTGAGACCCGCCACCAGATCATCGATCTGACTCTGCGCCATTTCCTGCGCGCTGGTGATGGTCGCTTCGAGCGTGCTTTCGGCAGCGGCTTTCAGCGTTTCAAACTGCTCGGCGATCACCGGCAACAGCGACAGGCGGCCGTTTTCGGCCAGCACCTTGACGAAGTTGGCGCCGCGTTCACCGAGGTCCGCACCGGCCACTTCGATGACCAGCGCGGCCACGCGATCCGACGCCACGGCGGGGTCTGCATTCAGGTGTGCCAGCTGGCTATCGGACGCGATGGCCGCCAAGGTGGCCAAACGCTGCGACCAGCCCGCCAGGTCGTTTTCGCCCTGCGCCAGACGGAACACCGCCTCGGCGTAGGGACGTGCCAGGGTAGACAGTTCGCTCATGGCTTACAGCTCGGCTTTCAGCTGGCCCAACAGGTCAGCGTGGGTTTGCGCATTGACTTCGCGACGCAGGATTTTTTCCGCGCCGGCCACAGCCAGGGCAGCCACCTGTTCACGCAGCGTTTCGCGCGCACGGTTGGTTTCCTGAGCGATGTTGGCCTGGGCAGCGGCAAGCTGACGCTCGCCTTCTTCCTTGGCAGCCGTTTTAGCCTCTTCGACCATTTGCGCCGCACGCTTTTCAGCCTGGGCCAGCACTTCAGCGGCCTGCGCCTTGGCGTCACGCATGTTGTCACCGGCCTTTTTGGCAGCCAGTTCCAGCTCATGCTTGCCGCGATCGGCAGCGGCCAGGCCGTCAGCGATCTGCTTCTTGCGCGCTTCGAGCGCGTTCATGATCGGCGGCCACACGAACTTCATGCAGAACCACACGAAGAGAACAAACGTGATGGACTGGCCGATCAAAGTTGCGTTGAAATTCATATCCGCACCTTAATTAACGGGGTTAAACGAGTTCCGCATGCCACTCAACGAATCGGGCAGCGGAATTAACCGGCGACGGCGAACAGAACGTACATGGCCAGACCGACGGCGATCATCGGCACGGCGTCGACCAGACCCATGACGATGAAGAACTGGGTGCGCAACATCGGGATCAGTTCGGGCTGACGCGCAGCGCCTTCGAGGAAGCGGCCACCGAGGATGCCGATACCTACAGCAGCGCCCAGTGCGCCCAGACCCATCATCAGGGCACCAGCGATAAACAGCACGGCTTGAGTCATTTCCATTTGTTGCTCCTAAAAGTAAAAATCAAAAGTTAAAAACAAGAAACCAAAACCAGAACTAAATCAATGATGCTCGGCGTGCGCCATGTCCAGATAGACGATGGTCAGAGTCATGAAAATGAAGGCCTGCAGCGTGATGATGAGGACGTGGAACACCGCCCACGCCCACTGCAGCACCCCGCCGAACACGGCCAGGAGCAGGTTGCCGCCAAACATCAGCGCAATCAGGATGAAGATCATTTCGCCGGCGTACAGGTTGCCGAACAAACGCAGCGACAGCGAAATCGGCTTGGCGATCAGTCCCACGCCTTCGAGCAGCAGGTTGACCGGGAACAGGAACTTCGGAAACGGCTGGAACGCCAGCTCGGAGAAGAAGCCGCCCGCGCCTTTCATCTTCACGCTATAGAACAGCACCAAAACGAAGATCGACAGCGACATGCCGAACGTGATGTTGGGGTCGGTCGACGGCACGACCCGCAGATACGGCACACCGGCCGTGGCCGCGGCAAAGGGCAGCCAGTCGATCGGCAGCAGATCCATCAGGTTCATCAGGAACACCCACACGAACACGGTCAACGCCAGCGGCGCAACCAGGGGATTCTTGTGGGAGAAGGAGCCGCGCACCGAGCTGTCGATGAACTCGATGATCCATTCGACAAAATTCTGCAAACCGCTGGGCACGCCGACCGTGGCTTTTTTCGCCGCCATGCGGAACAGGAACAGGAACAACAGACCGAGGCCGATCGAAAACGCCATGCTGTCGAGGTTGATCGACCAGAAGCCCATCGCCTTCACTTCTTCGGCGCCATGGGCAATCGTCCAGGTCGCCTGGGTCAGCACTTCGCCGTCGTGACGGTGGAAGCCTGCCGGCAACTCACCATAGGTCAGGTTTTGCAGGTGATGCTTGATGTACTCGCCAGAGGACGCGTATTCCGTAGCCATGTGATCTATTCATCAATAAGTGAGTTTTGAATGAGTGCGCCGCGCGCACGCATTCAAAAACCACCTCGGCAAAACCAGCCCCGTCAAACCGACAGGCTATTGGGCATTGCGACTTGCAGCCGCTGCCAGCCAGGCAAACTGTGCCAGCACCAGGCCCAGCATCATCGGCAAGGGCGTCAGCTTCAATACCGCCAGACCCAGACCCAGCAGACCGACCAGCACCACCAGACGCTCCAGCCAGGCGCGGACGAACAGCTTGAACAAACGATGCTGATCCCACTCCGGATGCCGCATCGACTGCCGCTCGCGCCACACCAGAACCAGACTCACCGCCAGCGCCACCAGTGCGCCATATAGCAGCGCCAAGCCCGTCCCGATCCCCCAAAACGCACCACCGATCAATGCCCCAATCAAAGCAAGACCCGCTTGCGCCAAGACAACCCGCCGGGGGCCGGTATGAATGCATGGAGAACATTAGCCGAGCATGATACTAGAATTAGCCCGGCCTATGCAATCATCAAGTCACTTGATGATGAATTTCAGTACATAGTGAAATTGTCTCGCTGATACCGTGGCTTGCCAAACCATATTCGCCTGACATGCCGGGCTTTATCTCCGCTATCGCGCGACCAAACGCAGAACCATATTGCCGCGCGTTCTAAAAACCTCCTGATAGCCGACAGCCTTGAGCTTGCCCCACAAATCGCCCTGCCAATCACGGTCTGAAGTGTGTTCAATGATGATGGCCTTGGGGAAAAGCCCGTTGTCCGCCTCATCAAAAAACGGAATCAGCGCTCTGTCTTCGTAACCTTCGACATCGATTTTCAGTAAATCTATGCGGTCGATTTCGTGCGCACGCAAAACATCAAGCAACCGATCGACCCTGACTTCAATATGCATCGGCGTGGGGCTGTCGACTACATGCGCGCCCCCGGGCCCTGACGCAAGATCCAGAAACATCGCCCCCTTTTGATCACCGACGGCACAGTCTTCCAGAATAAAGCTCAGATTTTTCTCATGCATCTGATCGGCAATCAGACTCACATTCTGCTTGATGCGCGCGCACATTTCCGGGTTGGGCTCGATGGAAAGCACGCGCGCACCGCTGGTGGCATGAAACAAGAAAATCTGCGAATAAAAGCCGGAGTTAGCGCCAACATCGACAAAAACCGGAGCGCCAGACTTGGCTACGCCAACGAGATAGTCCACCTCCTGGTTATTGTAAAAACCAAAAAGAGCCTTCTGCTCAGTTGGATTATCCAGATTGAACACGAAAGGAACGCCATGAAAGGTGGTTTTGATCGGATGGGAAATGCGTTTCTTGAAAAACTGCATCAGCCTGCGCCGAATGGGCCCGCGGTTGAATGGCTGAATCTGAGCGGCCCGCAACAGCACACGATAAAACATCCCCAAACTATTTGACTCCACGGCCCGCTCCAGAAAACGATTCACCACAAACGCGCCAAATGTCGCGCCACCCCTGCTGTGCGTGCATTTGCCAGCTTCGACACGTTCATCTTGCCGGCCTGCGTGCGACGCCTACAAGCTGATGCCCAGTTTTTCGAGCAAGCCCAGCAACTCCGTGTGGCTCGCAAAACTGAGGGTCAGCCGTCCCTTGCCCTGCTTGTTGGTGTGCACATGCGCAGTCATGCCCAGCGCATCGGACAGCGCTTCTTCCAGGCGCAGCACATCGCGCGAGGCAGGCTGTTTGGCAGGTGAAGCAGCAGGCTCCTTCAGACGCGCGACGCGGCGCTCGACCTCGCGCACCGACAGGCCCCGGGTTTCGATTTCGTGCGCCAGCTCGCGCTGCACGCCCGCATGCAAGGGCAGCAACGCGCGGGCGTGGCCCATTTCGATCAGACCTGCGACCAGCATGTCCTGCACCGGACGCGACAGGTTCAACAGCCGCAGCAGGTTGGACACCGCCGCGCGCGATTTGCCGACCGCCTGCGCCACGGCGTCGTGCGTCATGCCGAATTCCTGGATCAGGCGATGCAGACCTTGCGCTTCGTCAATGGCATTGAGATCTTCACGCTGGATGTTTTCGATCAGCGCCATCGCCGCCACTTCGGCATCGGCGACTTCGCGCAGCAGCACCGGGATTTCGCTCAGGCCCGCCAGCTGGGCGGCGCGCCAGCGGCGTTCGCCGGCGATGATTTCATAACCGCCGGCTGTTTCACGCGCGAGGATCGGCTGCATCAGCCCCTGCGCACGGATCGAGTCGGCCAGTTCCTGCAGCGACTCTGCATCCATCTGGGTACGCGGCTGATATTTGCCTGGTGCAAGCTGCGACACATTCATCATGCGCAGATCGCCTTGCGGCGGCGCGGCATTGTCTTCGCCGCCCAGCAGCGCGTCGAGCCCGCGTCCCAGTCCTTTAGGCTTGGCCATTATTTTTCTCCATTGCTGTTAAGCCGGCCCGCTTGAGCGTTTCCGCGGCCAGTTCCATATACGCTTTCGCGCCCTTGCATTGACGGTCGTAGGCCAGCACCGGCAAGCCGTGACTGGGCGCCTCGGCCAGCCGCACATTGCGCGGAATCACCGTGTCATACACCTTGTCGCCGAAATGCTGCTTGATCTGGTCGGACACCTGCTGCGCCAGCGTGCTGCGTGGGTCGAACATCACCCGCAGCAGACCTTCGATCCGGATATCCGGATTCAAGCGCTGCTTGACCTTCTTGATGGTGGCAACCAGATCGGTCAGCCCTTCCAGCGCGTAGTACTCGCACTGCATCGGAATCAGCACCGTCTGCGCCGCGGCAAAGGCGTTGACCGTCAACAGATTCAGGGTCGGCGGGCAGTCCATCAGAATAAAATCGTAGTCATCGGCCACCTGCGCCAACGCCACTTTCAGCCGCAGATCGCGTTGCTCCAGATTGACCAGATCGATTTCCGCACCCGCGAGTTCGCGGTTGGCGGGAATCACATCGAACTTCCCGGCCGCGGAATGCATCCGCGCGTCGCGCACGTCAACCTGGTTGAGCAGGATCTGGTACACCGTCGGCAGCGCGGTGCGCTTTTCGATCCCCGCGCCCATGGTCGCGTTGCCCTGCGGATCGAGGTCGGCCAGCAGCACCCGCTGGCCGAGTTCGGCGAGCGAGGCCGCGAGATTCACCGCCGTCGTTGTCTTGCCGACGCCGCCCTTCTGGTTCGCAATTGCGAGGATTTTGCTCATAGTGCCTCCGGGCGGCAGCCGCCGATTCGCCTTGCCGTCGATCCCCGCTCGCGGGGCCCCTCGCCGGGTGGCTCACGGCGAGCGCCCTTCTGATTGGCAATCGCCAGTATTTTGGTCATGATTTTGGTCAAGTAACAGGCTCCAGGACGATCAAGTGACGGCTCGCTTCCAGCCCCGGCACCTCAAGTGCGTGGTTAGCGCTTACTCTCACCCAGGGCGGCAAGGATGCTATTTCTTCATGCGGCATCAAGCCCTTCATCGCCAGCCAGCGGCCTGCCGGATTGAGCAGATGGCGGGTCAGCGTGACGAATTCCCTGAGGTCGGAAAACGCGCGCGAGGTGATGATGTCGAAGCCCGATTCCGGGCGAAAATCCTCTACCCGGCGAGTGACTACACTCAGGTTGGCCAGGCCCAGCTCGGCCTTGGCTTGCAGCAGAAAAGCCGTCTTCTTGGCAATGCTGTCGAGCAGCGTCACCTGCAATTCGGGCCGAGCGATCGCCAGCGGGATACCGGGCAGACCACCGCCGCTGCCGACGTCGAGTACGGCTTCAGCCTGAAAAAAAGGCACCGCCGCCAGCGAATCCAGCAGATGATGGCTGACCATGCGTTCAGTGTCGCGCACCGCAGTCAGGTTGTACACCCGGTTCCATTTGTCCAGCAACGCCAGATAAGCCAGCAGCTTTGCCTCCGCACCCTCGGGCAAAACCAGACCGAGGGCGGCGATTCCGGCCGCGAGCTGGACTTGCACGCTCATGCGCTTTGCTTCGCCAATCCGGAAGGGGAAGGCACGGGGTCGGGCTTGAACCCGCGTTTGGCGTACACCAGCAGCACCGAAATCGCCGCCGGGGTGATGCCCTGCAGGCGCGCCGCCTGGCCCAGGGTTTCGGGGCGAGCCTTTTGCAGGCGCTGGCGCACTTCCATCGACAGCCCGGTGAACCGGCTGTAATCGATATCGGCTGGAAAACGCAGGGTTTCCTGCTCCCGCTGGCGGTCGACTTCATCGTTCTGGCGGTCGATGTAACCCTGGTATTTGGCGGCGATTTCGACCTGCTCGGCCACGCTCGGGTCATCGACCCCCTCACCGCCGCCGGGCAGGCCCAGCACCTGCGAATAGGTCAGCGTGGGACGACGCAGCAGTTCGAACAGGCTGTATTCGTGCTCGATCGGCTGGCCGATCAGGCGGGTCGCCGCCTCGGCGGGCAGCATCGCCGGATTGACCCAGGTAGCCTTGAGTCGCTCGGTTTCACGTGAAACCGCGTCGCGCTTGCGGCTGAACGCCTCCCAGCGCGCGTCATCGACCACCCCCAGCGCCCGCCCGATTTCGGTCAGCCGCATGTCGGCGTTGTCCTCGCGCAGCTGCAGCCGGTATTCGGCGCGGCTGGTGAACATGCGATACGGCTCGGACACGCCGCGCGTAATCAGGTCATCGACCAGTACGCCGAGATAGGCCTCATGCCGCCCCGGGACTCCAGGCGTCTTTGTCCTGCACCTGCAAGGCCGCGTTGATGCCGGCCAGCAAGCCCTGCGCCGCCGCCTCTTCATAGCCGGTGGTGCCGTTGATCTGCCCGGCAAAAAACAAGCCGCCGATCGACTTGGTTTCGAGCGAGGCCTTCAGATTGCGCGGGTCGTAATAGTCGTATTCGATGGCGTAGCCGGGGCGCAGGATGTGCGCGTTTTCCAGCCCGGGGATCGAGCGCACGATGGCCAGTTGCACGTCGAACGGCAGCGAAGTCGATATGCCGTTGGGGTAGATCTCGTGGGTGGTCAGCCCCTCGGGCTCGAGAAAAATCTGGTGGCTGGCCTTGTCGGCAAAGCGGGTGATCTTGTCCTCGATCGACGGGCAATAGCGCGGGCCCACCCCTTCGATCACGCCGGTGTACATCGGCGAGCGGTCGAGCCCGCCGCGGATGATCTCGTGCGTTTGTTCGGTGGTATGGGTGATCCAGCACGGCCGCTGTTGTGGATGCATGGCCCTATCGCCCATGAACGAGAACACCGGCGCCGGATCGTCGCCCGGCTGCACCTGGGTGCGGCCGTAGTCGATAGTGCGGCCGTCGATGCGCGGCGGGGTGCCGGTTTTCAGCCGCCCCACCGGCAGACTCAGTTCGCGCAGCCGCGCGGCGAGCGACACCGCAGGCGGATCGCCCATGCGTCCGGCCGCAAAGTTTTCCAGCCCGACATGCACCAGCCCGGCGAGAAAGGTGCCGGTCGTCAGCACCACCGCACGGCCGCCGAACACGATGCCGAGCTGGGTTTTCACGCCGACGACCCGATCGCCGTCGAGCAGCAGATCGTCGACCGCCTGCTGGAACAGGGTGAGGTTGGGCTGGTTTTCCAGGCGCTGGCGGATCGCCGCCTTGTACAGCACGCGGTCGGCCTGCGCGCGGGTGGCGCGGACTGCCGGGCCTTTGGAAGAGTTCAGGGTGCGAAACTGGATGCCGGCCTCGTCGGTAGCGATCGCCATCGCGCCGCCCAGTGCATCGACTTCCTTGACCAGGTGCCCCTTGCCGATGCCGCCGATGGACGGATTGCACGACATCGCGCCCAGGGTTTCGATGTTGTGCGACAGCAGCAGCGTCTTCACGCCCATGCGGGCGGACGCCAGCGCGGCCTCAGTGCCGGCATGGCCGCCGCCGACCACGATCACATCGAAGGAATCGGGAAATTTCATCGGCGCATTTTACCCGCTGACCGCTTCAGTTTCACGTGAAACATTCACGCAACCCACTGCATCACCCAGCCTGCCTCGCCTCCAGCGCTTCCCAGCGCGCCAGCGCATCGAGCAGCTCGGCATCGATTGCCTCGCTGCGGGCCTGCAATTTTGCCGCTGCCCGGGGATCGGTCTGATACAGCGCAGGGTCGGCCAGCCGGGCCGCGATCTCCATTTGTTCGGTTTCCAGCGACTGGATCTGCGCGGGCAGTGCCTCGAGTTCACGCGCGTCCTTGTAACTCAACTTGCCCTTGGCGGCAGGTTTGGCCGCAAGCGGCTTGGGCGCCTCGGTCTTGGCGGTTTGCGGCTGCGCCTGCTGACGCTTCCAGGCCAGCCAGTCGCCATAGCCGCCGACGATTTCGGTCAACTTGCCCTCCCCCTCGAACACGATCGACTGCGTGACGACGTTATCGAGGAAGGTGCGGTCGTGCGAAACGATCAGCACGGTGCCGCTGTACTCCTGCAATAACTCTTCCAGCAATTCCAGGGTGTCGATGTCGAGGTCGTTGGTCGGCTCGTCCAGCACCAGCAGATTGGCGGGGCGGGCAAACAGCCGCGCCAGCAACAACCGGTTGCGCTCGCCGCCCGACAGGGCACTGACCTTCGCGCGCGAGCGCTCGGCGGGGAACAGGAAGTCTTCCAGATAGCTGATCACATGCTTGCGCTGTCCGGCGATTTCGACGTAATCGGATCCGGGGGCAATGGTGTCGATCAGGGTGGCATCGTCGTTCAACTGGTTACGAAACTGGTCGAAATAGGCCACTTCGAGCTTGGTGCCCTGCTTGATCGTGCCGGATGTCGGCTGCAGCTCGCCGAGAATCAGCCGGATCAGCGTGGTCTTGCCGACGCCGTTGGGGCCCAGCAGCCCCAGCTTGTCGCCGCGCAGCAGGGTGCCGCTGAAGTCGCGGATCAGGATGCGGTCGTCGTAGCCGTAGCTGATGTGGTCCATTTCGGCGACGATCTTGCCCGAGCGCTCGCCCGAGTCGATCTGGAAGCCGACCTGGCCGGTATGGCCGATGCGCGCCTCGCGCGTCAGGCGCAAGGCCTCCAGCCGCCGCACCCGGCCTTCGTCGCGGCAACGGCGCGCCTTCACGCCTTTGCGGATCCAGGCTTCTTCCTGTTTCCAGAATTGATCGAACTTGCGGTTATGCACCGCTTCGATTTCCAGTTGTTCTGCTTTTTTGAGCTGATATGCGCTGAAATTGCCTTGATATTCGCGCAACTGGCCACGATCAAGCTCGACGATGCGATTGGCGACGTTATCCAGAAAACGCCGGTCGTGGGTGATGAACAACAGCGCACCCTTGAAATCGGTGAGCAGGCTTTCCAGCCATTCGATCGCGGCGAAGTCGAGGTGGTTGGTCGGCTCGTCGAGCAGCAGCAATTCGGGCTCGGTGACCAGCGCGCGCGCCAGCGCCACCCGCTTTTTCAGGCCGCCGGACAGGGTCTCGACGGTGCGGTCAGCGTCCAGCCCCAGCCGCTGCATGGTTTCCTCCACCTTGCTATTCAGCCGCCAGGCGTCGTGCACTTCCAGTTCGTGCGACAGCCGCTCGAGATCTTCGAACGCATCCATGTCGCCCTCGGCGACGCGATGCGCGGCCGCATGATAGTCGGCGAGCAGGCGCTGCGCTGCGCCGACGCCCTCGGCCACCGCCTCGAACACCGTATGGCCGGGCTGAAATTGCGGCTCCTGCGGCACATAGGCCAATTTCAGCGCGGGCTTGCGCCAGACGTCGCCGGCGTCCGGCGGGTTGATCCCGGCGATGATTTTCAGCAGGCTCGACTTGCCGGTGCCGTTGCGGCCGATCAGCCCGATGCGCTCGCCCGCATCCACCACCAGGGAAGCGCCGTCCAGCAGCGGATGGTGGCCATAGGCCAGTTCGAGGCGGTCAAAAGTCAGCAGCGGCATGGGGCGGGCAGTTCAAAGGCACAGGGGCGGGATTATCCGCGATTGAGCGCCGCATGGACGGCACGCGCGATATTTAATGCGCCGGGCGTGTCGCTGTGCAGGCAAAGCGTATCCGCCTGCACCCGGATGCGGCCGCCCCCCAGGGCGGGGATGGGCTGCCCGTGCGCCAGCGCCGCCGCCTGTGCAGCAGCGTCAGCCGGCTCGACGATCAGCGCGCCGCTGGTTTCACGTGAAACCAAGCGGCCGCTGGTCTGGTAACGACGATCAGCGAATGCCTCGTTCAGCACCGCCAACCCGGCTGCCTGTCCGGCGACGATCAGCTGCGAACCGGACAAGCCCAGCACGATCAGCGCCGGATCCAGTGCCGCCACCGCCCGCGCGATCGCGCGCGCCACCCCGGCGTCGCGCGCGGCCGCGTTGTACAGCGCACCATGCGGCTTGACGTGCGCCAGCCGCAGCCCCAGCCGTGCCGCCTGTTCAGCCAGCGCCTCGGTTTGCTGCGTCACCCACGCCGCGACCTCGTCGGCCGAGGCCGCCAGCGCGCGGCGGCCAAACTGCGCGCGGTCGGGATAGCTCGGATGCGCCCCCATCGCCACGCCATGTTCGGCCGCCCGCTGCAAGGCGACGCGCATGCTGGCGGCGTCGCCGGCGTGACCGCCGCAGGCGATCGACACCCGATCCAGATACGGCATCAGGCTGGCGTCGTCGCAGCCTTCGCCGATGTCGGCGTTCAGTTCGATCACTCCATGTCCTCGATTGACCCTGTTGTCGCAGCCAGTGCCTGCGCCGCTTCGACTTCGATCGTTTCAAACCGCACCGCGTCGCCCGGTTGCAGCTGCGCCAGCCGCGGCCAGTCCGCCGCAATCACCGCGGCGATGACCGGGTAGCCGCCGGTTACCGGACCATCCCAGCCCAGAATGATCGGCTGGCCGTCGGGCGGAACCTGAATCGCGCCCGGCAAGACCCCCTGTGACGGCAGCTCAAGCCGGCGATGCGCCACCGCCGCGCCGGACAAACGCAGGCCGCGCCGATCCGATGCCGCCCCCACCCGATAGGCGGCACTGAAAAACGCGGCCAACCCGCCGTCGTCGAATTGCCCGGCCTGCGGCCCGGCCACCACGCGCAGACAGTTCTCCGGCGGACGGGCAGGCGGATGGGCACGCAGCCGCCTCACCTCACCCGCCGCTTCGCCGAACGGCAGGCGATCGCCCTTTTGCAGAGCCCGCCCCTGCTGGCCGCCGAAGCCTGCCGGCAAAAAGGTGCTGCTGCTTCCCATCACCGATGGCACCGCCAACCCACCGCGCACCGCCAGCCAGCAGCGACACCCGGATTGCGCCCGCTCCAGCGTCAGCGTTTCGCCTGCCGCCAGCACCAGCGTCTGATTCCACACCACCGCTGCGCCGCTGCTGCGGCTGGCGTCGAACCGCGCACCCGTCAGCGCCACCGCGCCGCCGGCAGGAAACCGCAGCACCGGTCCCGCCAGAATGATTTCAAGCCCTGCCGCGCCCGCTTCGTTTCCCACCAGCCGGTTGGCGGTTGCCAGTGCGGCCGGATCCGCGGCGCCACCCGCCGGCACGCCGAGCGCGCCCAGCCGGGCCGCCCCTGATCCATCACCAGATCGCACAGACCGGCGCGCAGAACTTCGATCATGCCGGAACGAAACGTACCCGGTCACCCGGCAGCAGCAAGGCGGGCGCGGCACGCTGCGGGTCGAACAAGGCAGTGTCGGTACGGCCGATCAGCTGCCAGCCGCCGGGGCCGCAGGCCGGATAAATCGCCGCAGTAGCCGCCGCCGATCGCCACGCTGCCGGCCGCCACCCGCACCCGCGGCGACGCCCGGCGCGGCGCGCGCAGCGCGGCAGGCAAGCCGCGCAGGTAGGGAAAGCCCGGCTGAAACCCCAGAAAGGCGACCGTGTACTCCACCGCAGCATGACTATATATATAGGTTTCCACATCCATCCCCGCCCGCTGCGCCAGATCGGCCAGGTCGGGCCCCGCCGCGCCGCCGTATTCAACCGGAAGGGTGTGCAGTGCTCCGCTGGCAACGGGCGTATCCACCGGCATTGCGGTGAGCATCTGACGCAATGCCGGCGAAACCGCCTCGCCGCGGCGTAAAATCAGCAATATGCTGTCATCTGCCGGGATAATGTCTTCTATTTCGGGTAATTCTCAAGGTTTTGAGCATGGCATAACGCGCCAGCGTGTCCTCCCCGGTCGCCAGCCGCAGGCCGCGCTCGCTCACCCAGCGCCATGCCGGTCCGGCAGGCGATTGACCGTCTTCCGGCTTTGTCATAGGGTGAAGTCCCTTTTCGGAGTGATGCGTCATGCGAACCTTATTCGCGCTGATCCTGATGGCGGCAAGTGTACTGGCAACGCCCGCGCTTGCGGCCATGAGCGCGGTCAATCCGGCGCTCACGCAAAACCTGGCCGCCCGCCCGAAAAAAATCGTGCTGCTGCCACCGCAAGTATTTGTATACGAATTGTCGGCGGGCGGCGTGCCCACCCGCATGGCCGACTGGGAGGCCACCGCACGCGACAACATCGTTGCCGCCGCCACCCGTCTGTCGCAGCAAGCCGGCTTCGAACTGGTGCCCGCGCCGACGCTCGATCCCCTGCTGGCCGACCAGCTCGAAGCCCACATCGGCTTGTACGACCGCGTCGCGCAATCGGTGTTCGTGTACGGGCGCGGCGACCAGGAAGCCTGGGCGCACAAGAAGAACGAATTCGACTACACCGTCGGCCCCGGCCTGGCGTTTCTGCGCGAGCAAACCGGCGCCGACGCCGCGCTGATCGTGCTCGGCTCGGACTTCATTTCGTCCGGCGGGCGGCGCGCGGCCTTCATCGCCGGACTGGCGCTCGGCATCGTCATGCCGCTCGGACAATCCTTCATCACCGCCGGCATCGTCGACCTCACCACCGGCGACGTGCTGTGGATGAGCTTCGACAGCAGCCTCAGCATGGATAGCCGCGCCCCGGCCGACGTCGACAGCCTGATGCGCGACCTCTACCAGACCTGGCCGGGGCCGCGATGAAGCATGGGGTGATCCTCGCGCTGATCTGCGCCCTGGCGGCGCCGGTTCATGCCGACGTCCTGCCATGGACCGGCGCCGCCGACACCGGCGAACGCGCGCCCGAGGAAAACAGCATGTGGCAGGAAGCCGGCGAACTCGACCGGGCATTGCTGCGCGCCGGCAAGGTCAACGCCGACCCCGCCCTCACCGCCTATCTGCAAGGCATCATGGACCGGCTCTATCCCGAGTTCGTCGGCCGCCTCCACGTGCACCTGCTGAACGCGCAGCAGATCAACGCCTTCGCCCTGCCCAACGGCAGCGTCTATGTGAACGCCGGACTGATCGCGCGCTTCCAGAACGAAGCCCAGCTCGCCACCGTGATGGCGCATGAAGGCGCGCACTTCACCCACCGCCACGCGCTGCAGCAGGCCGAACTGGCGAAGAACGCCAGTGCCTTCGCCCTGGTCGTCGCCATGCTCGGGGTGCCGCTGGTCGGCGACCTCGTCGCGCTGTCGTCGATGTTCGGCTACTCGCAGGAGCACGAACGCGAGGCAGACGAAATCGGCTACCAGCGACTGCTTGCCGCGGGCTATGACCCGCGCGAATCGGTCCGCACCTTCGAACACCTGCTGGCCGAGATCAAGGCCGCAGACATCGACGAACCCTTCTTTTTTGCCAGTCATCCCAAGCTGCAGGAACGCATCGACCACTACAGCGAGCTTTCCAAGGGCGCGAACGGCGGCGAAACTGCGCGCGAACGCTACCTCGACACCACCGCCGCGTTGCGGCTGGCTTCGCTCGACGCCGACCTCGCCGCCTACCGCTACAAGCAGCTCATCCTCGTGCTGGGCGACCCCGAACGCCGCAGCGAATATCCGCCCGAAGCCGCCTATTACCTGGGCGAAGCCTATCGCCAGCGCGGCGAAGCGGGCGACCCCGAACGCGCCGAAACCGAATACCGCAGCGCAATGGACGCCGCCCCGTCGTTCGCACCGCCGTATCGCGCGCTCGGCCTGCTGGCTGTACAAACGCGGCGACAAAGCCGCCGCCGCGCCCCTGTTGCAGCGCTACCTCGAACTCACGCCGGACGCTCCCGACCGCGGCCATATCGAGCACTATCTGAAAGCACTTGCCCCATGACCCTGCACCGCATTCTTCTTGCTCGGCCTCCTGCTGGCCAGCCTCGCCGCCTGCACCCCCTGGGCGCGCGTCGATTCCAGCAGCCGCGTCGAAACCAAAACCAGCGACTACAGCGTCGAACTGCCGCTCGGCTGGGTCAAGTCCACCGACAGCAGCAGCGGCACCTTCATCACCCGCGACGGCCCCGCGCTCAACGCCATCGTCATCTATCGCAAGCCGCACGACGCCAAACTGCCGCGCACCCAGCGCACCACCCATGCCGACATGCTGCCGCACGAGCTCGCCGAACTCACCCTGGCCGAGTGGCGGAGCAACGACGCCACCGCGAACCTGGAAGTCCTCTCCAACACCCCTGCCACCCTCGGCGGCCAGCCCGCCGTCCGCCTGCACATCCGCTACAGGAACGAACGCGGCCTGCCGATCGAGCGCGTCATGATCGGCATGGTCGACGCCAAGGGCCGCCTCGCCCTGCAATACGAAGCCCCCGGCATCGTCTATTTCCAGCGCAATCTGGCCGATTTCGAGGCGATGGCGGCCAGCGTAAAGTTACAGACGCCATGACGGCGAGCACAAACAAAAAGGGGTTCCTTGCGGAACCCCTTTTTTATGGCCGGATGGGCCCAATCAACAAGCGGACGGCTTAATCCTTGAAACGCCCACGCACGCCCACCCGCGCGTTGCCGCCGGCGCCGCGATTGTCGTTGCCGTAGCTGCGGCGCGGTTCGCCCGCTCCGGCGCCGCTGCGCGCGGGTTGACCCGCACGAGCCGGCTGCCCGGCGCGTGCCGGACGGTCGCCGTGCGGACGCTGGGCGCGCGCCTTGGCTTCCTGCTCGCGCTTCTTCCAGTATTCGACGCTGTTGCCGTCGACATCGGGCTTGGGCGCGGGTGCGGCCTCAATGCGGTTACCCTCGCGCGGCGGACGATCGCCGTAGGCACGCGGCGCGTGGTCGCCATAGCTGCGCGGCGCATGGTCACGGGCGGCACCTTCGAAGCGATTGCCGCGCGGCGCGCCGTCACGCACCGGACGGTCGCCCTGCGGACGCTCGGTACGGAAGCCGCGATCGCGGTTGTCGGCGCTGTCGGCGCGCGGAGCGCGATCGCCATAGGCACGCGGTGCGCCATCCGTACGGCTTCCGCCGAAGCCACCCGCCGAGTGGCTGCGTTCGCCGCCGCCCCAGCTGCGCTTTTCGCCAAAGCCGCCGGTGCTGCGATTGCCACCGTTGCCACTGCGCGGACGGCCATTGCCGGCAGCCGGACGACCCGCCTGCGGTTTCTGCGTCGGCTCCAGTCCCGGCAGGGTGTGAACCTCGATCCGGTTGCCGGTGTAACGCTCGATGTTCTTCACCAGACCGCCTTCGCGCATCCCGGCAAAGCTCACCGCGATGCCGGTGCGCCCGGCGCGGCCGGTACGGCCGATGCGGTGCACATAATCTTCAGCCTGGCGCGGCAGGTCGAAATTGATCACGTGGCTGATGCCCGCCACGTCGATGCCGCGTGCGGCGACGTCGGTGGCCACCAGCACCTTGGTGCGGCCTTCGCGCAGGCGTTGCAGCGCGCGGTTGCGCTGACCCTGCTGCATGTCGCCATGCAGCGCGTCGGAGGCGAAACCGCTGTCGGACAGCAGGTCGGAAATTTCTTCGGTGCTCTTTTTGGTCGAGGTGAACACGATCGCCTGCGTCATGTCCGCGTCGCGCAGCAGTGCGTCGAGCAGGCGCGCCTTGTGATCCATGTTGTCGGCGTACAGCAGGCGCTGCTCGATCTTGGCCTCCTTGTGGGGAACCGCTTCGATCTCGATGCGCAGCGCATCCTTGGTCAGCTGGCGAGCCAGGTTGCCCACCACGCCGTCGAGCGTGGCCGAGAACAGCAGCGTCTGGCGCTCGGTCGGGCAACGCTTGGCGATGGCCTGAATGTCGTCGACAAAGCCCATGTCCAGCATGCGGTCGGCTTCGTCCAGCACCAGCACTTCGATCCGCGAAAAATCGATCTTGCCGCGCTCCAGGTGGTCGATCAGACGACCCGGCGTGGCGACGACGATATCAACCGGCTGGCTCAAACGCTTGAGCTGCAGACCATACGGTGCGCCGCCGACCAGGCAGGCGGTGCGGAAACGGCGCAGCGCCTGACCATAGGTCATCGCGGCCTTTTCGACCTGCAGCGCGAGCTCACGTGTCGGAGTAAGCACTAACACTCGCGGGCCCATGCTTTTGATCGTGGGTTCGGCTTGCAGGCGCTGCAGCGACGGCAACAGGAACGCGGCCGTCTTGCCGCTGCCGGTGTGCGACGACACCAGCAGATCGCGCCCGGTGATCGCAGCGGGAATCGCCTGCTGCTGCACCGGCGTCGCGGTTTCGTAACCGGAAGCGGTCACGGCGTTGAGGATGAGGGGATCAAGTCCCAGTTCGGAAAATTGCATGACTAACCTTTTAATGAGCGCACCGGCACTTGGCCACAAACGCGCTATCCAGACCCACCCGAAACCAGGCAGGTCAAATATACGAACCGGATATGAAGCGGCGTTTGTAAGGGATGAATCCCTGAACGCCCACGGGTCGCGTCGATCACATCGGCGCCAACCACAAGACTTGTCACTGCCGGTTGCAAAAAATAACCGGCGGCACAATAGAGAGGTCGAAGACGATGGGGCTGTGAGAACAGTCCCGAGGCACGGCGGCTAACACATCGCCTGCCCACTGCTGTATGCACAACTCTGCGAAGTATATCAGAAAACTCTGATTTTTCAGCGATTCCTGAAACAGGCCGCCGACTGAACCGCCTTCACGGGAAGACGGAGCCCATCGGCGGCTGCGGCAGGCGACCCATCAGAGCCGCGCTGGCGCCGCACTACTTGCTGTTTTTCAGGATGACTTCCTTCTGCTCTTCGTACTGATCCTGCGTGATGATGCCCTTGTCCAGCGCCTCCTTCAGGCTGAGCAACTGTTGTCCGGTGGATTGCTGGGACACATTTTTGACGACCGTCTCGTCGCCGCCACAGCCACCCAGGCTCAGGGCTAGCAACAGTGCCGATGCGGTCAGGAGGGTACGGTTCATGGCGTTTCCTTTCGAATGAGTAGAGGGAAGCTGAACTCTAGCAGCTTCGCGCGCGGGTGGGGCAACGGCTCACGCCGGGTGATACAGCTTGCGATACAGGCCGCCGCGCTCGATCAGTTCGTCGTGGCCGCCTTCTTCCACCACGCGGCCATTCTCGAACACCAGGATGCGATCCGCCTCGCGCACCGCGGACAGCCGGTGCGCGATGATGAGCGTGGTGCGCCCGGCGAGAAACGCGTGCATCGCCCGATGCAGCCGTCGCTCGGTGTCGCTGTCGAGCGCCGAGGTGGCTTCGTCGAGGATGACGACTTTGGGGTGGGCGACGATCATCCGCGCGATCGCCAGGCGTTGCCGCTGCCCGCCCGACAGACGCACGCCCTGCCGTCCCACTTCGGTATCCAGTCCATGCGGCAGCGCGGCAATGATGTCCTTCAATTGCGCGATGTCCAGCGCCTGCCACAGCGTGGCGTCATCGGCATCGCGCCCCAGCGTGAGGTTGGCGCGCACGCTGTCGTTGAACAGCACCGGATGCTGCAGCACCACGCCGACGTGTTCGCGCACCGTTTCCCAGCCGGTTTCGGCGACATCGGCATCGCCGTACAGGATCCGCCCCGCACGCACCGGATACAGCCCCAGCAACGCCTGCACCAGGGTCGACTTGCCGCCGCCCGACGCGCCCACCAGCGCCACCTTTTCCCCCGGCGCGATGACCAGGCTGACGTCGTCCAGCACCGTCTCGCCATCCGCATAAGCGAAGCTGACGTGATCGAGCGTGATGCCGACGGTGGGCGCGGCGGCAAAGGGATTGCGCATGGCCGGATGCTGCGGCTCGTCCTGCATCCCCAGCAAGGCGTTGATCCGCCCCAGCGCCGCATGGGCGGCATAGCCGGCGTATTGCAGATTCACCAGCTCCTGCACCGGCGTCATCATGAACCACAGGTAGCCGAACACCGCCAGCATCTCGCCGATGCTGAGGTCCGAGAACACCACCATCAGCATCGCCAGCGCGCGGAAGGCATCGAAGCCGGCGAGGAACACAAAGAACGACACCCGGCTCATTGCGTCCGACTTCCAGGCAAATGCAGCCGCATGCCGGCGAATGTCGGCCGCCTTGTCCGCCACCCGCGCCAGGTAATGCCGCTCGCGGTTCATCGCGCGGATCTGCGTCAGCGCATCCAGGGTTTCGGCGAGCGCCTCCTGAAACACCTCGAAGGCGCGGTTCTCGTGCTTTTTCAGATCCTTCACCCGCTTGCCGAGCCGGGTCGAAAACAGGATCACCAGCGGATTCAGCAGCAGGATGAACAAGGCCAGCTGCCAGTGCATCCAGAACAGCACCGCCGCCACCCCGATCAGCGTCAGCACCGACACCACCAGGCCGGAAATCGACGCGCCGAGGAAAGCTGTCGATCGCATTGAGGTCGGTGACGAAATGCGAGGTCACCCGCCCCGAGCCCACCGTCTCGAATTCCGACAGCGCAATCCTCGACAGCCGGTTCAGCATCCGCACCCGGATCGTGTACACCACCTCCTTCGCCAGCAGCGAGAAGGTGCGCCCCTGCCACACGTTGAGCAGCGATCGTAGGCCAGCCGCAGCGCCAACGACAGCAGCAGCGCAGCGCCGATGAACAGCACCGGCCCGTGCCACGCTGCCGGCGTCCAGGCGGCGATGGCCGCGACGAAGGCGCCCGGATGGTGCAGCAACACCTCGTCCACCATCAGCGGCAACAGCAGCGGCACCGGCACCGCCGCCACCACCGCCAGCAGGGCGATCAGATTGGCCTGCAGCAGACGCCCGCGATGCGCGGCGATTTGCCGGAAGATCTCGCGCCAGGTCAGCATGGCTACTTGCCGATACAGAACTTGCTGAAGATTTCGCCGAGCAAATCGTCGGCGCTGAACTCGCCGGTGATCTCCGCCAGCGCCGCCTGCGCCAGCCGCAGCTCCTCGGCCAACAACTCCAGTTGCGCCGCCGCCTCGCGCGCCGCCGCCACATGCGTCGCCGCACGCGACAAGGCGTCGAGATGACGCGCCCGCGCCATGAACGCGCCTTCGCCCGCCGCCTGCCAGCCCGCCGCCGCCAGCAGCTTGTCGCGCAGCAGCTCCACCCCGGCGCCGGTCTTGGCCGACAGCCACACCGCGTCATCCGTTGCGCGCGGCGCCTCGCCCGTCGCATCGATCTTGTTGTGGATAGTCAGCCGCGTCACCGCAGGCAGCCGCGCCAGAATCGCCGTCTCGTCGGCGCCCACGCCGTGCGCCGCATCCACCAGCAGCAGCGCCACGTCAGCGTTCTCCAGCGCCGCCCAGGTGCGCGCGATGCCGATTTTTTCCACCGCGTCGTCGGTCTCGCGCAGGCCGGCGGTATCGATGATGTGCAGCGGCACCCCCTGAATCTGGATCGCCTCGCGCACCGTATCGCGCGTCGTCCCGGCAATCTCGGTCACGATCGCCGCCTCGAACCCGGCCAGCCGGTTGAGCAGGCTCGACTTGCCCACGTTCGGCTGGCCGATCAGCACCACCGTCAGCCCCTCTCGCAGCAGCGCGCCCTGCCGCGCCTGTGAGCGCACACTCTCCAGCGCCGCCTCGATCGCATCCAGCCGCCCGAACGCATCCGCGTCGCGCAGAAAATCGATCTCTTCCTCGGGAAAATCCAGCGTCGCCTCCACCAGCATGCGCAGCCGCGTCAGGCCTTCCAGCAACTCGTTCACCCGCAGCGAAAACGCGCCGGACAGCGAACGCACCGCCGAACGCGCCGCCTCGGTCGAGGCCGCGTCGATCAGATCCGCCACCGCCTCCGCCTGCGCCAGATCGAGCTTGCCGTTGAGATACGCGCGCCGGGTGAACTCGCCCGGCTGCGCCAGCCGCGCACCCAGCTCGATGCAGCGCTGCAGAACCAGGTTCAGCACCACCGGCCCGCCGTGACCCTGCAGTTCCAGCACGGCTTCGCCGGTGAACGAATGCGGCGCGGCGAACAGCAGCGCGATGCCCTCGTCTATCGCCGCGCCGTCGGCATCGAGGAAGCGGGTAAAGGTCGCGTGTCGCGGTGCGGGCACGCGCCCAAGGATCGCCCGTGCCAGCGGCGCCACATCCGCTCCCGACACCCGCACCACCCCGACGCCGCCGCGTCCGGGTGCGGTGGCGATGGCGGCGATCAGGTCGGCTGTCTGTATGGCGAGAAGTGACATCAACGGCGCATGGCGGAACGGCATTCGTCCGCCCGAATAAATGGAAGCCAGATTTTAGCGCCTGTCCTGCCAGCGGCCCCCTAAAGTCAGCCCCCTTTCAGTCGATATAAAGAATTGTTTATCTTTAATAGGGCATTAAAAGTGGCGATCGAACTCTACAACGACGGCAAGCACATCTGTCTTTTGTTCAACGACCTGGTGGACGACGACAAAAGCGACGCGGTTCAGGCGAACCAGTTTCTGGTCGTTTCGGACGGCGAAGGCACGCTGATCGACCCGGCCGGCAACATGACCTACAACGCCCTGCTGATGGCGATGGGGCGCTATTTTCCGTACAAGCGGCTGAAATACATCCTGGCGTCGCACCAGGATCCCGACATCGTGGCTTCGCTGAACAAGTGGCTGTTCGGCACCGATGCGACGCTGTATGTGTCGAGCCTGTGGGATCGTTTCGTGCCGCATTTCACCACCCAGGATCGCAGCGTCGGCCGCATCGTCGGGGTGCCGGACAAGGGCATGGTGCTGCCGCTCAAGGACACGCGGATGCTGATCCTGCCCGCGCACTTTCTGCACTCCGAGGGCAATTTCCATTTCTACGACGAGAAGGCCAAGGTGCTGTTTTCCGGCGACATGGGCGCCTCGCTCGTGCATCACGACCAGGTCGAAAAACCCATCACCACGGCGAAGGCGTTCCAGGAACACATTCACACGATGGAAGGCTTTCATCGCCGCTACATGGTTTCAAACAAGGCCTGCCGCCTGTGGGCCAACATGGCGCGCGGGCTGGACATGGATTACCTGGTGCCGCAGCATGGCTGCTACTTCAAGGGCAAGGAAGCGATCAACGCGTTTCTCGACTGGATCGAAAAACTGGAATGCGGCATCGACCTGTTTACCCAGGACAATTACCGCATTCCAGCCTGACCCGCACCCGGCCGCAGGCCGGGTTGCGCACTAGCGTGCCGCCGCGCCCTCGACCTGCCTGTTGATCATCCACTGCTGCGCGATCGACAGGATGTTGTTGACCACCCAGTAGAGCACCAGGCCGGCGGGGAAGAACACGAACATGACGGTGAATGCAACCGGCATGATCATCATGATCTTCGCCTGCATCGGATCCATCGGCTGCGGGTTCAGCTTCACCTGCAGGATCGAGGTCACGCCCATGATGATGGGCAGGATGAACCACGGATCGGGCGCGGTGAGGTCGGTGATCCAGCCGATCCACGGCGCGCCGCGCATTTCGACAGCGGCGAGCAGCACCCAGTAAAGCGCGATGAACACCGGAATCTGGATCAGGATCGGCAGGCAGCCACCGAGCGGATTGATCTTCTCGGTCTTGTACATTTCGGCCATCGCCTGATGCAGCTTGGCGCGGTCGTCGCCGTAGGTCTCTTTCAGCTTTTGCAGACGCGGCGTCAGTTTCTTCATCTTGGCCATCGACTTGTAGCCCGCCGCCGACAGCGGATACAGCGCCAGCTTGAGGAAAATGGTCAGGATGATGATGGCCCAGCCCCAGTTGCCGACGATGCGCTCGATTTTTTCCAGTGCCCAGAAGATGGGATAGGCGAGCGGCGTCAACCAGCCGTAGTCGCGCGACAGGTCCAGCCCGGGCGCGGTTTTTTCCAGCACGGCCTGGGTTTGCGGTCCGGCATACAGCGGCACAGTGAAGGTCTTTTCCTGCCCGGGCGCCAGCATGCCTTCGGCCTGAATCACGCCAGCGGTGTAAAGACCATCGCCTTGTGCCCGGGTGTAAAACTCGCGCTTGGCACTGCCTTGTGGCAGCCAGGCCGAAACGAAATGGTGCTGCAGCATCCCGACCCAGCCGTCGCTGGCGGTTTTCTCGAAATCCGCCTTGCCCTCCTGGATATCCTTGAACGCGATTTTCTGGAATTTCTTGGCGTCGGTGTAAACCGCCGCGCCGGTATAGGTCGGCAGGAAGAAGGTCGAGCCGCGCGGCGCTTCACCGTGGCGGGTGAACTGGTAGTACGGGGTCAGGTCGAGTGGCTCGGCACTGTTGTTGATGACGCGGGTCTTGACGTCGATCTGGTAGCTGCCACGTTTGAAGATATAGGTCTTTTCAACGCGCACACCGGTGGCAGGGTCTTCCCACACCAGCGGGACTTCCATCTGCGCTGCGCCGTCCGCCAGACGGAAGCCGCCGGGCTTGAGCTGGAACACGCTGCGATGGGTGGGCAAGCCTTTGCCGACCAGACCGCTTTGCGCCAGATAGGGCGTGGTCGGGCTGTCTTCGAACAGGGTGAAAACCTGATTCTTGTCTTCCGTCTCGCGATACGGCAGCAGTTGCAGTTGGCGCAGGTCGCCGCCGTTGGCGTCGATGGTCGCGCGCAGCACGTCGGTTTCCACCACCGCACGCTGACCTTGGGCGAACCCGGCCGTCTGCACCGGCGCGGCGGCGGGCGCATTCAGGGTCTGACTGGGCGTGGGCGCCTGACCGGCGGGCGCGCTGGCTGTCGTCGGCGCAACCGGAGCGGGGGCGTTTTTGTCCTGCCAGGCTTCCCACAACAACAGGAGCGAGAAGGAAAAGACAATAAAAAGAATCAGCCGCTGGTTATCCATGGGACGGGACGCGTTTAGTTGGAGGAGGGTTCCGGCGCGGATTCGCCCGCCGGAATGGGGTGCCATTTTGCCATGGCACGCTGGCCGGCCCGTTTAAAGGTACGTGACAAATCACGGGCCTCGTCACCGGGAAGCGGCTTGGCAATCAAGCGTACGACGAAGTCACACGCCGGCAGATCCTGCAAAACCTGACGAAAGCTCTCGCGCGTGCAGCGCTTGACGCGGTTGCGATCCACCGCGCGCGCCAGCAGGCGCTTGGCGACGATCATGCCGAGGCGCGGATAGCCCACCTGGTTGGGGCGTGCCATCACCATCACGTAATCGGTGCGGGCGCGCTGGTTCTCCGCAAACACCCGATCGAAGTCGGCCTTGTCGACCAGCCGCGCGTCGTGGAAGCGCACGGCTCCCATTTTTTGGGTGGCCGTGGTCTCGGAATGCGTGTCGATTAGACAGCCAGACGTGTGCGGCCTTTGGCGCGACGGGCATTGATCACGTTACGGCCGGCCTTGGTTTTCATGCGGGCGCGGAAACCGTGGGTACGCTTGCGACGGACGGTAGAGGGCTGATAAGTACGTTTCATGGCGGGTCCTTTCCTGTCTGGTCCGGTTTGACGCCGGCCCTGTCCCGCGCGGGCGGGACAACCAAACTAAAAAATGTGTTGAAAAACCGCGTATTAGACCCGTCCATCGGGGGGCATGTCAAGCTCGGCACGCCCGGCGCCGCAACGCACCCCGCTCTGTGGCGTCCCATCCCGCCTGTGGATAACCTCATCAAAGCAGAGTAAGATTCGCCTTCAAATCCCATGCAGCTTTCCGCTCCCCCCCACTCGACTATGGATTCCTTCTGGGACCTTTGCCAAGAGCGCTTTCGCGCCAATCTGACCCAGCAGCAATTCAGCACATGGATCAAACCCCTGGTGTTCGACGACGCGGGCGGTGAGGTACGCATCCTGGCGCCCAATCATTTCGTGATGGACTGGGTGCGTGAAAAATTTGCCGAACATATCGATAGCTGGGCGCAGGAGTTTTACGCCAATCCGGTTTCGATCACCTATTCGCTCGGCAAAAAAACCGCTGTCCCGCAGACACACGCTGCAACGGCCCAGCCTGCCGCGATTCGTGGCACCCCCGCCAGCCCCGCGCCCGCTGCGCAGATGGGCATGCGCATCAATCCCGGTTTTACCTTTGACAACTTCGTCTCGGGTCGTGCCAACCAGCTGGCGCGCGCGGCCGCACTGCAAATTTCCCACAACCCGGGCGTGGCGTACAACCCGCTGTTCGTCTACGGCGGGGTGGGACTGGGCAAAACCCACCTGCTGCAAGCGATCGGCAACACCGTGCGGCAAGCCAACCCCGACGCGCGTATCAGCTATATCCACGCCAACGATTACGTCGACGACGTGGTCAAGGCGTATCTGAACAAGCAGTTCGACGACCTGAAGCGCCGCTACATGTCACTGGATCTGCTGCTGATCGACGATATCCAGTTCCTGGCCAAGAAAGACCGCACCCAGGAAGAGTTTTTCTATGTGTTCAACTCGCTGATCGAAAACAAGAAGCAGATCGTCATCACCTGCGACACTTTCCCCAAGGAAATTGCCGGGCTGGACGATCGCCTGAAATCGCGTTTCGCCTGGGGCCTGACGGTGGCGGTCGAACCGCCCGAACTGGAAATGCGGGTCGCCATCCTGCTGGCCAAGGCGCAGGCCGAAAACACCAAGCTCGATGAAAACGTCGCCTTCTTCATTGCCAAGCAGGTGCGCTCCAACGTGCGCGAACTGGAAGGCTCCCTGAAGCGTGTGATCGCGTTTTCCCGCTTCCATGAAAAACCGATCACCCTGGAACTGGTGAAAGAAGCCCTGCGCGATTTGATCGCCTCGACCTCGCGCATCGTCTCGATCGAAAATATCCAGAAAACCGTCGCCGACTTCTACAAGATCAAGGTCGCCGACATGTTTTCCAAGAAACGCACGCGCAACCTGGCGCGGCCGCGCCAGATCGCCATGGCGCTGGCCAAGGAACTGACCAACCAGAGCCTGCCGGAAATCGGCGAATCGTTCGGTGGGCGCGACCACACCACGGTGATCCATGCCTGCCGCAAGGTGGCCGAGTTGCGTGAAACCGAAGTCGATATCGGACGGGATTATTTGGTGTTATTACAAAGCCTGACAGGCTGAGGACGAAATGTGGATAAAGCGGGTCATGAGAGCGATAGGGAAAAACCATCCCCATCTCTCCCGCACAACCCCGACTTTACCCACACCCCAAAAACGACAACAACAGATTGTTTTGATTGGGTAATCGGGCTTATCCCCAGTTTTAGGCTGCCTTTATTATGATTCTCAGGAATATATAAATGCTATTAGTACAAAGCGAACGCAACGCACTGCTGACTGCTCTCACTGCTGTGGTTGGGGTGGTAGAACGGCGTCATACCCTGCCCATTTTGTCCAATCTGCTGCTGGAGAAAAAGGGCGGCAAGCTGACCTTGCTGGCGACCGATCTGGAATTGCAGATCAGCACCCAGCTGGACGTCCAGGCCGGTGAAGACTTCGCCATCACCATTGCTGCCCGCAAACTGTTCGACATCGTGCGTGCGCTGCCCGACGCCGCCAAGCTCAAGCTCGACAGCAAGGACAGCCAGGTCGTGGTGAGCGCCGGCAAGTCGCGTTTCACCCTGCAAACCCTGCCGGCGGCGGATTTCCCGCGGGTCGAGACCGGCGCCGGGCTGGGCGAAGCGATCCGCCTGCCGCAAAAAACCTTGAAGCGTCAGCTGCAACTGGTGCAGTTCGCCATGGCCAGCCAGGACATTCGTTACTACCTCAACGGCATGCTGCTGGTGCTGGACGGCACGCAATTGCGCGTCGTGGCCACCGACGGTCATCGTCTCAGCTACGCCGAAACCACCCTGGATACCGCGGCGGAAACGCGCGAGGTCATCATCCCGCGCAAGACCGTGGTCGAACTGTCCAAACTGCTGGGCGATGTCGACGATCCGGTCGAACTGCGCATCGGTGCCAACCAGGTCACCATCACCCTGCCCGGCACCGAACTGGTGACCAAGGTGGTCGACGGCAAATTCCCCGATTACCAGCGCGTGATCCCGGTCAACCAGCCGCGCCATCTCAAGGCCAATCGTCAGACCGTGATCCAGGCATTGCAGCGTGCCGCGATTCTGTCGAACGAGAAATTCCGCGGTGTGCGTCTGGTGATGAGCGACAACACCCTGGGCATCGTCTGCAACAACAACGAACAGGAAGAAGCGGCCGATGAAATCGAAGTCAGCTACAGCGGCGAACCGCTGGACATGGGCTTCAACGTCACCTACCTGCTCGACGGTCTCGGCGCGGTCAATACCGATGAAATCACGCTGTCGATGGGCGACGCCAACAGCAGCATGCTGTTGACCAGCGAAGGCGAGGCAGGCTTCAAATACGTCGTCATGCCGATGCGGATTTAAGTCCAGCGAATTGATATCAGGCGCATTCAAGCACGCCGCAGCATTCAGCAAACAGTCTCAACCGCCCGCCGGGCGAAACGCATTTTTCGGAAGAGAGCACCATGAGCGACAAGCCAGACAACGCAAGCCCCGGTGACATGAACGGCGGTTACGACGAAGACAGCATCCAGCAACTGGAAGGTCTGGAGGCGGTGCGCAAGCGCCCCGGCATGTACATCGGCGACACCTCCGACGGCACCGGCCTGCACCACATGGTGTTCGAGGTGCTGGACAACGCGATCGACGAAGCGCTGGCGGGCTGGTGCGACGACATCAAGGTCATGATCCACCCCGACAATTCGATCTCGATCACCGACAACGGGCGCGGCATTCCGGTCGGCATCAAGTTCGACGACAAGCACGAGCCCAAGCGCAGCGCGGCCGAAATCGTGATGACCGTGCTGCACGCCGGCGGCAAGTTCAACCAGAACAGCTACAAGGTGTCGGGCGGTCTGCACGGCGTCGGCGTATCGTGCGTCAACGGCCTGTCGAAGTGGCTCAAGCTGATCGTGCGTCGCGACGGCAAGAAATACGCGATGACTTTCAACCAGGGCAAAGTCCTGGATCGACCGATCGAAATCCAGAATGGCGTTGAAGTCTCGCCGATGCAGATCGTCGGCGACACCGAAGGCCGCGGCACCGAAGTCCATTTTCTGGCCGACGAGGAAATCTTCGGCGTCGGTCAGGTCGTGTATCACTTCGACATCCTCGCCAAGCGCATCCGCGAACTGTCCTTCCTCAACAACGGCGTCAAGATCGAACTGATCGACCACCGTGACGGCAAGACCGAAAACTTCGCGCATTCGGGTGGCGTAAAAGGCTTCGTCGAATACGTCAGCCGCCTCAAGAATCCGCTGCACCCGAAGATTTTCCAGGCCGTCGGCGAAAAGGATGGCATGACCGTCGAAGTTGCGATGCAGTGGAACGACAGCTATTCCGAATCCGTGCAGTGCTTCACCAACAACATCCCGCAGCGCGATGGCGGCACCCACCTGACCGGCTTGCGCATGGCGATGACGCGGGTGCTGAACAAGTACATCGATGAAAACGAGGTGGCCAAGAAGGCCAAGGTCGAAACCACCGGCGACGACATGCGCGAAGGCCTCACCTGCGTGCTGTCGGTGAAAGTGCCCGAGCCCAAGTTTTCCTCGCAGACCAAGGACAAGCTGGTGTCGAGCGAAGTGCAGCCGGTGGTGCAGGAAGTCGTCGGCCAGAAGCTGGCCGAATTCCTGCTCGAAAACCCCAACGACGCCAAACTGCTGTGCGCCAAGATCGTCGACGCCGCGCGCGCCCGCGAAGCTGCGCGCAAGGCACGCGAGATCACCCGCCGCAAAGGCATCATGGACGGCCTCGGCCTGCCCGGCAAGCTGGCCGACTGCCAGGAAAAAGACCCGGCGCTGTGCGAAATCTATCTGGTCGAGGGCGATTCCGCCGGCGGCTCCGCCAAGCAGGGCCGCGACCGTAAATTCCAGGCGATCCTGCCGCTGAAAGGCAAGATTCTCAACGTCGAGCGCGCGCGTTTCGACAAGGTCATCAGCAGCCAGGAAATCGCCACCCTGATCACCGCGCTCGGCACCAGCATCGGCAAGGACGACTACAACCCGGACAAGCTGCGCTACCACCGCATCATCATCATGACCGACGCCGACGTCGACGGCGCCCACATCCGCACCCTGCTGCTGACCTTCTTCTACCGTCAGATGCCCGAACTGGTCGAGCGCGGCCACATCTACATCGCCCAGCCGCCGCTGTACAAGGTCAAGCATGGCCGCAGCGAGCGCTACATCAAGGACGAGCATGCGCTCAAGGAACACCTGATGGCCGAGGCGATGAAAGACGCCGAACTGACGCCGATGGATGGCGCCATGCCGATCGTCGGCGACGCGCTCGAAGCGCTGGCGCGCGAGTACTTCCTCGCCGAAGCCGTGAGCGATCGTCTGGCGCGCTTGCTGCCGGAAGACGTGTTGCAGGCCCTGATGCGCATCCCGCGTCTGAGCCTGGCCGACAGCGGTGCCGCCATGCTCGCCGAAGCCAGCCTGGGTGCGGCGCTCGATGCGCAAAAATTCGAAGTCGCCGCCGAATACATCAGCGAGACCGACAGCCACCGCCTGCGTATCACCCGCCACGCCCACGGCAACAAGCACGTCAACTTCCTCGAAGCCGACCTGCTCGAATCCGGTGACTACAACCAGCTGGTCAAGGTCGGCGACCTGCTGCGCGACCTGATCGGCCTCGGCGCCCGTGCCAAGCGCGGCGAGAAGGAAGCGCCGGTGCAAAGCTTCCGCGAAGCGATGGACTGGCTGCTCGACGAAGTCAAACGCGGCATGAGCATCCAGCGCTACAAGGGTCTGGGCGAAATGAACCCCGCGCAGCTGTGGGAAACCACCATGGATCCCAAAGTGCGCCGCCTGATGAAAGTGCAGATCGAGGACGCCATTTCGGCCGACCAGATTTTCACCACGCTGATGGGGGATGAGGTCGAGCCACGCCGCAACTTCATCGAGATGAATGCGCTGGGGGTGCGGAATCTGGATGTGTGAGGCAAGCTGATAGAATCCGGGCTTTGCTTCACGGCCCGCTTCATGTCCGCCCTCAAGAACGATACCTTTCTGCGCGCGCTGCAGCGCCAGCCCACTGATTACACCCCGCTCTGGCTGATGCGCCAGGCCGGGCGCTACCTGCCGGAATACAACGCCACCCGCGCGCGCGCCGGCGACTTTCTGACGCTGTGCAAGACGCCCGACCTGGCGACCGAAGTGACGCTGCAACCGCTGGCGCGCTATCCGCTCGACGCCGCGATCCTGTTTTCCGACATTCTCACCGTGCCCGACGCGATGGGCCTGGGCCTCTATTTCGCGCAGGGCGAAGGCCCGCGCTTCGAGCGCCCGCTGCGCGACGAATGGGAAATCCGTGACCTCACTGCACCCGATCCCACCGACAAGCTCGGCTATGTGATGGATGCGGTCAAAAGCATCCGCCGCGCGCTCGACGGCTCGGTGCCGCTGATCGGCTTTTCCGGCAGCCCCTACACGCTGGCGTGCTACATGATCGAAGGCGGCGGCTCCGACGATTACCGCCACATCAAGACCATGCTGTACAGCCGCCCCGACCTGCTGCACCGCATTCTGGAAGTGAACACCCGGGCGGTGACCGACTACCTCAACGCGCAGATCGAGGCCGGCGCGCAGGCGGTGATGATTTTCGATTCCTGGGGCGGCAGCCTCACCCCGCACGCGTACCAGGAATTCTCGCTCGCCTACATGGAGCGCATCGTCGCCGGGCTGATCAAGGAACGCGACGGCCGCCGCGTGCCCAGCATCGTCTTCACCAAGGGCGGCGGCAACTGGCTGGAAGCGATCGCCGGCATCGGCGCCGACGCCGTCGGGCTGGACTGGAGCACCGACATCGGCGAAGCACGCCGCCGCGTCGACGGCAAGGTGGCGCTGCAAGGCAACCTCGACCCCAGCGCGCTGCACGGCACGCCGGACAGCCATCCGCAGCGAGGTGGCGCAGATCCTCAACGGCTACGGCAACCACCCCGGCCACGTGTTCAACCTCGGCCACGGCATATCGCAGTTCACCGATCCCGAAAAAGTCGGCGTGCTGGTCGAGGCGGTGCATAGCCAGAGCCGTGCGATTCGTGCGTAAGCGCGAACTTTTTCACCCGATACCACCCCAACTCATCTGTTCTATTCAGGATCCACCATGAAACATATTTTGATCAGCCTGTTTGCCGTTTTCCTCAGTTTCGGTTTGGTCATGGATCAGGCCGAAGCCAAACGCTTCGGCGGCGGCAAATCCTTCGGCATGCAGCGCAGCGCGCCCGCCAAACAGGACGCCGCCCCCACTCCGCAGCGCCAGCAGCAGGGGGCAGCGCCCACCACGGCACCGAAGAAAAATGCCTGGATGGGTCCGATCGCCGGGCTGGCCGCCGGCCTGGGCCTGGCGGCGCTGTTCTCGCACCTGGGGATGGGTGAGGGCATGGCCAATTTCATGATGATCCTGCTGCTGGCGCTGGCGGCGTTCATGCTGTTCCGCTGGGTGATGCGCCGCAATGCGCCGGCAATGCAATACGCCGGGATGCCGCAGGCAGCACCGGTGGCGTTCGACCAGACGCCCGCCGCGCTGGGCGGCGGCAGCGTAAGCGCTTTCCCGCCCGGTTTCGACGCCGCCGCCTTCGCGCGCGAAGCCAAGCTCAATTTCATCCGCCTGCAGGCCGCGTTCGACGCCCGCAATCTGGACGATATCCGCGCCTTCACCGCGCCCGAAATCTTCGCTGAAATCAGCATGCAGCTGGCCGAACGCGGCGACGCCAGGCAAACCACCGACGTCATGACGCTCGACGCCGAAGTGCTGGAAGCGATCGACGAAGGCAATCGCCACATCGTCAGCGTGCGGTTCACCGGCCTGGTGCGCGAAGACGCGGACGCCGCGCCGGTCGCGCTCGACGAGGTCTGGCACCTCAGCAAACCGGCCAGTGGCCAGGGCGGCTGGCTGATCGCCGGGATCCAGCAGCAATAAAGCGTGACGAAACAACAGGTTGCGTGGCAAAAAGCCGCGCAGCCGGCGGTGTCAGCGATAACAGAAGCGTTCACTTATGCACAAATTTGGCGCAAGGGAACTTTTTTTGTGACTATTGCTTGACAGCCGCGCAATGTTTGTAAGTCAATGAAAAATAACAATTTCCAGGTTTGCATACTTTTTAGCCTGTCGTGCTACCCCGCCTGAATACGGGCGATCAGGGGCAGTCGACACAAATCACCCACACAATTATCCACAGTTTGCGTGAACAAGACGGAATAAGACTTGTTGAACAGCCACTTAGCAAACTTTCCCCGATTGCCAGCCAAGATTGGCGGCTAAGTGATGCCGCTTATTGCCCAGGTCGCGCTTGATACGCCGCTTCAACGGCTGTTCGACTATCGCCTGGCGGACGATGGCGTCTCCCTGCCAGTGGGCACGTCTGGTCGAAGTGCCGTTTGGCCGCACCTCGCAGATCGGTGTGGTGCTGGGGGTGGCGAGCAGCAGCGCGATCGATCCCGGCAAACTGCGCGACGTCATCCGCGTGCTGGACGACCGCCCCGCGCTGACGTCCGATATCCTGCGGCTGGCGCAATTCTGCGCGGATTATTACCACTATGCCCTCGGCGCCGTCCTGCTCGCCACCCTGCCGCCCCGCCTGAAAAACACCGCGCCGTTTGTTGAGGCCACCCCCTGGCTGGCGGTGACGGAGGCCGGGCGCACCGCGGAGCTCCCTGCCCGTGCCAAGGCGCAGCGCAGCCTGCTCGACGCGCTGACACTCGCGCCGCACTCGCGCGAGTCGCTGCGCCAGCAGAAGCAGACCCGCCATGCCGCCGCGCTGGTCGCCGCCGGCTGGGCGGAGTGGGCGCGGCTGCCGCCCGCTTCGGCAACGCCCCCCGCAACCGCCCCTGCCCCGCTGGCCACGCCGGAACAGCAAGCGGTCCTCGACCGACTCCTGCCCGCGCTCGGCGCATTCGGTGTCCATCTGGTCCATGGCGTGACCGGCAGCGGCAAAACCGAGCTGTATCTGCGCCTGATCGACGCGGTGCTGGCACAAGGCCGGCAAGCGCTGGTGCTGATCCCCGAAATCTCGCTCACCCCGCAGCTGGAACAGCATTTCCGCCGCCGCTTTCCCGGCCGCCGCATTGCCACCCTGCACAGCGGATTGAGCGAAGGCGCGCGCACCGAAAACTGGCTGGCGGCGCCCGCGTGCGACCTGCTGCTCGGTACCCGGCTGGCGGTGTTCGCACCGCTGCCGCGACTGGGGCTGATCGTGGTCGACGAAGAGCACGACCTGTCGTTCAAGCAGCAGGACGGCCTGCGCTATTCGGCGCGCGACGTGGCGATCGCGCGTGGCCAGCACGCCGGGGTGCCGGTGGTGCTCGGCTCCGCCACGCCGTCGCTGGAAAGCTACGCGCAGGCCCTCAACGGCCGCTATCAGCTGAGCCGAGCTGAAGCAGCGTGCGATCAGTCAGGCGCAACTGCCCGCAATCGAGCTCGTCGACCTGCGTCATCTCCCGGTCGAAAACGGCCTGACGCGCCCGGCGTTGCAAGCGCTCACTGACACGCTCACGCGCGGCGAACAAAGCCTGGTGTTTCTTAACCGGCGCGGCTATGCGCCGGCACTGTATTGCCCGGGCTGCGCCTGGGTGGCGCCCTGCCCCGCCTGTTCGGCGCGGCTGGTGCTGCATCAATCCGCCCGCCGCCTGAAGTGTCACCACTGCGGATATGAGACGCGCATTCCGGTCGAATGCCCGAGTTGCGGCAACCCCGATCTCAAGGCGCTCGGCCAGGGCACCCAGCGGCTGGAAGAAACGCTGACCGCCGCGCTGCCCGGCGCGCGCATCCGCCGCATCGATCGCGACAGCATGCGTCCGCGGGCCTGGGCCGAACTCGGCGAAGCGGTGCATGGCGGCGAAGTCGACATCCTGGCCGGGACCCAGATGCTGGCCAAAGGCCACGATTTCCCCAACGTGACGCTGGCGCTGATTCTCGACACCGACGGCGCGCTCTACAGCCCGGATTTCCGCGCCACCGAGCGCCTGTTCGCCCAGCTGATGCAGGTGGCCGGCCGCGCCGGCCGCGCCGACAAACCCGGCCGCGTGCTGATCCAGACGGCCTTCCCGGATCATCCGCTGTTCCGCTATCTGCAACGCCACGATTACCCCGGCTACGCGCGCGCGCTGCTGGCCGAGCGCAAGCAGCTCGACCTGCCGCCCTACACCCGCCAGGTGTTGCTGCGCGCCGAAGCGCCGACGATGGCGGCGGCCTTGGCTTTTTTACAACAGGCCGCCCGCGTAGCGCCCGCGCATCCGCAGGTCGGCGTCTTCACCGCCGTGCCCGCGCCGATGGCGCGCGTGGCCCATCTGGAGCGCGCGCAATTGCTGATTCAATCAGCCTCGCGCCAGGCTTTGCAGGCCTGCGTGCGCGACTGGCGGCCGCTGCTGGAAGCGATCAAACCGCGGGTGGCGCGCTGGTCGCTGGACGTGGATCCGCTGTTGTTTTAATCCAACGCGGCATCCAGACCACCCTGCTATCATCCGCCGCTCATCGTTGCGGCTGGAATTCCGTGAGTCAACCCACCAGGCAGGCCCCTCTCCCCCATGCGTAAGCTGCAGAAACTGGCGGCCGACGTGCTCGAAGACGTGCTCGCCGGTGCGGCGCTGCACCAGGTGTTGCCGCAGCGCGTGCAGCAACTGGAGACGCCGGGCGAGCGCGGCGCGCTGCAGGACATCGTGTACGGCAGCCTGCGTCAACTGGGCCGGCTGGATGTCTGGCTGGCGGCGCTGCTGGAGCGTCCGCTGACCGATCCGCAACTGGGCTGGCTGCTGCGCGTGGCGATGTATCAGCTGGCGTACACCCGCGCGCCGGCGCATGCGGTGGTGCACAACGCCGTCACCGCCGCCGGCGAAGGCTGGCGACGCGGCCTGGCCAATGCGGTGCTGCGCAATTTTCAGCGGCGTCGCGCCGAGCTCGACACCCTGGCGGAGGCGCAGCCGTCGGCGCGCTGGTCGCACCCCGACTGGTGGATCGCCAAACTGCAAAGCCAGCAACCGACGCACTGGCAAGCCATCCTCGAGGCCAGCCTGCTGCATCCGCCGTTCACCCTGCGCGTCAACGCTCGCCACGGCGATGTGGCGGCGTATCTGCAACGCCTGACCGAAGCCGGGCTTCCCGCCCGTCAAACCGGCCCGGATGCCGTCACCCTCGACAAGGCGGTGCCGGTTCACAGCCTGCCCGGGTTCGACGCCGGCCACGTGTCGGTGCAGGATGCCGGCGCGCAGTGGGCGGCGCGGCTGCTCGACGCCCAGCCGGGTGAGCGGGTGCTGGACGCGTGCGCGGCGCCCGGCGGCAAGACCGGCCACATCCTGGAACGCGCTGACGTTGCGCTGATCGCGCTCGATGTCGATGCCGCGCGATTGACCCGGGTGCAGGAGAACCTCGATCGATTGCAGCTCGCCGCCCAGCTGGTTCAGGGCGACGCCTCGCAACCCGATGCCTGGTGGGACGGCCAGCCGTTCGACCGCATTCTGGCCGACGTGCCGTGCTCCGCTTCGGGCGTCGTCCGCCGCAACCCCGACATCAAGTGGCTGCGCCGCCCCGAGGACATCGCGCAATTCGCCGCGCAGCAGGCGCGCATGCTGGACGCGCTGTGGCGGCTGCTGGCGCCGGGTGGTACATTGCTTTACGCCACCTGCTCGATATTCAACGAAGAAAACGATGGGCAGGTGCGAGCGTTTCTGGCGCGGCATCCCGAAGATGCGGAACGCTGCCCGCTTGCCGAACCCTTGTCTGACGGATCGCTATTGCCGGATGCCGACCATGATGGCTTTTACTACGCCCTGTTGCGCAAGCGCTGACGCCGCCTTGCGCTGGCTGACCGCCCTGATGCTGGGCGTCTGGCTGGCGGTCGCGGGGAGCGCGTGGGCCGCCGACGCCAGCGCGGTCAGGCAGGCCGCCATCCGCGCCACCCCGCAAGGCTATGTGCTGGATGCCGAGATCGATATCGTCCTCAACCCCACGCTGGAAGACGCGCTGCTCAAGGGCATCAACCTGTATTTTCTGGTCGAGCTGGAACTGAGCCGTCCGCGCGGCTGGTGGTGGTTCGACGAGGACATCGTCGAACAGGAACGCGGAATGCGGATTTATTACCACCTGCTGTTGCGTCGCTATGTGGTTGAAACCGGATACGTCACCCGCACCGCAGAATCGCTGAGCGAGGCGCTGACCCTGCTGGGACGGATCAATGCCTGGCAGGTGCTGGATCGTGGCACGCTGAAAACCGGCCGCCGCTACGATAGCCGCCTGCGCCTGCGCCTGGACACCGCGCGCCTGCCCAAGCCGCTGTCGATCGGCGGCGTGTCCGGCGACAAATGGGAGCTGGCCACACCGTGGTACGAGTGGTCGTTCGACGCCCCTGCTGCGCCCGTCGCCGCGCCCACCCCACCCGTGCCCGCCTTGCCCTGATGCGCAGCCTGATCGCCGCCGCCCTGGTGGTGGGCATCGTGATCCTGGCGCTGCTGTTTTACGCCAGCGGCGACAGCGTCCTGTTCTCCGACAGCCTGCCCTTGCTGTTCATCGGCGGCGGGGTGCTCGGGATATTCCTGCTGGCGCTGCTGGGCTGGCGTTTGTGGTGGTTGCAGAAGCGCATCCGCCGCGGCGTCTTCGGCGCCAAGCTCACCCTGAAACTGCTGCTGATGTTCGGTGCGGTCGCCTTGTTGCCGGTGCTGGTGGTGTACGGCGCATCGGTATTTTTCCTCAACCGTTCGATCGAAACCTGGTTCGACGTGCGGGTCGACAACGCGCTGGCCTCCGGCGTCAAACTCGGCCAGGCCGCGCTCGACGACCTGCTGGCCGAACTGGATAAAAAAGCCCAGCGCATGGCGCTGTCCCTGTCGGACGAGGGCGTCGGCTCGATCATCACCAGCCTGTCCACCCTGCGCGAGCAGAGCGCGGTGCAGGAAATCACCCTGTTCAACGAGCGCGGCGGCGTCATCGCGCACGTCAGCGGCGAGCGCGGCACCCTGCTGCCGGTGCTGCCCGAGCGCAACCTGCTGTGGCAGGTGCGGCAACAAAAACCCTACAGCCGCATCGAGGACGTGGCCGATCGCGGCCTCATCATGCGCGTCATCGTGCCGGTGTATACCACCGCGCTGGCGGGTGAAACGCGGGTGTTGCAGCTGGTGCAGCCGGTGCCCGCCAGCCTCGCGCGCGACGCGCAGGCGGTGCAGCTGGCGTACCAGGAATACCAGCAGATCGCGATTTCGCGGCAGGGCCTGAAACGCATTTACGGCGTCGCGCTGTCGCTCACCCTGATGCTGGCGCTGCTGATGACCTTCATCATCGCCTATCTGTTGTCGGAACGCCTTGGCGCGCCCCTGCGCACGCTGGCGCGCGGCACCCGCGCGGTGGCCAAGGGCGACTTCTCGCAGATGCCGTCGGTGTCCAGCCGCGACGAACTCGGCGTGCTGATCCAGTCGTTCAACCGCATGACGCGACAACTCTCCGACGCGCGCGAACAGGCGGCGCAGAATCACCAGGAAACCGAGCAGGCCAAGGCCTTTCTGGAGCGCGTGCTGGCCAACCTGTCGTCCGGCGTGGTGGTGCTGGATGAGACGCTGGTGGTGCGTGCGGTCAACAGCGCCGCCGCGCATATCCTGGGGGTGGCACCGCACGTCCTGCAGGCGCAAGGTCTGCCCGTGCTGGGTCAGCCGGACGAGGCGCTGCGCAATTTCAGCACGCGGGTCGCCGACCGTTTCGCCCGTCACGAGGACGAATGGCAGGAACAGATCGAATACAACGGCGAGGACGGCAGGCAGACCCTGCTGGTGCGTGGCACCCATCTGCCCGCCGGCATGGATCGCGGCTACGTGCTGGTGTTCGACGATGTGACCAAGCTGATCAATGCCGAACGCCATGCCGCGTGGAGCGAGGTCGCGCGGCGGCTGGCGCACGAGATCAAGAACCCGCTCACCCCGATCCAGCTGTCGGCCGAACGCCTGGCGCGCAAGCTCGGCGGCAAGCTCGAAACCGCGGATGCCGAATTCCTCGCGCGCGCCACCCAGACCATCGTCAACCAGGTCGCCGCCATGAACAGCATGGTGGACGCCTTCGCCGGCTATGCGCGGATGCCGCGTGCCCAGCTGGAGGCGCTGGACCTGAACGCGCTGGTGGGCGAAGTGCTCACGCTGTACGACGCCAAAACCATGGGCTTGAAGCTGCATCTCGACGCCGATATTCCGCGTATTGCAGGCGACTCCACATTATTGCGTCAGGTGATACATAATCTGTTGCAAAATGCGCAGGATGCGCTGGCCGATCACCCCGCTCCGAGCGTCGAGATCACCACGCACCTCAACAATAATGCGGTGTACTTGACCGTGACCGACAACGGCGCGGGCTTTCCGGAGCATCTGATGACGCGGCTGTTCGAGCCTTACGCAACCACCAAGACCAAGGGTACGGGGCTGGGACTCGCCATCGTCAAAAAAATCGTGGAAGAGCATCAGGGCAGGATCCAGATCGAAAATCTCAAAACAGGCGGCGCCAGCGTCCGCATCGCGCTGCCGGTTTTTGCGGCGGCCGGAGAACACACGTGAGCGGGCATATTCTCGTTGTCGATGATGAAGTGGGCATTCGTGAGTTGCTGTCGGAGATCCTCACCGACGAGGGCTACGATGTGCACCTGGCAGAAAACGCCCAGGCGGCGCGCGCCTTCCGCGCGCAACGGCGGCCCGACCTGGTGCTGCTCGACATCTGGATGCCCGATACCGACGGCGTGACGCTGCTGAAGGAATGGGCGAGCGGCGGCCAACTCACCATGCCGGTGGTGATGATGTCCGGCCACGGCACCATCGATACCGCGGTCGAGGCCACCAAGTTCGGCGCCGCCGACTTCCTGGAAAAACCGGTGGCGCTGGCCAAGCTGATCGACACCGTCAACAAGGCCATCAAGCGCGGCGTCGCACTGCCCCGGCGCACCCCCGGCATGGACTTGTCGGCGCTGGGCAAAAGCCCGCTCATTCTCGAACTGAAAAAACGCCTCACCCAGATCGCCAGCAACACCGCGCCGGTCATGCTGCTGGGCGAACCCGGCAGCGGCTTTGAAATCTGCGCCCACTTCCTGCACCAGCCGTCCAGTCCGTGGATCGAAATCAAGGATCGCGCACGCCTGCTGTCCGAGCCGCTGAGCTTCGTCGAGTCGCTCGGCAACGGCACCCTCTACCTGCCCGAGGCCTGTGACCTGTCGCGGCTCGAGCAGAAGGGGCTGGGAATGCTGCTCGATCGCATCGAAGGCAGCGGGGCGCGCCTGGTGTGCGCCAGCAGCCGCAGCCTCGACGCCATGGTCGCGGCGGGCGAATTCGACAGCCGCCTGTACTACCGGCTGTCCAGCCTCGCCATTCAGGTACCGCCGCTGCGCGAGCACCGCGAGGACGTGCCCGATATTGCCAACTTCATGCTGACGCAACTGGTGGAGACCGCGGTCATCCCGGTGCGTCGCCTGACCACGCCGGCCCTCAACCAGCTGCGCAATTTCGACTGGCCCGGCAACCTGCCGCAATTGAACAACGTGGTGCGCACGCTGGCGGTCACCGCGCTATCGGGTGAAATCGATGCGTCCGACGTCAATCGCGTGCTGGCGCCGATGAAGCAGCTGGTGCCCGCCGTGGCGCAGGGCATACCGCTCGACATTCCGCTACGCGAGGCGCGCGATGCGTTCGAACGCATGTATTTCGAATACCTGATCCAGAAGGAAGGCGGCAGCATGACGCGGGTCGCCGACCGTTCCGGACTGGAACGCACCCACCTCTATCGCAAGCTCAAGCAGTTGAACATCCGCCACGGGCGGCGGCTGGACGAAGACCTGTAACCTCTGGCTGGAGCCGCACGTGAAAATCATCATCCTCGGCGCCGGTCAGGTCGGTGGCAATCTGGCCGAAAGTCTGGTCGCCGAAAATAACGACATCACCATCGTCGACCTCAATGCCGAACGGCTGGCGATGCTGCAGGATCGTTTCGACCTGCGCACCGTGCGCGGTCATGCGGCCCATCCCTCGGTGCTCAAACAGGCGGGTGCCGATGATGCCGACATGCTGGTCGCGGTCACCCAAAGCGATGAAACCAATCTGGTGGCGTGCCGCATCGCCTCCAGCCTGTTCAATGTGCCCACGCGCATCGCGCGGATTCGCTCGACGGATTTTCTCGGACTCGACGCCAGCTATCTGGCCGAGCACTTCGGCGTCGACGACGTGATCAGCCCGGAACAGGAAGTGACCGATACCCTGCGCCGCCTGATCGAACATCCGGAAGCCCTGCAGGTGCTCGATTTCGCTGCGGGCAAGGTGCGGCTGGTGGCCGTGCGCGCTTACCATGGCGGTCCGCTGGTGGGGCACGAGCTGCAGGACATCAAGCGCCACATGCCGAATCTGGAATGCCGCATCCCGGCGATCTACCGGCGCGACCGCGGCATCGTGCCCAAGGGCATCACGGTGATCGAGCCGGGCGATGAAGTGTTTTTCCTCGCGCGCAAGGCCGACATTCCCGCTGTCATGCGCGAACTGCGCCGCATGGAGCGTCCGGTCAAACGTGTCATGATCGCCGGCGGCGGCAATATCGGACGCGGGCTGGCGGCACGGATCGAGGGCCATTACGACGTCAAGATCATCGATCACAACAAGGCCACCAGCAACCTGCTGGCCGAACAGCTGCACAAGAGTCTGGTGTTGCAGGGCGACGCCACCGACGAGGAATTGCTGGAGCAGGAAAACATCGCCTCCATGGATGTGTTCTGTGCGCTGACCAATGATGACGAAGACAACATCATGTCTTCCCTGCTGGCCAAACGCATGGGCGCCAAACGCGTGATCGCGCTGATCAATCGTTCGGCCTATGTCGACCTGGTGCAGGGCGGCGAAATCGACGTCGCCATTTCACCGGCACAGGCAACGGTCGGCCCCCTGCTGTCGAAAATCCGCCGTGGCGACATGGTGGCGGTGCATTCCCTGCGGCGCGGCGCGGCCGAGGTGCTGGAGGTGGCGGTGCACGGCGATGCCAAGACCTCGCGGGTGGTGGGACGACGCATCGAGGAAATCGAGCTGCCGGAGGGCGCGGCGATTGCCGCCATCATCCGCAATGGCGACGTCATCATCGCCCACCACGACACCCTGATCGAATCGGAGGACCACCTCATCCTGTTCGCGCTCAACAAACGCATTATTCCCAAGGTGGAAAAACTGCTGCAGGTCGGCTTCGGGTTCTTCTGATGTCGCGCATTGCCCCCGTACTGAATGTCCTGTCCAAGGTCATCATCCTGTTTTCGGCCACCTTTCTGGTGCCGCTGACCTTGTCCTGGATGCTCGACGATGGCGCACAGCTTGCCTACGACGAAGCCATCCTCATCACGTTCACCGCAGGCATGCTCATCTGGCTGTTCACCCGCAAGGCGCAGCGTGAACTGCAAACCCGCGACGGTTTCCTGCTGGTGCTGCTGACGTGGACCACCCTGCCCGCCTTTGCCACCCTGCCGCTGCTGATCTATCTGCCGGAGCTCTCGTTTACCGATGCCTATTTCGAGACGGTGTCGGGCATCACCACGACGGGCTCCACCATTCTGTCCGGTCTCGACGCGCTGCCGATGTCGATCAATCTGTGGCGCGGCCTGCTGGTGTGGTTCGGCGGCATGGGCATGATCGTGCTGGCGGTGGCCATCCTGCCGCTGCTCGGCGTCGGCGGCATGCAGATGTACAAGGCCGAAACGCCGGGGCCGATGAAAGACTCCAAGCTCACCCCGCGCATCACCGAAACCGCCAAGGGTCTGTATCTGGTGTATGTCGGCATCTCGCTCGCCTGCGGCACGGCATTCTGGCTGGCCGGGCATGACGCCGTTCGATGCCGTCATGCACACCTTTTCCACCATGGGGCTGGGCGGGTTTTCCTCGCATGACGCCAGTTTTGGCCACTGGAATTCGCCCCTGATCGAAAGCGTCGCCGTGGTGTTCATGCTGGTGGCCGGGATCAATTTTTCCACCCATTTCGTCGCCTGGCGGCAGCGCTCGGTGAACGCTTATCGGCTCGACCCCGAGGCGCGTTGGTTCCTGGCAGTCACGCTGGGCAGCGTACTCATGATCGCGCTTTATCTGCTGTTTATGAACGTCTATCCGGAATTCTGGGTGGCGCTGCGGTTCGCGCTTTTCAATACCGTTTCGATCGCCACCTCGACCGGGTTTGCCAGCACCGATTTCAACCTGTGGCCGGTATTTGCACCGTTGTGGATGCTGTTCCTGTCCAGCTTTGTCTCCTGCTCGGGCAGCACCGGCGGCGGCATGAAAATGGTGCGCGCCCAGCTGCTGTTCCGCCAGGGGCGGCGCGAACTTGCCCGTTTGATCCATCCCTCCGCGCGGCTGCCGGTCAAGCTGGGTGGGCAGGTCGTGTCCAATACCATTATCTATGCCGTGCTGGCGTTTGCTTTTCTCTATGTGTTCGCCATCATCGTGATGACGCTTGTCATGGTCGCCAGCGGCCTGGAGCCGATTACTGCGTTTTCCGCCGTGATCGCCTCGATCAACAACACCGGGCCCGGGCTGAATGAAGTGGGTCCGGCTACAACCTATGCCGTCCTGACCGATTTCCAGACCTGGGTCTGCATCGTCGCCATGTTGCTGGGGCGACTGGAGTTGCTCACGGTGATGGTGGTGTTTACGCGGGCGTTCTGGCGTGCCTGAGCCGCTGGAGAATTTCCTGGCCATGCTCGCCAGCGGCCGCGACAACGCCTTGCTGCGGTTTTCGCTCGGCAACGAATACCTCAAGCAGGGCGACGCGGCGCAGGCAGCCGAACATCTGCGCCGCGCGGTCGAGCACGACCCCAAATACTCAGCCGCCTGGAAACTGCTGGGCAAGGCGCTCACCGATGTCGAAGCCTGGAGCGAGGCGCTGGCGGCGTATCAACAGGGCATCGCCGTGGCCGAGGCGCGCGGCGACAAGCAGGCGGCGAAGGAAATGAGTGTGTTCGCCAAACGAATAGAAAAGCAGCTGGGTTAGAATCCGCTGATTGAATTTTCAGGAGCAATGCAATGACGCGGATGGTGAATTGTGTGAAATTGGGCCGCGAAGCCGAAGGACTGGCGTTCCAGCCGGTGCCGGGCGATCTCGGCAAGCGGATTTTCGAGAACGTGTCGAAAGAAGCCTGGGCCGGCTGGCAGCGCCAGCAAACCATGCTGATCAACGAAAACCGCCTCAATCTGGCCGACCCCAGCGCACGCTCCTATTTGATGGAGCAGATGGAGCGTCATTTCTTCGGCGACGGCAAGGCCGATGCTGCAACGGGTTTTGTGCCGCCCAGCAAGTGAATATCGGGTGACATCCCCCAAACAAAACGGGCTCCAGCTGGAGCCCGTTTTTTTCGTCTGGCCAAAAACGCTTACAGCACTTCTTTTTCGATCTCTTCCAGCGTGGTGTGGCGCACGTCCTTGCCCTTGACCATGTAGACCACGTATTCCGACATGTTCTTGGCGTGGTCGCCCATGCGCTCGATCGCCTTGGTGACGAACAGGATGTCGATGAACACCGAAATGGTGCGCGGGTCTTCCATCATGAAGGTGATCAGATGGCGCAGGTTGAGGCGGAACTCCTCGTCCACCAGCTGATCCTGGCGCGCGATGTCCACCGCCTTGGTGGCATCCAGACGGGCAAAGCCGTCGAGCGCCTTGCGCAGCATCTCGAGCACCATGTCCGCCATGTATTTGACTTCGGAAAAACGCGGCAGGCTGATGCGTTCGGACTGGTGGATCAGTTTGGCCATGCGCGCGATCTTGGCCGCCTCGTCGCCGATGCGTTCCAGATCGGTGATCGTCTTCACCACCATCATCACCATGCGCAGATCCGATGCGGTGGGCTGGCGGCGCGCGATGATGTGGGTGCAGTCTTCGTCGATGGCGACTTCCAGCGCGTTGACGTTGTGGTCGTTGGCATCCACCATGGCGGCCAGTTCCATGTCGCCCTTGATCAGCGCCTCGACCGCATTGGTGATCTGTTCCTCGACCAGGCCGCCCATTTTCAGCACGCTGGCGCGCACGGCTTCCAGCTCGGCGTCGAACTGCTTGTAGGTGTGTTCTGTTGGCATTGTTCTGACCTTTTCAATAATTCACCGGCGATTATATGCGCCGCTTTGTGACGATTCCATGAAAGCGGCTTTTACCCGGTGCTGAAGGGGACCGCGTAGCGCTGGCCGTCGACTTCAAGATAGAGCATCCAGTCGTGCCGTCCAGTGACGCACACCGGCAGGGTGATGCGGGCGGCGAATCCGGTTTCGCCGGCGGGCCGCAGGTCGTAGCGGTTGAAGCCCATGTCCATGCCGACCATGTGGAACTCCGCGCTGATGGTGCGGGCGCCCGGTGCCGTGACATGGAGCCCGAAGGCTTCCAGCGGCATCGGCGGGTTGGAAAAACGCACACGGGCGGGCGCGCCGTGGTGGCTGAACGCACAGCCCGTCAGCGGGTCGGGGCAGGGCACCGCGATGGCCTCGGCCGGACGTTTCAGCCAGTAGCCGGCCGCGGCGATCGCCACCAGCGCAACCACCATCAGCAGCGGGTACGCCAAGCGACAGCTCGCTTCATGTCCACGCACCGCGCAGCAGCGCCACGCCGTGGGCGCCGTGCGACTGCGCCAGGTCCACATCGTCGCGTCCCAGTCCGCCCAGCCCGTAGACCGGAATCGGGCTGGCGGCGGCGAGCGCGGAAAAGGCTTCCCAACCCAGCGTGGCCGCGCCCGGGTGGGTGAGCGTGGGCAACACCGGCGACAGCAATGCGAAATCCGCACCGATCGCAGCGGCATGCGCCAGCTCGGCCGCGTCGTGGCACGACACCCCGACCCACTCGCAATCAGGGCGTGCGTTCAATTGCGCGGCGGCCGACGAATCCAGATGCACGCCGTCGGCCCCCGCCGCGCGCGCCAGTTCCAGACTGCCGTTGACCAGCACCCGTGCGCCAAACCCATGCGCGCGGCGCACGGTTTCGCGTGCGAGCTGCAGACGCGCGTCTTCCGGCAGCGTCTTGTCGCGCAGCTGGATCAGCCGCAGGCCGTTGTGCAGCGCGATATCCAGCCGCGCCAGAAAGCTGTCCACGCCGAGCGACTCGGCATGCGTAATGCCCAGCACCGGCGGCAGCGTGAGCGCCTTCACGATCGGAAAATTGGCCGGCAGCAGCGGCTCCACCACCACCTTGTCGGGCAGCTGCCAGGAAAAGATCTGTCCCTCGTGCGGGTGCGGATCGCCCTGCCATTCGAACACGCGGAAGAAATTCAGCCGCACCGTGGCATGCGCGTATTCGAACACCCGGGTGATCCAGCGGCCGCTGCGGGTGACGACGATGCCCAGCTCCTCGTGCAATTCGCGCGCGAGCGCGGCCTCCAGCGACTCGCCCGGCTCCACCTTGCCGCCGGGAAACTCCCAGTAGCCCGCGTAGACCTTGCCTTCGGGGCGGCGCGCCAGCATGACTTCGCCGCCGGGGCGAGTGAGCACGGCCGCGACGACTTCGGTGATGGGCGTCGGGCTCATTGTTTTCCCGCCCAGTCGCGCGCGAATTGCCACGCCACCCGCCCGTTGCGCGCGCCGCGTCCGAGCGACCATTGCAGCGCCGCGCGCTCGAAGCCGTCATCGGCCGGCGCGCCGAGTTGCGCCGCCCAGTGGCGGGCGATTTTCAGGTAGCTGTCCTGATCCATGGCGTGGAACGACACCCACAGCCCGAAACGGTCGGACAGCGAGATTTTTTCCTCGGTGGCTTCGCCCGGATGCACCTCGCCGCCCAGGTGTTGGTTTCCAGGTTCTCGGCCATGTACTCCGGCATCAGGTGGCGGCGGTTGCTGGTGGCGTAGATCAGCACGTTGTCGGCGGGCCCGGCCAGCGAACCGTCGAGCGCGGCTTTCAGGCTGGCGTAGCCCGGCTCGTGTTCGGCAAACGTGAGGTCGTCGATGAAGACGATGAAGCGGTAGTCGGCATCGGCCAGCAAATCGAACAGATCGGGCAGCGCCGGCAGGCCGGCCTTGTCGACCTCGATCAGGCGCAGTCCCCTGGGTGCGTACTTCGCGTGCAGCGCCTTCACCAGCGAGGACTTGCCGCTGCCGCGCGCGCCGGTGAGCAGCACGTTGTTGGCCGGGCGGCCCGCGACGAACTGCCGCGTGTTGGCGTCTGCCCGCTGCTTCTGTTCGTCGATGTCGAGCAGGTCTTTCAGCGCCAGCGCGTCGCGGATGCAGGATCGGCTTCAGCCCGCCGCTCTGCGCCGACCAGCGCGCCGCGCGCACGGCTTTCCAGTCCAGCTGCGCAGGGCGTGCGGCATGGTCGAGACGGTCGAGCAAAGCCGCGATACGGGGCAACAGGGCGCTGAAATCAGGATTCATGCATGAATTCTAGCTGAGCTGCTCACGCAGCTTGTTCAAGGTCTCCTGATCGCTGCGGACGCGGAAAAACGCCCCGTCCTCGTCGGCACGTTCATCCAGCACCTCGCAGCGCGCGAAGATGTCCCCGCGCAGTTGCTGGGCCGACCACGGCAGAAACAGCTCGGCCTCGACCAGATCCTGCTGGAAAAACGCAACGATCGCCTGGTGCAGCCGGGCGACATCTTCAGGGCGGCGCGCGCTCATCACGATGCAACCGGGATAGGTGGCGCGCAGTGCGGCTTCGCGTTCGGCTTGCGCCGCTGCATCGCCGACGTGATCGATCTTGTTGAAAATGCGCAGGCGCGGCACGTCCTGCGCTTCGATCTCGCTCAGCACGTGCTCGGTGGTGTCGATCTGCCGTTCGAAGCCGGGATCGCTGGCGTCGATGACATGCAGCAGCAGCGACGCATCCAGCGCCTCTTCGAGCGTCGACTTGAACGACGCCACCAGCCCGTGCGGCAGGTTCTTGATGAAGCCGACCGTATCGCTGACCAGCACGCGCGGGACGCTCTCGGGGTACAGCGTGCGCACCGTGGTGTCGAGCGTCGCGAACAGCTTGTTGGCGACCAGCACCTCGCTCCCCGTGAGCGCGCGCATCAGGGTGGACTTGCCCGCGTTGGTGTAGCCCACCAGCGCCACGCTGGCGAGCCCCTGGTGCGCCTGCCGCCGGGCGCGCTGCGTCTTGCGGTCGGCGTCCATCGCGGCAATTTCCTTCTGCAGTTCGGCGATGCGGTCGCGGATCTTGCGCTTGTCCAGTTCGGTGTGCGACTCGCCGGCGCCGCGTCCGCCGACGCCGCTGCGCTGCCGTCCCTGCGGCCCCGCGAGCTTGGCCGCCTCGCGCAGGCGCGGCGCCAGGTAGCCCAGGCGCGCGATCTCCACCTGCGCGCGCGCAGCGGGAGAGCGCGCGTTGCGGTGGAAAATCTCGAGAATGACCATGGTGCGATCCATCACCTGACAGCCGACCTCGTTTTCGAGGTGGCGCGCCTGCGACGGCGAAATTTCGTGGTCGACGAAAATGGCGTCGATCGGGTCGGGCGAGACCGCGTCCGCTTCGTCGTCCAGGCCTTCGACGAAATTGGACAGGCGATGCAAGGGATTCTGCGGCTCGGCGTCGGACCCGGTTTCGGCGTCCGCTTCGCCTCTGACAAAGTGGCGGATCTCCTGCCGCTTGCCCACGCCCAGATACGCCGTCGCGTCAAAGCCGGAACGTTTCTGGGTGAACGTGCGGGTCACCGTGAACCCCAGCGTCTTGGCCAGCTCGCGCAGCTCGGTCAGCGACGCCTCGAATTCAACGTCGCTCACCCCCGGCAGCTGCACCGACGCCACAACGGCGTACTGGGGCTTTTCTTTGACTTCTTTTTGCATACGGCGTGGGCTACTGTTGAATGGGAGAAGCTGGGCATTATCCGCCAATGTAATCAGTCAGCTTGAGAGGGTTGGGTTAGTTGGTGTATATGTCCGGTCGTCGGCCGAAGCGGACGTGAGACGGTCAAGCTGGATGAAGTACCATGTTCGATCACCCAATGAATGTGCTTGTTGATAACCCCACTTTTTAACCGATGCAGGCGGCCCATTTAACGGTTGTCCTAAGGTGGTTCGGTAATGTCTAGACGATTAGCTGTTTTGCTCTTGCTTCCATCGCTACTATCCGGCTGCCTCTGGGCCGGGCGGCTTCCGGATATCCGGTGATGTTTCTCCGGTCGTTCCGTCGGCTCCGTTCCGCAATTAACGTCAACCCAGGCAGCCAGATGCTGCGGCCCGCGCTACGCGAGCTGCTTGGTGTGCCAGTTATCTCAAGTGCCTACTGGGGATTCGATCTTTATCGAGCCGATGTTGAACAAGAGACATTCTTGTTGTTCACATGGCTTGGCATCCCATTCACGGGAGCTCCTGCGGGTACGACCAAGGATCACAGTCGCTACACGCTAGTGGCATACGACCGATCCGGTCAAGGCAATCCCCTGCAGACAGGGATCGTGAGCCACCGTCTTGGATGGGACGCCCTACTGGTTACGATACTCGTCGCTAACCCTGCGTGCTGCTGAACTAATGTTCTTCAGGATCCAGGCTAAGAACAAGGAGTAAATCTACTGGCGATGCCGCGGCCCGTGATGTCTATCTGTCGCATGCGCGTACGGCGGACCAATGTACGGCAATACTTGGCTGCGGCAATCGCAGATGTGACGCTCTAAATCTCGGTGAAGGGGGTCCATCCCGCAGGCTTCCGATACGCGCCTACCTCAATAATTTTCCGTGTCAGAGAGACTGCACCAGATTCCCTGGCAGAAAGACCTAAATCCACTCTCGTCGACCACAGGTTTGAAACGATGGTTGCAGTTAGGCTAGCCAAAGCAAGCACGTCCTCGAGTTCTCAGCCAAACACCTCCATGGCTCAGGCTCGTTGAGGCTCTGATGCCAAGCCGGCGCCGTGACCTACGTTCGTGTTAATTCCCGTATTCAGAGACCGAAAACTTGTTGGACTGGCAAATCGAGGTAACGGACACCATGCCATCCCCATTTTCCAAACCTCACTGGTACCGTAAGCGATGGCCAATGGTATGTAGATCGGGAGCCGAAGAACTAGCAAGCGGACACGGAAAAAATCGGTCCCTGCAGACACGATTCGTCAACTTCACGTAAATATCCATATGTGCGCATCGACTACCGGACATTAAACGTGGTCAGCCTGAATCAACCAAAGAGACATCTTCGGGTTGTTTTCTGAATCAAGGTGACCGCGCAAGCCTTGCGAAATGGACGTGATGCGGCCCCCTTTAACCTGCTATGCAATCACCAGATTGGCCGTTCGCTCGGCAATACACTCGTATTCGCCCATCTCGAACTCACGGCACACCCATGGCCGCTGATCGTAAATCGTGCATTTCAGGGTGTTTCGGTCCAGGGCCGAACACCAGCCATCTTCCAGGCGCGCCATGGTCTGGCAGCCCCACTTGTCCAGTTCGATAAAATGATCGGGCACGCCGGTATCGGTAATCAGCATCACCTCCAGCCGGCAGCAGCAGGCCTTGCAGTTTGCACAGGTCACCTCGGTGTCAGGCAAGGGTGTCGCTTCGATGGTCATCAATTACCGTTCATTGTGGTGATGGGTCTCTGTCTGGGCGGCCTGATCATTTGAAGCGGCACAACATGTCAGTGAATCGCCCCGGGTTTCGTCGGCATCATCGACCTGCCAGATCAATCTTTATTTCAGCTCGGTGACCCAGACTCCCACGTCGAGGCTTGCGCCGGGTGGGCCGACGAACGAGCCGGCTACGGGCGGCACGGACTCGGGCAGGCGTGCCACGGCGACGGCGGTGTGATCGGTCCCGACGATTTTGCCGATGGTGGGATCGAAGCCTTTCCAGCCCGCACCCGGCAGGAACACTTCGGCCCAGGCATGGGTCGAGCCGTAATTGGCGGCCGACGGCTCCGCATAAAGGTAGCCGCTGACAAAACGCGCGGCGAGGCCCAGGTGACGCGCGGCTTCGATGAACAGATTCGCAAAATCGCGGCAGGAGCCGGTGCCGCGCGACAGGGTGTCGGCGGGCGTTTGAACGCCGGGCTGCTCGCGCGCCAGATAGGATAAACGACTGGCTGATGTGGACGCACAGGCGTTGCAACAGGGCGTAGGTCTGGATGGGCTCGCCGGCCCGCCACAAACTGGCCACCCATTTGGCCAGCGGGTCGGAGGCCGGCCGTGTGGCCGTCAGCAGATAGGGCGCCAACACGATGCTGTCTTCGGCCTCATAGGCAAACGGGTAGTCTGCTGCGTAAGCGTCCACCAGAAAATCGAGGGGCGCTTCGTTGAATTGCTGAATGATGATTTCGCTCTCGATCACCAGCTGCTGGGTCGGCGTGTCGAAGGTCGCGATCGCCACCGAGTTGTCTTCCACGTCGCTGTGCCAGCGCAGGGTGGCTGCCGGCGTGATGTCCAGGGATGAGGATTCGATCCGCAGTTCGTGGCCTTCTATGGGCCGCAGGCGCAAGGTGTGGGGACCGAGCTGCACCGTGTCCGAAAAGTTGTAATAGGTGCGATGGAGAATTTTAAAGCGTCGCATCGTTCGTTGACTCTCCTGATTTTCGCAGCGCCTCCGTACGGCGGCGCCCGCGAAGGCGATTCCTGAATGGCCCCGACCCCGGTCATCATTATGTATGCCACCGAACAGACTGCGCCCGGGCATGCGGCTATTCTCGCACTTGTTTTCGGAGCGTCCGCTGCATCGTCCGGGCGCGCACCCATTCAATCCCGCACTGACGATGGCCTGATCTGCCGTCGCTAAAAGCCACGCGATCACGATCAGGAGACCGAAATGAACGCTATCAAGGGAATCGCTTTCGCGCTGATTCTGGCCGGTACTCTAGGCTTGCTGTACGGCGGGTTCAACTACACAAAAGAAACGCATGAGGCCAAGCTGGGCCCGATCGAGTTTTCGCTTACGGACCGGGAGCGCGTCAATATCCCGGTCTGGGCAAGTGTTGGGGCCATCCTGATTGGCGGTGCGATCCTTGTTTTTGGCGGCAGCAAGCGTTAATCCTGCTTGTGCTGCGTGCGGGGGTGGTTGTGCTGTCGGGCAGCTGCCCACATCCAGCCGCGGAATTGCTGAGTGAATGATGTGGCCCGGTTGATCCGCTGAAAAGCTGAAGCACCAATTCGCCAGGGACTGTGCCCGTGGTGATGTGCGGGATGCGGCGACAAGGATGGGTTTGAATCAGTCGTCTTGCCGCCGCCAGCGCGGGTCAGGTGCGGTATTCCGCATTGATCTTCACGTAGTCGTAGGAAAAATCGCAGGTCCACACCGTGGCGTTGACCTTGCCGCGATTCAGCATCACGCGCACGGTGATTTCGGCTTCCTTCATCACCGCCGCGCCTTGCGCCTCGGTATAGCTGGCCGCGCGGCCGCCGTTTTCGGCAACCAGCACATCGCCCAGCCAGACTTTCAGCGTGTTGACGTCGAGGTCGCCCACCCCGGCATAACCGATGGCGGCGAGAATGCGGCCGAGGTTGGGGTCGCTGGCGAAGAAGGCGGTCTTGACCAGCGGCGAGCGCGCGATGGCGTAGGCGATCTGTTTGCACTCGGCGCGGTCGCGGCCGCCTTCGACCGCGATGGTCATGAACTTGGTTGCCCCTTCGCCGTCGCGCGCCATCGCCTGCGCCAGTTCGATGGCAACCTCGCTCAAGGCGGCTTTCAGCGCGGCGTAGTCGGCGCTGGCCGTGTCGGTGACGGCGTTGTTCCCGGCCTGGCCGGTGGCGATGAGGATGAAGCTGTCGTTGGTGGAGGTGTCGCCGTCCACCGTCACGCAGTTGAACGAGACGTCGGCGACATCCTTCACCAGCTGCTGCATCAGGGCCGGTGCAATCGCCGCATCGGTCGCGACGTAGCCGAGCATGGTCGCCATGTTGGGGTGGATCATGCCGGAGCCCTTGGCGATGCCGGTGACCGTCACGGTCTTGCCGCCGATCCGGACTTGCCGCGACGCGCCCTTGGCGACGATGTCGGTGGTCATGATGGCGTGCGCGGCTTCGCTCCAGTGGCCGGGCGCGAGGTCGGCCTGCGCGGCGGGCAGGGCGGGCAGGATCTTGTCGACCGGCAGCGGCTCCAGAATCACCCCGGTGGAAAACGGCAGCACCTGCTCCGGCGCAATGCCGAACAGCTGCGCAACGGATGCGCAGGTTTGCCGGGCGCGGGCGAGGCCTTCCGTGCCGGTGCCGGCGTTGGCGTTGCCGGTGTTGATGACGAGCGCGCGGATGCCGCCGCTTGCCAGATGTTGCTTGCACACGGTGACCGGCGCGGCGCAGAAGCGGTTTTGCGTGAACACGCCCGCCACGTTCGAGCCGGGTGTGAGTTCGATCAGGGTGATGTCGCGGCGGCCGGGCTTTTTGATGCCGGCGGACGCAATGCCGAGGCGGACGCCGGCAACCGGCAGCAGGGAGGCGGGATCGGGGGCGATGAGATTGACGGGCATGGCGGGGGAGACCCCAAGGGCACAGGAAGCCGCTATTTTATGCCGGGTTGCGCCGCTTCATGCGGGCCTGCGATCAGGCGGGAGACTTAGGGCTCGTAAACGAATAACTTGCACAATTCTGGCCGCACTGGCGGGCGCGCTGCCGCGTTGACAACCACTTGCATGGGACGGCCATGCGGCGTGTTTGTCGCCTTGCATCGCATCCCGCCAGCACACCCATAATTAGACAAGTTATTCATTTTCGAACCCTTACTGCGCGCGCCCCAGCAGCCAGTTCATCGCGCGGCGAAACTCGGGCCGCCACGGCCACACCGGGTCGAGTTCGATCGAGCGCGCCAGCGCCGCCAGTGCAATCAGACCGAACACGGAAAACAGCAGTTGCGAAACGAGCTGGCGTGGGGTGAGCATGCCGAATGTCGTGTCCAGAAAGCCGGGGACATAAAACAAACTGGCAAACGCTGCAAAGAGAAAGGCCGGTCCGATGTACATGATGTTTCCCGCTATGGTTATAAGTTATGCCGATACCCAAGCAATGCTTATGCCATGCGCCTGCAAGCCAGCAAACACGCGGCGTGCGCCTGTCGTACCGGGACGGGCGCGCGCAAAGTGTAAAGTTTGACGACAGTTATTTGACCGGGGTGGTCGCCAGCTTGCGCAGGATTTCGTGCGACAGCGAATAAAACTGCGGGGTGGGGCCGAGGTCTTCGTAGATCGGATCGCCATAATCGTCTTCGGCGATGATGCGACTGCCGGGGACGTAGGGCATGGCGACTTCCAGTTCGTCGAGCGCGGCGCGGATCAGGTCGGCCATCAACTGGGACTCGCTGCGGTTGGGGTACATCATGCGCAGGGCCTCGATCCGCGCGGCGTCGCGCAGCGGCAGGCGGACGGCGTAGGTGCGCACGGCGGTGCCGCCCTGGGTGGCTTCAGTCCAGCGCTGGATCAGTTCGGCGATGCGCATCAGGCTCTCCCGCATTCACGATGTTTTGTTTATAGCAAACCGGGCGGAGGCGGGGGGACGCTCAGGCCATTTTCTGCCAGACCAGACTGCGGTTATTCGCCGGCATGGCGATATCCTGTTGCAAAACAAGACCTTGAGATTGGGCCAGCGTGTCGACGGCTTCAAAGTCGCGCACCCCGGAGGCGGGATCGCGTTGCTTGAGCCAGGCGTCGAAGCGGGCATTGCTCTCCGAGGTGTAGGTCCCGTTGTAGTTGAACGGGCCGTAGACGACCAGCACGCCACCCGGCGCCAGTACCGCGCCGACACCGGCGAAAAAACGTTCGACCTCCGGCCAGCTCATGATGTGCAGCGTGTTGGCGGAAAACACCGCGTCATAGCGCTCGCTATGCCAGCCGGTGTCGTTGACGTCGAGCGCGATCGGCGCCCGCACATTGGGCAGCGCGGCTTCGTCCAGCCACAGGCGAATGCCGGGGTGGTACTGCGGGACGTCGCCGGTCTGCCAGCGCAGGTGTGGCAGTTCGGCGCCGAAATACACCGCGTGCTGGCCGGTGCCGCTGCCGATTTCCAGCAGCCGGCTGCGATCGGCGAAGACCTCGCGCAGCACCGCCAGGATCGGTGCGCGGTTCTGTTCGCAGGATTCGGAATAGGGTTTGTCGATCAATGTGTTGACTCCCGTTCATTGCATATTGAGCAGGCGCCCGTCGGCCAGCAACAGGGCGGCATGAATGGCCCGACCCGGATACAGCGCGGCGAGCAGCGTGCGATAACCCGCCAGCTGCGGCTGGTGGCGTTCGATCAGCGTGGCATCGCTGGCGCTGCGGTCGTCGTCGCCGGTTTTGTAATCGAGCAGCCACACCGCATCGTCATATTCCACCACGCGGTCGAGCCGTTGCACGCGGCCGGCCGCATCCAGCAGCGTCAGCTCGTTGTGCGCGCGGCGATACTGCGCCGGGTCGAAAAAGCGCGCCAGATCCGGGCTGTGCGAGCAGCGCACGGGCATCGGCCTCGATCCCCGCCAGCGCTTCGCCCAGCCCCAGCCGGACGGCCAGCGCGGAGAGATCGCGCGCCGCAGGCACACTCGGCGGCGCGTGGATTTCGAGGCAGGCGTGAAACAGCTCGCCGCGCGCGGCAGCAGGGGTGGCCGGTGTCGGCGTCAGCCGCTGGCCGATGGCGGGGGCGGCAATAGAGGGAAAGACTTGCATGGCCGGCACGGCTTCGGTGCCGGCGGCGGGCGGCAAATCGGTTGGCAGGCCGGCGTCCTGCCACGCCGCCGCCACCCGCTCGACCCAGGCATTTTTGGCCGCGTCGCCGCTGACGATCAGCGCCTGTTCGGCGCGGGTGAGCGCCACGTAGAGCAGGTTGTCGGATTCGCGCTGCGCCAGTTGGGCTTCGTCTTCGAACCATTTTCTCGCGGCCGCTGCCCAGTTCGGCCTGTTTGGCGAACAGCGAAAAATGCGTGGGCTGCGGCGCGTGGGCGGCCACGGCGCCAGCACGGCGTAGCTGTCGCCGCGCGCATGGTCGCTGCCGCCGAGCAGCCAGACGATCGGCGCTTCCAGCCCCTTGGCGCCGTGGATGGTGAGCAGCCGCACCGCGTTCTCGCCGTCGGCGGCCAGCCCCTCGCCGGGCGCGGCGTCGGCATCGTCGGTGAGCGACGCCAGCTCGCGGATGAAGCCCGCCAGCGTCGGGTAGCGGCCGCCGTCCTGCGTCAGCGCCAGTCTGCATGAAGGCGCGCAGGTTGGCGGCGACTTGCGGCCGCATCGCGGGCGGCACGGCGGCGGCATAACGCGCCTCGACATCGCCCTCGAAATAGATGCGGTCGAGCAGATCGTGCACCGGCAATACGCCGCAGTGCGCACGCCAGTCCGTCGAGCAGCCGCGCGGCGCGGGCGAGCGTGGACGGGTCATCGGGCTGCCCGCCAGCGTCAGCAGGCGCTCCCAGCCGCGTGGCCTCGTCGCCCGTCGAACACGCGCAGCAAATCCGCGTCGCCGCATCCGAACAGCGGGCTCTTCAGCGCATGCGCCAGCTTCAGTTCGGCGTGCGGCAGCAGCAGGGTTTCCAGCAGCGCGATCAGGTCGCTGGCTTCCAGCGCGTGCAGCAGGCCGCCGCGCCGCGAGGTGATGAAAGGGATGCCCGCGGCTTCGAGTTCGCGTTCGTAAATCGCCAGATGCGTACGCTTGCGCACCAGCGCCATCACGTCGCCGGGGCGGGCGGCGCGTTGCCCCTCGTCCACGCGCCAATGTCCGAGCACCTCGTCGCGCAACACGCGGGCGAAGCTTTGCGCTTCCACATGCACCGCCTTGTCGTCGGCTTCGGGCAGCGGCGTGGTGAGCGGATTGCGCAGACCGCTGGCGACAGCCGTTTCCGCCTTGTCGGCGCCTAGCGGCAGGCAGCGCAGCGCACCCGCGCGGGCGGCATTTTCCGGCGCGTGGGTATGCGGCTCGAACCAGTCTTCACCGGCAAACACGCGATTCAATCCGCTCACCACGTCCGGCGCCAGCCGCCGCGTCTGGTTGTGGGCAAAGCGGGCGGCGCCGAAATGGGTGTGCAGAAAATCCGCCGCCGCGTCGAACACCCGTGCCTCGCCGCGGCGGAAACGGTAAATCGCCTGCTTCGGGTCGCCCACCATGAACACCGTCATGTCGCTTTCCGCATCCCGCGCTTCGGTCAGCCAGGTCGAGAGCGCCTGCCATTGCAGCGGGTTGGTGTCCTGGAATTCGTCGAGCAATAAATGCCGATAGCGTGCGTCCAGTTTCAGCGCCAGCCCCGGCGCATGTTCCTCGCTTTGCAGCAGGCGGCAGGCCAGCCATTCGGCGTCGGCGAAGTCGATCACCCCCTGCTGCGCCTTGGCCTCCTGATAGGCGAGCAGGAACGCGTGGCCGAGCAGCAGGCCATGGCGGTTGAGCTGCCAGATGCGCTGGTCGGTTTGTGTGGCGGCGATGGTTTCGAGCGCGGTTTCCAGCGTGTCGTAGTCGCGCAGGAAGCTGTCGGCCTCCGATCCCAGCGCACCGAGCAGACCTTTGGTGGCCTTGCTTGCGAGCCGCCCGCCGTCGGCCTTGAGTATCTTCTTGCGCAGCGCATCGAAGTCGGCACTGGCCAAAGCGTGCTGGATCGCGAGTCCTTTTTTGCGTTCGGTTTCGCTGCCCTTTTCCAGCGCCAGCCCCACCCGCTTCACCCGCGCCGCCATCAAGTCGTCGGCCCAGAAACCCGCCACCGGATCACTGTCCAGATCGGCACAGAGCACCTCCCGCAGCAGGCCCAGCGCATGGCCCACCGCATCAGTCCGGCTATCGGTGATCGCCCACCACTCCGCACGTGCAGCGATGAAATGCTTCAGCAGCGCGCGCAAATTGTGTTCGCCGATGTCGGCCAGCAAAGCCAGCAATGCCGCGCCTTCCGGCGAGTCCGGCCGCCCGGCCCATTGCGCCAGCACGCGGTCGCGCACCTCGTTCTGCAACTGCTTCTCGCGCTCCAGCAGCGGCGCGCCCCACGGCAGCCCCGCCTCCAGCGGCGCGCGTTTCAGCAGATCGAGAAACCAGCCGTGGAAGGTCGTCACCGTCGGCCCCGGCGTCGCGGTCAGCACCGTCTCCAGCAAGCCCCGCGCGCGCGGCAGCAATGCGTCGATCTCGTCTTCCGGTATTTTGCGCGTCGCGCAGGAACGCGCGCACCGTCGCGTCGTCTTCCAGCGCCAGCAATTGCAGCCATTCATGCAGCCGGTCGGTCATCTCCTGCGCCGCCTTGCGCGTGAAGGTGATCGCCAGCAACTCCGACGGCGCCGCCCCCGCCAGCAGCAGCCGGATCATGCGCGACACCAGCAGCCAGGTCTTGCCGCTGCCGGCGCAGGCTTCGACCACGACCGAGCGGGTGGCGTCGAGGGCGGTGGCTGTGTTCAAGGGCTCAGTCATGTGCGGTCAGAAAGCATTATCTTGAATACCACCCAACCGCAGTTTCCGAAGCGAAGGCGATACTCGTTAAACGTGGACCAGCACTTCTCATTAAAAATCATTTCGACCAAGCTCACGATGCCATGACGAAAGCCGTGCTGACAACCAAGGTTTCGCCGGTCTACGATGACCTGCCGGAAAATAGATATCACTTTCCCAAAGCGTATCTCAATCAGGTTGGCAAAGCGGTTGGTGATTGGATTATCTATTATGAGCCGCGCCGATCTACGGGCGAGCTTTCAAGCAGCGGCGGACGGCAAGTTTATTTTGCGACGGCGCGTGTTGAGTCGATTTACCCTGACCCAGTGCTTGCGGATCACTTCTACGCAGTAATTTCAAATTACCTCCCTTTCGTCCGCCCCGTTCCATTTAGAGAGGGGACGCATTACTACGAATTGGGTCTCGAAAAAATGGACGGCTCAACCAATAAAGGTGCTTTTGGTAGGGCTGTTCGCATGCTGTCGGACGATGAATACGATCATATTTGGCAGGCAGGGTTTGGTCATGTGATAGGGCGTGAAGAGCGGACTCGTCCAGCACCTGATATTCCGGAAGAGCCTATGTCTCCTCACGTATGGCTGGCGGAGGAGCTATCCGAGCCATATGAACATGTGCCGATGGAGCAGGATCGGCGAATTGTTGAGCAACTTGTTTCGCGACCTTTCCGCGACAAGGCGTTTTCTGCTGCCGTGAAGAGCGCTTACCACGATACCTGTGCCTTCACGGGTCTTAAGATCATCAATGGAGGGGGGAGATCAGAGGTGCAGGCCGCACACATACGTCCTGTCGAACATCGAGGGCCGGACAGTGTTAGGAATGGAATTGCACTATCTGGAACTGTTCATTGGATGTTTGATCGCGGATTAATTTCAATCGATGATGATTTCGGTCTGCTCTTTGCGAAAGATCGACTTCCCGATACGGCGGTGAGGCTCTTTAATGCGAATCTGAAAATGCTGCTTCCAGAGCGCGTTGAACTGAGACCCCACCGCCACATCCCCTTGCGGCACAGCCCGCGCGCTTCGCAGTAGCCACAGACGGCTTCGATGCCGGATGCGCGGAGCGCTGCGCCCGTAGCGATGGCTTCGAGCAGTTCCGGCAGGCGGCGGCTGATCGCGTCGACATCGGTTTCGCCATCCAGTTCGAGCGGCGCGACCGGGGTTTCGTTGATCGGCAGGTAGGCCGCTGCGGCGTCGGCGAGCCAGGCGTAGAACGGCAGTTGGACGGCTTCGGCGGGATCCTTGAGTTTCTTTTTGAGTCCGCTGGCGGCACCGGTTTTGTAGTCGATGACGGCGCGCGCGTCTCCCCGCTCGTCGACGCGGTCGATGCGGCCGTGCAGGGTGATGTCGCCGAGGCCGGGGACGCTGTGGGCGACGGAAAAGTCGGTTTCGCCGGATGCGTAGTGCCAGCCCTGGGCAACCCAGTCCAGCCAGGCGTCGATGTAGGCGGGCTGGATGCTGGCCCACTTGGCGCCCCAGGCGGTGGCGGTCCAGGCGGGCAGGGTGGCGAATTCGGCGGTGGAGAGTTCAGCCAGCGCGGATTAGCGCGGCGTCGCGCTCGGGCGGCGGGGCGCTGTCGTGAAAGGCCTTGAGGATGCGGTGCAGGGCGGTGCCGTAGTCGCTCTTGTCGAGCGCCTCGTCGGCGGCGTCGAGCTCTTCGATGCGCAGCACGTTTTTGACGAAAAAGCGGTAGGGGCAGTCGAGCAGGGTCTGGTAGGCGGTGGGCGAGTAGCGGCGGGGCAGCTGCGCGGCGCCGACGCTCGGCGCGGGTTGCACGCAGGCCTCGGGCAGCGGGCTGGATTGCGCGGGCGGCTGGCCGCCGATCTGTTGCGGCAGCGCGGTTCCCCATGCCGCCTGATGCAGGGCTTGCAGGCGCAGCACCAGCGGCGAGGCAGGGTTGGGTTCGTCGTTGTGCCACGCCTGCCAGCTGATCAGGGCGGCGCCTTGCGTCAGCAACTGGATCAGGTCGTCGGTGGCGGCGGTGGCGTCGTCGGCTGCGGTGGGCAGGCCGAGCTGGGCGCGGGTGGTCTGCGAAAACAGGCCGGGCGCGGGCGCGGCGGGCAGGTGACGGGCGTCGGCGCCGATGAGGGCGACGGCCTCGAAGATGCGTCCGCGCGCGTTGGGCAGCGAGGTGAGCACGACCGGACTGGCGACGCGGGTGTCGGTAAAGGTGGCGGATTCGAGTGCCAGATTGAGCCAGCGCCGCCATTCGCCGAAGCTGTATTTTTCGCTGTCGGCGGCGAGGTCGCGGCGCAGGGTGTCGAGCGTGTCGAGCACTTCCTTGCCGGCGGCGTCGGCGGCCAGCGTGGCGTCGAGCTGGCCGAGGCTGTCGATCAAGCGGTTGAGCCAGACGGCGAGCGGCGCGCGGGTTTGGGCAAACCCCTGTTTGGCCTTGAACAGCGTGGCGAGCCAGTCGGGTAGCGCGCCGCCGAACCGGGTGAACGCCAGCCGCTGGATATCGGCCATACCCTGCGCCACCCCCTGCCGCCGCAGCGCGAGTTCGAGTTGCAGCACCGCGTCCTGCCGTGCGGCCAGTTCGCCCAGCAGGAAAGGCGATTTCAGCAGATCGAGCAACTCGACATGCGGAAAATCGCTCGCCACGCATTCGAGCCAGCGATCGATCACGGCGGCGGCGGCGGTGGTCGACAGCGTCCAGCCGGTTTCGTCGGCCACCAGCACCTCCATGCGTTCGAGCAGTGCGCGCACCCGGCGCGCGGTTTCGCGGTCGAGCGCGATCAGGGCGAGGGCACGTTTGCCGCTGTTCAATTGCGCGGCCACCCAGGTGGCGACGGCACGCGCTTCGGCTTCCAGATGCGGGGCGGGGCAGAGGCTCAGGCGGGTTTGCAGCGGGGAGTCGGGGTAAGCGCTTGCCAACTCGGCGGCGCGCTCCCGTAAAGGAGGATCGGTGCGTTGCCAGGCCTGATGCAGGGTATGCGCCACGGGCTGGGCGGCGTCGGTGGCCAGCTCGAACAGCGTGACAGGTGCGTGCCCGGCGCAGCGTTCGAGAAATTGCCGTTCGAGCGCGGTGAGCCTGCCCAGCGCGTAGCCATAGATGGGCTGCGGTGCTGCGTCGAGCTGGCTGACGAGGTGGTCGAGCGCGGTCGCGTAGCGCGCCTGCGGGTCGTTGCCGCTGTTGTTGAGCGCTTGCCACACCGCCTCGATCAGGGCGGTTTCGCGATCGAGCGTGTCGGCACGCAGTGCGCGGATGCGCGAGCCGATGTCGCCGCCCAGGCGCGCAGCGGAAAGCTCATCCGCCAGCGCCAGCAATTCATTGGCGAGCGCCCACTTGTCGACTTTGCCCAGCCAGTCGGTGCGACGCAACACGCCATGCAGCCGCGCCAGCCGCTGCGCCTGCGGTTCGGCCTGACGGCCTGCAACGGTTTCAGCCCAGCTTTTCAGCGGCAGAATGCGTGGCGGAATCAGTACCGGCAGCCCGGCAGTCTGCGCCAGTACGCGGGCGCAATCCTGCCCGGCGCGGTGGTTGGGAACGAGCAGCGTCAGCCCGGACAGGTCGGGCAGGCGGTCGGCGTGGCGGTCGAGCAGATGGCGGGCGACAGCGGTGGGCAGTGCAGTGCCGCCGAGGGCATACGACTCCACACGGGCTTCAGCCCGTAGTGGATCGGAGTCCTTGAGGGGAATCGTGACGATTCCCACCGGACTCAGCGTTCCAGGTACTTCAGCTTGTCCTTCACGCCCGCCCACTCGTCGGCATCCGGCAGCGGGTCCTTGCGTTCGATGATGACCTTCCACTCCTTGGCGAGTTCGGCGTTGAGCGCGATGTAGGCGCGCTGATCGTCCGGCACGTCGTCTTCGGCGTAAATCGCCTCGACCGGGCATTCGGCCACGCACAGGGTGCAGTCGATGCATTCCTCGGGGTCGATGACGAGGAAATTGGGGCCTTCGTGGAAACAGTCGACCGGACAGACATCGACACAATCGGTGTATTTACACTTCACACAGGCTTCGGCTACAACGTAGGTCATTGGTATTTACCCGGGATGGTTGAGAACGGCATCTCGAAAAAGCCACATGGCGAACGCCGCAAGCGCGGGATGCTTGCAAGCGGTCATTTTGATGTAGCATATCGGCACAATTCCGAATTTTCCAGCATTACCGTCAGCGTCAACGGGCCGAGTCCGGCCATCCCCATACTCAATTAGGAGCTTCACCGATGAGCGAACATGTTCATTACATATCCGACGATTCCTTCGAACAGGAAGTGCTGCAGGCCGGCGTGCCCGTGCTGGTGGATTACTGGGCCGACTGGTGCGGCCCCTGCAAGATGATCTCGCCGATTCTCGACGAGGTCGCCAAGGAATACGCCGGCAAGCTCAAGGTGTGCAAACTCAACATCGACGAAAACCAGGCCACGCCGCCCAAATTCGGCATTCGCGGCATTCCCACCCTGATGCTGTTCAAGAACGGCAACGTCGAAGCCACCAAGGTCGGCGCATTGTCCAAGTCGCAACTCACCGCTTTTGTCGACAGCAACATCTAATAAAAAGCTTTTACCGGACGGTGCGCACCGCGCGCCTTCAGTGCCCGCAGTACCGTCCGGCTCCCTCCTCTCCCATCCGGCTCTTTCAAGCGAGCCCCTCCAGGCCCCGTCCATGTATCTTTCCGAACTCAAGCAAAAACCCATCACCGAGCTCCTTGAGCTTGCCGCCACCAATAACATCGACAACGCCAACCGCTTCCGCAAACAGGAGCTGATTTTCGCCATTCTGAAAGCGGCGGCGAAGCGCGGTGAAACGATTTTCGGCGATGGCGTGCTGGAAGTGCTGCCGGACGGGTTCGGGTTTTTGCGTTCGCCGGAAGCCTCGTATCTGGCCAACACCGACGACATTTATGTGTCGCCGTCGCAAATCCGCCGCTTCAACCTGCACACCGGCGACAAGATCGAAGGCGAGATCCGCACCCCCAAGGACGGTGAACGCTATTCGGCGATGACCAAGCTCGACAAGATCAACGACGAGCCGCCCGAGGCCAGCAAGAACAAGATCCTGTTCGAGAACCTCACCCCGCTGCATCCGGACGAGCCGCTCAAGCTGGAGCGTGACATCAAGGCCGAGGAAAACCTCACCAGCCGCATCATCGACATCGTCGCGCCGGTGGGCAAAGGCCAGCGCGGCCTGCTGGTGGCGCCGCCCAAATCGGGCAAAACCGTGATGCTGCAACACATCGCCCACGCGATTTCGTCCAACCATCCCGACGTCGTGCTGTTCGTGCTGCTGATCGACGAGCGTCCGGAAGAAGTGACCGAAATGAGCCGCACCGTGCGCGGTGAAGTCATCGCCTCCACCTTCGACGAACCCGCCAGCCGCCACGTGCAGGTCGCCGAAATGGTGATCGAGCGCGCCAAGCGTCTGGTCGAACACAAGAAGGACGTGGTGATCCTGCTCGATTCGATCACCCGCCTGGCACGCGCCTACAACACCGTGCAACCCGCTTCCGGCAAGGTGCTCACCGGCGGCGTCGACGCCAACGCGCTGCAAAAGCCCAAGCGCTTTTTCGGCGCCGCGCGCAACATCGAGGAAGGCGGCAGCCTCACCATCCTCGCCACCGCGCTGGTCGAAACCGGCAGCCGCATGGACGACGTGATCTACGAAGAGTTCAAGGGCACCGGCAACCTCGAAATCCACCTCGACCGCAAAATGGCCGAGAAGCGCCTCTACCCCGCGATCAACGTCAACCGCTCCGGTACCCGCCGCGAAGAACTGCTGATCCCGCAGGAACTGCTGCAAAAGGTGTGGGTGCTGCGCAAGCTGCTGTACCCGATGGACGACATGGAAGCGATGGAGTTTCTGGTCGACAAGATCCGCGCGGCGAAAAACAACGCCGACTTCTTCGACTCGATGCGTCGCGGATAACTCTTGGGGATTGCTTGATCAGTCCGAAGTGGCTATACTCCCGCGTTCTCCGAATTCAACCCTAAGGAATGGCCATGAAATCCGGCATTCACCCCAATTACAAAAACGTCGCCGTGACCTGCTCCTGCGGCAGCACCTTCGTCACCCGCTCCACGCTGGGCAAGGAAACGCTGCACGTTGAAGTGTGTTCGTCCTGCCACCCGTTCTATACCGGCAAGCAGAAGATCGTCGATACGGCTGGCCGTGTCGAGAAATTCCGCCAGCGTTATGGCATGAAATCCGGCGCAGCAGCCTGATCAAGGTTGCGGGCGAGTCAGACAAAAGCGGCTGCGGCCGCTTTTTGCGTTTTGGGCGGTATCATCCCGGAAACCTTCTTCATCCCGCGAGCCTGACGTGAAACCCCCTGTTTTTCATCGTGTTGCGGCAATCCTGCTGGGTGCGTTGACCCTCACGCACTGCGCGAGCAACCCGGTTACGGGGGGCAAGGATTTCGTGCTGATGTCCGAGCAACAGGAAATCCAGATGGGCGCGCAGGCACACCAGGATGTGCTGAAGGAATACGCGGCGCTGGATAACCCGGATCTGCAGGCCTATGTGAACGAGATCGGCCAGCGGCTGGCGAAACAGAGCCATCGCCCCGACCTGGACTGGCATTTCACCGTGGTCGACAGCCCCGACGTCAACGCGTTCGCCTTGCCCGGCGGTTATGTCTACATCACGCGCGGGATCATGGTGTATCTCAATTCCGAGGCCGAACTGGCGGGGGTGATCGGCCATGAAATCGGCCACGTCACCGCGCGCCACGGCGTGCGTCAGCAGAGCGCGGCAACCGCCGCCGGGCTGGGGGCGATGCTCGGCTCGGTTCTGGTGCCGGGGATGAACAATCAGGCAGGCGCCACGGTGATGCAGTCGCTGGCGCAGGCGTGGACAGCCGGTTACGGGCGCGATCATGAACTGGAATCCGACCGCCTCGGCGCGCAGTATCTGGCGAAGTCCGGCTATAACCCGCAGGCGATGATCGAGGTCATCGGCGTGCTGAAAAACCAGGAGTCGTTTGCCGCCGGGCAGACCGGGGGCCGCGAACCGCGCAGCTACCACGGCACCTTCGACACCCATCCGAGCAACGACGCGCGCCTGAAACAGGTGGTGGGCGAAGCGAGTCAATACACCGTTGCCGACCCGCGCGAAGGCCGCAACGACTATCTGCAAAAGATCGACGGCGTCTATTTCGGCGACAGCCCGGATCAGGGCGTCATCCGCAACAACCAGCTGCTGCATGCCAATCTCGGCCTGGCGATCCAGTTTCCGCCCGGCTGGCGGGTGCAGAACCGCCCCGACCGGGTGGTGGCGGTGAATCCCAAGGGCGACGCGATGATCGAACTGCAACAAGGTCCCAAGAACGACCAGCCGCTGAAAACGCTGCAAGGCGGCCTCAAGCTGGACGGCGGTGCGCGTTACGACAGCGGCAAGCTCGGCGGTTATCCCGCCGCATTCGCCGCCGGCACGCAGCAGGGCAAGCCGGTGGTGGTGGCGGCCGTGGTGTTCAACGGCACCCAGTATCTGATCGGCGGAATGGCCCGGGACAAGCCGGCTTACGAGCGCGAGCGCGCCACCCTGCGTGGCGTCATCAACAGCTTTCATGCGATCACGCCGGCCGAGAAACAGGCGGCCCGGCCTCATGTGCTGAAACTGGTCACCGTCCGGCCCGGCACCACGATGGCGGGTCTGGCCCAAACCTCCCCGCTGGGCGAAGCGGCCGAAAGCCAGCTGCGCCTGCTCAACGACCTCTATCCCGCTGGCGAGCCCAAGCCCGGCCAGCGCCTCAAAATTGTTCAGTAAGCACCTACTTTCCTCTTCGCAGCCCCGTCGGTGGGGCCCCGCCTGCTGCGCAGCGACGCTGCCGCAGATCGGATTGCTGCTGCTCGTCGCCGCCTGGCTGCTGCCCGGCCTGATCGGGCACGCGCCGTGGAAAGGCGGCGACGGCGATCACTTCGTGCGCTTGCTGCTGCTGCAGCAAAACAGTGTTGCGCCGCAGACCGTGGCGGCCACGCCGCCGCTGTATTACTGGGTGGCCAGCGCGACCGCCTGGCTGACCGCGTCCTTCCTGCCGCTGGCCGACGGCGCACGGCTGGCCTCCGGCCTGTTCGTCGCGCTGGCGCTGTTCTTTGTCGCGCGCAGCGCGCGCGCGCTGTACGGCGAGGAAACCGGCTGGGCGGCGGCGCTCACCCTGCTGGGATGTATCGGATTGCTGGTGCGCGGCCACGAACTCAACGCCGCGACTGCCCAGTTCGCCGCCGCCGCCGTGATGCTGTACGGCATCGCGCGGATGCCGCAGGCGACGCGCGGCGGCTGGGCGCTGGGCGTCGGCGCGGTGCTGATGCTGCTGGCGGGCGGCGCCGCCGAAGCGGCCCTGTTCCTGTTGCTGGCGTGGCTGTTGCCGCTGCTGCTGGTGGATTACCGCACCCCGGCGGCGCGCCGCACGCTGATCTGGGGCACCCTGATCGCGCTGGCCGCCAGCGCGCTGTGGCTGGCCTATCTCGCCACCCAGTCGATCCCCTTCGTGCGCGCCTTCAACCTGCAACGCTGGTTCAGCGACGCTCCGCGGCAACCCGCCTACTACCTCGGCATCCTCGGCTGGTATGCCTGGCCCGCCTGGCCGCTGGCGCTGTGGGCGCTCTATCGCGGCCGTCGCCAGTGGCGCACGCCGGGCATCGTGCTGCCGGTTGCGACCCTGCTCGGCCTGCTGGTGCTGTACGCCTTCGACCGCCATCCCGGCGAGGAGCAGGGGCTCATCCTGCTGCTGCCGCTGGCCCTGCTCGGCGCCGCCGGACTGCTCAGCCTGCGGCGCGGCGCGGCCTATGCCCTGCTGTGGTTCAGCGTCATGCTGTTCGGCTTCATCGCGCTGCTGCTGTGGGTGTACTGGAGCGCGCACGACCTCGGCACGCCGGCGCGGCTGGCGGCGCGGCTGACCCGGTTCGGCCTGCTGCATGTCGGCGAATTGCGTCCCTGGACGCTGGTGCTGGGCGCGGTCGTCACCCTGCTGTGGGTCGGCATTCTGTCGCGCGTGCCGCGCTCGCCGCTGCGTCCCATGCTGGTGTGGACCGGCAGCATGACCTTCGTCTGGGTCTTGCTGATGAGCCTGTTCCAGGCGCCGCTCGACCGCCGCCTCAGCTATGTCAGCGTGAGCCAGCAACTGGTGGCGCAGGTGCCGCCCGGCGAATGCATCCAGACCTATCGGGTGCGCGACCAGCAACGCCTGTTGCTGGCCTATCACAGCGGCCGCCGGTTTTCGCCGGACGACGCCAGCTGCAACTGGCTGCTGATGGAAACCCGCCGCCGCGACGCCGTGCCCGAGGCCCCGCCCGGCTGGATCAAGCGATGGGACGGCGCGCGGCCCGGCGACCGCTCCGACCGTTTCCACCTCGTATGCACGACGCTAGCGGGTCGCCGCCGTCGTGCTGGCGGGCGGACTGGGGCGGCGCATGGGCGGCGTCGACAAAGGCCTGGTGGAATACCGGAAGCGTCCGCTGATCGAGTGGGCGCTGGCAGCGCTGGCGCCGCAGGTCGATCAGCTCGTCATCAGCGCCAACCGCAATCTCGACACCTACGCGACCTACGGCCATCGCGTGCTGCCCGACACCCTGCCCGATTTTCCCGGCCCGCTCGCCGGCGTGCTGGCGGCACTCGACGCGGTGGACGCCGACTGGCTGCTGGTGGCGCCGTGCGACACCCCGCACCTGCCCGCCGACCTGGCCGCGCGTCTGCTGCAGGCCGCCCGGCAAAACAAGGTGCCGCTGGCGGTGGCGGCGGACGCGGATCGCACCCACCACAGCTGCTTCATCGTGCGCACCGACCAGCGCGACCCTCTGGCCGCGTTCCTCGCGCGCGGCGAACGTGCGGTGCGGCATTGGCAGGCAGGGCTGGCTTCAATCACCGTGCAGTTCGATGCCGCCGGGTTTGCCAATTTCAATCAGCCGCAGGATTTGCAACCGTCTTAGCGCTGACGGCGGAGTCAGCGTCTCGTCCAGAAGTTCTATCCAGTGTCGCACCGGCACAGCGCTGCCCGATTGCAGGTGGGTGAGGCAGCCGATGTTGGCGGTGGCGATGCAGTCGGGCTGGCCGGCTTGCAGGTGGCCGAGTTTGCGGGCCTTGAGCTGGCCGGAGATTTCCGGTTGCAGGATCGAATAGGTGCCGGCCGAGCCGCAGCACAGGTGCGATTCGGCGACCGCAGTGAGCTCGAAGCCGGCTTGCGTCAGCAGCGTTTCGACCCCGCCGCCGAGTTTCTGGCCGTGCTGCAGGGTGCAGGGCGGGTGATAGGCGACTTTTGCGGGGAGCGGTGAGCGGGAAGCGGGAAGCGGTTTGAGCGCATCGCGCTCGGCGAGCAGCACTTCCGAGATGTCCTTCGTCGCGGCGGCGATGCGCGCGGCCTTGTCGGCATAGGCCGGGTCGTCGCGCAGCTGCCAGCCGTAGTCCTTCACCATCACGCCGCAGCCGGAGGCGGTCATGACGATGGCTTCGACGCCGGCGTCGAGATGCGGCAGCCAGGCGTCGATGTTGCGGCGCATCGCGTTCAGGCCGTCGGCGTGGTCGTTGAGGTGATGCGCCAGCGCGCCGCAGCAGCCGGCCTGGTCGGCGGCGATCAGGGAAATGCCGATGCGGTCGAGCACGCGCGCGGTGGCGGCGTTGATGTTGGGCTTGAGGCCGGGCTGCACGCAGCCGTGCGAGCACCAGCATTTTCCGTGCGTGGCGCGGTGGCGGCCAGATGCCTGCGGGGTCGGCTGCGGGCACCTTGTCCTTGAGAAAACCCGGCAACAACCCGCGCGCGGCCTGGCCGAGTTTGAGCGCGGTGTTGAACAGCGTCGGGCTCGACAGGCCGTGCTTCAGCGCGCTGCGCGCGAGCGTATCGGCGGCGCCGCGTCCCACGGCGTTTTCCACCACCGCGCGGCCGATATCGAGCAGCTTGCCGTACTGCACGCCCGACGGGCAGGTGGTTTCACAGTTGCGGCAGGTGAGGCAGCGGTCGAGATGCTGCTGGGTTTTGACGGTGGGCGCGGCGCCCTCGAACACCTGCTTCATCAGATAGATCCGTCCGCGCGGCGAATCGAGCTCGTTGCCGAGGATTTGATAGGTCGGGCAGGTGGCGAGACAAAACCCGCAATGCACGCAGCTGCGCAGGATCGACTCGGCGATTTCGCCTGCGGGGGTGTTGCGGAATTCGGGGGCGAGGGTGGTCTGCATGTCAGGGCGGGGGCATCTCAGAATCGGGAACCAGCCGCCCGCGATTGAAAATCCCCTGCGGGTCGAAGCGCTGTTTCAGATTGCGGTGCAGCGTCAGCAGCGCGGGCGACAGCGGCGTGAACACGCCGTTTGCCTGGGGCATCCCGCAAAACTGCGTGGCGTGGCCGCCGCAGCTTTTCGCCGCTTCGAACAGGGCGGCGGCGGGCAGGTCGCTGATCAGCCAGCGCACGGCGCCCCCCCACTCGATCCATTGCGCGTCGCCGAGTTGCAGCGGCGGCGTGCTGGATTTGACCGCGAGCCGCCACAGGCGCAATTGCGACGATGCCGGGCGCTTGTCGAAGAACGCGGCGCGGTGGTCGCGCAGCCGCAGCCAGAATTCGTCGGCATGCGCGAGCGTTTCGCCGCCGAGCCGGGTTCGTGCGGCGTGGACGGCGGAGGCCGCGCCGGACAGCCGCACGGTGAGCAGGCCCGCGTGCCAGCTGGTCGCCGACAGCGGCAAAGGCTGCCCCGCCCACTGGTTCATTCTGAGAATCGCATCGGCTTCGTTCGACTCGAATTGCAGCGTGGTTTCCGCCGCCGGTCTGGGCAGCACCTTGAGCGAGACTTCGGTCAGCAGGCCGAGCGTGCCGAGGCTGCCCGCCATCAGGCGCGACACGTCGTAGCCGGCGACATTCTTGATGACCTGGCCGCCGAAGCGCAGCGCCTGTCCGCTGCCGTCGATCATGCGCACGCCCAGCACGAAGTCGCGCACCGCGCCGGCGTAGGGGCGGCGCGGGCCGGACAGTCCGGCGGCGACGCAGCCGCCGAGCGTGGCATGAACCGGGCTGGACGCGGCGTTCGCGTCCGCAGGCGGAAACGGGCAGCCGCCGAAATGCGGCGGCTCGAACGCCAGCATCTGGCCGTGTTGCGCCAGCAGGGTTTCCAGTTCGCTCAGCGGCGTGCCCGCGCGCGCGGTCAGCACCAGCTCCTTCGGCTGGTAGTCGACCACGCCGCGCCAGCCGGTGGTGTCGAGCGCGTCGCCCGCGCACGGATTGCCGTAAAACGCCTTGCTGCCGCCGCCGCGGATGACGAGCGGCGTGGCGCTGGCGTGCGCGGTACGGATGCGGTCGATGAAATCGTCGAGCATCAGAATCTCGGCAATTCCGGATGCGGCAGTTGCCCGCCGCTGATGTGCATCGCGCCCCACTCGGCGCAGCGATGCAGCTCGGGCACCGCCTTGCCGGGGTTGAGCAGGGTGTCGGGGTCGAACGCGGCCTTCACGTCGTGGAAGCGCGCGAGTTCCGGCGTGCTGAACTGCGCGCACATCTGGTTGATTTTCTCCAGGCCGACGCCGTGCTCGCCGGTGATGGTGCCGCCCGACTTCGACGCACAGCTCCAGAATCTTGCCGCCGAAGGCTTCGGCCTTGTGCAGTTCGCCGGGCTGATTGGCGTCGAACAGGATCAGCGGGTGCAGATTGCCGTCGCCGGCATGGAATACGTTGGCGACCGCCAGCCCGTATTCCGTGCTCATCTCGCCGATGCGTTTCAACACATGCGGCAGTTGTCCGCGCGGGATGGTGCCGTCCATGCAGTAGTAATCGGGCGCCAGCCGGCCCACCGCCGGGAACGCGGCCTTGCGTCCGGCCCAGAATTTCAGCCGCTGCGCGTCGTCCTCGGCGGTGCGGATTTCGGTGGCGCCGGATGCCTGCAGCACCGCGCGCACGGTGGCGATGTCGTCCGACACTTCCTCGTTGACGCCGTCGATTTCGCACAGCAGCAGCGCCGCGCAGTCGAGCGGATAGCCGGCGTGGACGAAGGCTTCGGCGGCCTCGATGGCGAGCTTGTCCATCATTTCCAGCCCGGCCGGGATCACCCCGGCGGCGATGATGTTGCCGACCGCCGCGCCGGCTTTCGCCACGTCGTCGAACGCCGCCAGCACCACCTGCGCGCGCTGCGGGCGCGGCAGCAGCTTGACCGTGACTTCGGTGATCACCGCCAGCATGCCTTCCGAGCCGGTCAGCAACGCCAGCAGGTCGTAGCCGGCGGCATCCAGCGAGTCGCTGCCGATTTCCAGCAGCTCGCCGGCGATGGTCCAGGCGCGCAGCTTGAGGATGTTGTGCACGGTGAGGCCGTATTTCAGGCAGTGCACGCCGCCGGAGTTTTCCGCCACGTTGCCGCCGATCGAACAGGCGATCTGCGACGAGGGGTCGGGCGCGTAGTAGAGGCCATGCACGGCAGCCGCTTCGGAAATGGCGAGATTGCGCACCCCCGGCTGCACGGTGGCGGTGCGCGCCAGGGGGTCGATCCGGGTGATCTGGTTGAGTTTGGCCAACACCAGCAGCACGGCACCATCGACCGGCAGGGCGCCCGCGGAAAGCCCGGTGCCGGCGCCGCGCGCCACCACGGCCACCTTGTGCTGATGGCACAGCTGCAGGATCGCCGCCACCTGCGCCTCGTTTTCCGGCAACGCCACCACGTCGGGGGTGTTGCGGTACGCCGCCAGGCCGTCGGACTCGAAGGGCAGCAGGTCCTCGCGCTCGTGCAGCACGCTGTGCGGTGGGAGCAGACGGCGCAACTGGGACAGGAAGGCGGGACTGAGCATGGCGGACGAAGGGGGAATCAGGCTGCGAGTTTAGCCGGGCTTGCCGCTGCGTGCGAGGGCGCAAGCCGCCGGTAGGCCTCGGCCAGCGCATCGTCGCCGCCGACGTTGCCGGGAAAGATCACCACCGGCAGCTGCGGCAGGCGGTGATCCGCCGGCGTCTGCACCACGGTGACGCCGGGCAGGATCTGCCCCAGCACGCGCGAAGCGGTCAGCGCGAGGCCGGTCGACAGCACGTCGTTGGAGGTGATGCCGCCCTTGCTGATGAGAAAGCCGAGCGTCGGCGGCAGCCGCCGCACCACGTCCATCAGCGTGCCCGACACCGCCTCGCCGAACGTCAGCCGCTCGGCCGTGCTGGCGAACTGCCGCTCGGCGCGGCTGGTGAACACCACCGGGGTGAGGCCCTGCGCGTGGGCGTGGGCGATGCTGGCCGTCAGTTCGTCGACCAGCGCGGCACGCCCGGCCGGCAGCGCGCGACATCGAGCGGCAGGCCGACCACGCCGCGCTGCTTCAGCAGCGCGGTGAGCTGCGCGGTGGTCTTGGCGACGTGCGAACCGACGATCACCGCGCCCGGCTGCTGCTCGCGCACCAGCGAGGCGAACGCATCGGCGGGCACCGGCTGTGGCGGCAGTTTCGCCAGCGCGGTGAGCAGCGAAGCGGCGCTGCGGAACAGCAGGCGCTTGCCGGCTGCGGCAGACTGCAACGCGGCGTCGGCAAACAGCCGGTAGTCGTCCGCCGTCTCGCCGTCGACCACGCCGATGGCGTTGTCGTGCAGCGCCGCCAGCCAGGCAGCGGTGCCGCCGCCGCGCAGATCGGCGAGCGTCAGGCGCTGCACCGCGTCTGCGGCGACGCGACCGCCGGTTTTTTCCGCCACGTAATCGGGCAGAAACGCCGTGCGGTAGCCGAACACCGAGTCGCGCGCGAATTCGGTTTCATGCGTCGGCACCGGTTTGCCGTCGACGATCAAATAGTGCGTGCTGTCGCGCGTGATGCGGCCGCCCTCGAAAAACGCCGGGGTCAGCAGCGTCGCGTCGAACGGGCCGAGCACGGCGTTCATCACGTCGGTTTCCACCGGGTAGTGGCCGCGCAGGGTCGAGTCCGAGCGCGACACGAACAGCACCGGCCCGGCGTAATCGGCCAGCGCAGCCTTGAGGTTGACGCAGACCTCGCGCGTGATCGCCGCCGCACGTTCCGCGTCCATGCCGCGCGTGTTGGTGAGGACGAAGAACAGCGGCGCGGCGTCGGCCAGCGCCGTCTTCAGCGTGGCGACATCCCAGCGCGTCAGCAGCAGGCAGGAATGCACCGTCTGCGAGCCGGTGGGGTCGTCGTCGAGAACGATGATTTTCGGGTTCATGGGTTCAACCTTTTCTTCGCTGCGCGAAACCCTGGTCGGGGCTTCGCGCGAGACGCGTTTCAAGCCCGCTGCGCGCTCCAGCATCGCCAGCGCGCGCTCGTGCATCGCCTGCGCGTTCATGCCGTTGAAGTCGAACAGCTGCTGCGGGCTGGCGGTGGTTTCGCCGCGCTTCCAGCAGAACACGTCGCGCTGCGCGGCCTGGCTGCGCAGCAACACCGGTTCGAGCGGCGCCGACGGGCCGCCGGTGACGCCGATCAGCGCGTCGCCGTGGAACATCGCCTTGAACGCGGCGTCATCCATGAAGCGGCCGTCGGGTTCCGACACGCTGTCCCACAGCACATCGTGCGGGCGGTACAGGCGGCGCGGGTTGACCACGGCGACGATGCGCGAGCCGATGCCGGCTTCGGCCAGCTTCTCGGCGGCGGCGAACACCGGCTGCAGCACCATGTCGCCGGTGACCGCGAACACCACGGTGTGCGAACCCGGACGCTCCTGCCAGCACCATCGCGCCGTCGTCGATCGCCTGATAGCTCTGCGCCATCGTGGCGTGCACCGGCAGCGGCGACTTCGAGGCGGTGATGACGATGCCCTTGTTGTGCTGCTTCAGCGCCCAGTCGTAGCTCGCCTGGATCATGTTGGCGTCGACCGGGAACAGCGGGTAGACGTTGCCGTTGCGCATCATCGCGGCGAAGTAGCTTTCGATTTCCGGACGCTGGTGGGTCCAGCCGTTGCGGCCCTGCTCCAGCGCGCCGGCGGTGAACAGGCACACCGTGGCGGGCGTCGGGCGGCGCAGTTCGGCCATCGCCTGCGTCACCGTCTGCCAGATCGGCAGGCCGTTGATGGCGAAGGATTCGTAGCTGCACCACAGGCTGCGGCCGCCGAACAGCGCGACGCCCACCGCGAGGCCGGCGCAGGCGTCCTCGTTGAGCGGCTCGTAGACCTGGCCGGACGGGCCCTGGAAGTAGAGGCCGTCGGCGGTCGGGTGGCGGATCGTCAGCGCCTTGTTGATGTTGGCCATGCCCGAGGCCTCGTTGCCGTCGGCGTTGGTGACGACGAACAGCGGGTCGCGCTTGCCGACTTCGCCGACCACGTGGCCGAAGGCGGTGGTGGGGATGTGGTTTTCGCCGACGGCGAATTCGGTCAGCGGCAGGCCGTCGAGGCTGGGCAGGTCGCGCACGCTTTCGGTCACCGCCACGCGTGCGGCGGGGCCGCCGCCGGCGTGGCGGAAGTTCTCGCGCGTCAGCTTCCACGCCTTGATCGGCAGCGCGCGGCGTTCGAGGCCCGACTTCACGTCGTCGGAATCGAGCGTGTGATGGGCGTAGAGGTTGTGCGACTTGGCGCCGGTGGCGTGCACGCCCGCACCTTTCAGCTGCTTGACGATGAGGCAGGCGCGGCGGCCGGACAGCGCGCTCTTGCGCGGCGGCGTCGGCGGCCTTGAGGATGGCGCCGGTGAAGGCCATGCGCGCGGCGAAGCCGAAGGTCGTGCGAGTCCGCGTACACCGGCGCATCGGGCGTGTCGGCGAAATCGCGCGCATCGACCAGATGCACTTCGTCGAAGCCATGCGCGCGCCAGTAGGCGGCCATGCGGCCGTTGTCCCACAGCGACACCATGCTGTGGTGCTCCTGCGAATAGCCGTTCCACACCAGCACCGGCAGGTAGTTGGTGACGTCCGGATACGCGGTGGCGAAGTGCTGGAACGCGCTCATGATGTAGGGCTCGCCGAGGCCGCCGTCGCCGATGGTGACGGGGAACAGCTTGTCGCGATGCAGGTAGGCGCCGGCCATGGCGAAATGCTGGCCCTGGCCGAGCGGGCCGGCGGGCGCCAGCAAACCGGGGATGGCGCCGGACAGGTGGCCGAGCAGGCCGTGGCGTTCGCGGAAGCGCGCGCGCATGTCGGACACGGTGTGGATGCCCATGTCCTCCAGCGAGGTGTCGAGGAACATCGCCGAGTAGAAGCCGGGCGCGTGGTGGCCGACCTCGGTCACCATGTTGCGGTGGCCCAGCAGGTGCAGCGCGGCGACGGCGTCGGCGCTGGAGGCGAAGCCGCCGGGGTGGCCGGACGACTTGCTGCCGGTGACCTGCAGCGTCAGGTAGCGCAGCGCGTCGGCGGCCAGCAGCGTCTGGTAGATCGCAGTCTCGCTGGTGGCGTCCGGCAGCGCGGGCTGGTCGGGGCCCAGCAGCGGCGATGCGCCGAGGCGATCGATTTCGGGAAAGCTGTCGGCGAAATACTGGATGCCTTCGCAGAAGGCGGGGAAGGTCTCGGGGGCGGACTGCAGCACTGCGCTCATGGTGAATTCCTTTCACAATATGAAAATGTTTCACATGATGTGAAACCATGGACGTATTGAAGCAGAAATCCCGAAACATTTCACAATGCGTGATAAATTTTCACTTTATGAAAAACACTAGCTTCCTCGATTCAGGTGCTCGATCGCGCCATGGCGCTGGTCGGCATCCTCTCCCGTGCGCCGGGCCCGCTCAGTCTCACCCGTCTGGCCGAGCAGGCCGGCCTGCATACCGCCAGCGCGCATCGCATCCTCGGCGCGCTGATGGCGCACGGTCTGGTCGAGAAAACCGGTGCCGGAGAATACGATCTGGGCGTGCGCTGGCTGGAAGTGGGTAATCGCTTACGTGCCCGGCTGAACATCCGCCAGGTGGCGATGCCGGCGATGCAGCAACTGGCCGAACTGACCGGCGAGACGGTCAACCTGATCGTGCGGCGCGGCGACGAAGTGGTCTACGTCGAGCGGGTGTCGGGCGGGCAGACCATGATCCAGGTGGTGCAGGTGGTGGGGGCGCACGCCCCGCTGCACGTCACCGCCGTCGGCAAGATCTTCCTCGCCGAAGACAGCGCCAGCGGCGTGATGGGCTACGCCGAGCGCACCGGCCTGCCGGCGTATACCGCCAACACCCTGACCACGCTGGAGCGCCTGAACGCCGAACTCAACACCATCCGCCAGACCCGGCTGGCGCATGACCGCGAGGAAGCCGAACTGGGGGTGGCCTGCATCGGCGCGCCGATCCGTGACGCCGAGGGCAAGCTGGTCGCCGGCCTGTCGATTTCCGCCCCCGCCGACCGCCACAAGCCGGGCTGGGCCGAGGCGCTGCGCAGCGCCACCCAACGGATCGGCGAAGCACTCGGCTACACGGGCGACGCCTGAGCTTACGGGGGCCATGGCGGCTTGCCGACATCCCGCTTGCTTCAACCGCACTTGTTTGGCACTGTGGCGGCCATGATCCAGCCACCCGTCGTTTCCCCCAGCCGCTATCAGATCGCCGCCTGGCTGCTGATGGCGGCAGGACTGCTGTTCACCCTGAAACTCCATTTGCTGCCCAGCCTGCTGGCGGGCCTCTTGATGGTGCAGTTGGTGCATTTGCTGGCGCCGCGCATCGTCATCGGGCGGCTCGACCACGTGTGGGCCAAGGTGCTGGTGGTGTCGCTCATCACGCTGATCGTGCTGGGCGCATTGGGGGGATTCGCCACCGGCGTGATCCTGTACCTGCGCAGCGAGGGCGGCATCGCCGGTTTGCTCGGCAAGATGGCCGAAATCATCGAGAACTCGCGCGAACTGCTGCCGCCGTGGGCGGCTGCCTGGCTGCCGCAAGGTGACGACTCGACGATACGCGCCGGGCTGGTCGAATGGCTGCGCACCCATGCGCTGGAGATTCGCCAGTACAGCGGCAACGCCGGGCGTGCGCTGCTGCATTTCATCATCGGCCTGATCATCGGCAGCTTTGTCGCGCTGCGCGAAGCGCGCCCGAACCAGACGCTGGCGCCGCTGGCGCAGGCCATGTGCGAACGGGTGCAGCGCCTGGGCGATGCCTTCCGCCGCGTGGTGTTCGCGCAGGTGCGCATCTCGGCGCTGAATGCGCTGCTGACCGGGATTTACCTGTTTGCCGTATTGCCCGCATTCGGCGTGCAGCTGCCGTTCACCAAAACCATGATCATCGTGACCTTCCTCGTCGGCCTGCTGCCGGTGCTCGGCAACCTCATCTCGAACACGGTCATCGTCGTCATTTCGCTGTCGCACTCGCTGCAGGTGGCCGCAGCTTCGCTGGTGTTTCTGGTCGTCATCCACAAGCTCGAATATTTCGTGAATGCCCGTATCATCGGTGGGCAGATCAAGGCGCGCGCCTGGGAACTGCTCATCGCCATGCTGGTGATGGAAGCGGCTTTTGGCTTGCAAGGCGTGATCGCGGCGCCGATCATTTATGCCTATATCAAAAAAGAACTGTCCGACCGGGAGCTCATTTAAATGTCGAACGAAACAGAATCTCTCGTCATCACCGCCAGCGGCGAAGACAAAATCGGCCTGGTGGAAGGCTTCACCCGCCGCATCAGCGAATCCGGCTGCAACATCGAGGAGTCGCGGATGGCGGTGCTGGGCGGCCGCTTTGCCCTGCTGATGCGGATCACCGGCAGCTGGGACGCGCTGGCCAAACTGGAAGCCCGGTTGTCGGCGGTGGGCGAGGAACTGGGGCTGGCGATCGTCCAGCAGCGCACCCGCCTCGCCCGCGCCGACAAGCCGCTGATTCCGTACAGCGTCGAAGTCGCGGCGCTCGACCAGCCGGGGATCGTCAACAGCCTGGCCAATTTCTTCGCCAAGCTGCACATCAACATCGAAGCGCTGGAAACCGAGACCTATCCCGCGCCGCACACCGGCGCGCCGATGTTCGCCGTTCACATGACGCTCGGCATTCCCGCCGACGCCCACATTGCCACCCTGCGCGGCGATTTTCTGGATTACTGCGACGACCAGAATCTGGATGCGACCTTCGAACCGATCCGCATGTAAGCGGGGGGAACCTCGACGGCCCGTCCCGACTCACTGCGTATCTATTCAACCCGGGAATACCTCATGTCCAGTTTGCTCATCATTGCGCACGGCAGTCGCCGTGGCGCCTCCAACGACGAAGTGCGCCAGCTGGCCGACCAGGTGCGCGCGCAGCCCGGTCAGGCGTACGACCATGTTCATGCGGCTTTTCTCGAGCTGGCGGAGCCCAGCATTCAGGACGGGCTGGCTGCGCTGGTGGCGCAGGGCGCGACCGATATCGTCGCGTTTCCCTATTTCCTCGCTGCCGGCACGCATGTGGCGCAGGACATCCCCGAAGCGATCGCCGAATTTGCCGCCCGCCATCCGGGCGTGAAGGTGCGGCTGACCTCGCACCTCGGTGCATCGGCCGCGCTGCCGGCGGCGATTCTCGGCATGGCGGCCTGATCGCCGTTAATTAGAGGCCTGAAATATCCTGGCTCTCGGTGCTGCCGAGCTCGATATAGAACATCGCCATCACCTCTTCCTGCTGCTGCGGACGCGGCTGGCTGCGCACCAGCGCCGCTTCCACCCGCGCGGCCTGCAGCGCGGCGCGGTCGATGATGTCGGGATACAGCCGGCAGTGCTTTTCGATCGATTCGGCATTCAGGCAGGCGGCTTTTTCCAGCGCGCTGCGGGCCGTCGGGTCCAGATGCGGCAGCAACAGCATCCACGGCGCCTGCCAGGCGTGGTAGTCGTGCACCAGCCGGGTGTGCGGCGCGTCCATGCCGGCAGTGGCGATGAACAGCGGCGGAAAGGCATCCGCCTCCAGCACGCGCCCGCGCAAAGGCTCGCCGCCCTGCAGCGTGTGCAGCCCCAGCCCGGCGCCGTCGTCGGTGCGATGAAACCACTGCGCCACGCCGCTGGCGAGGCTGTTCACATGGCGCGTGAGATAGCCGCCGGCGGATTCGGCAAGGCCGGCAATCGCCGCGCTCTGGAAATGTTCCTGCGCCGCCATGCCGGCGCGCCAGTCGAGCGGCGGCCTGGTGTCGGTCTCGCTGTCGGCGCGCACGCTGTGCAGCAGCGCCAGCGGCAGGCCGGCGTGGTCGAGCAGCCATAGCTCGAAGCGGTCGCGGAATTTGAACGGCACCTCGCGATGCACCTTGAGCAGGTGCTCGTACACCACCGCGCCCATGTGCTCCAGTCGCTTGAAGTCGTCCGACGGATACAGCGGCCCGCGCTTGAGGCCTTTTTCCGCCGACCAGTGGCCATAGCGGATGTCGGAAATCTGCGCATGCTTGCCGGCGCGTCCCAGGCCGTCGAGCAGGGCGTCGTTGGCCACATAGATATCCCATTCGATGCCATCGGTCGTGATCGCCTCGGCCGACTGGTAGCGAATGGTATGCATCACCCCGCGGAACGGGTTGAGCATGCGTTGGGCGTAGCATTCGATCTGCATGAAACCGGACTTTACAACAGCTGCGGGCGCTTTCGAATCATGGCCGTGCCGGCTGAATCGTCCTTGCCGGCCGTGCTCATCCAGGCGAACATCGACGCGCGCATCGCTTCTTCCACCGACACGTCGATCGGCTGCACCCAGTCGCGCGGGACGAAAACGGTATAGCCGCCGATCATGTAGCCCATCGGCAGATACACCGCCACGCGGTCGCCCTGCAGGAATCCCGCGGGCAGGTCGTCGACGCGCTGGCGCGTGACCAGCCCCACCAGTTCCAGCGGTCCTGCCCCGGCACCTTGAGCGCCACCACGGTTTGCTGGGTGCCCCGCTTGCGCTGGGGCGAAAAATAATCGGCGAAGTCCTTGAGCGAGGAGTAGATGCTTTTCACCACCGGCAGATTGGTGAAGGGCAGTTCCACCAGCGACAGCAGCTTGCCGGCGGCAGGCTGCGACACCAGAAAGCCGAGCAGGAAAATGGCGACGACGCCGAGCAGCAGGCCGAGTCCCGGCACGTAGAAATCGCCGACGAACGGCTGGATCATCAGCATCGCCACGCGTTCGGTCCAGCGCAGGAAAATGAAGAACAGGTAGACGGTCAGCCCGAGCGGCAATGCGGTGATCAGGCCGCGAAAGAAATATTGAGAGAGTTGCTTGGCCAATTGGGAACCCCGTGACTGCACGTGAATACGCGCTTTTCGTTAGCATAGCAGCGTGGTGCCGCATGAGCCGGCCCCTGTCCCGCCATCGGAGAAAGTCACGTGAACGTCCCCGCATCGATCGTCCCGAACGGCTGCCATGCCTGATCGGCCGCCAGACGCCGTGCCGGGCGACCGACCCATGACGACCGCATCCGGCGAGGCCGCAGCATGGTGCGTCTACATGCTGCGCTGCGCCGACGGCTCGCTCTACACCGGCATCACCACCGACGTCGCCCGCCGCGTCGCCGAACACAATGGCGTCGGCGCGCCGGGCGCACGCTACACCCGCAGCCGCCGCCCGGTGGCGCTGGTGTACGTCGAGCCCGCGGACGACCGCGCCGACGCCTCCCGGCGCGAAGCGGCGATCAAGCGGCTGGATCGCGCGCGCAAGCTGGCCTTGTGCGCGGCCATCCCATAACGAGCTTCGTATTAGGGCCTGTTCACACTATTTCGCGCCTGCGGCGAGGCCGATTCAAGATGCAGCCCGCGAAGCAGGACGCGCCGCTGTGCGGGCACAGCAAGCGGACTGCGACAAAGGGATGTGCTTGAATCGGCCCGCCCCTTCGGGTTGCATCGAGAAAGCGCGTCTGCGGTGTTGCGCCGCTTGGCAAGGGACGACCCTTGCCAGCGCGACGCGCCTTGCATCCATCGCTTTCTCGATGCAACGCAGGTGCGAAATGAGTGTGAACAGGCCCTAGTTTCAGTCCGCCTCGCGCTCGATGCCGCAGCATGGCACCTGCTCGCCGTTGGGCGTCTGGCTGAGAATGGCGCCGGTCACCGGGTTGGGACGGAACACGGTGCAGCCTTTCAGGCCCAGCGCGTGCGCCTCGCGGTAGAGATCCTGGAACGGCTCGAACGGCAGCTCGGCGGCGACGTTGATGGTCTTGGAAATCGCGTTGTCCACGCAGGGTTGCAGCGCAGCCTGCATCAGCAGATGCGCGCGCGGGTCGAGCTGGCGCGCCTCGACCATGGCGGGCGGCAGGCCGCTTCTGCCCAGACGCTTCCACAGCCGGCAGGCGTAATCGTCGACGCGGTGGGTCGTGTAGCGGCCGTCGGTGCCGAGCACGCGGCGTTCCGCCTCGGCCGCGAACACCGGCTCGATGCCGCTGGAGACGTTGTTGGCCAGCAGGCTGATCGTGCCCGCCGGCGCGATGGCCAACAGATGACTGTTGCGGATGCCGTGCGCGGCGATCGCGTCGCGGATGTCCGCCGGCAGCCGCGCGGCGAAGCCGCTGGCGAGAAAGGCCTCGGCGTCGAAGCGCGGGAACGCGCCCTTCTCGCGCGCAAGTTCGATCGACGCGCGGTAGGCCGCATCGCGCACCCGGCGCATCAGGTCGGCGGCGAAATCGCGTGCGGCCTCGCTGTCGTAGCGCAGCCCGAGCAGCACCAGCGCATCGGCCAGCCCGGTGATGCCGAGGCCGACGCGCCGCTTGTCGCGCGCCTCGCGCGCCTGCGCCGGCAGCGGATAGCGCGAAGCGTCGATCACGTCGTCGAGCAGGCGCACCGCGATGCGCGTCGCGTCTTCCAGCGCGGCGTGGTCGAAGGCGGCGTCCGGCTCGAAGGGCGCGCGCACGAAGGCGGCGAGATTGAGCGAACCGAGGTCGCAGGCGCCGTAGGGCGGCAGCGGAATCTCGCCGCAGGGATTGGTCGCGGCGAGCGACTCGATGCCGGCCAGCGTGTTGTCGCGGTTGATCGTGTCGACGAACAGCACGCCCGGCTCGGCGGTGTCGTAGGCCGCGCGCATCAGGCGCGTCCACAGCGCGCGCGCCTGCACCACGCGCTGCGTTTCGCCGGCGAAGACCAGCGGCCAGTCGGCATCCATGGCCACCGCGCGCATGAAGGCGTCGGAGACCAGCACCGAGCAGTTGAAATGGCGCAGCTCGGCCGCGTCGCGCTTGGCGTCGATGAAGGTCTCGATGTCCGGATGGTCGCAGGCGAGCGTCGCCATCATCGCGCCGCGCCGCGCGCCGGTCGACAGCATGGTCGCGCACATCGCATCCCAGATGCGCATGAAGGACACCGGGCCGGAGGCGATGGTGCCGCTGGCGTGCGCCACCATGCCGGCCGGGCGCAGCGGCGAGAAGTCGTAGCCCACGCCGCCGCCGTGCTGCATGGTGAGCGCGCCTTCCTTCAGCGCGTCGAAGATGTGCTCCAGATCGTCGGCGAGCGCGCCCATCACGAAGCAGTTCAGCAGCGTCACGCGCCTGTCGGTGCCGGCCCCGGCGAGAATGCGGCCGCCCGGCAGGAAGCGGAAGCCGTCGAGCACGCCGACAGAAGCGTTCGGTCCAGGCGTCGCGGTCCTGCGGTTCGGCCTGCGCGATCGCCTGCGCCACCCGCCGCCAGCTGGCGTGAATATCGGCCTCGCCGGCGGCGCGATAGCGGGTCGCCCAGATATGCCGGGAGATGTCCATCTGGAAGGGATCGTGTGTCGTCATGGTGGCGCGATGTCTGGCGGGTTAGGGCATTATCCGTTTATAGCCTTTTTGCTTCGCGCCATGACGACTTCGACTCACCCCTATGCCGCGCTCACCCCCGACTGTGCGCTCGACGCGCTCGACAGCACCGGTCTGCGTGCCGACGGCCGCCTGCTGGCGTTGAACAGCTACGAGAACCGCGTCTACCAGATCGGCATCGAGGACGCAGCACCCGCAAGGAGTACGCCGCCAGACGTTTATGCCCTACAGGGTGCTCGCCCTTCGGGCGGTCTTGGCGCAGCACCCGTGGTGGTCAAGTTCTACCGCCCCGAGCGCTGGCCGGACGCGGCCATTCTGGAGGAGCACGCGTACACGATCGAACTCGCGTCGCGCGAAATCCCGGTCGTCGCCCCGCTGCAATTGAACGGCGCCACCCTGCACCGCCATGCCGGCTTCCGCTTCGCCGTGTATCCCAAGCAGGGCGGGCGTCCGCCCGAGTTCGACCGCCCCGACACCCTGAAAAGAATGGGTCGTTTTCTCGGCCGCATCCATGCCGTGGGTGCGCAGGCGAATTTCTCGCAGCGTCCGGCACTGAATATCGAAACCTTCGGCACCGCGTCGCGCGATTTCCTGCGCGACGGCCACTGGCTGCCGCCCGATCTGCTCGCCGCGTGGGACAGCGTGGTCGAGCATGCGCTCGCCAGCGTGGCCTATTGCTACGAACGTGCGGGCGCGGTGCGCGCGATCCGCCTGCACGGCGACTGCCACGCCGGCAACGTGCTGTGGACCGAAGAGGGACCGCACTTCGTCGATTTCGACGACAGCCGCATGGGGCCGGCGGTGCAGGACCTGTGGATGCTGCTGTCGGGCGAGCGCGACGAGCAGCAGGCGCAACTCAACGAGATCCTGAACGGCTACGAAGACTTCGCCGAGTTCGATCCGCGTGAACTGCATCTGGTCGAAGCGCTGCGAACCTTGCGGCTGATTCACTATGCGGCCTGGCTCGCGCGCCGCTGGGACGACCCGGCTTTCCCCGCCGCGTTTCCATGGTTCAATACGCAGCAGTACTGGCAGGCGCGCATCCTCGAACTGCGCGAACAGATCGCGCTGATGGACGAGCCGCCGCTGGTTTTTTGAATACCTGTTTCTGAACGTACGTTGACACTCGCGCATGAACCCACCCGCACCCAAACCCTGTCCCTTCTGCGTCCTCGACCCCAGGCGCATCCTCGCCGAGGATGAACTGACCGTGGTCTACAAGGACGGCTTCCCGGTTTCGCTGGGCCACACCGTCATCATCCCGCGCCGCCACTTCGCCACCCTGTTCGAAGCCAGCGAAGCCGAGCAGGCCGCGCTGCTCAAGGCGCTGGCGCACGCCAAAGATTTTCTGGATACACATCATCAACCCGACGGCTATAACATAGGAATCAACCACGGCCAGGCGGGGGGTCAGAGCGTGCCGCATCTGCACATTCATCTGATCCCGCGTTACCGGGGCGACAAGGAAGACCCGCGCGGCGGCGTGCGCTGGGTGCTGCCGGACAAGGCGAAATACTGGGCGTGACGGGCAGCGTCTGAACGGCGGCGCATGATTCAGCAACGGCATTCAAGGACGGCAAACAGACCATGTGCGGCATAGCAGGGGAATTCCGGTTCGACAACGCGCCACCCGATGCGGTGGCGATGACGCGCATGCTGGCGAAGCTGGCGCGCCGCGGCCCCGACGCCGAAGGCCAGCATGCCGACGGGCCGGTGCGGCTGGGCCACCGGCGGCTGGCGATCATCGACCTGTCGCCGCGCTCGCGCCAGCCGATGGTCGACGCCGGCACCGGCGCGGCGCTGGTGTTCAACGGCACCATCTACAACTACCCGGAACTGCGCAGCGAACTGATCGCGCTGGGCCATCATTTCCATTCCGACGGCGATACCGAAGTCATCCTGCGCGCCTATCTCGAGTGGGGCGAAGCCTGCGTCGAACGCCTGCACGGCATGTTCGCGTTCGCCATCTGGAACCGCGAGACCCTGTTCCTGGCGCGCGACCGCCTCGGCATCAAGCCCCTGTATTACAGCCAGAACCTCGGCCGCTTCCGCTTCGCCTCGACCCCGCAGGCCTTGCTGGCAGCGGGCGGCGTCGACACCGGCATCGATGCCGTCGCGCTGCACCACCTGTTCACCCTGCATGCGGTGGTGCCGGCGCCGCGCACCCTCTACAACGGCATCCGCAAACTGGCGCCCGGCACCACGCTGACGGTGTCTGTGCGCGGCGAACTCAGCCACAAGAAATACTGGGCGCTGAAAGCCGAACGCCCGCCGCAGCCGAAGTGCGAGGCCGAATGGACCGAAGCGATCCATGCCAGCCTGCGCCAGGCGGTCAAGAAGCGCATCGAGATTGCCGACGTCAAGGTCGGCGTGCTGCTCTCCGGCGGACTCGATTCGAGCCTGCTGGTGGCGCTGCTGGCCGAGCAGGGCGTGCCGGACCTGATGACCTTCTCGGTCGGCTTCGAGGACCAGCCGGAAGAGCGCGGCAACGAATTCGAATACTCCGACCCGGTGGCGGCGATGTACGGCACCCGCCACCACAAGTACCTGATCCCCAATTCGGAGGTGCTGCGCCGCCTGCCGGAAGCGGTGGAGCAGATGTCCGAGCCGATGTTCGCGCAGGATGCGGTGGCGTTCTATCTGCTGGCCGAACAGGTGAGCCGGACGGTGAAGGTGGTGCAGAGCGGGCAGGGCGCGGACGAGGTGTTCGGCGGCTACTTCTGGTATCCGCGCATGGCGGCGGAAACGGAAGGCAGCGCGCTCGACCGCTTCCGCAAGCATTACTTCGACCGTGACCACGACGAGTTTCTGGACATGATCATGCCGGCCTACCACGGCCCCGACTACACCGGCGCGACCGATCGCCGCGCATCTGGCCGAGCCGTTCGCCGACGACTTCATCGATCAGGTGCTGCGCCTCGACACCACCATGCTGATCATCGACGATCCGGTGAAGCGGGTCGACAACATGACCATGGCGTGGGGGCTGGAAGCGCGCGTGCCGTTTCTCGACCACGAACTGGTGGAACTGGCCGCGTCGATGCCGCCCGAACTCAAGCTCGCTTCCGAAGGCAAGCATGTGCTGAAGAGCATCGCGCGCGGCCTGGTCCCCGACGCGGTGATCGACCGCAAGAAAGGCTATTTCCCGATGCCCGCGCTGAAATTCGTGCGCGGCGATTTCCTCGATTTCATGCGCGACATCCTGAATTCGCGGGCGTGTCGCGAGCGCGGCCTGTATCACCGCACCTATGTGAACAAACTGCTGGATGCGCCCGAGCAGCACCACACCCGCATCCAGGGCAGCAAGCTGTGGCATCTGGCGCTGCTCGAATACTGGCTGCAAATGCATGCGTAAATGGGCTCTGCTGCTGGCGCTGTGGGCGGCCTTGCCGGCCCACGGCCAGGACGATTTCGACAGCTGGCTGGCCGATTTCCGCCAGCACGCGGCGGCGCAGGGCATTTCGCCCGCCACGCTGGATGCCGCCCTCACCGGCCTGACGCCGGTTGCGCGGGTGATCGAACTGGATGGCCGCCAGCCCGAATTTCTGAGCACCTTTGCCGACTATCTGGGCAAGCGCGTGACCCCGGGCCGGGTGGCGCGCGGCCAGGCCTTGATGCAGGAACATGCCGCCTTGCTGGATGCCGTCGAGCAACAATACGGTGTGCCGAAACAGGTGCTGGTGGCGTTCTGGGGGCTGGAAACCAACTTCGGCGCCAACCTGGGCACGCTCAACATTCCCGCCAGCCTCGCCACCCTGGCCTGGGACGGCCGCCGCAGCGCGTTTTTTCGCAGCCAGCTGCTCGATGCCTTGCGCATCATCGACGCCGGCCACGTCGCCGCCATCGACATGAACGGCTCGTGGGCCGGCGCGATGGGCCACATGCAGTTCATGCCCTCGACCTTCCGCGCCTATGCGATCGACGGCGACGGCGATGCCCGCATCGACCTGTGGCAATCGCTGCCCGATGCGATGCACTCGGCGGCGAATTATCTGCAGCGTGCGGGCTGGCGCGCGGGCGAGCCGGTGGCAATTGAAGTCCGCCTGCCCGACGATTTCGACTGGCGCCAGGCGCGGGTGGCGCATCGTCTGCCAGTGGCGGACTGGGCGGCGCGCGGGGTGCAGACGCTGGACGGCAGCGCCCTGCCCGGCGTCGCCGGGCGTGCCGCCATCGTCCTGCCGCAAGGCTGGCAGGGCCCCGCTTTCATGGTGTTCGACAATTTCGACGTGGTGATGGACTGGAACCGCTCGCAGAATTACGCGCTCAGCGTGGCGCAGCTGTCACACCAACTGGCCGGGGGAGCTGCGCTGGCCGCAGCGGGCGGCGAAGCGGGCGCGTTGAGCACCGCGCAACTCAAGGCACTGCAAACGGCATTGAATGAACTGGGCTTCGACACCGGGTCGCCGGATGGCCTGCCGGGACCGCGCACGCAAACCGCGCTGCGCCGCTACCAGGCCCGGCACGGCTTGCCTGCCGATGGTTACCCGTCGCCAGGCATGCTGGCGCACATCGAACAAAACCACGCCGCAGCGGCGGCGGCAGGCACCCTCGTCCGCCCCGCCCCCACCTTCTCCGGATCGGACGGCCAGCCATGAGCCTGCAATGCTGGAAATGCGGCGCGACGCTGACGGTGCTGCTGCCGCTGTCGCGCACCGAAACCTGCCCGAGTTGCCGCGCCGATCTGCACGCCTGCCGCATGTGCCGCCACTACGACGCCGGACGCGCCAAGCAATGCCGCGAACTCGCTGCCGAGCCGGAGCCGGACAAAACCCGCGCCAATTTCTGCGGCTGGTTCGTGCCGCGTCCGGATGCCTATCGCGGCGGCGGCGCGGCGGTGGCGCAATCCAGCCGCTCGGCGCTGGAGGCGTTGTTCGGCGGGCAAGCCGACGACGTTCCGCCCAAACCGAACCTGCTCGACGACCTGTTCAAGAAGTAATTCCAACTCCTATTAGAAACGGCAGTGATTCTGTAGGGTGCGTTATACGCACCGCTGTTATTGGTGCGCATAGCGTTTATGCCCTTCAGGGTGCACCCTACTGGATTCGTTGGTGGCTGGTGTTTCAATTGCGAATTGGATAAGTACAGCCGGATGCGCCGGTTCAGTCGTAGCGGCCATGCCACCTGGCCGCGAACGCCTTGCCCATCGCCATCTGCGGTTGCGACGGCGTCAGCCCCTCGGCCTTTTCGCGTGCGGCGATGCGCTGGCTGGCCAGCCTGAACGCAGCGGTGAAGGAGGTCGTCTGCTTCAGCGCCTCGGCAAAATAGGCGTGGCCGAAGTCGGTCATGCTGTTCTTCGCTTCGCAGCCGAAGGAATTGCGGTCGGCACGTGACGCGGTGATCACCAGCGAGTTGTCGTCCTGGAGCGCGGGAATGAAGCTGCCGGAGTAACACGCCGACACCACGATCACTTTCCACTTGATCGGCGTCGCGGCGAGTGCGGCCTTGAGGCGGGCGGGGGTCAGCTGGGTCAGCTGCAGGCCGTTGTTGTCCACCGACAGATAGGCCGGCTTGTCCGAGCCATGGCTGGTGACGAACAGGAACAGTACGTCCTCCTCCGGATCGAGCAGCCCGCCCACGTGCGCCAGCGCAGTCTGCAGCGCGGTGGTGGTGGCGATCGGTGCGCTGGCCTCGGTATGCCGGTTGTTGATCAGCGCCAGCGAGCGGCCGCGCGTGTCGAAGCGGCTGTCGAACAAGTCGCGCACGGTGTTCATTTCCTTCATGAACACATCCTGCCAGCCATAGCCGGCAAAGCCGACGAAATACAGATCGCTCACCTCGGGGCGCTGCGCCTGCAGGGTGTTCAGCGTGCCGTCGAGCAGGCGCGGCTGCTGGTACAGCAGCGCCTCGTGGCCGCCGATGTCGAGCACGCTGTCGTCCTCGTCCGCATCGTCGACATACCAGGCGTCCTGCTGCGGCAGCCACAGCTGGGCGATGAGCGCACCCATCAGAAAAAACGCCACTGCGACGAGCCGGAAGAATTTGAGCGGCACCCACAGCTTGACTGCACGCACCAGCAGCGCGGATATCCAGAGCAGCCAGACCAGCGTCCACACCGAATCATCCAGATCGAGATCGAGCCGCTGCCACAGCGCGTAGCCGCCATAGGTATAGGCCAGCAGCATCGGCGCCATCGCCGTGGCGGCGACGGCATAGCCGAGCAGCAGCGCGGGCGCGCGCAGCCAGGCGGCCAGCAGCGCGGCCACCGCCAGCGTCAGCGTCACCGAGGCCAGCGCCTGCACCACCACATAAGGATTGAAGCTGCCCGCGCCCTCCAGCATGGCATGGCTGATGCCGAGCCCGAGCGCGAATTCGATCAGCAGCAGCCACACCAGCTGGCGGATCGACACCCGGAAGTCGGTCGAATGCACCCGGAAAAATGTCGCCAGACGGAAGCCCGCCAGCAGGTTGAGGAACAGATTGCGCATGCTTAATCGGTAGAGGTGGGCGGTAGCCTGTTATCGGCGTGTGCGGTCGCCGACCTTAACCCGATCAGCGCCTGCCATTCGTACAGCAGCAGCCCCGCGCCGATCAGCGCGATGCCGACCCAGCCGCGCCCCGGAATGAATTCGGCATTGAGCGCCTGCCCCAGCAGCAGCGCGGACACCGGGGTGACCAGCGTGATCAGCGCCACCCGCCCGGCGTCGAGGTGCTTGATCACGTAGTAATACAGCGTGAAGCCCACCACCGAGCCGAACACCCCGAGATAGACAATCGCCGCCCCCGCGCGCGGCGTGATGTCGGCGGGCAGCTGCGCCGCGTCGGCCACCAGCCAGGCCAGCACGAACAGCGGCGTCGCCACCCCCAGCGAGCCGGTGGTGATCGCCAGCGACGACATCCGCACGTTGAGCCGCTTGATCCACACCAGCCCCAGCGCCTGCACCGTCATCCCCGCCAGCACCGCAGCGGTGCCGAGCGTGGCGCGGCCGTCGCCCGGCCACGGCTGGCCGAAGATGGCCCACAGCCCGCCCAGCGCCAGCGCCAGCCCGGTCAGGCGCAGCGGCGTAAGCGTGCGCTCACTCAGCCACAGCGCCGCGAACACCCCGGTCACCAGCGGCGACAGCCCGAAGATCACCGAAATCAGCCCCGACGGAATGTGCAGCGCGCCCCAGTAGGTGAGCAGCATCGCCACGAAAATCGACAGCCCGCTGACCAGATACAGCTGCCTCGCCGCCGCGGTGAACGGAAATGCGGTGCGCGTCGCGCGCAACAGCACCCCGCAGATCGCCAGCCCGATCAGCATCCGCGCCATCACCGCGAAACTGAACGTCGCCCCCTGCGCGCTCCATTGAATGCCGAGCGGCGTGGTCGACCAGATGAGGATGACGCCCAGATAGGCGGCGGGGACGGACATGGGTGTGCTCAAACCAGGGTTGAGGTTAAACGGCTAACGGTGGGTGCAATCCGGGTTTCATCCACGGAAGGCGGCAGCGAAGTTTAGGCGCTGAATGTGAAATCAGGCCAGCATGGCCGAACGCTGACCGGTCACAGCATCATCGTCGGCCAGTTTCAGACAGCCTGGGGGCGGTTGCAACGGTCCGATTTTGACTTGAGCGGCCAGTGGCCGGTCAAGGCGTAACAGACGGCCTTCGACCCGAGCAATGACTATGATGTCAAGCAACGGGGGTCGCGCTGCCCACTGATCAAATTTAAGACAAGTCCATTTCAGATTACGGCTTGCTTCCTGCGTCGAGCCACACGCCCACCAGGCCGCAGGCCTGCCACCAGCATTGCCCAGCTATCCGACTCCCGGTTACCGTCGGAACATCGCTACCAACCGCTGCCGACGCAGCTGGGAATGCAGTTCTGGTGGGGACAGTCAGATAGAAGCTGTACTGACCAATGGCTCACTTCGTTGCCTGCAGTTCCTGGAGCTATCATTACGCCTGGAATAGTGACGAAAGATAATTGAACAACAGGTTCTGTAGCCCTCACCACCGTACAATCGATTGTGGGAGATGCCACCAGAGTATCCCGCGTTAAGGTCCATGAAGCCGAGGTTCGCCAGCGGCGTGTTCGCACCTGGACTGGTATCGTAGTAGAGCTTAAAGTCATAGTCGGCAAGTCCTTGTTGGCATCCGAAACCTCTACAAAGAAGCCAAAGTTCGACAGTGCACCCTGGGTAACGCTCGGGCAACCCAGAGGTAATCGGTGGCATTACCGCAGTTGCTACCTGTGCCCGCATAGAAAACGTCTGCGTCGGTGTTGGTGACAGTTGGAGTTGGAATAGCGCCCATGTGCCGTAAGGCCCGTCCCAAGTTCGGCCAGAAGCTTTCGAAAGACGGGTAAAAATCGTGGTCAGGCTAGTCGGTGTGCCGTTCTCAGAAGGAAATGTGGCATCTCCAAGATTTGCTATATGTGCCAGCGAGGTGTGGGCATCCATCGGTGGTTGGGATTTGTTCTAAATTCACCCAAGATGTCGGATATGTGTTCTCTCCTGTTAGAGATGCACATCCGCTAACAAGTGAAACAGATATGACCGCAAAGCAATAGGAATATGCTGTTCAAAATATTATCAAGAACGGTCACTTAGATGCAGGCAGGTTACCCGATAGGATTCGGAATTGCTGAGGCTTAGGAATGCGATTGCCTTATCGCAAGTCGGTCGGTTCCGACTAAATCTCGGCAGTCTCAATGACCGGCAGTCATGGCCGGACTCAGCTTGCAGCTATCAGTAGGTGACAGGCTGCTACGGTCAAATCAAGTGACACTCGCCGCACCGGCAAAACACCCCATCGAATCAAACGCCATCACCACGGCACGACTCAATCGTCTTCCTCGTTCAGGCGGTGCAGTTCCTTCTTCATCGCCTGCATCTCCTTGATCGATTTCTCCAGGCGCTCTTCTGCCTCCTTGCGGATCTTGTGCATCATGTCGGCGTCGGGGTCTTTCCAGTTGCCGCCCGCCTCGCTGGCCATGTAGGCGACCGCGCGGGCAAACTCGGCCAGCCTGAGTTCCGGCTTGCCGCCCTTGGCGGGCATGGCGCGAACGCCGACCCAGGCATGCGCCGTCAGGATGCCCTGGCCTTCCTCGATGAGCGGCGCCCAGTCGGCCTTGTTCCTGAACTTGGGCGCATGCGCCACGCCTGTTTTATGGCAGGCAAAACAGACTTCGTCGTAAACCTGCTTGCCGCTCTTGAGGGTGGCGGCCGGGGCGGATTCGGCGTGGACGGCCTGGGCCAGCAGGCCGCCGACCACGATGGGGAGACAGGCGATGAGAGATGGTTTCATGGTGGCTTCCGGGAGAAATGGATGAAGGGATCACAAATCGATCAGCGATTTCCGCATGGTCTTAAAACTCGCTGGTTCGATCAAGCCTGAGCTGCCAGCTTGCCTCGCCGGGTACGAGCCTGTACTGCAACTGGCGCATGCCGCCGGACGGGTTGGGCGTTGCTGTCGCTGTCCCGATAAATGGGAAAGCGGCGGCCCAGCACGCCTTCGAGCACGGCGAATTCATCGTGCCCCATGTAGCCCTGCGCCGCCGCTTCGGTCAGCGGCGGCAGAACAATTTCGCTGAGCGATTTGCGGTGGTTGGCCGCATACGCCACCAGCGAACCATACGACCCGCTGCCGGCGGAAGTGACATAGACGTAGACCTCGGGCGAGCCGTCGGCGTCGAGGTCGGCGACTTCGGCACCGCTGACGCTGCCGTCGAGGGTTGTCACGATGGGCGCATTGTCGATTTCCCGGCCGGACGGCACGATTTTCAGGGTGGGGCTCGAACCCTGCCCGTCGCTCGTCACATGAAAGCGGATGCCCTGCAGCTCCAGCGTTTTGTCGAATGCGGCGGGCGCGGCGCCGGCGAGGCCGACGTCGAGCGTGTAGGTCGTCGTCTCGTTGCGACGGGCGGCGTTGCGCATCAGGTAGACGCGGATCGTGTAGGTGCCGTCGACGGGCAGCGTGCCGGTGAAGTCATTGCCGGCGGTCGAGCCGATGAACAGCGCCGTCTCCGAACCCGGCGGCAGGACGTTGAAGTAGGCCGACAGATTGCTGGGCTTGAAGCGGACGGTCAGAGTCTGCCCGGCGCGGGCGCGCAGTTGATAGTCGATCGTCTGATCGCCCTTGAGCGTGCCCTTGATCGTGACGCTGGCGGCGCCCGGCTTGAATTGAATGGCTTGCTGCCGGATCGGCGTGCCGGCCGCGGCGTGGGGGCTGGCGAGCAGCAGGCTCAGCAGCAGGGAGGTGAACAGGGTTTTCATGAAGGGCTTCCTCGGGTCAAACGCGGGACAAGCGGCCATCAATCCGCAATGGCCTGCACGCTTTCTGCTGCGATCTCCCGCACGTCGGCATCCTCATCGTCGACGCGCGCATCCAGCCAGCGCTTGGCGGCGGCATCGCCGGTCAGGCCGAGATAGTGGCAGGCGTCGGCCCGCACCCGCGCATCGGCATGCTGCGACAGTTCGCCCAGGCGCGGCAGCAGCGCGCGCAGGGTGTCGCTGCCGGCAAATTCTTCCAGCAGCACGCCCGCGCCGAGGCGCACGTTCAGGCTGGCGTCGATGTTGCCGACGATGGGCAGCACCGCCGCCAGCAGCGCGGGGTCGGCTTCGATCATCGCCTGCGCCTTGGGCAGCTGGCCTTCCTTCAGCAGCAGGTGGAACCAGTCGGCGAGGCCGGCTTCGCTGTCGGCCTTGGCGGCCCATTCGGCGAGTTCGGTTTTGCTGTGCACGCCGGCGAGCTCGATGCGGCCGATGCGCAGCCACGGCACGCTGCGCACGCCGAGCGCCTGTCCGACATCGGGGCGCTGTTCCAGGTTGACCGCTTCGAGGCGGCCGATCACGCCCTGTTTCAGCAGGTCGGCCAGCGCCGTCAGCATCGCCGGGCAGTGCGGGCAATGGGTGGAAACGAGCAGCAGGGCGTCGGGTGCGGGCATGGCGTTGGCTGAATGGGGGCGGGAGCCGATAATGGCGTGCATGGAATTTACCATTCTCCCCGTCACCCCGTATCAACAAAACTGCTCGCTGGTGTGGGACGCGGCCGGCCGCGCGGCGCTGATCGATCCCGGCGGCGAAGCCGAACGCCTGCTGGCCGAAGTGCAATCGCGCGGCCTCACGCTGGAAAAAATCCTGCTCACCCACGGCCATCTCGACCACGTCGGCGCGGCGCTGGAACTGCGCGATGCGCTCGGCATTCCCATCGTCGGCCCGCAGCGCGAAGAACAATTCTGGCTCGACCTGCTGCCGCAGCAGGCCGAGCTGTTCGGCTTTCCGCCCGCCGTCGTGTTCAGCCCCGACCAGTGGCTGGAAGACGGCGATCGCGTGGCGGTGGGCGAGCTGCGTTTCGAGGTGCTGCACTGCCCCGGCCACACGCCCGGCCATGTGGTGTTTTTCGAGCGCGGCGCGCAGCTCGCGTTCGTCGGCGACGTGCTGTTCAAGGGCTCGATCGGCCGCACCGATTTTCCGCGTGGCGATCATGCCGCGCTGCTGGCCGCGATCCGCGAAAAACTGTTCCCGCTCGGCGACGCCGTGCGCTTCGTGCCGGGCCACGGCGCGATGTCGAGCTTCGGCCACGAGCGCCGCGAGAACCCCTTCGTCGGCGAGGCGTCTGACTGACATGTCCGGACACTTCCAGGAGACCGCAATGAAAACCCCCCACCTGATTTCTGCCTTGGCCGTCGCATGCGTGCTGTCGGTCTCCGTGCAGGCGCAGACCCTGTCCGCGGTCGTGCATCCCATCCCCGAAGCGCCGACGCTGACGCAGGAGGCGCAGGTCGTGCTCGACGCGGCGATGAAGCGGGTGCCGCAGATCGATACCGCGGGCCTGGTCGCGCAGTTGAAGGCGCAGCCGCAGACCATGGTGATCGACGTGCGCCAGCCGGTGGAACTGGCGACGCTGGGCGGCCGCATCGATGCGCCGCGCTTCGCCAATCTGCGGCGCGGCAGTCTGGAATTCCAGATCGAGGCGGCGGTGCCGGACAAAAGCACGCCCATCGTCGTCTACTGCGGCGTCAGTCAGCGCAGCCCGCTCGCCGCCGATACGCTGATCAAGCTGGGCTACACCAATGTGAAGAATTACCGCGACGGCTTTTTCAACTGGAAGCGCGCCGGCTTGCCGGTGGTGGCAACCGACGCCGCGCCGGAGTCCTTCCTCTACGCGCTGCCGCAGGAAGTCATTCCCGGCGTGTGGTCGGCGATCGGTGCCACCGCGCCGGGCACCTACGAGAATTCCGGCCACAACAACAACCTGTCCTTCATCATCACGAAAGAAGGCGTGGTGGTGGTGAACGCGGGCGACAACTATCTGCTGGCGCAAAGCCTGCATGACGAAATCAGAAAGCGCACCGACCAGCCGGTGAAATACGTGGTGCTGGAAAACAGCCAGGGTCACGCCATGCTCGGCGCCAATTACTGGCAGGCGCAGGGGGCGAAAATCGTCGCTCAGCGCGACACCGCGAAATACATGGCGCTCACCGGCCACGAGGCGCTGGCCACGATGCGCGCCCGCGCGCGCGACAAGGCGTATCGCACCGAACTGGTGGTGCCCGACATCGTGTACGACGACAAACTCGACCTGTCGATGGGCGGCGTGAAAATCGAAGTGCTGCATCTGGGCAATGCGCACCACCACGGCGACACCATGGTGTGGCTGCCGGAGAAAAAACTCGTCATCGCCGGCGACACCGCGTTCCATGTGCGCATGCTGCCGCTGTTCGACGACACCGACACCGCGCGCTGGATCGCAGTCTGGGACAAGTTCGAGGCGCTCGGCGCGCAGATCGTCATTCCCGGTCACGGCGGCCCCACCGACATGGCCACCGTACGCAAGTGGACGCGCGACTATCTGGTTCACCTGCGCGCGAAAGTCGCCGAGGTGATCAAGGCCGGCGGCACCCTCGACGACGCCTACCAGGTCGACCAGTCGGCCTACCTGCACCTGCACACTGCCGACGAGCTGGCGCGCAGCAACGCGGGACGGGTGTTCCGGGCGATGGAATTCGAATAAGCCTTCCCGCCGCCGCGACACCCTCACCCTGTGCGTCACGCCGGCGATGATTTCATCGTGCCGCTGAGTTCGGCCAAGGGGTTCAAGGGCAGACTGCGGTTGAAGCTGCGTCGCGTCAACGCGGATTGAGCGATTAGCCCAGCCCGCCCAGATTGACGTATTTGGTGTCGAGATATTCGTCGATGCCGCTGCGCCCGCCCTCGCGCCCCAGCCCCGATTGCTTGACGCCGCCGAACGCCGCTTCGGCGGTGGAAATCAGGCCGGCGTTGAGGCCGACCATGCCGTAGTCGAGCCGCTCGGCCAGCCGCCAGGCGCGGCCGAGGTCGCGGGTCCAGGCGTAGGCGGCGAGACCGTAGTCGGTGTCGTTGGCCAGGCGGATCACCTCGGCTTCGTCGGCAAAACGGATCAGCGGCGCCACCGGGCCGAAGGTTTCGTCGCGGCAGAGCTGCATGTCGGGCGTGCAGCCGCTCAATACGGTCGGCTGGAAAAACTGTCCGCCCAGCGCGTGACGCGCGCCGCCGGTCAACAGTGTTGCGCCCTGCGCCAGCGCATCGGCGATATGCATTTCCACCTTGTCGCGCGCGGCGGTGGATATCAGCGGGCCGATCTCCGCGCCGGGTGCGAAGCCCTCGCTCACCTTCAATTTCGCCACCGCCGCGCTGAACTGTTCGGCGAAGGCGTCGTGGATCGCATCGTGGACAAAGAACCGGTTGGCGCACACGCAGGTCTGCCCGCTGTTGCGGTACTTGCTCGCCAGCGCACCGGCCACCGCGGCATCGAGGTCGGCGTCGTCGAACACGATGAAGGGCGCGTTGCCACCGAGTTCGAGCGAGACGTGCTTGAGCGTGGACGCGGACTGCGCGAGCAGCTGCCTGCCGACCGCGGTCGAGCCGGTGAACGAGACCTTGCGCACCAGCGGGTGCGAGGTCAGCACGCGGCCGATCGTTTCCGCATCGCCGGTGACCACGTTCAGCACCCCCGGCGGCAGCCCCGCGCGCTGGGCCAGCTCGGCCAGCGCCAGCGCGGTGAACGGGGTCTGCGACGCCGGTTTCGCCACCACCGTGCAGCCTGCCGCCAGTGCCGCACCGGCCTTGCGCGTCAGCATCGCCGCCGGAAAATTCCACGGCGTGATCAGCGCCGCCACGCCCACCGGCTGCTTCAGGGTAAACATGCGGCGGTCCGCCCACGGCGACGGCACCACGTCGCCGTAGACGCGCCGCGCCTCTTCGGCGAACCACTCGATGAAACTCGCCGCGTAATCGATTTCGCCGCGTGCCTCGGCCAGCGGCTTGCCCTGCTCGCTCACCATGATCGCGGCGAGATCGTCACGGTGAACGAGGATCAGCTCGAACCAGCGGCGCAGGAGGTGCGCGCGGATTTTGGCAGGCTGATCGCGCCAGCCGGGGAAGGCCGCATGCGCAGCCTCGATCGCGCGTTCGGTGTCGGCGGCAGTGCAGCGCGGCGCGTGGCCGACGATTTCCGCATTGGCCGGGTTGGGCACGGCGAAGCGCGCGCCGTCGGCGGCGTCTTGCCATGCGCCGCCGATCAGCACCTGTTGCCTGAATAATGTGGAATCGGTGAGTGTCACGATAGGGAGTGCTCCGCCGGATTGAGCGCAAGGCTGAGCGGGTATTGTGCCTTAGCCGAAAATGCCCCGTCGCCGCATGTGATGTTCAGTGCTTCAGAGATGCCTCCGCCCGGATGCGCAGCCTGACTTCATCGCCGATAAACGGCAGGCTGGCGCGCATCCCGAAGCGGGAACGCTGGAGCGTGCCGCTGGCATCGGCCCGGCAACTTTGCTTACCGGAACCCGGACTCGCCCCGCACTGGATCCGCGCGATCTCCAGTCTTAACGGTTGCGTCACGCCAAGCATGGTCAATTCGCCTTCGATCGCCGTCAGCCGGTCCTGTTCGAAGATGAAGCGCTGGCTGCGGAAGGTGATGCTGGGGTAGCGGCTGACATCGAACCAGCCGGTCCCCTTCAGCGCGGTGTCGCGCTCATCGCTTCCCGTATCGAGCGAGCCGGCATCGATGGTGACGTCCAGGCTTCCGCTGTGACGCTCGACGTCGTATTCAAGCGTGCCCCGGGTGCGGTCGAACTGGCCGCGCTGGGAGAACAGCCAGAGATGGTCGATCTCGAACTGCGTGAGGGTATGACCGGGGTCAAGCTGGTACGTCGCCGCCCCAAGCGGGGTGCATAACAGCGAAACGAGGAGGACCATCAGGTGTCGGGTTCGCAACATGGCTTTCCCTTCGTGTGAACGACCCGCAGGCAGCGCAGGACGCTGGGTGGGGCGGTTTGCTCAGCGCGCGGACACTAGTGCCTGGCTTCGTTGATGAGCGCTTCCAGCTGATCGATCAGCGTTTGGCCCGGTGTTTCGCTTGCGGGCACATGCCGCACCGCAATGCCACGCGCCGCGCACGCGCCAGCATCGACCCCGGCCGGGCCGGTCACAACGATGCACTTGAGCTTGTGCAGCTGCCCGATCGTTTCGGCATCCAGCGGACACGCATGGGTAATGGCGATCGTTGACCAGAACAGGCGCGGCACGATGTCGGTGGCATCCGAGTCGGGGTATTCGCTCCAGTTGTGATCGAAACTGCGGGATCGGCAGGTCGCCTTGGGTGAACGCGGCGCGGTCGAGGAAGACGACGCGCTCCTTGCTGCTCATCGGGCGCGGCCGCTCATTTGCCTTCGCCGACCAGCCGCTCCAGTGCGCGCATGATCGCCGAGGAGTCGAGCTCGCTGTCGCCGGCCCCCATCAGCGCGTTCATCTGCTGCGCGATCAGCGCGGCGCCGGGCAGCGGCGTGGCGGTTTCCTGCGCGTTGTCGATGACGATGGCCATGTCCTTGTGGTGCAGCTTGACCTTGAAGCCGGGCTTGTAGTTGGAGTCGAGCATGCGCTGGCCGTGGACTTCGAGGATGCGGCTGCCGGCGAAGCCACCCATCAGCGCTTCGCGCATCTTGACCGGGTCGACGCCGTTGCGCCGCGCCAGCAGGATGGCTTCGGCGACCCCTTCGAAGGTGAGGCCGACGACGATCTGGTTGCAGCATTTGACGACCTGGCCGGCGCCGTGGCCGCCGACGTGGACGATGTTCTTGCCGAGCACTTCGAACAGCGGATGCACTTTCGCGAAGATCGGCGCTTCGCCGCCGACCATGATCGACAGCGTGCCTTCGCGCGCGGCGACTTCGCCGCCCGACACCGGGGCATCGAGCATGTGTACGCCACGCTCGGCCAGCGCGGCAGCGATGCGACGGGTGGCCGCGGGCGCCACGGTGCTCATGTCGACGATGGTGTGGCCGGGCCGGGCGCCGTGCACCAGGCCGCGGTCGCCGAGAATGATCTGTTCGACGTCGGTGGTGTCGGAGACGACCGTGAAGCTGATGTCGCATTCGGCGGCGACTTCGGCCGGCGTGCCCTTGCCGAGCGCGCCCATCACCAGCATCGGTTCGAGGCGGTCGAAGCGGCGGCCGTAGACGAATAATTGATGACCCGCACGCAGCAGGTTTTCCGCCATCGGGCGCCCCATGATGCCGCTGCCGATAAATCCGATTTTCATGATGCGAGCCCTTTCACGACGACCAACCAGAATGGCAGCGTAACCAATCCCGCCAGCGTTGACCAGCCCATGATCAGACCGGCCAGACGGGTGTCCAGTCCGAAGCGGTCGGCCAGCGCGATGACCATCACCATGGTCGGCATGGCGGCTTCCAGCACGCCGGCTTCGCCCGGCTCGGACAGCGGTCCCGGCCACGCCAGCGCAATGCCCAGCGCCAGCAGCGGCATCAGCGCGAGCTTGATCGTCATCGCCACGAATACGGCTTTTTGCGGCCGCAGATCGTGCCAGGGAATGGTCAGTCCCAGCACGAACAGCATCAGCGGAATGGTCGGGCTGCCGGCCCAGCGCGCGGCTTCGATCAGCGGCGTCAGCGGCAGGCCGGACAGATTCACCGCCAGTCCGGCGGCAAAGCCCCACACCGGCGGCAGCCTCAGCCACATCGACAGGAACGAGGCGTGCTCGGCGTGCTTGCCGCAGCGAAATGCGATCCACACGCCTATCGACCAGACCAGCGGCGTGGCGGCCAGCATGTCGGCGAAAAAGGGATAGCGCGCGCCCGCCTCGCCGAACACGGTGGTGAGAAAGGGATAACCGAAGAACAGCACGTTGCCGAACGCCGCGGTCAGCATGACGGTGCCGCGCTCCGGGCGCGACAGGCCGCGCCCCAGCGGGGTGGCGAACAGTGCCAGCGCGGCCAGCCCGAGACCGGCCAGGGTGGCCGCGCCCAGAATCAGCGGCACCTGCAGCAGATTCAAATCGACGGTGGCCGCCGCGCCCGCTGCAAAAAACAGCATCGGCGCAAAGAAATTCAGCACCAGCCGGTTGATTTCACCGCGCAGGCCGACGATGGAAATGCCGCTTTGCCAGCGCGGCCAGATGCCGCCCGCCGCAATCAGCAGGGACAGCGGCAGCAGGGTTTTCAGCAGCAGTTGCTGCGCGAGATCGGCGGACATGAAACGGCAAACAGACAGGCGGGGCGTCCATCATAACGCCACCGCGACACCGCCGATTCGGCGGTGCGGCAGGATTCAGGTGCGCGAAGCGGGGAGGTGGCGGGTGGTGGCGTGATGCGACGGGCTGGATTCCAGCCACGCCTTGATGCGGGCGGCATCGCCGGCGCGGCGGTTGGAGCCGGTGGCGTCGAGCAGCACGATGATGACGTCGCGCTGCGCCACCTGCGCCTGCATCACCAGGCAATGACCGGCTTCGTTGATATACCCGGTTTTGGACAGGCCGATCTGCCAGTCGTCCATGCGGGTCAGGCGATTGGTGTTGTTGAACGCCACGGTGCGGTAATAGACCTTGGGCTGGTGGCGTTTTTTCTGCACCACCACGCGCTGGGTGCCGAGGGTGTAATGCCCCGTGCTGGTGATCTGGCGGATTTCCGGGAAGTTCTGGTAAGCGTAATCGGCGAGTCTGGCGAGATCCATCGCGGTCGAACGGTTCTCGCTCGACAGGCCGGTCGGCTCGACGTACACCGTGTCGTGCATCCCGAGTGCGCGCGCCGTGCGGTTCATGGTGGCGACAAAACGATCGATCCCCCCCGGGTTGGTGCGGCCCAGTGCGTGCGCCGCGCGGTTGTCGGATGCGATCAGGGCCAGATGCAGCAGTTGAGCCCGCGTATAGGTGGCGCCGATCGCCAGCCGCGAACCGGTGCCCTTGAGGGTGTCGCGATCGTCTTCGGTGAGGGTGATGGGTTCGTCCATCGGCAGCCCGGCGTCCAGCACCAGCATCGCGGTCATCAGCTTGGTGATCGAGGCGATCGGCGTCTGCATCGTGGCGTTCTTGGCCAGCAGCGGCTGCCCGCTGGCCTGATCGAATACCAGCACCGATTGCGCGGACAGTTCCGGCATCGACACGTAGTCGTAGTGTGCCGGCGCAGCGGACGGAGCCGTGCCCCCCGTTTGGGGGCTCCATTGCAGGGAGGTGCGGCCATCGAGCGCAGCAGCGCCGGTGTGCACGCACAACACGATCAATCCGGTCAGAACAGCTTTCATAAGGGTCTCGCTTCAATCCAAGGGTGATGCAAATGTCCCGCTGGGGTTATACGGACATTCTGGCGCGAACTTGAAAACAACAGTTCCCGGCGATGCCCTAAATATTTTCTAGCCCAGATTGACGTTTTGGCAAATTTTATTATATACAGCAACCACATGCGTGAACTTTCGAATAATTTACTCAAGAAGTCGGAGCTAACGACCTGTCTCTGTGCCGCCGGCGTGGTGGCGGAGGCGCTGGAGTGTCTGGTGCGGGGCGAGGCGGCGCAGGCCGAACTGGCCGCCTGCGTGCGCTGCGACCCTGTGCTGGCCTTGCGTTTACGCCTGTTACCCGCCGATTTCAGCCTGCGGCAGCCGGATTTGCTGCGTGCGCTGCTGCTGGCCGCGCCGGTCGCGACAGGGGCCGGGCAGGCGACCTATACGGCGCGCTGGCGCCAATCGATCAGTGTGGCACATCTGGCGCAGGCATTGGCGGTGCGCTCCGCCGTGGTGGATGCCGATGCCGCGTGGACGGCGGGGCTGAGCCACAATCTGGTCGATCACCTCGAAACCGACATCCTGCCCCCGGGGCACGCCGCCGACTGGCTGGCCGGGCTGGACACCGACGGCTGGCTGGCCGATGCGGTGCGCTATCACGCCGAGCCGCTGGCGCGTGGCCGCGCCGCCCACCCGCTGGTGCGCATTGCGCAACTGGCCTATCAACTGGTCACCCGCGTCGATGCGGTCGACAGCGTGGACGTGCGCGCGGCGCTGGCCACCCTGCAAATGGGCGCGGGTGAGGCCGCCCAGCTGCTGGTGGACAGCCAGGCCCAGGCGCGCCAGATGGCGTTGCGCTTCGGCCTGGTGGATGCCGTGGCGCAGTCGAACGGCAGCGGATTCGACCGTCTTGCCCGCCTGTATGCGGGGCAGGCGGCGCAATCGGCGCTGCACAGCCATTTTCGCCGCGCCGGCGCGGCTGATCAGGTGTTTGTCCTGCTGCAGGAGAGTCTGCGCGCCCTGTTCGGGGTGGAGCGCGCCTGCCTGTTCGCGCCCGCTGCCGACGGCAGCCTGCGGCCGAGTGCCCTGCTGCCGACCGCTTCCGGCCTGAACGCGCTGGCGATTCCGCCCGACGACGGTCATTCCGCGCTGCCGCGCGCGCTGGTGCGCAACGCGCCGCAGCAGTTCGAGCGCGGCGAGGCGGAAGCCGCGCTGGTCGACGAACAGATCGCCCGCCTGCTCGGCGTGTCGCGTTTTCTGTGCCAGCCGCTGGTGCTGCCCAACGGCCAGACCGGGGTGCTGGTGGTGGGCGATGCCGCCTTCGGCCTCGGCGTATCGCCGCTGTGGCGCTTTACCCTGGTCGAATGCGCCGAAGCCATGCGCCCCGCCGCCGCGCCGCTATCGGCGCCGCCGCTGCAAGCGATTCCCGCGATCCCGGCGGCCGTCACGCCCGGCGACGGCATCCCGCGTGAACGGGTGCGGCGCGCCGTGCACGAAGTGGCCAACCCGCTCACCATCATGCGCAACTACGTCAATCTGCTGTCCGAAAAGCTGGGCGCGGATTCCGCGGTGCAGCGCGATCTCGGCATCATCGGCGACGAAATCGAACGGGTGGCGCGCATCGTGCGCGGCATCTCCGTCACCGAGGAAGTCCCCACCTCGACCGCGGAACTCGAGCTGGCCTCGGTCAACAGCATCGTGTCCGAACTGGTGCGGATGGCGCTCGGCACCCTGCTCACGCCCAACAAGATCAGCGTGCAGATCGATCTCAATCCCGATGTGCCGCCGCTGCCGCTGCACAAGGACCTGCTGAAGCAGGTGCTGTTCAACCTGGCCAAGAATGCGGTGGAAGCCATGCCGGCCGGCGGCCACCTCAAGTTCAGCACGCGCCTGGTCGACGCCAACGGCCAGCGCCATATCGAAATCGAAGTCGCCGACACCGGTCCCGGCCTGTCGGCGGCGGTGACGGCGCACCTGTTCGAGCCGATCGTCAGCGAAAAGGGCGGCGACCACGCCGGGCTCGGTCTGACCATCAGCCGCAGCCTGGTCGAGCGCATGCATGGCCAGCTCAGCTGCACCAGTACCCCGCAAGGCACGCAATTCCTGATCCGTCTGCCCACGCTGCAGAACGGCCAGGCCTCACTTACGACAACACGCTACGGGTCTATGTAACCCGCGCCTAGGAGAATTTCATGTCCGACGATTTCACCGAATTATCGCCGCAGCAGCCATCCCCCCAGCGCAGCACGGTCAGCGCCTTCCCGGTGCGCTCACGCATTCTGGTGGTGGACGACGAACCGCTGATCCTGGAAGGCCTCGCCCGCCTGCTGGCCACCCGCGATTACGACGTGGTCATCGCCAACGGCGGCTGCGAAGCCCTGATCGCCATCGGCAAGCAGCAGTTCGACGCGATCCTGCTCGACCTCGGCATGCCGGACCTCGACGGCAACGAGGTGCTGCGCTTCGTCGCCGACCGCAGCGTCGACACCCCGGTGCTGGTGGTGTCCGGCGACAGCACCATCGACGCCGCGATCAAGGCCTTGCGCGGCGGCGCGTCCGACTTCGTGCGCAAACCCTACGAGCCCGAGGAGCTGCTGCGGCGGATCGACAACACGCTGACGCGGCGGCGGCTGGAGCAGGAAAACAATCACATCCTGCAGCGCCTGCAGCAATCGGAAAAGTGGCATCGCTTCCTGGTCAACAGTTCGCCGGATTTCATCTACACGCTGGATGGCGAAGGCCGCTTCACCTTCGTCAACGACCGCGTCGAAAGCCTGCTCGGCTACCGTCGCGAAGACCTGCTGGGCCAGCACTACAGCCTGCTGATCCACGAGGACGACCTCGCGCGCGCCGAACACATCGTCAACGAACGCCGCGCCGGCGACCGCAGCGCGCGCAACACCGAAATCCGCCTCAAGTGCAATCCCGGGGTGCGGCGCCCGCGCCTGATGAACGGCCTCTGCAAAGCCGTCGAACTGACCGCCACCGGCATGTACGACGAAGCGGCCAACCCGTTCGAGCAGCGCTTCCTCGGCAGCTACGGCGTCGCCAAGGACGTCACCGAGCGCAAGCAGGCCGAGGAAACGGTGCATTTCCAGACCTATCACGACCTGCTGACCGGCCTGCCCAACCGCGCGCTGTTCCGCGACCACCTCGGCCTCATGCTGGCGCAGGCCAAACGCAACCAGAAACCGCTGGCGATATTGAGCCTCGACCTCGACCATTTCAAGGTCATCAACGACTCGCTCGGCCACGCCATCGGCGACGAATTGCTGCTGGCGGTGGGCGCACGCCTGCGCCAGTGCCTGCGCGAAGGCGACACCCTGGCGCGTCTGGGCGGCGACGAATTCGCCGTGCTGCTGCCGACGCTGGTGTCGCGCAGCGACGTCGAACACATCTGCCGCAAGATCATCCAGGTGCTGTCGAAGCCGGTGTACCTCAAAGGCCATGAAATCTATATCTCGGTCAGCATCGGCGCCTGCGTCGCGCCGGACGACGGCGAAGCGATCGACGGCCTGATCCGCCAGGCCGAAATCGCCATGTACCAGGCCAAGACCCAGGGCCGCAGCCGCCTGCAGTTCTGGGAGTCCGGCATGCAGGCGCCCTACTCCGAGCGCATGCAGATCGAGGCCGATCTGCGCCGGGCGCTGGCGCGCAACGAATTCGTGCTGTTCTATCAGCCGCAGGTCGGCACCGTCCACGGCGAAGTGCGCGGCTTCGAAGCGCTGCTGCGCTGGTGGCATCCGCAGCGCGGCCTGCTCACCCCGGCCGACTTCATTCCGGTGGCCGAAGAGTCCGGCGTCATCGTGCCCATCGGCGACTGGGTGCTGCGCCAGGCCAGCGCGCAAATCGCCGAATGGAACAAGGCCGGGCTGCCGCCGGTGCGGCTGTCGGTCAACATCTCGGCGCGCCAGCTGGAAAACCCCGACTTCGTCGACAGCGTCATGCGCGCGGTTCAGGTCTATTCGCTGGACGGCCATCAGCTGGAACTGGAGATCACCGAAAGCCTGCTGATGCGCGACTTCGAAGCCAACGCCATCAAGCTCGGGCGGCTGTCCGCTTCCGGCATCCGCCTCGCCATCGACGACTTCGGCACCGGCTACAGCTCGTTCAAATACCTGTCGCGCTTCCCCATCCACACCCTCAAGATCGACCAGTCCTTCGTGCAGGATCTCGACCGCGAAGAAAACATGTCCATCGTCAATGCCATGATCGCCATGGGGCGCGGCATGAACCTCAACGTCATCGCCGAAGGTGTCGAAACCGAATCCCAGCTGGTGCGGCTGCAACAGATGCAATGCCACGAAATACAGGGGTATTACTACAGTGCGCCGGTTTCCGGCCACGAAGCCACGGCCATGCTGGGTCAGCATATGCGTGGATTCGGCCAGGGGAATCATCAGGCTGCGGGCTAGCTAGCTAGTGTCGTGGCAGAACCTGCGCGTTGCCGGTTTGCTGATCTGTTCTACACGCAAAAGCGTGTACTGCTGGCTCCAGCAACCGGATTCAGTGAAACAGCTGGTATTGAAGGAGGTAAGTGCCTGCGCCGGCGAAATACCCGATCAACGCCAGTCCGCTGATTTTCCTGACGTACCAGAAGAAGTGGATCTTCTCCAGCCCCATGGCTGCGACGCCTGCCGCGGAGCCGATGATGAGGATGGAACCGCCGGTCCCCGCGCAATAGGCCAGGAACTCCCACAGAAAATGGTCGGCCGGATACTGCGTCAGGCTGTACATGCCCATGGACGCGGCGACCAGCGGCACGTTGTCGACGATCGCGCTGACCAGGCCGATGATCATCACGATGATGTCCTGCCGGCCGACGGTGTGGTCCAGCCACTGCGCCAGGGACGACAGGATGTGCGTATGTTCCAGCGTGGCGACCGCCAGCAGGATGCCGATGAAGAACACGAGGGAGCTCATGTCGATCCGGCTCAAGGCATGCACCAGGGTCAGGTGCTGCTTTGATTCGTCTTCCTTGTTGCGGTGCACCAGATCGCCGACCAGCCAAAGAATGCCCAAGCCGAACAGGATGCCCATGAAGGGCGGCAGGTGAGTCACGGTCTTGAAAGCCGGCACCGCAACGAGGATGCCGAGCCCCATGAAGAACATGAGCTTGCGTTCAAACTCGGTCGTCTGATTCCCCTGCTCACCGTCTGCACGCTGCGGCGCGACCACAGCGCGGCCGCGCAAGACGTAGGCTGTCATGCCAAGCGGCACCATCAGGTTGACCAGCGACGGCAGAAACACGCCCTTGATGATGGCCAGGCTGGTGATCTGGCCGCCAATCCACAGCATGGTGGTGGTCACGTCGCCGATCGGCGACCAGGCGCCGCCTGCGTTTGCGGCAATCACAATGATGCCGGCGAAGAACAGGCGGTCGCTCGTGATCGGCCAGGAGTTTGCGCATCAGCGAAATCATCACGATGGTGGTGGTCAGGTTGTCGAGCATGGCGCTGAGAAAAAACGTCACGAGCCCTACCAGCCACATCAACGTGGACAATTTGGTCGTCTTGATGCGCGTGGTAATGACATCAAAGCCGTTGTGCGCGTCCACCACCTCGACGATCGTCATCGCACCCATCAGAAAGAAAACGATCTGGGCCGTGCCCATGAGCGATTCGCCCAACTGCTCGCTCACCAGGTGAGTATCGCCGACTGACAAGGCGTAGATCGTCCAGAGCAGGCCCGCGCCGATCAGCGCCGAAGCCGATTTGTTGATATTGAGCGGGTGCTCCAGCGCGATCGCTGCGTAAGCGATGATGAAAACAATGACCAGGGTGGTGAGCATGCCGATAGCCTTGGAAGATTGAGCGTGAATTGTCGATGATAGTGAGTTATTGCAGCGTCCAGCTACTGCTTGGGCATCGTGCTGGTACATCTACGTTCAGGGTGCGCGCATCCATTCCACCAGAAGTTTGGCGTCTGCGCGGGCAATAGTTGAGCCCGCAGCCGAAGTAGGCAGTCACGCTTGTCGGTGACTGCCAATCGACAGTTGGTTTTTTTCCGCGCAGCGTAGAGTAGCCTTAGAGAGATGGTTGATTCCCTTCATCCCCGCCCATTCCAAACGACGTCCGGAAAATGGTGACCAGCTTCTCCATCTCCTCGTCGGTCAGTTCTGCGTAGAGTTCGCGCTTGGCCTTGGACAGGGTTCCCCGGGTCTTGTGCAGGATGTTGATGAGGTTGTTGAGCTTGCGGTCGGGCATGTCCACCACCGCAAGCATCTCGCGCTTGGCGGCGTCGAAGCCGGACAGGAAGTTCAGTTCCGGCTCAAGCTCCTGGGACAGGGCACCTTCAACCGCGGTCGCCAGATACTCCACTTGGGTCGTCATGTCCGGATACCGGTAAATGCCCTCGACTTCGTCCGGATTGAGCACCGTCAGCCGGTCGTCCTGGTCAAGGTCGTAACGCAGCATTCCCATGAGCGGCCGTGAGTAGGCTTCGAGGCACGCGTCGTAACCCGCCATATTCTTGAGCATCCAGGCGGACACCGGCAGGATCACGCCCGCCGGGATAAAACTGTCGAGTGCCAGGACATCATGGATCAGGAACCGGTGAAGCCGCCCGTTCCCATCCTCGAACGGGTGCACGAAGACAAACTCGAATGCGGCGATGGCGGCCTGGCTGAGGGGTGGGCAGCCGGCGCTCTTTGTCAGGAAGGTGACCAGCCCGTCCATCAGGGAACCGACGAACTGTGGCGGTGGCGGAACGTAGTGGATGCGCTGCCTGTAGTTCGGCAGGGTTTCGCCGATGTAGTTCTGGTCGGTGCGATAGGCCGACTGAGCGTAGCGCGGATCGACGATGATGTTCTGCAGGCTGGCCAGGCGGGGCAAGCTAAGCGCCTCGTCCAGGGACGCCTTGCCGGCATCGTGCAGAGCTGCAACGAAGCGCGCTTCGCGATCCGGGGTAGGCTCCTCCCGCTCGATGTTGTAGGAGGAACGGGTCTCCTTCTCGTAGAGGTAGCCGATTGCTCGGCGAAAGATGTCCGGCGGGTAGCGGCTGGAGAGTTCGTCCAGACGACTGGTGACATTGAGCTGCATGGCTTCCTGGACGGCAGCTGTGAGCCTGACCACCGGGCAGAAATCCCGGTTGCCCAGCAGGTTGTCTTCGATCCGCCATGACTGGACTTTGACCGGATTGGCGGCGACCACGTAGCGTTTCTCTTCCAGCAGTGGCGTGTAGTTCCCGCCCACCCCCAGCGCCTTGGGGTCGAGATCCTTTCCGGTCAGGAATTCGTAGAGGTAGCCCACCCGGCGCGCCCACTTGCCGGTTGGCTGTTTGCCGACCCAGGCGGCGACCTCCTCCTGCGGCATGCGCTGAAACACCTGACGCAGGAGCTCGAGGTGCAGGTGGTCGTACTTGAGGACGAACTCGACGTGGGCGAGGGGATGGGGCTCGGGCGCATAGGACTTGGGGAAGTACTCCCATTCCACGCCGTCCCCCGGGACGACCTTGGGTCTCGAGCCTGGGCGGCATTCCTTGGTGAGGGGGGTGACGGACAACCCAAAATTGTCCCGTAACCAGGCATTCCCCAAGCGGCCGTTGTCCATGAGTATTTGTGCGTAAATAAAATTATATAATACACAATATGCACGAAAATGGTTACAAAAGCCGTCCGTCAGGCAACAAATCGCTAGAAACCGGTCAGAATCGGTTCTGACGGTCAGAAATGGCGGCATTCTAATCATTAGAACCAGGCCTTTCCCCCGCGTTAGTACCGTACTAACCGCCGGTGCGGCACCCATTCAGAGGCGGCTACCCCGCCCACGGGGTTCTTAAGAACAGGAAGACACTCGATTGGCGACGATGGCGCGCATAAACGATTAGTGCCGCTTCAAATTGATTCAGGCTGTACGCTTGCTGCGTAAAAACGCTTACGCTGGCCTGAGTCTGGGTCGGCCTGCGCATCGTGCAGGATTCCTCGTGGCGTGCAAAAACCGTTACGCTTGCAATAAACTGATTAGAGCTCGGTTGAGTTGCGCGACAAAGATTATTTCAATTTTGCGCCGCTGGGCAGTCATGGCATTTAGTGAGGAGCACTCACTAAATGAAATGTCTGCATCGTTTTAGTCAGGCCTTCTGAACAAATCCCTCTGAGCCCACGTTTCGGACATTTGCAGGAAATGAAAACGGCCCACATTGCTGTGAGCCGTTCTGAATGCTGGTGGCCAGTCTCGGAATCGAACCAAGGACACGCGGATTTTCAATCCGCTGCTCTACCAACTGAGCTAACTGGCCAAAAGAGGGCGCAATTTAACCGGATTGCGCCTTGTGCGTCAAGGACAAAGCCTGCATTCCGGCCTCAGCACGCCAGCCCGTGCAGGCCGCACAGATGGCGTCTGACGAGCGCCAGCACGATCCACAGCCAGAACAGCAGGAAGAAAGTCAGCATCGGAATATGGGCGTCGATGACGAAGCGCGGGGTGATGTAACGCACGGCCCGCACGGCCGGCTGGGTGACGATGCGCAATATGCGGTAGAAAGCATTCTGCTCGCGGTATTTGCCGGCCAGCACCGCCAGTGCGCCCTGGCCGAGCAAGGCAAAACCGGCGACTTCGACCAGGGTGCGCAAAATGGAAACCAGCAGGATGTCGAACGGCATGGGGGGCGCCTGTGAGGTGGGGCTGTCATTTTATCGCAGCTTGTCAGCGTGCCGTCTGGCCGTGACAATGCGCGCTGACTTTATTGGGCATGGAATCGCATGATGAATTTTGACCGGGTGCGGCATGGCCTGCGCGGCGCATTCTTTGCCGCGCTGCGCCAGCCGGAGCGCGCGCTGGCGGCGTATCGTGACAGCCATCGGGCCGATCCGACCCATGTCGGCACGCTGGTCATGCTCGGCTGGCTGGAAGCGCAGCAGGAACGCTGGGCCGAAGCGGAGCAGTGGTTGCAACGTGCGGTCGAACTGGCGCCGGACGATGCGCATGCCTGGTTCAATCTGGCGTATGCGCGCGACAAGGGCGGCCTGGACGACGCTGCGATCGCGGCATTTCGGCGCGCGACCGAACTGAATCCCGACAACGATCGTGCCTGGTACGGGCTGGGCATGCTGCATGCCCGACATGGCCGCCATGCGGACGCGGCGGCGGCGCTGACCGAAGCGGGCAGGTTGCAGCCGATGAACGGCCTGGCCTGGTACGCGCTCGGCATGGCGTGGCAGCACTGCAATGAACCGGACAAGGTGGCGGCGGTGATCGAGCACACGCTGACGCACGATCCGCAGACCGCGCAGCGGCTGATCCGCGATGCCGGCCGCAGCGACTACGCGCATCGACTTGGATTGAGTGGAGGTTGTGAGGGCGAAAAAAAGCCAGCCTTGCGAGGCTGGCTTTTTTGTTGCACGCCCGAAGGCGCGCAGGGTGCAGCGATCAGGCTGCGCGGGTGTCGATGTCGCCTGCCAGGTTCGGATAGCGCACATGGTCGACCAGTTGCTGGATTTCGATGCTGGGTGCACGCGGAAATCAGCGAGCCGATGATGACGCCGAGGAAGCCGGCCGGCATGCCGAACACGCCGGCGGCGATCGGCTTGATGGCGAACCATTCGTTGGCCGCGACGCCGCCGAAGAAGTCGTAGGTGATGTACATGTAGTACATGCACACGATCAGCCCGGCCAGCATGCCGATGACCGCACCGAGGTAGTTGGCGCGCTTCCAGAACACGCCGAGCACCAGCGCCGGGAAGAACGCCGAGGCCGCCAGCGAGAACGCCGCGCCGACCAGGAACAGGATGTCACCCGGTTTCAGCGAGGCGGTGTACGCGGCCAGCAGGGCGACCACCAGCAGCAGGCCCTTGGAAATGGCCAGACGACGCACGGTGGACGCTTTCGGGTCGATCATCTTGTAGTAGACGTCGTGCGACAGCGCGTTGGCGATGGTCAGCAGCAGACCATCGGCGGTCGACAGTGCCGCGGCCAGACCGCCCGCCGCCACCATGCCCGAGATCACGTAGGGCAGGCCGGCGATCTCCGGCGTCGCCAGCACGATGAGGTCGCCGCCGATGGTCATTTCGGCGAGCTGCACCAGACCGTCCTTGTTGAGGTCGGCGATCTTCATCAGGGTCGGATCCACCGCCGCCCAGTTGGCCACCCAGGCGGGCAATGACGCGAACGACGAACCGACCACGTTGTTGTAGACCACGTACTTGACCAGCACCGCCAGCGCGGGCGCGGTGAAGTACAGCAGGAAGATGAAGAACAGCGACCAGAACACCGACTTGCGCGCATCACGCACCGACGGCGTGGTGTAGTAGCGCATCAGGATGTGCGGCAGCGAGGCGGTGCCGACCATCAGGCACAGCACCAGCGCGATGAAGTTGCGGCGCTTGATGTTGGACGCCTCTTCGTCTTCGGCCTTGGCTGCGGCGATCTCGGCCTCGGTCGCGGTGGGGTTGTCCTTCAGCAGTTTCTTCTCGGCACCCTTGCCGGAGAAGGCCGTGGCGTGCGCCGCGACCGGGCCGGCCGATTTCTTGGCGCCATCGGCGGCTTTCTTCAGCTTGGCCAGCAGGGCGTCGGGGCCGGTCATCTCGGCGATTTCCTTGGTCTTCGCCTCGATCTTCTTGGCGTCGGGTTCGGGTGCGGCGTTCAGCTCGGCCAGTTCGGTGTCGAGCTTGGCGCGGGCCTCGCCCACCATCGTGTCGGCGGTGCCGGCAGCGATGGCGGCTTCGAGTGCCTTGATCTTGTCTTCGGCGGCGAGCTGCTTCTCCTTGTAGATCGCGCGCACCGAGGCTTCGGCAGCGCCGAGCGTGGTGGTCGGATCGTTCAGCTCCTTTTCCTTGGCGGTGACTTGCTGCAGCACCTGGCCATAGGCGACCTGCGGAATCGGGTTGCCGGTGATGTTCACCGACAGCCACACCACCGGAATCATGTAGGCAAGGATCAGGATGATGTACTGGGCGACCTGGGTCCAGGTCACCGCGCGCATGCCGCCGAGGAAGGAGCACACCAGGATGCCGGCCAGACCGGCGAACACGCCGACCTGGAATTCCAGGCCGGTGAGGCGGGCGGTAATGAGGCCCACACCATAAATCTGCGCGACCACGTAGACGAACGAGCAGATGATGGCCGCGACGACGCCGATGGTGCGCGGCAGGTTGCCGCCGAAACGCGCACCGAGGAAGTCGGGAATGGTGAACTGGCCGAACTTGCGCAGGTAGGGCGCGAGCAGCAGCGCCACCAGCACATAGCCGCCGGTCCAGCCCAGGATGAAGGCGAGGCCGTCAAAGCCGCTCAGATACAGGGTGCCGGCCATACCGATGAAGGACGCCGCCGACATCCAGTCGGCGCCGGTCGCCATGCCGTTGAACAGCGCGGGAACGCGGCGTCCGGCGACGTAGTATTCCGACACGTCGGCGGTCTTCGACATGATGCCGATGCCCGCATACAGCGAGATGGTGGCGGCAAGGAAGATGTAGCCGATGTATTTCGGCTCCAGCCCCATCTGCTCCAGGATGGCGAGCACGATGACGAAGGCGATGAAGCCGCCGGTGTAGAAGGTGTAGTACTTCTTCAGCTGCTGGAAGAACTGGCTTTGGGTTTGGGTGCTCATTCTTCATCTCCCTCGTGGACGCCGAATTCCTGGTCCAGCTGGTTCATGCGATGGGCATAAAACCAGATGACGAGGACATAGATGATGAGTGAACCCTGGGCCGCCATGTAGAAGGCGAAGGGGAAACCCATGATGACGATGTCGTTAAGCTGGGGGGCAAAGTAGATGACGACGAACGTCACCACGAACCAGATGGCGAGCAACACTGCGGTGAGCCGCAGGTTCTTGCGCCAGTACTCCTGATGTCTTTCCGACAACTGCATGGCAATTCCTCCGTGAGCGTGAGTGGGGAACGCGCTTTATTAATTGATGTCGCGCGTGCGCGGAGTGTAAGGATTTGTGACGCGGCCGACAAACAGATTTAGCAGGCGCTAATTTGCTGATAGCCAGCGCCGGGCGCGCAGCAGTCGCGCAGTTGATGCGCGGTGGTGATGTTGTCGCGCTGCGCCGCCTCCAGCAGCACCAGCCACAGTTCGGCGGTGGCGTAGGCGTCGGCCAGCGCGCCGTGGCGCGCGTACACGGCGATGCCGAAATGCGCCAGCCAGTCGTCGAGGTGGCGGCAGTGCGGCGCGGCGTCGGGGAACAGCAGCGGCGCGACCACCGCCGCGTCGAACCACGGTGCGGCGATTGCGAGGCCCAGCTGGTCGCGCACCGCGCGCTGCAACACCGTCTGGTCGAATGCCGCGTGAAAGGCGACCCGGGGCGCGCCCCGGGTAAATTCCAGCCAGTCGAGCAGTGCCTCGTGCGGCGCCTGGCCGGCGCGCTGTTCGCTGCCGCTGATGCCGTGGATCAGGATGTTGGCGGCAGCGGTCGATTGCACCTGCGTGAGCCCGACTTCCAGGCTGGCGTCGAGTGCGATGCGCTGGTGTTCGATCGCCACCGCGCCGATCGCCAGCAGCGGATCGCGCTGCGCATCCAGCCCGCCGGTTTCCACATCGACCACGCACCAGCGCATGTCGGCAAGCGGCTGCTTGAGGTCGATCTTCTGCTGGGTCAGCGCCGCGCATCGCGCGCGGCTGGCGGCATCCAGCGCCGGGATTGCGCGTTTGGTAAACGGCCAGATCACAGATGGTAATCCATCGCCAGACGCGCCTGCACCTTGCGCGCCTGGCGCAGCGCTTCCTTGAGGATGCGGCGATCGAGCGGGTTCAGCGTGTCGGGGTCGAGATGGTTGTCGGGCGCAATGCCCATACGCTGCTGCCCGTGCTGATGGCGCAGCCGCAGCAGTTGCAGAAAGTGGAACGCGCGGTTCCAGTCGGCCAGCTCGTTATCGGGAATGTGCAGCGCATGCGCGGCCGCGCGCAGCCGCTTGGCGGTATTGGTCTGCGGGCTGCCGGCCGCCAGCGCAAAAATGCGCGCCGCGTCGACAAACGGCGTCGCGCCGTTGAGCTTGAGGTCGATCGTGTGCGGGTGGGCATCGTCGTCGGACAGCACGAAGTCGCGCACCACACCCAGCGGCGGGCGGTTGCGCAGCGCGTTGCCCGCCATCTGGTGCAGGAAGCGCGGATTTTTCTGCGCGGCGCGGGAGAGCCAGGCGCGCAGGTCGAGCGCCAGTGCGGCGTCGCCGGTCAGCGGGCGGAAATCGAAAAAGATGCTGGCGTGCAGCAGCGCCTCGGGGCTGCCGTGGTCGATCCACTGCGCGAACTGCTGCTGCCAGTCGGCCGCCGACAAACACCACTGCGGGTTGCCAGCCATGATGTCGCCCTTGCACAGCGGAAACCCGCAGGCGTCGAGGCGCGCGTTGACGCGCTGCGCGAAGGCCAGCAGCGCTGCGCGCTGGGTGTCGTCCGCAGCGGCAAAAATCAGTGCGTTGTCCTGGTCGGTGGCGAGCGTCTGTTCCATGCGGCCTTCCGAGCCGAGCGCCAGCCAGCACCAGCGCAGCCCGGCCAACGCATGATCGGTCGCGCTTTCCAGCGCGATGATGCGCTCGGTCACGCGGTCGTTGAGGCCGGAAATGATCGCGGTGAGATTTTCCGCGTCCATCCCCTGCGCCAGCAGGCTGTGCGCCAGGTCGCCGATGTCGTGCACCAGTGCCGGTAGGCGCGCGGGGTCGTCGGCACGCGACAGCGTCGAGGTGATGCCTTCCACCGACAACCGGCGCAGCGCAAAGATGTCCTTTTCCGATACCACGCCGACCAGTCGTCCTTCGCTGACCAGCGGGAGGTGGTGAATGCCCTGACGCGCCATCAGCACCAATGCATCGGCCACCGGCACATCGGCCGACAGGGTCGCTGGATTGGGGGTCATTACGCGCCGAAATCGGCGTAGACAAGGGCACGCCGGCCAGCGTCACCCGCCCCAGCACATCCTTCAGCGTGAGAATCCCGACCGGCATGCCGGCCGCGTCAGCGACCACCACCGAGCCGATCCGCGCTTCCTCCATTGCGCTCAGCGCGTCTGGCCAGCGGCGTATCGGGCAGCACGCTCAGGGGGGCGCGCCGGATCAGGCTGGCGAGCGGCCTCGCGAAACGGTGCTCGTCGTCGAGCGCCAGCGCGTATTCCGATTGCACCGCGCGCTGCGATTCCTCCAGCAGGCTGGCGATGCGGCGCGTGCAGAAATCGTTGAACTCGCTGCTCTTCGCCAGCAGCGTATGGAAATCGGCAGCGGGCAGCAGATAGCAGAAGGTATCCGTTGCCGCGACATAGCGGTTGGCCGCGCCGCGTCCGGCCAGCAGCGCGCCCAGCGGAAACATCTCGCCCGTCGCCAGCTGCAGCACCGTCTGCCCCTCGGCGGTGGCGCCTGCCACGGTGCCCTGCTTGACGATAAACAGGGAATCGGGCGGCGTGTCGGCCGGCGCCAGCAACACCGCGTCGCGCGCAAAATAGGCTACCGACAGACGCCGCACCAGCCATAAAAGCGGGTCTTCCGCCATCGCCGAAAATGGCGACTGCCGCCGCAATGCGTCGAGGGTTGCGCGGTGCAGACTGTTGGCGAGCGGGATAATATGGGTCATGGGCGGATGTCAGGGCAGCGCGGGTTTTTGCAATTTACAGTGCATCCGCAATGGTTTGCAAAAATTGCCGGGCTCGAATCGTGCCGCGAGTTTTCCAGGCAATAAAAAAGCCCCGCACAATGCGGGGCTTTTTATGGCTTGAACAGCCGACTGGCTTACCCGCAAGGGGTGGGCCGTGGTTGAACAACCACCTTACATCATGCCGCCCATGCCGCCCATACCACCCATGTCACCCATGCCGCCACCCATCGGGCCAGCCTGCTTGTCTTCCGGCAGGTCGGCGATCATGCAGTCGGTGGTCAGCATCAGGCCGGCGATCGACGCAGCGTTCTGCAGCGCGATGCGGGTGACCTTGGTCGGGTCGAGCACGCCCATCGCCATCATGTCGCCGTATTCGCCGGTGCCGGCGTTGTAGCCGTAGTTGCCCTTGCCTTCCAGCACCTTGTTGACGACGACCGAGGGCTCTTCGCCGCAGTTCTTGACGATCTGGCGCAGCGGCTCCTCGATGGCGCGCAGCACGATCTTCACGCCGGCGTCCTGGTCGTGGTTGTCGCCCTTCACCTTGGCCGCAGCGGCCTTGGCGCGCAGCAGCGCGACGCCGCCGCCGGGAACGATGCCTTCTTCAACGGCAGCACGGGTGGCGTGCAGCGCGTCTTCGACACGGGCCTTCTTCTCTTTCATCTCGACTTCGGTCGCCGCGCCGACCTTGATGACGGCAACACCACCGGCCAGCTTGGCCTTGCGCTCCTGCAGCTTCTCTTTGTCGTAGTCGCTGGTGACTTCGTCGATCTGCTTGTTGATCTGGCTGATGCGGCCCTTGATCGCGTCGTGATTGCCGGCGCCATCGATGACGGTGGTGTTTTCCTTGCCGATCTCGATGCGCTTGGCGCGGCCCAGATCGGTCAGCTGGGCTTTTTCCAGGCTCAAGCCGACTTCTTCGGCGATCACGGTGCCGCCGGTGAGGATGGCCATGTCTTCCAGCATCGCCTTGCGACGGTCGCCGAAGCCCGGGGCCTTGACGGCGCAGGTCTTGAGGATGCCGCGGATGTTGTTGACCACCAGGGTGGCGAGCGCTTCGCCGTCGACGTCTTCGGCGACGATCATCAGCGGCTTGCCGGCCTTGGCGACCTGTTCCAGTACGGGCAGCAGGTCGCGGATGTTGGAGATCTTCTTGTCGAACAGCAGGATGAAGGGATCTTCCAAGATCGCCATCTGCTTGTCGGGGTTGTTGATGAAGTAGGGGGAGAGGTAGCCGCGGTCGAACTGCATGCCTTCGACGACGTCGAGCTCGTTTTCCAGACCGGAGCTGTCTTCAACCGTGATGACGCCTTCCTTGCCGACCTTGTCCATGGCGGCGGCGATGATGTCGCCGATCGAGGAATCGGAGTTGGCGGAAATGGCGCCGACCTGGGCGATTTCCTTGCTGCTGGTGCAGGGCACGGAAATTTTCTTCAGTTCGGCGGTGATGGCGATCACGGCCTTGTCGATGCCGCGCTTCAGATCCATCGGGTTCATGCCGGCGGCCACGTACTTCATGCCTTCGTTGACGATGGATTGCGCCAGCACGGTTGCCGTGGTGGTGCCGTCACCGGCGACGTCGGAGGTCTTGGAAGCGACTTCCTTGACCATCTGCGCGCCCATGTTCTCGAGCTTGTCCTTCAGTTCGATTTCCTTGGCGACCGACACGCCGTCCTTGGTCACGGTGGGGGCGCCGTAGGAACGGTCGAGCACCACGTTGCGGCCTTTCGGGCCCAGGGTCACCTTAACGGCGTCAGCCAGAATGTTGACGCCAGCCACCATGCGGTGACGGGCGGAATCGCCAAAACGTACGTCTTTTGCAGCCATGTTTTACTCCTAGATTTGTATTCGGTAGGGATCGTGTTGTGAGCGCTTGCTTACTGTGAAGCGATTACTGCTCAACCACGCCCATGATGTCTTCTTCGCGCATCACCAGCAGTTCTTCGCCTTCGACCTTGACGGTCTGGCCGGCATATTTGCCGAACAGCACGCGGTCGCCGACTTTCACGTCGAGCGGAATCAGCTTGCCCTGGTCGTCTTTCTTGCCGGTGCCGACGGCGATGATTTCGCCCTGATCGGGCTTTTCGGTGGCGGTGTCGGGGATGACGATGCCGGAAGCGGTCTTGCGCTCTTCTTCCATGCGTTTGACAATCACGCGGTCGTGCAGAGGACGGATTTTCATTGCAAAGTCTCCATTGCGGTAGCGTTGATAACAGGCAGCCTGGGCTGCCCGAAAATAAGGAAGCGGCGAAGAGTGCTGTTAGCACTCGCCGCCATAGAGTGCTAATAGTAGGGGCGCATTGTGACAATTTCAAGCCCATGAATGATCTTTTAAGTCGTACCCGCGCCGCGGTCTGGCACCCCTGCACCCAGATGAAACAGCTGGAAGCCGCCCCGCCGCTGGCGATTGCACGCGGCGAGGGGGCGTGGCTGATCGATGTTGACGGGCGGCGCTACCTGGATGCGATTTCCAGCTGGTGGGTCAACCTGTTCGGCCACTGCAACCCGCGCATCAATGCGGCGATCACCGACCAGCTCGGCAAAATCGAGCATGTGATGCTGGCCGGCGTCACCCACGCGCCGGTGGTGGAGCTGTCGGAGCGGCTGGCTGCACTTACCGGGCTGGGGCATGCGTTTTACGGCTCGGACGGCGCCTCGGCCACCGAAATCGCGCTGAAAATGAGCGCTCACTATCTGGCGCAACGCGGCCAGCCGGAGAAAAACGGCTTCATCAGCCTGCAAGAACGGCTACCACGGCGAAACCGTCGGCGCGCTGTCGGTGACCGATATTCCGCTGTTCAAGGACACCTACGCGCCCTTGCTGCGGCATCGGTGCAGGTGCCGACGCCGGACGCGCGGCTGGCCGAGCCGGGGGAATCGGCCGAGGCCTTCGCGCTGCGCTGCGCCGACGCGCTGGAAGCCCATCTTGCCGGGCACGCCGCCACCACCGCCGCCTTCATCGTCGAGCCGCTGGTGCAGGGCGCGGCCGGTATGGCGATGTATCACCCGGCGTATCTCGCCCGCGCGCGCGAACTGTGCGACCAATATCAAGTGCATCTGATCGCCGACGAGATCGCCGTCGGTTTCGGTCGCACCGGAACGATGTTCGCGTTTGAGCAGGCGCCCCCGCTCCCGCTTGCGGGATCGGGCATTAAAACAGTTCGCCCCGACTTCATCTGCCTGTCCAAGGGCATCACCGGCGGCTACCTGCCGCTGTCTGCTGTGCTGACGACCGACGACATCTATGCGGCTTTTTACGACGATGCCACCGCGCGCGGCTTCCTGCATTCGCATTCCTACACCGGCAACCCGCTCGCCTGCCGCGCCGCGCTGGCGGTGCTGGATATCTTCGAACACGACCAGGTGATTGCCGCCAACCGGGTCAAGTCAATTGAATTTACTGAAATATTGTCGGAAGTGGCTGCTCACCCACGGGTGCGCCATTTCCGCCATCTGGGGATGATCTGGGCGTTCGACGTGGCGGACGCCACCCCGGGTTTTTCCACCCGCTTCCACCAGGCGGCGCTGGCGCAGGGGGTGTTCATGCGCCCGATCGGCCGCACGGTGTATGCCATGCCGCCTTATGTAACGAGTGCCGACGATATGCGCGGGCTGGCGGGCACGACGTTGCGTTGTCTCGATAACCCGGCAATCTGAATTCGTCGGGACAGGACGTTATGGCTTGACACCTGTACCCGGCCCCACTAAGGTAGTAATCAATCACTATCTAATTGGAGCCAGGCCATGTCCGGCGAAGCCGCGCCCAAGCAAGCCCAGCGCAAACGGCTGGGCGCAGACGAACGGCGCGAGGAAATCATCCGCGTGACGCTGGAACTCGCCGCCAAACAGGGCGTCGACGACGTCACCACGCAGGACATGGCGCAGGCGATGGGGGTGACGCAGGGCGCGGTGTTCCGCCATTTCCTCAGCAAGGACGCGATCTGGCTGGCGGTCATGCAGTGGGTTCGCGACCGCCTGATGGGCGTGCTGGGGCGGGCCGCCGAGCAGGGGCGCGATCCGCTGGACGCACTGCAGCGCATGTTTTTCGCGCAAATCGACTTCATTGCCAGTCATCCCGCGATTCCACGCGTGCTGATGTCCGAACACCTGCACGGCCGCAGCACCGCACTGCGGCGGCTGGTGACGGAAATCATGCTGGGCTACGAGGCGAAAATCGCCGGACTGCTGGCCGACGCCCAGGCGCAAGGGCTGGCGCGCGCCGACCTCGACGTCCACGCCGCCGCCACGCTGTATATCGGCATGATCCAGGGGCTGGTGCTGCAAACCTCGATCCTGCGCGGCCAGCGTACCCTCACGGCGCGCACCCTCACGGCGGAAGCTGCGCGCACCTTCCCGGTTTTCATGCAAGCTGTCCGCCCACCCTCGACACAAGGAACCCCTCCATGAAAACACGCCACGTTCGCCCCGCCGCCGTGCCGAGCCCGGGCGGCAGCGCCTTCGCGCCACGTCAAACACTGACTCGTCATGAAGCTCAGCGCCTTGAAACTCAGCAAACGCACCCTGCTTCTGATTGCCGGCGCGGTGGCCTTCATTGCCGCCTTTGTCTGGCTGCTCGCCACGAGCGGGCCGCTGGCGCCGGTGGGGGTGGAAACCGCCACGGCCACGCGCGCTGATCTCAGTCCCGCCGTGTACGGCATCGGCACGGTGGAAGCGCAGCACGCCTACTCGGTGGGGCCGATCCAGGCCGGCCGGGTGTTGCGGGTGTGGGTCGACCAGGGCGAGTCCGTCAAAGCCGGCCAGCTGCTGGCCGAAATCGATCCGGTGGACCTGCGCCAGCGTGCCGAAGCGGCGAGCAGTTCGGCCGCGCGGGCGCGCCAGGCCGCACAGGCGGCACAGGCGCAGGTGACCGAGGCCGATAGCCGCGCGCGGATGGCGCAGGCGAACAGCGAGCGTTACCAGGCGCTATACCGGCAGAATTTCGTCGCCAAGGAAATGGCCGAAAGCCGCCGCCACGAAGCGTCAGCCGCAACGGCAGCCCTGGCCGCGGCGCGCGCCAACGCCACCGGGGCGCTGCGCGAGATCGGCCGCGCCGAGGCCGAATTGCAGGGCATCGATCAGCTGCGCCAAAGCCTCAAACTGGTGAGCCCGATCGACGGCGTGGTGACGGCGCGCGAAGCCGAGCCGGGCGCCACCGTGGTCGCCGGCCAGGCAGTATTGCGGCTGGTCGATCCGGCCCGCCTGTGGGTGCGCGCACGCGTCGATCAGGCGCGCGCGCAGGGCGTGCAGGTCGGGCAGGCGGCGGACATCGTGCTGCGTTCCGTGCCGGGTGCGAGCCTGCCCGGAAAAGTGGTCCGGGTCGACCTGCAAAGCGATGCGGTGACCGAGGAGCGCATCGTCAACGTGGCATTCGATCCCGCGCCGGCGCAGCTGTATCTGGGCGAACTGGCGGAAGTGACCGTCCGCCTGCCCGGCCTGCGCGATGTGCTGACGGTGCCGCGTGCCGCGCTGGCGCTATTCGGCGGCCAGACCGGCGTGTGGCAGGTCGAGTCAGGCCGCGCGCGCTTCCAGCCGGTGCAGCCCGGCATGCAGACCGCAGAGCAGGTGCAGATCGTGTCCGGTCTGCAGGCCGGCGACCGCCTCATCGTCTACAGCGCGAAACAGCTCGACGACGGCGTGCGGGTGCGCGAAAAGCAGCTGACGCCGCGATAAGGGCCGCTCCGTCCAGCACTCAACCATGATCAACCTCGCGCGGCGCGACATCGTCCACCACCTGAAAAGCTATCTGCTGACCGGGCTGGGGCTGGGCCTGCTGATCGGGGTGACGCTGACCATGGCCGGCGTGTACCGCGGCATGGTCGACGACGCCAAGGTGCTGCTGCATGCCGTCGACGCCGACGTCTGGGTGGTGCAGCAGAACACCCTGGGGCCGTTCGCCGAACCGTCCTCCGTGCCGGACGATCTCTACCGCGCGCTGCTGGGGCTGGAAGGCGTCGCGCAGACCGGCAACGTCGCCTACCTCACCATGCAGGTGTCGCATCGGGGGAAATCGCAGCGTGTGATGGTCGCCGGCTACGAGCCGGGCAAGCCGGGCGGGCCGGCCTTCCTGGTGGCCGGCCGTCCCATCGCCCGCGCGCACTACGAGGCGGTGGCCGACGCCAAGACCGGCTTTGCGGTCGGCGACGTGGTGCGCATCCGCCGCAACGACTACACCGTGGTCGGCCTGACCCGGCGCATGGTGTCGTCCGGCGGCGACCCGATGCTGTTCATCCCGCTGAAGGACGCGCAGGAAGCGCAGTTCCTGAAAGACAACGACGCCATCATCGAGGACCGCAAGCGGCTCGAAGCCAACCCGGCGGTCAACCGCCCCGGCCAGCCCGGCGTGCTGGAAGCGGTGCAGGCGATCCAGACCTCAAGCCACAAGGTCAACGCCGTGCTGCTGCGGCTGCAGCCGGGCTTCGATGCGCGCGCGCTGGCCGACACGATCGTTCGCTGGCAGCGCTATACGGCCTATACGCGCGACGACATGGAAGAGATTCTGGTGGCCAAGCTGATCGCCACCGCGGCCAAGCAGATCGGCCTGTTTTTGCTGATCCTCGCGGTGGTGAGCGCGGCCATCGTCGCCTTCATCATCTACACCATGACGCTCGGCAAGATCAAGGAAATCGCCGTGCTGAAGCTGATCGGATCGCGGGACCGCACCATCGCCGCGATGATCATGCAGGAGGCGCTGGGGCTCGGCGTGATCGGCTTCTTCGTCGGCAAGTTCGCCGCCACCCTGTGGGCGCCCGCCTTCCCCAAATACGTCCTGCTCGAAACCGGCGACGCCGCGCGCGCCTTCGTGCTGACCCTGGTGGTGTGCGCGCTGGCCTCGCTGCTGGCGATCCGCGCCGCGCTCAAGATCGACCCGGCGGAGGCGATCGGTGGCTGAGTCTCCGGCAATCCTCATCGAAGGCATCACCAAGCGCTACGGCAGCGGCAGCGCCGCGGTCGATGCGCTGAAGGGGGTCGACATGACGGTCTATCCCGGCGAGGTGGTCGGGCTGATCGGGCCCTCCGGCTCCGGCAAGTCCACGCTGCTGAAATGCCTGGGCGCGGTGATCGAGCCGACCGCCGGGAAATTCACCCTCGGCGGCGAGGTGATTTTCGACAACGGCTGGAAAACCGGCGATCTGCGCGCGCTGCGCCGCGACCGCATCGGCTTCGTGTTCCAGGCGCCCTACCTGATCCCGTTTCTCGACGCCACCGACAACGTCGCGCTGCTGCCGATGCTGGCCGGTTTGCCCAACGCCGAGGCGCGCGCCATCGCGCTGGAAATGCTCACCGCGCTCGACGTGCAGCACCGCGCGCAGGCGCGCATTGCAGAACTGTCCGGCGGCGAGCAGCAGCGGGTGTCGATTGCGCGCGCGCTCGCCAACAAGCCGCCGATCATCCTCGCCGACGAGCCGACCGCGCCGCTCGACAGCGAGCGCGCGCTCACCGTGGTGAAGATCCTCAACCGCCTGGCGCAGGAATTCCACACCGCGATCATCGTCGTCACCCACGACGAAAAGATCATTCCCACCTTCAAGCGCATTTACCATATCCGCGACGGCAAGACCTACGAAGAAGCGGGCGAGGGGCGGGAGATCGCGTGAGCACCCCACATTTGTCCTCCAGAGAATACAAGCCATGAAACCTTTCCTCGCTGCCGTGCTCGCAGGACTCGCCCTGATGACGGCCCACGCTCACGTTCTGGCTGAACCCAAGGCGCACGCCACCCAACCCCTTGAGTTGCGGAACATCATGAAAGAGCTGGGCAGGCACGCGCAAGCCATCACCGACGGAATTTCGCGCGAGGACTGGCTTCTGGTCGAAAAAACCGCGTCCCTGGTTGCCGATCATCCGCAGCCGCCCCTCGCCGAGAAAATGCGCATCATGCGCTTCGCCGGCACCAGCATAGGCAAGTTCAAGTCCTATGACGGCGCAACCCATGATGCCGCCAAGGCGGTCGCCAAGGCGGCCGGGGCCAGCGATGGCGAGGGCGTCATCCTCGCCTTCCAGAAGCTTCAGGCCGCCTGTTACAACTGCCACCTGGCGTTCCGTAAACCGTTGGTTGAGCACTTTTACGAGGCGCGCTGAAAAAATGCGCACGGGTTTGCCGTTTTTGCAATGGACTGGCTTTCCCTTCGGCGTGAAAGCAAACTGGAAAACTTACCGGGAGTAAATGAATATGCCATCACACACAACACGCGGCGTCTGGACCTGGGCGATTTCCCTCATCGCAGTCGGGTTCGGCCTGCTGACCATCAAGGAAGGCGGCACGATCCTGTTCGGCGACGCTGCGGCGCGCGCCGCGGCCGGGAACTATGTGCCGTTCGTGCTGTGGTTCAACTTTGTGGCGGGATTTGCCTATGTCATCGCCGGCATCGGGCTGTGGCGGCAACAGCGCTGGGCCGCGTGGCTGGCCGTCGCCATCGCCGTGGCGACAGCGCTCACGTTTGCGGCCTTCGGCGCGCACGTGGTTTCCGGTGGCGCCTACGAGCAACGCACGTTGATCGCCATGAGCCTGCGCACGCTGGTGTGGGCGGCGATCGCAGTGGTTGCCTACCGCAGATTGTTGCGAGACCGGGGGTGACACCATGATGAAACTCTCTTTTCTCGGCGCGGCACGCGAAGTGCACCGGATCCAGCTATCTGCTGGAGGCGGAGGGTGTGCGTTTTCTGGTGGACTGCGGCATGTTCCAGGGCGGGCGCGAGACGCGCGAGAAAAACCGCCGCGCTTTCAATTTCGATCCGCGCACGATCGATTTCGTCATCCTCACCCACGCCCACATCGACCATTCCGGCCTGCTGCCGCGCCTGGTCGCGCTCGGCTTCAGGGGCGCGATCCACACGACCCGCGCCACCTGCGACCTGCTCGCCGTGATGCTGCCGGATTCCGCGCACATCCAGGAAAAGGAGGCCGAGTACGCCAACCTCAACCGCTTCCGCAAGGACATGGCCAGGCGCGATGCCACGCGCGGGCTGCCGCCGCGCGACACGGCGCCGCTGTATACCGTGGCGCAGGCGCAGGCCTCGTTGAAACAGTTGAATCCGGTCGACTACGATCTGGAAATCGCGCCGCACCCGCTGGTGCGTTGCACTTTCCGCGATGCCGGCCACATCCTCGGCTCGGCGATCGTCGAGGTGTGGGTGGGCGAAGGCGCGCGCCGGCGAAAGATCGTGTTTTCCGGCGACATCGGCCAGCCCGCGCGGCCGCTGCTGCGCGACCCCACGCACATCCACGACGCCGACTACCTGGTGGTTGAGTCGACCTACGGCAACCGCGATCACAAGAGCATGGAGGCGACGCAGGACGAACTGGTGGAGGCGATCAACGACACCATCGAAAGAAAGGGCGGCAACGTCATCATTCCCGCCTTTGCGGTGGGCCGCACCCAGGACATGCTCTATCTGCTGGCCGACCTGACGCGGCAGGGGCGCATCCCCAAGCTTTCCGTGTTCGTCGATTCGCCGATGGCCACCGCCGCTACCGAAATCACCTACAAGCACATGGCGTTGCTGGATGACGAAACCCACGAACTGATGGGCCGTCACGGCGGCGCTGCGCATTTTCGCAAGCTCGAATTCGTCGAGGACGTGGAAGAGTCGAAGGCGCTCGACCGCATCTCGGGGGGCGCCGTCATCATCTCCGCCAGCGGCATGTGCGAGGCCGGCCGCATCAAGTTTCACCTGCGCGCCAACCTGCCGCGCCGCGATTCGACCATCCTCATCACCGGCTTCCAGGCCGCCGGCACCTTCGGCCGCCGCCTGGTCGACGGCGCCAAACGGGTGCGCCTGCTGGGCGAGGACATCCCGGTACGCGCCGATCTCTACACCCTGGGCGGGCTGTCGGCGCATGCCGACCGCACTGCGCTGCTCGCCTGGCTGGGGCACTTTCGCAGCAAGCCGCGCCAGGTGTTTGTGGTGCACGGCGAGGAAACGGTCGCAACCGGCTTTGCCGACGAGCTGCGCAAGCAGCTCGGCTGGGACGCGCATGGCGCCCGGCGCCCGGCCACAGCGTGATCCTGGATTAGGCCGGGCGACGAATGAAAAGTAAACGACACCTGCTCGAAAGCATTCCGCTTGCCCTGCTGTGCGCAGGCCTGCTGGGTCATGCGCAGGCCGCCTCGATTACCGACTGGGAGGGTTGCAGTTCGATCCCGGCGGATGTCGATCGACTGGCGTGTTACGACCGAGTGTCGGGACGTGCGCAGCCCGAGGCCGTGTCTGTCCCGATAGCCGATGCCAAAAGCGCGTCGCCGCCTGCCCTGCCCCCCGTCGGCGGCGCAACCGGAGCCGCCGACCCCGGACTTGCTGTCAACACTGTCGCGTCACTGGGAGCTCGATGACGAAGCCAAGCAGGGCGCTTTCCTGTTCAGGCCCCACCGCCCCAATTATTTCCTGCCGATCAAATTCAGCAATTCGCCCAACAACACCCCATTCAAGGAGTCGTTTGCCCAGCCCGATCTGGGGCTCGACCCCGTCGAGGCCGAATTGCAGCTCAGCTTCAAGATCAAGGGAATGGAGGGCGTGTTCGGACACGACAACCTCGACCTGTGGTTCGGCTACACCATCACCTCGTTCTGGCAGGCCTACAACGACACCATTTCCTCGCCGTTTCGCGAGACCAACTACGAACCGGAAGCGATCCTGGCTTACCGCACGGATTACGAGATTGCCGGTTTTCGCGGCCGTTTCATCAACCTGGGGATGGAGCACCAGTCGAATGGCCGCAGCGAAGGGCTGTCGCGCAGCTGGAACCGGGTTTATGCGCAGTTCGGGTTCGAGCGCGACAATCTGGCGCTGCTGGTCCGGCCCTGGTACCGCATCCCCGAAAATGCCGAGGACGACGACAACCCCGATATCGAGGATTACCTGGGGCACGGCGACCTGCAAGTGGTTTATCGTAAGGGCCGCAACGCCTATTCGCTATTGCTGCGCAACAACTTCAAGCGCACCGACAATCATGGCGCAGTGAAACTCAACTGGAGCTTTCCCCTGTACGGGCGGCTGAAGGGCTATGTGCAGTATTTCAACGGCTACGGCGAGTCTCTGGTGGACTACAACCACAGCCAGCAGTCGTTCGGCGTTGGCGTCAGCCTGACCGAGGGCATGTAGGCACGGTTTGCCTGGGTGACCGGAACCGTGTGGAAACGGCTCCGGGATTCCTGCTGACCCAAAATGCGAGGTTGACAGCTGGCGTTAACGAG
>CAWFTM010000021.1:0-109465 GCA_963818665.1 uncultured Hydrogenophilales bacterium | reverse complement strand
CACTTCCTGCTGCGCCACCTTGCGGCTGGCTGTTCGGTTGGCACTACCATCAGCAATCACTTCCTGCTGCGCCACCTTGCGGTTGGCTGTGTCGGTGATGGCACTACCATCACCCTCACTTCCTGTGGCCGTGGCTCTGGTCATTTCTTTCCCCAAATGCTCTGACGCAGTTCGGTCAGCTTGATCCGGGCGGAATCCCGGTTTGTCGCAACCTGTGTTTGTGGCTCAACGATCAGGCGCTTTCGCTGTTCCAGTATTTCCTGCCGGCGCTTTCGATCTGCTGCAACCCGATGGGCGTACTCAGGCTCAAATGTCCCTGCCTGTTGTCTGGTTTTCAGGGTTCGCAGGTAGCCGATCGCGTTCTTGACGTGGCCGTCCTGCATCTGGCCTGCCAGCTCGTCGAGGATGATTTGAGGATTGGGGCTGCCGTGCAGAATCTGCCGTGCGGTCTGTTTCTCGCCGGGAAGCAGCTTGTCCGGATAGATCAGGTTTTCCAGATCAGCACTTGCTGGCGCAGTCCGGATGGTCTTGGGGAAATCGAATACGCCCACCCCCTCCAAGCTGTTATGGAGGGGGTGGTATGGAGTATTTATTTCCTTATTAGAGTGAGTTGCTGTTTCCGCAGAACTTGTTTCGCGGAAACGTGAACTGTTGTCTTGCGGTTCCGGCAACTCTTGTTTTACGGTTCCGGCAACTCTTGTTACGCGTTTTGAGCAACTCTTGTTTGTCGGATTCCGACAATCTAGTTTGTTGGATTCCGACAAACTGTGGAATTCATTGGCTTCCAGGCAGATTTTGGCCGGCAGAGTTGTCAACATAATGCGTGACAACAACTGGGATTGCATACGGCTTTCCCGCACCTCTTCCATCATGCCGGACTCGATCAGTTTGGCTCGGGCATTCGTCAACATGCGACGGCCAAAATGGAGATGGATCAGTGATTGGCTGGTTGGGCTGCTGAACCAGCCTTCCTCGTCAACTTCGTTCCGGGATAATGTCTGCCGCAGCCGATTGAACAGGCTGGACATGTAGAGACCCGCCAAGGCGCTGTCCGCCGTCCACGCAAAAGGGGCGTAGAACATCACCGGTTTACCGAGCAGCGTTTTCAGCACCCGGTCTTCCCATGACCAGGGACGGTAGGTGGTATTGGCATACTGGCACAGCTTCAAAGCCAGACGGTCAAGATCGACCCTGAACCAGAGTTTGGCTGGCATGCCACGTCTTGATTCCTGCAAGATGCCGTCTTTTAAAAGCACTTTACGAGATGTTTCAATCTCCCGGACGCTCAATCCGGCGACCTGCTTCCATTCCTTCGATGTCTTCCAGAACCACCCTCCGCGATTGGGCTGCTTGTCCAGGACCACACGGGTCATGAACATGGCGTGTCCAAGCATCAGGGCGGCTTTGGGAGAACCCGTCAATTCGGCGAGGGAGGGGTAATACGCCACGTAGCGGTTACCAAGCGCCGACAGAAGGTCTTTCACCCCCTGGGCCAGGTTTTCGTTCACCTGACTCGATTTGGCAGCTATGGCGTATGCGTGGGGCATCATCTGGTCCTAGATGACCTGCCCCCACTTGGCTTCTGCCTGATCCGATAGCAGCTCAAGAATGCGATCAATTCGAATCTTGAACCAAAGCTCGGCCGGCAAGCCAGCCCGCCGTTCAATCAGAACATCCAGCTCCCGCAGGATGCGGCGAGCCGTTTGCTGCTCGAAGCGGGTCAGTCCCGTTTCAGCCTTCCATTCATCCCCGGTCTTTCTGAACCAGCCTTCCGCGTCTTTCGGAAGACGGTCTGTCGTGTAGATCGCATATGACAGGAACAGTGCTGCCACAGCGCTGCCTGTCAGACTCACATAGGCACGCTGGAACACGATTGGCTCATCGAATATGTCCAGCAACATTGCTGGGCTGATCGTGTTGTAGACGGCCTGATCGTCTGTCGATGGATTCATTGGCAGACAGTCCGGAGGCGTGGCACGGCTTTTATTTCTGGCCATGGTGCTTCCTTTGGGGTTCGTTGAACTCATTGACGGTGGCGTACAGCCCGTCGAGGGAATAGCTGCTGAAAAACCCATGCAGAAGCATGAGTTTTTCGCGGAGAGTGGTGATCTCGGGGTATTCCTCATTCATCCCGAACCAGCATTGGTGGATCAGATCGCGGACGCTTTCATCTGGTAGCGCGACACGGCCGATTTTGCGGTCATTCTTGAGGAGCTTGCGGTAGGTCTGGATGACACGCGGGTCGGTCGACGGGAACAATTGGTTCAGCATCGACTGGCTGGCGCCATTCTGGATGCAATACACCAGATGCTCGGTTTCCTGCTTGCGCCGAAACAGGGTTTCGATTCCGAGTTCGAAACCGCCCTCATCGATCGAGAAATGGATGTCGGGATGGCCTGATGAGGCCAGGTGCAGAATTTCATTGATGGCGAGACCTCGCAACCGATCCATGGACCGCGGACAAGCGCCCTTTTCCAGCAGGACGGCAAGGTCGCCACGCTCAAGCTGCTCGATCAAGTGCATAAGCAGCGAGGCTCTCAGCGTATTGTCGGTGACGCGAACCATCATCATGATCGAGCCCCTCCACGAATGACCGAGAGCAACTCAAGGCACACGCCCGCAATAGGGTTGTCCGGGTTCAGCAGCCATGGAATCGGCAGAAACTCACCTTGGCCACCAATGTTGTGCTGGATGGCGAGTTCCAGGCCCCCCAGCGTTTCCTGGCTACCTTCTTCCAGGATCAAGGTGCGCCACTCATTGGGGTCGTCAAGGCCAGACCGGCACACGTCCGCTTCGAACTGTCCGCTTGCCATCGCAAGCACCCACCAGGCAGCCTGGCGGCTTTGCGCGTTCTCTTTCAAATCAAGTGGGCCATCCTTGGGAAATCCCATGCAATACCCCATGGGCATGCCAGGTGAAGGCTCATAGCAGGAGCCGAGGCCGGCGGAGACAAGCACTTGCTGAATCAAGGTCATCAACCGGTCCGGCTCTCCACTCTCAGCTGGGATCGGGGGGAAACTGACTGTGGAATGGGAAGCCGTTGAACTCACTCTTTGGCTGCGTTCACCGTGCTCTGTTGCGGCCGGCTTAGTGGGTGTGGTCATCCCAGGCAATCGTGGAGCAAGAGCAATGGGCTGTGACGATTTCCCCTGTTCCTGGCCGACAGACTCTGGTGTGGATTGAGTCTGGGTGCCGCCAACAGAAGGTTCGACCGGACGCTGGGGCTTGCATATCCGCTGCAAACCTTCCAGTGTCATGTCGGGGAAGCGCTCCATGGCGGTGAGCAACTTGCCCATGTCCCGCTCATTCAATTCCAGCCGGGCAGACAAGCTGGCTTCGCATCGACCAAGAAACAGGTCTGCGGTAAACGCATGGCTATCTTCCAGAACCATGCCGGCTATGGTCTTTGCGGTTGGCGTGACCACCTCGGCGTAGAAAGCGCTTTCCTCGATATCGTGATGATTAGCCAGCTTCAACAACAGGTTCAGGCGGGGCTGGATGGTTCGCACGGATAAACCGGAAAGCCACGGGCCGACATCGGCAATTTTTTCGACTGCGAATCGGTACATGCTGAGTGTTCGCAGATCAGTCTGGAGGCCGAATTTCTTGATTTCGGCTTCAAACTCCCGGTGTGAGAGTGTTTTACCGCCCTCCTCTTCCATCTGCCGCTTGATTTCCAGCGTCCCGTTGGCACGATCCCAGAAGGTCATGTCGTTGCGCTGGGTGTTTTCGGCCATGTGGGCAAGCAGAACGGATGCCTCGCCGCGCCAGGCTTTGATGATGACGCGGGTTTCGCGAAACTTCGGATCCCCGGTTTCTTCCCACAACTCCCGGATGGCCTGCAGGCGGGTATTGCCACCCGCGTACAGGATGTAATGGGTTTCTCCCGGCCGCTTGGTGACGGTCAAGGGTTGGAGGATTCCGTTGACCCGGATGCTCTCCTTCAGCTCAGCGTAGGCTTCGTTGTTCGCCTTGCGGGGATTTCGCTCATAGAAGTGGACGGCGGTTACGGGAAGACTCGCCCACGAATCATCCACTTCAGTGTCATGCTTGAGGCCGCTCCCGCTGTTTGGCGCCGGCACGTTCAGGCTGTTGGACACCTCCAGTTTCAGGCGCTCCCGTACGGTCCGCTTTTCCGAATCGGACTTTGGGGTAAACCCATGCTTGGCAGCCAAGTCCACCATCTTGATCGAACTCGGGATGTTCATGAGTGGGGGCTTTTTCTTTCCGCCCGCCATCATGCTTCAGCTCCGTCACGGCCTATGGTCTTGTGCTGCCTCCGATCCGGCGTAATGCCCTGCGAGGCTCGGCACCAACTCCCAGAGGAGAGCGTGCATGGTTTCATAGGCAGATGGCATCGTGCCCTTGCGCGACGGCTCATGCCGGTGCGCGGGGATGCACAGGGTGGCCGATTCCTTGTAGGACTTGGCGTCTGGGACTACCGTATCGAGGACCGTGACCCGTCCGCCCAGCTTGATGAAGTCCTGTCTGATCGACTCCGCGATGATTCTCGCGTCGGCAGTCCGGTCCTGCATCGAAATGACTGCTTTGACCGGCCCTACCCTGTATTTCGAGTTTGGTGAGGGCTCAAGCCGCGCCAGCAGTTCCATCGTGCCCGTTTTGAACTCACGTGCTGACAGAATTTCCGGCTTGATTGGAGAAATGATCTGCGTGGCGGCGAGTGCGGCAGTGTCCTGCAGTGGGCCTACGGTTCCCTGCGTGTCGATTAAGACGCAGTCGTAATAGTCTTCGGATACTGCGGGGGAATTCAGGGCATTGCCAAGTCGCTCGCCTCGATCAATACGATGCAGGAGCCAGGTTTGGAGACTGCCATCTGGATCGTCCGACCGGATTACATCGAGCCCATCGATTACCGTCTGAGAGATGCAATCCTCTGTGACATACCCGGTGGTGATGACTTTTGTGAGGCCAAACGGAGCTTCGCGCTTTATACGGTAATATTTCGAGAGCGCTGGCTGCACATCGGCGTCGACAAGCAGAACTCTCAGCCCCATGTCCGCCATGAGTGCGCCAAGATTTGCTGCCAATGTCGTCTTGCCGACCCCGCCCTTCGTACTCAGTACAGTGAACTTGATCATATCCCTCCCCAGGTTTAACGAGGGACATGGACATAACCAGTCTGAATGCTGCGGAACCCGCAGCAGGCTTGAGTTACGCGTTACTCCAATAGAGTGCTATATCAGGAACTTGCTAATATACATTATGCGAAGTAGGCCACGGTGAGAGGCAATCCGTGCCGCCTCGGAAACCCGCATTCCTTCGTTGCCAGAATCGCCCCGTTTCGGGACTGTCGGCTGATCCGGTTTTGGGTCGTCCGGGTTTCCCTGTCGGTTTTCTTTACATCGCCGATTCGTTGAATTCGCACGCCTCAATCAAATCAGTTAGTTAGAGAGGCCGGCATATATCTTGCGTACCAACATCTCGTCCACGCTATTGGGGAGAAGAAAATGCAGCTGAAATACGTCGCCGCAACGGCCGCAGCCCTGTGCATCTTCGCTGGCGCGGCTCAGGCCAGCATCATCACCTACGAGTCGACCTTGGCGCCGGAGCTGCCGGGCGCAACCGGCTCGGGGACCGTCACGGTCGCCTACGACACGGTCGCCCAAACGCTCCAGATCGAAGCGGACTGGACAGGTCTGTCCGGGACGACGACCGTCGCCCACATTCACTGCTGTACCGCGTCACCAGGGGCCGGCACCATCGGCGTGGCCGTCACCCCAGGCACGCTGCCGGGGTTTCCGTCGGGCGTCACATCGGGTTCCTACCTTTCAGTGTTGGACTTGTCCATTCCGGCACCTACACGGCGGCATTCGTCACCAACTTCGGCGGCGGTACCGTGGCAGGCGCCGAGGCGGCACTGATCGCGGGCATGACGGATGGGACGGCCTACTTCAACATCCACTCCACGACGTTCCCTGGCGGAGAGATCCGCGGTTTCCTGCAGCAGGTTCCCGAACCCGCCACCCTCGCACTGCTGGGCTTGGGCCTCGCCGGTCTCGCAGCATCGCGTCGGCGCAAGCAGTAAGCCGCACCCGCTTCGAGACAGCCCCGCTTCGGCGGGGTTTGTTTTTGCAAAAGGAATGACCGCTTTACGATGTCGTAGCGCCGCAACTGTTACCTCAAGTACGCCTCGGTGGCGTAGCGACGCATCATGCGGTGACTATTGAAATAGGCTGCGTTCTTGCTGATGGCGCCCTTCATGACGCTGATCCAGCCAGGCCGGTCGTCATACCAAAGCGGCAGGATCACCTTCTCCAGTTTGTCATACAGGGCGATGGCATCGTGGCCGTTGGCGGTGGGAGAATCTTCCCCGATCGCCCATCCGGTCACGCCTTCCATGCAGCCCTCCACCCACCATCCGTCAAGCACCGAGAGCTGGGGCACGCCGTTGAACGCGGCCTTCATGCCGCTGGTGCCGGAGGCTTCCAGGGGCCGCAGGGGGGTGTTGAGCCAGAGGTCGGAGCCTGACACCATGTGCAGGGCCAGTTCCATGTCGTAGTCGGGCAGGAAAGCCATGGGGATCTCCCCTGCCAGGTCCCGCATGTGGGCGTGCAGCGCTTCGATGAGCTGCTTGCCCGCCTCGTCCTTCGGATGGGCCTTGCCCGCCATGACGATCTGAAAAGGGTGTTCCCGGGCGATGGCCTTGAGCCGCGCCAGATCGGTGAACAGCAGGTCGGCCCGCTTGTAGGCGGTCATGCGTCGTGCAAAGCCCAGGATGGGCAGGTCCGGGTTCAGCACCACCCCGGTCAGGTCCCGTACCTTGTCCACCAGCGCCTGCTTGGCCTCCTGGTGAGCCGCCCAGAGCGTGTCGTTCGGGATACGGTCGGCCCGGGACAGCAGTTCCGGCTCGTGACACCAGCCTGGCACATGCTGGTCATACGCCACGGCGACGGGCAAGCTGGTCCAGGTGGATGCGTGCACGCCGTTGGTCACCGAGTGCACCGCATAGCCCGGGAACATTTTCCGGGAGACCTCGGCGTGGCGCTTGGCGACCCCGTTCACGTAATCGGACAGGTTCAGCGCCAGGCGGGTCATGTTGAGCTTGTCCTCGCCGGCCAGCAGCTTCACCGTGCCCAGGTCCAGCAGATCGCCGTAGATGCGCCGCACCAGGGCGTAGTCGAATTTGTCGTGGCCCGCTTCCACCGGCGTGTGGGTGGTGAAGGTGCACAACTCGCGCACCTGGGGCAAGTCGTAAGCACTCTCGCCGGGACGCAGGTCTTCGCTGGGATAGGCGAATCGCCGCAGCAGGGCCAGGGTGAGGAAGGCCGAGTGGCCCTCGTTCATGTGATACCCCATGAGCTTGAAGCCCAGGGCCTGGAGCATGGCAATGCCCCCTACCCCCAGCACCACCTCCTGTTTCATCCGGTAGACCTCATCGCCGCCGTACAGAAAGTCGGTGATATCCCGGTCTCGCGGGTCGTTCACCGGCAGGTCGGTGTCCAGCAGCAGGACGGGCACGCCGCCATTGGTTCTGGAACTCAGCACATACAGCCAGCCGCCCACCCACACCTGGCGATCCTCCAGATCCAGGGCCACGGTGGCCTGCAGCCGCGTGGCGTAGCGGGCGGGATCCCAATCGTCGGCATGTTCGATCTGCCGCCCCTGTGGGTCGATTTCCTGGCGGAAATAGCCCGCCCGGGACACCAGGGTGACCGCCACCATCGGCACGCCGATATCCGCCGCGGCGCGCAGGGTGTCCCCCGCCAGCACCCCGAGGCCGCCGCTGTAGGTCGGGATATCGTTCTCCATCGCGATTTCCATGGAGAAATAGGCGACCCGCGGCTTGCGGGTGAAGGTTTCGGTCCTGTTTGCAGCTTCTGCCATGGGTGGTGTTCCTGTGCTTTTCGATTGTTCCGACGTGCGGGATGGTGCGCATCGTGTGTGAACCTATTGTGGCAGACCTCGACCACACAGCTGTGGCGACTGGTCTGTCTGCCGACACCTGTCAGACCCAAAGGTTCGCACCAGGCCAACCCGGGCAATGCCAGGACTCGCAAAGCAGTGAAAAACCCCGGCGGGACTGCTACCATTGCGGGATTATCCAAATAACAAGCTGGAACAAGCCTAAAAATCGTGTCTCTGGAGAGCCTTCAATCCTTTCTGGCCGACGACATGCGCGCCGTCGATCATGTCATCCGCCAAAGCCTGTATTCCGACGTGGTGCTGATTCGCCAGGTTTCCGAATACATTATTAATAGCGGCGGCAAGCGGCTGCGCCCGGCACTGGTGCTGCTGTCGGCCGGCTGCTTCCAGTATTCGGGAAAGGCGCACCACGAACTGGCTGCAGTGGTCGAGTTCATTCACACCGCCACGCTGCTGCACGACGACGTGGTCGACGAATCGGAACTGCGCCGCGGCCGCGAAACCGCCAATGCCCTGTTCGGCAACGCGGCCAGCGTGCTGGTCGGCGACTTCCTGTATTCGCGCGCATTCCAGATGATGGTCGCGGTCGACAACATGGAAGTCATGCGCATCCTGTCCGACGCCACCAACACCATCGCCGAAGGCGAAGTGCTGCAGTTGCTCAACTGCCACGACCCCGACATCGACGAAGAGAATTACCTGCGCGTCATTCGCTACAAGACCGCCAAGCTGTTCGAGGCCGCAGGCCGGCTGGGCGCAGTCATCGGTGACGGCACCGCGGCCGAAAAGGACGCGCTGGCGCGCTACGGCATGCACCTCGGCACGGCATTCCAGTTGATCGACGATGTGCTGGATTACTCGGGCGATTTTCTCAAGACCGGCAAGAACATCGGCGACGACCTGGCCGAAGGCAAACCCACCCTGCCGCTGCTGTATGCCATGAAGCACGGCACCCCGGAACAGGCCGCCAGCATCCGCCAGGCCATCCAGCATGGCGGCCTCACCGAATTCCAAAGCGTGCTGGCTGCAATCAAGGATACGCGCGCCCTGCAGTACACCCGGGAAGTCGCGCAACGCGAATCCCAGACAGCAATAGCAGCAATTTCCGTTCTGCCTGATTCAAATTCCAAGTCAGCTTTGCTACAATTAGCGGCTTTCGCGGTTGACCGAAGTTTTTGACCGCGCAGTTTTGATTTCCCGGTAAGTGAGTTTCTCAATGGGGTGTCCGGATCACATCCGTCACCCGTCATCTGCCTCGGGGTGTAGCTCAGCCTGGTAGAGTACTGCGTTCGGGACGCAGGAGTCGGAGGTTCGAATCCTCTCACCCCGACCACCGTTTTTTTTCATCTATCAAGGACTTGCCGTTTCGCTGCCGCGACAGGCGGGCGAAATTTCGGTTTCTTGCTGCGGAAGCATTTCTGCAGGGTCTGACAAGTCTTCCTGCCACACGTCGCTCTCAACCAGTACGCGAATTCAGGTAACCCGCCGAACCCTTGGCAGAAGTTCATATTTATTCCATCAGACCGCAATGGGCGTGTCATATCGATTTGAGACAGTCCCCGGCGTACCGGATCGATTGACGTAAACTTTTCCTGCAAAGGTGATGGCTCAGGATTCGACACCGCTGTTCAGCGGCTTGTCATCTGGCTCGATCAATCGGGTGTCGGTACACACTCCACTCACCGCAAACAAGGAACTGCTCCATGACACTCAACAAGCTTTCACTCGCAATCGGACTGATGCTGGCAGCTTCGTCGGCTTTCGCCGGCGGCACCTCCTTCGAAGATTTCACGCCGCTGGTCGGCGATACGGTTGCCGGCTCGCTGCCCGAGTCCGCACCCTTCGTGCTGTCCTCGCCGCACTTCAGCCAGATGACCATCGTGGCCCGCGACCCGGCCCAGACCAACCGTTTCGACAGCGGCAACTACGACATGCACACCCTGAACGAAACCGGTCCCGATGCCGGCCGTTACCTGTTCACCGTGTACGAAACCAGCCAGGCCGGCATCCAGCGCACCGACCTGCGCAACATGCAGACCACCACCATCTGGTCGAGCCCGGCTGCGTCCCCTGCGCTGGACAGCCACGTGGCGTTCGATGCCTCGCGCTGGACCCCGTGGGGCACCTTCCTCACCGCCGAAGAGTCGTGGAGCGATCCGGCTGGCCCGACCAGCATCTACGGCCGCCTGTTCGAAGTCACCAATCCGCTGGCCGCCCCCGCCGACATCGTGATCAAGCACCGCGACATCCTGCCGCGCGTCTCGCACGAAGGCCTGGCGTTCGACAAGAAGAACAACCTGTACTTCATCGACGAGCGCAACGACAGCCACATCTTCAAGTTCACCTCGACCAACCCGCAGGCCGACAACGGCGACGACTTCTTCGCCGCCGGCCAGACCTTCGTGCTGCGCGTGGGCGACGGCACGGTTGAGGAAGCCACCGGCGCCGCCACCTGGATTCCGCTGACCGACATCAACGGCGTCGCCCTGCCCGGCGCCGTCATCGTCACCGACCCCAACGGCCTGACCGCGATCGACGGCCGCGCCACGCCGAACCTGCCCGCCTTCCTCGGCACCAACTTCGACCGCCCCGAAGATCTGGAAATCAAGACCCTGAAGAACGGCAAGCAGATGCTGTTCGTGGCCACCACCACCAACCACAAGGTGTTCTCGATCGACCTGCGCAGCGACACGGTCAAGCTGTTCGCCAGCCGCGACACGCTGGACATGGCCACCGGTGCGCCCGTCGGCACGCAGTTCACCAGCCCCGACAACCTGGCGATCGACGCCGACGGCAACATGTACATCGTGGAAGACCAGGATGGCGGCAAGCAGGACACCTGGTTCGCCAAGGATGAGAACAACGACGGCGTGGCCGAAGCCGTCGGCAAGTGGGCCAGCCTGACGACCCTCGAAGCGGAAGCCACCGGCCTCTACTTCGACCCGTTCAAGTCGAACACCGCCTACGTCAACGTGCAGCACCCCGACAGCAAGGTCGATCGCACCATCATGATCACCACGCCTTGCCAGAAGACGAAAGGCGATAACGGCCATCATTACGGCCAGGACAAGGATTGAACATCCGGTTCTAGTTGAACGTGTCCCTCGCCGTCGGCAGGTTTGACGGATGAAGGATCAAGCCCCGCAGGTGCAAGCCTGCGGGGCTTTTTCATGACGACTGGCTGCGGGACGTGCTGATTGACCAGCGCCTCATTGGAGCGAACGTATCGTCAACCTGCGCTTCGTAATGAATGCCTTGATCCGTGCAGCGGAATCATGACTATTTTGAACGGTGCCGCCAGCCTGACCTTCACGTTCGACGGCTCGAACGACCTGACGTGGGACAAGAAACCACGATTGACGCGCTCGCGAAACAACCCGGCTACAGGGTCCACGAAATAGCCGGATTCAACAACTCAGGGCTGCACAGCCACACCCAGTTTGTCGCGATCGAGCTGGTCGCGCCAGGTTTCCATCAGGTTTTCCACTTCGATCTGCTTCAGGCCGGTGAACGGCTCGGCCTGCGCCAGCGCATCCTGACAGGACTTGTCGTGATACTTCTGCATCATCTCGCGGCCCAGGGTGTAGAGGCTGGCGTTGTGCGTCCGGCACAGTTTCAGATCGTCGCGATGGCCCGCCAACTGCTGCTCGGTCGCTCCGGATTCGGTCTGCGCCAGCTTGCTCGGCGGTCGCGCGCTGCAGGGCCACGCTGTCGGCCAGCTTCTTTTCGGTTTCCGCCAGCCGCGTCTTCAAGCCTTCCAGCTCCGACTGCGTCGATTTCAGTCCGCTTTCCGCGCGGCCGCGTGCCGCCTGCTCGGCGGACAGCTTGCGTTCGGCCGCCCCGAGTTTTTCCAGCTCAGCTTCGGCGGCGGCCTTGTCGGCCAGCGCGGCGATCTTTTCCTGCTCGGCCTGCGCACGCGCCTGCTCGGTCTGCTGCACCTGCTGCTGCATGCGCCGCAGCATCTGCTTTTCGCGGCTTTCGTTCGCGGCCCATGCCGGCGTGGCCAGCACAGTGCCACCACGACCCAGGATATCGCCCATTTTTTCATCACAGATTCCCCACAGGCATGCCGCCCGGTTGTGCGCCCAGCTTCAGCAGCAGGCGCGCCATATCGAAATCGCCGACCGAAAACGCCCACCACAGCGGCGGGTGGAATTTCTTGTCGCCCCATTCCAGCGGCGCACCGGCGCGAACCAGCGCACGCGCTGCGTCATGGCGCCCATTGGCGGCCGCCACCGCCAGCGGCGACAGGCCTTCGCGGTTGAACAGCTTCAGATCGGGATTCGCCTTCGCCAGCGCATCGATCACCTGCGCCCGTCCCAGCAAGGCCGCGCCATGCAGCGGCGTGTCGCCGTCGTCGTTCTTGCGGTCGGGGTCGGCCCCGGCGCGCACCAGCATGTCCACCAGGCGCACATTGCCGTTCTTGGCCGCCATCCCCAGCGGGGTATAGCCGCGGCCCTTGATGTTGGGCTGCGCGCCGGCGTCGAGCAGCATCTGCGCAAGTTCCAGATTGTCCTGCCCGCACCGCCGCCATCAGCGGCACGTCGCGCCAGTAATCGCCGATGTTCGGGTTTGCGCCGGCCTTCAGCAGCGCGCGCACCGGACTCGATATTGCCTTGCCGCGCCGCGTCCATCAGCTTCGCCTCGTCGCCCGCCTGATAGCGCGGGCGCGACGAAATTGCCGTCGGCCTGGATCAGCGCGAACCGTTCGGGCGGGTAATACGGCCGCTGCTCGCGCGGCGGACGTTCGTCGTTTTGCGGCGTCAGCCAGTCGGTCTCGCTGGCGTCCCACGGCTGCCCCGCCCACGCCATCGGCGCCAGCAGCAAGGCCAGCAGACAAGCGTTTAGAACTTGGCATTGAGATCGAGCTGGAACACGTCGATGGCAAGCGGCAGGCCGGTGATTTCATCGGCCGACATCCAGCGCGCCGCCAGCCAGGTGTTCTTGTAGATGGCGTACTGGCCGCCGATCATGAAGCCCTTGGCATTGGTGCCGCCGAGGTGGAAGTCCGAATCGGTGAAGGCATCCAGCACCGCGTCGGTTTCGACATAACGGTAGCCGATAAAGGCCTGCCACTCGTCTTCGCTCGACCAGTTTCGGGTAGCCCACGGTCAGCTTGAGCTGGTAGCCGTCGGCGCCCAGATCATAGTCGTTGTAGGCCGGCGCATTCGCACGCACCTCGGTTTCGTCGAAGCCCAGGTTGCGTGCCCAGTCGAAGCTGCCGATGATGTGAACCGGAAAATAATCCGCGAAGTCGGCCACCAGGGTCAGGTTGGCGATCTGGTATTCCGACGCCAGCGCGAACAAGGTGTCGGGGCCGGGATCGATATCAAACAGCGTGTTGCCCTTTTGCCTGAATTCGCGGCGCAGTCTCGTCGTACTGAACATTGCCGATCGCCGGATTGGCGATGCCCGTGATATTGCGGTAATCGTAATAGGCCGCGCCCGCCTTGACGCGCGTACGCGTGTTCGGCGTCCATTCCAGACCGCCCTGCAAGGCAAGCAGCCATTTGTCGTCGGCCTGCGTCACTCCGTCCTGCTCGATCGTCTGCAGCGGGAAGGCACCGGCGGTGACGAAGGGCTTGACTTCGCGCAGCGGCTCCTTCGCGCCGGGCGCGTAGCTCACCGCCACGCCATCGAAGTTGAGGTCGTCGTCCCACACCAGATCGGTGCTGAAGAAGGGATTGGGCAGGCGGCCGCCCCACAGCGTCAGGTCGTCGTAGCGGCGTCAGTTTGACGAAGGCGCGGTCGAGCACCAGGCTGTACTTGTTGTCGTAATTGCCGAGTGTCTGATTGGTCGACACCGGGTTTTCCGTGTTGCCGGTGGTGATGCGCACGCCGACATCCACCTTGGACGTGACGTTCGCATTCAGGCCCAGGCGCAGGCGCACCTTGCCCGCAGCGTTGTCTTCGGTCGTGTTGCTCACGTCCTGGCCGATCGCTCTCGAAAACCGCGAGCAGGCGCATTGCTGTCGGCAAACAGTTCGTTCTGATAGCGCAGGCGGAAATCGCCTTCCCACTTCAGGCGGTCCAGCCATTCCGGCACCGCGTTGACGTCGCCCCAGCGCTCCTGCTTGGCCTGCGCCACCACTTCCTGTTTGACCTGATCCTGGATTTCGCGCCTGACGTGCTCCGGCACGTAGGTCACGCGCACCACGCCCTTGCTCGGCCTCGGCTTCGGCGGCCTTGGCCTGTGCGGTTTTCTCGGCAGCCTGCACGCGCGCCTTTTTCAGCATGCCGTCGGCGGCTTCCTGCGTCAGCACCTTCTGCTCGACCAGCAACTGGATCAGGTTGAGCGTGGTCTCGTGCAGTTCTTCGATGCGCGCGCTCGCGTCGTCGGCGGCCACGGCGTGGCCCGAACAGGCCGCAGCCACGGCCATCACCAGCAGTTTTTTGCGAATAGTCATCTGCGTTCTCTCTGTTCAATTTCCGTGCTCACGCACGCGAGGTCACGCGTATCTTCACCGGCTGCGGCATGTCGGCCGGCGGCGCGTCGCGCAATGCGCGCATGCTGTTCAAGGCTTCCTTCAACACTTCGTCGGCGTGCGCATCGCCCGTGCTGTCGACCAGGGCCGCACGCGTCACCTTGCCGCCGCTGTCGATCCACACCTTCACCATCACCTTGTAGTTCTTGCCCTTGAGCGCCTTGTCGCGTGCCAGCGCCTGCTGGAAGGCGCGCACTCACCGCCTCGTTCAGCAAGGCGTCGTAGCGTCCCCAGGGGTTGCCGCCTCCGCCGCCGCCGATCAGATCGCCCGCGCCTTTCTTGCCGACCAGGCCAAAGCCGTCGCCGTCGCCGCTGCCATCGGCATCCACGCCCAGATCCGCGCCGGGCGGCGGCGCGTCGGCCGGCTGCGGCCTCGGGCGTGCGGCTCGTCGATCTTCACCTCTTCCTTCACCTCCGGCTCCGGCGGCTTTTCTTCCGGCGGCTTGGGCGGCGGAGGCGGCGGGCGCATCAGGGTGATCTGCTGCAGCTTCATCGGCTTCGACGGCTTGCCCGACGATCAGCACATCCTTGCAGCCACAGCGCGAGCAGCACGGCGACGACCAGTGCCCAGCGCGACCGCGCCCCAGCGCATCCAGGCGGGCTTGCCGTCGTCCGTCTCCTCGATCACTTACTTCACCAGCTTCTGGGTGACCAGACCCAGCTGGGTGATGTCGAGCTGGCCCAGCAGTTCCAGCACTTCCATCACGCGGCCGTACTGCACCACGGTGTCGCCCTTGACCACCACCGGCAGCTCGGGATTGGCGGCTTTCAGCGCGCTCAACTGGGTGCGCAATTCGTCCAGGCTGACCGGATAGGTATCGAGAAAAATCTGCCCGCCCTCGGTGATCGTGATCGCCTTGGTCTGCGGCTTGGCCAGGCTGGGCGCGTTGCTCGCCTTCGGCAGATTGACCTTGATGCCCTGCACCGAGGCGGTGGTCATGATGATGAAAATCACCAGCAGCACGTAGGCCAGATCCAGCATCGGCACCACGTTGATCTGGTCGTAGGGTTCGTTGTCTTCCTGAACGTGCATGGCGGTCTCCCCTTATTCCGTCGCCGGTTCAGCGGCTGTAGTTTTCGGCGAGCTTGGTGATCAACTCGTCGTTGAACACGCGCATGTCGGAGGTGATGGCCTTGATGCGCGAATTCAGATAGTTGTAGCCGAACAGCGCAGGAATCGCGACGGCCATGCCGGCTGCGGTCGCCATCAGCGCCGCCGCGATACCGGGCGCGATCGCCGCCACGTTGACGTCGCCGGTGGCGGCGATCACGGCGAAGGTGATCATCACGCCCAGCACCGTGCCGAGCAGGCCGATGAACGGCCCGCCGGAAATCGCGATGGTGAGCAGCACCATGAGCTTGTTCATGCGCGTGGTTTCCTTGACCAGCCCGGTGTCGAGACTGGCGCGAATCGCTTCGAGCGACTGCGGCGACAGGTTTTTGTCCGTCATGCTGTGCGGCATCGGTGTCCTTGAAACGATGCGACAGCTCGACCGTGGCGACGTGGTAGAGGCGATACAGCGAGGAATGCTTGAACTCGTCCGCCAGCCCCTTCGCCTTGTCGATCGCGCCGAGGTCGGTCGACAGCTCGCGGAACTTGTGCATGAACTGGCGGTTGGCCTGGTCCACGCGGTTCACATAGATCGCCTTGACGATCATGATCCAGACCGCGATCACCAGCATCACCGCCAGGATGCCGATCGCGATCCAGCCGTCCAGCGTCAGCGCGGCGAACAGCGTGCCCCAAATGCCGCCCTCGTCGCCACCTTCGCTGGATTCGTCCGCGCCCAGCGTCACCAGCGTGCCGCTCCGGCCCTTGCGCGGCCTGCACCGCGAACCAGGCGGCATCGCGCGCCGTGCCGGCCAGCTGCACTTCATCCAGTTCGCCGCTGTAGCCGGCGCCCAGGGTCAGCGCCGCCGGCCGGCAACGTCGCGCCCGGCGCCTCGCCTGCCAGCTTGCCGTCGACATAGACCTTGAGCGTGTCGGCCACGCGTGATCGCCAGGTGATGCCATTTGCCCGCCGTCAGCGGTGCGGTCGTGGCGACGCTGGCCGCGCCGGCCTGCACCGTTGAGCACACCCGCCGCCAGCGCGACGTTCAGGCCGTCGGCCTGAAGCAGCACGCCGTCGAGCGCGGCCGGCTTCACCCACATCGCCACGCTCATCCCGCCGGCCGCGTTGATCGCCGGCAGCGCCAGGCTTTGCGTGCCGTTGAATTTCACGCCGCCGTTGGCGAACGAGGCGGCCACCCGCTCGCCGCTGAACGCGCGTGGCGTTGAGACCGTTCGGCCCGCTGTCGGCCGGATTGCCCGCCGCTTCGGCAAAGTGGTACACCGCGCTGGCGGCGTCGTAGGTGCCCTTGGCATCCGATGCCGGCGCCGCGGTCTCGTTGCCGAAATACAGCCAGGCCTCGGTTGTCGCACGCCAGCTTGGGCAGCTTCACCCACACCAGCGCCAGCTGGTTGATGCCGTCCCATTTTTCGATATGAAACTTGAGTTCGGTCTTGTCGTCGCCCGCCACCACGCGCAGGTCGCTGCCGTTTTCGTTGGCCGACAGAAAATCGAAATTGCCGGTATGCAGGCGGATCAGCACCGGCGCATCGGCGACCTCACCTGCCGGATTGCGTCAGGGTGATTTTCTTGCGCCCGGTCCAGTCCTCGTTCCACCAGGCATGGCTGGTGGCGGAAAACAGGGACAGCAACAGGGCAATCGCAATCGCAAGAACACGCATGAAAATTCAGCCGGAATGAATCAAGCGACGGATTATCCTGAGGGACGATGACAGCTTGCCAGGAGAACCATGAGCCGAATGGCTTATGCAGGACATGCCTCACCCGCATCTCCTCCGATCACTTCACGCGCGCCAGAAAAAAGACCCGCCAGAAGGCGGGCCAAGGGTGCGCGTGAACGCATTCTGAAAATTGCGCCAGGCAAAATAATTACCGGGGATCACGCTCGAGTTCATGGCGGAGACATTCCGCCATGATTGTTTATGGGTATGACTGCATCATGAAAATCGAACTGGTCAGACCAGGCGGTTGCGGCGACGCATCGTGCTCCAGCCCACCAGCCCCAGACCGGCCAGCAGCATGGCGTAGGTGTCAGGCTTCGGGTACCGGCACGGTCGACCACGGTCAGGCCGGCGAATTTCTTCTCGATAAAGGCCAGCGAATCCGTTGCCCGCGGGAACTGTGCCACCAGAATATTCTCCAGCGTGACATTGATCATGCATCCGCAGAAGTCTGATTGAGCAGATTGGCGCTGGCGTTGGCCTCCCAGTTCTTGGTCATAAAGTCCTTCGTTTTCAGGAAGGCATGCCTTGGCCGTAATGCTCGCGGTCACTTCATCCAGCGGATTCGGCAGTATCGAACACGCGGATCTGTCCGCTTACGGCAACGCTTGGTGCCTCCACCCACGCGCAGATAATCGCCACGCTCGGCCAGATCGACGCTGGAAAAATCCCAGCCTTCATGCGCCGTCACCTTGATGTTCAGGGTCTGCGTGGTTAAAGTCGAAGCCGTCGCCGTCAACGACTCTGCGGTGAAATTCGTGGGTGTGAAATACAGTGTATTGCCCGATACTATTGGCCTGCCCGAACAGCCCGAGCAGGTCGTCGTCGAAGGTGAAATCGACAGTGCTGCCCAACACGGTGACGGATGCAGCCGAGGCTCCGCCGGAGAGGATCTGACCCAGCACCAACATGCCTGCGGCCAGTAGATTCACGCGCTTCATGTAGAACTCCTTTGTATAGTTCAGGTGAAAAGATCGAACGCTGCCGCTCCGCCCACCTGTTGCGCGATGCGACATCTTGAAATGTTGAATTGACCGTTGCGGCCATACCGGCTTGCCGCCGGAGATCCGGCAAACAAGACTCAGCGCACGCCATCTGGACAGCCGAAAATCGCGACGCCCTGACGGCGTGCGCATGAGACGCCACCGGACGAACGCCCGGCGACACAGGAGCGGACAGAACGTGGGAAGCGTTCCGTCCAGGCGCCAAAGCGCCACTACCATTCACGCGCACTTCTATTTGCTTTATTTGCATGCGCGGGTGCCGGCTCTGCGGCCGACTGCCCTGCACGCTACTCTTCAGGTACAGCCTTTACTGCCTTGCGGCTTTCCCCTGCCGGATTTCGTGTGAAACCCTGCCCACGTACACGTCGAAATGGAATCTGCAAAAGCCAAGGCCGCGCAGCGCCGTTTCGGCGTGCACGTGAGATATCGTTGAACCCGCCAACGACAGACAGAAGGTGGACACTCCCCGAAGGGCTTGTCCAGACGTCAAACAACCGACGCCTACTGCTTTTTCACGCGCACTGCTTGTTGCTTTGTTGTATGCCGCTTGTATCGTCGAATCCTCCGGGTCTATCGCCCGGATGGCTTTCCGACTGTTGCCCATTCTAGGGATTGAATATTTCAGGTGTTCCAGCGCGAAGGCGCAAAACCATGAGCCGATAGGCTCATGAAGAGGCATTTTCGACCGGCGAAAAAATGGGCGACCCGAAGGTCGCCCATGCTGCTTGCTGCCTATTGCTTCAGCTTACTTGACCGACTTGCGGCGCGCTGCGGCAAACCCCACCAGCCCCAGGCCGGCCAGCAGCATGGCGTAGGTTTCCGGCTCGGGCACCGCAGCCAACTGGTACACCGTGGTGGTGTTGGACACTTCGTTGGCGATCGCCAGGTAATGGTTGCCGCCGATGCTGAATGACTTCAGGCCTTCCGGCGAGACGTCGCCATCGGTCACGATCATGTCGACGAAGCTGGCAGTCGGATCGGATCGGTGATGTCGAAAATCGCCACCGCCGATTTGAGTAGTGCGCTCCAGGCCGACGAAGGCATACAGGCGGCCGCTTTAACAGAAACCCGATCGCCTGGGGAACACTCAGCTACCTGGATTTTGCCTTCTTGCTGATCTCGCTTACTCTCGCGCGCCATTCATTGAGCGACTCATCCTCGACCTCAAGCTGCAATGCCGCCATTTCCAGCGTATCCAGCTTCTTGTCTTCCAGTCTGCGCAGCAACTTCCCACGCATTCTCGATAACAAACGCTCGATTTCATCCTCATTTAAAAGCTTGGCTTTTTCAAGATACCCAGGATCGGGGGATTTCTTCATTTCATTGTTCTCCGCATTGGCCAGAATGGCCTTTCTAATGCTAACGCTTTGTCTGAAGGATTCGCTACCTCGGCACGGAGCATCCGGGCAGGCCGGATACATCATTCATTCACCATGACCCACCACCTCGGCGGTAATGAAGGTCGGCTTGAACGACTGCTTCAGCTCCTCCGCCGCACGCGCGGCTTCGGCCAGATTGTTCGACAGCGCCGCCGTCGCATCGCTCATGCCGCCGTCGGCGTTGGTCGCGCCGCTCGACGCCGCCGTCACCGCGCTGGTGTCGGCCACCGGGGTGCCGGTGGAACTGCCGGACACCGAGATGTTGTCGGCCCCCAGCACCACCGCCGCGGCGATGTTGAGGTTGCCCGCGCGGATGCCGGCGTCGCCGGCGTTGACCGTGCCCTTGGGGGCGATCAGGTCGACGTCGCCGGCGGTGTCCGCCTGCCGGTTGCAGCGCGCCGATGCCGCTGCCGGTCGCCGCGCCCTGCAACTCCTGGGTGACGTTGCCATCGGCTGTCGACCAGTGATCAGCGGCGGCGGCACCGAGGCCGCCGTCTTCTTGCCCTTGCCGGCGTCGATATCGCCTTCGCTCGACCACAGCAGCACGTCGCCGCCCCGCCACGGTGAGTATGCGCGACTGGTTGACCAGAATATCGTCGCGCGCAAAGCCTTTGATATTCCCCTCGTCGGCGGCACATGCCGAGCACCCCAGCATCACTTGCCCGTGCCGCAGACAACGTGGTCCAGCAGCGTGCGGGCGTATTGGTCAGCCCCACGACCATGTCGCCGCCCGGCATCATGAATTCGATATTGCCGCCGCGCTCGGTCAGATGCGGCTGGCGAACAGATTGATGTCGCCCTGGTAGTTCGTGAAGCTGCCATCCGGATTTCTTGTCGCTCGATGCCCGGAAACACCAGTTCCAGCGCCGCGTAGCCGCGTGCGTAATCGCCCGCATAAGGGCTGTCCGGATTGTTCGAGTCACGGCCGGTTGCACGCAGCGCGGTAAACAGCATCGTCGCGCACCCTGTCGCGCTGCGCCTCCGCATCCAGCGCATTCACTGCCTGCACGGCGGCCAGCGCATTGGCTGCGCTCAGCCTGCTCATCGCCGGTCAGCCAGCGCGCCTGCCACAGCGTGGTGTCGTCCGCGTTGCCCGTTGCCAGCTCGGCCAATCAGCCGGTCAACCGTGCCGGCGTAATCCATCCCGTTTCGCACCCACCCCTGCCGCCACATGGATATCCACGCCCCACCTGCGGCAACGCCGCGTTGTCCAGATTGCCCCGGCTGACGATACCGGCCGACGTGCCCAGGTCGATATTGCGCCCGGCAGTCACTTCCAGTCGTCCCGGCCCGCCGATCCAGATGTAGAACCGTCTGCCGAGCGAGCGTCCTGATTCGTCGGGAAAACCACATCGCGCCCGGCCTCGATCCGGCTGACATCTGCCGGCGTTGACGTGCTGCGCACTGATGCCGAGATCGCGCACATCGCTGTCCTGCGCGCACCTGCAACGCCTTGGGCAGCGTCAGGTTGAGCGTTGTTGGGCTTGCCCTCACATCGCCCGCCACGGCATACATCCGCACCGGCTCGGTGTCGCCCGCATGGACCGGAACTGACGGCATGTTGCTGGTACGGCCAATCGAACATGATGCGCGAATTGATCTGAGGTCCTGCATTGTCGGATAGCTGGCGTGAGCGCATCGGGAATCCGGCGGGATCGCATGTCGCTCATGGATCAGCCGTCGCGGGAATGTTGACCGACTCTGCCGCCAGCAGCGTCAGGTCGGACCGCGCTGCCGGGCTCAGTGTGACCGTGTACCGCCGCTATCACGAGAACATCCCCCTGAAATGCCGTGACCGACAGGCTGGGGGCAGGCAGAGACGCTGGACCATAGTTGCTGGCTGTACTGGAGTTAAGCGTGCTGGTAACCGGCTCGCCTCAAGGTGCCTCGCATACAGTGTACTCGCGACCGAACCGTTGTGCAGCGTCGCCTCGCCGCTCAGGCTTTCCACAGTCACGCCGCTGTCCTCGCCATAGGTCGAAAACACGCTCCATCTTGCGTTAGTCGGATCGTGACGTTGACTGACGTATGTTGAACTGCTGCCCGTTCCGAGGACTGCACCACCAGATGCGGGTTGAGCACCGTCTGAATGTTCACATCGCCCTGCGCCTGCACCCGCGCCTGCGCATCGCCCAGCGCCAGGATGGTGTAGAGCGGCTTGGCGCAAGCGTCCACGCTTCTGACCGCTCTCGACGCTTGCCGCCCACCTTGATCACCAGATCGCCGCGGTCGGCGTAATACTGGCCGCCCAGCAGATCGCCGCCGCTTTCCACCCGCACATCGCCGCCGCCGGTTTTCACCAGTTCGGTGGCATCCGGCGTGGTGGCCGTCATGCGGGCCTGGGTCGGCGTGCTGGCGGAGACATTTTCCACCTTGCCGCCCGCCTTGATGCTCACATCGCCGCCGCCCAGCGCACCCACGCCCTGCTGGAACTGGTCGAAGCGCACCCACCAGGCTGGCTGTAGCGTGTAAGCAGTCGCTATCGGTATTCAGCTTGCCCTGGCGGAACAGCCAGTTGGAATAGAGCTGAGTCGAAGGGCTGCCCAGCGATATCGCCCAGCGCCGCCAGGCTGACATCGCCGCCGCCCTGGCTGAACTGGGCGAAATTCACCGACCGCTGGGCCTGGGCTGGTAAAGCCGCTCACCGGATCGGCCAGCGCGACCGGCGGTGTAGATCGCCGACTTGTTGTCGGCGAGCTTGATGTCGCCGCCCGAAGCAATGCGGATATCGCCGGTTCCGGTGCGGATCAGCTTGCCCGCTGCCAGCGTGACATCGCTTGCACCGCGCTTCACCGCCAGCGGATCGGCCGCAGCGCTGTCGGCGCCGGCGATCAGGCGGTACGACCATGAATCGCCCGCCAGCAGGGTGGCAGGCGTCGGTGCCGCTGCTGAAGGGCGTCGCCTCGTTGAAGCCATCCGACAGATTGCTGTTGATGTTGAGATTGCCGTCCGCCGCCAGCGTCAGCACGCCGGCCTCGCCGCCTGCGCGCGCAGTCGACAGATTCCAGTCGCTGCCCAGCGTGAGGTCGCCAGTCGAATGCACCTCCACGCCCGACACGATATGGAACAGCGGATCGGCCGATTTGCCGAGATCGTTCTTGATCGCGGCCTGGTGCGTAGCGAAGCTGTCGTTGTCCGTCTTGATCGTGCAGTCGAGGTCGCTGCTCGCGTCAGGGTCGTTGATCGTGCCCGTATAGTCGTAGACCTTGACCGCCTCGACCGTCACCGAACGCGCACCGCTGATGCTGCTGTCCAGTGCGTTCACCGCCACATCGGTATCGCCGCTTGATGCGCGGCGCGCGCAGCAGCACCGTGCCGCCCTGCCCGCCCGCGCCGCCCGACACGTCGATGCCCTTGCCCGGATCGCTTGCTTCCAGATTGAGCTGGCCATCGCGGGTGCCGATCACGATGTCGCCGCCGTCTTCATTGGCGCCGCTGGACGCGGCTGCCAGTTTGGCCGTGGACTTCACGTTCACATCGTTCTTCGCAAACAGCTCGATGCGCCCCGCCTCCTCGCCCGAAGCGTCGAGCGTGCCCGCCACATCGAGCTTGCCGTCACCCGCCACGCTGGGATCGCCGTCGGCGGAAATTTTGATGGCCTGTGCCTTGACCACATCGGTACTGGCAATGCTCACATCGCCCGTGCGCACGCGCAGGTCGCGCTCGCCGTCGAAGCCGCCGCTGTTGAGCGCGGTGTTCAGCGCGGAGAAACTGGCCAGCGTGCCGGTGTCGATGACCGCGCGTGCGCCTTCGCCGCGCTGCCCATCGGCATCGGCCTGCGGCGGTGCCGCTCACGCTGCCATCCGCCAGCGAAACCGTGCCATTCGCCGCGCGCACGATCAGCGTGCCCGCGTCGCCGCCCGCCGCGGCGGACACATCCACCTTCGATCCGGCGACAAATTCCACATTGCCGTTCTCGCTGACGAATTCCGCCGTGCCGCCCCAGCTCGGTTTGGTCACGTCGAAGAACTGCACCGCGCGCCCGGCGACATCGACCTGGGCGTCTGCGCCCAGCTTGACGTCGCCGGCGGTAGCGGTGAGCTTGAACGTGCCCGAAGGCAGTTCGGCATGGCTGTTGAAATCGACCGAGCTGCCTTGCATCGCCCACTTCGCGCCCAGCGCCGTCACCGGCGCCAGCGTGCGGTCGGCGGTGTGCTGCGCCACCGTCAGCGCACCCGGTGCGGTCAGGCGTCTGATTCGACGCCCTCTCGCCGCTGATGCGCGCCACGTTCAGCGTCGCAGGCGCAGTTCACATCCGAGCGATGCCGGTTCCCGTCGCGGCGACCAGTTCATTCGCCGTCACCGTCACCGCGCCGAAGCCCTGGATGGCCTTGTCGCCCGCGCCCAGCGTGAGCGTGTCGGCGGTCACCGCAAGATTGCCGCTGCCCAGTGTGCCGCCGGCGTTAAACGTCGCGGCGTCGCCGGGATTGGTCAGCGTGAGATTTTTCGCATTGAGCTGCGCGCGGTCTGGCCGGCGTTGTCGATGCCCGCCAGACCCGCGCCTTGCAGGGTCAGGTTCTGCAAGGTGGGCTTCTTGTCGCCGTCCAGGCCGCCCACCTTCACGCCGCTGGCTCGTAGCCAACCCGTTCACGCGTCTCAGTCTTGCCCGTATACAAATCGAAGGTGCGTGTAACTGGTGAGCGTCAAGCCCTTGAGGCTGTCGAACGCATCCAGCTCAGCCTGGCTGTAGGTAATGCCTTCGGCGGCTGTCGGGCGCTGCGCCGAAATTGATGCGGGTCGCGCCGACCGCCAGATTGCCGGCGACAGCGTCCGCTGCACGACGCCATTCACGGTTTTTGCCTGCTCGAACCGGGTCGTGCCCTTGTAGGCGTTTTCCTGGTCGCGTCGAGCGTGATCGAATCGGCGGCGGCAATCGTGCTGCCCGCCTCGCCGATCAAGTACCCGCGCTGCGATCCGGGCTGCCGGTGCGCGCAAAGCGTCGCCGTGGTCGAAGCCGCGCGCACGAACGCGCCATTGCCGGCGGTTTCGTAGTGCACCGGCATCGCCTCGCCGCGCCTTGCGCGTCGATCACGCTGCCCGCTTTGAGCGTGAGCGTGTCCTTCGCCGCCAGCATGATTTCACCTGCCTTGCAGGGCATGCGCCGCATCGTTGGCGAGCGTGACCGTCGTCTGCGCCACCGTCAGCGTGGTGGTGTCGCCGCTGGCGGCTGCGCGTGCCGCCGATCAAGCAGGCTCTCCGCGCCCAGCGCGTTGAGCTTGTCGGCATCGAGCACCACCGCATCGGGATCGATTCCGGCGGGCGTGCCGCTGGTGACGGCGAGTTTCAGCGCGCTGATATCCACCTGCGCGCCGCGTCCGCCCGCGCCTGCCGCAAGTTGTAGATCGCATCGAGCTTCAGCGCATCTGACGCCGCTGCCGGTGGTGGTGACCGACAGCAGACCGGCATCCTGCGGGCGGTTGCGGCTGTCGGCAAAGAATTCCGACGCGCGCGTCGAGCGTGAACTCGGAACGCGCCCGCACCTGATCGTGCGTCAGCACCTGCACGCCCTGCCAGTTCGCATCTTTCGGTGCGCCGGTCGCGGCTATCGGTCACGTAGCCCGCCGCGATGCGCACGCCGTCCTGGCGGCTGTACGCCTGTCCCGGCATCACGTCCTGGATGCCGGTGTCGAGCTTGACCGCATAAGCGCCAGGCAGCAGCGCATAATGCGCGGGCAGCAGGGTGTAGACGCCATCCGCCAGTCCCGGCACGCCGGACAGATACACCGCCTCGCCGCTGGCGCGGTCGAAGCCTTCCTGCGCATCGCCCGGCGCAAAGCCGCCTGCTGTAGCCGGGCAGAATGGCGTAGGTATTCTTGTCGGCCAGAATGTCGCGCGAACCGCCGGGGCCGACGGTGAATTCATAGGCCTGCAGATCGCCGCCGCCGGCCAGATCGATGCGTGCGCCCGCCTGCATGTCGACGCTTGCGCCTGCGGTGCGGATGGATTTTTCCGCCAGTCAGCATCATGCTTGATTCGTCCGCTTCAGCATCGTAGCGCCAGGTCGCGGCCCGTCGGCCAGCTTGCCGAACGGCATCAGGCTGCCTGGTGCGGCCGCGACCGAAGTCAGGCTGCCGTCCTTGAACACGAGCGTATCGCTCGCCTGAATATCAATTTGGCCGAATGGCGCCCAGATATTGCCGTCCTGCACGATGTCTCTGCGCCTCGACCGTTGAGACTGCCCAGCGCCGACAAGGGTTGCGCGGGCGTCATCGGTATTGCGGGTGAAATCGCACGGTCTGACCGGCGCCAGGATGCTGACGACTGCGCATACGTGGCAGGCGCAACGACCGCGCCGTGGAACACCAGATCGGCGGCATGCTCGCGACCGCGCACGTCTGGCGCAGTTGCCGCGACCGCGTCCGGCGCAGGCGCACCATCTGCTCGCCCGTTCAGTTCGACGCTGTGCCATGCCGCTGCAAGCGTCAGCGTCGCCTGCCAGTTCCAGCAAGCGCGCATCGGCCGTCAGCGTCCCCGGTCCCGGCAACCGGCGCGACTGCAGACGCCTGGTGTCCATGCCGTAATTGCCAAACGCAGCGTGTCGCGCCGTCAGCGCGGCATCGCCGCCCGCCGTTTCGATGCGCGGTGCATCGAGACTGACTTCGCGCAGCGGCAGCAGCTGCGGTTCGCGCGCCGATATCCAGGCCGTTTTCCAGCCGGATCGACGTCGCGGCTGGTCAGAGTTCGATCCGGTCGAAGCCGGCGGCTTCCAGTGCCTGCGCGCCGATGCGGCTATTGCCGTTCGTGCAGCATCGGAATCGCGTCGTCCGGCTGCAGCCCTTCGGCCTGCGGCGCCACGGTTTGCGCCAGGCGTCAGCACCCGTTCGTTGTCGAGGCGCACCGCTGGATCGCGTACTGCGACGTCGCATCGAGCAGTGTCAGGTTGAAGCGTGCCGCCCCGGTTGCTGCTGCTCGCCGCCTGCGCTGCCAGCGCGCCGTCCAGCAACACGCCCTCGCGGCGCGGCAATCGTCACCGTGCCGGCATCGCTGCCCACCTGGCGCCCCAGACCGCCCGCTTCATTGCGCACATCCAGCCGCACCGGTGCCGCGCCCGACACGTCGATGCGCGAACCCGCCTCGGTCACCACGTAACCCGTTTCCGCATTCAGCGTCGACGTTGCCGCCCGCCAGCACCTCGCCCTGCGTCAGTCCCTTGCTGTCGATGTAGGTACGCGCCACGCCTGCGGCATCCAGCACCGCCTGCGCGCCCAGCCAATAGCCGATGTCGGATCGAACGGATCGCTGTCCGATTCGCTGCGGCTCAGCGTGGCCGAAATCCTGCCGCCTGCCGTCCGTCACCTTGCCCCAGAATGTCGATCCGCTTGCTCGCATTGAAGCGTCACCGTTGCGCGGTCGTCGGCTGGAATCTCGCGCCCTCGCCCAGCCGAACGTTGCGCCGAGATCGTTGCCGTGCAAAGCTCAGATTGGCCGCCTGCCGCACCGCGATCATCACGCTTCACCACGCGGGCGAAAACGCGTCGACCGTTGCTGCCGCTCGGCTGCAAGCGTGATAACCCGGCTGCAATTCCAGGCTGCTGCACCGGTGGGCGCAAGCCGTACGCCGTCGGCCATCGTCACGCTGCTCGCGGCCGGTCAGATCGAAGTCGGCAAAACCGCCGCGCTCGAAAAACGCGGCATCGAGGTTCAGCGGTCGGATCGTCGGCAGCGTCCGCCGCGCGCAATCTGGATCTTGTCCGTCTTGATGACATGTAGGTTCCACCCTTGCCGATTGCCTAGCCGCGTACCTCGCCGCCCAGTTTGCAGCAGCCCGGCCTGCGGCTTCCAGCGTGACATCGCCGCCGTTGCCGTTCGACCAGCTTGCCATCGGGCTTGACGCGTCCACCGCCGCTGACATCGATCAGGGTGCCGTTCCCCAGCGTCACATCGCCCACTGCCGCCGTCAGCGTGACCGATCCGCCATCGACCTGCGCTGCTTCAGCCGACTTTGCCGCCGCTCGCGCAAGTCGTTCACCCAGTCGCCGCGTGCCGACAGCGTCGACGCCATCGTCCACCTCACGGTCGGGCGGCACAGGCCGGGCTGATAGAATGCGTTCCTGTGCGCCTGAACACAGCGTGCCGCCCTGCGCAGCCTCACATCGGCCTTAACCGCCACGCCCTGCGCGGTGATCGGCACGCTGCCGCCCTGCGGCGCTGCGCAAGGCTTCGCGCACCTCCGCCGCCTGGTTGCTGAACACCTCCAGATGCGCCACCTTGTCCTTGCCCATCAGCGCCGGATTGAGCACCAGCGTGTCTTGAGCCTGCAAACTCGAATCCGCGCCGCAACGCGTGCCGCTTGCTGCTGACCTCCACCTGCTGGTTCAGCTTGTAGTCGCCTGCGCTACCGCAGTCGCGTGCCCAGCGTCAGTCGCGCGCCCGCAGGCTGGCATGCCCGGCCTCACGCTGCAATTCGCCCATCGTCGTGCGGCCCTGAATATCGGCCTGCATCACCATCGCTTTCATGCCGATCACCTCCAGCGCGCCCGCGTCCTTGCCTTCGACATAGCCTGGATCGTAGCGATAGCTCTGCCCCAGATCGAACACCTTCTTCACGTTCCAGCGTCCGAAATCCTTCACGTAGCGGGTGGCGATGCCGTCGTAGCGCGTTTCGGCGTGGCGTCGGCCAGATCGACCGACTTGCCGCCGCTGCTCAGCAGCGTGGTTTTCACGTTGGCGGCGGTGTATTGCACGCTGCCGCCCGACAGATCGATCACCGCGCCGCTTTCGAGAATGGCCTCGCCCTGCGAGTGCATCTTCACCGTGCCGCCCGCGGTCGAACGCTCGGCCACGGTGCGCTCCAGTTTGCGCCTGATAGCTTTCCAGGCTGTCCTGCGCGATCAGCGTCGACTTGCCCGCATTGGCGTTGGCCAGCGCGCGGTTGATGTCGACATAGACTTTTTCGCCGTGCAGCGCGCCATCGCGGTTGACCGGCGAATCCTTCAGCTCATCGCCGCGCAACTCGACTTCCACGCTGTTGCGGGCGACCGACACCTGCACGTTTTCCAGACCCGCCACGTTGATGCGCGCACCATCTGGCAATGTGAATGCGCGCCGTGTCGGATGTAGCTGCGCCCGCATCTTGAACGGATCATCCATCAGGCATCGCAGCCGGCCGGGATTGTCCATGCGCGATGAAATTCACCTCGCCGAAGGCGCATTGATCACTGCGCCGCCTTCCATGCGCGACATCCTGCCCCAGCACCTTCACCTGCGACGTTCGTCGGCAAGCCCGTGCCCGGTCGTGCCGTCCAGCGCACCGGTGGTATCCGCCACATCCGGCAGCACCTCGGTCAGGCTGCCCGCGCCCAGCATCACGCGTCCGCCGCGCGTTGCGAACTGCAGGTTGCACTGTGCCGGATTCCTGCCGTCGATCCTTCGCCAGCAGATACACCGAGCCGTTGGCCACCACCGAGGTCGTCGCCCGCGCGATGCCCTGCTGGTTGACCGCATAGCCGACCATGGTGACGTTGCCGCGCGGCGTGGTCAGTTCGCCCAGGTTGGTGACATGGCCGAGTTTGTCCTCCGCCGCATTCGCTCAGCGCCACCGTCTGGCCGTCGAGCACGCCGTCCTTCACGCTCGGTGTTGGCCGTGTCGAAATCGTCCAGGCCGTCCGGGCTATCCACCTCCACCAGCAGACCGCGCACATTGTCATCCTGTCGCCGACGCCGAACGCAGATACACCTTGGTTCCCGCCGCCAGCAATCACCTGGCCGTCCGGCGCTGTCGACCGTGCCCTTGTTGACCACCGTGGGCGCAATCAGCATCACCCGGCCCTGGCTGCCTGCCGTGATCTGCGCGCCTTCGAACACCTTGATGAAGCCACGTCCCTCGCCGCCATCCAGTGCATTTTCAAACTGCGGCATGCGTCGTCCCGGGTCAGCAAGTTGTCGATGATGAAGCTGTCGGCAATATTCAGCGTGCTCGCGGTGAAGCTGTTCGAGGTTCACCTGCGACGCCGCCCATGAAGGCGATGCCGTTGCTGTTGACCAGAGTGACGTTGGCCTGCTGCCCCGCCGCCTGCGAAATGCTGCCCGCGATGATGCTGGGATTGATGTCGTGAATGCGGGCGAGCGCCGAGAAACTCGCGCCCTGCACCAGGTTCTGCGACGCCAGGCTGTCCACCTGGCTGGAACTGCACGTCATGTCCGGCGCTGATGTTGAAGCGATCGAAGTTCATGATCGCCTTGTTGCCCACCTGGTTCACGATAGGCCTGCGTGCCGTTCACCTGATAATTCGCCGTGGTGCCGGGCGCGGCAAAATTCGCGCTCGCCACCGGCAACTCCGCATGAGCCGCACCCCGCCAGCAACGCGCCGGCCAGCGCCAGCGCCGCACCGCTCGCGGCCTTGCCCGAGCTGGCCTTGCCAGAACGACGCGCCGTTTCCGCCACCGGCACCATCATGCCTAAAGTCGTGTTGAAAACCAGCCGATAGCAGTTGCGATTCATGGTGCTCTCCTGATAACGGGCGGGCATCCTGAGAGTGCCCGGCCGCCGTGTTTTGCTCGTTACATGTGAAATTTCAAATAGGCGATTTCACTGCTACATGCATAAGCCGTTCGGCTCACCTTCTACCGCTCACCGGTTCACCACGCATACCCCAACCGGAAATACCCCTGGCTGTCGCCGCGTTCGACCTCGCCCAGATCCTTCAGCGCCACCGCCCAGTCCAGCGCGCCGGACACGCCGTTCCAGCCGTTGAAGCGCAAGCCGATGCCGGTGCCTGCCAGGGAAAAATCTGGCTTCCTGCGCAGGCAGCGGCTGCTGGATGCTGACGTAGCCGCCATCGACAAACGCCAGCAGACGCAGGTCGTCCAGCGAATCGCTCAGGTGTTTGGCGTAGTTCGGCGTGCGCGCTTCCAGCGTGAGGTTGAAGCCGTCATCGCCGAGCGCGGCGGCTTCGAGATAGCCGCGCACGGTATGCACGCCGCCGATGACGAATTGCTCGTTGGAGACCAGCGGCCGCGAGGCGAGCTGCCAGCCGCCGCGCACCGTCATCTGCGCATCGTTGGCCCAGCTTTCCTCGTGCGAGAACATGCCGCGCAGATAGGCATAGCTCGCGCGCCCTTCAAAACGCTTGTCGGCAAACTCCTGCTCGTCGTCCACCAGTCCGCGGAAATTGAAATTGAAAGCGACGCCGAATTTGCTGACGCGCCCCTGGCCCAGCTAGCCCTGCCCCAGCCAGGTGCCGTCCCAGCCCAGGGTGAACGGCATGTAGGTGATCGGCGTATCGAACCCGCCGCCGTCGATCAGCGCGACTGTCTGATCGACGCTCTTGTAATCCACCCCCAGCGTCGCGCTGTGGAAAAACTCCTCGCGTCCGCGCAGCGGCACGATGTAGCGCGCGCCGACAATCTCGCCGTTGCCGACCACGTTCAGCGTGCCCACCGCCGCCACGTCGGAATCCGATTTCACGCCGTACAACGCCAGGTAATTGCCGGAGTCCAGCGGCACGGTGTAGCTGAGCGCAAACACCCGGCTCTCGTCGGGGTCCTCCGGCGCGGTCTGCAACGTCAGCCCCAGGCCATGCTGCTTCTGCCACAGGTTGTCCCAGCGCAGGCTGGCGCTCAGCCGGGTCGGCGTGGTGTCCTGGCTGTAGCGGTCGTTCACGTCCACGTTGCCGTGCAACGGCAGCTGATCCTGCACTTTCAGATCGATTTCCACCGTGCCCGGCGTCTTGCCGGGCCGCAGCACCGGCGTGATCTTGCGGTCGCCCGAGCGATTCAGGCCGCCAGCTGCTTTTGCATGTCGTTGAAATTCGGCACCTTGCCTTCGGCCAGCTCCGGCGCCGCCGCCTTGATCTCGCCCAGGCTGTAATAGCGCGACCCGACCACGCGCAACCGATCCACCGGCGCTTCGGTCACCTCCAGCCTGACCACGCCGCCATTCACTTTTTGTTGCGGAATGCTCACCAGCACCGTCAGATAGCCCGCGCCGTGATAGGCCTTCTCCAGCGCCTCGCGCGCTTTTTCCACATCGGCGAGCGTTTTTCTTTTCACCGAGATGCGGATACACCGCCTGCTCGACCACGGTGACCGGCAACAACGTCGCGCCCTCCACCCGGTATTCGAATACATCAAATGTGCGCTTCCTGTCGCGCCATGGGACGCAGTCACCGCAGCGCAGCGAACAGCGCCAACCCAGGCAGGCCGTCCACAGCGCCATCTGTTATTTCACATATTCGCACACATTCCAGCAAACACCGCACCTGAAAACCATCTTTCATATAACCGGAAAATGGGACAGCCCCAAAGGAACTGTCCCGAACACACGCAACGGGGCGGCATTGCACCGCCCCTGACGTGATGCTTACTGGACCGCAGGCTGGCAGGAGTTGCCGACGCGGGTGCCCTTGCCCACGTTGGTGCCGGTCACGCCGGCCAGCCGGGGTGATGAACAGGCCGGTCAGGTCGGTGATGCCGGGGTTGCCCAGCGAGCTGTTGATCGCGGTCGATCAGGTCGATGCCTTCCTGGAAGGCGCTGTAGGCGGTGAAGGCCACCAGCTCGTACCACATGTCGTAGGTGCCGTCCATGGCATTGGCGCGCTGCTTACGCTGTCGGAGTTGGGCGACATGCCGTTCAGCTTGACGAAGGCCCACGTTGGCCGTACCGGTCGGCGCCGGGCACGTTCTCCATCGACACCACGCCCAGGCCGAATTCGCCGGCGTTGGTCGCGGTGGTCAGGCCGGTCTTCACGCCGCCGGTGGAGGACTGCTCGGTCACCACCAACGGTTGCCGCGCGTGGAAGCTGTCAGCCACGCGCGCCGGGTTCAGCGCACCGCCAGCGACACCAGTTGCGCAGGGCTTGTTCAGGAAGCGCAGGTTGGAAGCGGACTGGGTGCCCGAGGTGATGGCGCGACGAGCCAGGTTGACCTTGCTGCCGACGGCGGCGCCGAACAGGCTGCCGTCCACGCCACCGATGGAGTCCTTGTTGGCGATCGTGGTGTAGCGCTGGCTCGGCAGGTTGGGCTGGCAGGGCCAGGCGGTGTAGACGCCGTCGCAGGCTTCGCCGTCAGCAGCGGTGGTGGCGATGAGGCCGTCGTTCTTCTGCAACTGGGCATACAGCGGGTAGCTCACCGCCACGCCGAAGGCCTGGCCGATGTTGGTCGGCGACTTCGGAGCCGATGTCGCCCAGCTCGGTGGTGACGTCCAGGTTCAGCTTGTTGATCACGTACTCGGTGTCGGAGAAGCCGCCGATCGAGGTGGTGGGCGCAGTGTCGCCCGCCACGTCCACCGCGCCGGTCGCCAGCGTCACCGTGGTGCGGCCGCAGCTGTTGTAACGCGGGATGACGTTGTTGACGCCTGACACGCTCACCGTGGTGTTGACGGCAGCACCGTTGGCGCACTTGCCGGTGGCGCCGAGGTCGGCGACTTCGGTGATGCGCTGCAGGGTGGTGGGGATGTTGGGGTTGGTGTCGCCCGCCAGCGCCAGAGCAGGCGTATAGGCGTTGAACGAGCCGCCTTCGACGGTGTGATACAGCACAACTTTGCTGCCTTCGAGCACGCCGGCGCGGTCGTCGATGGTGTCGACGGTACAGGCGTAGGCGACGCGGTCGCCGGAATCTTTGCCGGGTTCGGTGCCTGCGGATCCAGTACCGGTGGCCTTTTCCAGATACATATGCGCGTCGATGGCGCCCGGGTTGGTCTGGATGATGCCGGCAGCATCCTTGTACGACACGCCCTTGCACAGGGTCATCGCGCCGAGGAACACCGAGTTGGTGGGCGCGGAGGCGCCGGAAATCCACAGCTGGGTGGCGCCGTCGACCTGGCCGGGGGTCAGGGCGAAGGCAGGGGCGGCGGCCATGGCGGCCACGGCGAGAGCGATTTGATTCAGTTTCATGATGCAGTTCCTTAGTCAGTTAATTTGCACGCCCGTACCGCGGCTGCGGGACGGGTTCAATCAATAGAGTGAGTCGATCAAGCCTTCAGACGGCGGCGAGCCATGAAGCCCACCAGACCCAGACCGGCCAGCATCATGCCGTAGGTCGAAGCCTCGGGAACCGGCATCGCGGGGTTGGTGAAGGTGATGGTGCCGGCAGCCGCGTTGACCGACCACTCGCCGAACTCGCCGGTACCGATGCTGCCGTTGCCGTTCAGGTCATAACCGAAGGCGCTCTTGGTGGCCGCACCCGTGGCGGCGGTCGAGCTGGTCGTCAGGAACCAGAAGTTCTGCGCAGTGGCGAGGGTCTTGGTGGTGTCGGCAGTCGTTTGGCCGGACCAGTTGTCGCCGTCGGTCGAGCCCCCGTTCACCTTGCCGAAGTAGGAGTTCTGCACATCAGCAGACCCAGCGGTGCTGGCGCCGTTGGCTTCCGTTGCGTGCGTGCCACGGCTATTGTTCACCGTCACATAGCTGTTCATGAACGAGAAGTTATTCAGATTCAGGTTGGACAGCGCCGGGAAACTCGCCACGTCCGCTGTAGTCAGATAACGCGAACCACCGGCGATATCAAAATTGCTGCTATCCAGCGCAATGACGTTGTACTCGATGGCAGCGGTATTGGCGCCAGCGAAGGTCATCACATCATTCCAGGCGCTGCCGTAGTTGGCGCTGGTCAGGTTCCAGGTCTGGGTGTAACCGGCGACGTTCTTGTTCGCCAGGAAGTCGTTCATGGTGACGCCGAGGTCGAACACGGCGGAGATGTCGTCGCCACCTGAGTTGTTGTCGCCGGTGTAGAAACGCAGGTTGACCAGCAGTTCGCCGTTGCCGGAGGTGGCGTCTTGCATGGCAGCGAACGAAGGCGCGGCAGCAGCCATCAGCGCGGCGGCGGCCAGGGCGATTAGTTTGAATTTCATGTAGTGCTCCTCTTGAAATTGAAAAAATAAGACCCAGATAGCTATGAAGCTTTCCGCCCCCCTGAGGGACAGGCCTGCCAGTGGATGGAAAGCCAACCGGAAAATCGTGTCCGCGTTCACGAGCAGACTGCGCCACTTTAGGCGGCGTGGATGACACGTGATGGGGGTCGAACGGGCGGAAAAATGAGCCGCTCGGCTCATGCCGCATCGCCGACGCAGGCGTGCGGCGGTGCGCGGGCTATTGCCCGGAGCGGCGCGTCCCCTGCGCCCGCAGCAGGCCCAGCGCGATGGCCTTGGCGACGGCCTGGCCGCGGGTGCGCACCACCAGCTTTTTCATGGCGTTGCGCAAATGGTTTTTGACGGTGAGCATCGACAGCCCGAGGATGACGGCGATTTCGTCGTTGGTCTTGCCGTCGCGCACCCAGGTCAGCACTTCGACTTCGCGCGCGGTGATGAGGCCGCTGGGGCGCTTGCTGTCGCCGTCGGCGCGCGCTTCGTTGGCCAGCACGCGTGCCAGGGTGGCGAGCAGATGCGGCAGCAGGATGTCGATCATCATGGCCAGCCGCTCGTCGAACGGCGCGCGCACCCGCGAGAAGCTGGCGTAGCCCTTGAGCTGGCCGTTGAGCCAGCCCATGGCATGAAAGGCGATGTTTTTCAGTTCGAGATCGGCGAGCCGGGCGTGCCAGCCGCCGGCCTCGTCCGGCAGCGCGGCGATCAGGTGGGGCTCGCTGCGGAGTTGCCATTCCTGCGACAGCTGCTGGATGAGGCCGCTGCCGGGATGGATGACACGCTGGAAGTGGTCGTCCTTGAAATAGCGGCAGGCGGTGAAGCGTTCGTGCAGCAGCAGGCCGCCTTCGTCCGCCACCCCGCACAGCAGGATTTCATGCGGAATCAACGCCTGCAGCGGGCCATGCACCCAGCTGAAAAACTGGTGACGCAGGCTCACCCGCCGCGAGGCGATCAGGATGCGCGCCAGATGGCCGCATTCCTCGTGCGTCAGTTCGTTTGCATGCTGCATGGCTCCCCCGGTTGGCAGGCGAGACTACGTGCGCAACATGACAGGCGCATGAAGCAGACATTTCATTCAGGCGCGCAGCATGAGCCCACCATGGAGTTGGGGACGAACGGTGCCCCATATCCAGTCGACATAAAAAAAGCGAGCCCGCAGGCTCGCTTGAAAGTAAATTGACCAGCATCAGCCGATCAATTTGCCGGAGGAAATAAAACAGGATCAGAGGCTGCCGCGGCGACGCGACACCAGGAAGCCGACCAGGCCCAGACCGGCCAGCATCATGGCGTAGGTTTCGGCTTCGGGGACGGCCACCGCAGCCAGCGCGCCGCCGTAGCTGCCACCCAGCGTGCCGGTCGTGGTGCCCAAGACGATGAACTGGTAACCCGATGCTGCGGCCAGATTGGCGGAAATATCCACGGTGTAATCAGTCGGCCCCGACTGGAAATCAGATGTGATCAGGTTGCCGAGATAGTCCCTGAACTCCACCCCAAAACCCGATATCCCGAATTCCATGCCAGGAAGCACCGGAATATCCAGAGTAATGCTGACCGCGGTACCGGCCGTGGCAGACACGGGCATGATGTCGAAAGTGTAGATGTCGTTGATGTTAGTTGCAGCAGCAAACGAATTGCCGATAGAGACGGACGACCCCGTCAGGTTGCCGAGGTAGCCTGGGGCGGCCGCGGATGCGGAACCCATTGCACCAGCCAGCGCAAGCGCCAGCAGCGTTTGAACGAATTTCATGAAAATCTCCTAAAGCAATCCAATAAAGTGAACAGGTTCCTGCGCGTGTGTACCGGCATCCCGCATGCGACAAACGACTTCGCAGCCGGAAGTTCCCTCCAGTACCGGCTCATTCTTGCCGGGCCATGTTGCGGGAGATGCCGTTGAACCATCCACTCTGGGTAATCCATTCGGCTCATGTTTGGAGCAAAAAAAAGCGGCACCCGAAGGAGCCGCAAACGGAGACGCAAGAGAGACATCCTGCTGGAGGTGCCTGGTGCTTCAGATCTTTCGGCGCGTCACGGCGTAAGGATCTGGCGATAGGGAGTACGCGTCCGCTAGAACGGCTCAGATGCGGCGGCGCTTGACGCGTTCGACCATCACGCCCACCAGCCCGAGACCGGCCAGACACAGCAACCCGTTCTTGACGCCGGCGTGGCGTGATCGGCCGCGTTGCCGACGGTGGAGCCGGCCTGCGGCGCGTCCTGGGCGGCGGCCCGGCTGGGCGAAGCTGCGACGAGCAGCGCGACGACAAGCATGTGACTGAACTTCACGGGCGTTCCCTTGCATCGATTCAATCTGGACAGGACGCAGTGTCATGCATCGATATTGCAGCCGCATGCAGCCGCAAGCCATCGCGCATGACCCGTTTGGACCAGCCCGGCCTATCCGGGCGTTCGGGCCATCCGGATGCGGCCGCCTTGTCATCAAGCGCTCATGTTGCCGGGCGAAGATCGGCCAAGCAGTCAAACAAGGAGTGGAGAAATGATGAACAAGCCTGATCAACTACTGGATGCGCAAGCCGATCTGCTGGCGGAAGTCGCCCTGCGCGAACTCGGCGACGCGCTGCTCGACGAACCCGACGAATATGCCGAGCAATGCGATTACGCCGGCTGCTATCCGTGGCTGGCGGAGGTGATACATGCCCACCCGCATGACAGTACGCATTTCATTTCCGCGCAGGGTACGGATGGCAGCGAGGACGACATCGCGTTTACCTGCTGAGCGGCCTGTTCATCGGCTGGCGCGAAACCAGTCGGTTTAGACGAAAGCCTGCTTCCTGTCTGCTTCAAGCATCGTCGTTCCAGCCGGTGCGAAGCAATCCGCTGCTCGCCTGTCTCTCTTACACAAGCATGATGAGCGCCGCCTGTCATGCTGTCATGCATCTGGCTGAAGCACTCCTGTAACAATTGGATGTTCAAATCCTCACCTCCTGTACGGCTTGAACTGATCTGGTTTCCAGCCTGTTAGCCGCTTACCCACCAAGCTGACATTCACGGAGAGCTGCCGCGTGACCCCTTATCGTTTCCCCCTTCCCAGGCGTTTGCGCCAAGCCGGTTTCACCCTGCTCGAACTGCTGGTCGTGCTGGTCATTCTGGGCTTGCTGGCCGGTTATGTTGCGCCTAAATACTTTGCCCAGGTGGGCAAGTCGGAAGTGAAAACGGCCAAGGCACAAATTGACGCGCTGGAAAAGGCGCTCGACCAGTACCGCATCGACACCAGTCGTTACCCCAGCACCGAACAAGGCCTGGCGGCCCTGAACACCAAGCCTGCCGACGAAGCGCGCTGGGATGGTCCCTATCTGAAAAAAGCGGTTCCCAACGATCCCTGGGGCAAGCCGTATCAATACCGCTCGCCGGGTGAGCATGGCGAAATCGACCTGTATTCGTTTGGCCGCGACGGTGTTCCGGGTGGCACGGGAAATGACGCGGACATCAACAACTGGTAAGACCTCGCCATGCGTTATCGGGTAAAGACTCTGCGCCCTGGTAGTGGTGTGGCCACGTTGACGGTGGAGGCGCTCGACGAGAGCGAAATCACCGCCCGCCTGCAGCGCGAAGGCGCACAGGTCATCTCGATCACGGCCTGAACGCGGCGGCATGCTGGCGACGCGGCGCGCGCGCTTTCCGCTGCTGCTGTTCACGCAGGAACTGATCGCGCTGCTGGACGCCGGGTTGACGCTGACCGAGGCGCTGGAAACCCTGGCCGAAAAAGAAAGCCGGCCCGAATCGCGCCAGCTGATTGATCGCCTGCTCACTACCATGCGCGAGGGGCGTCCTTTTTCTGCGGCGCTTGCGGCGCAAAGCGAGGCGTTTCCGGCACTGTATGCCGCCACGGTGCGCGCAGCCGAAAGCACGGGCGACCTGTCGCCCGCCCTCGCCCGCTATGTCGGCTACCAAAACCAGATCGATACGGTGAAGAAGAAGATTTTATCGGCGTCGATCTACCCCATGCTGCTGATCGGTGTCGGCACGCTGGTGATCGGTTTTCTGCTCGCGCTATGTGGTGCCGCGTTTTGCCACGGTGTATGCCGACTCCGGGCGCGATCTGCCGTGGATGTCGCAGATGCTGCTGAGCTGGGGCGAGATGGTCGAGGCGCACGGCGGCTGGATCGCGCTGGGGGTGGCCGGATTGATTGCCGGCATCGTGCTGGCGCTGGCGCAACCGGCCACCCGCGCCGCGCTCACCCGCCTGGCCTGGCGCACGCCGGCCATCGGCGAACATTTGCGCACCTTCGAACTGGCGCGCTTTTACCGCAGCCTCGGCATGTTGCTGGTCGGCGGCATTCCGATCGTGTCCGCGCTCGACATGGTGTCGAGCCTGCTGTCCGCCCACTTGCGCGTCGGGCGCGACGACGGCGATCGGATGCGATGCGCCGCGGCGAAACCATCTCGGCTGCATTTGCCCTCGGCGAGCTGACCACGCCGGTGGCCGCCCGGCTGCTGCGGGTGGGCGAAAAAAGCGGCCGCATGGGCGAAATGATGGAGCGCATCGCCATTTTTCACGACGAGGAAATGGCGCGCTGGGTGGACTGGTTCACCCGCCTGTTCGAGCCGCTGCTGATGGTGTTCATCGGCCTGACGATCGGCCTGATCGTGGTGCTGCTCTACATGCCGATTTTTGAACTGGCGGGGTCGATCGAATGAACGCGCCGCTCCCTGCGCTGAGCGCCGACACGCTCGCCAGCCTGCGCCAGCAGGCGCGCGCCACCGGCCAGACCGTGATGCAGCGGGTACAGGAACAGTTCGGCCTGGATGCCGATGCCACCCTGCATCTGCTGGCCGCGCACAGCCATCAGCCGGCCTTCGACATGGCGGCGCTGAACGCGCTGACGGTCGATTTCAGCCAGCTGAGTTTCAACGAAGCCGCACGGCGGCACTGCCTGGTCGCGCGCGATGCCGATGCCCAGCTGTGGCTGCTGCTCGCCGACCCCTGGGACAGCGCCAGCCGCGCCTATGCCGCCCATGTGCTGGGCGTGCCGTTCAAGACCGGCCTCGCCGCATCCGGCCGACCTGGCCGCCCTGCTGGCGCGCCACGAAGAAGGCCTGCACGCGATGGAAGGCGTGCGGCGGCGGCATGCAGGTGGCACAGGATTCCGGGCGCCGAAGCGCTTGTCGTTCGCCAGCATCGCCGAGGATGCCAGCCCGGTGGTGCGGCTGGTGCGCTCGACCCTGTACGACGCGCTGAAAGCCGGCGCGTCGGACATCCATCTGGAAACCGATGCCGCGCGGGCTGACGGTGAAATACCGCATCGACGGCGTGCTCTCGCACGTCGCGCAGGTGCCGGGCACCGAAACCGCCGAGCAGGCGGTGTCGCGCATCAAGGTGATGGCCGAGCTCGACATCGCCGAGCGCCGCGTGCCGCAGGACGGCCGCTTCAAGGTGGCGATGCAGGGGCGCGAAGTCGATGTGCGGGTGTCGATCATGCCGAGCGTGTTCGGCGAGGACGCGGTGCTGCGGATTCTCGACCGCCAGGCGCTGTCCGAGGAACTGCGCGGGCTGACGCTGGAAGGCCTGGGCTATACCGGCGCCCCGCTGGCGCGCATCCGCAAGCTGGCGGCCGAGCCCTACGGCATGCTGCTGGTGACCGGGCCGACCGGCTCCGGCAAGACCACCACGCTGTATGCGGCGATTTCCGAAATCAACCACGGCCGCGACAAGATCATCACCATCGAAGACCCGGTCGAATACCAGCTGCCCGGCGTGCTGCAGATTCCGGTCAACGAGAAAAAGGGCCTGACCTTCGCGCGCGGCCTGCGCTCGATCCTGCGCCACGACCCCGACAAGATCATGGTCGGCGAAATCCGCGATGCCGACACCGCGCAGATCGCGGTGCAATCGGCGCTCACCGGCCACCTGGTGTTCACCACCGTGCACGCCAACAACGTGTTCGACGTCATCGGCCGCTTCATGCACATGGGCGTCGATCCCTACAGCTTCGTCTCGGCGCTGAACGGCATCGTCGCGCAGCGTCTGCTGCGGGTGAACTGCCCGCACTGCGCCGTGCCGGTCGTGCCGTCGGCCGAACTGCTGGAACTGTCCGGCCTGACGGCCGAACACACGCGCGATTTCAAATTCCGCCAGGGCAGCGGCTGCGGCCACTGTCGCGGCAGCGGCTACAAGGGTCGCCGTGCCGTCGCCGAAATCCTGCTGCTCACCGACGAACTGCGCGAACTCATCGTCGCCCGCGCGCCCATCGGCCAGATCAAGGAAGCCGCCGTGCGCGGCGGCACCCACAGCCTGCGCGAGGCCGCGCTGGCGCTGGTGAAATCGGGCGACACCACGCTGGAGGAGATCAACCGTGTCACGCTGGTCGGCTGATCCCCTGCATATCGCGCTCGCGCCGGGCGAAGTCGCCCTGCTGGCCGGCGGTGAGAGCCGCCTGCTGGCCACCGATGCGCGCGACGCTGCCAGCCTGCTGCCGCTGCTCGACGAAGCGCTGGCCGATCCGGCGTGGCCGCGCCGCCGGGTGGAGGTGGTGCTGTCGCAGCAGTTTGTGCGCCAGGTGCTGACGCCGCCACCCGGCAAGGCGCTTGCGCGTGCCGAAGAGTCCGCGCTGGTCGCCGCGAGCCTGCGTGAAATTTATGGCGACGAAGCGGCTGGCTGGCGCATCGCGGTGCACAGCCAGCCGCCGCATGCAGGACTGGTCGGCGCGGCGGTCGACGCCGATTTCATGCAGCAACTGGAAGCGCTGCTGGCGCGCCACGACTGCCGCAACGTCACCATCTCCCCGCTTGGCCAGCCGCGCCGTGCGGCGCCTGCCGAGCCGCTTCGACGGCTGGTGGATCGGCGTCGAGCCCGGCTGGGCGACGCTGATGGGCGCCAGCGGCGGCATCTGGCAACACCTGACGGCGCAGCCGATCGATACCGACTGGCGCACCGCGCTGCCCGACTGGCTGGCGCGCTGAAGCCGAGTGTGCGGCTACACCGATTGCCCGCCAGGTCTGGCTGCAACCGTTCGGTCTCGGCGCAGTCGGCTCGGTGACGATGGACGACTGGCACTGGCACACGCTGCCGCACGATGCGCAGGCACACGGTGCCACTTCGCTGGTGGATACTTGATATGGCGCGTCTCGATCTGAATTTTCATAGCGGCTGGCCGCTATCGCCTCGATGCACTCGGTATCGGGCTGCTGGTGATCGGCGCGCTGGCGCTGGCCTGGATGGCTAGGGCAGTGGCTCACCGCGCGCGACAGCTGCAGGCCGAACAGGCGAGCGCCTTGCTCAAGCTGGAACAACGTCCTGCGCCGAAGCGTCGCGGTCTCGCGGGCCGACAGCGCCGCCCAGGCAGCACACGAGCGCATCACGGCGCAGTTGAACGCGGGCTGGCAGCCCGCATTCGACGCGCTCGCCGCCACCCGCAGCAGCAAAATCGCCCTGCTTTCACTCGACGCGATTCATGCCAAACGGCAGATCAAACTGGTGGCCGAGGCCCGTCGACCTGGCCGACGCCGTTGCCTTCGTCGAGGCGCTGCAGCAACAGCCCGGCATCCTGCGCGCCGTGCTGACCCTGCACGAAATTCGAAACCGACGCCGACCACAAGCCGGTGCGTTTCCAGATCACGGTGGAGTGGCGCGCATGAACACTGCTGCTGTGGCAAATGCGGCAATGGGGCCGTCGCCTGGGCGCAGCGGGGCTGCTCGGGTTGGCACTGCTGGTGCTGGCCCTGGGGCTGTTTTTTATCCTGGTACAGCCGCTTCACAACCAGTCGCAGCAGACAAGCAGCAGCTCGATCAGCTACGCCTGCTGCGCAAACCGTCGCTGCCGAGCCCATTCTGGCTACGCCCGATCCGCTCGCCATGCTGCCGCCCGACAGTTCGGCGGCGGCACGCTGGGCGAACTGGAGCAACTCGCGCGTGCGCACGGTTTTGAACTCACGCGCGGCCAGTACAGCGTTGCCGCAGTCAATGGCGCGCCTGAATGAACACGGCTCGCGCGCTGGCAGATGGTGTTTCCGGTCGAGGCGGCTATCCCGCGCTGCACGCGTTTGTCGCCGCCGCGCTGGAACGCCTGCCGAATCTGATCCTGGACGAAGTCAAACTCAAACGCGAACGCATCGAAGACGTGGAATTGCAAACCGAACTGCGCTTCAGCCTGTTTGTGGAGACCACGCCATGACCGACGCCCGTCGCCGCACCCTGCTCTTCACCGCGCTGGCTGTCGCGCTGGCCTGGTCGGGCTGGCTGGCGTTCAATGGCAACCCGGAAGACGAAGCGGCCGATCTGGTCGAAGGGGTTGATGGTCCAGCGACGCGCATGAATACCCCGGTGCCAGCCGGTTGCCCGCCTGGCCGAATCCGCTGCATCGTCAGCATCTGCCGGCAAAACGCCTGGCCCAGCCCGAAGCCGCGCCGCGCATGGCCGTCGCCCGCGCCAATCTATTCCCCAAGCAAACCTGGTACATCCCGCCGCCACCCCCACCGCCGCCCACCTCCGCCACCTCCGCCGCCGCCGCAAGCGCCGCCCTTGCCCTTCAGCTACATGGGGCGCTGGCAGGAAGACAACGCCACGACGTATTACCTGACGCGCGGCAACGTACCGGTCAGCGTACGCGCCGGTCAGGTCACTCGACGGTGCCTGGCGGCTGGAGCCGGTGACCGGCACGCATCTGAATTTCACCTACTTACCCCTGAAACAAGTGCGCAGTCTGCGCATGGGAGACTAAATTGCAGCACGCCAAACTCATACTTCTGCTTGCCGCGCTGCTCGGCACGCTCGGCCTCGCCGGATGCGCCAGCCCGGGTCTTACCGAAGGACGCGAACTGATCGGCAGCGGCGCGACCGAGGCGGGGCTCGCCCGCCTGCAAGCCGGCATGGCAGAGGAACCCGGCAACCTTGAGCTGAAGTCGTACTACTACACCCAGCGCGAGAAGCTGGCCAGCCAGTGGTTGACTGCAGGCGCAGCGGGAGATCGAGCAGGCGAATTTTGTCGGCGGCCGAGGCGACCCTGAACAGGGTACTCGCCATCCATCCGGAAAACCCGCGCGCGAAAGTGCTGCTGGCGAGCCTGGAGAGCGAGGTTGCCAACCATCGCTTGCTGGAAGAAGCCCGCACCGCCCTCAACCAGAACAATCCGGCGCTGGCGGCCGACAAGACGCAGCAGGTTCTGGCGCAATCACCCGGCCATGCAGGCGCCATCGACATGCAGCGCAAGGTTCAGGCTGGCGCGCGCGCAGGAAGAAAACGCGCCACGCGAACTCAGCGCGGCCTCGCGCAAAACCGTGACGCTGGAATTCCGCGACGCGCCCCTGCGCAATGTGTTCGACATGATGTCCCGCCAGTCCGGCATCAACTTCGTGTTCGACAAGGATGTGCGGCTCGACACCAAGGCCACGCTGTTTGCCCGCAACACCACGGTCAACGAGGCCATCGACATGCTGCTCAGCACCGGCCAGCTTTCAAAAAAAGTGATGGGGCCCAGCACGCTGCTGATTTATCCCGACACCCCGCCCAAGCAGAAGCAGTACCAGGAACTGATGGTGAAGAGCTTCTATCTGGGCAACGCCGACGCGAAAAGCACCATGGCGATGCTGCGCGTGCTGATCAAGACCAGGGACATGTACGTCGACGAACGCCTCAACCAGCTGGTGATTCGCGACACGCCCGAAGCCATCCGCCTGGCCGAGAAAATCATCGCCACGCAGGACCTGGCCGAGCCCGAAGTGATGCTGCATGTCGATGTGCTCGAGGTCAAACGCTCGAAGCTGCTCGATCTGGGGGTGCAGTACCCGAACCAGTTCACCGTGATCAACCCGCGCTTCGCTGACCTCGGCGCTGACGCTGGAGAACCTGAAAAACATCAGCGCGAGCACGATTGCCGTCAGCCCGGCCCCGGCGGTCAACATCCAGCAGGACAACAGCGACGTCAACATTCTGGCCAACCCGCGCATCCGGGTGAAAAACCGCGAAAAGGCCAAGATCCACATCGGCGACAAGCTGCCGGTGATCACCACCACCTCCACCGCCAACGTCGGCATCAGCGAATCGGTCGCCTACCTCGACGTCGGCCTCAAGCTCGACGTCGAGCCCAGCGTGCTGATGCGCGACGACGTGCAGATCAAGGTCAACCTGGAAGTCTCCAATATCGTGAAGGAAATCCGCAGCCTCAGCGGCACCCTCACCTACCAGATCGGCACCCGCAACGCGACGACGGTGCTGCGCCTGAAAGACGGCGAAACCCAGGTGCTGGCAGGTTTGATCTCGGAAGAGGAACGCGGCTCGTCGAGCGGCATTCCCGGTCTGGCCGACCTGCCCGTTCTGGGCCATCTGTTCGCCAGCAAGAGCAATGAGACCATCAAGACCGAGATCGTCCTCCTGATCACGCCGCACATTCTGCGCAACGCCCAGGCGCAGCAGCCTGCCCTCACCGAGTTCAGGGGCGGCACCGAAAATGCCATCGGCGGCTCCGGCGGTGGCGCCGCGGCGGCGGCGCCCAACCGGCCTGCGCCGCCGGCCAGCCCGTCCGACGAGTCCAATACGCCGATGCAGCCGGGACAGCCTGCCCGAGGGCGACAACGACGCGGCAGACGCGCCGCCTGCCCCGCCGCAAAACCCGGGCGCCGTCCTGCCGGTGGTTCCCGCGTCATAAGCATGCATCGACGCACATCGTCCGGCTTCAGTCTGATCGAACTGATGGTCACCCTGGCCATTCTGGCGCTGCTGGCCAGCGTGGCGGTGCCGTTCGCCCAACTGGTGCAGCAGCGCCAGAAGGAAGCCGAACTGCGCGACGCGCTGCAGTGACATCCGCAGCGCGATCGATGCCTACAAGCAGGCGTGGAGCGACGGCCGCATCGCAAAAAATGAAGGCGAAAGCGGCTATCCGCCGAGCCTCGACGTACTGTGGCAAGGGCGTTACCGACCAGACCCGGGCCGAATCCGGCAAAACTCTATTTCCTGCGCCGGCTGCCACGCGATCCGTTTTATCCGGAACCTGCCGCGACGGCACAGGAAACCTGGGGGCTGCGCAGCTACGCCAGCCCGGCGGATGCGCCGGCCGCCGGCGACGATGTGTTCGATGTCTATTCGCAGTCGTCGCGCACCGGGCTCAACGGCGTGCCCTACCGGGAGTGGTGAAGTGAATCGCCACGGCAGACTATTCACGCCACGCGGATTCACCCTGGTCGAGCTGATGGTGGTGATGGCGATCATCGCCCTGCTGCTGGCGCTGGCGCTGCCGCGCTATTTCAACCATCTGGAAAGCTCGAAGGAAACCATCCTGCGGCAGGACCTTGCGGTGATGCGCGACGCCATCGACAAGTACCACGGCGACAAGGGGCGCTACCCGTCCAGCCTCGACCAACTGGTGAACGACCGCTACCTGCGCGCCGTACCGGTCGACCCCATCAGCGAGCGGCGCGACACCTGGCAAGCGCTTGCGCCGCCCGAGGGCGAAACCGGCGAACTCTACGACATCCGAAGCGGTGCGCCGGGCAACGCGCGCGACGGCAGCCCGTATGCCGAGTGGTGACCATGCCTGCGCGCCAATCCGGTTTTACCTACCTGTTCGTGCTGATGCTGGTCGCCTTCTTTGGTCTGGGGCTCGCGGCCGCCGGCCAGGTCTGGCATACCGAAGCGCAGCGCGCGCGCGAATCCGACTTGCTGTTCATCGGCAACCAGTATCGCCGGGCGGTCCAGAGCTATTACGAACTCGACAAAAACGCGCCGCGCCTGCCACAGCGCATCGAAGACCTGCTGCAAGACGACCGTAAACCGGAGGTGCGGCACTTGCGGCGAGCCTGGCGCGACCCGTTTACCGGCGACGCGTTCGAACTGATCCCGGCGCCGGGCGGAAGCGGCTTCATCGGCGTGGCAAGCCGCTCGACTGCCACGCCATTCAGGAAGGCGGGGTTTGATCCACGCGACAGCGCATTTGCCGATGCGTCAACCTACGCCGAATGGCACTTCGTTTTTGTTCCACCCGTCCTGCCCGCACAATCCGCAAGGCCGGATTCGATCCAATAAACCCGAGCGTGACAAACCCGGACGTGCCGCATGAACAGAAAAGAGGCTGTGCTTATAATAGCCAGCGCGCGGCCACTCTCCGGTCAACCTGCCGCATCGAATCCAACTTGTACAGGAGCTAGCCATGCAACAACAACTGGATATATTCGTCGCCTCGTTTACTGCTTTCTGGACCCAGCTCGCCGCCTTCGTGCCGCAATTGCTGGCTGCGCTGGTGCTGCTGTTCATCGGCTGGCTGTTCGCCAATCTGGTGCGCACCGGGGTGATGAAACTGCTCGACGTGTTGAGGTTCGACAGCCTCGCCGAAAAGACCGGCATCGAGGCTTTTCTCAAGCAGGGCAACCTGGATATTTCGCTGTCGCGCCTGCTGGCCAAACTGGCCTACTGGATCATCATCTTCGTCGTCATCGTCACCGTCGCCAACAGCCTGGGGCTGCACATGGTGGCCGAGCTGTTCAACAAGATCGTGCTCTACATTCCCAACATCATCGTCGCCATTCTGGTGCTGGTGTTCGGCACCCTGGTGGCGCGCTTCATCAACCGTCTGGTGTTCGCCTATCTCAACAACATCGGCGTGCAGGGCGCGCTCACCATCAGCACTTTGTCGGAATACGGCGTGGTGATCTTTGTGGTGTTTGTCGCGCTGGAGCAGCTGGCGATCGGCACCACGCTGCTCACCGCCGCGTTCCAGATCGGCTTTGGCGCGATCGGCCTGGCGTTCGCGCTGGCGTTCGGTCTGGGCGGCCGTGAATGGGCGGCGGGCGTGATCAAGCGGCTGACGGAAAAATAGCGGCATGACTGTCGCGGCGCGCGCATGACGGCGATAATTCAAGACAAATGAGGTGTTGAAAATTGGCTTGCCGTGTTAATTTCCGGCAGGTGCGGGGAGCAGCTTTCGAGCATCAATGCGTCGGGCACCGGGCTGATGTGTCCGCAATCGGATTCAAAACTCTAAGGGGGCAATATGGCATCGGCTGATAACAAAATGTCGCGTTTGCAACTCACCGCGATGGTGGTGGGTGGAATGATCGGCGCGGGCATTTTTTCGCTCCCGCGAACCTTCGCCAACGCCACCGGCCCGATGGGCGCCATCATCGCCTGGATCATCGCGGGCACCGGCATGTACATGCTGGCGCGGGTGTTTCAGGCGCTGGCCGAGCGCCGGCCCGACATCGACGCCGGCGTGTATGCCTACGCCCGCGAAGGCTTCGGCGACTACCCCGGCTTCCTGTCGGCCTTCGGCTACTGGATCGGCAGCTGCATCGGCAACGTGTCGTACTGGGTGCTGATCAAGTCGACGCTGGGCGCGTTCTTCCCGATCTTCGGCGACGGCAACACGGTGGTCGCGATCGCGGTGGCCTCGGTCGGCATCTGGCTGTTCCACTTCCTGATCCTGCGCGGCGTGCAACAGGCGGCGTTCATCAACAGCATCGTCACGGTGGCCAAGATCATTCCGATCCTGGTGTTCATCGTGCTGCTGTTCTTCTCCTTCAAGATGGACCTGTTCAGCTTCAATCTCTACGGCGGCGACCTGACGAATGGGCCTGTTCGAGCAGGTCAAGGCGACGATGCTGGTGACGGTGTTCGTGTTCATCGGCATCGAAGGCGCGAGCGTCTATTCGCGCTTCGCCAAGAAGCGCTCGGACGTGGGCGTGGCCACCATCAGCGGTTTCGTCCTCGTCACCGGCCTGATGGTGCTGGTGACCCTGCTGCCCTACGCGGTGCTGCAACGCGCCGACGTCGCCGGCTTGCGCCAGCCGTCGATGGCCGGCGTGCTCGAATCGGTGGTCGGCCCCTGGGGCGCGGTATTCGTCAGCGTCGGGCTGCTGATCTCGGTGCTCGGCGCCTACCTGGCCTGGGCGCTGATTTGCGCCGAAGTGATGTTCGCCGCCGGCAAGTCGAAGGACATGCCCAAGGCCTTCGCCCGGGTCAACAAGAACAACGTGCCGGTGGTGGCGCTGTGGGTCACCAGCATCATCATCCAGCTCATCGTGATCACGACCTACTGGTCGAACGACGCGTTCGCGCTGATGCTGAACCTGACCAGTGCGACGACGCTGATTCCCTACCTGTTCGTCGCCTCCTACGGCCTGATGATCGCCAAGCGCGGCGAGACCTACGAGGTGCGGCCCGAAGAACGGCGTCGCGACCTGATCCTGGCGACGCTCGCCGTGCTCTACACGCTGTTCATGATCTATGCCGGCGGTCTGAAATTCATCCTGCTGTCCGCCATCCTGTTCGGGCCGGGGACGGTGCTGTACTACATCGCGCGGCGTGAACAAGGCCTGGCGGTGTTCAGCAAGACTTCAGACTGGGTCACCTTCGGCGTCATCATGGCCGCGGCCGTCTACGGCATCTTCGGCTTGTCGACCGGCGCCATTTCCATCTAACCACCAACTCAAGGAGCACACCATGGCCACCACCAAGGGCAAGGCAAAGGCAGCCGCACCGGCAAAGACCAAGACCGGCAAGAAGGAAGTCAAGTTAGGCGTCCACTCCGAAGTGGGCCAGTTGCGCAAGGTCATGGTCTGCGCGCCGGGCCTGGCGCACAGCCGCCTGACGCCTTCCAACTGCGACGAGTCTGCTGTTCGACGACGTGCTGTGGGTCGAAAACGCCAAGCGCGACCACTTCGACTTCGTCACCAAGATGCGCGACCGCGGCGTCGAGGTGGTGGAGATGCACAACCTGCTGGCCGAGACGGTGGCCGTGCCGGAAGGCAAGAAGTGGATCCTGGACCACCAGGTCGTGCCCAACCAGGTGGGCCTCGGCTTCATCGCCGAGCTGCGCAGCTACCTCGAAGGACTGGACGACCGCACGCTGGCCGAGACGCTGATCGGCGGCCTGTCGACCAACGACTTCCCCGAGAAGATCGGCGGCAAGGCGCTGAAGGTGGTCAAGCAGGCCGCCGGCACCACCGAGTACCTGCTGCCGCCGCTGCCGAACACGCTGTACACCCGCGACACCACCTGCTGGATCTACGGCGGCGTGACGCTGAATCCGCTGTACTGGCCGGCGCGCCACGAAGAGACGATCCTCACCACCGCGATCTACAAGTTCCACCCCGACTTCGCCGGCAAGGTCAACGTCTGGTGGGGCGACCCGACGCAGGATCACGGTCTGGCCACGCTGGAAGGCGGCGACGTGATGCCGATCGGCAAGGGCAACGTGTTGATCGGCATGAGCGAGCGCACCTCGCGCCAGGCCATCAGCCAGCTGGCGGCCACGCTGTTCAAGAAAGGCGCGGCCGAGCGCGTGATCGTCGCGGCGATGCCGAAGATCCGCGCCGCGATGCACCTGGACACGGTGTTCACCTTCGCCGACCGCGACTGCGTGCTGCTGGCGCCGGACTTCATGGCCAAGACCACGACCTTTTCGTACCGGCCGAGCAACCATCCCAGCGGTGTCGAGCTCGTCGCCGAGAAGAAGCCCTTCGTCGACGTCGTGGCACAGGCGCTGGGCTTCAAGAAGCTGCGCGTGATCGAGGCCGGCGGCAGCGACTACCAGCGCGAGCGCACGCAGTGGGACAGCGGCGCAAACCTGGTGTGCGCCTCGCCGGGCGTGGTCTATGCCTATGACCGCAACACCTACACCAACACGCTGCTGCGCAAGGCCGGCATCGAGGTCATCACCATCGTCGGTGCCGAGCTTGGCCGCGGGCGTGGCGGCGGCCACTGCATGACCTGCCCGATCATTCGCGATCCGGTCGACTTCTGATTCGGATGGGCCGCTGATCATGCTGCTGCGCAAGCATTCGGCCCGGGGCGTCCCCGGGCTTTTTCGTCCGTTGATTCAAGCCCTGGCAATGGGTGCGTGTCTCGCCGTAGCGGGCGTGGCGCAGGCCGCAGCCGAAGCCGGTCCGGATCTCGTCGCAACCCATTTCGAACGCGGCCAGGCCTACCTGGACAAGGGCGAATACGCCCAGGCGATCCTGGAGTTCGAGCAGGTTCTGCAATTCGACAATTTGCCGCCGGGTCTTAAGGAGCAGGCCGAAATCTACGCCGAGGCCGCGCGCAATCGTACGGCGGGCAACCCGCTCAGTTCGTTTGGCTATGCGGAAATCGGCGGCGGCTACTACCGCGAGAACACGACCCGCACCACCGAGCCGGGCGCGCCGCAGCGCGACGCGTTCGGCAAGGTGCGCGTCGGCGGCGGACTGGGCTACCTGCTGGAAGACGGCCTGTCGCTCGACGGTACGCTGGATTATCGCCATCGCCAGTACGATGACAGCGAGCGCCGTGACGACAGGGACCTGCGCTGGAGCGGCATCCTCAACCAGACGCTCGAAAACGGCAGCCGTGCGGTGGGATTGCGCGGTCGCGCGAGTTATCGTGGAGACGATGGCTACCGCCAGGACTACGGCATCTTTGCGAACCAGTCTTTCAACACGAACCCGCTGGAGCGGATCACCGTTCAGGGTGAGTTGCGTCGCCGCCTCTACCCCTCGGGCGAATTGCGCTCGCGCAGCCGCGATATCGGCGAGCTCTGGCTGCGCTGGACCCGCAGTCTGTACGACGGCCGCGGGGAAGTGACCCTGTCCGCCAATGCCGGCCACGAGTGGGCGACCCACGATCGGCCGGATGGCGACAACACCTTCTACGGACTGACCGCCGACTGGAGCATGCAGATCAACGACACGCTCGGTGTCTTCCTGTTCGGCATGTGGGAACACAACGGCTATCACGATGACCGTTCGGAAATTCACAGCGAAAGCATCCCGCCGACGCTGTATACCCGTAACGATGACAACTACGAACTGGAAGCGGGTCTGACCTGGGGCTTCGCGCCGCAATGGTCGCTGCGCCCGACCGTGCTGTACATCCACGACACCAGCAACACCTTCTGGGGCGCCTACAGCTCGACCGAAACCTGGGTCATGCTGCGTCGCGCGTTCTGAGGCAGGGACGACTATACATGGGCACGAGCGAGACCGAGACGACGCCCCCCAAGGGGTCCTTCAAATTTCCGGGCGCGGTGACCACGCTGGCGATCGTGACCATACTGGTCTGGGTGGCGGTGCTGTTCATCCCCGCGGGCAGCTATCAGGCCGACGCGGAGGGATCGCCGATACCCGGTACCTTCCAGCAGATTCCCTCGCCGCTGTCGTTCAGCGAGAAGGTTCAGCAGCTGATCCTGGCGCCCATCAACGGCGTCTACGGCTTGCGCAGTGTCAGCACGGAAGTCGTCGACACCGAAACGATCGGCCGGATTTTCGGCCAGATCGGCGTCATCGTCTTCATCATGTCGATCGGCGCCTTCATCTCGGTCAGCTTCGCCACCCGCAGCCTCGAGGTCGCCGTCGCGGCGCTGGCCAACCGGCTGCGCGACCGGGGCTGGCTGCTGATCGCGTCCGTGATGGTGCTGTTCTCGCTGCTCGGCTCGACCATGGGTTTCTCGGTCGAGACGCTCGGCTTCTACGCCCTGTTCATCCCGCTGATGACGGCGCTGGGCTACGACCGTCTGGTCACCGCGTCGATGATCATCATCGGGGCTCAGATCGGAGTGATGGCCTCGACCGTGAACCCGTTCTCCATCGGTGTCGCTGCGGGCGAAGCGGGCGTCTCGATCGGCGACGGCATCGTGCTGCGGGGGATCCTGTGGGTCGTGCTGACCGCGATGTCGGTCGCATGGGTGCTGCGTTACGCAGCCAGGATCCGCAAGGACCCGGCCGCGTCGCTGGTCGGCTGGGACGAAGCGGATGCCGCCGCCCATCCCGCGGCCGCTGACCCTGGACATGAGGAGGCCGGCGAGCAGAACCGGCTGACGGGCACCCAGAAGTGGGTGCTGGCGATCACCGCCTTTGCCTTCGGGCTGATGATCTTCTCCGTGATTCCGTGGTCGAGCGTGCTCGGCGGCAGCACCTCCCCGGCCGACGATCTCATGCTCCACGAGGTGGTAGGTGCGCAGCCGTTCTGGTTCGAGCTGAACTGGTGGTTCCCGCAACTGGCCATGCTGTTCATTCTGGCCTCGATTCTGGTGGGCATCGTGGCCAGAATGGGCGAGAAGGAAACGGTGCGGCTGATCGCCGCCGGCGCGTCGGACATGATGGGTCCGGCGCTGGTGGTGCTGCTGGCTGGCGGCGTGTCGGCGATCATGAACAATACCCAGACCCTGGACACCATTCTTCACTCGATGGAAACGCTGGTCAGTGGCGCGTCGGCAGGGTTCTTCACCTTCCTGACGATCCTGGTGAACATTCCGCTGGCCATTCTGATTCCCTCCAGTTCCGGGCACGGAGCGCTGGCGATGCCGCTGCTGGCGCCGCTGGCCGACTTCGCCCAGGTGAGCCGCGCCACCACGATCACCGCCTGGATCATGGGCCACGGACTTGCGCTGCTCATGGCGCCTACCAGCGTTGCAGTCGTCGCGGGGCTGGCGATCGCGAAAGTCGGCTACAACCAATACCTCCGCTTCGTCTGGCCGCTGTTGCTGGCTCTGCTCGTCGTGTCGTCGCTCATCATCGGCGCCGCCGCGACGTTCGCGTGATGGCGCGATATTGACGATCGCCACTTACAGCCCTGTCGGCTGACTGCGCTCGCCCGCATCACGCGATGCAGTGCCGGCTGGTTCAGCGGATGCGCGGCTTGCGCGTGTGCTTGTCCGGTACGCCACGCGTTTGACGGCGCGGGGTCGGCGCCATGCCGGCCCATTCCACCACCCGCGCGACCAGATCGTCGTCGAGTTCCATTTTCTGCCCGCGCCGCAACTGCGGCGGCAACGCGATGGGACCGAAACGGATGCGGGTGAGCCGCGACACGGTAAGGCCGAAGTGCTCGAACAGCCGCCGCACTTCGCGCTTGCGGCCTTCCTTGATGATGACGCGATACCAGCGGTTGGCCCCCTCGCCGCCTGCGCGGAAGCAGCTTTGCAGGTGCGCCGGGCCGTCGTCCAGTTCGACGCCGTCGATGAGTTGCTGAATCTGCTCGTCGGTCAATTCGCCCAGCAGGCGCACCGCGTATTCGCGCTCGACTTCGAAGCGCGGGTGCATCAGATGGTTGGCCAGTTCGCCCGAGGTGGTGAAGATCATCAGGCCGTCGGTGTTGTAGTCGAGACGGCCGATCGATATCCATTTGGCGCCGCGTATTTTGGGCAGCGCATCGAATACCGTGGCGCGGCCCTTGGGGTCGTCGCGGGTGACGATTTCGCCTTCGGACTTGTGATAAATCAGGATGCGCGTGCGTTTTTCGTCGAAGCGCAGATAGACGCGGCGGCCGCTCACCTTGACCACGTCGCGTGGCCCCACCTTGCTGCCGATGGTGGCGGTTTCGCCGTTGACCTGCACCCGGCCTTCGGCGATCCATTCTTCCATTTCGCGGCGCGAACCGATGCCCGCCGATGCGAGCGCTTTTTGCAGGCGCTCGCTCGCCGCTTCGGGCTCGGTGGCCTGTTGCAGACGGCTCGCCGCGCGCCCCATGGGGGCGGCAGGTGAACGGCGGATGGGGGATGCAGGACGGGCCATATTTAGAGAATCTCGGTGACTGCACTGGCAGAAGCGGTGTCGGCGCGGGCAGTTTCGATCAGCGCGCCAAACGTCTGAAGCGCGTCATTGTCCAGCAATTCCCCATGTAATTCAGGAATCAATGCCGTTTCGTCCGGGGTGACGAGCTGGCCGAGTTCTTCCAGTGGCGGCAGTTCGGACAGCGAACGCAGGCCCAGGTCGCTCAGAAAGTGTCCCGTCGTACCGAACAGCGCGGGCCGTCCCGGCACGTCGCGATGGCCGATGGCCTCGATCCAGCCGCGCTCTTCCAGCGTCTTGACGATGTTGGGATTGACCGAGACGCCGCGAATATCCTCGATGTCGCCGCGCGTCACCGGCTGGCGGTAGGCGATGATGGCGAGCGTTTCCAGCACCGCGCGCGAGTAGCGCGGCGGCTTTTCGTTCTTCAGGCGCGACAGCCACGGCTGCATTTCGGCGCGCGTCTGGAAGCGCCAGCCGTCCGCCACCTGGATCAGTTCGACGCCGCGGCCATGCCACTGCGCGCGCAGTTCGTCGAGCGCGTGGCGCAGCACGTCGTTGGACAGGTTTTGATCGGGTGCATCCTGTTCGAACATGCGCCTGAGATCGGCCAGCGACAGCGGTTCGACCGCCGCCAGCAGCGCGGCTTCGAGCACGATTTTCAAATCTTCGGGGTGGTCACTCGGTTGCAGATTCATGGAGCTTTACGTAAATGGGGGCGAACGGCTCGGCCTGCGTCACGTCGAGCAGGGTTTCCTTGGTCAGTTCCAGCACCGCCAGGAAGGTGACCACGAGTTCATGCACGGTCGAAGACTCCGGGAACAAGTCCTTGAATTCCATGAACTCGCCCGGCGTCAGCCGCTTCAGGATGCGGCTCATGTGTTCGCGGATCGACAGTTCCTGGCGGCCGATGCGGTGATGGGTGCGGTTCTTCGCGCGCGACAGGATCGCCAGCCAGGCGGCGGCGAGTTCTTCCGGATGCAGGCTCGGCAGGCGCTTGGCGGCCGCCGGCAGAAACACGCTGACGGTGTCGAAATCGCGCCCCGCCTGCGGCATGGCATCGAGATGCTGGCCGGCGAGTTTCATCTGCTCGTATTCCAGCAGGCGGCGCACCAGCTCGGCGCGCGGATCGTCGCCCTCGTTCGCCTCCTCGGTCTGCTCGCGGCGCGGCAACAGCATGCGCGACTTGATGTCGATCAGCATCGCCGCCATCAGCAGGTATTCCGCCGCCAGTTCCAGTCGGGTGGCACGTGCCGCCTCGACGTAGGCCATGTACTGCCTGGTCAGCGCTGCCATCGGAATGTCGAGCACGTCCAGGTTCTGGCGGCGGATCAGGTACAGCAGCAGGTCGAGCGGGCCTTCGAAGGCGTCGAGAAAAACTTCCAGCGCGTCCGGTGGAATGTAGAGATCCTGCGGCAGTTCGGTGAGCAGCTCGCCACGCACCTTGATGGCAGTGGCGGGCGGTGTATCCAGCGTCGGGGGATCAAGCAGCTCGGTGGCAGTCATGGCCGGATTTTACCCGACTCGGCGCCCGCGCCCGAACTGCCGAGTCCAAATTGAGCCGAATGACGGCGTGTCATTATTTCTAATGGATAATCCCGGGTGAGCCCACCCGGCACGCAGCCACGAATACAGCACGGAACGGAACGAAATCCCCATGCAAGCCCCTGCCGACACCCTTGCAGACAGCATTGCCCGCCAGCGCGACGCGCTGAAAACCCTGTTGCGCGAACCGCTGGCGCAAACGGCCCAGGCGTGCAGCCAAGTCTGGGGCGACCGACAGGCGTTGAATGCCATCCTGAGCCAGACTCTGGCGCAGCAGGCCATCTGCAAATACATGTATGCCCTGGATACCCAGGCCATTCAGGTCAGCGACACCCTCGGCCGTGACGGCGCGGTGACGCCGGAATTCGGCCGCAACCGCGCCGACCGCCCCTACATGAACGAGCGCGTGCCCAGCGAAGGCTTTCTGCTGTCGCAGGCCTACATCAGCCTGCGCGCCAAGCGCCCCTCGCTCACTGCCATTCAGATCGTGCGCGACGCCGGCGGGCGCGTGCTCGGCTTCATCGGTGCCGACTTCGACCTGCGCAACCTGCCGCTCACCGGCAAGCTTTACGACGAACCCACCCACTGGCGGCAGATCAAGGGCGACCCGGCCATCCGCGGCACGGTGTTCCACCAGACCCGCAGCGACAGTCAGATGGACACCAAGACTCGACACCGTGCTGGGCGTGGTCGAGGAACTGATGGTCGGTCACGGCGTGTTTCACGTCATGCTGCATTTCTCCAGCAGCCGCGCCATCATCTGGCTGTTCGACGACCCCTACCGCTACCGCCTGCTCGACATCGACGCGCTGACCGATCCCAACATCTGCCTGGTGTATCCCGAGCGCCCCTACCCCGCCGACGCCATCGTTCCGCGCGACCGCATCCGTGCGGTGCTCGACGGCTTGCGTGACCTGCGCTTCATGGATGAAATGTTCTACCTGCGCAGCGGCACCCTCAACATCTTCAACGGCGTCGTCGGCCTGACCTTCTCGTGTGACGGTTCGCACTACCTGCCGTGGGACGAGTTCCTGGGCAAAGGCTACGATTTCTGGGCCAGCGGCAAAACCCTGCTGGGTTAACCGGGATTCGCGTTATCGCCCTCTATTCGACATTGAAGACGGCTCAACCGTCTCCACTGGGTGGATGTCCTTGTCAGGATTTTTTACAGCAAGTCTGATCAATTCCGGAGAACAACCGAAAGCCGAGCCAGAGTTTTTTAATAATGCTTTGGTATCAATTGCGTAGCGCATATTCCTTCTACGCTGGAACAGGACTTGCTCTCTTCGCCGCTTGTGTCGGCAACATCGGCGCACCAAAAAAAGACCCGCCATTGCGGCGGGCTAAAGATGCGCGTGAACGCAACTGGTCTGTCTCCCCGGCGGCAGGTGCCGTCGGGAATCCACACGATATGTCAGGCTCGATCGGCCATGAGTTGATTTGAATTCATTCCCCTGATTATTCTTGTTGTCTTGTTTTGTTGTTTTGATTTTGCTGGAGTGTCACGCTGCGCGGTCAGCCGCACGTCGCCGCACAGCGTATCCTACCAGACCCAACCCTGCCAGCATCATGGCATAGGTTTCGGCTTCCGGAACCGCAGAGACCCCGCTGATTTCAGACGTGCCAAAGTGGGAGTAGGCCACGCCGTTCTGGACGATCGCTTTGCGCAAGGCCTGAAAACTGGTGGTGAAGAGGAAATCGCTTCCGCCAGGCTGGCCATTGGTATCGAGGAAATTTTGGGCCAGTCCACCCACCACGTCCATGTACCCGGCACCAAAACCGGCAATGCCGCGTGAATTGAAAATGGTCGTGCTGCCGAGCAGGGTGTAGCCGAGGCCTTGAGGATCGGCACCCACCAGGTCAAGCCACAACAGGCCATCGGCAGCCGATGCGGGATTGACCGCATTGAAATCCGGCGTGGTATCGACATACACCTGGACGCTGCCGCCGCTCAGAAAAAACGGCGTATTCGGGGCTGCGGGAATACTGGCGTTCAAAGTGTAGCCGCTGAACACATACGTCAGTTCGCAGCCCGCGCAGAAACCGGAATTGGCATTCAGAGCGGTGAACTGGCCATACCCCTGAAGTTGATCGCCCGCGTTCAGGGCTACGGTCCCGAACTGATTGGCCTGGGCGGCAAAGTCGAACAGGCTGTTTTCGTCCCAGGTGACGCCCGCCACGGTGAAGGCATGTGCGCCGCCGGCAGCCAGGGAGACTGTCCCCGCCACAAGCAGACTGGCAAGCTAATTTAGTTAAATTCATGGTCAAACTCCTGCATCAGTAATTCGAATTCGAGACCGTAAGGACGCCCGAACGGCGTCTGCAATCCGCAGTCAATTTCCTGCATCGTCTGTTGGGCGAACGCAGACGACTGCGCCAACACGACTCAGCGCACGCCGGAAGAAACCGCAAAAAAAAACGCAGCGCCAACCGGCGTGCGCATGAGACATCGCCAGGCGGATGCCCGGCGAAACAGAAGTGGATGGGGCGTGCCCCGATCCTGGCGTCTACCTGCAACGCCCACTGCCATTCACGCGCACTGCTTGCTACTTTATTTTTTCAGTCAGTCAGCATGTGGCGCATCTTGGTGGCGCCTGCATCCCGCTGCTGTTTTTAAAAACACTGTGACAACTTGTTATGGGCCTTGCGGCTGTCTCCACCTGCCCTCCCTCGACAAACATGAAGGGGAAACCGGCTCATGGGCACGTCGAATCGGGCGGCTGACGGAGGAGTACGCGCGCACCGTTTCGGCGTACGCATGAGATTTCGCTGTAAAGCCAGCGAACACAGGATGAGGCAAGCTCAAGTTACAAGCTTGCCAGGCATCAAACCCTCGATGCCCATGACTGCTTTTCACGCGCACTGCTTACTGCTTTATTTTGAGTCAGTCGAAATGCGGCACTTCTGCTTTCATCCGCAACCCGCTGCTTTTTAATGTATTACCGCCATCGACAAATTTAATCATTATGTCGAGTTTTGGCTGTGCGAAATTAAAGCAATTAATGGTCCAGAATCACTTTTTTCATTACAAGGTATTGTTTTGTTGACGAATATTTTAAAAGCGCCATTGAACGAATAAGTCTAGTCCACTCGAAGTGTAAAAAATTCCGACAAAAAAGCATTGAAAAATGGACAGGCCCGTCCCCATAAAACAGACAGGTATTTGAAATCAATAAGATAGCGGAGAAGAAAATAGGATAACAGCGGCGACACGTTGAATAACGTGCTGGCGAACAGCATGGGGATGGCGGAGAGGGTGGGATTCGAACCCACGGTAGGCTTGCACCTACGCCTGATTTCGAGTCAGGTACATTCGACCACTCTGCCACCTCTCCGGCGGCGCGTATTGTAACCGAGTCGCGCAATTTGTCAGGCAATTTATCTGCTGGACTGAAATTTCACACTCGGTCAGACTAAGCTCATGTCCTCAATAAAAACAACGGGATTGAACGGGAGACGGATTGCGCTGATGCTGGTTCTGATGCCGGCATGGGTTTTGACTGCCTGCAGTCGCCCCGCACCACCGCCTGAAGTCAGCGGCGAGTTGCGGGTGGGCACGCGCAACAGTTCGGCCAGCTATTACATCGACCAGAACGACGAGCCTGCCGGCTTCGAGCATGACTTGATCGAGGCCTTCAGCCAGAAACAGAACTGGTCGCTCGACTGGACGCAGGAAGACTCTCCCGAAGCGCTGTTCGATCTGCTGGATTCCCACCGCATCAACATGGCGGCGGCGGCGCTACCGCTTGCGGTGGTCAAGGACCGTCACCTGATCGTCAGTCCGGTACTGTTCGAGACCCCGGTGCATGTGGTGTATCGCATCGATGACAGGAAACCGCGCAGCATCGCAAACCTGGCGGGGAAGAAAGTCGCACTCATCAAGGGCTCCGGGCATACGCCGATGCTGGCACGTCTGAAACGCAAGCACCCCAAGCTCACGTGGACTGCGCTGGAGGATGTGTGGCCGGAGGAACTGCTGGTGCAGTTGCAGGCGGGCCAATTCGACGCGGTGGTGATCAACGGCATGGATTTCGACTCGATGCGCAGTCTCTACCCGGAACTGGCGGTGGCCTTCGATCTCCCCGACACGCAGAAAATCGTGTGGGCGCTGCCGAAACGCAGTTCGCAAGCCTTGCGCAATACACTGGCGCGCTTTGTCGAGCAGGCGCGCAAGGACGGCACCATCAAGCGTGTCTATGAACGCTATTTCGGCCACGTCAAAAAACTGGACAACAGTGATGTCGCTGGCATCCTGCAGCGCCGTCCGCAACGCCTGGCGAACTTGCGCCAGCATTTTCAGGAAGCGCAAACGCTGACCGGCATCGACTGGCGGCTATTGGCTGCGATCGGCTATCAGGAATCGCAATGGGATCCCTATGCCACCTCGCCGACCGGGGTGCGCGGGCTGATGATGCTGACTGGCGATACCGCCGATCGCATGGGGGTAACGGATCGCCTCGATGCCCGCCAAAGCATACTCGGTGGCGCGCGTTATCTGGTGCTGATGAAAGACACCCTGCCCGACCGCATTCCCGAGCCGGATCGCACCTGGCTGGCACTGGCGGCCTATAACCAGGGACAAGGGCACATGGAAGATGCGCGCCGCATCGCGCAGGCGCGTGGTGGCAGTCCGGACAGTTGGGCCGATGTGAAACAGGCACTGCCCTATCTGAGCCGCGGCACCTATGCCAAGGCGATGAAATACGGCTATGCGCGCGGTGGCGAAGCGCTGCATTTCGCCGAGAACATCCGTAACTATTACGACATCCTGCTGCGGCTGGAGCCGGAATACAAACCGCTGTTCAATCTGGGCAAACGCGCATCGAACCAGGCTGAACCCGGCTAGGCCGTCAGGGTCTCCACGCCACCCATCCACGGCCGCAATGCCTCCGGCACGGTCACGCTGCCGTCGGCGTTCTGATAGTTCTCCAGGATCGCCACCAGCGTGCGTCCCACCGCCAGCCCCGAGCCGTTCAGCGTGTGCAGCAACTCCGGCTTGCCCTGCCCCACCCGGAATCGCGCCTGCATCCGCCGTGCCTGAAACGCTTCGAAGTTGGAGCAGGAGGAAATTTCGCGATAGGTATTCTGCGCCGGCAGCCACACTTCGAGGTCGTAGGTCTTGGCCGCCGAAAACCCCATGTCGCCGCTGCACAAGGCCATCTTGCGATACGGCAAGCCCAGCTTCTGCAGGATCGTTTCGGCGTTTGCCGTGAGGCCTTCCAGCGCGGCGTAGGAGTCTTCCGGCTTCACCATCTGCACCAGTTCCACCTTGTCGAACTGATGCTGGCGGATCATGCCGCGCGTGTCGCGTCCGTAGGAGCCCGCCTCGGAGCGGAAGCACGGCGTATGCGCGACGAACTTGAGCGGCAGCGCTTCGGCGGCGACGATCTCGTCGCGCAGCAGATTGGTCACCGGCACTTCGGCGGTGGGAATGAGATAGAGCTTGTCGGAATCCGTACGGGGCACGTGGAACAGGTCTTCCTCGAACTTCGGCAACTGGCCGGTGCCGCGCATCGAGTCGGCGTTCACCAGATACGGCACATAGACTTCGGTGTAGCCGTGCTCGCCGGTGTGCACGTCGAGCATGAACTGGGCGAGCGCACGGTGCAGCCGCGCCAGCGGCCCCTTCATCACGGAAAAGCGGCTGCCGGTGATTTTCACCGCCGCCGCGAAATCCAGCTGGCCGAGCCCTTCGCCGAGATCGACATGGTCGCGCACCGCGAAGTCGAAGCTGCGCGGCGTGCCCCAGCGGCTCACTTCCACGTTGGCGGTTTCGTCCCTGCCTGCCGCCACCGATTCATGCGGCAGGTTCGGCACCCCCATCAGAAAATCGTTGATCTCGGCTTGCAGCGCGGCCAGCCGGTCTTCCATCTGTTTCAGCTCGTCGCCCAGGCCCGCCACCTCGGCCATTACCGCCGTGGTGTCCTCGCCCTTGCCCTTCATCATGCCGATCTGTTTGGACATGCTGTTGCGACGGCTTTGGGCCTCCTGGGTGCGGGTCTGGATCGACTTGCGCTCGGCTTCCAGCGCATCGAAACGCGCGGCGTCCAAGGCAAAACCTCGCGTGGACAAACGTTCGGCAACCAGAGCTGCGTCTTTGCGCAGAAGTTGAATATCAAGCATGAGAGGGGGGTGAATGCGCCAAAAACGCCATTTTCGCCGATCGCAGCCGGAAGCGGTAGCGCACGCGTGAAAAGCGGGTCAAACCGGCCCTGCCGTCGGGCGTCAGTCGCGCAGCTGGACGACCTGGGCGCTTCGTCCCGGTTGCCACTCGCCGTCCAGATTGACCCACTCGACGCGGTCACCCAGCATGCGCACCACCCCGGGACGGCGGTTGTTGCCGGTGTCGGAAAATTCGAAGCGGTAGTCGCGCTGGAACTGCAGCTGGCCGTGGGGGTTGCGGGCGAAGCGGGTTTTGCTCAAGGCGATGCTGTCGTCGAGAAACTGCAGTCTGGCCTCGGTGCAGGCGCGGCGGCAGACGGCGATGGCCTGCTCACGCGCGTTCATGCCCGCATACCAGTACCAGGCCAAGGCGCCCAGCGCTGCCAGCAGGATGACTTCCCAACTCATTGTCCCGCGGTTTCGGGTTTGGCCGGGCTGCGGAACAAAGCGGCCACCGGTTTTTTCGATGCCGGACGGACCGGTGCGGCTGGAGTGCCTGAACGCGGCGCATCGCTCGACACGTACGGCGTATCGAACAATGCGTCACGCGTCGCGGCCGGTTTGGCGTGTGGTGGCCGGCGATCAGGCGCGCGCTCACGTGCCCGTTCGGCCGTGCGTTCGCCCGTACGTTCGAGGGGCCGATCGGCAGCACGGTCGGCGGGACGCGGTGGGCGCGACTGATAGGCCGGCACGTCGGCTGCGCCGGGTTCGAAGCCGGGAACGATGACGGCCTCGATCGGATTGCCGATGAGGCGCTCGATGTCTTTCAGGTAACGCGTTTCGGATTCGCTCACCAGCGAGATCGCTTCGCCGCTGGCGCCGGCACGGCCGGTGCGGCCGATACGGTGGACGTAATCCTCGGCGTTGTGCGGCAGATCGTAGTTGACGACGAAGGGCAGCGCCTCGATGTCGATGCCGCGCGCGGCGACGTCGGTGGCGACCAGTACGCGCATGGTGCCGGCCTTGAAGGCATCGAGTGCCTTGATGCGTTCCTGCTGGGTCTTGTCGCCATGGATGGCGTCGGCGTGGATCCCGGCCTTGTTGAGTTCATTGGCGAGGCGATTGCAACCCAGCTTGGTGCCGGTGAATACCAGCACCTGGCTGAGGTCGCGGCTCTTGATCAGGTGCGCCAGCAGTTGCCGCTTGCGCTCGTGGTGCACCGGATGCACCACCTGGGTCACGTTCACCGCGGTGGTGTTGCGCGCCACTTCGATGAAGGTCGGGTTGTTGAGAATGCTGTCGGCCAGCTTGCGGATTTCTTCCGGGAAAGTGGCCGAGAACATCATGTTGACGCGTTGCGCCGGCAACAGCGCGACGATGCGCTTGAGATCGGGCATGAAGCCCATGTCGAGCATGCGGTCGGCTTCATCGAGCACCAGCGTGTTCACCTGGGTCAGCATCAGCGTCTTGTTCTGCACGTGGTCGAGCAGCCGGCCGGGCGTCGCCACCAGAATCTCGACACCGGTTTTCAGGATCGGGATCTGCGTATTGATGCTGACCCCGCCGTACACCACCAGCGAGCGCAGCGGGATGTGCTTGCAGTAGGCCTTGATGCTTTCCTCGACCTGAATGGCCAGTTCACGCGTGGGGGTGAGAATCAGTGCGCGGATCGGGTGCTTGGCGGGCGAGGTGCTGCTGTTGGCGAACGGCAGCATGCGCTGGATCAGCGGCAGCGCGAAGGCGGCAGTCTTGCCGGTGCCGGTTTGCGCCGCACCCAGAATGTCGCCGCCCTGCGCGGCAAGCGGGATCACCTGTTCCTGAATCGGCGTCGGTGTGGCGTAGCCCAGGTCGTCGAGGGCACGCAGGATGTCGGGCGCGAGGCCCAGTTCGGCAAAAGTGGTCAAAGTCGATCCAGTTAGATTTCTATCCAGTTAAAACCCGTGCTCTGGCAGGCCACGCGCACCTCGTCGTCCGCACAGTCCAGCACCTGAGCCAGCGCGCGCCGTGCCAGCGCGTCGGTGTTGTTCTTGCGCGAAACATGCGCCGCCATCACGCATTGCAGTTTGTCGTGCTTCAGTTTGTCCAGCAAGGCTGCCGCCTGGCCGTTTTCCAGGTGGCCGAAACGCCCGCCCACCCGCCGCTTGAGACTGACCGGGTACGGACCGCTTTCCAGCATCGCCGCATCGTGATTGCACTCCAGCACCAGCGCATCGACGCCACTCAACATGGCCTCGATGTGCGGCGTGCTGCACCCTGTATCGGTCAGCACCCCCAGCCTGCGGTCGCCGTCGCCGAACACGTACTGCACCGGCTCGCGCGCATCGTGCGGCACCGGATACGGCTGGACTTCCAGTCCCTCCAGCACAAACGCCGCGTGACTGTCGATCACCTGCACCGCCACGCCGTCCAGGTCCTGCGCCATCGCCAGCGTGCCGGCGGTGAGCCATACCGGCAAACGGTGCTTGCGCGCCAGCCGCCCCACCCCGCCGATATGGTCGCTGTGCTCGTGGGTCACGACGATGCCAGCGAGGTCGGTAGCCTGCAACCCGAGCCGCGCCAGTCGAGCGATGCTGTCGGCCAGACCGAATCCGCAGTCCATCAGCACCCGGGTTGCGCCGGCCTCGACCACCAGGCCGTTGCCTTCACTGCCGCTACCGAGACTGGCGAACCGCATCAGATTCGATTCCGCATCACTTCAGGTCCTGGTACAGCAGCTTGATAATGCGGCTTTGCGTCTCGCTGTCGACGGTCTTGCCGTCGCCCGCCATGACGCTGACCCGGCTTTTTTCGCCGGCCTCTCCGACCACAATTTGCACCTGCGGCGAGCTCTGCTCCTTGTTGCTTTTCCAGAAGGCCAGGCCGCTCAGCAGGCCTTCGTCCTTCTTGCCGGCGTTGTCGATTTGCGGGTCGATATAGCGCACGAAATACACGCCCTTGGAACGATCGCGATCTTCCACCGCAAAGCCGACCCGATCCAGCGACAGGCCGACACGACGCCAGGCACGGTCGAAACTTTCATCCATTTCCAGCACCGGGCCGCTGGCTTCCTGGACGATGCGTGCCTGCTCCGGTGTCTGCTGTTTGGCCAGCAAGGCCTCGGCCTGTTTCTCCTCGACGCCGAAACGCACCATCAATCGCCGCAGCATTTCCGCTTCGAGCTCGGGATCGGCCGGGCGCGGCTGCCACTTGGTCTGGTCCTTGCCCTCCGTGGTGTAGATTTCCATCATGCCGCGATGGCTGATGTAGATCTCGGTGCTGGGCAGCCCCGCCTCGCTGGCACCGGCCTCGATGCGCGTGCGGTACTTGTCGCGCTCGGGGGTGGAATAGATGCCGTCGATCACCTTGCCCAACAGGTTGCGTATCCCATCCTGCGGAATATTGGCGCGGTTCTCCGCCCAGTCGGTTTCCATCACGCCGGTTTCGGGGGATTCCAGATTGATGATGAAACCGGTTTCCTGCCAGAAATCCTTGACCACCGGCCAGACCTGTTGCGGGGTCGCCTGCACCACCAGCCAGCGCTGGGAACCCGATTTCTCGATGCGCACCTTGTCCTGCGTCGGCAGGACGGCGCTCGACGTGGTCGGCGTGCTCTTGCGTTCCTTGCTGTAGGTCGACAGCGTCGCGGCGCCACCCTGGGTGTCGGGAATCGTGTAGCGGTTGTCTCCCGTCGGCGCGGTCAGATCGGGCGGTATTTCCAGCGTGGGCAATTTTTCGGCCGCCTTGTAATCGATCTTGGTCGACTCCATCGTGCTGCAGCCGGACGCAGCCAGGGTGACGCATACAAACAGGGGCAGTAAACGCATTGCTAAGTGTCCTAAATGAATTCTCTGGGCAGGCCTGCGTGGATGCAGGCCGCACCGCGTTAAATCAATCCGGCGTGGCGCATTGCACCGCGCAGGGCGTCATGCAGCCCGGCAGACAGCGGGGTCAGCGGCAAACGCAATCCGGACGGGATCAGTCCCAGTTCGGCACAGGCCCATTTGACCGGGATCGGATTGGCTTCGACGAACAGCTGGCTGTGCAAAGGCAGCAGCGCATTGTTGAGTTCGCGTGCACGCGCCAGGTTCCCGCCACGCGCCGCCACGCACATTTCATGCATCAGTTTCGGCGCGACGTTGGCGGTGACCGAAATCACGCCATGCCCGCCCAGCAGCATGAACGGCATCGCCGAGCCATCGTCGCCGCTGTACAGCGCAAACTCTTTCGGTGCGCGCGCGCAGCAGATCGGCTGCGCGTTCCATATTGCCGGTCGCATCCTTCAAACCGACAATGCCGGGCACTTGGGCCAGACGCAGCGCGGTATCGTTGGACAGGTCGGCCACCGTACGTCCCGGCACGTTGTAGAGCATCAGCGGCAGATCGACCGCTTCGGCGATTTTCTTGTAATGCCGATAGAGGCCTTCCTGGGTCGGCTTGTTGTAGTACGGCACCACCGACAGCCCGGCCTGCGCACCGGCGCGCTTGGCACATTCGGTCAGTTCGATCGCCTCGGTGGTCGAATTCGCCCCGGTTCCCGCGATCACCGGCACCCGTCCGGCCGCCTGTTCGACCGCCGTGCGGATCAACTGGCAATGCTCGTCGAACACGACCGTGGGCGATTCGCCGGTGGTGCCGACGATCACGATGCCATCGGTTCCCTCCGCGATGTGCCAGTCGACCAGGCGGCGCAGCGCGTCGAGATCGAGCGCACCGTCTTCCGACATGGGGGTGACAATCGCAACGAGGCTTCCGCTGATCCTGTTTGTTTCTACCATCTTGTTTTCACCGCTGATTTAAGTCATGCGCCGCTGTTCAGGCGTTAAAACGATCAATCCGGCATTCTAATCCATCTGGCCGGCTGTCTTGATTCACAAAAGGTGGCCCAGCCGTTCGAGCAGTTGCGCGATCCCCTGCCCGATGCCCAGCGCAACCAGCGGCACCGCCCACACCCAGACGGCCATCAGCCCCAGTGCCCCGATTCCGAGTCCGACCGAGAACATGTCCAGCCCCGGGGTGGTGCGCGCGACGATGCCGAAGGCCAGCTGCATCAGCAGCGCCAGCGCCAGCAGCGGCAAGGCCAGTTGCACGCCGGTGGCGAACAGTCCGCCGGCCGATTCGGCCAGTTGGCGCAGGTCCGTTGCGGCAGGCAGGACGGCGATGGGCATGGCGACGAAACTGTCGCGCAGCGCGTCGACGATCAGCAGATGGCCGCTGGCGCCGAGAAACGCCAGCGCCGCCAGCCAACCCGCCAGTGCGCGCCAGGCAGCATCGGCCGGGGCGGCCTGTTCGGCGGTCAGCGTCAGCAGGCCGCCGGTGGCCGTGTGGCCGGTCCACAGCAAGGCCGCCGTCACCGCCGCGAAAACCAGCCACACGCACAGCGCCAGTGCCGCACCCCAGAGGGCTTCCAGACTCAATGCCAGCACGCCCTGGACGCTGAAGGGATCGACTGCGCTGACGGTTTGGCCGGGCAACAGCACCGCAGCCAGCACGGCGGCGATGAACAGACGCAAGCGCAGCGGCAGCCGGCCGGTCAAGGGGTCGAACACCGCCCAGCCGGCCAGGCGGGCGAAGGCCAGCAGCCACGCCGCCAGACTCGCTTCGCTCAGGGGCATGGCCGCCTCGTTGCCATCGGGTTCATTCGACCATGGCCGGGAAATCGGTCAGCAAGGTGCGGGCGAAATCGACCAGTTGGCCGCCCATCCAGCTCCCCAGCAAGGCCAGCACCAGCAGCATGACGATGAGCTTGGGCACGAAGGACAAGGTGGGTTCGAGAATTTGCGTGGCGGCCTGAAACAGGCTGATGGCGAATGCGGTCGCCAGCCCCGCCAGCAACACGGGTGCGGCAAGCAGCATCACCAGCCAGAGCGCGTCGCGGGCCAGGCCTTCCATCAGAAGCTCCCGATCAGCGAACCGACCAGCAAATGCCAGCCGTCCACTGCAACGAACAGCAGCAGCTTCAAAGGCAGCGACACCAGCTGCGGCGGCAGCATGATCATGCCGAGCGCGGTCAGCACGGCAGCGACCACCAGATCGATCACCAGAAACGGCAGGATCACCATGAAGCCGATCTGGAACGCGGTCTTGAGTTCGCTGGTCAGAAAAGCCGGCGCCAGCGCGGCCAGCGGCACGCTGTCCACCCGCTTGGCGTCGATGGTCTTGTCGTCGCCGATGAACAGGCTCAAGTCCTCGGCGCGGGTTTGCCGCAGCATGAAGCTTTTCAGCGGCGTGGCGGCCTGTTCGGCGGCAGCGTTGAAACTCAGCGCGCCGGCGAGATAGGGCTGATAGGCCTCGGTGTTGATGGTCTTGAGCGCGGGCGACATCACGAAAATCGTCAGCAACACCGCCAGCCCGGTCAGCACCAGATTCGGCGGCGTGGTGGGACTGCCGAGTCCCTGCCGCAGCAGGAACAGCACCACGGCAATGCGGGTGAACGCGGTGAATGCCAGCAGCAGCGCCGGCAAAAACGGGAACAGCAGCAGCCACGGCAGGCTGGCGCCCGGCACGCCGATCACCTGCCCGCCCGCGCCGGGCGTCACGCTCAGCAGCGGCACGCTGGATTCGGCGCCCCAGGCCGGCGTGCTCAGCACGAATGCCGCAAGCAGCAGGAAGCGCTTCATCATGGGCGCTCCGATCGCGTCGGGTCGGAATCGGCCGGTTTGGGCAAGGTATGCAGCAACCGCACATTGCCGCCGCCCACGCCCAGCAGCAGCCAGGTGTTGTCGACCTCGACCACCACCACGCGCTCGCGCGTGCCCACCGGCGTGGTGCCCACCACCTTGACTGCGCCTTGCGCGCCCATGCCCGGCAGATAGCGACGGGCGAGCCACGCCACCGCGACGAAGCCGCCCAGGATCAGTGCGAGACTCAGCAGCACCGTGAGCAGGCTGCTGGCGGTACCGGGCGCGGCCCACGCCCAGGCAGGCGCCAGCAGCGCACCTGCCGCGATGAATCGAAGCGTAACGAATCTAGCCATGCCGGATAAGCTCCCGCGCCCAGCGCGTCATGTCGGTTGAGTGAAGCGGCAATTGCACGGCGAGTCCGGCCTGCGCAAGATCGCTGGCGAGTTGCCATGCCAGCGCGGGCGGCGGCGTCTGTGCGGGCGCGTCCAGCCAGCATTCCGCCAGCGCCGCATCCAGGGTGTGCAGCAGGCTGCGCGGCACGAAGGAAGCCGCACCCATGACGTGCTGACCACCGAGGCGGCGCGTCAGCCACAAGGTGGCCAGCGCGGTATCGGGTTGCCACAGGGGGGTGACGGAGGGCGCCGGGTCAGCCGCAGCGGAGGGCGCCGCTTGCACGTGCACGTCACCGGCAGGTGCAGGCGTGCGGTCAGCGTCGCAGCGAGCTTGCGGGCAAAGCGGAGGTGAAAACTGTCGTGTGCGGCGTCGGCTGCCGTCGCGGCGGGCGTCGTCAGAAACGCGATTTCGGCTGGTGTGAGCGCAAGCAATTGCATCAATACGCCCGCCGTTCCGCATGGCGGTGAAACGCCAGTTCCACCAGTTCATCGTGCTGACGTTGCTCGATGCGGCGCTGCTGAATGGCAATCTGTTCCAGATGGCGTTGTTCGAGCAGACGTAGCGCTTTCACCCGCTGCTCCACCTGCATCCATTCGGCCAGCCGCGCCTGCCAGTCATGGTGGGCCGCATCGATGGTGGCCTGCGCGGCGAGCAGCTCGGCGGCCTGCGCGTGCTGCAGGCGATTCTTTTCCAGCAACTGCGCCGCCGTGACGCCTTCACGCAACTCGATCGCCAGATGCGCGATATGGGCGTCGCGCAGTACGGTCAGCTGCACTTGACGGCCACGCGCGCGCAGCCAGATGCCGTGCGCCAGCTTGACCGCGCGTGCCAGCGTTTCGCTGCGCCGCTCCGCCAGTTGCAGCACCCGTGCCAGTGCGAATGGTTTCACCCGAGCACCTCATCGAGCCCGGCCGACGCATCGTCCATCGTCGCGTGCTCGCGCATGCCCTGCATCAGATAGCCCTGCATTCTGGGATAGAGCCGCACACCTTCGTCCAGCACCAGGTCGGCCCCCGGCACGTAGGCGCCGACCGCCAGCAGGTCGCGGCTGCGCATGTAGCGCGAATACAGATATTTGAAGCGGCGGGTGCGTTCCAGCGCCTCATCGCTCAGGAGATCGGGCTGCGCGCGGCTGATCGAGGCTTCGATATCGATCGCCGGGTAGTGCCCGGCGTCGGCGAGGTCGCGGGAGAGCACGATGTGGCCGTCGAGAATCGCGCGCGCCGCATCGGCGATCGGATCCTGCTGGTCGTCGCCTTCCATCAGCACGGTGAAGAACGCAGTGATCGAACCGCCGCCGCTGCGACCGTTGCCGGCACGCTCGGCCAGTTGCGGCAGCTTGGCGAACACCGACGGCGGATAGCCCTTGGTGGCGCGGCTCGCCGATCGCCAGCGCCACTTCGCGCTGCGCCATGGCGTATCGTGTGAGCGAATCCATGATCAGCAGTACGTGCTTGCCCTGGTCGCGAAAATATTCGGCGATCGACATCGCGTAGGCCGCGCCGTTGAGCCGCATCAGCGGCGGATGGTCGGCGGGCGCGGCCACCACCACCGCGCGCGCCATCCCTTCGGCGCCGAGAATGCTGTCGATGAATTCCTTGACCTCGCGACCGCGTTCGCCGATCAGCCCGACCACCACCACATCGGCTTCGGTCATCCGCGCCATCATGCCGAGCAGCACGCTCTTGCCGACGCCGCTGCCGGCAAACAGGCCGAGCCGCTGTCCGCGCCCGACCGTCAGCAGGCCGTTGATCGCACGCACCCCGACATCCAGGGTCTGGCGGATCGGCGCCCGTTCCAGCGGGTTGACCGGACGGCTGTACAAGGGCACCCGGCGCTCCAGCGACAACGGACCGAGACCGTCGAGCGGCCGCCCGGCACCGTCGAGCACGCGTCCCAGCAGGCGCTCGCCCACCGGCACCTGACGCACCCGATCCTGCGCGCGGCGGCGCAGCACGTAGCGCATGCCCAGACGCGGCGGCTGCGCAGCCATCGGGTTGTCGGGAATCACTCGTGCGCCCGGCATCACGCCGTAGATATCGGTGGCCGGCATGATGAACAGGCGGTCGCCGGAAAACCCCGCCACTTCGGCTTCGATGCTTTGCCCGCCGGGAATCTGGATCTGGCACTGACTGCCCACCGGCAGCCGCAGGCCCACCGCTTCCATCACCAGACCCGACACCCGCGTCAGCCGTCCGCTGCTGGCGATCGGCGTCGCCCAGCTCACCGCGCGGCGGCAGTCGGCCAGGTATTCGCGCAGGCGGACGGTGCGTTCCATGTGCTTATTCGAGCCAGTTCTGGTTGGAGCCGAGCACCTGCACCACCTGCCGCCAGCGCGTGGGCAAGGTGGCGTCGAGGTCGCCCTGCGAGGTTTCGATCATGCAGCCGCCGCGCACGATGCGCACATCCTCGACGATGCGCAGCCGGTTCTTGTCCAGCACCTGATCGAGATGCGGTCGCACCAGCACGGCATCCTCCGGATTCAGCAGCAAACGGGCTTCGCGGCTGGATTCCGCCATCTGTTTCAGCGCCAGGTTGACGACATCGAGGATGTGTTCCGGACGTGCCGACAGCTCGCCCGTCACCACCTGGCGCGCCACATCGAGCGCCAGGTCCAGCACCATCTCGGCCAGATGGAAATCGAGGTTGTCCAGGGTGTAACCGAAGCTCTCGATCAGCTGTTTCATCCGCTTGTTGGCCTGCTCGGTTTCCGCCAGCCCGCGCGTCAGCCCTTCGGCATAACCCTCGGCCCGCGCGGCCTCGCGCAGGGCATTCAGTTCGGCTTCGATATCCGCGACCGGTGTCGATGGCTCGCTCGCAGACGCAGCAAGTTCAACCACTTCCCACTGTTCGAATGCCGTGGTGATGCGGGTGGGATCGTCATGCGTGCTCATGCCGCCTCCTCTTCCGGGAACAGGATCGCCCCCTCCGCCGCCAATCGGCGCAAGGTGGCGCCGGCCTCGTCCTGCGCAGCCTGGATCGCGGCAACCGGCACCGCACCCAGGGTATCCAGATCATCGCGCATGCGCTGCGCGGCGGTCGGGCTCATCACCGCAGTGAGCGCGGCGAGCACCTGTCCTTCGCTACCCTTGAGCGCATGCAGCAAGGTGCGCGCGCCGATGTTGCGCAAAAAGGTTTTGCGGCTGGCCTCGGGCAACTGCGCCAGATCCTCGAAGGCGAGATTGCGCACCCGCAGGCGCGCGGCCAGTTCCGCATCGTTATGGTCGAGCTGGCTCAGCGCGGCAGCGGCACTGCCCACGCTCATTTGTTCCAGCAGGCTGGCGACCGCCGCCTCGCCCTGCGAAGGCGTGGCCGCATCCAGGCTGGCCAGCCAGTCGTTCAGTTCACGCAGCATGTCGGGGCTGGGTGCATCGCTATGCGCCAGACTGTGCAGGGTGTCGCCGCGCGCCTTGCCGGGCAGCACGTCGAGCACCGCAGCCGCGACATCGCGCGGCAACTGCGCCAGCACCGCGGCAATCAACTGCGGCGGCTGTGTTTCCAGCAGGCCGGCAATCTCGGCCGGTTCGCGCCAGGCCAGTTTTTCCAGTGCCTGGGCACCCGCCGTACCCAGTCGCTGCAGCATTGCCTGGGCGCGCTCCGGACTCAGTGCCAGCTTGAGCGACTCGTCGAGGAAACGTCCGGTATCGGCGGCAAACCCGGTCTGTTCGGCCGCCTCGGCGGCGTAGTCGCGCAACACGACGCGCACACGTTCACGCGGCAACACGTGCAGTTCGCGCATGGCGCTGCCGAGGCGGCTGACTTCCAGCGGGCTGAGGTAGCGGAATACCGCAGCCGCGGCCTCCTCGCCCAGGGCCAGCAGCAGCGCGGCGGATTTTTCGATTCCGGCCTGGCTCATGCGCGCATCCGGGTTTGATTCATGCGGCTGCTCATGCGCGCATCCATAACTTGATGACATCTGCCGTCACGCGCGGATCGGCCAGTGCCTGGCTGCGCACGGCGTCAAGTTCGGCGTCGAAATCGTCCAGAGGCCGTTCGGCCGCTTCGGGCGGGCGACTCCGGCGTTGCCGCAACCAGCCGCCGGCCAGCAGCAGCACGCCGAAGGCGGCGATGGCCGGCCCCCACACAGACCAATCGGGCGCGCTTGCCGGCTGCGCGGGCGGGATGCGGTTGCACTTGCGGGATTGAAAGCGACGGAATCGACACCGCCGCGGGCGGCAGCGCGGTGGCCGCTTCCGGTGCCGCCGCCGTGACAGGCAAGGCATACACGCTCAGGCTGTCGCCGCGCGCGGGCAGCATTCCCAACGCCTGACGGGCCAGTTGCCCGGCACGCTTGAGCTCGGCGGCACTGGCGTCGAAGCCCAGAATCACGATGGCATTCAGACGCTGGATGCGGCCTTCCGGCACCCGCGTGGTGCGCACGGTTTTTTCCAGCGGGCGTGACTGGCCGCCGACCACCACGTTGCGCACCTGCTCGACGGTTTGCCGGGTCTCGCTGTCGTCCAGGGTCGCGGTCACCTGCACGCTGACGCGATCCTTGCCCAGCCACGGCGTCAGCACCGCCAATGCGCGCTGCGCCAGATCCTGTTCCAGCAGCACGCGCTGCGACTGCACGACCTCGGGCTGTGCGCCACCCAGCATCACCCCGCGCGGATCCAGCACCTGCACGTCGGCGCGTTTCATGCGCGGCACGCTGGCGGCCACCAGGGTCTGGATCGTCGTCACCTGTTCGGTCGACAGCTGCGCATCCGGGCGCAGGCGTACCAGCACGGCAGCGGTGGCGGGCGGCGCATCGCGCAGGAACGGCGAGACCCTGGGCAAGGCGAGATGGACGCGTGCCAGCTCGATCGCGTCCAGCGTCTGGATCGAGCGCGCCAGATCGATTTCCTGCGCGCGCTGATAGCGCTGCTGTTCCTGCAGCGACGAGGCGCCGAAGCGCGGCGCACGATCGACTTCATCCTGCGCATCGGCATCGGATTTGGGCAGCCCCCGCGCCGCCAGGCGATAGCGCGCCACGTGCACCTGCTCGGCCGGCACTTCGATGTGGCCATCGGCAGGGGACAGGCGATAGGGAATATCGAGTTGTTCGAGCGCGCTGATGACTTCGCCACCCGCGCGATCGGACAGCTGCGCATACAGCACGCGATAAGGAGTCGGGTTCAGCCACAGATAGGCGGCGGCCAGCGCGACCAGCGGCAGCACCAGCAACAGGGCAAACATGAAGCGCCGCAACGGACTCGCTTCCGCGATCAGGTCGCGGAGACTGTTCAACCAGGCCGGCACTGCGCGTACCTCGTCTGCGTGGTCGAATTCAGCAGGGCTGTCTCGTTCTGGATGGGTTGAGTGGTCACATAAAGATTATAACCAGTCAGGCGCGGCCACGGCGCGCAACACCACCTGCAATTCACCTGCGCGTCCGCGACCCTGAAACCACCAGATACTGCCTTTTTTCACGGTCAGATCGCCGGCCTGGCCGGTGAGCAGCTGCGCTGCCACCTGTCCCAGCGTGGGTTGATGCCCGACGACCAGCACCGGATAGTCGGCACGCGGCCAGCCCACCGCGGCCAGCACGTCTTCGGCGCTGGCGCCGGGCGCCAGCGCCGGCACCCGCTCGTATTCGCGGCCCAGCGCCTGCGCCGTCTGCAAGGTACGGGTGGCGGGACTCACCAGCACCCGAATGTCCGGCGGCAGCCGGGGATTCAGCCAGTCGGCCATGCGTGACGCCTGCTTGCGGCCGCGGCCGGTCAGTTCCCGCTCGAAATCGGGTGTCGTGTTTTCGGCCTCGGCGTGCCGCCACAAAATAAGGTCCATCCAGTCTGCCCTTGAATAATGTTTGATCGTGAATGTCGCCTGCCTATTGTGCGCCAGGCGGAAGAATGAAATATGACAAACCCGTGATCCTTGTCACGGATCGGTTCGAAGTCCCCTACAAGGCTCTAAATTTCAACAGCTTTTTCACATGCCCGGCGCTTTCGCCAAGCGCCGCCCCCTGCTGCTGCGCCGCCAGCCAGCCCTGCACGAAGATCCCCATCGGCCCGTCTCCGGCTGCGCCAGCGACACCAGTTTCTGCCCGATACGCGCATCGTTGAGGTGTCCCAGAGCTGTCCTGGGCATCGCACAAGGCAGCCAGGTATCGACGCTGCCAGCCTTTGGTGAACAGCGTCTGGAAGAATTCGGCGGCATAACGCTGGCGCTTGATGGCAATGCGCAAGGCGTGGCGCTGCGCGGGTTGCAGTTCAGCGTAGGCGCGGGCGCCGCGAACGATGCGACGCTGCCCCTTGTGCAGCACCCGCCGCGCCCACGGCGCCAGCGGCGACAACTGGGCGAAGCGCCGGGCTTCCGGCGCATCTCGCCAGCCACGCTGCAGCAGCCAGCGCTGAAACGCCAGCAGCCAGGTCCCCGGACGCGCCTGCGCGAGCGCTGCCAGCATGGCGGCGCGTGCCTCGGCGCGCTGCGCCTCCAGCGCGGCCATGCCCTGCTGCCAGACGGCAGCGTCCGCATAGTGCTGCGCGACCGGCGGCAGCGTTTCGCTGCACAACACGTCCCAGTCGCGCACCGGACCCAGCGCGGCGGCCAGTGCGCGCAAGCCCGCCATCAATTCCTCCGGCAACACGCACACCCGGCGACACACGCGCACCGCCGCACGCAATCGCCGCAGCGCCACCCGCGCCTGGTGCACGTATTCGATGTCGCCGGATGCCAGCACGCCGGGCAGGTTGGCCTGAAACTGCGCCAGGCTGGCCTGGCACATCGCGACGAACCCCGCTTCCACGCTCATGCGGCGATCCAGCACCGCCGCCACCGACTTGACCGGCGCCGGGTTCTGGTCGCGCGCCAGCCGCACGCCGCGTTCGGCCTTGCTGGTGTCCAGCGGCAGGCAGTCGAGCTGCTGCGCCCAGTCGAGCGCCAGTTCGAACAGGGTATCCGGCTGCCCCGCCTTGAGTTCGAGCTCGATTTCGCAAATCGGCTGGCGGCGGCTGCCGGCCTGCACTTCACCCACATCCAGCGCGACTTCGATGGCCGCGCCCTGCCGGCCTGCCAGCTGCCAGACCGTCCGGCTGAAACGGGTTTCGAACTGCGGCGCCAGATTCGCACGCAAGGCTTGCGGCACCCGCGCCAGCGCCTCGGCAGGAAAGCGGCTCCAGTCCGGCGTGCCTCCGGTGATCGCCATTTCATATTCGGCGCGTTGCGACAGGCCGCCCTGCCGCACCCCCTCGGTTTTCAGGGTTTGCAGCCAGCGCCGCCCCACGCGCCGCACCCGCAGCGCGATGCCTTGCGCGCTCAAAGCCCAGTCCGGGGTGTCAAAATATCGGGTGAGCACCTGCTGCCGCACGGGCGCGCCATGCCGCCGTGCCATGATTTTCACGAAGCGGTCGGCCTGCTGCGGCGGCAGCGCCAGCTTCAGTTCAATTTCGACGGGGTGGCCCGCCGGGTGAAAAGTTGTCATATAAATGTCATGTTCCGGCAAAGGCCGCCGCTTATGATTGAGCCTGTTCACGAATCCTAGACCATGAATCTTCCCAGTCCCGACACCCTGATCAACCGCGAACTCGGCATTCTCGCCTTTCAGCGCCGCGTGCTGGCCCAGGCCGACGATGCCGATGTGCCCCTGCTGGAAAGGCTGAAATTCCTCTGCATCGTCTCCAGCAACATGGACGAATTCTTCGAGGTGCGGATGGCGGGGCTGAAGGAACAGATCCGCGCCCACTCGACCCAGCGTTCGAATGACGGCATGACGCCCAGCCAGCAGTATCGTGCCGTTTCGGCCATGGCGCACGAACTGGTCGCGCGCCAATACGAACTGTTCAACCGCGAAGTCATCCCCGCGCTGGCCGAGCGCGGCATTCACTTCCTCCGCCGCACCCACTGGAACGAAGCCCAGACGGCGTGGATACGCGATTATTTCGAGCGCGAACTGATGCCGGTGCTGACGCCGGTCGGGCTGGATCCGTCGCACCCCTTCCCGCGCGTGCTCAACAAGAGCCTGAATTTCGCCGTCGAACTGTCCGGGCGCGATGCCTTCGGCCGCAGTTCCGGCGCCGCCGTGGTGCAGGCGCCGCGCGCCCTGCCGCGCGTCATCCGCATGCCGGAAGAGATTGCCGGCTGCGAATACGGTTTCGTGTTCCTGTCGTCGATCCTGCACGCCCACGTCGGCGAACTGTTCACCGGGATGAAGGTGGAAGGCTGCTACCAGTTCCGCGTCACCCGCAACTCCGACCTGTTCGTCGACGACGAAGAAACCAAGAACCTGCGCGAAGCGCTGCAGGGCGAACTGCCGCAGCGTCACTTCGGCGCGGCGGTGCGGCTGGAAGTCGCCGACAACTGCTCGGAAGCGATGGCGGCCTTCCTGCTCGAACAATTCGAACTCGAACGCGAAGACCTCTACCAGGTGAACGGCCCGGTCAACCTGGTGCGCCTGATGCAGGTGCCCGACTGGGTCGATCGTCCCGAGCTCAAATTCACGCCCTTCACCCCCGCGCTGCCCGCACGGCTGGCCAAGACTGAGGACATCTTCGCCCAGATCAGGAAGGGCGACATCCTGCTGCACCATCCGTTCGAATCGTTCCAGCCGGTGATCGACTACATCGAGCAGGCCGCCGCCGACCCCAACGTGGTGGCGATCCGGCAGACGGTCTACCGCACCGGCACCGACTCGAAACTGATGCAGGCGCTGATCCGCGCCGCGCTGTCGGGCAAGGAAGTCACCGTGGTGGTCGAACTGCTGGCGCGCTTCGACGAGGAAGCCAACATCAACTGGGCCGCCAAGCTGGAAGAAGTCGGCGCGCACGTCATCTACGGCGTGGTCGGCCACAAGACCCACGCCAAGCTGGCGCTGGTCATCCGCCGCGAAGACGGCCAGCTCAGGCGCTACGCGCATCTGGGCACCGGCAACTACCACGCGCGCACCGCACGCCTCTACACCGACTTCGGCCTGCTGACCTGCGACGAGGCGATGACGGCGGACGTCAACAGCCTGTTCACCCAGATCACCGGCCTCGGCAAGGCGGGCAAGCTCAAGCGCCTGTGGCAATCGCCGTTCACCCTGCACAGCGAAGTCATGGCCGCGATCAGACACGAAGCCGAGCTGGCGGCTGCCGGCAAGCCCGCCGCCATCGTCGCCAAGATGAACGCGCTGCTGGAACCGCAAGTGATCGCCGCGCTGTATGCCGCCTCGCAGGCCGGGGTGAAGATCGACCTCATCGTGCGCGGCGTATGCGCGCTGCGGCCCGGCATCGCCGGCCTGTCGGACAACATCCGGGTGCGCTCGGTGGTCGGCCGTTTCCTCGAACACACGCGGATTTTCTACTTCAGGAACGACGGCGACGAACTGGTCTATCTGTCATCCGCCGACTGGATGGATCGCAACTTCTTCCGCCGCATCGAAACCTGCTTCCCCGTCCTCAACCCCAAGCTGAAAAAGCGCGTCATCGCCGAAGGTCTGAAGCCCTATCTGCGCGACAACGTGCAGGCCTGGGAGATGCAGTCCGACGGCAGTTTCCGCCGCCGCACCCCGCGCCGCAGCAAGCCCTACAACGCGCAAATGGAACTGCTGGCGCTGCTGACCAAACAGAAGTAAGCCCAAACGCGCCGGGACCGGCAGCCCGCTACATTGCCCAAGGCAAGCCACCGATCCGTCGGTTTGCCCACTCCGCTCAATCGCGCGAGGCTCAGGCCGCCTTCTTCATTTCTTCCTTGAACATCGTGCGCAGTGTTGCGCGCAATTCAGGCGTGTCGGTATGACCATGAACGGCCACCGCGTGCTGCACCGCCGCCTCCAGCAACTCGTCCTCGCTGTCGGCGGACATCAACACTGTGCAGTCCATTTCGCTCGGGTAGTCCCGGCAATCGATGTATTTGCGTTCCATGTTGCACCTCCTTCGTCCCTTGCCCCGGTAGGTCCGGATGCACAAAAAGGACTCTTTATGTATAGCCTCTGACGACGATGAAATGGTGCTGTCATTCCGGCGTGCGCCGGAATGACAGGCCGATGGACATGGACGCAGGGACTTGAAACCTGCCCACCCCGCCCCCATTTCCCGTTCACCTCATTTGTACGTAACGGGAGATCAAGGCATGTCCGCCACCACCAAAGAAACCCTGGGCTTCCAGGCCGAAGTCAAACAGCTGCTGCAGCTGATGATCCATTCCTTGTATTCCAACAAGGACATTTTCCTGCGCGAACTGATTTCCAACGCCTCCGACGCCGCCGACAAGCTGCGCTTCGAGGGCCTGTCGGATGGCGCGCTGTTCGAAAACGACCCCGAGCTGAAGATCCGCATCGCCTTCGACCGCGAAGCGCGCACGCTCACCATCAGCGACAACGGCATCGGCATGAGCCGGCAGGAAGTCATCGAGCACATCGGCACCATCGCCAAGTCCGGCACCCGCGAATTCTTCAGCCAGCTGTCCGGCGACCAGAAGAAGGACGCCGCGCTGATCGGCCAGTTCGGCGTCGGCTTCTACTCGGCCTTCATCGTCGCCGACCGCGTCACCCTGACCACCCGTCGCGCCGGCCTCACGTCCGAGCACGGCGTGCGCTGGGAATCCGAAGGCGCCGGCGACTACACGCTGGAAACCGTCGACAAGCCCGGCCGTGGCACCGAGATCGTGCTGCATCTGCGCGAAGGCGAGGACGAGTTCCTCTCCGACTACAAGATCAAGTCGGTGATCCGCACCTATTCCGACCACATCACCCTGCCCATCGTGATGAAGAAGACCGAATGGAAGGACGGCGTGGAGACGCCCACCCTTGATGACGAAACCGTCAACCGCGCCTCCGCCCTGTGGGCGCGCGCCAAGAAGGACATCGAGGACGAGGAATACGCCGAGTTCTACAAGCACGTCGCCCACGACTTCGAGCCGCCGCTGGCGTGGTCGCACAATCGCGTCGAGGGCAAGCAGGATTACATCTCGCTGCTTTATGTGCCCTCGCATGCGCCGTTCGACCTCTACGACCGCGAGAAGCGCCACGGCATCAAGCTCTACGTGCGCCGCGTCTTCATCATGGACGACGCCGAGCAGCTGATGCCGCAATATCTGCGCTTCGTGCGCGGCGTGATCGACTCGGCCGACCTGCCGCTCAACGTCTCGCGCGAAATCCTGCAATCCAGCCGCGACATCGAAGCCATCAAGTCCGGCTCGGTGAAAAAGGTGCTGGGCCTGCTGGAAGACCTGGCCGAGAACCAGCCGGAGAAATACGTCGAATTCTGGAACGCCTTCGGCAAGGTGCTGAAGGAAGGCCCGGGCGAGGACTATGCGAACCGTGAACGCATCGCCGCCCTGCTCCGCTTCGCCTCCACCCATACCGACACCGACGCGCAAGTGGTGTCGCTGAAGGACTACATCGGCCGCATGAAGGAAGGCCAGGAAGCGATCTACACCATCACCGCCGACAGCTTCGCCGCCGCCCAGCACAGCCCGCACCTCGAAATCTTCCGCAAGAAAGGCATCGAAGTCCTGCTGCTGTCCGACCGCGTCGACGAATGGCTGATGAGCAACCTCACCGAGTTCGACGGCAAGCCGATCAAGTCCGTCGCCAAGGGCGGCCTCGACCTGGGCGCGCTGGAAGACGAAGCCGAGAAGACCGCGCAGAAGGAAGCCGAGGACGCCATGAAGCCGCTGGTCGAGCGCATCAAGACCACCCTCGGCGAGCGCGTGAAGGACGTCCGCGTCACCCACCGCCTCACCGACTCACCCGCCTGCCTCGTCACCGGCGAAGGCGACATGAGCGCCAACCTCGAACGCCTGCTCAAGGCCGCCGGCCAGGCCGCGCCCACGGTGAAGCCCACGCTGGAGATCAACCCGAGCCACGCCCTGGTCACGCGCCTCAACAGCGAATCCGACGACGCCCGCTTCGCCGACTGGGCCAACCTGCTGTTCGAGCAGGCGCTGCTGGCCGAAGGCGGCCAGCTCGACGATCCGGCGAGTTTTGTGCGGCGGTTGAATGGGTTGCTGGCGATGCTGCCGGGTTGATAAAGAGCAAAGGCCGTTCGTGTTGAGCCATGTCGAAACACGAATGACCTTAGCTGTTGTTCCGAGCGCGACTGAGTAGATCAGTCGCGCTTTTTCATTGTTCCTTGGGCTCAGTTGCAGCAGTTACGGTCGCTCAGTTCATTGCCAATTGCTGCAATCCTACCTTTAACGTTATGCCTCTAGAAGAGAAACTTCCTCAACATGCTTGCGCTGTTCAATGACGGGCCAGATTCTTCAAGACACTTCTGATGTTCGCACCAAATGTTGGCGTAATGGTTGGCAAGGAATCGCTTAACGCGTCACCGCAACACTTATTTGATTTGGTGAAATTGGCTTATGCACATATGACGATAGTGACGGTGGAGCATGCTGGGCTGGATTAACCAGCAGATTTACGAGCCTGATAAATATCTTCAGCTTCTCCATCAAGTAGAACAACAATAACAGCTTGCCCAGGCCTCACTTGATGCAAAACAGATTCACACAAAAACTACGTGCTGATTTCAACGCGAGATCGACTGATCTGCATGAACGTTAGGTCTTTCCTTGCGCGCACCCGGGATGCAATTCAACAGAAGACATCACAGTTGACCACATCACACCTCTCTCCCGTGGCGGCACGGACGACTTATCAAATCTCCAATTTCTCTGCTGACGCCACAATAGTGCAAAGAATGCCAAACACCATGAGTAATCACCTGTCGTCAACAGCGCTAGAGGGCCCCTATGAAATCAATCCGACCCTGGCCCCTTAAATTGCACAATTGCAGCGAGGTTGATCATGACTGAACTAGACCCCCTGACGATGACCATCGAGCTGCTCGGCGGACTCGCGCTCTTCCTGTACGGCATGGAGAAGATGACCGACGGCTTGAAGGCCGCCGCCGGGAAGCAGATGAACGCGCTGCTGGCCAAACTGACAGGCAACGCATTTCTGGGTGCCATCACCGGGGCCCTCGTGACCGCGGTGATCCAGTCGTCGTCGGTGACCACGGTACTCGTGGTGGGTTTCGTGAGTGCCGGGATCATGACCCTGGTGCAGTCGGTCGGGGTGATATTCGGTGCCAACGTGGGCACCACGATCACGGCACAGATCGTGGCGTTCAACACGACCGCCCTGGCCTATCCGCTTATCGCCATCGGTTTTGCCATGACCTTCATTTTGAAGCAGGGCGTCGCACGCCACTATGGCGCGATGTTCATGGGGCTGGGTCTGATCTTCTATGGCATGGCCACGATGGGTTCGGCCATGTCGCCGCTGCGCACGCACGAGGGCTTTGCCGCAACTCCTGCAATCCTTGCAGAATCCGGTGCTGGGGATGCTCGCTGGCGCGGTGTTTACGGCACTGGTGCAATCGTCCTCGGCAACCATAGGTCTCTCGGTGGTCATGGCGACCCAGGGGCTGCTTTCCCTGCCGGCAGGTATCGCGATCCTGTTCGGGGCAAAGATCGGCACCGGAATCACGGCGATACTCGCCGCGATCGGCAAGCCACAGGATGCCAAGCGCGCGGCAGCCGTGCATGTCCTGTTCAATGTGCTGGGTGCCGTGATCTGGTTGCCGTTCATCGCGCAGCTCGCGGGACTCGCCGAGATGGTTTCGCCGGTGGCGGCGCATCTGCAGGGTGTGGAGCGGCTCGCCGAAGAGGTGCCGCGCCAGATCGCAAATGCCGCAACCATCTGGGCCACTGCCAACACGCTGATCTTCCTGCCGTTCGCCGCGTTGTTTGCGGCGATGGCCATCAAGCTGATCCCGGACCGGAAGCTTGAGGAAAAGGCAATCATCCGCCCCCGGTATCTCGACGACGAATTGATCCAGGTGCCATCGATGGCCCTGGAACGTGCGCGGATGGAGCTCGGCCACATGGCGGAACTGACCGAAGGCATGCTGGCAAAGGTCAGGTCGGCCCTCGAAGCCAGGGATATCAGCGAACTGTCGCAGCAACATGACCAGATCGTGGTGCTGCGAGAAGCGGTGCTCGACTACCTGCAACATGTCGGGCGTGCCGAATTGAGCGACGCCGAATCTGACGAGCATGCACGGCTGGTTGCCGCCACCGGCGAAATCGAGAACATGAGTGCGGCGATCAGCCGCGAACTGGCCCCGCTGGCCCAGACCCTGAAGGAGGCGAACACCACCCCTTCGAAAGAGACCACCGATCTGCTGGAGCGACTGTTCCAGACGATCCAGGCGTCAGCGCATTCCGCGCTGCGGGCGCTGGTGGAGAAGGACGAGCGGGCGGCCCAGACCGTTGTCGCGAGTCGCGACGCGATCCTGGAACTCACTTCCGAGTTTCACCGGCAACAGGCCGCACGTCTCGCCGGTGACGACCCGGATCGCCTGCTCAAGCACCGCGTGCAACTCGAGATACTCGACAGGCTGCGGCGCCTCTACAGTGTGGCCGAGCACATGGCGATCTCGGTGCTGCCACGCAGCGTTCTTGCCGGGGAACTGTCCGCTTAGTCTTCTGACGGCGTGATCCGGATCAGATATCGCGAATAACAGGGAACAGACCACTTTTTTCCCTCTACCCTGTTACGGTCGACCAGAAAATACGGGAAAAAATGGACCGGGTTTAAGGCAGCCTTGCAAACTGTTTGAATAAAAACCGTGGTCTGAACTCCCCCCTTTTTACCCCGCTCCTCTTTTAACGCCGGTCAGCGCCGGCGGAAGCCAGTCCGACCAGGCGAGCGATGACGATGGCCGGAAACAGGACGCCCAGAGTGGATAAAAAAGTGGCCAGCATCTTGGCGGGAGTGCTCACCGCATAAATGTCTCCGAAGCCCACGGTAGTCAGTGAAACCAGGCTGAAGTAAATGAAGTAAACATAATCATCGTCCTTCCCGCTCAGCACGACGTCGCCACCCAGGGAAACGCCGGTCGCGGCATGAATGACTTCCAGAGTCAGCGCCCCCGTTAGCGCCAACAGAAGGTAGACATTGACCGCTCCGACAATCCGGTAGGTATTCACGATCTGGTCGCGAAACAGCAACTGGAGGTTGATGTAAATGAATACCAGCGCATTGGCGATGCCTATGACATTCTCCAGGACAAAGAATGAATACGGGTTCTCTCCGAAACGAATGAGTCGCAACGCCAGGTGAATGCTGAACAGCGTTGCGGAAACGGCTATGAGCCCCACGCTGCGTGTTGAAAATATCCCTGAAAAGAAAACGCTGAGCAAAAGTATGTTGAACAGCAGTACGCCGTGACCACTGATTTCCATGATTACCGGAAGTACGAATACTGCGGCGATAAGCACGATCAGCAAGGTGACGAAACTGGCGTCCGCTAGCCAGTAGGACTGGAAATTTCTGATTAGATTTCGCATAGCGTATTGGGTTGGGAGTCTTCGCAATGCAGAATAACAGAGGACAAACTGCGTTTTCCCTCTGCCCTGTTACGGTCGACCCGAAAAAATGGGCAAAACTGAACCGGGCTTCAGGCAGTCTTGCAAACCGCTTTATTAAAAACCGTGGTCTGTCCCAGGTTGTGCTCCTTCATGGTTCGACAAGCTCACCACGAACGGAATTAATCAGCGCTTTCCCAGGGCCGCGTAACGCGCAATCCGGCTCAGATATCGCGCACGACTTCTATCGCGCCGTCGTCGATTGCCTCGCAGAGCTGCGCAAGGTCGCGTTCAGTGATGTCCGCATAGCGGTCGGCGTATTCGACCATGATGTCGTCGAAGGCCTTGTCCTCACCGATGTACCCGCGGATCGTCATGGCATCCCCCGAACGCGCATGGGCGTAGGCCAGGGTCTTTCCGCACAGGCTGGCGTAGGCTGCCAGCCGGTCGGGCCCGAGTTCCTCGATATCGATCTTGCCCTTGCCGTCCCAGAGCTGGCGGAAGTAGAAGTCGATCTCCTGTCCGCCCGGCTCCTGCCAGTGCGCCCAGCCAAGGAGAACGTCGCTGGTTGCCTGGATCAGGCGCTGCCCTTCGACAACACGTTGACCTGCCTGCTCGAAGGCGCTGGCCCCGAGATGGGCTTCGAGGACGGATGGCATCGCCTGCTTGAACTGAAGGAACAGGGGCGTGCCATCTCCGGCCTCGAGCAGCACGATCAGACAGCGGATGCCCACGCTCCCCACCCCGACGACCTTTCGGGCGATGTCCACCACCGAGAACCGGTCGAGAAGCATGCGCCGGTCGAGCGGCAGGCTCTGGCGGTAGCGGTCCAGAAACTGACCCACTGCGTCCGACTCGGCTGCGGCGATCACGTCATCGACGCGGACGATCAACGGTGGATCGGGGACGATGACGCGTCGACCGTCGACGACGGCGGTCAGCTTGTCGAGGGCCCGCAGACTGTTGTTGCGAGTGGCCTTTGCCAGAACCTCCTCTTTCCATTTCCGATGATTCTTGCCGTGCTTCTCGATACGCTCCAGCGCGGCCTGCGATTTGAAGCGGTAATAGTACAGATCGAGCGGACCGAGTTCCGATGCCTCGGCGATGAACTTGCGGTAGTAGCGCATCGCAGACCGCGTGGCGGCGCGGGCCTGCGTACTGGAAAAGCCGTTTGCCCGGGCAGAGACCGTGACGCTCGCTGCGAGACGCTTGACGTCCCACTCGAAGGGCCCGGGCAGAGTCTCGTCGAAATCGTTGAGATCGAATACCTGTTCCCGATTGGGTGCGCAGTACCACCTGAAGTTGCCCAGGTGGGCATCGCCACAGAGTTCGACCCGCAGGTTGGTCCTGGCACCGGCCGCAAGATCACTTGCCATGATGGCGGCTGCCCCACGCAGAAAGGTGAATGGGGTGCGGCTCATTCGGCCATACCGAAGCGGGACGAGTTCAGCGAGTCGGGTCTTGTTCTGTTCGGCCAGAATGGTCAGTGAATCGATGCGGCCGGTTTCCGGCGCAGCCTCGACATGGGCCTCCAGGGGAACGTCTTCCCGCCGCGACCTTCCGGCATCGTAGCGCTCAGCGGGGGCGGCCCTGAGGCAGTCCGATTCGCTTTCGGAGTTAAACGGGGATCTGGACATGAGGCCTCCATACAAAGTTCGCCATCGAAAATTTCGCTCCAATCTTGCAGGAGCAGCTCGCGGATGCAAACTCATCGGGTGAGTGTCGTCTGACGTTTGTCTCGCGAATTGTTGATCAGGCCGCGCTGAAATGCCACCTCAATCCAGCGTCTTCCGATAGCGCTTGAAGCCGATCAGCGTCACCACCGTCATGAATACCAGCAAGGGCCAGACACATCAGCACATCAGGGTCTACGTCTCGTCGAATGATCGAGCCCTGCTGGTCAGCCGTGTCATCAATCGCGGCCTGCGGTTGGGCGAAAGCACGCTGGATCCCGCTAACCCCGGCCAGGTTGAACAGGCTGCGGACGTGGTCGAGTTGCTTGAACCGGGCAGCGACCAGCTGTCGCTGGTGGACGTGATGCCGGTGAACCGGACCCGGAACTTTCACAATTTCAGCCTGGAGACCCCGGAGTTTTTCGACGACGTGTTCTTGCGCTTTACCGGCGCTGACGACAGTATGAGAGACATATGACCGACCGAACCAACCACTTTCTGGCTCGATGCGCCCAATTCCGGTTGCTTGCCGTGCTGCTGGTTTTCGTCCAGGGGTGCAGCAGCGGCCCGTCCCTGAAACCCTGGCATACGGAAGTGCTCACAGAAGAATTCACTGCAGCCATGGTGGAAGATGGGCAGGTGCGCAACTTCGACGACTATCTTGCGCTGGAAGACAGGCTGTACAAACAACTGGACGATGTCATCTACGACAGGACGGAGCGCGGCCCCGCGCACATGCTGGAACGTTACAGCTACGGTAGCGCTGCAGACCCGGAACATCGACCTGTCAAATGGAATCACAGCTTCGAACTGACCCGTCAATCGGCCATCGGCGGCGTGCTGCTCTTGCATGGCATGTCGGATTCACCCTACACCATGCGCGCACTCGGCCAGACGCTCAACCAGCACGGTTACCATGTCGTCGCCCTGCGCTTGCCGGGGCACGGCACGGTGCCATCGGGCCTCAGACATGTGACCTGGCAGGACATGGCGGCCGCGGTCAAGCTGAGCATGGAACATCTGGCATCCGAGCCGGGATCGAAACCGCTCCACATCATCGGCTATTCCTCGGGTGCGGCGCTGGCCATGAATTACACCCTCGATGCCCTGGAGGCGGGTGATGTACCGGTACCGGCGAGCCTGGTGTTGATGTCGCCGGCCATCAGGGTCCACCCGGCCACTGCGCTTGCCGGGTTCAAGAATTCCATGGCGGTACTGCCCGGACTGGGTGGACTGGCCTACCTGTCGGTCATGGACGAGTTCGATCCCTACAAGTACAACTCCTTCGCGACCAATGCCGGTGCCCAGGTCCACCGCATCACGACACAATTGGACAGGCGCATGCAGGCTCTGGTCCGCGACCCGGCAGCGGTCGAGCGGTTGCCGCCTATCCTGGTGCTCAAGTCCACGGTTGATGCGACGGTGACCACCGATGCCGTCGTCACCCGCCTGCTGATGGGGCTGCCCGCCGGTCGTAATGAATTGGTGTTGTTCGATATCAACCGCAATGCAGCCATCAAGTCGAAATTTCTGGTCGACGACCCGGGCCCGTTGACCAATCGTCTGATGCTCGACCCGCAGCTGCCGTTTGCCGTCACATTTGTCGGAAACGAGAATCCATACAGTACCCGTGTCGTGGCGCGACACAAGCCGCCGTTTTCACAGGAAAAATCCGAAATGGAACAACTCGGCCTTGACTGGCCGAGGGGGGTCGTCTCCCTGTCACATGTGGCCTTGCCTTTTCCGCCCGACGACCGGCTCTACGGCCAGCAGCCACCCGAGGACGATGGCCAGGTGTTTCTCGGGGATCTGGCGATCAAGGGGGAGCGCGGCCTGTTGAAGATTCCCGGAGAGTGGCTGCTGCGCCTGAGGTACAACCCCTTCTACACTTACATGCAAACGCGCGTGCTTAAATGGCTGGATGATGCGGGTTCGAACCCGCTGCCTGGGGGCGAGGCATTCAAGGCTCCGCATAAACAGCCATAGGGTGCGACCTTACCCCCGCACCCGCTTTTCCACCGTGAGCACTTCGCCTGCAGCATCCAGCAACGCATAAAGCCTGGGCTTCGTGAACAATACGGGACAGACCACAGTTTTAAATAAACGGCAGTAGCATGAAAACGCTTTTTTCCCTGATCGAATCCCCCTTCCACCCCGATTTCAGCGCCCTGTATCAGAAGCTGGGCATTGCGGCGGAGCGTTTCGACTCTGCCCGCAATCTTCACCGGGCGTTGCAGAAACAGCCGCCGGATTTTTTCGTGGGGGAATTCATTTACGGCTGGGGCAACAATTACGCCGGCGCAAACGTCTCCAATCTGGATGTCACGCTCAGGTCCCTGCAACGCTTTGCGCCGCAGGCGAAGATGATCGTGTTCATGCATCCCCGTGAAGAACCCCATATCGGCAAGCTGCTGGAACTGTTTCCCGTCCATGCCGTGTTGCACCTACCCGGTGAGCGAGCAGGCGATGCAGGCCGCATTGCAGCCCTCGGCGTAAACCCCTTAATCAATGAGCATCACCCCATTCCAGGCGCTCGCCTGCCCGCTGGACGGCACGCCCCTGCATTGCACGGGTTCCGCCTGGACCTGCGCGTCCGGCCACAGTTTCGACATCGCCAGCCAGGGCTACACCAACCTGTTGCCGGTGCAGCACAAGCGCTCGCGCGATCCGGGCGACAGCAAGGAGATGGTCGCGGCGCGGCGGCGTTTTCTGACGGCCGGCTTTTACCAGCCGATTGCCGCTGCGGTGAGCCGGGCGGTGCTGGCCGATCTGCCGGCTGACGCAACGATCAGTTGTCTCGATGCCGGGTGTGGCGAAGGCTACTACCTGCGCCAGCTGGCCGCAGCGGTGGGGGATGGACAAACGCTGGCGCTGCTGGGGCTGGATATTTCCAAATGGGCGGTGTTGTCGGCGGCGAAGCAGGACAAGCGACCCAGCTGGGTGGTGGGCAGCAACGCCAAGCTGCCGGTGCTGTCGGGCACGCTGGATCGGGTGCTGTGCATGTTCGGCTTCCCCGTGTATGCGGAGTTTGCGCGGGTGCTCAAGCCGGGCGGCCTGCTGGTGCAGGTCGATGCCGGGCCCGACCATCTGCGCGAACTGCGCGAGATCATCTACCCCAGCCTGAAGCCGGAACGCCCGGCCGAGCTGCAAACCCCGGCAGGCTTCAGCCGCCTGCCGACGGAAACGCTGCGCTTCCCGATCGAACTGACCAGCGCCGGGCAGATTGCCGACCTGCTGGCGATGACGCCGCATCTCTTCCGCGCCAGCGCCGAGGGCCGCGCGGCGGCCGCTGCGTTGACGGCCCTGTCGCTCAGCGTGGATGTTCGGCTGACGTGTTTTGAACGGGGCCTGGGCTAGCAAGTATCCTGTATGCAGAACTTCATTGATATTCGGATGATGACGGCGGCCGACCTCCCGGCTGTGCTGGAGATTCAAGCCGTCTGTTACACGGAACTGACGCCCGAGTCGAAGGAATCCCTCCACGCAAAACTCAGGGCTTCTCCGTCGACATGCTTCATTGCATCGCTCGCGGGCGACACCGTTGGCTACCTTTTCGCCTTGCCCTGGGAGTCATCGAATCCGCCCATGCTGAATGCCGAGACGTGTCGATTGCCATCTTCGCCCGATTGCCTCTATCTGCACGACCTTGCGGTAACGCCGCGCGCAAGAAAATCTGGCGCCGGGCGCGCGTTGGTGGAAGCGTTCCTGACTCGGTTGAGCGAGTTGGACCTTGGATGCGCCAGCCTCATCGCCGTGCAACGCTCCGCACCCTATTGGGAACGCTACGGCTTTCGGGCGGTGCCGCCATCAGCGCCACTGAAAGCCAAGCTTTCCACCTATGGCGAAGGCGTTGCGTACATGGAGCGAGTGTCGTAAGGGCCGTGGCAGCTCAGGCTCGAGTATCTCTGGCAGCCACATGAGTTGACGCAGTTCCGTCACAGTGAAAACAAAGGACCCGCCTTCGTTTCATACTCCCTCTTTGCGCCTAATTTGAACGACAGGTCAGCCACATGAAGCCCATTCCAACCAAACCGCATCCCCAGGCGCACTTGCCGAAACAGAGGGATGCCATCACGGCGCATGCTTCGCTTGCACGGCGCTTGTTGCTGCTGCTTGCCTGCATTGCGCTGGGGCTCGCGATCGGATTCGTCGGTCAGGCCATCACGTCGCAGTCCGTGTGGTTCCTGGCGGTTCCGGTCTGCGTCGCCATCGGCTGGTTGTTCGTCGCCGACCCTGCCGAGTGCGTCGCGCCCCCGCCCTCGACGCGGCAGGATGACTCCGATTTCCTGACTGTTCGCTACACTTGTCTCATTGCCTGCGGGCGCACTGACTTCCCCATCATCATGTCCCGCTCTCAACCCATCACCCAGCTCGACGCCGCCCACTTCGACAGCAAGGCCCGCCAATGGGACGACAACCCGGTGTTCCGCGAACGCGGGCTGAAAATTGCCGAGGCCATTCGCCAGGCCGTGCCCTTGAACCGCCGGATGAGCGCCCTCGATTACGGCTGCGGCACCGGCCTGCTGTCGTTTCCGCTCAAGGACGAACTCGGCGCCATCCTGCTGGCGGACAGTTCGAGCGGGATGCTCGATGTGGTGGCCGAAAAAATCGCCGCGCAAGGCGTGACCCACATGACGCCGATGAAGCTGGACCTGCTGATCGACCCGCCCCCGGCGCAGCGCTTCGACCTGATCGTCACCGCGATGACGCTGCACCACGTGCCCGACACCGACCACATCCTGCGCGTCTTCCACGACCTGCTGCAGCCCGGCGGCCACCTCTGCATTGCCGACCTGGACCAGGAAGACGGCTCGTTCCACGGCCCGGAGGTCGACGTCCACCATGGCTTCGACCGCGCCGACCTGAGCCGGCGCGCTGCGCAGGCGGGGTTTGCCGATGTCCGTTTCCAGACCGTGTTCAGCATTGCCAAGGACCACGCGAGCGGGACGCGGGACTACCCGGTGTTCCTGATGACTGCACGGCGCGCAGGCACGTAGCGGACAGATGGCCGCATGAAGTCGACGAACCTCCCGGTAGGCGAAGCGCAGGCCCCAGGCCATCGCACCGAACCGCTGCACCGGCGTGTCTGGAACTACACAGGCGCGGTGCTGGCCTGCCTGGTCACCGCAGCCATCGCCCGGCTGCTGGTGCCCTGGGTGGACCCGGCCAACATCGTCATGCTGTTTCTGCTGGCGGTGTTTCTGGTGGCCTGGCTGCTGGGGCGGGGGCCGGCGCTGCTGGCGGCGTTTCTGGCGGTGGCGCTGTTCGATTTCTTTTTCATCCAGCCGCATTTTTCCTTCGCGGTGGCCGATGCCCAGCATCTGATCACCTTCGCGGTGATGCTGGCGGTGGCGCTCGTCACCGGCCAGCTCGCCGCAGTGGCGCGCGAGCGTTTACGGTATGTCGAAATGGTTCAGGAAACCCGCATGCAGGCCGAGGCGGAGCGGCTGCGCCATTCGATCCTGGCCAGCCTGTCGCACGATCTGCGCACGCCGCTCGCGGCGCTGGTGGGCCTGGCCGACACGCTTGCGCTGGCCCAGCCCCCGCTGCCGCCGCCGCACGACGAGACGGCGCGCGCGCTGCGCGACCAGTCCCGGTCCCTGGCCGAGATGGTGAACAACCTGCTGGAACTGGCGCGGCTGACGCAGGGCCGGCAGCCGCTCAATCTGGAATGGCAGCCGCTGGAGGAAATCGTCGGCGCCGCGATCCAGCGGCTGGGGCCGGTGCTGAAAACGCATCCGGTGTCGGTCGACCTCGACCCCGATCTGCCGCTGCTGGAATTCGACGCCGTGCTGCTGGAACGCGTGCTCGGCAACCTGCTGGACAACGCCGCCAAACATACGCCGCCCGGCACCCCGGTCGTGATCGAAGCGCGCGTGCGCGGCGAGGCGGCCGAGGTGAGCGTGCGCGACAGCGGCCCGGGATTCCCGCCCGAGGCGGCATCCGGTGCGGCAGCGCACAACGGTCTGGGGTTGTCGATCTGCCAGGCCATCGTCGCCGCGCACGGCGGAAAACTGGAGGTCGGAGAGCGAGCCGGACGGCGGCGCCCGCGTCAGCTTCACCCTGCCGCTGGGCACGCCGCCGGTGATCGGCGAGGAAGCCGAGGCCGCATGACCCGGGTGCTCATCGTCGAGGACGATCCGCAAATCCGCCGCTTCCTGCGCCTGGCGCTGGAAAGCGAGGGCTGCACGGTGCAGGAAGCCGGCCGGCTCGACGTCGGCGTGGCCGCTTCGCGCCTCGGCCCCGATCTGGTGCTGCTCGACCTGGGCCTGCCGGACGGCGACGGCCTCGACTTCATCGGACCGTTCCGGGCGCGCTCGAAAGCGCCGGTCATCATCCTGTCGGCACGCGGACAGGAGCCGGACAAGGTGGCCGCGCTCGATGCCGGCGCCGACGATTATCTGGTGAAGCCCTTCGGCATGGCCGAACTGCTGGCCCGGGTGCGCGCCCAATTGCGCCGCCGGGTTGCCGCCGGCGCTGCGGAGGAGCCGCTGTTCCGCTTCGGCGAGGTGACGGTCGATCTCGACCGGCGCGCGGTCAGCCGGGCGGGCGATCCGGTGCACCTGACGCCGATCGAATACCGCCTGCTGACTTTCCTGATCGCCCACGCCGGCCGGGTGCTCACCCACCGCCAGATCCTGCGCGAGGTGTGGGGGCCGGGCCACAGCGAAGGCGGCCACACGCTGCGGGTCTACGTGGGCCGGCTGCGCCACAAGCTGGAGGCCGATCCGGCCCGGCCGCAGCATCTGCTGACCGAAACCGGCGTCGGCTACCGCATGGAAATCTGAGCGGGACAGGTACGCAATCACCCCGCACGCGTTTACACCGTTTTTATACGCGCCCTGCCAGCATGGCGACTCCTGCTTAACCGGAACGCACCATGACTTCAGCTCCCGACAACACCCGCCTGCCCGTCCTGACCCTGGCTGCCCTCGGCGTGGTGTACGGCGATATCGGCACCAGCCCGCTGTATGCCATCAAGGAAGTCTTCGGCGGGACGCATCATCCGGTGCCCATCACGCCGGACAACATCCTCGGCATCCTGTCGCTGGTGTTCTGGACGCTGGTGCTGGTGGTGTCGGTGAAATACGCCGCCTTCATCATGCGCGCCAACAACAACGGCGAAGGCGGCATCATGGCGCTGATCGCGCTGGTGCAACGCAACACGCGCAATGCCCGGCAGGCGCGCGCGCTGGTGTTGCTGGGGCTGTTCGGCGCGGCGCTGTTCTACGGCGACGGCATCATCACGCCGGCCATCTCGGTGCTGTCCGCCATCGAAGGACTGGAGGTGGCGACGCCCGCCTTCAAGCCCTGGGTGATCCCGCTCACTATCGGCATCCTGTTCGGCCTGTTCTGGGTGCAGCGGCACGGCACCGGCCGGGTGGGCGGCCTGTTCGGCCCCATCACCACGCTCTGGTTCGTGGTGCTGGCGATACTCGGCATCGCCAATATCTGGCACAGCCCGGGCGTGCTGGCCGCGCTGTCGCCGCACCATGCGCTGGGCTTTTTTCTGGCCGAGCCGGGCGTGGCCTTCTTCTCGCTGGGCGCGGTGTTTCTGGCGGTGACCGGGGCCGAGACGCTCTACGCCGACATGGGCCACTTCGGCACCAAGCCGGTGCGGCTGGCCTGGCTGGGCCTGGTGCTGCCGGCGCTGACACTGAACTACTTCGGCCAGGGCGCGCTGCTGCTCGTCGAGCCGGAGGCCATCGCCCACCCCTTCTATCACATGGCGCCCGACTGGGCGCTGTATCCCCTGGTGATCCTGGCGGGCGCGGCCACGGTCATCGCCTCGCAGGCGGTGATTTCCGGCGTCTATTCGATCACCCATCAGGCCATCCAGCTGGGCTACACGCCGCGCATGCTGGTGCAGCACACGTCGAGCGAAGTCCGCGGCCAGATCTACCTGCCGGGCGTGAACTGGGCGCTGTTCCTCGCGGTGGTGGCGCTGGTGCTGGGCTTCGGCTCGTCGTCGAGCCTGGCCTCGGCCTACGGCATTTCCGTGTCCGGCACCATGATCATCACCACCCTGCTGGTCTATGTGGTGGCGCGTCGCGCCTGGGGCTGGGGCCGCGCGCGCAGCCTGCTGATCCTGGGCGTGTTTCTGCTCATCGACCTGGCCTTCTTCGGCGCCAACCTGAGCAAGATCGCCGATGGCGGCTGGTTCCCGCTGGCCTTCGCCGGCGTCTTGTTCCTGCTGATGACCACCTGGAAACGCGGCCGCGACCTGCTCAAGGCGCGGCGCGACCGCGATGCCATGCCGCTCGATGCCTTCGTGCAGAGCATGAGCGGCGCCGACATCCCCACGGTTCCGGGCACGGCGGTGTTCCTTACCCCGCATCCTGAGCAGGTGCCGCATTCCCTGTTGCACAGTCTCAAGCATTACAAGTGCCTGCATGAACGGGTGGTGGTGCTCAACGTGAACTTCGCCAATGAGCCCTTTGTGCCGGTGGAGCGGCGGGTGAAAGTGACGCAACTGGGCGAGCGCTATCACCGGGTGGAGGTGTTCTTCGGCTTCATGGATCGCCCCGACCTGACCGGCGCGCTGCATCGCTGCACCGACGCCGGCATGGCCTGCGATCTGGACAACACGACCTTCTTCCTCGGCCGCGAAACCCTGATTCCGCGCAAGAAATCGGACATGGCCTGGTGGCGCGAGAAGCTGTTCATCGCGATGTCGCGCAACGCGGGAACGGTGGCGGATTATTTCGGCCTGCCGCCCAACCGGGTGGTGGAACTGGGCGCCCAGGTTGTGTTGTGACAGGAGGAAGCGTCTGAACAAATGGGAGCAGACTCTGCTGCCGCGGGATTCTCCGACACGAATTTCAAGGTCGAGACAGGTTGGAGGCGATCGGTTTGCGCTATCGTCTGGACTCTTCTTCCTGAGCGCGCTCGCCTGACTGCAACCATGACGCATCCCACCATTTATCACATCCCCGTCTGCCCGTTCTGCCAGCGGCTGGAAATTCTGCTGACGCTGAAGGGTCGCCGCGACGAAATCGATTTTCAGGTGATCGACATCACCCGGCCGCGGCCCGACTGGCTGCTGCACAAGACCCGCGGCACCACGGCGCTGCCGGTGCTGGAGACCGCCGACGGCCGCATCATCAAGGAAAGCCTGGTGATCCTGCAGTACCTGGAGGACATTTACCCGGAGCGGCCGGTCGCCCAGCGCGATCCTTACCGGCGCGCGGTGGAGAACATGCTGACGCGGATGGACGGCGAGTTTTTCAGCCAGGGCTATGGCTGGCTGATGAGCCAGGACCCCGCACGCCGCGAAGCGCTGAGGCAAGGCATGCTGACGCAATACGCGCAGCTGAACGACTTTCTGCTGGAGCATGCCCCCGAGGGCCCGTTCCTGTTCGAGGCATTCGGCTGGGCGGAGACGGTGTTCACGCCTTTCTTCGAGCGCTTCTGGTTTCTGGAGTACTACGAAGATTTCGAACTGCCCGACGAGGCACGCTACGCGCGCGTGCGCCGGTGGATCGACGCCTGCGTTGCGCATCCGGCCGCGCAGCAGGCGACGCGGGAAGAGATCATCAAGTTCTACTACGACTATTCGAAGGGTGCGGGTAACGGTGCCGTGCTGCCGGGACGCAGCAAATCGTCCATGGCCCTGGAACCCGACTGGCGCACCCGTCCATGGCCGCCGAAGAACAAGTACGAATACAGCGCGACCGACGCGGAACTGGGGTTGTGATCCGCTGGCCGGGCCTGCAGATTCAGGACCACACCCCGGGACGCGGCGAGAAACTGTCCAGCACACGCAGGTAGCTGGAACGCGCCATGGCGGCGGGATCGGACAGGTTTTTCTGGCTCATGCTGCCCTTGAGCTGGGCGACCGACACGTATTCATGCTCGGTCATCCAGCCTTCCATGTCGTGCAGGATCTGTGTGAGCCGGGCCGGGCCGTGTTGCAGCAGGCAGGACGCGAGATGGACGACGTCGGCGCCGACCAGCAGCAGCTTCATGGCCTCTTCGTGACTGTGCACGCCGCCGGTGGCTGCCAGCGTCAGATGGGTGCGGCCGTGCAGAATGGATAGCCAGCGGATGCGCAACAGCGCCTCGTCTGGATAAGACAGGTGCAACTGGTCCACCACGCACAGCGTGTCCAGATCGATGTCCGGCTGGTAGAAGCGGTTGAACAGGGCGACGCCCTGCGCGCCGGCCAGCTCCAGCTGTTTGACGAAATGCGGCAGCGAGGAAAAGAACGGCGACAGCTTCATGACGATGGGCAGGCTCACCGCGCTGCGCAGCTCGCGCAGCAGGCTGAGATAGCGCGCCTCCACCGCCGCGCCGGACTCCAGCATCTCCGCCGCGACGTGATAGACGTTGAGCTCCAGCGCATCGGCACCGGCTTCCTGCAGCGCATGGCCGAGCTCCACCCAGCCGGACGGGGAAACGCCGTTGAGGCTGGCCACCACCGGGATTTCCAGGCGCGACTTCAGGCGCCGCAGGTGGTCGAGATAGCGTTCCAGACCACTCTGGAATTCGCCAAAACCGGGCAGAAACCCATCCGCCTCGCCATGCCCGATGCCGGCATGCAGCAGAAAGCGATCCATCATCGCGTCTTCCGCCCGCAACTCTTCCTCGAACAGCGAATACATCACCAGCGCAGCGGCGCCGGCGTCTTCCAGTCGCAATGCGGTATCGAGGTCGCGCGACAGCGGCGAGGCCGAGGGCACCAGCGGGTTTTTCAGCTTGAGGCCGAGGTAGTCGGTGGAAAGGTCGATCATGTCAGGCTCCCGGTTTGGGTTCGACGGCATGGCCTTGGGCCATGTCCTGGTACATCCTGAAGCGCCGCTCGGCGTCCTGCTGCGCCTGCTGCAGGAAACGCTTGCGCGGCTTCGGGATGGCTGCGCTGCAACATGGCGAAGCGGGTTTCCGATTCCATGAAGGTCTTGACCGGCTGGCTGGGCGCGGCGGAATCGAGCTTGAAGGGATTGCCGCCCGCCTCCGCCAGCCGCGGGTCGAAGCGGAACAGCGGCCAGTGCCCGCTCTTCACCGCCAGTTCCTGCTGGCGCTGGTTGTAGAGCATGTCGTAGCCGTGGGCGATGCAGGGGCTGTAGGCGACGATCAGCGAGGGGCCGGCATACGACTCGGCCTCGTGGAACACGCGCAGGGTCTGCACGTCCTTGGCGCCGTAGGCCGCGGTGGCGACGTAGACATGGCCGTAGTCGCTGGCGATCTTGGCGAGGTCCTTCTTCGCGGTGGCCTTGCCGCCGGCGGAGAACTTGGCGACCGCGCCGATCGGCGTGGCCTTGGAAGTCTGGCCGCCGGTGTTGGAATACACCTCGGTGTCGAGCACCAGGATGTTGACGTCGTACGGCAGCGCCAGCACGTGGTCGAGGCCGCCGTAGCCGATGTCGTAGGCCCAGCCGTCGCCGCCGATGATCCACACCGAGCGGCGGATCAGCCATTCGGCGACGCTGGCGAGTTCCTGCGCGCGCGGGTGCGTTGAGGCCGCCAGTTTGTCGAGCAGCAGCGCAACGCGCCGGCGCTGTTCGACGATGCCGACTTCCTCGCGCTGGTCGGCGTTGACCAGCGCCTCGGCCAGGTCGCCGCCGATGTCGCTGGCCAGTTCCCGCGCCAGCTGTTTCGCGTAGTCCATCAGCTGGTCGGCGGCCAGCCGCATGCCGAGGCCGAATTCGGCGTTGTCCTCGAACAGCGAATTGCTCCACGCCGGGCCGCGCCCGGCGCCGTTCACCGTGTAGGGCGTGCTCGGCAGGTTGCCGCCGTAGATCGACGAGCAGCCGGTGGCGTTGGCGATCAGCATGCGGTCGCCGAACAGTTGCGTCGCCAGCCGGATATAAGGCGTTTCGCCGCAGCCGGCGCAGGCGCCGGAAAACTCGAACAGCGGATCGAGCAGCATCGATCCCGGGATGGTGCCGTGCTTGATCAAGCCGCGGTCGAACTCGGGCAGGCGCAGGAAGAAGGCGAAGTTGTCGCGCTCGGGGTCGCGCAACGGCCCGACCGGCGCCATGTTCACCGCCCGGCGCGAGACGTTGGACTTGTCGTGGATCGGGCAGGCCTCGACGCAGTCGCCGCAGCCGGTGCAGTCCTCCGGCGCCACCTGGTAGCTGATATGGGTGCCGGCCGGGAAGTCCTTGCTCTTCGCCGGCACGTGCTTGAAGGTGGGCGGCGCGTTGGCCGACGGCCTCGGCGCTGAAGGCGCGCGCGCGGATCGCGGTATGCGGGCAGACGAACACGCACTTGCCGCACTGGGTGCAGAGATCGGCCTCCCACACCGGGATTTCCAGCGCGATGTTGCGCTTCTCGTATTGCGCGGTGCCGAGCGGACAGGTGCCGTCGGCGGGCAGCAGCGACACCGGCAGGCGGTCGCCGTGGCCCTGGTAGATCGGCAGGGTGAGGTCGCGCACGAAGTCGGGAATGGCTGCAGATGCCACGTCGGCCGATACCGATTCCGGCGCTTTGTCGATTGCACCCGCTGGGTGGATGGCGACTTGTCGCAGATGTGCCAGCGTCGCGTCGATGGCGCGGTAATTCAGTTCCACCAGCCGCTTGCTCTTCCGACCATAGGTCTTGTCGACCGCGTGCTTGATCGCGGCGATCGCTTCGTCCTTCGGCAGGAGGCCGGAAATGGCGAAGAAGCAGGTCTGCATGATGGTGTTGATGCGCCGTCCCATGCCGGCCTCGGCCGCCACCGCGTAGGCGTCGATCACCCACAGCTGCAGGCGTTTCTCGACAATTTGCGCACGCATGGTTTCCGGCAGCGTGCGCCACACCCGATCCGCAGGTTCCGACGTGTTGAGCAGGAAGACGCCGTCGGGCGCGGCGTGCGCCAGCAGGTCGTAGCGCTCGACGAACACCGGCTGGTGGCAGGCAACGAAGTGGGCCATGCCCGCCTCCACCAGATAGGCCGAACGGATCGGCGCCGGGCCGAAGCGCAGGTGCGACACCGTCACCGCACCGGACTTCTTCGAGTCGTAGACGAAATAGCCCTGCGCCTGCAGGTCGGTGGCCTCGCCGAGGATCTTGATCGAGTTCTTGTTGGCCGACACCGTGCCGTCGGCGCCGAGGCCCCAGAACACCGCATGCTGAAGCTGATGCGATGCATCGGTGCGGAACGCTTCGTCCCACGGCAGCGAGAGATGGGTGAGGTCGTCGTGGATGCCGACGGTGAACTGCCTCTTCGGTGCACTCCCCGCAAGTTCGTCAAACACCGCCTTGACCATGCCGGGGGTGAATTCCTTGCTCGCCAGTCCATAGCGGCCGCCGATGACGCGCGGCATGGCACGCGTGCCGTCCGCCGCCGCCTGCGCCAGCGCGGTCACCACGTCCTTGTACAGCGGCTCGCCATCGGCACCCGGCTCCTTGCAGCGGTCGAGCACGGCGACGGATGTTGCAGAGGGCGGCAGCGCAGCGAGCAGCGCGGTCGGCAAAAACGGCCGGTACAGCCGCACCTTCAGCACGCCCACCTTCTCGCCGCGGGCCAGCAGATGTTCCACCGTCTCGTGCACGGTCTCGGCGCCGGAACCCATCAGCACGATCACCCGTTCGGCATCGGCCGCGCCGACATAGTCGAACAACTGGTAGCGCCGCCCGGTCAATTCGCCGAAACGGTCCATCGCATCCTGCACGATCTGCGGAAACGCGTCGTAGAAGGGATTGGCGCGCTCGCGCGATTGAAAAAACACGTCCGGATTCTGCGAGGTGCCGCGCAGCACCGGATGTTCCGGCGACAAGCGCGCGGGTGCGGTGCGCTGCGATGAAGTTGGGGTCGAGCATGGCGCGTACGGTGTCGGCTTCCACCGCCGAGATCTTCGCCACCTCGTGCGAGGTGCGGAAGCCGTCGAAGAAATGGATCAGCGGAATGCGTCCGGCCAGCGTCGCCGCCTGCGCGATCACGGCGAAGTCCTGCGCCTCCTGCGGCGAATTGGATGCGAGCATGGCGCAGCCGGTGGCGCGGCAGGCCATGACGTCGGAGTGATCGCCGAAGATCGACAGCGCGTGGGTAGCAACTGCGCGTGACGCCACGTGCAGCACGAAGGGCGTCAGTTCGCCGGCGATCTTGTACAGGTTGGGAATGAACAGCAGCAGGCCCTGGCTGGCGGTGAAACTGGTCGCCAGTGCACCGGAGGTCAGCGCGCCATGCAGCGCGCCGGCCGCGCCGCCTTCCGACTGCATCTCGATGATTTTCGGCACCGCCCCCCACAGGTTGGGCTTGCCTTGAGAGGCCCACTCGTCGGCCCACTCGCCCATGTTGGACGACGGCGTGATGGGATAAATCGCAATCACCTCGTTGCCGAGGTAGGCCATGCGGGCAACGGCTTCGTTGCCGTCGATGGTGAGCGTGGTTCTTGACGCTTCAGCGTCTTTAGAACCACGGCCTGCCCCTTGCGGGTGGAGTGTGGTGGTCATGACAGCCTCTTTCAGGACAACTCTGTCCCTAATTCTAGACCTGAGTTGCGACTGCGTCTCCCGGTGAGGCTGACTCGCTTACGGGGAAGTCAGGCCCTTCAAGCGCTCAGCAGCGTCAGCAGGCGCGCTTCGCTCATGCCGCCGAGCTGGACGCGCCGGATGACGCCATCGACGACCTGAACCAGGCCGGGGGTGGCGGCCACGCCAAAGGCCTGCGCCAGGCCGCGCGCGTCGGCGATATCGAGTTTGATCAGATTGCGATGGCTTTCGCGCAGGCGGTCGACCAGCGGGGTCATGCTGCGACAGTGGCCGCAATGCGCACCGTAAAAATAATACACCCGCACCCGGTCGGCCGCCGCTGCGCCATCGACGTGGGCGGTGTCGGGCGCGGGCCGTCCGCGCATGCGCCGCGTCTGCAGCCAGATCCAGGCCTGCAGCATGAGCATGACGCTGGCGATTGCACCCACCCCCCACAGTAGCCACATCATGATGCGTGCCTCACTTCCGGTTTGCCGCGCTGCCTGACTTCAGCCAAATGGAAATTTCAGGCCCACCGCGGCCCAGTATCCGGCTTCTTCCTCCAGCGCGCGGCAGGTCAGCGGACGGCGGTCGAGCCAGCCGGCCGGCAGTTGCAGACGGAAGCGGCGGCCGGTGGCTTCGACCTGCATGCCGTCGAGCCGGGGTTCGGACCGGCTGCGGCACAGCAGCACGGCCAGCCGCAGCAGCCACACCAGCAGCCGGTCGCGTTCCGGCAAGGTGGCCTCGGCAAATTCGGGGACTTTTGTCAGCGCACCGCGCTGCGCGCGTGCGAGCAGCGCAAGCCGGGACTGGTCGGAGCGCGAGAAACCGGGCATGTCGGCGTTTTCCAGAATGTAGCCGGAATGGCGATGGTAGCCGCCGTGCGAGACCGACAAACCGATTTCGTGCAGCCGTGCCGCCCAGTCCAGAAAGCGCTCGTCGTTCTCCTCGCCGCCGCCGGCACCCGCCAGCAAGGCCAGGGCGACGCGCTTCACCCGTGCGGCCTGCTGGGTGTCGATGTGATAGCGCCGCATGAATTCGTCCACCGTCGCTTCGCGCATGTCCTGCTTGTGAAAGCGCCCCAGCAGGTCGTAGAGGATGCCTTCGCGCATGGCGGTTTCAGCCACGGTCATGTGCTCGATGCCGAGCTCGGCAAACAGCCCTGCCATGATGGCAAAGCCGCCCGCAATGACCGGGCGGCGGTCGCGCGTCATGCCGGCCAGCTCGACGGCGTCGACATGGCCGGCACGGATGAAATAGGTGCGCAGCAGGGCGAGGCCGTCGGCGGTGATGCCACCCGCCGACCAGCCGTTCTGTTCGAGGATTTCGCGCAGTGCACGCGCCGTGCCGGACGAGCCCACCGCCTGCTGCCAGTTGCCCGGCGCAAACTCGCGGGCGATGCGCTCGACCTCGACGCGCGCAGCCATTTCGGCGGCCTTGAATGCGCTCTTGTCGAGCACGCCGTTGGCAAAGAATCGCCGCGAAAAGTTGACGCAGCCCATGTGCAGGCTTTCCCGCTCCAGCGGCTTGAGCCCCTGGCCGATGATGAATTCGGTCGATCCGCCGCCGATGTCGACCACCAGGCGCTTGTCCGGCGAGGCCGTCAGGGAATGCGCGACGCCCAGATAAATCAGCCGCGCTTCCTCGCGCCCGGCGACGATCTCGATCGGGTGGCCGAGCGCGATCTCGGCCTTGGGAATGAAGACGTCGGCATTCTTGGCGACCCGCAGCGACGAGGTGCCCACGCAGCGGATCGCTTCCGGCGACAGCCCGCGCAGACGTTCGCCGAAGCGATGCAGACAATCCAGCGCGCGCGCCTGGGTAGCGTCGTCGAGCCGCTTGTCGTCGGTCAGGCCACCGGCCAGGCGCACGGTTTCCTTCAGCGAATCGAGCGGATACAACTGGTCGCCCGCCACCCGCACCACTTCGAGGCGGAAGGAGTTGGAGCCGAGATCGACGGCGGCGAGGGTATCGTAGGTTTTCATTGCACAGAACCAAAAAACAGATAGGCCATGCCGATGGCGGCAAGGATGCCGGCGACATCGGCGAGCAGGCCGCAGGTGACGGCGTGGCGCACGCGCTTGATGCCGACCGCGCCGAAGTACACCGCCAGCACGTAAAACGTCGTTTCGGTGCTGCCCTGCACGATGGACGCGAGACGCCCGGCGAAAGAATCGGCGCCGTGAGCCTGCATGGTGTCGATCATCATGGCGCGGGCACCGCTGCCGGAAAACGGTTTCATCAGGGCGGTCGGCAAGCGCGTCGACCCAGCGCGTATCGAAGCCCGAGCGCCAGCACGCCGCTGCGCACCGCGCCCATCAGCAGATCCAGCGCGCCGCTGGCACGAAACACCGCAATCGCCACCAGCATCGCCACAAGATACGGAATGATCGTGACAGCCGTGTGAAAGCCCTCCTTCGCGCCCTCGATGAAGGCCTCGTAGGCGTTGATCCGGCGCCGCACCGCCATCAGCAGGAAGGTGACGATCAGGCCGAACAGCAGCACGTTGCTGAGGATCGACGACTGCCGCGTCATCTCGGCCGCATCGAGGCTGCGAAAGTACGCCACCAGTCCGCCGATCAGCGCGGTCGCGCCGCCCAGATACGCCAGGGTGACGCGGTTCCACAGATGCAGGCGCTGGATACATGCCGGTGACCAGCAGTCCGCACAGCGTGCCGATATAGGTGGTGATCAGGAGCGGCACGAACACGTCGGTCGGGTCGGCCGCGCCGAGCTGCGCGCGATAGGTGAAGATGGTCACCGGCAGCAGGGTCACCGAGGCGGTGTTGATCACCAGGAACAGGATCTGCGCGTCGCTGGCGGTATCCGGCGTGGGGTTGAGGGTCTGCAGTTCCTGCATCGCCTTGATGCCGAGCGGCGTGGCGGCGTTGTCCAGCCCCAGCATGTTGGCGCCCATGTTCATGGTCATCGCGCCGAGCGCCGGATGATTGGCCGGCACTTCGGGAAACAGGCGCCTGAACAGCGGCGCCAGGCCAGCGCGTCAGCAGTTCCAGCATGCCGGCGCGCTCGCCGACTTTCATCACGCCCAGCCACAGCGTCATCACGCCGGTCAGTCCCAGGGCAATTTCAAATGCCGACTTGCTGCTGTCGAACAGCGCCTTGACCAGCGCGGCAAACACCTCGGCGTCGCCCAGCACCAGCAGCTTGAACGCGGCAATGAGAAAGGCGGCCACAAAGAAGCCGACCCACAGCGCATTGAGCATGAATCAGCCTATCCAGCCCGCCACCACCACCAGCAAGCCCGCCACCAGCCAGATCACCAGTCCGCGCCAGATCATGCTGACCGCGCTGTCGATGCTGTCGGCATCGGGTGCCTGGCCGGTGCCCAGTTCCTGGCGCCACACGGTTTCGCCGCTGACGTTGAGCGGCTGTCCCAGCCGCACCCCCATCGCGCCGGCGCCCGCCGCCAGCACCACGCTTTCCTCCTGCTCCTGCCAGCCCGGCGCCTGGGTGCGCCAGCAAAAGGTGGCGTCCTCGAAGTTGCCGGCGATGGCGTAAGTCAGTGCGGTCAGCCGCGCCGGCAGCCAGTTGATGGCATGGAAGGCGCGCTGCGCAAACTCGCCGAAGCGTCCCCGCGACACGACCCAGCGCCGCGCCAGAATCGATGAGGTACGGAACAGCACCGCGCCGACCGGGCCCAGCGGCGCCAGCAGCACGAACCACAGCAGCACGCCGAACATCTGGCGATGGCTCGCCGCCATCACCTGTTCGATGGTCACGCGCGCCAGTTCGTCGGCGCTGAACTGGCTGGCGTCGCCGCCGCGCCAGGCGATGAGCTGCGCGCGCGCCGCGTCGAGCTCGCCCGCGCGCAGCAGGCCGGCGATGCGCTCGGCATCGTCGCTGAAATACTTGAATCCGAGGGTGAGATACAGCACCGCCACATTCCACGCCCAGCCGAGGAACGGACTGCGATCCTCCAGCAGCGCATACACCCCCCACACCGACCGCCAGCAGCGGCAACACCGCCAGCGCCCAGGCAATGGCGCCGTGGCTGAATTCGTTGGCATTGAATTTGTGTTCCAGCCATTGCGTGAAGCGGGCGTACTGCTGGTAATGCGGCAGCGGCTGGCGCAGGGGACGCCGGTGTTCGAGGGCGACGGCGGCGAGAACGGAGAAAAAGGCCATCAGCGATTCATCTCCAGGGTGAAGGTGCCGATCCGGTAGTTCTGGCCCGCCTGGCCGGTACAACTCCACCGTCGGCATGGTGATGGTCTTGCCCTGCGGCTCCAGCCAGTCGGCCAGCGCCTGGTAGGTCTTGGACGGCGCCAGCAGCACCGCCGCCTGCACCTGTGCCGCGTAGACCGGGCGGCGCTCGATGCGGCCTTCGATCAGTCCCGGCGGGATCGTCGCCGATTCGTCCAGGGTGTAGCCCAGCTGCGCCCGCACCTTGCCATGCGCGGCGCGCGGATCGGTCAGAATCACGTTGATGGTGTCGCCCGCCGCCACCTGGGCGGCGGTGAACTTGTCCAGTGCCGCACGCTGCGATTTGCGCATGTTGCTGATCGGGCCGTCGTATTCGAGATAGGCATAACGATAGGGCCCGGCCTCGGTTTCGCTCACGCTCACCGCGTTGAACCCGCCCCACCACCAGAACACCGCCAGCAGCGGCAATACGAACGCCAGCACAAACGCCGGCCACTGTTTTTTGAACACGGATCACACTCCCTCTTGCAGGTTTGAAGATATCACAGCCACGCCTGCCGGCGCTTGCGCCCCTGCGCCTGGATGACGATCCATGCTATTTATAATGTTCCATCACTGTGTTCAGGGATGCCCGCCATGCACGGTTTCCTGCTTGCCCTGTTGTGCCTGTTCAGCCTGCCCGCCGCCTGGGCGAATCCCGACGAGGTCAGCGTGCCGATGCAGGCCGTCAAGCTCGGTGCCCACAGTTATTTTGTGGAAGGCCTGCCGGGTGCGGCCTCCAGCGAAAACCAGGGCTTCATGTCCAACGCCGGATTTGTCGTCACCGCCGACGGCGTAGTGGTGTTCGATGCGCTGGCCAGCCCGCCGCTGGCCGAAAAACTGGTCGGCCTGATCCGCGCAGATCACCCCGCAGCCGATCAAGCGGGTGATCGTCAGCCATTACCACGCCGACCACTACTATGGCCTGCAGGTCTTCAAGGCACTGGGCGCCGAAATCTGGGCGCACCGCGCCGCCGAGGGCACCACCCGCAGCGAGGGCGCGGCCGAACGCTTTGCCCAGCGCAAGGAAGCGCTGTTTCCCTGGGTGGACGACACCACCCGGCTGCTGGAAGCCGATCGTTTTCTGCCGGGCGATACCGACTTCGAGATGGGCGGCGTGCATTTCGTCCTGCGCCACGTCGGTCCGGCGCATTCCAGCGAGGACATGGCGATGCTGGTGCAAGGAAGACGGCGTGCTGTACGCCGGCGATCTGGTGTTTCGCGGCCGCGTGCCCTTCGTCGGCGATGCCGACAGCCGCGCCTGGATCGCCGCGCTCGACAAGCTGATCGCGCTCGAAGCCCAGGGTGCTGGTGCCCGGCCACGGCGCGCCCTCGCTCACCCCGGGCGCCGACCTCGTGTTCACCCGCGACTATCTGATTTTCCTGCGCAGCCAGATGGGCGAAGCCGCGCGCAATCTGGTTCCCTTCGAAGAGGCCTACGACGCGGTCGACTGGTCGGCCTACCGCACGCTGCCGGCCTTCGAGGAAGCCAACCGGGTGAATGCCTACAACCAGTACCTGCGGCTGGAGCAGGAAGGCGGCAAGGAATGATCCGTCGCAGGGACTGCCTGTCCGTGCAATAAAGCGTGATAATCGATATCCATAAAAACATAAAGACTGTTTATTCATCACGCCATGCTCTGTACCCCCGAAGCGCTGCTGCAAAAAAATCAGGCCTTGTCGAACACGTGGCAGCGCTATCGCGGCCTGCCGAGTTTCGAGCATTTCGTCGAGCTGGCGGTATCGATCAACAGCTTCACCGAGTTCCTGATCGACAAGGGCATCACCGCCCTGCACCACGCCAGCCACCAGTTGGAGCAGGTGACGCTGACCCAGTTCAACAAGGACGTGGCGCATCCGCTGCCGCAAGCCGCGCTGGACGATCTCAACGAACGCGTCCTCGCGCTGCAACGCATGACGCACACGCATGCCAGCGCCAGCGCCGATCTGGCCGAACAGCTGCCCGACGCGCAGCACCTTGCCCAGGACATCCGGGCCGGCCAAACCTGGCTGATCGGCCATGAGCCGTCCGCCTGGCAGGCCTTGCAGGCGCAGCTCGGCTGTTTCGGCATGGACGCGTCGTTCATTTCCTGGGAACAGCCCTTGCCGGACGACATGGGCATTGCGCCCCTGCTGCTGCTCGACCTGAGCAAGCTGCCGGAAACCGAATGGCGTGGCCGGATCCAGGCGCTGCGGCAACGGTTTGCGATGGGACAGCTGATCAGTCTCGGCATGCGTTCCGGTTTCGAGCCGCTGCAGCAGGCCCTCGGCGCCGGCTGCGACAGCTGCCTGCTGGAAGGCACGCCCACGCATGCCATCGTCGAACACCTCCTGGAGCTCAACGAACAGCATGATCAGGAGCCTTACCGCGTGCTGATCGTCGAGGATTCCAAAACCGCCGGCCATTTCATCCGCCGCACGCTGGAAGAAAACCAGATCGTGTCCAGAATCGTCAACGATCCCCAGCAGACGCTCGACGCGCTCAAGCAATTCCACCCGGACCTGATCCTGATGGACATGTACATGCCGAACTGCACCGGCGTCGAAGTCGCCCGCATCATTCGCCAGCACGGCGAATTCCTCTGCACCCCCATCGTCTACCTGTCCGGCGAAACCAACGTCGCCCTGCAGGTCGACGCCATGCGGCTGGGCGGCGACCACTTCCTCACCAAGCCGTTCAACCCGGTGTTCCTCAACGCCATCGTCAAGAGCAAGATCGAGCGCTACCGCGCCTTGCGCCGCACCCTGTACCACGACAGCCTGACCGGCCTGCTCAACCATTCCAGCGGCAAGCACGCGCTCGACGCGATGCTGTCCGGCGTGGCGCACGAAGGCGGGTTTCTATCGGTGGTGATGCTCGACATCGACCATTTCAAGCAGGTCAACGACACCTACGGCCACCCCGTCGGCGACCAGGTCATCCGCAGCCTGTCGTGGCTGCTCAAGCAGCGGCTGCGCAAGCAGGACCTGCTCTGCCGCTATGGCGGCGAGGAATTCCTGATCGGCCTGCCGCACACCGACGCCGAACAGGCCTACGCCGTCATGGATCGCATCCGCCAGGATTTCGCGCACATCCGCCATCCCTACGGCGACGCCCATTTCAGCACCAGCGCCAGCGGCGGCATCGCCACCTACCCGCTCCACCCAACCGGCGACACCCTGATCAAGGCGGCCGACGAAGCCCTCTACCAGGCCAAGCACGACGGCCGCAACCGCATCCACAGCAGCGACGATTAGGGCCGGTCACGCCCACTTCACGTCTGCGAAATGAGCGTGAACAGGCCCTAGCCAAAAATCAGTTTCAGGCCGATCAGGATCGTCACGATTTCAAACGAGCGCTTGATCCACAGGTTGCCCTTGCGGATCGCCAGGTGGCTGCCGAGATAGCCGCCGATGATCGAGCCCGCCAGCAGCGCCGGCATCCAGTCCCACGCCACGGTACCGATGACGCCGAGCACCAGCGCGCCGGTGCCGTTCCACACCAGGCCGCACAGGATCAGCGTGTAGGCGACCGCGCGGGTGTAGTCGAGGCCGAAATAGCGGATCAGCCAGAGGGTGAGGAAGAGGCCGGTGCCGCTGGTGATCGAGCCGTTGAGGAAGCCGACCACGAACAGCCCGGCCATGCCGCCGGCGAGCGCCCTGCCCTGCTGGTTTCGGGGCGCATGCTCCATGCCGAGCCGGGGCCTGAACACCGAATACAGCCCCAGCCCCAGCGTCAGCACGCCCAGCGCCAGCGTGGCGGCGCGTTCGGGAATGTGCAGGATGGTGAGCGCGCCCAGCACCACGCCGGGCAGGCCGGCGCCCAGAATGATCAGCGAGAAGCGGCGTTCGAGATGCGATTCCCTGAGGTGCCGCAGCGTCGCGCCGAGACCGAGCGCGACGCTGGCGATCTTGTGGGTGGCGAGCGCGGTGCCGAAGCTCAGCCCCAGAAAGATCAGCATGGGGAACTGGATCAGCCCCGCGCCGCCGCCCGACAAGGCCGAAAAAAAGTTCGCCGCCAGCGAGGCGACGAACAGAATCATCTGGTCAAGCACAATTCAGGGGGGGCATGCGTCAGCCGGTGATGCCGATTTCGGCGGGCTGTCTGGTGTAAACCAGTTTGAGCCCGGCTTCTCCGATGGCTTGCAGCAACTGGTCGGCGATGGCCGGCTCGACGAAAAACTCGACCACCACCGGCAGTTCGCCCGCCAGTTCGAAAAAGCCCGCATCGTGCCGATGCGAGCGACCGAATCCGGCAATGGCCTGAAATGCCGACCCGCCTTTTATTCCAAGGTGCTGCGCCGTATCGAGCAGCCATTCGTAGGTGAGCTTGCCGTGATGGCGGCTGGATTCGCTGACAAAAACCTGCAGGCACACGCAGTTCATTTGAATAGCCTCATGCTGTAAAAACCCAGTCCGGTCGCCAGGAAAGAGCCGGCCATGTGAGCGAAGGCGATCAGGCCGCCGGTGACCCAGAGGCCACGCATCAGCGCGGTGACGACTTCGGCGGAAAAGGTGGAGAAGGTGGTGAGGCCGCCGAGCAGGCCGGTGATCAGAAACAGGCGTGCTTCGGGCGGCAGGCCGGGATGCTCGGCGAACCAGGCGATGATCAGGCCGATGAAATAGCCGCCGACCAGATTGGCGGCCAGGGTGCCGAGCGGCATCGCGGGATAGGCCGGGTTGAGCCACAGCCCGAGTCCCCAGCGCAGCCAGGCGCCGAGCGCCGCACCGATGCCCACGGCAAGAAAGGCAGTCATGGCTGGGAGGCGGCGGGTGGCGTCATGCGCGCATTCTAGCCCGGAGCGGCCGTAGCCAAACACGTTCATGTCTTACCCTGGCGCCGGCAGCGATCCGCCCACACCGCGGCTTCCACGCGTGAACGCAGGTTGAGTTTCTTCAGCAGATGTTTGACATGCACTTTCACCGTGCCTTCGGCGATGTCCATGTCGCGGGCGATCAGCTTGTTGCTCTTGCCGTCGACCAGGTGTTCGAGGATGCGGTTTTCCTGGTCGGTCAGCCCGGCTTCGGCGGTGCTGGCTGGCCGGCTTTTCTCGCGCAGCGACGCCACCAGCAATTGGGTGAGGCGTTCGCTGATGGTGATCTTGCCGCGCGCCGCCTCGACCAGTTGCTGCATCAGATCTTCCGGCTCCATGTCCTTCAGCAGGTAGCCGTCGGCGCCGGCCTGCAGGGCAGCCATCAGGTCGTCGGCGTGATCGGACACGGTCAGCATGATGATGCGCGAATCGAGTCCTTCGTCCTTCAGCGTTTTCAGCACATCGATCCCGTTCATGTCCTTCATGTTGAGGTCGAGCAGGATCATGTCGGGGAGCAGACTGCGCGCGAGCGCCATCCCTTCCTTGCCGCTGGGCGCCTCGCCCACCAGACGGAATTCGGGCGCGGCCTGGATCAGCTGGATCACCCCTTTGCGAAACAGCGGGTGGTCGTCGACGATCAGGAGAGTCTGGGGTTCGAGTGGATTCATGCGTCGTTGGTGTGAACAGGGTGAATGGGAATGATGGTCTCGCGTCGGCTGTGT
>CAWFTM010000020.1:0-45414 GCA_963818665.1 uncultured Hydrogenophilales bacterium | reverse complement strand
GCCGAAGCGACCACCCTCGGTTCTAGCGGGGTGCTGCCGCCTGCCGGGCCAGTGCGCGCATCAGCCATTTCAGAACGGGCAGGCGGGCATAGAGTTCTTCAGCGGCATCCCAGTAGTCGCGATGATGCGTCACCTTGCCTTCGGCATCGAAGCTGAGGTGGGTGGCGCCACAGATGGTGGTGGGCTGGCGAGTGACTGGCATGGTGAAGTCCATTTCCCACAGGATGACGGCGTGCTGGTCAGCGCCCGGAAAGCGCCGGATGACGCGAAAGCGCGCCCCTGGCAGTTTGTCGAAGGTGTGACGCAGGATGTTGCGGATGGCCTCCACCCCTGTCACCTCATGGAATGGGTCCTTGAACCACGCATCCTTTGCGTAATAGACATCCAGTTCCCCCAGGTTATGGGCAGAGAGTCGCTCGAAATACATGCACAGGTCGTCAAGCGCATTCATAGGCCAGTGATCCGGTGGACAAGGGGAAAGTAGGCGCGATACGGCAGCAGGTTCAGCAGCTTCAGCACGCGGGTGAAGCGTTTGGGAAAATGAATCTCGAATGCGCCGCGCTCGATTCCGGAAAGAATTTCGCGCGCGGCCTCGTCGGCCTCGATCAGTGCAGGCATCTTGAAATCATTGAGATCGGTGAGCGGCGTTTTGACGAAGCCGGGATTGATGAGATGGACCGCCACGCCCCTGGGCGCAAGATCGAGATAGAGCGTTTCGGCGAAGTTGATCAGCGCCGCCTTGGTTGCGCCGTACACCAGTCCGCTTGGCAGGCCGCCGTAGCCTGCCACGCTGGCGGTGAGCGCCAGCCGCCCCCTGCCGCGTTGTGCAAAATAAGGCGCTATCAGGGCGCTGGCATTCATCGCGCCGACCAGATTGACCTGCACCAGCTTTTCGGCGGCTGCTGCATCCAGTTCCCAGGCGCGCACCGGCTGATGGGTGCCGGCATTGATGATGGCCACATCGATGTCGCCGAAGGTGGCGCAGATCGTGTCGAATGCAAGCTGCAGGCTGGCGCGGTCGGTGACGTCGGCCGGCACGACCAGCGCATTGCCGTCGGCCAGCGCCGTCAGTGCGCCGTGGTTGCGGCTGGTCAGCGCCACGTGTGCGCCGCGCGCCATCAGCAGCTTTGCCGTGGCCTCGCCGATTCCGGAACTGGCGCCGATCAGCCACACGCGCTGATCGTGCCAGTCGGCCAGTTTGGGGTTGAGGCTCACGGGCCTTTCCTGAAGCTGATCACGATTTCGCCGAGCTTGAAGCCGAACTTGCGCATCTCCGACTTGTTCAACATCACCGCGTCATCCATCTGGTACATCCAGTCGTCGAACTGCACCTCGTAGGTTTTGCCGTCCACCGGTAGCAGCAGGGTGTATTTCCATTGCAGCGCGTTGCCGTAGGCGGTGCCGGTGGCTTCGCCTTTGACGTCGTCGGCGCGACCGATGTAGCGATGCGCGTCGAGCTTGCTGATGCGCCAGATGCGTTGCGATTTTTCGCCGTCTGACCAGTCGAAATGCTCGGTCAGCACGCCTTCGTTGCCGTTCCATTCGCCGGTCATCTTCACCGTGAAGCGGCGTTTCACCTCGCCGGAGCGATCGGCGAAATAACCCCAGGCGGTGAGCGGTCCGTTGAAATAGGTGGCGATGTCGAGCGTCGGCGTTTGCGCGCGGTACACCTCGGGCGACACGCCGGCACAGCCGGACAGGCCGAGCACGGTACACAAAATGGCAAGGGGATTTTTCAGCATGGGACGACTCCAGTATGGGCGATTTGGCGCATGCGCCAGAACCAGGCCAGCGCGCCCAGTTTCATGATGATGGGCAACAGGGCATAGGTGGCCGACAGCGCGAACAGCTGGTCGCCGCCGGGCTGGTAGCCCCAGATGTCGAGCAGCGGCAGCGCAAGCCCGGCGGCAAGCGCCAGGGTGAGCTTGGCGAAAAAGCTCATCAGTCCGTAATACGCGCCAGGCTGCGGCACGGGGTCGCTGTCGATCATGTCGGCGACGAGGGCGGGCGGCAGCGCGAGGTCGGCCCCGAGCGCGAGACCGGAGGCTGCGCACACCAGCGCATAGCCCGCCAGATCGCCCTCACCCAGCCAGAACGCGCCGATGAATGCGGCAATGGACAGTCCCATCGACATCAGCCAGGCGTCGAGCGTGCCGATGCGTTTGGCCAGCCGCACCCACAGCGGCAGGCCGAGCGCGCCGCTCAGAAAATAAATCACCAGAAACAGCCCGCTGTGAGCAGCCAGTTTCAATACGTCGTCGATGAAGAAAATGACCAGCGTGGCGGGCAGCGCGGCGGCGACGCCATTCAACAGATAGCCGGGTACGAAGCGGGCGAACGCCGGGTTGGCCAGTGGGCGCAGCATCTGCCGCAGTCCAGGCGAGCGGGCGCTGCGCTGCATCGGCGGGGTGGCGATCAGGGTGAGCGCGGCAAAGACCAGCAGCAGACCGAGAAAAATCCAGCCCATGCGTGCCAGGCCCTCGGTCAGCGTGGCCGCCAGTACCGTCGGCAGCGCGGCGGCCAGCACCACGCCTATCAGTCCGAAGCCCTCGCGCGCGGCGAACAGCCGGGTACGTTCGTGCGGCACGTTCGACAGGCGCGCGCCCCAGCTGGTGTGCACTACGGTGGCAAGGCTGTAGCCAACTGTGGTCAGCGTCAGCATCACGATCAGCCAGGGCACCACGGGCCAGGATTCAGGCAGGGTAAAAACCCCGATCCAGCCCAGCCCGAGCACAGGCAGGGAGAGCACAACCAGGCTGCGCGGATGGGGAAAGCGGTCGAACAGCGCGCCGATCAGGGGATCGATTGCGGCGTCGAGAAAGCGCAGTGCGAGCAGGATCACGCCCAGCAGAGAAAGCGAGATTACGCCGCTGTAGAACGGCGCGAGGTGGACATACAGCGGCAGCGCCGCGAACGCGAGAGGCAGGCCGAGTCCGCCATAGGCCAGCAGACGCGTGCGCGGCAACGGACTCATGGCGATTTAAGCAACTGCGCGCGCAGATCGGGCGCGCGGGTGGCGGGATTGAGCCAGATGCCGAAGAAGGCCTCGGCAAATTCTTCGTCCTTGATTTGTCCGAGCTTGCGGGTGCCGCTGTAAAACGTCGCGCCGGCGCCGGGCATGCGCACGCCGATGAGACGGTCGCCCTTTTCGACATCGGGGAATAGCGCACGCATGTTCTTTTCCCAGCGCGCCAGCGTAGCCTCTGGCCAAGGGCGCTGGGCGCGCATTTCCTCGATCGAGCGGCGCGCAATGGCACCGCCGTCGAAGCTGCGCGCGTAGACCAGTTCCAGCGCATAGGGCTGGCTGGCCGACCACACGCCGCCGGGTGACCACAAGGTGGCGTCGTAAATGCGCAGGCCGAAGAAGCGCAAGGTGCCGTTGCCTACCGCCTCGAAGTGGGTCAGGTGCGGCAGCGGGCTGGCTTGCAGCATCGATGCTGCAAGCAGACAGGTTGCTGCCAGCGCCGTTTTAAGCCGCGTGTTCAAGACGGAATTGCGCGACATCGACTGATCCGGCACGAAAGCCGGCCTCGCAATATGCCAGATAAAAATGCCAGACGCGCTGGAAGCGCTCGTCGAAACCCTGCTTGCGCACGGCGTCGATCTGCTCGTGGAAGCTGTGCCGCCAGCGTTTCAGGGTTTCGGCGTAATCGAGTCCGAAGTTTTCCTGCTGGGTAACGGCAAGACCGGCGCGTGCCGCCTCTTCGATGAAGCGGGAGGGCGATGGCAGCATGCCCCCTGGGAACACATATTGCTGGATGAAGTCGGAGCCGCTGCGATAGCGCTCGAACAGGGCGTCGTCGATGAGGATGGTCTGGACCACTGCGCGGCCGCCGGGCTTGAGGCTGCGCTTCAGGGTGTCGAAGTAGGTCGGCCAATAGGCTTCGCCCACCGCCTCGAACATTTCGATCGACACGATGCCGTCGTATTGCTGCGCTTCCTCGCGGTAATCCTGAAACTCGAACTGGCAACTGTTGCTCAGCTGGGCATGGGCGATGCGCTTGCGGGCATAGTCGAGCTGTTCCTGCGACAGGGTGATGCCGCGCACCTGGTGTCCCGCCGTGCGCGCGGCGTGTTCGGCAAAACCACCCCAGCCGCAGCCGACTTCCAGAAGCGACTGGCCGTCCGGCAGATCGAGCAGGTCGAGCATGCGCTGGTACTTGCGGGTCTGAGCGTCCTGCAGCGACAGCGTGGTGTCGCCATCGAAGCGCGCGCTGGAATAGGTCATCGAGGGGTCGAGCCACAGCGCATAAAAATCGTTGCCGAGGTCGTAGTGGCTGGCGATGTTGCGGCGCGATCCCCGCAGCGTATTGGCGTTCAGCAGATGACGCAGACGGCTGTACAGGCGCCCCCACCAGCGGCCATAAATGGCGCGGTCGAGCGCGTTGCGGTTGTTGGCCAGCAGGGTCAGCACGCCGGTGAGATCGGCGGTGTGCCAGGCGCCGGCGATATAGCCTTCGGCAAAGCCGATGGCGCCCTTGCTCAATACATCGCGAAACGCGCTCCATCGATCGAACTTGAGATAGGCATTGGGTGTGCCGTGGCCGACCGTGAGCTGCATGCCGTTGGGCAGTTCCAGATGCAGGCAGCCATGTTCGATTTCCTGCAGCAGATGAATCACCTGGCGGGCGTACCAGGGGGTGTTGCTGCGTTGCAGGGCGGCGCTCAGACTGGCGGTATTCATTCGGTGACCTCGTTCAATGGCAGCGGGGGTTTGCGGAAAAATGGCACGCGTTTGATCAACAGCCGCAGCGCCTGCAGGTGGATGCGCGCGATCACGCCCCAGGTCATCAGGGGATAGCTGAAAAACGCGCGCAGGCAGGCACGCGGCGTCAGCGGTTGCATTCGTCCCATCCAGGCAGTGCGTAGCGTCTCGCCGCAGCCGGTGGCGTAATCGATGCGCGCGCGAAAAATGTCGTCGTGCTGTTGAAAGTGAAAGGTGTAGTCACCGCGCACCGGAAAAAAGGGCGAAACGTGAAACACCTTCTCTGCGTGCAGCGTGGCATTGGGGTCATCCGTGCGCAGCAGGTAGACGTGGCGCTCGCCGAAGGTGTTGTTGACTTCAGCCAGCACTGCGACCAATTTGCCGTCGGCGCGATGGCAATGCCAGAAGCTCACTGGCTTGAAGGCATAGCCGAGCACGCGCGGAAAAGTGGTGAGCCAGATCGCGCCGTCGGCGGCAAGACCGTGTTGCTTCAGCAGGCCACGCGCCCAGGCCAGACTGTCGCCGCCGTCGCCGTGATCATGCTCATGAAAGCTCAGCAGGTTGAAGCGGTTGCGCGAGAACCAGCGGGACTCGACGTGTGCCAGATCGTGCACCGGCAGGCGCACGAAATACACCGGGTAGTCGAAGCGGTGCATGACCGGCTGCTGCCGCACATGCATCACGCGGCCGAAGCCGATCTGCGCGGAGGAGCGAGCTTCAGGCAGCATGAGCGAGCCCCTGCCAGGGTTCGACGACATCGAGCTTGCGCGCGACCCGCAGCGCGGAGGCGAGGCCGTCCTCGTGGAAGCCATAGCCGAGCCACGCGCCCGCCAGCCAGATGCCGTCGCGGCCATTGGCCGCAGTGATCTGGCGCTGGATGCCGACGGCCTGGCGGCTGAATACCGGATGGCTGTAATGGAATTCGCCATGCACCAGCGCCGGATCGGGTTCCTGCAGCGGATTGAGCGAGACAATCACCGGCGTGTCGGTCGGCAGCGGTTGCAGCCGGTTGATCAGGTAATGTACCGCGACCGGTCGCTCGCTCAGTTTGCTGTGACCTGACTGGTAGTTCCACGCCGCCCACAGGTTCTTGCGGCGCGGCAGCATGCTGGCATCGCTGTGCAGCACCGCGCGATTCGGCTGGTAGGGGATGTGCCGCAGCAGCTGGGACTGGCTTGGGTAGTGTCCGGCCAGGATGGCGCGCGACTGGTCGCTGTGGCAGGCCAGCACCACCTGGTCGTACAGCCCCGACACGCTGCCGCTCACCAACTCGACCTTGTCGCCGCGCGGGCGCAGCGACTCTACCGGCTGGCCGAGATGAATCTCGCCGATACCGGCAGCCAGTTTCTTCACATACTCGCGCCCGCCGCCCTTTACGGTGCGCCACTGCGGCCGGTTCGTCACCTGCAGCAGGCCGTGGTTGTGGCAGAAGGTGATGAACGAAGACAGCGGAAATTCCAGCATCTGCGCAGCCGGGCACGACCAGATCGCGGCCGCCATCGGCAGCAGATACCACTCGATGAAAGGCTTGCCGTAGCCGCGCGCCTTGAGGTAGTCGCCCAGTGCCATGCTGCTGGCGAGCGCGGGTTCGCGCACCGCTTCGCGGTTGAAGCGCAGGATGTCGCGCAGCATGTGCCAGAAGGCTGGCCGCGCGAGATTGGCGCGCTGGCCGAACACGGTGCCGAGCGAGGTGCCCGCCCACTCCAGATCGGGCTGGTCGAGCCGCACGCTGAACGACATCTCGCTGGCGACGGTTTCCACCCCCAGGGTGTCGAACAGCCGGGTGAGTTCGGGATAGGTGCGATGGTTGAATACCAGAAACCCGGTATCGACCGGGAAGGTCTGGCCGTCCAGCGTGACGTCCACCGTGTGGGTATGGCCGCCGAGACGGTTCTCCGCCTCGAACAACGTGACCTGATGGTGGCGGCTCAGCAGCCAGGCGGCTGACAGGCCCGCTATACCGGATCCGACGACAGCGATGCGCATGTTATTTCTCCGCCTGCGTAAGAGTGGGCTTGACTGATTGGGTCTTGAGCAGGGATTCGATGGCCTGCACCATTTCCTTTGATTGCGGATCGACCTGACTGGCGAACGACAGCGCGCGCGTGCCGCTGCGATCGATCAGGTATTTGTGGAAATTCCAGCGCGGCCGCTCGCCGGTGGCCTGGGCCAGCGCTTCGTGCAGCGGGTTGGCGTTGGCCGCGGTCACGCCGGTCTTGGCGAACAGCGCGAAATCGACCTGATAGCCGACCTCGCAGAAATTCTTGATGGTGGCGTTGCTGCCCGGCTCCTGCCCACCAAAGTCGTTGGCCGGCAACCCCAGCACCACCAGGCCCTGCGGCCCGTACTTGTCGGACAACGCCTGCAAGCCCTTGTACTGGCCGGTGTAGCCGCACTGGCTGGCGGTGTTCACCACCAGCACCACCTTGCCGGCATACGTGCACAGGTTGCGGGTTTCGCCGTCGATATCCGTGAGGCTGAAGTTGAGCAGCGGCGGGCAGGCGGGCGCAGCGTTCACGCTGGTTGTCAGCAGCAGCGTTGCGATAAACAGGATGGGTTTCATGTGCGGGTTACCTTGCGGGCAAGACAGGGGGCCGATCCGGTACGCGGATCGAACAGAGATGGATTCGATGCAGCCAGCGCGTGATAGAACCAGTACTCGGACGGCACGGTTGCCGCGGCGGCACAATCCGTTCGCGGCGATGACGGGGTACGGGTAACAGCCGCAGGCTCGCCGATCAGCAACACCGCAGCCAATCCGGCCAATGAAACGAGAAGTTGAGATGGCATACGCATTTTGTCTTGGTCAAACCGTGGGCACGTGCTTAAATTAGGCCAATAATTTGCTCATGTCAACTATTTGTCCAAGACAAAATGACCACTAAAACTGCACCAATCGTACCGGGCCTGCCGATTGCATCGGTTGAGCGCGAAACCGGTTTGTCCAAGGACACCTTGCGCGTATGGGAACGGCGCTACGGTTTTCCAACCCCCGAGCGGGATGCGAATGGAGAGCGTCTGTATGCGCCGACGCAGGTTCAACGACTGACGCAGATCAAGCGTTTGATGGATCGCGGGCACCGTCCGGGCAAGCTGCTGGCGCTGGATGATGCGGCCCTGGTAGCGCTCGACGAAGCCCGTCCCGGCGTATTGGCCACCCCCAACGTGCTACAACTCGACAACTGGATGCATCTGGTCAAAACCCACGACAGCGAAGCCCTGCAGCGGCAGTTTTATCGCGAGATGGCCAAGCGGGGCTTGGCGGGTTTTGTCCAGGACATCGTCGCGCCTCTGATTGCCCGCGTGGGTGAGGCCTGGTCACGCAATGAACTCGGCATATTCGAGGAGCACTTGTTCTCGCAGCATCTTGAAAAAATGTTCCGCACCGTGCTGGCCAACATGTCGCCGCAACATGGCAGCCCGCGTGTGCTGCTCACCACCTTGTCTGGCGAGGAACACACAATGGGGTTGCTGATGGTGGAAGCCCTGATGGTGGTGGAAGACGTCTACCCGGTGTTGCTGGGCCCGCAAACCCCCATCGACGAAATCGTGCGCGCTGCGCAAATCAAACAGGTCGATGCCGTGTGCCTGTCGTTCAGCAGCGCCTATTCACCCACCCTCTCGGCACAGGGGCTGCGTGACCTGCGGCAGATGCTGCCCGCTGGCATTGCGCTGTGGGCAGGCGGTTACGGTGTCAAGGCTATCCGCAAACCCATCGATGGGGTCTGTCTGATGCCCGAGTTCCAGGATTTGTATGATGGCCTCGCAAAATGGCGAACCGGACACGGCTGCACACCTGTTTGAGCCAGTGTGATCAGCTTAAAAGTTCCAGCGGGGTGTTTGGACTGCCTGTTTGCCAGGCAATCGCACAAGTCCTGAAACTCAGGCCGGGTCTTTGACCTTCGGCACCGGAATCCTGCCGAGCACGCTGATGAAGGGTTCGCGCAGCGCGCCCTGCGCGTGCAGTTCGAGCGCCACGTTGTGGATGTGGACCGCTTCCCAGCGCGCCGGAAAACCGCCCATCACCTGGGCGATGCCGATGACTTCCAGCATTTCCTCCGGGGTGACGTCGCTGCGGGTCAGCAGCTCGTAGGCGTGCAGGCGCACCAGCCGGCGCTTGCGCACCACCAGGCTCATCAGCAGCGCGATCAGGTTGTAGAACTTGAGGTTGGTCACCTTCGCGTTGGGCAGGTGCGGCCAGTCGGCGAAGCGTTTCCAGTGCGAGGTGTAGGCGTCGAACAGCAGGTAGGTGTCGTCGTCGGCCTGCGCGCGCACATACAGCGCGATGGCCTGCACCGTGTTGATGATGGCTTCCGGCGCCTTGGCGCGGATGGCGCCTTCGATGTGGGTCAGCGCGCACACCTCGCAGCCGTCGGCGATGGCGGCGCTGTAGATGAGGATTTCGCTCAGGTGCCGCTCTTTCGAGAAGACGCCGCGCGAGACCAGCAGGCGTGCCATGTCGAGCAGCGCGTCGCCGAGGTCGACACCTTTTTTGGCGAGCCGGGCGGTTGCCGGATCGGCGGTCTCCATGCCGGCCTCGGCGTGTTCCTGCAAGGCCATCAGCAGGGAATTCGCTCCCCCGGCGATGCGATGCGCATCGTCCAGGTCCAGTTTGCCGTAGCGGTATTCTTCAGACATGGAGGGTATCGATCTCGGAGTAGGCGTTTTTCAGCCACAGCTTGACGCGCTGCCGCTCGAGCAGCCCGAGCGCGTGGTCGTCGGCGCGCTGGGTGGCGGACCAGAAGCTGCTGCTGTGGCCGTCGATCTTGATCATGGCGGCCTCGTGCAGGCGCTTGATATTGATGACGCGGGCGTTGAGATCGAGCGCGCGCTGCTTTTCGCCGGAGGCTTCGAGGAGGTCGAAGTTGTCGCCGCGAATATGGTTCTGCACCAGCACGTAGTTGAGGCGGGAGCCGAAGCGGTCGAGCAGTTTCTTCAGCAGGTCGACCGAGTCGCGGCCGGAATCCATGACGTGCCAGTAGTTCAGCACCAGCCCCATTTCGCCCGCCAGTTCCAGCACGCCGGAGTCGTCGATCCATTGCGTCAGCGCGTCCTGGGTTTGCGCGGCGAGATCGACCAGGATGCAGCGGTCCGGCTCGGCGACGGCGGCCTCGATGATGGCGTCGAGGCTTTCGTAATTGTCCACGATGACCGGCGAGGCGTAGCCGGCATAAAAGCGCATCAGCGCGCCGTGCGAACGGTCGGTGTCGAAGCCGAGAAAAGGCTGTTCGTGGTCGATCAGGTATTGCGCGAGCAGGCGCGCGACCAGCGATTTGCCGACCCCGCCCTTTTCGCCGCCGATGAAGTGGATGTGTGCCATATGTGGGTGAGGAGTGAGGGGTGAACGGTAAGGGGATGACGGTTAGCGCCGACGCAGGTCGAGCGTGTGCGGGAACTCGCCGACGTCGGCGATGGGCGGCGGCACCATCGGGCCGGGGGCGCTGCCGCCGGGGATGAAGGTGCGCACCGCCTGGGCGGACGACTGGCTGGCCGGCGCCGGGCTGGCGGCAGGCGGATGGCTGAAGCTGCCGAGGCTGTGCCCCCAGTCCTGAAAGCGCGTGTGGCGACGCGATTCGGCTTCCATCGCGTTGACCGGGAAAGTTTCATAACTGCGACCGCCCGGGTGAACCACGCGGTAGGTGCAGCCGCCGACGGCGCGGTCGTTCCAGGTGTCGATCAGGTCGAACACCAGCGGCGAATGGATGCCGATGGTGGGGTGCAGCGCCGACGGCGGCTGCCAGGCGCGGTAGCGCACGCCGCAGACGAACTCGCCGTGCACGCCGGTCGGCACCAGCGGCACGCGGTGGCCGTTGCAGGCCAGCACGTAGCGGCTGTCGGTGAGCCCGCTGACCTTGACCTGCAGGCGCTCGACCGAGGAATCGACGTAGCGCGCGGTGCCGAGGCTGGTGTTTTCTTCGCCCAGCACGTTCCACGGTTCGATCGCGGTGCGCAGTTCAACGGCAATGTCGCCGAGCTGCAGGGTGCCGTGGCGCGGGAAGCGGAATTCCAGAAACGGCTTGTACCAGTCGAGCTGGAACGGGAAGCCGGCGATGTTGAGGTCGTCGATGACGTCCTTCAGATCCGCCCACAAATAATGCGGCAGCATGTAGCGGTCGTGCAGCAGCGTGCCCCAGCGCACCAGCGGCTTGCGGTAGGGCTCGTTCCAGAAGCGCGCGACCAGCGCGCGCAGCAGCAGCATCTGCGCCAGGCTCATGCGCAGGTGCGGCGGCATTTCGAAGCCGCGGAATTCGAGCAGGCCGAGCCGACCGCTGGCGCTGTCGGGCGAATACAGCTTGTCGATGCAGAACTCCGAGCGGTGCGTGTTGCCGGTGAGGTCGGTGAGCAGGTTGCGCAGCAGGCGATCCACCAGCCACGGCTGCGGGGTGTCGCCGATGCGGCATTTGCTGGAACGCGATTTCGAGTTCGTACAGCCGCTCGATGCGGCCTTCGTCGACGCGCGGCGCCTGGCTGGTGGGGCCGATGAACATGCCGGAGAACAGATACGACAGCGCCGGGTGGTGCTGCCAGTAGGTGATCAGGCTGGCCAGCACATCGGGGCGGCGCAGGAAGGGGCTGTCGGACGGCGTCGCACCGCCGAGGGTGACGTGGTTGCCGCCGCCGGTGCCGGCGTGGCGGCCGTCGAGCATGAACTTCTCGGCGGCGAGTCGCGACAGCCGCGCCTCTTCGTACACCAGCGTCGTCGTGTCCACCAGTTGCTGCCAGTTGTGCGCGGGGTGGATGTTGACCTCGATGACGCCGGGGTCGGGGGTGACCAGCAGCTTTTCCAGGCGCCCGTCCGACGGCGGCGCATAGCCTTCGATCACCACCGGCAAATTGTGCGCGGCGGCGCTGGCTTCGACCGCCGCCAGCAGGTCGAGATAGTGCTCGAGCGTGGTGGTCGGCGGCATGAACACGTACAGACAGCCGCCGCGCGCCTCGACGCACAACGCGGTGTGCGGCACCGCGACGCTCAATCTGGCCGATGCGGTTTGCGGATGCAGCTCGGGGTGATCGGGGTCGTCCGCGCCGGATGGCGCAGGCGTGTAGCTGGAAAAGCGCGCGGCGATTTCGCCATGAAAATCGGCCAGCGGCGGCTGGGCGGCAAAGGGGTCCACCTCGACCCAGGGCTCGCGCTCGTCCTCCGCCACCCACGGCAGCGAGTTCAGCGGCAGGCGCAGGCCGATCGGCGCGTCGCCGGGCGTGAGATACAGGCGGTCGCGCCGGGTTTTCCACGGCGCGCTGTGCCACGGATGTTCGCCCGCCCTGCCAGGCCAGCGGCAGCACGTAGCCGGTCGGCGTATTCAGGCCGCGCGACAACTTGTTGGCCAGCGAGCCGCGCGTGCTGGCGCTGTCGAGTTCGGCGTGGCCCCCGTTTTTGGCCAGGATATCGACGTTGGGCGGCAGTTCCGCCTCCTGCAGCAGCGCAGCGAGCGCGTCTTCGTACACCGGTTGCGCATAGCGCATCGCCAGTCCCAGATGCTGCGCCAGGGTTTTGGCGAAGTGCCGCGCGTCGATCACGCTGCGGCCGCTGTCCTGCTCCGCCTCGGCCAGCAGCGCCGGGTTCTGCCACATCGGCACGCCATCCTTGCGCCAGTAGATCCCCAGCGCCCAGCGCGGCAACGGTTCGCCCGGATACCACTTGCCCTGCCCGGTGTGCAGCAGCGCGCCGGGCGCCAGACGTTCGCGCAAGCGCCGCACCAGCACCTCGGCACGCTCGCTTTTATGGCGGCCGAAAGCATCCGTGTTCCATTCTGGTGCTTCCATGTCGTCGATCGAGACAAACGTGGGCTCGCCGCCGTGGGTCAGGCGCACGTCGCTGGCCAGCAGCTTGTCGTCGACCGCGTAACCGAGCGCCAGAATCGCCGCCCACTCGTCGTCGCCATACGGCAGCGTCACGCGCGGGTCTTCACGGATGCGGGTGACGGTGTTGGAAAACTCGAACTCGACCTCGCACGTATCGGTCATGCCCTCGATCGGTGCGGCGGAAGACGGCTGCGGCGTCGCGGCCAGCGGAATGTGGCCTTCGCCGGCGAACAGCCCCGAGGTCGGATCGAGCCCGATCCAGCCGGCGCCGGGCAGATACACCTCGGCCCAGGCGTGCAGGTCGGTAAAGTCCTTTTCGGTGCCCGACGGGCCGTCGAGCGATTTCTCGTCGGCGGTGAGCTGCACCAGATAGCCCGACACGAAGCGCGCGGCCAGGCCCAGATGGCGCAGGATCTGCACCAGCAGCCAGGCCGAGTCGCGGCAGGAGCCGAGCGCCTTCTGCAGCGTCTCTTCGCGGCGTCTGCACCCCCGGTTCCATGCGCACGGTGTAGGCGATGTCGCCCTGCAGGCGCTGGTTCAGCGCCACCAGAAAATCGTTGCAGTGCACCCGTTCGCGCGGCACCTTGGCCAGCCAGGCCTGCAACAGCGGCCCCGCCGGATCGGTTTCGAGATAGGGCGTCAGCTCGCGCTTCAGGGCGGCATCGTAGTCGAACGGGAAATACTCGGCGCTTTCCTCGACGAAATAATCGAAGGGATTGATCACCGTCAGGTCGGCGATCACCTCGACGTCGACCGAGAATTCGCGCGTCGCCTCGGGGAACACCAGCCGCGCGAGGTAATTGCCGAACGGATCCTGCTGCCAGTTGATGAAGTGCTGCTCCGGCGTGATCTTCAGGGTGTAGGCAAGAATCGGCGTGCGCGAGTGCGGCGCCGGGCGCAGCCGCACCACATGCGGACTCAGCGTGACGCGGCGGTCGAACTTGTAGACGGTGGTGTGGCGGATGGCGACGTGGATGCTCATGGTGACAGACAGTATGCGGACTGTCTGTTACAAGCAAGGGTCAAGCCAACTTGGTGAGCGGTGAGCGGGTTGTCCGCCCTGCCCGCTCAACCCTGCATCTGGCCGCTTTTATCGGTTGCCACCACCTGCAGCGGCTGCGGCTGGTTTTCCCACTCGAACGGCGGCAGGTTGTTGAGGGCCTGGCGCAGGCCTTCGTTCCATGAGTTGGCCAGCGAGCGGTAGTAGGGATGGTCTTCCGAAAACAGCAGGCGGCGCCCGCCGTCGAGCGCATCCGTGTTGTAGATCAGCAGTTCGACCGGCGGGCCGACGGTGAGATTGGAACGAATGGTCGAGTTGATCGACACCAGTGCGCAGCGCGCGGATTGTTCCAGCGGCGTGTCGGGACGGATGACGCGGTCGAGGATGGGCTTGCCGTATTTGGTTTCGCCGATCTGCAGAAACGGATGCGCGGCGGATTCGTGGATGTGGTTGCCCTGCGGATAGATCATGAAGATCTCCGGCGGCTGCCCGGCGATCTGGCCGCCGAAAATGAAGGTGGCCTCGAAATTGGTGTTGGCGTCGCGCGCGGCCTGGGTGCGCTGCGACTTCGGTGGAAATGGTGCCGACGTAATCGACTGCGTCGCTGATCGAATAGACCGTGGACAGACAGATCGGATTGCCCAGGCGGCAATCGTCGCGCAGGCGTTTCACCACGGCCTGGGTGGTGGCGAGATTGCCCGCCGCCAGCAACACGAACATGCGCTCTCCCGGCTGCACGAAGGTGTGCATCTTGGAATAGGTGCTGACATGGTCGATCCCGGCATTGGTGAGCGAGTCGGACGCGAAAATCAGTCCGTCGTCAGTCTTGATGGCAACGCAGTAAGTCATGGCTCAAGCAGCTTTCTTTCAGTCGGTCTTCATCGTGCCTGTTTTTGGCTTCTGGCTCAAGCGTAATTGCTCGGCGCGCACGCCCAGGGCTTCGTCAAGGCAACTTACTGGCCAAACCAGCGCGCCAGCGGCGACGCCAGAAACTCGTCGGCGGGCAGATAGTGGCTGCCGTCGCAGGAAAAATTCAGGCCGACCATGCCATTGATGAGATTGAGCGAGCCCGAGCGCAGGTAGAGCTGTTCATCGGAAAAACGCAGGGTGCGAAACATTTCCAGTACCGGGCGGATGTGCTGCGCCTCCACCACGGCGTCGAGCGGGTAATGGGTCGACGGACAGGTGCGGCAGGGAGTGGCCGTCAGCAACTCGTCCACCGACAGCACCCGATAACGGTGAGGGTCGCTGTACAGCCACAGGGTGGCGCGGCTGCTGGAGAAGTGCAGCTTGGCGTGAAACACGCCGTGCTGGCACATCAGCTTTTCGATCTGCGCGAAGGTCTCGTTGAACTGATCGTCCATCGCCGAACGCACCCGACACTGCTCGAACAACCCGCCACGAATGGCCGGGTCGCCGCGATACTGCTTCCAGCGCGGATAGTCAGGGTCGGGGGGCATGATCCTGAAAACCGCGGTTGAACGCATTCGATGGTGCGTCCGGGCGGGTGGCTGCCGCGAAGCAACGAGGCGGCAGGCAGGTGCCTGCAACGAGGCGCGACAAAGGCAGGCGCACGACCGGGCGTATCAGCGGATGCGTAGCAGTATCCCGCAAAAGCTGAACACGAACGAAGGCAGAGAACCTAGCGTTCATGCGGCTCTCAATGAGGCGCCAAGCGCTCAACTGCGGTTCCCAGGATAGATCAGGCGGCCTCCTTCGGCCGCATCTGACGGCTGTAGAGGAATTCCAGCACCTGGCTGCGCAGGTCGTGATACGCGGGGTCGTGCGCCAGCACCAGCCGGTCGCGCGGACGCGGCAGATCGACGCTGAGAATCTCGCCGATGGTGGCGGACGGGCCGTTGGTCATCATCACGATGCGGTCGGACAGCAGCACCGCCTCGTCGACGTCGTGGGTGACCATGATCACCGTGCTCTTCGTTGCCGCAACGATCTTCATCAGCTCGTCCTGCAGGTGGGCGCGGGTCAGCGCGTCGAGCGCGCCGAAAGGCTCGTCCAGCAGCAGCACTTTCGGCTCCATCGCCAGCGCGCGGGCGATGCCGACGCGCTGCTTCATGCCGCCGGAAATCTCGCCCGGCAGCTTGCTGGCGGCGTGCGTGAGGCCGACCAGTTCCAGCACGGCACTGGTGCGCGCTTTCAGTTGCGCCTTCGATTCGCTGCCGCCGAAGACTTTTTCCACCGCGAGGTAGACGTTCTCGAACGCCGTGAGCCAGGGCAGCAGCGAGTGATTCTGGAACACGACGCCGCGCTCCGGCCCTGGCCCCTTGATCTCCTTGTTGGCGAGCAGCAGCACGCCGTCGGTGGCATCGAGCAGTCCGGCCACCAGATTCAGCAGCGTCGATTTGCCGCAGCCGGAGTGGCCGATCAGCGCGATGAACTCGCCCTGATTGACGTTGAGGTTGATGTCGGTCAGCGCGGTGAACTTGCCTTTTTTGGTGCTGAACACCATCGAGGCGTTTTCGATTTGAACGTAGCTTTGCATGATTTTCTCCGTGAGCAGTGAACGGTGAACGGTGAGTGGTTCGGTGACGGGGCACCTTGCCTGTTCCGCTCACCGCTGCCTGCTTACCGATTACTCATACGAGAACCGTTTGGCCAGCAGCATCAGGCCCTGCTCGAGCAGCAGCCCGACGATGCCGACGACGAAGATGGCGATGATGATGTGGGCGACGTTGAGGTTGTTCCATTCGTCCCACACCCAGAAGCCGATGCCGACGCCGCCGGTGAGCATTTCGGCGGCGACGATCACCAGCCAGGCCACGCCGATCGACAGCCGCACGCCGGTCAGCACGTAGGGCAGCACCGCCGGGAACAGGATCTTGGTGAACACCTTCAACTCCGACAGATTCAGCACGCGCGCGACGTTCATGTAGTCCTGCGGGATGCGCTGCACGCCGGCGGCGGTGTTGAGCACCATCGGCCAGATGCTGGAGATGAAGATCACCCAGATCGACGCCGGTTCGGCCTTCTGCAACACCAGCAGGCCGATCGGCAGCCAGGCCAGCGGCGACACCGGGCGCAGGATGCTGATGATCGGCGACAGCATCTGGTTGAGGAACTGGAAGCGGCCGATCATGAAGCCGAGCGGAATCCCGATCGCCGCCGCCGCGCCGAAGCCGAGGCCGACGCGATACAGCGAGTTGAGGATGTTCCAGCCGATGCCCTTGTCGTTGGGGCCGTTGTCGTAGAACGGATCGGAGAACAGCTCCACCGCCGCGCCCCAGGTTTCAACCGGGCCGGGGATGGATTTGTTGGTGTTGGCGATCAAGGCCCACAGCGCGGCAAACAGCAGGATGCCGAGCAGCGGCGGGGCAACGGCCTTGAGAAAATCCCCCATGCCTTCGATGAAACGCTTGCCCAAATCGGTTTCGAGCAGCGGCGTGCGGCGGACGGGCGCCGTCACAGCGGCCGTTTTGTAAGTCGCGACGATATCCTCGCCCGCCAGGATAGTGCTTAAATTTTCGGGTGTTGCATTGACTGCGCTCATATCGCACTCCTGAATAGTGATTGCGCCGGATGGCTCATGCCGGCGCATAGGCGGCCTGTTTCATGGTGGAAGCCAGGGTGGTATAGGTTTCCACCCAGGCATCCTTGACCGCCGGGGTGAACTGCTCGCCCAGACCCTTTTCCAGGGTCCAGATCAGCGCGCTGCCCACGGTGTCGTAATGTGCTTCGGTCACGCCGTAAGCGACGTGGCGACGCCCCATCTCCTCGACCGCCCCCAGAATGGGGCCGAGATTGTCCAGGCTGTTGACGGCCGTATTGATGATCGCCATCAGCTTGCGGCCCTGCTCGACCATGTCGCCCTTGAACATGCCGCGCAGGGAAGGATCAAGCTCGAACAGCTGGCCATAGAACAAAGCCGCTGCCGTGTCCTTGATCGGAAGTACTTGCTGCCAGCTGCCGCGTACCAGTGCAATTTTTTCGGGGGTCATGACGATTCCTTTCCTGTAATCAGGCCTTGATCCTGGTTAGGCTTTGATTTTGAAACCGTCGGCGTAGGCCTTGGGATTCTTGCCGTCCCACACCACGCCGTCGATCAGCTTGCTGGTGCGCATGTCGGACTTCGGCAGCGGGGTCTTGGTCATCGCCGCGGCCTGCTTGTAGACGTCGATGCGGTTGACCTTCTTCGCCACCGCCAGATAGTCGGGGTGCTCCTTCAGCAGGCCCCAGCGCTTGTGCTGGGTGAGGAACCACATGCCGTCTGACAGGTAGGGGAAGCCCACCGCGCCGTTGTTGTAGAACTTCATGAAGTTGGGATCCTTCCACTGCCGGCCGATGCCGTTGTCGTACTGACCGAGCATGCGACCCTCGATCGAGTCGAAGTCGGTGTTGACGAAGGACTTGGCCGAAATGATCTTGGCCACTTCCGAGCGGTTCGACATGACATCGATGAACTTCGACGCATCGAGGATCGCCGCCACCATGGCGCGCGCGGTGTTGGGATACTGCGCGACGAAATCGGCGGTGGTGCCGAGCACTTTTTCCGGATGGCCTGCCCAGATGTCCTGCGTGGTCGCTGCGGTGAAGCCGATGTTGTCGCGGATCGCGCGCGCGTTCCACGGTTCGCCGACGCAGAAGCCGTCCATGTTGTCGACGCGCATGTTGGCGACCATCTGCGGCGGCGGCACGGTGATGACCTTGGCCTGGGTGAAGGGGTTGATGCCGTATGCCGCCAGCCAGTAGTACAGCCACATCGCGTGGGTACCGGTGGGGAAGGTCTGGGCGAAGGTGTATTCCTTGGGTTCGGCGGCCACCAGCTTGGCGAGCGAAGCGCCGTCAGTCACGCCTTTGGCTGTGCAACTGCTTCGACAGCGTGATCGCCTGGCCGTTGTGGTTGAGGTTGGCGAGCACCGCCATATCCTTCTTCGGCCCGCCGATACCGAGCTGCACGCCATAGATCAGGCCGTACAGCACGTGTGCGGCATCGAGCTCGCCGTTCACCAGTTTGTCGCGCACCGCCGCCCACGAGGCTTCCTTGGAGGGCGTGATGGTGAGGCCGTATTTCTTGTCGAAGCCTTTGACCGACGAGATGACGACCGACGCGCAATCGGTCAGCGGGATGAAGCCGATGTTGAGGTTGGGCTTTTCCGGCGCGTCGGAACCAGCGGCCCAGGCACCCTGGCGCACACCGGGCGAAACCAGCGTCATCAACGCGGCAGCGGCGGACATGCCGACGGTTTTTTTCATGAAATCGCGCTTGCTCGCGTCTTGCACGACAGGCTCCTGCACCAGCACTTTGTTTTCGGTGTCGCTCACAGTGTTCTCCTAGTACCCAGAGGGCATAAATCAAAAAGGCGTCGCCCCGTGCGGGCGGACGCCTTTGTCCGTTGCTGTTGATGATGATGTTCGGTGATCCTGAAAGCCACATCGTTGCGACCGTTCGATCCAGAATTAGCAATGGCTGTGCCAGCCCGATCAATGCATTGTATTCATTGGTTTTTCAGTCATTTCGCGGCGCTGCGGTCGATCCTGAAGACCGGCTCTGCGCACCAATGCGGTGCGACTTGTTCCGGGCGCGCACCATTCAGGCAAGCGGCTTTTGCAGCACCTGCCGCGCGATGTCGGCCAGTTTCATGCCGCGATCCATCGCCGCCTTGCGCATCTCGCGGTACACCTCGGTTTCCGACGCGCCGGTTTGCTTGATCAGGTACGCCTTCGCCTGGTCGATCAATTTGCGCTCACTGAGTTCGAGACGTGTCTGTTCGAGCTGGTCATGCAGCGCCTGGTGCGCTTCGAAGCGCGATACCGCAACATCCAGGATGGGGCGCAGCCGCGCCGGGTCGAGGCCGTCCACCACATACGATGTGACCCCCGCCTGCGTCGCCGCGCGGATCGACTCCGTGCTGCCGTCGCCGGTGAACATCACGATCGGGCGCGGACAATCCTGATTCACCACGCAGATGTGCTCCAGCGTGTCGCGGTCGGGCGAGTCCTGCGCGATGATCACCACGTCGGGACGCAAAGCCTGAATCTGCGCATCGAGGCTGCGTGCGGAATTCATCGTCGCCATCACCACACAGCCCGCCGCTTCGAGCGCGGGCACCAGCATTGCCAGCCGGTCAGGCTGGTCTTCAACTATCAATACACGCATGTTCGGTTCACCTTTTTCACCCCGCAAAAAAGGCGGCCTCCGAAGAGGCCGCAAGTCGGAGGAGACTGCCTGAGCAAACTGGCCTTGCGGTAAGCGTGCTCGCAGTTCTTTAAGCATATGGCATGCCAGATAATCGATTGCTTAATAATCAATTGCTTATCAACTCTACCCGAGGCACCAAGGCCCGTCTGGCGGATCGCTAATGGTGCAGAGCCGCGCAGATTGGAACAAAACAGGGCGCAGCGGAATCCCCAGGCGCTCGCTGCGGGTTAACGCTCCGTCACCTGCGCCTGTGAAAGAAAACCGCCGCCGCTCAAAGCTCGGAAAACAGATAAACCAGTAGCGCGATCCCCAGCACCACTACCGACAGATTCATCGCCATCCCGACCAGGTGCAGTAGCGCGCGGGAATTTCGACCGGTTTCAGCGTGGCAAGCACACGGCGGAACTGCACGATGGAAAAGCTCATCACCACCAGCGCCAGCACGATGAAGGCGACGCCGATCCAGAACGACAGGTCGCGCCCGGCGCCACTCGGCATCCTGCCGCAGCATGTGCAGAAACAGGCCGAAGCGTTCGAGCACGAAGCCGAATGCCATCAGGGTGAGGCCGGTGCGGTTCCACGCCATCAGCGTGCGTTCGGCTGCGAAGAAGACGCGCGGGTCGTTGAGGTCGGACATGTCAGACAGGCTCCACTTCGGTTGGCAAACTGGCCTTGAGCGTCTCCGCCAGCCGTTCGAAGGTTTCGGGAAACGGCGCGCGCTTGCGCCACACCAGGCCGATGGTGCGGCCCGGCGGCGGCGATTTGAAAGGTCGGATCTCGATCGATTTCTTGCTGCGCGCGCGGCCCGGCATCCACCGCCAGCGCCGGCAGCAAGGTCAGCCCCAGTCCCATGCCCACCATCTGGCGCAGGGTTTCCAGGCTGGTGGCGCGCACCTCCTCGCGGCCGCGCGATCCGGTGCCGCAGACGTCGAGCGCCTGGTCGCGCAGGCAATGGCCTTCGTCGAGCAGCAGCAGTTTCTCCGCCATGATGTCCGCCACCTTCAGCTCGTCGTGTTTGGCGAGCGCATGCCCGGCCGGCAGCGCGGCGAAAAACGGTTCGTAGAACAGCGGCTCGACGCGCAGGCTGTCGTCGGTCACCGGCAGGGCCAGCAGGCCGGCATCGAGCTTGCCGTCGTTCAGATGCTCCAGGATCTGCGGTGTCATTTCCTCGCGCAGCAGCAGGCGCAGGCCGGGATGTTTCTTGTGCACCAGGGTCAGCGCATGCGGCAGGTAATACGGCCCCAGGGTAGGAATGACGCCGAGATGAATCGTGCGCGCCATCGGGTCCTGCGCGTGCTTGGCGAGTTCGCGGATGCGCTCGGCTTCTTCGACGATATTGCGCGCGGCCAGCGAGGATTTCACGCCCGGTCGGCGTCGGCGTCACGCGCTTGAGGCTGCGGTCGAACAGGGTGACGCCGAGGAAATCTTCCAGCTTCTTGATCTGGGTGGACAGCGTCGACTGGGTGATGAAGCAGGCCTCGGCCGCGCTTGCCGAAGTGGCCGTGATCGGCCAGCGCAACCAGGTATTTCAGCTCTTGCAGGGTCATGGCTTGCCGTTCGATTTTGTCAATCGAATTATTCTAGACTATTCATGAGACAAATTATCATTCATGGCCTTAAATGCAGGTACTCCGCTGTGGAGACGAATATCGATAGGAGAGCGTCATGTCTGAAAGCAAATGTCCGTTTGTACACAAAGCCGGGAGCGGTACGTCGAACCACGACTGGTGGCCGAACCAGCTGCACCTCGAAATCCTGCACCAGCACACCCCCGAGTCCAGCCCGATGGGCGAGGACTTCAACTACGCCGAGGCATTCAAGAGCCTCGACCTCGCGGCCGTGAAGCAGGACCTCACCGCCCTGATGACCGACTCGCAGGACTGGTGGCCGGCGGATTACGGCCACTACGGCCCCTTCTTCATCCGCATGGCCTGGCACAGCGCCGGCACCTACCGCACCGGCGACGGCCGCGGCGGCGCGGGCCACGGCAACCAGCGTTTCGCCCCGCTCAACAGCTGGCCCGACAACGTCAACCTCGACAAGGCGCGCCGGCTGCTGTGGCCGATCAAGCAGAAGTACGGCAGGAAAATCTCCTGGGCCGACCTGCTCATTCTCGCGGGCAACGTCGCCATGGAATCGATGGGCTTCAAGACCTTCGGCTTCGCCGGCGGCCGCGAGGACATCTGGGCGCCGGAAATCGACGTCTACTGGGGCAACGAGCAAAAGTGGCTGGACGACAAGACGCGCTATTCCGGCGAACGCGACCTCGAAAACCCGCTCGCCGCCGTGCAGATGGGCCTGATCTACGTCAACCCGGAAGGCCCCGGCGGCAACCCGGATCCGCTCGCGTCCGGCCGCGACGTGCGCGAGACCTTCGCGCGCATGGCGATGAACGACGAAGAAACGGTGGCGCTCACCTGCGGCGGCCACACCTTCGGTAAATGCCACGGCGCCGGCGACGCCAAGCTGGTCGGCCCCGAACCCGAAGCCGCCGGCATCGCCGAGCAGGGCCTGGGCTGGAAGTGCGCGCACGGCACCGGCAAGGGCGGCGACCAGATCGGCAGCGGTCTGGAAGGCTCGTGGACGCCGACGCCGACGAAGTGGGACATGAGCTACCTCGACATGCTGTTCGGCAACGAGTGGGAGCTGACCAAGAGCCCGGCGGGCGCGCATCAGTGGACGCCGAAACAGGCGACCGACAGCAACATGGCGCCGGCCGCGCACGACGCGTCGAAGAAGGTGCCGATCATCATGACCGCCGCCGACATGGCGATGCGCATGGACCCGGCCTATGAAAAAATCGCGCGCCGCTTCCACCAGAACCCGGACGAATTCGCCGACGCCTTCGCCCGCGCCTGGTTCAAGCTGACCCACCGCGACATGGGCCCGCGTTCGCGCTATCTCGGCCCCGAAGTGCCCAAGGAAGACCTGCTCTGGCAAGACCCGATCCCTGCCGTCGATCATCCCCTGATCGACGACCAGGACGTCGCCGCGCTCAAGGCCAAGGTGCTGGCGTCCGGGCTGTCGGTGTCCGAACTGGTCTCGACCGCCTGGGCCTCGGCGTCCACCTTCCGCGGTTCCGACATGCGCGGCGGCGCGAACGGCGCGCGCATTCGTCTCGCGCCGCAGAAGGACTGGGAAGCCAACCAGCCCGCGCAACTGGCCAAGGTGCTGGCCAAGCTTGAAGGCATCCAGAGCGAATTCAACGGCGCGCAATCCGGCGGCAAGAAAGTCTCGCTGGCCGACCTCATCGTGCTGGCGGGCTGCGCCGGCGTCGAAGAGGCCGCCAAGAAGGCTGGCCACGCCGTGACGGTGCCCTTCACGCCGGGCCGCATGGACGCCTACGCAGGCGCAGACCGACGTGGACTCCTTCGCCGTGCTCGAACCGATCGCCGACGGCTTCCGCAACTACCAGAAGGGCAAGTACTCCGTCTCGGCCGAGGAACTGCTGCTCGACAAGGCGCAACTGCTGAAGCTCTCCGCGCCCGAGATGACGGTGCTGGTGGGCGGCATGCGCGCCATGAACGCCAACGTCGGACAGTCCCAGCATGGGGTCTTCACCCAGCGGCCGGGCGCGCTCAGCAACGACTTCTTCGTCAATCTGCTGGACATGGGCACGGCGTGGAAGCCGGTGTCGAAGGATGAAGACGTGTTCGAAGGCACCGACCGCAAGACCGGCGCAAAGAAATGGACCGGCACCCGCGTCGATCTGGTCTTCGGCTCGAACTCCCAGCTACGCGCTTTGGCTGAAGCCTATGCCTGCTCGGATGCACAGGAGAAATTCGTCAAGGATTTCGTGGCGGCCTGGACCAAGGTGATGAACCTGGATCGCTTCGATCTCGGCTGATCGGGACACACGGTACCGGCGAGTGTCGCCGGTACCGTTCTGCGCCAAAACGGCGTTTCGGAATCCTCCGAAGCGCCGTTTTATTGTGGGTCGACTCCGGGAAACCGCGCCATTGAGCGCAAGCCATCCGGCAGGACGAGCGTTCGATTTGGTCAATGAAAATGTTTTAGACAATTCATTGGATAAATTTCCATGCGCGCATTTAAATGCAGTCATGCCGTCACCGGACGGCCCATCGACAGGAGAGCACCATGATTGCCATGAGCATGACCAGCACCTACGACGAATACCGCCGCGAGCGCATCGCCAGCGCCCCGGTTTACCCTGCCCCCACTCACCCGGTACGCCGCGCGATCATGCATGCCTTGAGCATGATCGGTCTCGGCGTCGGTGGCGTCGCGGCCATCGACGACGACGAAACGTTGGGGATCGGCTGATGGCATCTTTTCTTCCGCGAAGCACGCGAAGAGACATGAAGCAATATCCTGCTTCGCGTCTCTTCGCGCGCTTCCGGTTTGATCAGCGGTTTCGTGGTGATGATGATGCTGGATACGGCGCTGGGCTGACGTCCATCCCGCTGTGCCTGCACGGCACAGCGGGAGGGTGCCTGCGTCGCCAGCGCATAAATCCGCTGCAAATCTTCTTCGCTGACGTCGATAAAGGTGTCGAGTTGTGACAGGGCATACGCCAGATCGCTGTGCGAAATCATGCGTTTTTCCTCGGCCTCGCCGAGCGGATCGATGCCTGCCCCGACCGCTGCGGATTCGCGCCACCATGCCTGCGGATAGCGCCGCCAGGCGAAGGGGAAATTGAACAGCACGGCGACACTCAGCAGCACCGTCACGTTGAGCAGCACCGGCACCAGCAGATAACCATAGCCCAGCGCCAGGATCGGTTCGCCGCCCAGCACGGCGAACAGCGCAGTGGCGCCGCCCGGCGGATGCAGGCAGCGCAGGCTGTACATCAGGCCGATCGAGATCGCGACGGCAAGCGACGCGGCGAGCATCGGTTCGGCAATCCACTGCGCGCAGGTGACGCCGACGAACGCCGAAACCAGATGCCCGCCGACCACCGGCCACGGCTGCGACAGCGCGCCGTGCGGCGCAGCGAACAGCAGCACTGCCGAGGCGCCCATCGATGCCACCGCAAGCACGCCGGCGTGATCGCCCAGCAGTGCGTGGCTGATCCACAGCACCGCAAGGACGCCGGCGAGTCCCCCGGCTGCCGAAATCCAGTGCTCGCGCTCGGAAACGGAATAGGCCAGTTTGCGCACCATCGCTCAGTGATCTCCGTCGCCCGGCCGTTCAGATCAGCCCGTGCTCCAGGCGCGCGGCCGCCGCATTCCGGCGATCTTGCAGGCCTGTTTCACATAGCCGTAGGGAAACAGCTCGAACAGTTTTTTCTGCGCCTCGCGCCCCATGCGCCCGGCCAGGTGCCTGATGACGAAGCGGGCGTCGGCCGCGACCTGATGCTCGTCGTAGTACGCGCGCATGAAGCGGATGCAATCCCAGTGGTCGTCGTCGAGGACGATGTTTTCGCCCTGCGCCAGAACCTGGGCGACCGCCTCGTTCCAGTCGCCGGGCTCGATCAGATAGCCTTCCGCATCGCGTTCTGGCATCACCATGACAGGGGTGGTTGCTTGATTCATGTTGCACTCCGCGTGATTGAGACAGGGCCAGTGTACGGAGCCGATTTTCATTTGACTAACGATTATTTTTGCTATTTGCTATCGAATAATCCGATAGATAGAAACGCGCCTCCATGGACACCGAACTCGCCCGCACCTTTCTCGCCGTCGCCGCCAGCGGCAATTTCGTCGCCGCCGCCAGCCGCCTGCATGTCACCCAGTCGACCGTCAGCGCACGCATCCACACGCTGGAAACCCAGCTCGGCGCGCGCCTGTTCCAGCGCGGTCGCAACGGTGCCGAACTGACGGCTTCCGGCAAGCGCTTTCTGCGCCACGCCAAGAATCTGGTGCGCACGGTCGAGCAGGCGCATCACGATGTCGGCTTGCCGCAGGGGTTTCACGACGTATTGACGCTGTCGGGCCGCATCGCGCTGTGGGAGGGATTTCTGCCGCACTGGGTGGCGTGGATGCGCGAAGCGGCGCCGGATGTGTCGCTGCGGCTGGAAATCGGCTTCGAGCCCGACATCATGCAGGGGCTGATCGAAGGCACAGTGGACATCGGCGTGATGTACACGCCGACTTCACGCCCGGGCTTGACGGTGGAAGCGCTGTTCGACGAAACCCTGCTGCTGGTGACCAGCGACCTGGCACGCGGCTGGCCGGAGGCGGGTTACATCCACATCGACTGGGGGCCGGAATTTCACGCCCAGTTCAGCGAGCACTATCCGGAGGTCGCGCCGACCCTGATCGCCAACATCGGCTGGCTCGGCGTGCAGCACATTCTCGCGTTTGGCGGCAGCGGCTATTTTCCGCAACGCCTGGTGCGGCAGTATCTCGATGCCGGGCAGCTGCAGCGCATCCCCGACAGCCCGCAGTTCAGGCTGCCTGCCTGGATGGTATTCCCGCGCGACAGCGACCATGCCACGCTGAAGCGCGCGCTCGACGGATTGCGCGAACTGGCGCGCGAGGAACAGGCGCGGCCTGCACTGAACCGCGCTTAATACTGGCCACGCTAATACTGCACCACCACCGGATCGAGGCTGCGCCACAGATACCAGGTGGCCACGGTGCGCCAGGGCGCATGGCGCTCGCCGTGCTGGCGCAAGTCTCCGGGGGTGGGCCGCTCGCCGCCGAAATAGTGCAGCGCGACGGCCTTTTGCAGCCCGATATCGTCGACCGGCCAGACGTCCGGGCGGCGCAGGCTGAAGATCAGGAACATCTCGGCCGTCCAGCGGCCGATGCCGCGCACGTCGGTGAGTTCGGCGATCACGGCCTCATCGTCCATTTTCTGCCAGCGCGCCGGTTCGACCCGGCCATCGACAAAATGCCCGGCCAGATCACGCAGATATTCCGCCTTGCGGCGCGACAGGCCGCAGGCGGCCAGCGCGTCCAGCTCCAGCGTGACGATATGCGCGGGCTCGATGGTTTGCACGTAGCCGGCGAAGCGTGCCCACACGCTGTCGGCCGCTTTCACCGAGATTTGCTGGCCGACGATGGCGCGTGCGAGGGTCTGAAACGGATCGCCGCGATTGGCGAGGATGGCGTCGGGATAGCGTTCGATCAGCACGGCCATCACCGGGTCGGTGGCGGCCAGTTCGGCGCAGGCGGTGTGCCAGTAGGCCGGTGCTTTCACAGCAGGATGATGTCGTACTGTTCCTGCGGATAGCTGGTTTCGACCTGCAGCGACACCGGCTTGCCGATGAAGTCGATCAGCTGGGCGAGGCTGCCGGATTCTTCGTCGAGGAACAGGTCGATGACGCTTTGCGCGGCGGCGATGCGGTATTCGCGCGCGGCAAACTGGCGCGCTTCGCGCAGGATTTCGCGCAGGATGTCGAAGCACACGGTTTGCGCGGTCTTGATCTCGCCGCGCCCGGCGCAGGTGGGACAGGGTTCGCACAACACGTGGGCCAGCGATTCGCGGGTGCGCTTGCGCGTCATCTCGACCAGGCCCAGTGCGGAGAAACCGCTGACGCTGGTGCGGGTGGGATCGCGCGCCAGCGCTTTCTTCAGCTCGGTCAGCACCGCTTCCTGATGCTCGACGTTATCCATGTCGATGAAGTCGATGATGATGATGCCGCCCAGGTTGCGCAGGCGCAGCTGGCGGGCGATGGATTGCGCGGCTTCGAGATTGTTCTTGAAGATGGTGTCGTCGAAGTTGCGCGCGCCGACGAAGCCGCCGGTATTCACATCCACCGTGGTGAGCGCTTCGGTCTGGTCGATGATGAGGTAGCCGCCGGACTTGAGATCGACCCGGCGACCCAGCGCCCGGGCGATTTCATCCTCGATCGAATGCAGGTCGAACAGCGGCCGGTCGGCGCCGTAATGCTGCAATTTGTCGAATACGGCAGCCGTGTAGCTCTGCGCGAACTCGGCCATGCGTTGATAGGTTTCGCGCGAATCGATGAGGATGCGGCTGGTGTCGCGGTTGACGAAATCGCGCAGCACCCGCAACGACAGATCGAGATCCTGATACAGCAGACAGGGCGCCACGCAATTGACCCGCGACTGGATGTTGGTCCACAGGCGCCGCAGGTAATCGATATCGGCTTCGATTTCGGTGTCCTCGGCGGTTTCCGCCATGGTGCGCACGATGAAGCCGCCGCTGGTGCCCTCCGGCATCAGCTGGTGCAGCTTCTGGCGCAGCAGTTCGCGCTCTTCCTCGCCTTCGATTTTTTGCGAAATGCCGATGTGGGTTTCCTGCGGCAGATAGACCAGGTAACGGCCGGCGAAACTGATCTGGGTCGACAGGCGCGCACCCTTGGTGCCGATCGGGTCCTTGATCACCTGCACCATGATGGACTGGCTTTCGTGCAGGATCTGCTCGATCGGCCGCTCGGGTTCGCTGCCGTGGCGCTCTTCCCAGATGTCGGCCACATGCAGGAAGGCCGCGCGCTCCAGTCCGATATCGATGAAAGCCGACTGCATCCCCGGCAACACGCGCACCACCCGCCCCATGTAGATATTGCTGACCAGCCCGCGACATTGCGCGCGCTCGATGTGCAGTTCCTGCACCGAGCCGAGATGCAGCACGGCGACGCGAATTTCCTGCGGGGTGATGTTGACGAGGATTTCTTCGCTCATGGTGGGCGGATTCACGCGCTCAGATGGCGAACCCGAAATTTCTCAGCAAAACGGCTGTGCCATATAACGGCAGACCCATGACACCACTGTAGCTGCCGTCGATATGTTCGACGAACGCGCCGGCGCGACCCTGGATACCGTAGGCGCCCGCCTTGCCGCTGAATTCGCCGCTGTCCAGATAGCGGGTGATGGTGAGCGGGCTGAGCTCGGCAAAGCGGATCAGGCTGGTCGACAGGCACTGCTCCAGGCGGCCTTCGTGTTTGATCGCCACCGCCGTGTGCACCAGGTGCAGGCGACCGGACAGCTGCGTCAGCATGGACTCCGCCTCGCTGCGATCTGCCGGTTTGCCGAGGATGGCGCCATCCAGTTCGACCACGGTATCGGCACCCAGCACCGGGAAACGCAGCAGACGGCGCACATCGACCGCGCGCCAGCCGCAGGTCGCCTTCTCGTTCGCCATGCGCTGGGCGAAATCGGGGGCGGCCTCGCCCTCATGCGGGATCTCGATGACATCCATGCGGCCAGCCACCGCGCGTATCGGCAACACGTCGAACGAGACGCCGAGCTGTTTCAGCAGCTCGCGCCGCCGCGGCGATTGCGACGCCAGATAAATGCGTTTATCAACCAGCATGATCCTTAGATTCCCTCAGTCCCGATGATAGGGATGCCCCTTGGTAATACACACGGCGCGGTACAGCTGCTCGGCCAGCATCACTCGCGCCAGGGCGTGCGGCAAGCGTCAGTTTCGACAGCCCCAGCAGCTTGCCGGCGCGCGCTTTCACGCTGTCGTCGAGGCCATCCGCCCCGCCGATGACGAACGCCGGCGACATGCCTTCCGCCATCCAGCCCTGCAACCACGCCGCCAGTTCGCGCGTGGCGAGCTGGGCGCCGCGCTCGTCGAGCACCACCGGCACGCAGCCGGCAGGCAAGGCCGCCAGGATACGTTCGGCCTCGAGTTGCCGCGCCTTCGCGCCATCCTCGCCCGCCACGCGATGCCCCGGCTTGATCTCGGTCAGCACCAGCGGCATGTCCGGCGGCATCCGGCGCGCATAGTCGTCATAGCCTGCGTTGATCCAGCCCGGCATCTTGTGACCGACGGCGATCAGGTGCAGCTTCACTCAGTGGTCGGACTGGATGTGCCGCGCCCGCGCCGCTTCGGCCGCGCCCCACAGTTCTTCCAGATTGTAATGCGTGCGCACGGCCGGCAGCATCACGTGGACGATCACGTCGCCGAGATCGAGCAGCACCCAGTCGCCGGTGTCTTCGCCTTCCGTGTTGCCCACGTATGCGTCCGCTTCTTTCATCTTGACGCGCACGTTGTCGGCGATGGCGCGGGTCTGGCGGTTGGAGGTGCCGGTGGCGATGACCATGCGCTCGAACAGCGAGGTGAGTTTGCCGGTATCGAGCACGGTGATGTCCTGCGCCTTGATGTCTTCGAGGGCGTCGACGATCAGTTTGATTTTGTCTTCAATATTCATGTGGGTGTGTAGAGTTGATGTTCGTTGATGTAATCGAGCACGGCGTCGGGCAGCAGATAACGCACGCTGCCGTGCCGTGCCAGGGTGTCGCGGATGACGGTGGCCGAAATGTCCAGCGGCGTCATCTGTCGCAGCCACACCGAACCGGCCGGGCCCGCCGCCGAGCCATCGGCCACCTGGCGTTGAACGAGTTCCTGCTTCAGCACGTCAGGCAGGGCATCGGCCTGCATCAGTCGCGCGCCAGGCCGCGCCGCCACGGCGATATGCGCCAGATCGAACAGGCGCCGCCATTCATGCCAGCCCGGCAGCCCCAGAAACGCATCGGCGCCCAGCAGCAGCCACAGCGGCTGTTCATTACCCAGTTCTCCACGCAGCGCTGTCAGCGTATCGACCGTGTAGCTCGGGCACGGACGGTTCACTTCGCGAGCATCCGCCACGAAGCGTGGATTGCCGGCGATGGCGCGGCGCACCATTTCCAACCGGTGCGTCGCCGCGATGTGCGGCACGCCGCGATGTGGCGGCAGGCCGGCAGGGATGAACAGCACCCGGTCGAGACCGATCGACTCGGCCATCTCCTCGGCCAGCCGCAGATGACCCAGGTGGATGGGATCGAAGGTGCCGCCGAAGATGCCGATGGGCGGCATGGTTTATCCGCGCACGTGGCCGTCACCGAGCACCACCCATTTCTGGCTGGTGAGGCCCTCCAGCCCGACCGGACCGCGCGCGTGAATCTTGTCGGTGGAAATACCGATCTCGGCACCGAGGCCGTATTCGAAGCCATCGGCAAAACGGGTAGACGCATTGACCACCACGCTGGCCGAATCGACTTCGCGCAGGAAACGCCGCGCGCGGCCGTAGTCTTCGGTGACGATGGCGTCGGTGTGCTGCGAGCCGTGGGTGTTGATGTGCGACATCGCAGCGTCGATGTCGTCGACCACTTTCACCGCAATGATGGGGCCGAGGTATTCCTCAAACCAGTCAGCTTCCACCGCGGCTTTCAATTTATCCGCCGCGATGCCGGCACCCTGCAGGATCGCCAGCGCTTCCGGACAGCAACGCATTTCCACGCCTTTTCCGGCAAGCATGCGGCCGATCTCCGGCAGCGCCGTCTTCGCCACGCCGCGCGCCACCAGCAGCGATTCGGTGGTGTTGCAGGTGCCGTAGCGCTGGGTCTTGGCGTTCTCGACGATCTTCACCGCTTTCGCCAGATCGGCGCGGTCGTCCACATAGACGTGGCAGTTGCCGTGCAGGTGCTTGATCACCGGTACCCGCGCTTCGCCGGTGATGCGCTCGATCAGCCCCTTGCCGCCGCGCGGCACGATGACATCGACATAATCCTTCATGGTGATGAGTTCGCCCACCGCGGCGCGGTCGGTGGTCTCGATCACCTGCACCACGTGTTCAGGCAAGCCGGCGATCTGCAGGCCTTCGCGCACGCAGGCGGCGACCGCCTGGTTCGAATGCAGCGCCTCGGAGCCACCGCGCAGGATCGCCGCGTTGCCGGACTTCAGGCACAGGCCGGCGGCATCCGCGGTCACGTTGGGCCGCGCTTCGTAAATGATGCCGATGACGCCGAGCGGCACCCGCATCTTGCCGACCTGGATGCCGGACGGGCGGTATTTGAGGTCGGTGATTTCGCCGACCGGATCGGGCAGCGCGGCGATCTGCTCCAGCCCTTCGGCCATCCCCGCTACCGCCTTGTCGTTGATTTGCAGGCGGTCGAGCAGCGCGGCGTCGAGCCCGCTGGCACGCGCGTGTTCCATGTCGCGTGCATTGGCTGCCAGCAGTTTCGCCGCGTCGCGGCGAATGGCTGCGGCGATCGCCAGCAAGGCGCGGTTTTTCTGGTTGGTATCGGCGCGCGCGATTGCGCGCGAAGCTTCGCGCGCCTGTTTGCCCACCGCCTGCATGTAGTGTTTAACGTCCATCATTTTTTCCATTACCGACTGGCTGCGCCAGCGTTCGCCCCACGCGCAACAAGGTATCCCACGCGTCGCCCACCCGCTCCAGCCCTTTGGCCTGGCGATCGATCAGCGCCAGGTCGGTCAAAGCAGATTCGACCTGTGTCAGGCTCAATCGTTTCAGCGCCCGCTCGATCTGCGGCGCGCGCTGCTTGTCGCGCCCCCACAGGCCGCGCATCACGGCGGGCAGGCTGTCGCCCTGCGCCACTGCCGATTTTAACCGCAGCAGCAAGGCTACCGCCGATGCCACCTGCCACAGGATGGCAGGCACCGCCTCGCCGCTGTCTTTCAGATCCGCCACGATCTGCGCAAAGCGCGCCGCATCGCCCGCATACAGCGCATCGGCCAGTTCGTCGGCTTCCAGCCGGCTGACATCGACCACCGCATGCTCGACGTCGGCCAGCGTCACGTTCCCGGGCGGCAACAGCAATGCGAGCTTGTCGATTTCCTGCTGCGCCGCCAGCAGATTGCCTTCCACCTGATCGGCCAGGAACGCCAGCGCAGCGCGGTCGGCACGCAAACCCTGTTTCGCCAGCCGCCGCTCGATCCAGCCCGGCAGAGCGGCGCGGTCGATCGGCCGCGCCTCGACCACCACCCCGGATTTCGCCAGCGCGGCAAACCAGCGGCTTTGCATGGCTTTCCAGTCCAGTCCCGGCAAGCTGATCAGGGTCAGCGTATCGGCCGGCAGTTTGGCGGCGTAGGTCTCCAGTGCCTTGGCGCCATCGACGCCGGGCTTGCCGGAGGGGATGCGGATTTCGGTCAGACGGCGCTCGGCGAACAGCGACAGGTTGTCGCCGCTGGCGAAAATGCCTTGCCAGTTGTAGCGTCCCTGCACCGTGTAGACGGTGCGCTCGCTGTGCCCGGCCGCGCGTGCCGCCGTGCGGATGGCGTCACCCGCCTCCTGCGCCGCCAGCGGCTCCTCGCCCACCACCACATAGAGTGCGGCGAGGCCACGCGCAAGTTCGCCGGGCAGGCGTTCGGCCGGGATGTTCAACTGCCGCCGCCGGTCTGGGGAGCCTGCATGCGCCGCACGATCCGCAGCGCAGCGTTGCTGTCCAGATCACGGAACAGCAATTGCTCTTCGGCGCCCTTGGCGAGCAACAGCGAATCGTCGAAGGTCATGCTGCGGTTCAGCTCGAAGTGCTCAGGCGCAACCAGCACGCGCCCGTCCTGGGCCGTGACGACATAACTGATTTTCAGGCTCAGCAGATACTCGGAGACGCGGCCGCCGCCGGTCAGGGTGAGAATGCTCCGGTTATGCGTTTCCTCGGTAATCCTGAGCACGGCCTCGGCCTCGCCCGCCGTTGCGGTCAGCCGGGTGGTCGCATCGCTTGCCAGCATGGTGCGCAGGCGTTGCGCCACCGTGCTGCCGGCCGGCGCATCGATATACAGGCTGGCAAACGGCAAGCCTTCGTGACGGCGCAGCTGAAAGCCACAGCCTGCGGCCAGCGCGGCGGGAATCAGGGCAAGAAACAGGCGGCGCTTCATACGACGATATTCACCAGACGTCCCGGCACCACCACCACTTTTTTCGGGGGCTGGCCGTCGAGATATTTCTGCGCCGCCTCGCTCGCCAGTGCGGTGGCTTCGATTGGTTCGCGCGCAGCCGTCGCGGCCACGCGGATCTGCCCGCGCAGCTTGCCGTTCACCTGCAGCATCAGCTCGATTTCGTCCTGCACCAATGCGGATGCGTCCACCGTTGGCCAGGCCATGACAGCCCCCGGCTTGAGCTCGGCGTAGAGTGCCTCGGCGATATGCGGCACCATCGGCGCCAGCATCACGGCGGCGGCCTCCAGCACTTCCTGCCGCACGCTGCGGGTCGTGGCATCGTCGCCTTCCAGCTTGGCCAGCGCGTTCATCAGTTCCATCACCGCGGCGATCGCCGTATTGAACTGCTTGCGGCGCTCGATATCGTCGCCGACTTTCTGGATGGTCTGGTGCAACTGGCGGCGCAGCGCTTTGGCCGCATGCGTTCAATTCGCCGCCCGCATAAGCAGCGACCGTCCCCGCCTGCACATGCTCATACGCCGCTTTCCACAGCCGCCTCAGAAAGCGGTGCGCGCCTTCCACCCCGGCGTCCGACCATTCCAGGCTCTGCTCCGGCGGCGCGGCGAACATCGTGAACAGGCGTGCGGTATCGGCGCCGTACTGGTCGATCAGCGCCTGCGGATCGACGCCGTTGTTCTTCGACTTCGACATCTTCTCGGTGCCGCCGACGATCACCGGCGCACCGTCCGTCTTGCAGCGTGGCGACGCCATCGCGCAACTCGACATCGGCCGGGTTGAACCAGGTTTTCTTGCCGCTGGCGTCTTCGCGGTAGAACGTGTCGGCGATCACCATGCCCTGCGTCAGCAGGTTCTGGAAGGGCTCGTCGCTGGACACCAGCCCTTCGTCGCGCATCAGCTTGTGGAAGAAGCGCGCATACAGCAGATGCAGAATGGCGTGCTCGATGCCGCCGATGTACTGGTCGACCGGCAGCCACTGGTTGGCGCGCTGCGTCGAGCATGCCGCTGGTCGAAATCGGGGCAGGCGTAGCGCGCGTAATACCACGACGACTCGACGAAGGTGTCCATGGTGTCGGTCTCGCGCTGTGCCGCGCCGCCGCACTTGGGGCACGTGCAGTTGTCGAAGTCGGCGCGCTTGTTGAGCGGGTTGCCGGAGCCGTCCGGCACCACGTCCTCCGGCAGCACCACCGGCAACTGCTCGGCCGGCACCGGCACATCGCCGCAGGTCGTCGCAGTGGATGATCGGGATCGGGCAGCCCCAGTAACGCTGGCGCGAAATGCCCCAGTCGCGCAGGCGGAACTGGGTTTTCTTTTCGCCGAGCTTCGCGCGGCGAGGTCGGCGGCGATGGCATCGACGCCTGCCGTGTAATCGAGGCCGTCGTACTTGCCGGAATTGATGCAGCGGCCGCGCGTCTTGTCGCCATACCATTCCTGCCAGGCCTCAAGCGAGAAGGTCTCGCCCTCGATCAGCGATCACCTGCTTGATCGGCAGACTCGTATTTCTGCGCAAAGTCGAAATCGCGCTCGTCGTGCGCCGGCACCGCCATCACCGCGCCTTCGCCGTAGCTCATCAGCACGTAGTTGGCGACCCACACCGGCATCGGCTTCGCCGGTGAGCGGATGGGTGACTTTGAGGCCGGTGTCCATGCCCTTCTTTTCCATCGTCGCCATGTCGGCTTCGGCCACGCTGCCCTGCTTGCATTCGGCGATGAAGGCGGCGAGCGCGGGATTGTTTTGCGCGGCGCGGGTGGCCAGCGGATGTTCGGCGGCCACCGCGACAAACGTCACGCCCATCAGCGTATCGGCGCGGGTGGTGTAGACCCACAACAGCTCTTCTCCCCCCTTTGCAGAGGGGGGGCGGTGGGGATTTTGAACGCCAGCCGCACGCCGACGCTCTTGCCGATCCAGTTGGCCTGCATGGTCTTCACCTGCTCCGGCCAGCCCGGCAGGGTGTCCAGCCCGCTCAGCAGCTCGTCGGCGTACTGGGTGATGCGGAAGAAATACATCGGGATGTCGCGCTTTTCGACCAGCGCGCCGGAGCGCCAGCCGCGCCCGTCGATCACCTGTTCGTTGGCGAGCACGGTCTGGTCGACCGGATCCCAGTTCACCGTGGCCATCTTCTTGTAGATCACGCCCTTTTCGAACAGGCGGGTGAACAGCCACTGCTCCCAGCGGTAGTAGTCCGGCTTGCAGGTGGCGAGTTCGCGCGACCAGTCGATGGCCAAGCCGAGCGCCTGCAGCTGGGTGCGCATGTAGTCGATGTTGGAGTAGGTCCAGGCGGCGGGCGGCACGTTGTTGGCGATCGCGGCGTTTTCCGCCGGCAGGCCGAAGGCATCCCAGCCCATCGGCTGCATCACGTTGAAACCGCGCAGCGTGTGGTAGCGCGCCAGCACATCGCCGATGGTGTAGTTGCGCACGTGCCCCATGTGCAGTTTGCCCGACGGGTAGGGAAACATCGACAGGCAGTAGTATTTGGGGCGGTCGGATGCCTCGCTGGCGCGGTAGGCACGGCTGGCCGTCCACTGCGTCTGCGCAGCCTGTTCGATTTCCCGGGGAAGATATTTTTCCTGCATGACAAAAAACCGCACAAAATCAAGGCGGCCGATTATACCCGCCCATCCGCTGCGGCCAGGAGGCGGAGCTTACGCACACCCATTTGTCGGGAACACATCAAGATTTGTCTGGTCGGTTGAAATCCACACCCCATCCCAAAGGAGCGCTCATGAAAACCTTGCTGTCACTCGCCCTGCTAGTCACCTCCCTGCCCCTCATGGCCGCCCAGCCCGACATGCTGCCGGTCAAGCAGATCAGCCTGGAACTCGCCCGCGACATCGCCATGGATGCAGTCGAAGCCTGCCGCAAGGACGGCTACAACGTCTCGGTTGTGGTGCTGGATCGCGCGGGCAACGTGCAGGTCGCGCTGCGCGACACGCTGGCCGCGCGCCACACGCTGGAAATCGCCGAGCGCAAAGCCGGCATGACCATCATGTCGGGCATCGCCTCCGGCGACTTCCTCGCTGCGCGCGGCGATATCCGCCCCGAACTCAACCACATCGATGGCCTCATCGTCATGGAAGGCGGGCTGCCGATCCAGGCCGCCGGCAGCCTGATCGGCGCCGTGGGGGTATCGGGCGCTCCGGGCGGCGAGAAGGACGCCGCCTGCGCCACGGCCGCACTGAAAAAAGTGGAAGAACGGCTCGAATTCGCCATGTAAGCACCCGCCCGCGTGGGTAGTGCGTGATTGTCAGGGCTTGAGTGCCTCTACTACCACGGCCTGCCCCTTGCGGGTAAAATGCAGCGTTTCGCTTAAATTTTACCCACCCTTCAGGGAGTCCCAGCATGTCCAAGAAGCATCCCGTCATTGCGGTCACGGGTTCATCCGGCGCCGGCACCACTACCGTCAAGCGCGCGTTCGAACACATTTTCTTCCGCGAAAAAATCAACGCCGCCGTGATCGAGGGCGACAGCTTCCATGGCCTGTCACGGGTTGAATTCAAGGAAGCGGTGAAGAAAGCCGAGGCCGAAGGCAACATGTCGTTCAGCCACTTCGGCCCGGCCGCCAACCGCTTCGACAAGCTGGCCGAACTGTTCGAGACCTACGGCAAGACCGGCGGTGGTCAAGAAGCGCTACTACATCCACAGCGACGAAGAGGCCGCCGAACACAACAAGCGCCTCAACACCAGCCTCAACCCCGGTGAATTCACCCCGTGGGAAGACGTGCCGGCCGGCTCCGACGTGCTGTTTTACGAAGGCCTGCACGGCCTGGTGAAAACCGACGACATCGACGTCTCCAAGCACGTCGACCTCGGTATCGGCGTGGTGCCCATCGTCAACCTCGAATGGATCCAGAAAATCCATCGCGACGGCGCCGAGCGCGGCTATTCCGCCGACGTCATCGTCGACACCATCCTGCGCCGCATGCCGGATTACGTGAACTACATCACCCCGCAGTTCTCGCGCACCGACATCAACTTCCAGCGCGTCTCGACGGTCGATACCTCCAACCCCTTCATCACCCGCGACATCCCGACGCCGGACGAAAGCTTCATCGTCATCCGCTTCCGCGATCCGGAAGGCGTCGACTTCCCCTACCTGCTGAACATGATCTCGAACTCCTTCATGTCGCGCCGCAACACCATCGTGGTGCCGGGCGCCAAGATGGGCTTCGCCATGGAACTGATTCTGGCACCGATCATTCAGGACATGATCGCGAAGAAGAAGTAAGGTTTGTTGCCCTTCAGGGGCTTTTCGGGCAAGCAGGTTTTGCCCAATAAAAAACGGAGCCACCTGGCTCCGTTTTTTATTGGGCATGACCAAACAATGCGCTCGAAGCAAGGGGCCTAGCGCCCTTCGCCGCGCCCGCCCGGCGCCATCTTGTGTTCCACCGCGAATACCGCCGCCTCGACGCGCGACGACAGGTTCAGCTTGGCAAGAATATGCCGCACGTGCAGCTTGACGGTGTCGTGGCTGATGTCGAGGGTGCGGGCAATCGCCTTGTTGCTTTCGCCGCGCGACAGATGGGAGAGGATTTCGCGTTCGCGCGGAGTCAGCGCGTCGAGCAGCGACCCCGCGTTTTGACCTTTCTGGTCGTAGAGCTTGACCAGCTTGGCGGTCATCGCCGGGGCGACGACCGTTTCGCCGCGCTGGCTGCGCAGGATGGCATCGACCACTTCGTCGGGCTCCATGCTTTTCAGCAGGTAGCCGTTGGCGCCGGCGCGCAGGGCGCGGGCGAGGTCGTCTTCCGCCTCGGACAGGGTGAGGATGAGCACCGGCAGCTTGAAGCCTTCTTCGCGCAGCTGCTGCATCAGGGTGATGCCGTCGATGCCCGGCATATTGAGATCGAGCAGCAGCACATCGGGGCGATGCGCGGCCAGCAGCATGGCGACTTCGTCAGGCTGGCCGGTGAAGGCGGTGACTTCGATGCTGCCGCTTTGTTCGAGCAGTTCGGCCAGCCCCTTGCGGAACAGGGTGTGGTCGTCGACCAGAATGATGCGGGTGAGGCTCATGCGCTGTGCCCGGAAGGATCGTGCGCCGGCTGGCCGTGGTTGGACCGACGCTGCGGAAACACCAGGCGGATGACGGTGCCGCCGGCGGGACGCGACTCCACGCTGAGCTTGCCGTTCAGCTTGGCGGCACGCTCGCGCATGATGGTGAGGCCGAAGCTTTTGCCCATGGTCGACGATTCATCGTTTTTCTTCTGCACCCCCACCCCGTCGTCGGCGACGTTGACGATGTACTGGCCGTTTTCCAGATCGAAGGTGATGACGACATGGCGCGCACGGGCGTGCTTGGCGATGTTGTAGAGCGATTCCTGAATGATGTGGAAGACCTGGATTTCCTCGTCGGGCGTGAGCGACACGTCCTGCACCAGGTTGAGGAAATCGACATCGGCGCTGGCCTTCTTGCGGAAGCTCTTGGCGAGTTCCTGGATCGCCGGCACCAGGCCGCGCGGATTGATGCGGTCGCGGTACTGGGTGATGAGGTCGCGCAGATCGGCGTAGGCGAGATCGACCGCTTCCTCGACGTCGCCGAGGTAGCGGTTGGCCTTGGGGTAGTCCTCGTGACGCATCGCGTCGCTCAACACGGTGAGCCGCATCTTGGCGTAAGCCAGCGTCTGCGCCAGCGAATCGTGAATCTGGTTGGCCAGCATCTGGCGCTCGTTCATCAGCGAGATGCGCATGTTCTCGCGCGTCAGCCGGGCGTTTTCCAGCGCAATGCCGAGGTGTTCGCTGATCGAGCGGAACAGCAGGCGCACGTCTTCGGGGACGGTATGGCCCTCGTCGAGAAACAGGTTGTAGACCCCCATCACCTGATTCTTGTGCATCAGCGGTACCGCCACCACGGTGTTGCAGCCGCTGCTGAAATAGGCGTCGTTGGCCTGGCGCTTGCAGAAGGCGACGTTGTTCCAGCTGCTCACCGTCACCTCGCGCGCGGCCTTGCCGCACACCCCGCAATCGACGCTGACCATGGCTTCGTGCTCGACCAGTTCGGGCGGCAGGCCGAGCGAGCCGATCAGCCGCAGATGGGTGCGGTCGTCGGTGATGACGCGCACCGCACCGGCCTGCGCGCCCGCCAGGCGGATCATGGTCGAGAGAAACCGCCCCAGCAGCTGTTCGACGTTGGCGTCGGACGACAGGCTGGTGGTGATTTCCGACAACACCCGCAGCGCCGGAATGCTGACGTTGCCCGAGTCAGTCGGCGTGTGCTGGATCAGCGGATGAACATCTTTCAGGTTCGCGGGTCGGCATGATTTCAGCATATCCGATTTGCGGGCGGCGATCAGCATCACGGCACCGGCGCGGGTGCAGGTTCAGGGGCTGGGGCGGCGGCGGGTGCAGGTGCCGCTTCAGGGGCTGGCTTGGCGGGCACCGGCGGCGCAGGAGTCGGCGCGGCGGGCTCCGGCACCGTCACCCCGGGCTCGAGATCTTCAGGGAAGCCGCCCTGCGTGGGTGCGGGCTCCTGCACCTGCACGTCGACCTTGCTGGTGGTGTCGTCAGGCGCTTCGACCACCGGCTGGCCGGCGGGCGCCACGACATCGGCGGGCTTGCTGGCGACAGGCTTCAGCCTGGACGGTTCGGGCGGCTGCGGATACAGATGCGGCTGCAACTTCGGCAGCAGGGTTTTGAGGATTTGCGTGGCGAGCGAACTGGTGAAGACGAACTGCCCTGCCTGCTCCCCGGCACCAGCGCCGTCAAGGTGCCGAAGTAGCGGTCGCCGAGATAGAAGACAAAAGTAGCGGTACGGTTGACCACGCGCGACTCCAGCAGCTGACCGCCGCGGCCGTAGCGCTGGAAGCGGTGGTCGCCGGTGCCGGTCTTGCCGCCGATGGTGAGCGGTTTGCCCGCGGCGTCCTTGAGCGCCCCCGCCAGGCGCGAGGCGGTGCCGCTCTCGACCACCCGCGCCAGCGCGCGGCGCACGGTCTGCGCGACCTCGGCCGGCAGCAGCTGTTCGCCCTGGGCAGGCTTCATCGACAATTGCGTGTCGAACGGCGTATTGGCGGCGAAATGCAGATGGGTGAGGCTGACCATGGGCTTCCGCTCGCCGTCGTTGACCAGAATGCCCATCAGCTCGGCCAGTGCGGCCGGGCGGTCGCCCGAGCTGCCGATCGCGGTGCCATACGACGCCGTGATGTTGTCGAACGGGTAGCCCAGGCGTTTCCAGTCGACCAGCAGGCGATCGAAGGCTTCGACTTCCAGCAGGGACTGGATACGGATGTCCTGCTTGTTCTTGCTGCTGGTCTTGAACAGCCAGCTGTAGACCTCATGGCGCACTTCCGCACTTTTCTCGTACAGCGCCTTCAGCGTGGTCTGGGGCGCGGCACGCAGGGTTTTGACCACCCACAATTCGAGCGGGTGAATCTGCGAGACGTAGCCACGATCGGCGAGGTTGTACGCACCCATGGCATGCGTCTTGAACATCGACTCCAGAACTTTCGGACTCAGGCCGGCGCTGGCGGGCACGTGCTGGTGCAGCGCGGCGACATAGGCGTCGAACCCCGCTCGCGGCTCCAGATAACGGAACACCGAAGTGAAGCGGCGCGGATTGTAGCCAACGCGGCCATACAGGTTGTCGGCCATTTGCGCCGGCGTCCGGCTCTTGTGACGATTGTAGAAACGGTTGATGAAGACGCGGCCTTCCTGATCGACGAAGCGCGTCAGATAGGTCTGGCGCAGCGGATTGCTCGCGTCATCGAGAATGCGCGCGGTGACGCCCGGCGTGGCGCTGACATAGTGGCGCACGATGTCGCGCATCATGCGGACATACACCAGGTTGACCGAATTGCGGGTGGCCTGCCACACATCCATGATGCGGTCGTTGTCCTTCTTGTCGAAGTTGGAGAAGGTGTGTTGCCCGCCGCCGGTGAAGAAGGTTTCCGGCGCGGCGGAATAACGCCGCTCCATCGCTGCATCGAGCGTGGCTTCGAGGGTTTCCTTGCGGTTGGCGAGCAGCCGTTCAGCGACCCACTGCGACAGCACATCGCGGCGGGGCTGTGCCTTCTCCTTGAGCGCGGCATCGTCGAGGGTGCGGTATTCGGCATGCCGTCGCGCGATGATTTCCAGATAGGTGGTCAGAGTGCGCAGCTTGGCGGTGGAACCGAGATCGAGGCGCGCCTGGCTGTTGATGTCGAACGGCTGGTTGAGGTTGTCGGCCTGAACCCGCAACGCGTTGCCGAGCGGCGTTCTTTCATACAGCGTGAAGCTGTAGATCACCTCGGCCAGCGGATTCTCGGGTTGCAGCAGACGATGCCCGATCAGGCCCGAAGCGCGCGCAGCGTCGAGCTTGGCCAGGCTTTGCAGATACTCGCTGATGATTCTTTGCGCGGGCTGGTTGATGGTGGTGTTGACTTGCAGGTCGAGTCGATCCAGGTCGTACAACCGCTTCTCGCCCAGCAGTTGCGCTACCCGGATGCGCTGCGCGTTGGTGGCTTTCTGCTCGACGAAACGCGGCGCGGGCGGGTCGATGCGCTGTTTGGTGCTGCGCAGCTTGACCTGCTTGGCCTGGTCGGCCAGTTCGCGCGAAATCAGACCGGCATTGGCCAGCAGGTCGAGATGGTCGTCGGTGCTGGCATCGAGTGCCTTGCGGTTGGCGGCGAGGTAATACGAGGGGCGGCGTTCCGCCACGATCAGCGACAGCGCATGTTTGAGTGCGCTGGCATAGGCAGCGTCCTTGGCAGCGGGCGTCTCCGACAGCACCTTGTTGATTTCGTCGAAATCCAGCCCGTACCACGCCCACAAGCCGTCGCCGATGCCGTTGACTTCGCCGAAGCGCGGCGCCGCAGCGAGCGGTACCGTGTTGAGATAGGCCATCACGGTATTGCGCCGCATCGGCAGCGTGTTGGCGCCGTCGAGATAAGCGCGCAGGCTGGCGGTCGCCATCTGGCGCAGCTTGTCGCCCATGTTGTTGGTAAGTCCTTCGGGCGAGTGGCGATATTTTTCGATCTGCGTCGGCAGCGTGCTGCCGCCCGGCACGTTGCGGTTCTTGTCGACCAGGCTGATGCCTTTTTCCATCAAGGCCTGCGCCAGCCGATCCCATTCCACCGCCGGGTTGCGGGTGGGGAACTGCTCGGCGAGCAGCTCGCGGTTTTCGATATGCAGCAACGCCTTGACCAGCACCTCGGGAATGTCCTCGAAGCGCTCATAGGTGCGCGCGGGATAGCGCCCCTGATGCAAGGGCTTGCCATCGCTGTCGAGCAGACTCAAGCCGGCCTGATCTTTTTCGTGATACGGCAGGAACAGGCCGAGGTCGTCCGCCCGCTCCATCTGCATGCTGATCTTGGCTTGCCGGTCGATTTGCCAGCCGGCCTGATCGAGCCGCGCCAGGTAATCCGGCAGCTTGCTGTAGCCCAGCCGCATGTCATACGGTCCCTCGCCCGGATAGCGGATACGCTCGGACGGTCCGGGCTTCATTTGCCAGGTCATTTTCTGTGCGGTCTTGACGAGGTATTTCGCTTCCAGCGCCGACGACAGCAGTTCCCAGGCGACCAGTCCGATCAGGGCAACAAGCAGCAGCAGGATGCCGAGGCCGATGAAAATGCGACGGGGGATTTTATGCATCGTGTCGGACCCAGTCGCGTGCAGTGAGGAAATCGGAATACAGCGCGGCCTCTGGCGTGCCAGGTTCAGGATGCCAGTCGTAGCGCCATTTCACGATCGGCGGCAGCGACATCAGGATGGATTCGGTACGCCCGCCCGATTGCAGGCCGAACAGGGTGCCGCGGTCGAACACCAGATTGAACTCGACGTAGCGGCCGCGCCGGTAGGCCTGGAAGTCGCGCTCGCGCTCGCCATACTCAATAGCCTTGCGGCGTTCGAGAATCGGCAGATAGGCGGCGAGGAAAGCATCGCCTACCGAGCGCGTCATGGCGAAGGCATGCTCGAAACCGCCTTCGGAGAAATCATCGAAGAACACGCCGCCGATGCCACGCGGCTCGTTGCGGTGCTTGAGGAAAAAGTAGCGGTCGCACCAGTCCTTGAAGCGCGGATGCAGGTCGGCGCCGAACGGGTCGAGCGCGGCCTTGCAGGTGGCATGAAAATGACGCGCGTCATCCTCGAAGCCGTAGTAGGGCGTCAGGTCCATGCCGCCGCCGAACCACCACACCGGCGCTTCGCCGTCCTTCATCGCGACGAAGCAGCGCACGTTCATGTGCACCGTCGGTGCGTAGGGATTCTTCGGGTGCAGCACCAGCGACACGCCCATCGCCTCCCAGCGGCGGCCGGCAAGTTCCGGACGGTGCGCGCTGGCCGACGGCGGCAGCTGGCTGCCCAGCACATGCGAGAAGTTCACCCCGCCGCGTTCGAAAACCTGGCCCTCTTCGATCAGCCGCGAGATGCCGCCGCCACCTTCGGGACGCTCCCAGGCATCGGTGCGGAAAGGCAGGCCGTCGGCGCCCTCGAGCGCGGCGACGATGCGCGCCTGCAAATCGAGCAGCCAGGTTTTGACTGCGCTGGAATCAAAAACAACGGGATCGGAGGAGGAAGCAGTCATCAGGGGCGCAGCACGGTTCCGGTGGCAAGATCGATCAGGGTGGACGGGCGACGACGGTGGCCGATGCGGCCATCGATCACGCGCACCCGCGCACCGAACATTCTGCGGCATTGTGCCGCAGTTTGCGCGGGTTTTCTGCCGCTGCTGTTGGCGCTGGTAGACACCAGCGCGCTGCCCAGCGTGCGGCACAGACGCGCGGCGTCGGGATGGGCCGTAATGCGCACGGCGATTGTGGTGCGTCCGCCGGTGAGCAAGGGCAGACAGGTGCGGGATGCAGGCACGACCCAGGTGACGGGGCCCGGCCAAGTGCGCTGGACGCGCGCCCGATCGGCCCGATTCAGGGGGCGAATAAAGGGATGCAGCCGCTTGATGTGGTCGGCGATCAGAATCAGGCCCTTGGCGGCGCCGCGCCCCTTGAGCCGGATGAGGCGCTTCAGCGCACGCCGATTGCGCGGATCGCAGCCGAGACCGTAGCAGGATTCGGTGGGATAGGCGATCAAGCCGCCGCGCCGCAGATAAGTACGCAGCGTGACTGCTTCACCGCTCACTGTCCACTGCTCCCTGCTTGCCGATTTACTTCTTTCGATCCAGCGCGCGCCAGCCGATGTCGCGGCGGTATTGCATGCCGTCGAAATGGATGGCGGCCACCGCTTCGTAGGCGCGGCTTTGCGCCATGCGCACACTGTCGCCCAGCGCGGTTACCGCCAGCACGCGGCCGCCGGCCACCACCGTCCGGCCGTCCTGGGTGGCGGTACCGGCGTGGAAGACATGCAAATCGTCGGCTGCAGCAGGCAACGCGCCGATGACGTCGCCCTTGCGCGGCGCATCCGGGTAGCCTGCAGCCGCCAGCACCACCGCCAGCGCGGTACGGCGATCCCACTCGGCTTCGACCTGGTCGAGCGTGCCGTCGATGGCGGCTTCCATCAGCGCAACCAGGTCGGACTTCAGGCGCAGCATGATCGGCTGGGTTTCCGGGTCGCCCATGCGACAGTTGAATTCGAGCACCTTGGGCGCGCCGTCGACACCGACCATGATGCCGGCGTAGAGAAAGCCGGTGTAGCGGATGCCGTCGGCCGCCATGCCTTCTACGGTCGGATGAATCACCTCGCGCATGATGCGCGCGTGCAACTCGGGGGTGACCACCGGCGCCGGCGAATACGCGCCCATGCCGCCGGTGTTGGGGCCGCTGTCGCCGTCGCCCAGCCGCTTGTGATCCTGGCTCGACGCCAGCGCCAGCACGTGCTCGCCGTCGACCATGACGATGAAGCTGGCTTCTTCGCCAAGCAGGCATTCCTCGATCACCACGCGATGGCCGGCTTCGCCCATGCTGTTGGCGGCGAGCATGGCGACGACTGCAGCGTGAGCCTCATCAGCAGTCGTCGCGACCACCACGCCCTTGCCCGCCGCCAGGCCGTCAGCCTTCACCACGATGGGGGCGCCCTGCCGGTCGATATAAGCGTGGGCGGTGGCGGCATCGGTAAAAGTGCCGAAGGCCGCCGTGGGAATGCCGTGGCGCGCCATGAACTGCTTGGCGAAATCCTTGGAGCTTTCCAACTGCGCGGCCGCCTGTGTCGGGCCGAAAATCCTCAGTCCGGCAGCGCGGAAGGCATCGACCACGCCCGCTGCCAGCGGCGCTTCGGGGCCGACCACGGTGAAAGCGATGTCGCTGTCGCGGCGGACGAACTCGACCAGCGACGGAATCGCAGTCAGCGACAGGTTGACCAGACCGTCCTCCGTCGCCGTGCCGCCGTTGCCGGGTGCGACGAATA
>CAWFTM010000019.1:0-98746 GCA_963818665.1 uncultured Hydrogenophilales bacterium | reverse complement strand
GCCGGAGCTCAACGTCGCCGCCGCCCGGCTGGCGCGCGAGGCGGCCGACGAGGCGACCGCGCTCGAATCCGGACAAGCCGCGCTTCGTCGCCGGCGTGCTCGGCCCCACCTCGCGCACCGCCACCATCTCGCCCGACGTCAACGACCCCGGCTTCCGCAATGTCACGTTCGACCAGTTGCGCGTGGCCTATCTGGAAGCGATCGACGGCCTGGTCAAGGGCGGCGCCGACATCCTGATGGTCGAGACGATTTTCGACACGCTCAACGCCAAGGCTGCGCTGTTCGCGATCGAGGAATATTTCGAGCGCACAACATGCGGCTGCCGGTGATGATCTCCGGCACCATCACCGACGCCTCCGGCCGCACGCTTTCCGGCCAGACCGGCGAAGCGTTCTGGAACTCGGTGCGCCACGCCCAGCCGTTATCCATCGGCCTCAACTGCGCGCTCGGCCCCGACCTGTTGCGCCAGTACGTCGCCGAACTGTCGGCCAAGGCCGACGTGTTCATTTCCGCCCACCCCAATGCCGGGCTGCCGAACGCCTTCGGCGAGTACGACATGGACGGCGCGGAAATGGCCGTGCATATCGGCGAATGGGCGCGCGCGGGCCTGCTGAACATCGTCGGCGGCTGCTGCGGCACCTCGCCCGCGCACATCGCGGCGATTGCGAAAGCGGTCGAAGGCGTCGCCCCGCGGGTGCCGCCGGTGCTGGAACCGGCGATGCGCCTGTCCGGGCTGGAACCGTTCAACGTCGGCAAGGACTCGCTGTTCGTCAACGTCGGCGAGCGCACCAACGTCACCGGCTCGCGCGCGTTTGCCAAGATGATTCTCGAAGGCCGCTACGACGACGCACTGTCGGTCGCGCGCCAGCAGGTCGAAAACGGCGCGCAGGTGATCGACATCAACATGGACGAAGGCATGCTCGACGCCGAGGCGGCGATGGTGCGCTTTCTGCTGCTGATCGCGTCGGAGCCCGATATTTCCAAAGTGCCGATCATGCTCGACTCGTCGAAGTGGAGCGTGATCGAAGCCGGTCTGAAGTGCATTCAGGGCAAGGGCATCGTCAATTCAATATCCATGAAGGAAGGCGAAGCCGAATTCATCGAGCGCGCCAAACTGTGCCGGCGCTACGGCGCGGCGGTGATCGTGATGGCCTTCGACGAAGCCGGCCAGGCCGATACCTACGCGCGCAAGACCGAAATCTGCGCGCGCGCCTACAAGCTGCTGACCGAAACCGTCGGCTTCCCGGCCGAGGACATCATCTTCGATCCGAATATTTTCGCGGTCGCCACCGGCATCGAGGAACACGCCAACTACGCGGTCGACTTCATCGAAGCCACCCGCTGGATCCGCCAGAACCTGCCGCACGCCCACATCTCCGGCGGCGTGTCGAACGTGAGCTTCTCGTTCCGCGGCAACGACGGCGTGCGCGAGGCGATCCACACCGCCTTCCTCTACCACGCCATCGCGGCGGGCATGGACATGGGCATCGTCAACGCCGGGCAGCTCGGCGTGTACGCCAACCTCGACCCGGAATTGCGCGAGCGCGTCGAAGACGTGCTGCTCGAACCGTCGTGCCGACTCGACCGAGCGCCTGGTGACGTTTGCCGAAGGCGTGAAAAGCGGCGCGAAGGAAAACGTCGTCGACCTGGCCTGGCGGCAACTGCCGGTCAATGAGCGCCTGAGCCACGCGCTGGTGCAGGGCATTACCGAATTCATCGTCGAAGACACCGAAGCCGCGCGCCTCGAATGCGAGCGTCCGCTGCACGTCATCGAAGGCCCGCTGATGGCCGGCATGAACGTCGTCGGCGACCTGTTCGGCGCCGGCAAGATGTTCCTGCCGCAGGTGGTGAAATCGGCGCGCGTGATGAAACAGGCCGTCGCGCATCTGCTGCCCTACATCGAAGCCGACAAGCAGGCGGGCGACGCGCAAAGCGCGGGCAAGATCATCATGGCCACGGTCAAGGGCGACGTGCACGACATCGGCAAGAACATCGTCGGCGTGGTGCTCGGCTGCAACGGCTATGAAATTGTCGATCTGGGCGTGATGGTGCCGGCGCAGAAGATTCTCGACGCCGCGCGCGAACACAAGGCCGACATCATCGGCCTGTCCGGGCTGATCACGCCCTCGCTGGAGGAAATGGCGCACGTCGCCAAAGAGATGCAGCGCCAGGGCTTCACGATTCCGCTGCTGATCGGCGGCGCGACGACCTCGCTCGCCCATACCGCGGTCAAGATCGAGCCGAATTACGAACACCCGGTGGTGTACGTGAAAGACGCCTCGCGCGCTGTCGGCGTCTGTACCCAGCTGCTGTCGAACGACTTGCGCGACGCGTTTGTCGCCGAAGTGAAGGCCGATTACGCCGTCACCCGCGAGCGCCACCTCAAGCACAAGTCCGACACCGTGCGGCTGGTCGATGAACGAAGCCCGCGCGCACAAGTTCGCCATCGACTGGTCGGCCTACACCCCGCCGATGCCAAGCAGCCTGGCGTGCACGTTCTGAAAGCCTACGATCTGCACGAAGCTGGTCGAAGCTCATCGACTGGACGCCGTTCTTCGCCTCGTGGGAACTGCACGGCAAGTTCCCGAAGATTCTCGACGACGAAGTCGTCGGCACCGAGGCGAAGAAGCTCTACGCCGACGCGCAGGCAATGCTGGAAAAAATGGTCGCCGAGAACTGGATCGAAGCGCGTGCCGTATTCGGCCTGTTTCCCGCCAATTCGGTGAACGACGACGACATCGCGGTCTACAACGACGAATCGCGCAGCGAAACCCTGATGACCTGGCACAACCTACGCCAGCAGATGAAAAAGCCCGAAGGCCGCGCCAACCTCTGCCTAGCGGATTTTGTCGCGCCCAAGGCCAGCGGCTTGAAAGATTATCTGGGCGCGTTCGTGGTGACCGCAGGAATCGGCGAAGACGAACGCGCCAAAGCCTTCGAAGCTGCGCACGACGACTACTCCGCCATCCTGTTCAAATCGCTGTGCGACCGCCTCGCCGAAGCCTTCGCCGAGCACCTGCACCTGCGCGTGCGCCGTGAATTCTGGGGCTATGCCAGCGAGGAAGCGCTCACCAATGACGCTCTGATCGGGGAAAGCTACCAAGGCATCCGCCCCGCCCCCGGCTACCCGGCCTGCCCCGAGCACAGCGAAAAAGCCGCCTTGTTCGAGGTGCTCGATGCAACCGCCGCCATCGGCGTCAAACTCACCGAAAACTACGCCATGTGGCCGGGCGCGGCGGTGTCGGGTTTCTACCTGTCGCATCCCGACAGCCAGTATTTCGCCGTGGCCAAACTGGAAAAAGACCAGGTCGCGGACTATGCCCGCCGCAAGGGCTGGGACATGGCGACGGCGGAACGCTGGCTGGCGCCGAATCTTGGCTACCAGCCTTGATTGAGTAGCTTCTCCAGCCAGAACAGCCCGATCACGGTCTTGGTCTCGCAGATGCGGCCATCGCGCACCCAGTCCATCGCCTCGCCGAACGGCAGGCGGAACACTTCCAGAAACTCGTCGGGGTCGCGCGCGTGGTCGCCGAGGGTGAGGCCGCGCGCCAGATAAAACGCCAGCCGCTCGTCTGAATAGCCGATGCACGGGTAGATGGTGGTGACTTCGCGCCACTCGCTGGCGGTGTAGCCGGTTTCTTCTTCCAGCTCGCGTTGCGCGCACACCAGATCGGCTTCGCCGGGATCGATCTTGCCGGCCGGGAATTCGATGAAATCGCGGTGCAGCGGGTAGCGGTGCTGGCGTTCGAGCAGTACGTCGCCGTTGTCGAACACCGGGATGACGACGACCGCGCCGGGGTGAACGATGTATTCGCGCGTCGATTCGCCGCCGTTGGGCAGGCGCACACGGTCGCATTTGACGTGCATCAGCCGCCCCTGGAAGACGGTTTCGCTGGCCAGCGTGGTTTCGGTGAGGGAGGTGAGGAGATCGTCGATTTTCATGCGCGCCATGATACCCAGCGCGGGCAAAAAAAAGCCGGGTTCTTGCGAACCCGGCAAATCGAGGAGACGGGCTCCTCTTGCGGAGAACTTCCACTTGCAGCGCTAACCACAAGCCCGCCCATGCTAGAAGACACCGCCGAATTTGTATCTACAACTTTAGTTGTAGATGGATGATCAACACATTGAAATATAAGGATAATTATTTTTGAGATTCGCTGAAAAAACAGGATTCGGGTACACTCGATCACAGTCTGATTTTTCGCTTCGGGTGGGTCGGCTGCCACCCGCCCCTTGGGTCCGGAGTCTGCCCAGAACAGTTAACCTGCTGTTTATATGGACTTGATCGTTTCGCGCAAAGCTGAATACTGGCGCCGGCTCACCATCAGCCGTTCGTCCAGCCCGTCCAGCCGCAGAAAATGGCCGTCGTCCTCGCCGGGCAGTTTGCCGATTTCGCGGATGCGGGCGCTGGCAACCAGACAGTTGCGATGGATGCGCAGGAAGTCTGCGCCGAACTCGTTTTCCAGCCGGGTCAGCGATTCCTCGATGAGAAATTCGCGGGCGGCGGTGCGGATGGTGACGTATTTGAGTTCCGCCTTGAGGTACAGGATGTCGGCGACCGGGATCAGCACGATGCGGCCTTTTTCGTTGACCGACAAATGGGTGCGCGCTTTCGGATAGGCCTCGCGCAAACGCTCGAGCGTCGATGCGCGCTCAGGCTTTGCGCCCGCGACAGCGCACGCACCAGGCGGTCGGCGCGCACCGGCTTCAGCAGGTAATCGACCGCATTCAGGTCGAACGCCTGGCAGGCGTAGGCATCGTAGGCGGTGCTGAAAATGATGGCGGGCGGCGCCGCCAGCCGGTTGAGGTGGGCGGCGCATTCGAGCCCGTCCATGCCGGGCATGCGGATGTCGAGCAGCACCGCATCGACCGGCTGGTTTTGCACCTGCGCCAGCGCCTCCAGCCCGCTGCCGGCTTCTCCGACGACCTCCACCGCCAGCTGGTCGGCGCAATCCGCCAGCACGTCGCGCAGGCGATGGCGGGCAGGCGCTTCGTCGTCAACGATGAGGACGCGCAGGGGCGGGTTGGGTGCGTTCACGGGTATACGGGATCACGATGTTCACCTGGTAAACGGCACCCAGCGGTTCCGACTTGAGCTGGGCATCGAGATCGAAATGCAGCAGCAGGCGCTCGCGGATGTTCGCCAGCGCGATGCGGTTGCCCTTGTGGTGGCTCGCATCGGCGGCGATCGGGTTGCGCACCACGATATGCACCTTGTCGGCGCTGCGATAAATGTTGAGGCTGATTTCGCCGCCGCCCGCCAGCGGCTCGATACCGTGATACACCGCGTTTTCCACCAGCGGCTGGATCACCAGCGGCGGGATCAGCGCATCGGCCGGCATCTTGTTGATGTGCCAGACCACCTGCAGGCGGTCGCCCAGCCGCAATTGTTCCAGTTCCAGATAGGCGCGGGTGAGCGCGACTTCATCTTCCAGCGGCGCCAGTTGGCGGGCGTCGCTCATCAGCGCGCGGAACAGATCGGCCATGTTTTCCAGCGCGCGCTCGGCCCGGCGCGGATCGCTGCGCACCAGCGACAGCACGGCGTTCAGACTGTTGAACAGGAAATGCGGCCGGATGCGCGCCTGCAAGGCCTGCAGGCGCGCCTCGGTGATCGCGGGCGACAGCGCGCGGGCGCGCAGGTTGAAATAGGCCAGCAAACCGCCGCCGAGCAGCAGCGCGAACAGCGCCACGCCCACCAGCGGAATCGGCTGTGAACCCGCCAGCAGCGGGCTCAGCCACAGCGTCGTCAGCACGGGCACCGCCACGCCCAGCGCCAGGGTGAATCCAACGCCGCGCCGATACGGCTGGCTGCGCAGCCAGCGCCCCGCGGCGCACAAGGCCAGCAAGGTCAGCAGCAAGGCTGGCTGCGCCAGTGCCGACAAGGCAATGAATTCCGCCCAGAACCCTTGCGTGTCCGCCACCCGCGCGACCACGCCGGCGATCAGCGCCGCCTCCACCGTCAGCGCGATGCGCAGGTTCACCCCCAGATGGCAGAAGTTCGGCAATTCAACCTGCCGGTTGTTATGATTCCTGCTTTTCATCCCTGTTCTTATCCCATGAGCTCATCCTCGACGCCGCCTGACGCCGCCTGGTCCGGCCGGTTTTCCGAACCGGTTTCCGAAATCGTCAAACGCTACACCGCGTCGATTCCCTTCGATTATCGGCTGGCCGGGTTCGATATTCAGGGTTCGCTGGCGCACGCCGCCATGTTGCACCACGTCGGTGTGCTGTCCAAGGACGATCTGGAGGCGATCCGGCGCGGCATGGCCGAACTGCTGACCGAGATTCGCGCCGGGCAATTCGCCTGGTCGCTGGACAAGGAAGATGTCCATCTCAACATCGAAGCCGCGCTCACCGCCAAAATCGGCGACGCCGGCAAGCGCCTGCACACCGGTCGCTCGCGCAACGACCAGGTGGCGACCGATATCCGCCTCTACCTGCGCGACGCCATCGACCGCATCGTGGCCGGCCTCAAGGCCTGCCAGACTTCGCTGGTCGATCTGGCCGAGCAGCATGCCGACACCGTGATGCCCGGCTTTACCCATTTGCAGGTGGCGCAGCCGGTCACCTTCGGCCACCACCTGCTGGCCTACTTCGAAATGCTGGCGCGCGACGCCGAGCGCATGGCCGACTGCCGTCGCCGCGTCAACCGGCTGCCGCTGGGCGCGGCCGCGCTGGCCGGCACCAGCTATCCGATCGACCGCCAGTTTGTTGCCGACCAGCTCGGTTTCGAGGCGGTGTGCCAGAACTCGCTCGACGCCGTGTCCGACCGCGACTTCGCCATCGAATTTACCGCCGCCGCCGCGCTGGTAATGACGCACCTGTCGCGCCTGTCGGAAGAACTGATCCTGTGGATGAGCCCGCGCTTCGGCTTCATCGACCTCGCCGACCGCTTCTGCACCGGCTCCTCGCATCATGCCGCAGAAGAAAAATCCCGACGTGCCCGAACTGGTGCGCGGCAAGACCGGCCGCGTCAACGGCCATCTGGTCGCCCTGCTGACGCTGATGAAAGGCCAGCCGCTGGCCTACAACAAGGACAATCAGGAAGACAAGGAACCGCTGTTCGACACCGTCGACACGCTGATGGACACCCTGGCCATCTACGCCGACATGCTCACCGGCGTCACCGTCAAGCCGGATGCGATGCGCGCGGCGGTGATGCAGGGCTTCGCCACCGCCACCGACCTGGCCGACTATCTGGTGAAAAAAGGCCTGCCCTTCCGCGACGCACACGAAGTCGTGGCGCGCGCGGTACGCGCCGCGGAAGCCTCCGGGCGCGATCTGGCCGATCTGCCGCTGGCCGAATTACAGGCGTTCAGTTCAATGATTGCCGACGATGTCTACGCCGTGCTGACCCTGGAAGGCTCGCTCGCCGCCCGCGATCATCTGGGCGGCACCGCGCCGAAGCAGGTGCGGGCGGCCATCGATCGCGCCCGCAAACGGATTTAAGTTACCGGCTCCGGGCGCGGCGGCGGCGCGTGCTCGCGGCAGATCCGCCGCGTCTCCGGGCTGCTGAGTTTTTCCTGCATCAATCCGCAGAAATAGGTGCGCGGCCCCAGCCGCTGGTTATGCCGGCAGGTCGCGCACACGCCGAAGCTGCGCTTGCCGCTTTGCACCTGCACCTGCGCCAGCACCTGCCGCAACACCATCATGGCCGACGTCACCCGCGCCGGGCTGGCGGTCTGCACGATGTCGCGCCAGGCGCTGCCGGCGGAGAGCGTTTTCAGCAGAGTGGTGCCGCCTTCGGTCAGGATCAGCCGCACCACCCGGCCGTCGCGCGGATCGGCGTAACGCGAAATCAGCCGGCGGCGCGCCAGCACCATGACGGTTTGCGACACTGTCCCCTTGGTCAGGCCGAGGTATTCGGTGAGCGCCTGCGGCGTATTGCTGAAACGATTGGCCTGGTTGAGATAAAACAGCACCTGCAGATGCACCGGCTGCAAGCCCTGCGCTGCGCCGGCCTGCCGTAAATCAGCCCGGGTCAGCAGCGACAGCCGCTCGACCAGATCGAACAGGGTGAGCGCCTGGCTTTTCAAATCACCCCGATGTTCGTAAATTCGCGCGATGATCGCGCAGGGTTTTGTTTTGTAGGGGAAGTTGGGAGGAGTGGCGTAGTGATTCATACGCCCGACTGAGCAAAATTTCCATACGAAACAAAAGACCAGCGAGGGCGCGTGTCAATTTATGAAATATCCGGGGTGAACTAGAAGCGGACCATGACGCCGCCTTGCGCGGCGATCAGCGCGGCCAGCTTGTCGTAGAGCGGCTCGCCGCTCTTGGTATCGGCCCAGCCGGTGTCCTGCGGCTTGAAATGGAAGCCGCCCGAGCGCGCGGCGACCCAGATTTCGCGCGCCACGCCGTGGCGGTTGATGATGATCTTGCTGCCGTCGTCGAACTCGACCTCGATGATGCCGTCGGCCGGCGTCTCGAAGTCCAGGTCGGCGTCTTCCAGCACCTGTTCGATGCGGGCCAGGGTGGTGCCGGCGGCCTGGTTGAATGCGGCCTCGCTTGATTCGATTTGCGTCATGATGTCCCGTGCTAACATTTCGCGCATGAAACTGCGCACCTTATATATAGTGTCCCTGCTGCTGTGCGGACTGGGTCTGACAGCCTGCGGCGCCAAGGGTGACCTGTATCTTCCCGAAAATCCTCCCGCACCGCAACGGACTTCCAATTGAATACCCTGAACCGAATCAACGGCCACCTTCATCTTGAGGGCGTGGCGCTGGATACGCTTGCCGAACGCTTCGGCACGCCACTTTACGTCTATTCCCGGCAAGCGCTCGAATCGGCTTATCAGGCCTACGTCGACGCCTTTTCCGCCACGCCGCACCTGATCTGCTACGCGGTCAAGGCCAACTCCAGTCTGGCGATTCTCAACCTGTTCGCCCGCCTCGGCGCAGGCTTCGACATCGTCTCGGGCGGCGAACTCGCCCGCGTGCTGGCGGCCGGCGGCGACCCCGGCAAGATCGTGTTTTCCGGCGTCGGCAAGACGGCGGACGAAATGCGCGCCGCGCTGGAGGCCGGCATCCTCTGCTTCAACGTCGAGTCGGTCAGCGAACTGCACCGGCTGAACCGCGTGGCGGGCGAGCAGGGCAAGATCGCGCCGGTCTCGTTTCGCGTCAACCCCGACGTCGACCCGAAGACCCACCCCTACATCTCCACCGGGCTCAAGGAAAACAAGTTCGGCGTGCCGATCGCCGACGCGCCCGCGCTGTATCGCCTGGCGGCCAGCCTGCCGAATCTGACAATCACCGGCATCGACTGCCACATCGGCTCGCAGCTCACCGACCTGTCGCCGCTGGCCGACGCCGCCGATCGCGTGCTGGCGCTGGTCGACGCGCTGGCGATCGAGGGCATCACCTTGCACCACATCGATCTCGGCGGCGGCGTGGGTATCCGCTATCGTGACGAGACACCGCCCGATCTCGCCGCCTATGGCCGCGTGCTGGCCGCACGCTTCGCCGGCCGCCGCGAGAAGCTGTTGCTGGAACCGGGACGTTCGCTGGTCGGCAATGCGGGCCTGCTCCTGACCCGGGTCGAGTACCTGAAGCCGGGCGAGGACAAGAATTTCGCCATTGTCGATGCCGCGATGAACGACCTGATGCGGCCCGCGCTGTACGAGGCGTATCACGAAATCGTTGCGGTCCACGAGCGCGCAACCCCGGTAAAGCGCTACGACATCGTCGGGCCGATCTGCGAGACCGGCGATTTTCTTGGCTTTGCGCGGGATCTGGCGATCGATGAAGGCGACCTTCTGGCACTGCTTTCGGCAGGCGCATACGGCATGAGCATGGCTTCCAACTACAATTCACGCCCGCGCGCGGCCGAAGTTCTGATCGACAAGAATGAAATTCACCTCATCCGTGAACGCGAAACACAGGCTCGCCTGATGGCTGGAGAACGGCTTGTTTACTGACTTTCAGCGATTCATGCAAAACTGATTATTGTCATTTTTATAGTATTGATTCGATACATTTTGTTTGACCGCGACATTTTTTGCCGAATTATTTTCACGACATCTTGACTATTGATTGAACCCGCAAGAAAAGTAACTAGAATAAGGCTCACCAAGCGGAGCCTCGGTATCGCCCGTGTCAAGCGGGTTTCGGGCAAGTCGGTCGCCTGTTGATACCACGCTTTGGAAGTGCAAATTCTGACTGCACGTGGCTTTTAGCTGTAGTGATAAGTGAATGTGTTCAACTTCTAAGGAGTGACAAATGGCAACAGTGAAGAAACCCGCCGCCAAACCGGCAGCCAAGAAAGCGGCAGCGCCAAGCCCGCAGCCAAGAAAGTGGTCGCCAAAAAACCGGTAGCCAAGAAAGCAGCCCCGGCCAAAAAACCGGTCGCCGCCAAAAAACCGGTCGCCAAAAAACCGGCAGCTCCGGCCAAAAAACCGGTCGCCGCCAAAAAGCCGGTCAGCCAAAAAGGCCGCGCCGGCCAAAAAAGCAGTCGCCGCCAAAAAGCCGGTAGCCAAGAAAGTGGTCGCCAAAAAGCCGGTAGCCAAGAAAGCAGCTCCGGCCAAAAAGCCTGTCGCCGCCAAGAAACCGGCAGCCAAGCCCGTAGCCAAGAAAGTGGTCGCCAAAAAACCGGTAGCCAAGAAAGCAGCTCCGGCCAAAAAGCCTGTCGCCGCCAAAAAACCGGCAGCCAAGCCCGTAGCCAAGAAAGTGGTCGCCAAAAAGCCGGTAGCCAAGAAAGCAGCTCCGGCCAAAAAGCCTGTCGCCGCCAAAAAACCGGCAGCCAAGCCCGTGGCCAAGAAAGTGGCCGCCAAACCGGTAGCCAAGAAGCCCGTGGCCAAAAAAGCGGCACCCGCCGCCAAGCCCGCTGCGGCGCCTGCTGCTCCCGCACCGGCGGTACCGGTCATCAAGCCTTTCGGGCTCTAACAGGTCGGGCACTGCCCAATCTGAAACCGGGGCTTGTCCCCGGTTTTTTATTGGGCGCAGCCGGGACAATCTCCGCCTTAATTCATCTGGCCGGCACGAAACGATTGCGGACAGCGCGCATCAGGTCTGCGCTCCATTGCAAGCGCAGGGCCAGCAACAGCAGCAGCACGCCGCCATAAATCAGCGGCTCGGTCATGTCCTTCTTCACCAGCCACAGGTAGTGGATCACGCCCAGCAGGGCAATGACATAAACCAGCCGGTGCAACTGTTGCCAGCGGCGGCCGAGCCGCCGCATCATGGCGTGGGTCGAAGTCGCGGCCAGCGGGATGAGCAACACGAAGGCGGTGAAGCCGACCGTGATGAAAGGACGCTTGACGATGTCCCTGGCGATGGCCGCCGGATCGAAGAATTGATCCAGCCAGACGTAGGTGACGAAGTGCAGGCAGGCGTAGAAGAAGCTGAACAGGCCCAGCATGCGCCGGTAACGGATGAGGTCGGCCCGTCCGCTCAGCCGCCGCAGCGGGGTGACGGACAGCGTCAGCAGCAGCCCGACCAGCGTCCAGGTGCCGGTGGAACGCGTGATGAACTCGATCGGATTGGCACCCAGTCCGCCACTGACACCGAGAACGATCAGTCGCACCAGCGGCAGCAGGCAGAGCACGAACACCCAGAACCTTGGGGTTGCGCAGGATCGCGCCCATCAGAAGAACTTTTTCAGATCCATGCCGCGATACAGCTGGGCCACCTGGTTGGCGTAGCCATTGAACATCAGGGTGTCGCGCTTGAAGAATTCGCCGATGCGGCGTTCCTTGGCCTGGCTCCAGCGCGGGTGGTCGACCTGCGGATTGACGTTGGAATAGAAGCCGTACTCCTCCGGGTTGGCCTGCATCCACGAACTGAGCGGCTGCTTCTCGACAAAGCGGATCCTGACGATGGACTTGGCGCTCTTGAAGCCATACTTCCACGGCACCACCAGGCGGATCGGCGCGCCGTTCTGGTTCGGCAGCACTTCGCCGTACAAGCCCGACCGCCAGCAGCGTCAGCGGATGCATCGCCTCGTCCAGCCGCAGACCTTCGACATACGGCCAGTCGAGCACGCGCGAACGCTGGCCCGGCATCTGTCTGGGATCGTTCAGGGTCACGAACTCGACATATTTCGCCTTGCCGGTCGGCTCGGCGCGGCGCATGCAATTCCGCCAGCGGAAACCCCACCCACGGAATCACCATCGACCAGCCTTCGACGCAGCGCATGCGATACACGCGCTCTTCCAGCGGCGCGAGTTTCAGCAGCGCGTCGATGTCCCAAATCCTTGGGTTGGCGCACCTCGCCCTCGACCGTCACCGTCCACGGCCGGGTTTTCAGGCTGCCCGCGTTGTCCGCCGGGTCGCTCTTGTCGGTGCCGAATTCGTAGAAGTTGTTGTAGGTGGTGACGTCCTTGTACGGCGTTTTGTCCTCGCCCAGCGTGTAGGCGCTGGCGCGCACGCCGGCCAGCTTGACGCCGGCATGCGACGTCGTCGCATCGAACCCAGCGCTGCGCCGGCCGCCAGCGCCCCCATGCCCTGCATGAAGCGGCGCCGTTCACGATAGATTTCGGGCGGGGTGATCTCGGACGGCAGAATGACGTCGGGATGGGCGTTCGGCATGGCGGGGTCCAGTATTAAATAGTGTGCGTATCCGACTGTCGGAGCGCGCTCACAATCCTTACACAGTGCATGGCTGAGTTGACCCCGCTTTGTGGTTTTTGTTTCGGGATGGAACTGATAAGGTGCGCATCCATCCTATATCTCTGTTATTTCTGCGGAATTCTCCATGCGCGCCCTGTTCATCCTGCTGTTCGTTCCGCTCCTCGCCTTTGCCCAGGCCGGCGGCCCGCCCTTCATTCCGGTCAACATGATGAAGGTCACCGCCTCGCCGGTGTCCAGCACGGTCAACGCCGTGGGCGCGCTGATCGCCGAGGACAGCGTGGTGCTGCGCCCGGAAATCGACGGCCGCATCGACACGCTGCTGTTCAAGGAAGGCCAGCCGGTGAAAAAGGGCGCGGTGCTGGTGGTGCTCGATTCCGCCGAACAGCGCGCGCGCGTGGCGGCCGCCCAGGCCGACATGACGCTGGCGGAAAGCCGCTACAAGCGCAGCGAAGAACTGGTCGCGCAGAACTTCATCTCGAAACAGGCGCTCGACGAGGCGCGCGCCAACCTCGACATCCTGCGCGCGCGCCTGCAGCAGGAACAGGTGGCGCTCGACAAGACCCGTGATCCGCGCACCGTTCGCCGCGGTGGCCGGCTTGCGCCAGGTCAGCCCCGGCGCCTACGTCAACAAGGGCGACGATCTCGTGCGGCTGGACGCGCTCGGCAACCTGAAGCTGGAAGTGCCGGTGCCGGAAACCTATCTGCCGCTGGTGCGCATCGGCCTGCCGATCACGCTGACCATCGATGCCCTGCCCGGACAGACGTTCAGCGGCAAGGTGCATGCCATCGACCCGGTGGTCGACCCGGTCAGCCGCAACGTGCGGGTGCGCGCGCGCATCGCCAACCCGAAAGGCCAGCTCAAGCCCGGCATGTTCGCCCGCGCCACCGCCGACCTCGGCGGCAAGACCAGCGCCATCCTGCTGCCCGAGCAGGTGATCGTGCCGCGACCGGATGGCAGCTACGTATTCCTGGCGGTCGAACGGCAAGGCCGAACTGCGCAAGGTCACGCTCGGCAAGCGCGAGCCGGGCCGGGTCGAGATCGTCTCCGGCGTGGCGGTCGGCGACACCGTCGTGCTCGACGGCCAGATCAAGCTGCGCCCCGGCGTGCCGGTGGTCACGCTGGAACAGGCGGCGCAGATGATGAAGAAAATGCAGGCCGGCAAGCCGCGCTGATCCTGGCCACACCTTGATAAAGACTGAGCCATGATCCTTTCCGACCTCTCCATCCGCCGCCCGGTGCTGGCCACCGTGATGAGCCTGCTCATCATCCTGATCGGCGCTGATCGCCTTCGACCGCCTGCCGGTGCGCGAATACCCGAACATCGACGCGCCGGTGGTCTCGGTGCGCACGGTCTACACGGGCGCCACGCGCCGAGGTGATCGAAAGCCAGATCACCAAGCCGCTGGAGGATTCGCTCTCCGGCATCGAGGGCATCCGCACCATCAAGTCGGTCAGCCGCGAGGAAGTCAGCCAGATCACGGTCGAGTTCGTGCAGTCGCGCGACCCCGACGCCGCCGCCAACGACGTGCGCGACCGCGTGGCGCGGGTGCGCGGCCAGCTGCCCAACGAAGTCGAAGACCCGGTGGTCGCCAAGATCGAGGCCGACGCCCAGGCCATCATCTGGCTCGCGTTTTCCAGCGACCGCCAGTCGCCGCTGGAAATCACCGACTACGCCGACCGCTGCGTGGCCGACCAGCTGAAGACCCTGCCGGGCGTCGCCTCGGTCATCATCGGCGGCGAGCGCCGCTACGCCATGCGGGTGTGGCTCGACCGCGACCGCCTGGCGGCGCTGGGGGCTGACGGCGCAGGACGTGGAAAACGCGCTGCGCAGCCAGAACATCGAGCTGCCCTCGGGCCGCATCGAAGAGCCAGATGCGCGAATTCACGGTGCTGGCCGAAACCGACCTGCGCACGCCCGAGCAATTCAACAGCATCATCATCCGCGACAGCGGCGGCTACCCGGTGCGGCTGCGCGACATCGGCCGCGCCGAAGTCGGCGCCGAGGACGAGCGCAACATCGTGCGCGTCAACGGCAAGCCGGCGGTGGGCCTGGGCATCGTCAAGCAGTCGACCGCCAACACGCTGGAAGTGGCCGCGCGCGGTGAAGGCCGAACTGCCGCGGCTGCAGGCGCGCGCTGCCCGAGGGCATGCAGATCAAGGTCGGCTTCGACAGCTCGATCTTCATCGAGAAATCGATCGACGCCGTCTACACGACCATGATCGAGGCGCTGGTGCTGGTGGTGGCGGTGATCTTCCTGTTCCTGCGCAACTGGCGCGCCACGCTGATTCCCTTCGTCACCATCCCGGTGTCGCTGATCGGCGCGTTCATCTTCCTCTACGCGATGGGCTTCACCATCAACGTGCTGACCCTGCTCGGGCTGGTGCTGGCCATCGGCCTGGTGGTCGACGACGCCATCGTGGTGCTGGAGAACATCTACCGCCACATCGAGGAAGGCATGCCGCCGTTCGAGGCGGCGATCAAGGGCGCGCAGGAAATCGCCTTCGCGGTGGTGGCGATGACCCTGACGCTGGCCGCGGTGTTCGCGCCGCTGGCCTTCGCGACCGGCAACACCGGCAAGCTGTTCACCGAGTTCGCCCTGACCGTGGCGGCGGCGGTGCTGGTGTCCGGCTTCGTCGCGCTGACGCTGACGCCGATGATGTGCTCGCAAGCATGCTGCGCCATGAAACCCGCCACAGCGCGCTCTTCAACTTCGGCGAGCGCGTGCTTCGACGGCGCTGAACGCGGCTATACCCGCGGCCTCACGCGCGTCGTGCGCCATCCGCTGGATCGTCGTCGCTGGTGTTCGTGCTGGTCGGCGGCGGCGGCGTTCGGCCTGCTGCAAATCGCTCAAGTCGGAACTGGCGCCGACTCGAGGATCGCGGCTTCTTCATCGGCTTCATGCTCGCGCCCGAAGGCGCCACCCTGCAATACACCGACGGCTACGCGCGCCAGCTCGAGGAGCATCTATCAAGAGCGTGCCGGAGGTCAGACACTACTTCGTCGTGGTGGCGCCGGGCCTGGAGCGCCCCAACCCGGTCAACATCGCGCTGTCGTTCGTGCAGCTGAAGCCCTGGGAGGAACGCAGCCGCAGCCAGATGGACATCACCGCCGAGCTCGGCCCGCAGATGTTCATGGGCATGCCGGGCGTGCTCGCCTTCCCGATCAACCCGCCCTCGCTCGGCCAGAGCTTCCGCAACCCGCCGCTGCAGTTCGTGGTGCAGGCGCCGAGCTACGAAGAACTCGACAAGGTGGTCGAAGCGCTGATGGCCAAGGTGCGCGCCTATCCGGGGCTGGTCAACGTCGACAGCGACCTCAAGCTCAACAAGCCGCAGCTCGAGGTCGACATCGACCGCGACAAGGCGGCGCAGATGGGCGTCGGCGTCGACACCATCGGCCGCACGCTGGAGACCCTGCTCGGCGGGCGCGCAGGTCACCCGCTTCAAGCGCGAGGGCAAGCAGTACGACGTGATGGTGCAGCTCGAGGACCCGGCCGCGCGCGCCAGCCGACCGACCTCACCGCGATCTACGTGCGCGGCAGCGACGGCAGCCTGATCGCAGCTGTCCAACCTGGTGCAGCCGTCACGCGAAACCGTCGCGCCGAAGGAGCTCAACCACTTCAACCGGCTGCGCGCGGCCATCATCTCGGCCAACATCGCGCCCGGCTACACCCTGGGCGAGGCGCTCGCCTTCATGGACCAGGCGCGCCAAGGAAGTGCTGCCGCCAGCGCGCGCAGACCGCGCTCGACGGCCAGTCGCGCGAATTCCGCGAATCCGGGCAGACGCTGTGCGATCACCTTCGTGCTGGCGCTGGTCTTCATCTACCTGGTGCTGGCGGCGCAGTTCGAGAGCTTCGTCGCGCCCTTCGTCATCATGCTGACCGTGCCGCTCGCCGCGACCGGCGCGCTGCTGGCGCTGAAGCTCACCGGCGGCACGCTCAACGTCTACAGCCAGATCGGGCTGGTGATGCTGGTCGGCCTGATCACCAAGCACGGCATCCTGATCGTCGAGTTCGCCAACCAGTTGCGCGAACGCGGCAAGAACAAGGTCGAGGCGGTGATCGAGGCGGCCAGCCTGCGCCTGCGCCCGATCCTGATGACCACCGCCGCGATGGTGCTGGGCGCGGTGCCGCTGGCGCTCGCCACCGGCGCCGGCGCGGAATCGCGCTCGCCGATCGGCTGGGTGATCGTCGGCGGCCTGCTGCTCGGCACCCTGCTGACGCTGTTCGTGATCCCGGTCGCCTACACCCTGCTGACGCGCAACCGCGGCCGTCGGCGAACTCTCGCTCCGGCACCCGCCACCCCAAAGTGATGAACTCGCCCACCGTCCTGACGAGGCTTCGTCAGGACGGTGGCGTGCCGTCTTCATCAGGCTGTCAAACCTCCCTGATTTAATTCGCTTTTCAAGCGAATTCCCGCAATCAGGAGGCTGGCATGGACGCTGCATATTCCCTTGCATACGCAACGCAAGGAGTCACTGAACATGATCGAACTGGAACCAAGGCGACGCACTGTACATCACCCTTCAGGAAGACGAACAGGGCCGCGACCGCGTCGTGCTCGCCCTCCAGGCACAGGGCTGCGAGTTGAGCCTCACCCCGCATCAGGCGCGCGTACTGGCGACCGAACTCATCATGGCCGTCAACCGCGCCGAAGTCCGCAACAACCTGAAAAACAGCCAGAACATGGTGCGCGGCGGCGAGCCGCAAACTTCCCGACGCAACCAGTTCCGGCTGGCCTGAGTCAAATAATTTCGGGCGGCCGGCTTCGGCCGCACCCGGGTAGTCAGCAGCCAGGCTTGAACTACCCTATAACTCGCCCCGCATTGTCGGCGGCTCGCCATCCGTGATAGGGTGGCACTCAGGCGCGAAGGACTCGTCCTCGCGCCTTTCTTTTATTTTCAATTTCCATCCGCAGGAATCAGCATGGCCGTCATCGAACTCACCCAGGACAAACTTTGAATCCACCATCCAGAACAACGACGTCGTCGTCGTCGACTTCTGGGCGCCCTGGTGCGGCCCCTGCCGCGGCTTTGCGCCGATTTTCGAGGCGGCTGCCGAGAAGCACGCCAACATCGTCTTCGCCAAGGTCAACACCGAAGTCGAACAGGAACTCGCCGGTTTCTTCCAGATTCGTTCGATCCCCACGCTGATGGTGTTCCGCGAACAGGTCATCCTGTATTCCGAAGCCGGTTCGCTGCCCGCCCATGCGCTGGACGGCCTGATCGACCAGGTGATGGGGCTGGACATGGCGCAGGTCCACAAGGACATCGCCGAGCAGCAAGCAAGCGCCTCAGGCCTGAGAATTGAGCAGCTGCCGCGCCAGCGGCAGCGTGATCGGCCGCCGTGTTTCCAGGCTGAAGCGGTCGAGCGCCTCCAGTACGCCGCAGCAGGCTTTGCATGTCGCGCGCGCCACGGGTCAGCAGGTAATCCGCCACCTGCGGGTCGAGCTGGAAGCCGAGGGTTTCGGCATGCCGCTGCAAGGCGGTGCGCTTTTCCGCGTCGTCCAGCGGCTGCAGCTGGAACACCAGTCCCCAGCCCAGCCGGGTGCGCAGTTCCGGCATCAGCGGCAACTCGGCGGGCGGCACGCTGCCGGCCGCCAGCCACATCCCGCCGCTTTCGCGCACCTGATTGAACGCGGCGAATCCGGCGGCCTGTTGCGCGGCATCCCAGCATTCCACCGCATCCGCCACCACCACCTCGCCCGCCTCGGTTCCGTTTTGCACCACCCCGCGGCCGCGCGCCGTGCACGCCGCCGCCCACCCCGCCAGCAGATAACTCTTGCCGCTGCCCGGCGCGCCCCACACATACACCATGCGCTCCGTCGCCGTGCCGTCGAGCATGGCGGCGAGTTGCGCCATCAGTTCGACATTGCGTCCCGCCACAAAACGGGCGAGATCGGGGCGGGCGGGGGGACGGATGTCGAGCAGAAGCTGGCGCATAGGGGCGCAAGGATAAAGCACTTGTCCCCGAGCGGGGTAGTCGGGGGCTTGTCCGCGGGCGGGTAGCCGGGGAACAGAACCGCGCCGCCGTGCACGGCTATACTTTCGACTTTTCCGTCGCCGTGTTCGATTCGATGAATCCCGCTTTCCCTGTCCCGCTCAAATCCGTGATCCAGCCGCCGCCGATGGTGGAGGAAGTGCTCGGCGCCGACGAACGCGCGGCGCTGAAATCCCGCATCAAGACGCTGATGAAACAACAGGACGCGGTGCTGGTGGCGCATTACTACACCTCGGCCGACCTGCAGGACCTGGCCGAAGAAACCGGCGGCTGCGTGTCGGATTCGCTGGAAATGGCGCGCTTCGGCCACGCTCACCCGGCGAAGACGCTGATCGTCGCCGGGGTCAAGTTCATGGGCGAAACCGCCAAGATCCTCAATCCGGAAAAGCGCGTGCTGATGCCCGATCTGAACGCCGACTGCTCGCTCGATCTCTCCTGTCCAGCGGATGAATTCGCCGCTTTTTGCGACGCCCATCCGGATCGCCTGTCGGTCGTCTACGCCAACACCAGCGCGGCGGTGAAGGCGCGCGCCGACTGGGTGGTCACCTCCGGCATCGCGGTCAAGATCGTCAAATACCTGCACCAGCAGGGCCACAAGCTGCTGTGGGCGCCGGATCGTCATCTCGGTGACTATGTGCAACGCGTGACCGGCGCCGACATGCTGCTGTGGCAGGGCTCATGCGTGGTGCACGAGGCGTTCAAGGCCGAGGCGCTGAAAAAGCTGCATGCCGAACATCCGGCTGCCGCCGTGCTGGTGCATCCCGAATCGCCCGCCGCGGTGATCGCGCTGGCCGACGTGGTCGGTTCGACCACGCAGCTGATCGACGCGGTGAAGCACCTGCCGAACCCCGAATTCATCGTCGCCACCGACAACGGCATTTTCCACAAGATGCGCGCCGCCGCGCCCGGCAAGCTGCTGCTGGAAGCGCCGACCGCGGGCGAAGGCGCCACCTGCCAGTCGTGCGCGCACTGCCCGTGGATGGCGATGAACGGCCTGCGCAACCTGGCGCGCGTGCTGGAAACGGGCGACAACGAAATCCTCATCGAGGAATCCATCCGCGCCAAGGCCCTGCTGTCGATCCAGCGCATGCTGGACTTTGCCGCCGCCGAAAAAGCCGGCCGCATTCAACTGGGAGATTGAATCATGGCTGGTGCCAGTCTGCTTGTCCTGCTCGACGACATCGCCACCGTCCTCGACGACGTGTCGGTCATGACCCAGATGGCTGCCAAGAAAACGGCCGGCGTGCTGGGCGACGACCTCGCGCTCAACGCCCAGCAGGTGGCGGGCGTCAAAGCCGAGCGCGAACTGCCGGTGGTGTGGGCAGTGGCCAAGGGTTCGTTCATCAACAAGGCGATTCTGGTGCCTTCGGCGCTGGCCATCAGCGCGTTTGCGCCGTGGCTGGTCACCCCGCTGCTGATGCTGGGGGGCGCGTTTCTCTGCTTTGAAGGCTTCGAAAAACTGGCGCACAAATTCCTGCACAGTGACGCCGAAGACACCACCCACCACGCCGAGCTGATCCATGCGCTGGAAGATCCGACGATTGATCTGGTCGCACTGGAAAGGGACAAGATCAAGGGCGCCATCCGCACCGACTTCATCCTGTCGGCCGAAATCATCGTCATCACGCTCGGCACCGTCGCTGCCGCGACCTTCAGCAAACAGGTCGCCGTACTGGTCGGCATCGGCATCATCATGACGGTCGGGGTCTACGGCCTGGTGGCCGCCATCGTCAAACTCGACGACGCCGGACTCTACCTCAGCCAGCGCGCCAGCGCCGCGTCACGCGCGCTCGGCCACATGCTGCTGGCCGCTGCGCCCAAACTGATGAAGCTGCTGACGGTGCTGGGTACCGCCGCGATGTTCCTGGTCGGCGGCGGGATCCTGGTGCATGGCGTGCCCGCCACGCACCCTCTGCTCGAAGCCGCTACCCACAGCGTGTCTGCGCTGCCCGCAGTCGGCGGCGCGCTCGCCGTGATCACGCCGCTGCTGATCGATGCACTGGTGGGCATCGCGGCGGGGGCACTGGTGCTGGGTGTCGTCAGCCTGGGCAAACGTCTGCTCGGTAAATAGCCGGAAAGTCCGAAGGTCGCGCAACCCCAGCGCGAAAAAATGGAACAGGAAATCATTGCCGACCGTCTGGCCATCAACCAGGCCATGCTCGACGGCAAGGGCAACACCGAAGTGCAGGCCATGGTGAAAGCCCTGCAACGCAAGGAAATCAAGCTGGTGGTGGCCAAGCTGGCCTGCCGTGACAACGCGAAAAAAGTGCTGACCAAAGAGCAATGGGAAAAACTCATTGCGATGTACTCCGCCCAACCGTAAATCCCGGCCCCAGCCCGGGCGCCTGTTACGGCACGCGTCCGGGCTGATCCCGATGCCTTTCCGCATTTCCAGGGTGGCGGGTTCCCGTTGCGCGAACCCCGTCCCGCTTAACCCGCAGCGCTCGCTGCATGCTCGCACCCCGTCTCACGTCTTGCCCGCATATCCCGTAAAATACCGGCTTTGAAGCAGATGGACTCGGCATCGCTGCGGCGACGCCCGAACACAACCCGCATGACCGCACGCCTGCGCGAAATCCCCTACAACTACACCTCGTTTTCCGACCGCGAAATCGTCATTCGCCTGCTCGGCGCCGACGCGTGGGACGTGCTCAACACCCTGCGCGGCGAACGCAAGACCGGCCGCTCGGCGCGCATGCTGTTCGAGGTGCTGGGCGACATCTGGGTGGTGCGGCGCAATCCCTATCTGGAAGACGACCTGCTCGACAACCCCAAACGCCGCACCATGCTGGTGGACGCCTTGCGGCATCGCCTGCACGCAATCGAAGCGCGCCGCCAGGGCAACGAACTGGTCGGGCAGTTGCTGGCAGCGGCGGAACGCGCGGTGCGCGAATTCGAGGCCTGGTTCGCCGACACCGCCGACCTGCGGACGCGCATCCTGCGCCGCCTGGGCGGGGTCACCCGCCGCGACAACATCGGTTTCGACGGCCTGGCGCGGGTGTCGCACGTCACCGACGCCACCGACTGGCGCGTGGAATATCCCTTCGTGGTGCTGACCCCCGACACCGAGGCCGAGATGGCCGGACTGGTGGCCGGGCTGCATCGAACTGGGGCTGACCATCATCCCGCGCGGCGGCGGCACCGGCTACACCGGCGGCGCGGTGCCGCTCACCGACCGCGCCGCGGTGATCAACACCGAAAAGCTCGAAACGATGAGCGCGGTCGAAATGCTGCACCTGCCCGGCTGCGAATTCGAAGTGCCGACCATCCACTGCGGCGCCGGCGTCGTCACCAAGCGGGTGATGGAAGCGGCCGAAGCCGCCGGCCTGGTATTCGCGGTCGACCCGACCTCGGCCGACGCCTCGACCATCGGCGGCAACGTGTCGATGAACGCCGGCGGCAAGAAGGCCGTGCTGTGGGGCACCGCGCTCGACAACCTGGTGTCGTGGCGGATGGTGACGCCGGACGCCGACTGGCTCGAAGTCACGCGCCTCGACCACAACCGCGGCAAGATCCACGATGTCGACTCGGCCACCTTCGAAATCCGCCGTTTCGCCGCCGACGGCAAAACGCCGAAGGGCTCGCCGGAAATCCTCACCATCCCCGGCAGCCGCTTCCGCAAGACCGGGCTGGGCAAGGACGTCACCGACAAATTCCTCGCCGGCCTGCCCGGCATCCAGAAGGAAGGCTGCGACGGCCTGATCACCTCGGCGCGCTTCATCCTGCACCGCATGCCGGCGCACGCCCGCACCGTGTGCCTGGAATTCTTCGGCAGCGCGCGCGAGGCCATGCCGGCCATCGTCGAGATCAAGGATTACTGCGACGCCCACCCCGACATTCTGCTGGCCGGCCTGGAGCACCTCGACGAACGCTACGTGAAGGCGGTCGGCTACGCCACCAAGGCGCCGCGCACCACGCGGCCGAACATGGTGCTGCTGATCGACGTGGTGTCGGACAACGAAGTCGCCGTCGGCGAAGCGGCATCGAAGATCGTGCAACTCGCCAACGCGCGCGGCGGCGAAGGCTTCATCGCGGTGTCGGCCGAGACGCGCAAGAAATTCTGGCTCGACCGCGCCCGCACCGCCGCCATCGCCGCGCACACCAATGCCTTCAAGATCAACGAGGACGTGGTGATTCCGCTGCCGCGCCTGGGCGACTACACCGACGGCATCGAGCGCATCAACATCGAGCTGTCGATCACCAACAAGCTGAAGCTGCTCGATGCGCTGGCCGAATTTTTCGCCGCCCCGCTGCCGCTGCTGGAGGACGACGACACCATCGCCGATCCGGCGCAGGTGGCGGACAAGCAGGCGCAGGCGCAAGCGCTCGTTGCACGGCGTCCGCCAGCGCTGGGCGGACTATCTGGACCGACCTCGATGCGCCGCACGAGCACGGCAGCGCATCGTTCACCGCCCTGCGCGACAAGCACATCCGGCGTGTCGTGGAAGCGCGAAGTGCGGCGCGAACTGCACCAGCTGTTCACCGGCCGCGAATACATCCGCATCCTCGAAGCCTGCGACCGCATCCATCAGGAAGTGCTGAAAAGCCGCGTCTTCGTGGCGCTGCACATGCACGCCGGCGACGGCAACGTGCACACCAACATCCCGGTCAACTCCGACGACTACGCCATGCTGCAGGCCGCCAACGCGGCGGTGGCGCGCATCATGAAGCTGGCCACCGATCTGGGCGGGGTGATTTCGGGCGAGCACGGCATCGGCCTGACCAAGCTGGAATTCCTCGACGACGCGGCCATCGCGATCTTCGCCGACTACAAGCAGAAGGTCGACCCGAACGGCCGCTTCAACCAGGGCAAGCTGCTGCCCGGCGCGGATCTGCGCAATGCCTACACGCCGTCGCTTCAGCCTGCTGGAAGCCGAGTCGATCATCCTCGAAGCGTCCGAAACCGAGGACATCGCCGATTCGATCAAGGACTGCCTGCGCTGCGGCAAGTGCAAGCCGGTGTGCAACACCCACATTCCGCGCGCCAACCTGCTGTACTCGCCGCGCAACAAGATTCTCGCCACCTCGCTGCTGATCGAGGCCTTCCTGTACGAGGAGCAGACGCGGCGCGGCGTGTCGCTCAAGCACTTCGACGAGTTCAACGACGTCGCCGACCACTGCACGGTCTGCCACAAGTGCATGAACCCCTGCCCGGTCGACATCGACTTCGGCGACGTCTCGATCGCCATGCGCAATCTGCTGCGCAAGCAGGGCAAGAAGAAATTCAATCCCGGCACCTGGGCGTCGATGGCCTTCCTCAACGCGACCGATCCCACCACCATCAAGGCGCTCGCGCAAGCCGCTGATCGAGTGGGGCTACGCCGGCCAGCGCCTCGGGCACACGCTGTTCAAGCGCATGGGCCTGATTCAGGCGCAGACCAAAAACCCGCCCGCCTCACTGGGCAAGCCCAGCTGGTCGCGCAGGTCATCCATCTCATCAACAAGCCGATGCCGGGCGGGCTGCCGAAGAAAACCTCGCGCGCGCTGCTGGGGCTGGAAGACCCGACCATCGTGCCGATCCTGCGCAACCCGGCCAAGCTGTCGGACGACACCGATGCGGTGTTCTACTTCCCCGGCTGCGGCTCCGAACGGCTGTTCTCGCAGGTGGGCCTGGCCACCCAGGCGATGCTGTTCGAACTCGGCGTGCAGACCGTGCTGCCGCCGGGCTACCTGTGCTGCGGCTATCCGCAGACCGCGGGCGGCGAGGCCGACAAGGGCGAGGCGATCACCACGCAGAACCGCGTGCTGTTCCACCGCGTCGCCAACACGCTGAACTACCTCGACATCAAGACCGTGATCGTGTCCTGCGGCACCTGCATGGACCAGTTGCTGAAATACGAATTCGACAAGATCTTCCCCGGCTGCCGCCTGCTCGACATCCACGAATACCTGATGGAGAAAGGCGTCAAGCTCGACGGTGTGAGCGGCGAGCAATACCTCTACCACGACCCCTGCCACACGCCGATGAAGACCCACGCGCCGATGAAGGTCGCCAACGCGCTGCTGGGCGGCGGCGTCACGCTGTCCGACCGCTGCTGCGGCGAATCCGGCACGCTGGCCGTCACCCGCCCGGACATCTCCACCCAGATCCGCTTCCGCAAGGAAGAGGAAATCCGCGCCGGCGTCGCCGCGCTCGGCGCGGGCAGCCAGCCGGTCAAGCTGCTCACCTGCTGCCCGTCGTGCCTGCAGGGCCTGGCGCGCTACAGCGACGACACCGGCACCACGCCGGACTACATCGTGATCGAACTGGCGAAGAAACTGCTCGGCGAAAACTGGATGGCGAGCTATCTCGCGCGGGTGGGCAACGGCGGCATCGAACGGGTGCTGCTGTAAGGCATGGTCGACCCCGAACCCGACGATTCCACCCTCGACAACCCTGCCGCCGCGTTCATCGCGCAGACCCTGGCGCGCATGGCCGAGGCGCAGCCTGCCGATCTCGCGCTGCTGACGCGGCTGTGGTTTCACCTGCGCCCGCACGCCAACCAGCCGCTTGCCGCCGCGCACGCCAAACTCGACACACTGGCGACGATCCTGGCTCACCAGCCGGCGTATGCCATGGCCTTGCGCGAGCATCTGGTGGCCCTGTTCGCCACCAAAAAATCCACCCGCCTGCTGACCGAAGCGGGTCTGCTGCCCTATCGCTCGTTTGGAACCGCACTCAAGCGCCGCATCGGCTACAAGCTGCTGCCGCCGGAACGCGATCCCAGCCACCTGCGCGACTGGCTCGACACCCAAGTCACCGCGCGCGACCGCGAGTGGGTCAGCGAATCCAGCCCCGCCGTGTGGCAACGGATTTGCGAACACCTGCAGCTGCGTCCCCTGTTTCAGCGCGATCCCCCGGGCGTGCTCGCCAACGCGATCAATTCGCTCGCGCACCGCATCGCAGCAGGCGGACTCGACCCCGAACTGCTGCGTGCCGACCCGGCACTGGAAGAACACGACTCGCCGTTTCTCGCGCTGCATCGCGAAGTGGACGCCTGGCTGCGCGGAGAGGCCGGCGACACCCGGCAGATCGACGTCCTGCTCGAACAATGCGAAGCGGCACTTGAGCGGGTGCATCGCCGCAAGAACGAAGTCGGCACCAGCGTCGAGCTCACCCTGCAGTCGACCCGGCTGTCGCAGCAGATGCGACGCATGCGGACGCTGATCGGCCTGATCGACGACAGCGCCGCCGATCAGCTTGCCGGCGCGCCTATGCGCCGCTGGTCGGTCTGTTCATCGAGCTGATCGAAACCAGCGCCGAGCGTTACCGCATCAGCAGCCTGCTCCGCGACACCGGCGGCCGCCTCGCCCGTCAGATCAGCCGGTTTGCCAGCCAGACCGGCGAGCACTACGTGGCCGAGGGTCCGGCGGCGCTGAGGCGGATGTTCTGGTCGGCCAGCGGCGCGGGCGTCGTCATCGCCGGCATGGCCTTGCTGAAATCCCGCCTGATTGCCCTGCACCTGGCGCCGCTGCAGGAAGCCTTGCTGGTCAGCCTGAATTACGCGCTGGGATTCGTGCTGATTTACGTGCTGCACCTGACGATTGCCACCAAGCAACCGGCGATGACCGCAAGCCTGTTCGCCCACACCCTGGCCGAAGTGCGCAGCCGCACGGCGCAGCAAAAACTGATCGTCGAATTCGCCGACAAGGTGTGGCGCTCGCAGTCGGCGGCCATCCTCGGCAACATGCTGTTCGCGTTCGCCACCGCCGTGCTGATCGCGCTGGCGCTCCATTTCGCTGGCTACCACGCCGTCAGCGACGACAAGGCCCTGCACCTGCTCGCCGAGATCCGGCCGCTCGGCAACGCCACCCTGTTCTACGCAGCGGTGGCCGGCGTCGGCCTGTTCCTCGCCGGCATCGTCAGCGGCTACTACGACAACAAGACGATTTACCAGCGCATCCCCGAACGCCTGCTGCGCCTGCCCCTGCCGCCGCGCCTGCTGGGCACCCGGCTGTGGCAGCGCATCGTCGACTACCTGCGCGAGCATCTCGGCGGCGTCATGGGCAATGTGTTTTTCGGCTTTTATCTCGGCCTCACCAGCTCCTTCGGCCAACTGTCCGGCTTGCCGCTCGATATCCGCCATATCGCGTTTTCCGCCGCCAACCTCGGCTATGCCTGGCAGGCGTTCGACTGGCAATTGCCGCTGCACGTCGTGCTGATGTCGATCGCGGGCGTCATGCTGATCGGCATGGTCAACCTCAGCGTCAGCTTTTCGCTGGCGTTCTATCTGGCGCTGCGCGCCACCCGCACTTCGGCACACGGCTCCGGCCAATTGCTGTGGCGCGGCCTGGTCGCCATCCTGAAAGCGCCGTTTCGCTGGAAACCCACCCAGGAGACGCCATGACATCATGCTCTCTGCTCCCCTCTGCCAGACCGACGCCGGCACCGTCGTTGTGGCGTGGTGCGCTGTACCGCATCGTGCTGGCCGACGAGCCGGACTACCCCGGCTTTCTGCGGGTGATCCTGAATGCCCACGTGAAGGAAATGACCGACCTGTCGCCTGCCGATCAGGCGGCCTTGATGCAGGGGGTGTTCGCGGCCGAAGCGGCGCTGCGCGAGGTGATGCAGCCCGACAAGATCAACCTCGCCTCGCTCGGCAATGTGGTGCCGCATCTGCACTGGCACGTGATTCCGCGTTTCCGGGACGACCCGCATTTCCCCAATCCGGTATGGGGACAGAAAACCACCCAAGGAAAACCCCACGCCGCGCCCGACCGCGCGCAGCTGGCAGCCGCCACTCACCCGACGGCTTGCTCCTGCGACCGGAAACGGAATCACCGTAGCCGAAGCCGGGGCAGCCATCAGGCGCTGCGCCGGGAATATCGCCGAAAAAGTGCTGCCCTTGCCCGGCGCGGACTGGATGTCCAGGCGCGCGCCGTGGCGGGTCAGAACATGCTTGACGATGGCCAGGCCGAGGCCGGTGCCGCCGGTTTCGCGCGACCGGCTTCGGTCCACGCGATAAAACCGCTCGGTCAGCCGCGGAATGTGCTCGGCGGCGATGCCTTCGCCGCTGTCGGTCACCGCGAACACCCCCTCGCCCTCCCGCTCGCGCCAGGCCAGGGTGATGTCGCCGCCGTCCGGGGTATAGCGCACGGCGTTGGATACCAGATTGCCGAGGGCGCTGCGGACTTCCTGCAGGTTGCCCCTGATCCAGGCCGCGCTGGCAAGCTCCAGATGAACCCGGTGACGGCCCCGGCTGAGCGATTCGGCTTCGGCAGCAAGTGCGCGCACCAGTTCGGGTACGTTGACGTCTTCAACCTCGAGATTGTGGTCGGCGCTTTCCAGCCGCGACAGGGTCAGCAGGTCGTCCAGCAGATGCTGCATGCGGCGGGTGTGGTCGAGCATCAGATCGAAGTAGCGGCGCGATTCGCTGACCGGCAGTTCGGGCGCGTCGGCCAGGGTTTCGACGAAGCCGCCGACCACGGTGAGCGGGGTGCGCAGTTCGTGCGAAACGTTGGCGATGAAATCGCGGCGCATCGCATCGACCCGTTCGAGGTCGGTGATATCGCGCGCCACCAGCAGTTTCTGCGACTCGCCGAACGGTACCAGTTGCAGCGACAGGGTGATTTCGCGATTGGCGGGCGATTTGCACACCAGCCGCCGGGAATAATCGACGGCGTCGAGGAATTCCAGAAAATGCGCCTGCCGCATCAGATAGCGGATGAACTGGCCGCGGTCGCGCTCGCAATCCAGCCCCATGTATTTGCGCGAGGCGGGGTTGCACCAGACGATCTGCTCGCTCTGGTTGAGAATGACCATGGCGTCGGGCACGGCCTGGGCGGCATGCTCGAATTGCTCGAGCGCATTGGTGAGTTCGCTGCGGCTGGCTTTCTGGCGGCGCTGGAGTTTGTCGAGGCGGTAGAAAATATCGCCCCAGGTGCCGGTGGCTTCGGGCGGAATCACTTCCTCGGGATTTTCCAGCCAGCGCGCCAGGCGATATTCCTGCCACAGGCGACGCAGCATCACCAGCGCCTGGATGCCCGCCAGAAACCCCAGCGCGGCGACCCAGCCGGAACCCAGCCAGAAGAGCAGCGCCACGAACATGACGCTGGCCAACGTACTCAGCGGACGCCACCAGAACCCCATCAAGCTTGCCCGGTCAGGAAACAAGCCGGATTATCAGCCCACTTCGGCCGAAAAGCGATAACCCGCACCGCGCACGGTCTGGATCAGGTCGGCGTGGCTGGATGGCTCCAGCGCCAGGCGCAGGCGGCGGATATGGACATCGACGGTGCGCTCCTCGACGAATACGTCGTCACCCCACACCTGATCGAGCAACTGGGTACGCGAATAGACCCGCTCGGTGTGGGTCATGAAGAAATGCAGCAGGCGGAATTCGGTCGGTCCCAGATCCAGCGGCTGGCCCTTGCCCTGCACCCGGTGGCTCGAGGGATCGAGCCGCAAGCCGTTGATTTCCACCGGTTCGTCGGTCATCTGCGGCGCACGGCGGCGCAACACGGCCTTGATCCGCGACACCAGCTCGCGCGGCGAAAACGGCTTGGTGATGTAGTCGTCGGCGCCGGTGTCCAGCCCCAGCACCTTGTCGCGCTCTTCGCCGCGCGCGGTGAGCATGATGATGGGGATGGGCTGGTAGCGCTCGTCGGCGCGCAGGCGCTTGCACAGGTCGATGCCCGACATGCCGGGCAGCATCCAGTCGAGCAGGATGACGTCCGGCAGGGTGCTTTTCAGAAATTGCAGGGCATGCTCGGCATCGCCCGCCGCCGTGACCGAATGGCCGGCCTGGGCGAGGTTGAACTTCAGCAGTTCCTGGATTCCGGGTTCGTCTTCGACCAGCAGAATATTGGCAGCCATGGTGACTCCAGCCTTGTTTGGATGGTGGCCATCCTATGACAGCAGTATGACTGATTTATGACACCAGGCAGGCCACTGAAGCGCGCTCCGGGAGCCGGCCTGCCTGCATCAAACCCGCGCCAGCCCGCGCACTGGTAGAATTCCCGCTCATCCCTCGATCCCGTCCGCCATGGATAAAACCACCCATTTCGGTTACCAGCAGGTTGCCGAGTCCGACAAAGCCGCCAAGGTGGCCGAGGTCTTCCATTCCGTCGCCGCGCAATACGACATCATGAACGATGTGATGTCGGTCGGCCTGCATCGCTTGTGGAAGCGGTTTGCCGTGGCGCAGGCCGGGCTGCGGCCGGGCATGAAAGTGCTCGACGTGGCAGGCGGCACTGCCGATCTCACCCGGCTGTTTCTGAAAGAGGTGGGCGCAAGCGGCACGGTCCTGCTCACCGACATCAACTTCTCCATGCTGCGCGAAGGCCGCGACCGCATGCTGAACGAAGGCAAAACACCGCCCGCCGTGCAGTGCGATGGCGAGCGGCTGCCGTTTCCCGACAATCATTTCGATTGCGTGAGCGTGGCGTTCGGCCTGCGCAACATGACGCACAAGGATCAGGCGCTGGCCGAGATGAACCGCGTGCTGAAGCCCGGCGGACGGCTCCTGGTGCTGGAATTTTCCAAGGTATGGAAACCGCTCGAACCGGCGTACGACCTGTATTCGTTCAAGCTGCTGCCGCTGATGGGCAAGCTGGTCGCCAAGGACGCCGCCAGCTACCAGTATCTGGCCGAGTCGATCCGCATGCACCCGGGGCAGGAAGAGCTCAAGGCGATGATGGAAACGGCCGGTTTCGCCAAGGTCAGCTATCACAACCTGACCGCCGGCGTCGTTGCGCTGCACAAGGGCTTCAAGGTTTGATCGCGGCGGGCCTCATCGAGCGCAGCCTCAATCACCTGCTGCGCCAATCGCCCGGCACGGCCGAGGCCTTGTTGCGCCATGCCGGAAGCAGCGTGCGCTTCGACCTGACGCTCGCGCAATTCGATTTCCGCATTGCCGACGACGGCTATTTTTCCGAAGCGGTGGTCGACGCCCCCGACGCCGTTATCCGCCCGACCCCGGCGCTGGTCACCCGGCTGCCGTTTTTCGGCCGCGACGCGCTGCGCCACGCCGACTACAGCGGCGACCCCGCGCTGCTTGCCACGCTCGATCGCGTGTTCAAGTCTGTGTCATGGGATGTCGAAGCCGATCTCGCGCCGCGGGTCGGCGACATCGCCGCGCATCGCCTGCATGCGTTCGGCCGCGATGCCCTCGCCGGTATCGCCCACACGGTCTCGGCCCTCGGCCACAACGCCAGCGAATACCTGATCGAGGAAGCCGAGCTGATGGCGCGCGGCGTCGATGTCACGCGCTTCAACCGCGCGGTGGATACCCTGGCAGACGACACGGCACGGCTGGAAGCGCGACTCAATCAAATGCAGGCACGCTTGCCGGAAACTGCAGGCTCATGAAGCTGCTGCGACTGCTGCGCATCCTCAGCGTCGGCCTGCGCTTCGGCCTGGAGGAATTCTTTCTCGGTCACGAACGGGTGCGTCCGCTGCGCTGGCTGGTGCGTGCCCTGCTGTTCTGGCGTCCGCTGACCGAACCGCGCGGGGTACGCCTGCGCCTCGCACTGGAAGCGCTGGGGCCGATTTTCGTCAAGTTCGGGCAGATGCTCTCGACCCGCCGTGACCTGATTCCGCTCGACATCGCCGACGAACTGGCCTTGCTGCAGGATCGGGTGCCGCCCTTCCCGTCGGTCGAGGCGATCGCCACCCTGGAAGCGGCGTACAAAAAGCCGCTGGCCGAAGTGTTCGCCGAATTCGACGCCACGCCGATCGCCTCGGCCTCGGTGGCGCAGGTGCATTTCGCCCGGCTGCACGACGGCACCGCCGTCGCCGTAAAAGTCCTGCGCCCCGGCATCGCGCCGGTGATCGCGCACGACGTCTCGCTGCTCTACGCCGCCGCCGGTCTGGTGGAAAAACTGTTCGCCGACGGCAAGCGCCTGCGCCCGCGCGAAGTGGTGGCCGAGTTCGAGAAGCATCTGGAAGACGAACTCGACCTGATGCGCGAAGCCGCCAACTGCTCGCAGTTGCGGCGCAACTTCAGCAATTCGCCGCAGTTGCTGGTGCCGGAAGTCTATTGGGACTACTGCGCCCGCGAGGTGATGGTGATGGATCGCATGGACGGCGTGCCGATCAGCCAGATCGGGCGGCTGCGCGAATCCGGCACCGACATTCCGGCGCTCGCCGCGCGTGGCGTCGAGATTTTCTTCACCCAGGTGTTCCGCGACGGTTTTTTCCACGCCGACATGCACCCCGGCAACATCCTGGTGCGCGCCGGGTCCGAGCAGTACATCGCGCTCGACTTCGGCATCATGGGCACGCTGACCGAGGTCGACAAGCAATACCTGGCGCGCAACTTCCTCGCTTTCTTCCGTCGCGACTACAAGGGCGTCGCACTGGCGCATCTCGAATCCGGCTGGGTACCGGCCGACACCCGCATCGACGAGCTCGAGGCGGCGGTGCGCGCGGTATGCGAACCGGTGTTCGACCGCCCGCTGAAGGAGATTTCCTTCGGCCGGGTGCTGCTGCAACTGTTCCAGGCCTCGCGCCGCTTCAACGTCGAAATCCAGCCGCAGCTGGTTCTGTTGCAGAAAACCCTGCTCAACATCGAAGGCCTCGGCCGCCAGCTCGACCCTGAACTCGATCTGTGGAAAACCGCCAAGCCCTTTCTCGAACGCTGGATGAACGAGCAGATGGGCTGGCGCGCGCTGGTGAAAAACCTGCAAACCGAAGCGCCCAAATGGGCCGCCCTGCTGCCACAGCTGCCGCGGCTGGCGCATCAGGCGCTGAACGAAAACCGGCTGGCCCAAGTGGAAGCCGGCCTCACGCTCATGCTGCGCCAGCAGCACGCCCGCAACCGCTGGCTGGGCGTCATCGCCGGCCTGCTCGCCGCGCTGACGGCCACCGCCCTCTATTCCATCTTGCGATAAGGACTCGCCATGCTGATTGGCTTTGTCGTGCTTTACCTGGTCTTGTCCATCGGCATCGGCCTGTACGCCGCCACCAAGGTCCACAGCGCCAGCGACTACATCACCGCCGGCCGTTCGCTGCCGATGATCGTCGTCATCGCCATGGTGTTCGCCACCTGGTTCGGCGCCGAAACCGTGCTCGGCATTCCCGCCACCTTCCTCGACGAAAACCTCGGCGGCACGATTTCCGATCCCTTCGGCGCCTCGCTCGCGCTGATCCTGTTCGGCCTGTTTTTCGCCCGCCCGCTGTACCGGATGAAGCTGATGACCCTGGGAGACTACTTCCGTGAGCGCTACAACCGTCCGGTCGAGATGGTGATTTCGTCGGCCATCGCACTGTCCTACCTGGGCTGGGTGTCGGCGCAGGTGGTGGCGCTGGGACTGGTGTTCAACGTGCTGTCCGACGGCATGATCACTCAGCCCGAAGGCATCCTCATCGGCGCGGCGGTGGTGCTGCTCTACACCCTGTTCGGCGGCATGTGGTCGGTGGCGCTGACCACCCTGGTGCAGATGACGGTCATCGTCGTCGGCCTGTTGTGGATCGCCAAACTGGTGAGCGACATGCCCGAAATCAACGGCGTCGCCCCGGTGATCGAACACGCCGCCGCTGCCGGCAAGTTCGAATTCTGGCCGCCGCTGGAATGGGCGGCGGTGGTCACCTTCATTGCCGGCTTCCTCACCATGGGGCTGGGCTCGATTCCGCAGCAGGACGTGTTCCAGCGCGCCAATTCCAGCAAGACCGAACATGTCGCGGTGTGGGGCACCGTCATCGGCGGTACGCTGTATTTCGTGTTCGCCGCGGTGCCGATCTACCTCACCTATTCCGCCACCCTGGTCGACCCGGCCATGACCGCAAGCCTGCTGGCCGACGACGCCCAGCTGGTGCTGCCCACCTTCGTCAAAACCCATCTGCCGTTCTACGCGCAGATCATTTTTTACGGCGCCCTGCTGTCGGTCATCATGTCCACCGCTTCCGGCACCCTGCTCGCGCCCTCGGTCACCATCTCGGAAAACATCATCAAGGAATTCATGCCGCATCACCGCATGAGCCAGAAGAAACTGCTGTGGATCACCCGCAGCGTGGTCGTCGCCTTCACCCTGCTGGTGGTGGTCTATTCGCTGTGGTCGCTGCAAAGCGAAACCAGCATCCACCAGATGGTCGCCAACGCCTACAAGGTCACGCTGGCCTGCGCCTTCGTGCCGCTGGTGGCGGGGCTGTACTGGAAGCGCGCCAACAATCTCGGCGCCGGGCTCTCGATCGTGCTGGGATTCGGCGGCTGGATCGCGATGGAGTTCATCGCGCCGGAAGCGGCGTTGCCGCCGCAGTTCGCGGGGCTTGATTGCGAGTGCGCTGGGCATGGTGGCGGCAGTCTCACTGCCGTGCCCAACGACCGTGACATGTCGGAAAAATTTACAGTTGAGCACCTCGCCCCAGATGACACCCAAGCAGAATCTTAACATATTGATATATAAAGATTTATTCCTCATATGACTAGACATTTGGCACGGCTAATGCTTTCTATGAGCTGTGACACTAGGTCGGGCAGCGAGATTCTACGGCATCGAAGCTCGGCATCCCCATTGCCTTACGTTGAACAACCTTGCAGAAGGGAGACCATCATGAAACAACATGTTCAACTCAGTGCCCTATCCGCCGCCCTGCTGCTCGGTCTGGCACCGCGCAAGCTGGCAGCGCCGTCATTTCCTACGGCACTGCTGCGCTGGGCGTCAATGACAACGGGGCTCTTAATTCTGGTGGGAGTCGGCCTGCAATGCGTCTGCACCGGCTTCAATTCCGGCACTCTGGTGTACCGCCAACTGGGCGTGGCATCAGTGTCGCCACGAGGGCGGCACCAATTACGTGCTAGTCTCCACCTGCTGCGCCGGCGACTCGCTGGCCTGAGCTTGGTGGCTTCGACTCCACGGCCAGCACCGCGCTTCAACGGTCCTGTGCTCGGCCACACGGAGACCACCTTAGGGTCACTCATGACGATATCCCTGCCGGCACGCCGTCCTTTATGAAGTGGACTAGCATCACCATTGAGCGGTGCCGTCTGACCGCAGACTGGTCACCGCGGGTGATGGACTGGGACATTCCTTTCGCCCGTACGAACAGTTGACAGTACGGGGCCTGCTGCATTGGGCTGGCCGCGGAACAACGTGCGCCGCACCGCAACAACGGCTTCAACTCCTACGATCCGTTACCGTTCAGCAGCTACGGCGCGAAGCGAACTGGCACTCACCTGCGAGGCGGCGTTGCCTTCCGGGCAGTGCTTCGTCGGGCATTTCAGCAGCGGCGACGGCGTGCTGTTCGACTTCGACGAACCGGCAACGGTGCCACCCGCAGCTTCGTCACCTTCTACGGGTTGCGCCGACCGGCGATTGGACCTACCCGCGCCCTGGTGGACGGCGATTCAGCAACTCGAGATCGGCTGTATTCCTATGGCTACTCCACGCTGACACTCGGCATCCCGCCGATCCGACCACGGGCACCGAACACCTTCATCTTCGGCTTCGGTGCCGCGGTGGTGTGCCTGGTCACCCCGAGCCCGAACCCCACTCCCGAACCGGCTACTCTTGCTCTGCTGGGCTTGGGCTTGGCTGGCTGGGCTGCTGCACGTCGCCGCAAGCCAACCTGAGCGCTTGCAGCAGGCAAATCAAGGCATCACAATGGACCCCACCCTAATCAGGTGGGGTTTTTATTTTCACCACAAGCAGGATACTCATGACCAGCCACAAGCTCTTGTTGGCTCTTTGCCTCACGCTTGGCTTCTCCACCCAGGCATACGCGGTTTCTGATCAGGCCGGCCGATATGCCCCGAATGCCGGCGCAGGCCCAGAATCCTGCCCTCAGCCGCCACATTGAGGGTTTGCAGGCTTTGGAGAAAAACGACCTGGCTGCTGCCGAGCAGGCCTTTCAGGAAAGCATGGGCCTTGATCCACGGGCACCGCAGCCCCTCCTCGGGCTGGCTGATCTGGCGCTTCGCAAAAATAATTCCAAGAGAGGCCTGGGCCTGGCTGGACAACGGCGCAGTAAGCTCGCCCCGCAAAATGCCCTGGTGTATCAGGCCATTGGCCGCTACCACTTTGCCGCTGGACAACACTCCAAGGCCGTTGAAGCGCTGAAAAAAGCCCAGCAACTGGACCCCGATAGCGCCCTGATCCCAATTGACCTGGGTGAAATTTACATGCAGGGTCTGCGCCGGCCCGATGAAGCCGCCGCAGCCTATCGGCGAGCCCTGAGCATTGATCCCCAACATGCAGGAGCCCACTATGGACTGGGGACGGCATTGTCGGCCGCCGGCAAGCTAGCCGATGCGGAAGCCGAGTACAAAAGTGCGGCCACCCTGGCGCCAGACAATCCCCTCCCGGGGCAATCCCTCGGCAGGCTGTACCTGCAGCAGGGGCAAACAGACAAGGCCTTGGCTGCCTTCGATACAGTTTTGCGGGTTACGCCTAATTTCGTACCTGCCTTGCTCGACAAGGGAGATATCTACTTGGGCAAGAGGGATTTGAAGAGGGCGCTCGACGAGTTTCAGCGGGCCGTTAAGGTTTCGCCCAATTACGACATGGCCCAGCTGAAACTGGGTATGGCTTACCAAGGCTTGGGCCGCTCGACCGAGGCGGAAAAGGTCTATCTCACCGCGATAGAAATCAACCCGAATCTGGCCCTAGCTTATAACAATTTGGCCTGGATGGCTGCCCAGACCCCTGCGCGGAGCAAACAGGCGATCTCATGGGCTGAGAAGGCCGTCAGCCTCTCACCGAACGAAGCCGAGTTTTACGACACCCTGGGATGGGCCTATTACCGGGCTGGCAGTCTGGAGCAGGCCAAGAACTCCTTGCAGAAAGCGCTTGCAAAAGGGGCTCGCTCCGCAGACGTCCAATACCACCTTGGCCTGGTATGGATGGGCCTGAAAAACAACCAAGAAGCTAAGGCAGCTTTCCTCAAGGCGCTTTCCATTCAGAAAAACCACGCGGAGGCGAAAGCCGCTTTAGCCAAGCTGAACTGACGAGCCAGTCAGCGCAAATACCCTTCGTGCTCCAGTTTGAGCAGGATCCGCTGCACGGCTTCGTCGATGCCAAGTCCGGTGGTATCGATCGCCAGTTCCGGATTTTCCGGAACTTCATAGGGGTCCGACACGCCGGTGAATTCCGGGATCAACCCCGCACGCGCCTTGGCGTACAGACCTTTGCGGTCGCGCGACTTCGCAGGTTTCGATCGGGGTGGCGACGTGGATTTCGACGAAGCCTCCCACCGCTTCGATCATGGCGCGCACGTCGCGCCGGGTCTGGCGGTAGGGGGCAATCGGCGCGCAGATGGCGATGCCGCGATTCTTGGTGATTTCGCTGGCGACGAAGCCGATGCGCCGCACGTTGATGTCGCGGTGGGCCTTGGTAAAGCCCAGTTCGGACGAGAGATGGCGGCGCACGATGTCGCCGTCGAGCAGGGTGACGCAGCGGCCGCCCATTTCCATCAGGCGCGCCGCCAGCGAACGCGCCAGGGTGGATTTTCCGGCGCCGGAGAGTCCGGTAAAAAACACGGTGAAGCCCTGGCGTTCGCGCGGCGGCGTTTGCCGGTGCAGTTCGGCCAGCACCTCGGGAAAACTGTACCAGTCGGGAATTTTCAGTCCGGCCTGCATGCGGCGCTGGAATTCCGCGCCGGTCAGGGTGAGCGTGCGGGCCCCCGCCGGCGCTTCGGCTTCGGGCAGGTGCTCGGCGCGGTCTTCCACATACACCATGCGCGGATAGGCGATGAGACGCACGCCGATTTTGTCCGCCAGTTCGGCCACCGGCAGCTCGGCGTCGGGCTGGCTGAGGTCGGCGCCACGACGGCAATCGCCGTCGGGCTGGTGTTCGCCGCCGGCAATCAGCAGGCTGCAACCGTAATTGCGGGCGACGATGACGCGCAACAGCAGCGCGCGCGCGCTGGCCTCGCGCGGCGGCGCGGGCAACAGTGACAACTGGGTGGACGCCGCAGGAAAGCGCTCGCGGATGGTGATGAAGCTGCGCACCAGGCCGAAATACCCCGGAGCATCGGTAATGTCGCCGCCCGCCTGCGGGTGCAGCAACAGGTTGGCTTCGTTCGCAATCGCGGTTTTCAGGCAGAACTCATACTGCGCGCGATGCATCGGCTGGCGCGCCTGCCACGCCACCACGCGGCGCCAGCCGCGCCGGGCGAACAGTGCACGCAATTCGGCCGGGGTGGCGCGCAAGCCGGAAAAATCGGGATGCGGCGGCAACGCGACGCCTTCGACCGCGCCGCCCAGATGCCAGATGCCAGCGTCGTCCCACACCTCGCTGACCGTCAGCACGGCGAGCATGTAGCCTTCGCCGTCGCGCAAGGCGACGCGATCGCCGGCCTTCAGCGTGGCGGCCTGCTTAGGCGTTGCAGGTGAGCGTGACCGGCAGCGGCCAGAAGGTGCCGTCGTCCAGTTGCCGGCTGGATTCGACGCTGCGCACTGCGCGCGCGTCATGAACCCGGTGAGCGGCGAGTAGGCGCCGCTCATCAGCATCTCCAGCTCGCATTGCTGGCGCCAGTCGAGGTCGAGCGAGGGCAGGCTCAGGGCTTCCTGCTTGAGCGCGTCACCGCTGGGCGGGATCGATCAGGTTGACGAGGGTGCCGCCGTAGGGGGTGATGAGTTGATCCATGTCGGTTCCGGGGCTCTAGGGGTAAATCTCGAAAAAGCCAGCAATAAACCGGCCAAGCTCGGCGTCGGGCAGATGATTGATGCCCGCCGCACCCTTGCGTCCGCCGCCGGTGTCGAACTGGCTGCACAGGATGTCGGCGCCCGCCTTGTTGGCGAGCGGCGCGCGCACGCTGACGACATAGCCGCCACCCGGTTTGGCGGTCAGCACGGCGTGCGCCTGCGCGGGCGACTCGACTGCCAGCTGGTTGCCGAACACGCCGGAAATTCGCCGCGCCCACTTTTCGGCCGGCAACAGGAAGATGCGTCCGCTGGCGCGCGCTTCGGCCGCATTCACCGCAACCGCGCGCGCCATGTCGCTCTGGTAACCCGCGTTGAGCGTTCGATAAGCCGCCGACTCGGCGATGAACGCGAACGGATCGGCGTAGGGACGCACCTGGCGATACAACTCGGCGGGATCGTAAAACAGGTCGTCGAGCGTTTCGCCATAGCCGTTGTAATTGAGGCATTCGCCGAGCGATTGCAATTGCGCCAGCTGCCCGGCGGACAAGCCCAGGGGCGTCGCCGCCTGACGCGCCGCATCGGCGAGGTTGTCGCCAAACGCAGCGGTCACCGCCCAGGCCAGCTGTCTGCCGCCTAGAGTCTGATTCACCAGCAGGCTGGTGCAGACATTGGCATCGGTGTCGATATGCGGCTCGAAATGGGGGTGGACGGGAATGTCGCCCGGCTGGTGGTGGTCGAAATAGCGCACCTGCGCCCCCGCTTCGAGCAAGCGATCGAGCGCGTCACGGTTTTTCGACAGCGCGATATCGAGCACGGTGACTTCGGTCGCCCGCCTGGGCATTGAACCCGTTTCAGCAGGCTGATATCGCGCTTGGGCCCGGTCACCAGTTGGGAGTCGGCAGGCGCGTCCAGGCGCAATTGGTGCAGCGCACAGATGCCATCTGCGTCACCGTTGAAAACGTCAAAAATGCTGGGGACATGAGGATGCGTCAAGTGCTGATCGGATGGTGGCTATTGTACGGCTGCAAACTCATCCATCATTCGAAACAGGGGCTTGCTCCGTTACAGATGTGGTCGCGGTTGAGGCGAATCTGAAAAATGGCCATTGTGCGAACGCAAGCGCAGCAAGCCGCGCAACATGCCAGGCCGTAGCGCATCGCCAACCCCGGCCCTGACGCAAGGTGCGCCCGGTCGGCGCTCAGCAGAAACTGCAGGGCGGAAAAATTCCGCCCGTATTTCAGGACGTTCGCTTCCAGGCCGAAGGCCAGCAGACCGTAACTCAACAACACGCAACACGACCCAGCATCATGGTAGCGAAAGGGACAACCCGGAGCCTGTCGCGTAATCCCGCTCAGCAGGCTGCCGCCGCGCCCAACAGCAGGACGACGGCAGTCACGGCGATACTGGCCTGGATGCCCCGCCGCCCGCCATGAGTTCGGTCAGGTTGTCGGTTGCCGCGCGTTCCACCACGACCCAATGCGCCAGCACCAGCAGAATCATCGCGCTGGCGCCCCAAGCCCATAGGCCGGCATGCCGGCGTCTCGTCAGCACTGCTCTTGCCATCCATGCGCCCCCCGAAACAGAAGGGATAGCGCGGCAAACAGTGCAGTCAGCCGTGTCGTGCTCTCGATTTGCCCCGGCCATCCCAGAACAGGCGAGCCCACCAGATCATGGGCCTACTCGCTGGGCAGCCATGACGATGAGGCCGGCGGTCGCTACCGCATGCACCACGTGGTGGGCAGGTACAGCAGACTGCACCAGCGCCTGGCTACTCCCTGGCGATCCCGTCGACCAAACCAGAACAGGGACAGCGGAGGGCGGACAGATTCGGCTGCCCGATAAATCACCTCCCTGACGTTGTATCGGAATGCCGGGCGAGACGTGGCGGCCAGTCCCAGCATGGTCAGTGCGCCCACGCCGATGGCCAGATCGCGCCACGAATGAGCAGTTTGCCGGAACTCGGCGGGATGGTTTCCCGGTGAGCGGCGGCTCCGGGTTGCCAACTGGGGCGCGGCGGCCTCGGGAGGAGCGGCGCACCCGCTTGCCGGCCATGGCGTCAGGATTCCCCATGCGGCGCCCCACCAGCAGCGTCAGGAAAAACAACAGGTCAGCGGGCGACCGCGCCCACAGTGCCACGGTCCAGCCAGTACCGACCAGGCTACGTATCGCCCAGCGCAGGAAATGCCGAGTGATCTGAGTCAGGGCATATCCGCGCACCAAGGCGAACGCAAGCAGCCCCAGCCAGCCCTGTTCAAATAGCAAGGCGACCCAGGGTTTTTGATGTGCCACCCCAATGATCGAAGGTGCTGAAGAACCATCTATCCGCGCCCCGGGAAAAGTCGACCATTGCTGATCCATCGCGCCCGTCCGGGGTCGCGCAAGGAGATGCTCCCAATTTCCGCGACGCTGCCGGGCGAAAAATTCTCCAAGACAGGGTGACGGGGCGCCCCCGCCACCGGGCCAACTCATGCGAGTGGTTGCTGATAGGCCGGACCAGGTGTCGCCAGCTTGAACTCGCCGAGGTCAGCCGAACGAATCGAAGAAGGTTCGCTCGCACACAGAACTTTCGCCCAGCACGCCACCTGCGCCGCCATGTATCCCGAACCTGAACCTTTGGCGGCGGCGTACCTGCGCCCAGGGAAAGGCCCTGTTGCCCTCCGCGCTGGAAATAACTAAATGAGGCGGAGCGGAGCACTTTCCTGGCTGCGGTAAAAATACGTGACGGGATAGCGGCCCAAACCCATGCCGAACAATCGCTCGCCAGCCTTTTTCCTTGATCGCGAGAGCATTCTGCCAATGCGCCATGCGCACGCCGGCGTCGCGCCCGGTTTGGCCAGGCGGGATCACGCCCGGCCAGAATGGGCGCAACCATCAACATGACAAGGAGACCCGCCGCCACAAATAAGACAGGGTTCGCGTCCCGGCAACCCGCTTGCCGCGCAATATCCAGCCGCTGGCAAGCACCAGGAGAACCAGTCCCATCGCGACATACCCCCACGGGCGTAGGTCACGGCCAAGGCATAAAAACCACCCAGCAGCAGTCCTACCGAGGCCAGCGCTTGCGATTCGGCTGCGCTGTCAATCCGAACGCAGGCCGCCAGGAATGGCATGGCGAACACCAGAGGGCCTCGATGAGAGAGCCGCCTGTACCATGCTGGACATCAGTCCTGCCGCCCGAAAATCACGAGTGAAATCAGCCAGCCGGAAACACGGCTCGCTCCCAGACAATGGTGAGCACCGCACCCACCAGCCCGACCATCATGCCCAGCGAGAAAGCCGTCCCACTGGGGCACCGGCCTGAAGTTGCCGGTCAGGAGTGGCAACAGGGCGGCGCCCGAAAGAACCTTGGTCACGCGCAAGGCGTTGTACGGACTGTAATAGTGTGCAAAGAATTGAGATCCAAGGGAGTGAGCGGCAAGAGCGCCAACGCAGGCAACTAGACTGGAAATCGCGAACAGGCCCAGCACCCACAACGCCCGGGGGGAAGTCGTGTTCTCCACAACCGGGCTGTCACGCCGATTCCCTAGCCAACGCCAGCGTGAGAGCAACATGAGGTCGAATTCGTCGAAAAACCACCATGGCGCCAGATCAGCACCGGCGCCGACAATGCCGCGCAATAGCAAACGGCGACAAGAGCAGGAGCCGTACAGCAACCCACCGACCGCCAGCGGAAGCGCGCAAAGGGCTGGCCACAAGCCGTACAGCGCCAGCCCTAAAGCCACGCCGCAAGCATCCGCCAACCCGCCCCCACTCCGGCCGCCTTATCGAGGGCTTCGTCGTGGCCTCCGGCTCGCCGTCGCTTGGTCGCGGGACGCTCCTGCAGGCCACGATGCAACCCAGCCAGCCCCCCATCACAGTGAATAGAGGTTCGTGTAATCTGGCTGGCTGGCGGCAAGGAAGAGCTTGCTGCTCTCGAACATCCGGGGACCACAGACTCCAGACGACGCTCATCCGCAACAACGCAGGCCGGAACACGCACGTCGGCGCAATGCCCAAACGACCAAACCAGTGGCGCATAAGCCGCCAAGACGGCCACACTGCGCAGGGCAAAGCCGTATCGGAGAAATATGTGTAGAACGGCGCCAGTGCAGCCGCCAGCGGCCAGGCCGAGTATGGTGACAGCCAGGGGAGGCAAACCATCCGTACGCCCACCCCAACACGCCCAGTACGAAGCAGGGCGAGCGGCCTGCATCCCGGCACGGGACACTCGGACAGACCCGGTCGATGTAGTCCGGCACGCGTCAGCCAAGGCGGCGAGGCGCGGTCCCAGAGCGGGCCAAAGCAGCAAGCCCAGGCCGCCCCCAGCCGTTCATCAGGATGTCGTTGAACAACGGGGTGCGACTGGCGTGCCCGTCGCGTGGACTCCAGGCCTGCGCTGAGTGCCAGGCAGCCCAGCCAGACAGCCCTGCCGACGCCAATCATCCGCTGGATGGCGCCGGAAAGCGCGCTCCGCCACAGGATTTCGCCAATGGCAGATAGAGAACCACATGGTGATCCGGTCGGTCAGCGAGTCGGGCCATGGTGCCCAAGGCAGGGAAGTCGTCCATGAGCATGCCAAGGCTAGCATGGAAATCCGCGGTACCAGACTGCCGTAGATGACAATCCCGGTAAATTGCCGACAGCGTGGCACGCCGGATTCTCGGTCGCTTTCACGATGCAGTTCGCGTTGGCGGAGCGCCCTGACGCAGCCAGCACGGGATGGCTTGCACCGGGGCGCTTGTGCCCATCACGGTGCGCGTCCCTGGCCAACAGGTTTGCTCGCCGAACACATACAGCCATCCGGGGAGCGATGTGTGCGATCGGTGCCAACCCGCGGCACCAGTTACGGCGTTGACAACCTCCAGCAGATCGGGCCGAAGTCCAGTGTGATGTTGTGTGCCGCTCCCGCCCTGCAAGGCAGCTGGCTGACTCGGGATTGGCGATCACGCGCTGACGAAAAGGCGTTGCCTTCAGCCCGTCGCACCTGAATGCCCGTGCCGACGCCAGCACGGTGTTGGAAAAAATCGATCATGTCGCGCGGCACGTCTTATGCGGCTGTATATGGATCGCATCGCCGCTGCCATTGATGAACACATTGTCGTACACCGCCACCCTCCCTTCCGCCTGCAACAGCGCCTCGCTGGGATTTTGCAAAAAGAGGCCGGATAGACCTAGCTCCCGCTCCCGTTAACGGAAAATGCCCCAGCAAGGTTGGGGCGCGCCTGCGATCCAGGGTGGCGCATCCTGCTTGGAAAACACGTTGTATCGAATCACCGTGTCCGACGCTCGCCTATTCTGCCGGCCGCGCTTTCTGATGCTTGATCTGGAGGCTGTAGCCGAGCGTTTCCGCTGATCCGGTTGTCCTCGATGATTCCCGCCGACAAAAGGATCCGACCCATCCGAATCGCCGAAATACATGCCGGTGCCCACCCGCTCGATACGATTTCCCTTGACCACCCAGCCGAAGGCCGGGCATTTGGTGGAGATGCCGACATTCTGCTGCGACGCCGCATGATCGTGGATGTAAAGCTGCTCCAGCGTAATGAAATCGGCATAACGGCCGTGGCCTTCGGCCTTGACCGCATCCACCGGCAGGTTGCGGCCGTCGAGTTCCAGATGACGCAGCACCAGATGACGCACATCGACCAGACTGACCGTATTGGCGCGCGGCCGTGCGATGAAACGCGGCGGCGCAGCCGGATCGGCCGCTTCGATGATGATGGGCTGGCCTGGGCGGCCGGATAGCGTGTGCAAAGGCAAGCCCTGGCGGTATTCACCCGGATCAAGCCGCAAACGGTCGCCCGGCTGCAGACGACGCAAATGATCGCGGTAATCTTCCGCGCCCGCGCGATAGTCGGTTGCAGCAGCGACACCCGCCAGCATGCAACACAAGCCCGCGCAGACGGTACGCAGCATCAGTCCGTCGTGTCGGACAGCGGCAACTTGCTCCGCAACAGATCCAGCTTGCTGCAGAGTGCCCGGGTCATGCCCGTCACGCTTTGCCGTCCTGTATCCACCACGATGTCGGCTATTTCGCGATACAGCGGGTCACGCTGCGCGTACAACTCGCGCAGCCTGGCCAGCGGATTCCCGGTTTGCAACAACGGGCGATTGCGATCATGCCGGGTACGCTCATACAAATGTTCAGGCGTGCCCCGTAAATAAATCACCACGCCGTTCCTGCGTAAATTGTCACGGTTGACGGCCGACAGCACCGCGCCGCCGCCGGTGGCCAGCACAACGCCGGACAAAGCGGTCAAATCGGCAATCGCCGCCTCCTCGCGCTTGCGAAACCCCGCCTCGCCCTCGATTTCGAAAATGACCGGGATCTTGACGCCGGTGCGCGCCTCGATTTCGTGATCCGAATCGTAAAAGGTACAACCGTAATGCTTGGCCAGCAGTCGTCCCACCGTGGTCTTACCCGCCCCCATCAACCCGACAAGGTAAAGATTGTCTTGCTTGCTCATGGCGCGATTGTAACGGACAGCCTGATGGTCGGCGGTGCCTGAAGGGAAGCGCGCAGCAGAAAATCGGGGCCGAAAAAAAGCGCGGGATCAACCCGCGCTTTGGATGGGAGCGTATATCAGCGGAGCGACAGACGCTCGTCGAGGATACGCGGCGTGAGGAAGATAATCAGCTCGGTCTTGGTGTTCTCTTTGCTTGTGGTCTTGAACATCCTGCCCAGCCCCGGGATATCGCCCAGCAGCGGCACCTTGCTCACGGTCGTGCTTTCTTCGCCGTCGAAGATGCCGCCCAGCACCAGGGTTTCGCCGTTGTTCACCCGAACCTGGGTCTTGATCCGTTTGGTATCGATTGCGGGATTGTCCTGGAGGGCGAGTGCGATGTCGCGCACCGAGTCCTTCTGAACCTCGACCGTCAGAATGACCGAGTCGTTGTTGAGAATCTGCGGATCGACCAGCAGGCACAGGAAGGCATCCTTGAACGTCACGGTTGCGGGGTTGTTCGCTGTCCCCGGGGTGATGTAGGGGATTTGCGTACCGTTGAGGATCACCGCCGGCTTCTGGTTGGAGGTCATCACGCGCGGATTGGAGATCACCTTGCCGCGGTTTTCCGCTTCCAGCGCACGCAACTCCAGATTCAGCAGGTTGCCGTTGGCGAGATTCAGCAGGCTCACCAGCAGGTTGGGGGCGACCAGCGGCGGGAACTGTCCGCCACCACTGGCGTTGCTGGGATTCACGCCGCCCACCGCGAAACTCAGGCGCGTACCCAGATCACGGCTCCAGCCATCGGTTGCCACCACCACGCGCGCCTCGATCATGACCTGGCGAGCAGGCACATCCAGACGGGCGAGCAGTTCGCGCACTTCCTGAATCTTGCGCGGCGTATCCGTGATAATCAGCGTGTTGGTTTTCAGTTCATAGGTGGCACGACCACGCTTGGTCAGCACTTTCTGGTCATTGTCACCTTGACCCTGCTGCGAAGTCTGCGACGCGGCTGCACCGGTCAGCCCCTGTGCCTGCGCCGAGCAGTTCACCGTGTTGTTGGCCCCGGAGTTGCGGAAGGCCCCGGACACAAAACCATACAGCATGGTTTTGGCTTCATCTGCCCGCATGTAATTAAGTTGAATGTATTCGGTAGCCAAGGGCTCCAGATCCGCGACGGCCGACTTGGCTTCGTACTCGAGTTTTTCCTTGGTCAGCAGTTCGTCCTTGGGCGCAATCCAGATAACGTTGCCGTTCTGGCGCTTGTCCAGCCCCTTGGTCTGCATGATGAGGTCGAGTGCCTGATCCCACGGCACGTCTTTCAGGCGCAGGGTCAGGTTGCCGGTCACGGTATCGCTGGCGATGATGTTCAGGCCCGTGAAGTCGGCGATGACCTGCAGGACCGAGCGCACTTCGACGTTCTGGAAGTTGAGCGACAGCTTTTCGCCGACGTATTTCACCTTGCCATCCGCAGTCTTTTTCTGCGAGTCGTCGCTCTTGTCGACTTCAACAATGAAAGTTGTTGTCGGTCTGGTAGGCCGAATATTCCCAGCCGCCCTTGGGCTGGATCACCATGCGGGTGTTGTCGCCCAGCGTGTAGGTTTCGATGATCTGCACCGGGGTGCCGTAATCGGCCACATCCAGACGGCGCTGCAGGGTCTTGGGCAATTCGGTGCCGATGAAATCGACCACCACGCCATCCGACTGCTGGCGGATATTGATGCCGGCCTGTGCGTCAGACAGCGTCGTCACGATACGCGCCTCGCCCGCTGCACCGCGTCGGAAATCGACATCGCGAATACTGTGGCGTGCCGGTCCAGGTGCCGCCTCGGAAAAGCGCGGGCTGGCATTCACCGGCGCAGCACCCGAGCCGCCGGCATCAGCCAGGGCCACCAACAGGGTGTTGCCGTCGATCGTGGCATCGTATTCGACTGATTTGTTCAGGTTCAGCACCAGGCGGGTACGCGTGCCTGCCTGCACCACGTTCACACTCGACAGCGGTCCGAGATTGGCGTCCACGGTGTTGCGTCCCATGGCATTGCCGGTGTCGGGAAGATCCAGTGCGATGCGCGGAGGGTTGCCGACGGTAAACCCCGCCGGAATCGCAGTCAGCGCATTCTTCAGAGTGACGCGCACCACGACCTTGCCGCCAGGCAGGGTCGTGGTCTCGACGCTTTGCACTGCGTTGCTGGTGGGCGGCACGTCGGCGGCGCGAACCGCGAGCGGCAACGCCAAACCGGCGAACAGAGCGATCCCGAACAGGTGGCGGGTCATTTTGCGGGCAATGCTTCGGGCAAAGTTTTGGGCAATGCGTTCATGTCAGCCTCTTTGGATTCAGTGCTATGAGTCATTCTTGCAAAATCAGGGTGCTGCTGCGCTCGGACCAATCCCCGGCGCTATCCTGGACAATTTCACGCAAGCTCACTTCGCTATCGCCGATCTGCGTGACGAGGCCGAAATTCTGGCCGACGTAATTGCCTTTCCTGACGTGGTAAATCGCGTTGTCCGACGTTTTGATCACCGCATGGATCACGCCTTGCCTGGACAGGACCCCGACCATTTTCAGGGTTTCCAGCGAGAAGGCTTCCAGCGGTTCCTTCGGTCGCGTCAGGTCGGGCTGCATCCCGCCTCCGCCGCCAGGCGAGAGCTTTCTCGGCTTGAACGGGTCGGGCAGGTCGAACGCGTTGTAGGTAAACGGCTCGTAAACCTTGACCTCCGGCAACGGCTCGATCTTCCCCTGCATGTCCTTGCCGGTCTCGGCAACAAAGGTATGCAGATCGTCCATGCTGCCGCCGCCGCAGCCGGTCAGGCCCAACACCATCACAACACTGGCCAGGCGCTTCATTTCTTTTGCTCCTTGGCTAGTTTGTCACTGGCTTTTTTCTTGCTCGCCATGACTTCTTCGTCGTCCAGATAACGGTAGGTCTTGACGATGGCATCCATATTCAGCACACCATCCTTGGTCGGCTCCATGGCGATGTTCTGCAAGGTGACGATGCGCGACAGCTTGGAGACGTCGCTGACGAAGGCCGCCACGTCATGGTAGCCGCCGCGTGACTTTGACGCGTGATCGGCGTTTCGGCATAAAACTCGGACACGGTTTCAGCTTCGGGCTTGAACAGATCAAACTGCAAGCCGCGCCCCAGGCCTGCCTGGTTGACGTCGGTGATCAGCGCATCCATTTCCTGCTTGTTGGGCAACTGCTTCAACAACGCACCGAAAGCCTGCTCGATGTCCGCCAGCTGCTTTTTGTAAGCGTCCAGATTGATGGCCTGGTTTTTCTTGGTGGTGAACACGCTGCGCAGTTCGGTTTCCTTCTGCTTGGCCGCGTCCAGCGTCTCCATGCCGCCGCGCCAGTCGAACCACCAGCCTGCCGCCACGATGGCCACGCACAGCAGCCCCAGCGCCGCCAGCTTGGTTGGCAGCGGCCAGTCGGCCAGCGTTTTCAGGTCGAGTTTGTTGATGTCGTCCAGGGTCATGCTTTGCCCCCCTTGTTAATCTTGTGCGTCATCCGCCTGCTGGCGGGTCTGCTTGACCGTCAGCACGAACTCGTTGGCACGCAGATTGTTTACGGTGGCCGCCTTGATTTCGACCAGACTGGCCGACTCGAACCAGGGCGAGTCATCCAGATTGCGCATCAGGGTGGAGACGCGCGCGCTCGACTGGGTATAGCCGCTGATGGTGACGATGTCGCCCGCCTGCTTGAAGGATTTGAGATAGAGCCCATCGGGCAGCAGGCGAATCATCTGGTCGAACAGGTGGACGACTTCGGTGCGGTTGGATTGCAGGGTTTCGACGACCTGCTTGCGCTCCAGCAAGGCCTGGGTCTGTTCGCGGATTTTCTTGATTTCGCCGATCTGGCTGTCGAGCTTGGCGATTTCCTGTTCGAGGATAGACATTGCGCGCGTCCTGTGCCGACTGGCGCGCGGCGATCACGCTATGTCCGAGCACGACGGCGATCACGACCCGCCGCGACGGCAATGCCAAGCAGAATATTGAACTGGCGACGGCGTGCGGCACGCGCCAGTTCGCGGTGGGGGAGTAGGTTAATGCGGATCATTGGGGGTCAAACCTCCGCATGGCAAGGCCACAGGCGACGAAGAGGGAAGGCGCATCGGCGGTCAACGCCTGCGGCCGGATTTTGGAGCCGACTGCCATGTTGGCAAACGGGTTGACGACCATCGTCGGCGTGCCGGTACGCTGCGCCACCACCTCATCGATGCCCGGAATCATGGCGCCGCCGCCGGCCAGCAGAATCTGGTCGACCTTGCGATACTGGGTGGAGGTGGTGAACAGCTGCAGGGCGCGGCCGATTTCCATTGCCAGGGTTTCGCTGTAGGGCTGCAACACTTCCATGTCGTAGCTTTCGGGCAGCGTGCCCTTGCGCTTGGCGTTTTCAGCTTCTTCGCTGGTCATGCCGTAGCGGCGCGAAATTTCGTTGTTGAGCTGGTTGCCGCCGAAGCCGTGTTCGCGCAGGTAAACCGACTCGTTGTCGTGCAGGATATTGATGTGCATGTTCTGCGCACCCACATCGATAATCGCCACAGTCTGCCCGGCGCCGCTGCTGGGCAGCAGGTGGGCAATCTGCTCATACGCGGTTTGCGTGGCGAAGGACTCGACATCCATGATCAGCGCCTTGAGGCCGGCCGCCTCGACTGCGGCCACACGATCCTCGACTTTTTCCTTGCGCGCGGCGGCGAGCAGAATCTGCACATCATCCGGACTGCCGGGTGACGGCGCCGAGCACCTGAAAATCCAGATTCACCTCGTCGAGCGAGAAGGGAATGACCTGATTGGCCTCGGTTTCCACCTGGTTTTCCAGGTCGAGGCCCCTCAGGCTGGCCGGCGCCAGAATCTTTTTGGTGATGACGGCCGATGAAGGCAGCGCGAGCGCAACGTTCTTGATCCGCGTGCCGAGATTTTTCCAGGCAGTACGCAAGGTATCGGCCACCTGATCGAGGTTGGCGATATTGCCGTCCGTCACCGCATCCTTGGGCAAGGGCTCGATGACATAGCGTTCCACCCGCAGCATGCCCTTTGCCGGCATCGGACAATTCCACCAGCTTGACCGCAGTCGTGCTGATGTCGAGCCCGAGGATGGGTAGACCCTTGGCGGACAGCCAGTCCAGATTGATATTCAGGTGCAAGAGTTTTCCTTTACGCTTCTGTGGGTTGGCGCTTTTTCTTGTTATTGTTTTTAGATGCTAGCAACAACACACGGTTTTTAACAGTTTTTTTCTCGCCACACGGCAAGAGTTGAACACCTGTGTCCAATTTCCAACACCACTAACGCCTATAATCGTCGGAAACTTTAGGCATCGAATTAAAGGAATCGGATGTTTTCCAAATGGTGGCATTACGCACTGGCACTGATCGTCAGCCTCGGCGTGGTCGGCACGGCGCTGGCCGGGCTGGCGGCGGCGCTGATTTACCCCAACCTGCCGCCGCTCGAGGCGCTGACCGACTACAAACCCAAGCTGCCGCTCCGCGTCTACACGGCCGACGGCGCGCTGATCGGCGAATTCGGCGAGGAGCGCCGCGCCTTCATTGCCATCGACAAGGTCCCTGCCTACATGAAGCAGGCGATCATCGCCGCCGAGGACGAGCGCTTCTATACCCACGGCGGCGTGGATACGCTGGGCGTGCTGCGCGCGGCGGGCTCGAACCTGCTGTCCGGCGGCGCCAAGGAAGGCGCCTCGACCATCACCATGCAGGTGGCGCGCAATTTCTTCCTGTCGAACGAAAAAACGCTCACCCGCAAGCTGTCCGAAGCCATGCTGGCGATGAAGATCGAACACAACCTGTCGAAGGACAAGATCCTCGAGCTCTACATCAACCAGATTTACCTCGGCCAGCGTGCCTACGGCTTTGAAGCCGCAGCGCGCACTTACTTCGGCAAGCCGATGCGCGAGTTGTCGCTGGCCGAGTTCGCCATGCTGGCGGGGCTGCCCAAGGCGCCGTCGCGCTACAACCCGGTGGTCAATTTCCCGCGCGCCAAGACGCGTCAGGAATACGTGCTGGGGCGGATGCGCACGCTCAAATTCATCGACCAGCCGACCTGGCAGGCCGCCGTCAAGCAGAAACTGGTGATCCGCCAGGCACGCCAGCAGACCGACGTCGCGGCCGACTACGCCGCCGAAATGGTGCGCCAGACGCTGTTCGAGAAATACGGCGAATCGATCTACAGCTCGGGTTACAAGGTCGTCACCACACTGCGCCGCGCCCAGCAGGCTGCCGCCAACCGGGCGGTGTGGCAGGGCATTGCCGATTACGACCAGCGCCACGGCTACCGCGGGCCGGAAAAGCAGATCAGCCTGCCCGCCGACAAGGCGCAACGCGACAACGGCGATCGCCAGTGCGCTGGAAGACCTCGCCCCGGTCGAGCGACATGCAGCCTGCTGTCGTGGTCAGCGCCAACGCCAAGCTGATCCGTGCGCAGTTGCATGACGGCAGCGATCGTCGAGATTTCCGGCAACTCGCTCAAGTGGGTGGCCAACTGGAGTCGCCGGCAAAAAGGGCCGGCAACTCGCCCCCGGCGCGGTGGTGCGCGTACAGGCCTGCGGCAGCAAGCCGCAATGGCGGCTGGCGCAACTGCCCGAGGTGGAGGCGGCGCTGGTTGCGCTGAACCCGAAAAATGGCGCCATCACCGCGCTGGTCGGCGGGTTTGATTTCAACCGCAACAAATTCAACCACGTCACGCAAGCCTGGCGGCAGCCGGGTTCGAGCTTCAAGCCGTTCATCTATTCGGCCGCGCTGGAAAAAGGCTATACCCCGGCCACCATGATCGACAACGCGCCGCTGACGCTGGCCGCCGAAGAAGCCGGCGGCACCGCCTGGGAACCGAAGAACTACGACGGCAGCACCAGCGGCCCGGTGCGCATGCGCACCGCGCTGACCAAATCGCTCAACCTGGTGTCGGTGCGCATCCTGCAGGGGATCGGCCCTATTACGCACGCGACTACATCCGCCGCTTCGGCTTCGACCCGGCGCGCCACCCGCCCTATCTCACCATGGCGCTGGGTGCGGGCAGCGTCACCCCGCTGCAGCTGGCCGCAGCCTACGGCGTATTCGCCAACGGCGGCTTCAGCGTCAAGCCCTATCTGATCGACAAGGTGTACGACAAGGACGGCCGCCTGCTGATGCAGGCCAGCCCGCAAAAGGCGGGGGCAACGCGCCACGCGTGATCGACCCGCGCAACGCCTGGCTGATGACCACGATGATGCAGGACGTGGTGCGCTACGGCACCGCCGCACGTGCCGGCCAGTTGGGGCGCAGCGACCTTGCCGGCAAGACCGGCACCACCAACGACGCGCGCGACACCTGGTTCGCCGGTTACAACCCCGATCTGGTGGCGATCGCCTGGATGGGCTACGACCAGCCACGCTCGCTGGGGCGCGGCGAAACGGGCGCGCAATCGGCGCTGCCGATCTGGATCAACTTCATGGGCACGGCGCTCAGAGGCGTGCCGCAAAAGGCTGGACCATGCCCGCCGGCATCATCAGCGTGAAAATCGACCCGGCCACCGGCACCCGCCTGTCCGAAACGGTGGTGGACGAATTGCTGGGAGATTTGCTGGGCAACCAGACGCCCGGCATGGTGGAACATTTTTATCAGGAATTTCCGCCGCCCGAAGCGGCCACCGCAGACGTGGACGCCGAACCCGCTACGCCGACAGGCCCGCGCCTGCTGCGCCCGCGGAGCCGGAGCCCGCTACGCCCGGGTGCCGCTTTGAAAAACCAGGACATGCGCCGCCGCATTGCGCACGCGGCGGCACGCATACTGGCAGAAGACGGCAGCCTCGATTACGGCAGCGCCAAGCGCAAGGCCGCGCGCCAGCTGGGCGCGCCCGACAGCGGCAGCCTGCCCGACAACCAGCAGATCGAGGAGGCGTTGCGCAGCTATCAGGCGCTCTACCAGGCGGATGAAACCCGCGAACTGCTGGCGCTGCTGCGGCAAACCGCCATTGAATACATGGAGCAACTGGCGGACTTCGACCCCCACCTGACCGGTTCGGTGCTCAACGGCACGGCAGGGCCGCCACGCCGACATCAACCTGCAACTCTTCACCGACCACCAGAAGGACGTCGAATTCCTGTTGATGCGCCTCGGCTCACCCTATCAGGCCGGCGAACACCGCGCAGCCGACGCGCCCGGCCGCGCCTATCCCCGTTATCGTCATCGACGACCCGCGCGCACCGGTCGACCTCGTCGTCTATCCCGGCCGCCGAGCTGCGCAACATGAAACGCCTGCAGGCCGACGGCCAGCCCGCGCCGCCTGCGTCTGCCTCAAGTGCGAGCACTGATTTGACGTTCTCGCTGTACCCGCCCTGGCATGGAAGATGCTGACCGGCATCATATGGTTCTTTTGAGCAAACGGCCGTGATCCGATTTTTCCGGCACTACGTGCCCCTGAATTTGTTGTTGCTGGTGCTGATCGAAGCACTGATTCTCGGCGGCGCCATCTACGCGGGTGTCAGCGCGCGTTTCTTCGACGCCGGCACGATTCCGCACGATCTCAACCCGCTGCTGCCCAAGGCGCTGACCTTCACCCTCGTCATGCTGGGGCTGATGACGGCCAGCGGCCTCTACGACCTGGAATGGCAGGGCGGCGTGCGCGCGCTGCTGCATCGCCTGGGCCTGAGCTTCGGGCTCGGCCTGGTGACGATGAGCCTGCTGTTTTATTTCTTTCCGGCCCTGCTGGTCGGCCGCGGCGCCTTCCTGCTGTCATTCGGCCTGGCGCTGCTGGGCATTTTGCTCAGCCGCGCGCTGTTCATCCGCTGGGCGCGGATGGGCGCGCTCAAAACCCGCGCGCTGGTGATCGGCACCGGCAGCCGCGCCGCCCACATCGAGGCGCTGCTGTCCCAACGCGGCCATGCCAGCAACACCCAGATCGTCGGCTATCTGCCGATGGGCGGCAGTCATCATTTCGTCGACCATGCCCGCATTCTCGACACCGAGGAACCGCTGCCCGAACTGGCCGCAACGCCTGCAGATCAGCGAAATCATCATCGCCGTCCGCGACCGCCGGGGCGGCGGCATGCCGGTGCAGGAACTGCTCAAATGCAAGCTGCGCGGCATTCGCATCCTCGAACTGTCCAACTTTTTCGAGCGTGAAAACGGCCATTTGCAGCTCGACTCGATGAATGCCAGCTGGATGATCCTGGCCGAGGGCTTTCACCAGGGCATGGTGCGCGACACCGTCAAGCGGCTGTTCGACCTGCTGGTCAGCGCGGCCATGCTGGCGGTCTCGCCTGCCGATCATGGCGCTCACCGCCCTGCTGATCAAGCTGGAAAGCCCCGGCCCCGTGCTGTACCGCCAGGAGCGCGTCGGCCAGGGCTGCCGCAATTTCACCATCCTCAAGTTCCGCAGCATGTGCGTCGACGCCGAAAAAGACGGCAAGCCGCGCTGGGCCGGACAAAACGACAGCCGCGTGACGCTCACCGGGCGTTTCATCCGGCGCACCCGCATCGACGAACTGCCGCAGATTTTCAACGTGTTTTTCGGCGACATGAGCTTCGTCGGCCCACGCCCGGAACGCCCTTATTTCGTGCAGGACCTGACCCAGAAAATCCCCTATTACGGCGTGCGTCACACGGTCAAACCCGGCATCACCGGCTGGGCGCAAGTGCGTTACCCTTACGGCGCAACCGACGAAGACGCCATGCACAAGCTGCAATACGACCTCTATTACGTCAAGAACCACAGCCTGTTCCTCGATCTCATGATCCTGTTCCAGACCGCGCAAGTGGTGTTGTGGGGTAAAGGGCGTGCGCTGACCGCGCCCGCCTGCAAGCGACCATGCCCGACACCCTGCTCCTGCTGGCCGCCGTCGGTTATGGACTGGCGACGCTGGCCTATCTGGGTCTGTCCGGCCTCATCGTCGCCAGTTGGCGGCGGCGGCCGCAGGGGCGCTCTGCTGGTGCTCGCCACCGGCCTCAGCGCCGTCTGGGGCGCCCTGTCGGCGCTCACCGCATGGGGTGTGCTGCCGCCGCGACTGGGGCTCGCCGCCGAAGTCGCGCGCAACGGCGCCTGGCTTGCCCTGCTGCTTTATATCCTGCAGCTGCGCCTGCCATGCGGGCGCAACCCTGCCCACGCCGCTGCGCCTCATCCGCAGCCTGGGTGGCGTGCTGGTCATCGGCCTGCTGCTCGCCAGCGTCGTATCCCTTCATCGCCCCGCCACCCAGCTGGTGCTGGCGCGATGGGCCGGCAATCTGGGGCTGGTGCTGCTGACCGTGATCGGGCTGGTGCTGGTCGAACAGGTGTATCGCAGCACCCGTCCGGAAGACCGCTGGGCGATCAAGTTTCTCTGCCTCGGGCTGGGCGGACTGTTCGTGTACGACTTTTATCTCTACGCCAATGCGGCGCTGTTCAACGCGATGGATGCCCAGGTATGGGCGGCGCGCGGCTACGTGGCGGCACTGGTGACGCCGCTGATCGCGGTCTCCGCCGCACGCAACCCGGAATGGGCGGCGCCGGTCGGGCTGTCGCGCAGCATGGCCTTCCACACCGCCAGCCTGCTGGCGGCGGGGATCTATCTGCTGCTGATGGCCGGCGCCGGCTATTACCTGCGCCTGTTCGGCGGCGAATGGGGCGACGTGGTGCAAACCGTGTTCATCTTCGCCGCCGCCATGCTGCTGGTGCTGCTGATGTTTTCCGGCACCCTGCGCGCGCGCCTGCGGGTGTTCCTGTCCAAGCACTTTTTCAGCTACCGCTACGACTACCGCGAGGAATGGCTCAACTTCACCCGCACCCTCACCGAGGGCCGGCCCGGCGAGCAACTGTGCGAACGCGCGGTCGAGGCGCTGGCCCGGCTGCTCGAAAGCCCCGGCGGCGCGCTGTGGATGCGCGAAGGCAACGCCGGCTATCAGCGCGCCAGCCACTGGAACTGGGCCGACATCAACGGTACCGAGCCGGCCGACTCACCCTTCATCCAGTGGCTCGCCCGCAAGCAATGGGTGGTGGACCTGGACGAAATGAAAACCCGCCGCGACCTCTACGGCGACCTCGACGCCCCCGCCTGGATCCAGCGAGCCGACGATGCCTGGCTGGTGGTGCCGCTGATGCTGCACGACGAACTGCTCGGCTTTGTCGTGCTGAAGCATTCCCTGGGCAACGTCACCTTCAACTGGGAAGTCAGCGACCTGCTCAAGGTGGCGGCACGCCAGGCGGCCGCGCACCTGGCGCAGATGCGCGCCTCCAACCAGCTCATCGTGGCGCGCCAGTTCGAATCGTTCAACCGCACCACCACCTTTGTCATCCACGACCTGAAAAATCTTGTCGCCCAGCTTTCCCTGCTGCTGGCCAATGCCGAAAAACACAAGCACAACCCCGAATTCCAGGCCGACATGCTGGACACCGTGGAAAATGCGGTCGCCCGCATGAACAAGGTGCTGGCGCAATTGCGCCGGGGCGGCGATGCGGCGCAGGCGCAGTCGGTGGCGCTGGCGGACATCCTGACCGACGCCGCTGCCAGCAAGCAGGCATTCAAGCTGCGCCCCACGCTGGACTTGCCGCCGGCGCACCTGCGCGTGCGCGCCGAACGCGAACGGCTCACCCGCGCCATCGGCCATTTGCTGCAAAATGCGCTGGAGGCCACCCCGCCGAACGGCGCAGGTCACGCTGCGTGGATTCGAGGAATCCGGGCAGGCGATCATTGAAATCATCGACACCGGCAGCGGCATGGACGACGAATTCATCCGCACCCGGCTGTTTCAGCCGTTCGACTCAACCAAGGGCGCGGGCATGGGCATCGGCGCGTACGAATGCCGCGAAACCCTGCGTGCCCTGGGCGGCAATGATCGAAGTGGACAGCACGCCGGGGCAGCGGCACCCGTTTCCGCCTCAGCCTGCCGCTGGACAATAATCATATCCTGGAGGAGACGCCGCATGAGCGACGCCAAACAAAAAATACTGCTGGTGGAAGACGATCCCGGGCTGCAAAAGCAGCTGAAATGGAGCCTCGCCGATTACGAACTGGTGATGGCAGCCGACCGCGACAGCGCCATCGCCCAGTTGCGCCGCCACGAACCGCCGGTGGTGCTGCTCGATCTCGGCCTGCCGCCCGATGTCGGACGGCGCCACCGAAGGCCTGGCCGACGCTGCAGCAGATTCTGTCGCTCGCCCCCGCCACCAAGGTCATCGTCGTCACCGGCAACCTCGATCGCAGCAATGCCGTGAAGGCCATTCATCTCGGTGCCTACGACTTTTTCCAGAAGCCCTTCGACCCCGACGTGCTGGCGCTGATGATCGCGCGCGCGCTGCATGTCCACGCGCTGGAAATCGAAAACCGCCTGCTGGCCGCCAAACAGCACGGTTCCGCCCTGCAGGGACTGATCACCAGCAGCGAACCGATGCTCAAGGTCTGTCGCACCGTGGAAAAAGTCGCCCCGGCCAACGTCACCGTGCTGTTGCTGGGCGAATCCGGCACCGGCAAGGAAGTGCTGGCGCGCGGCGTGCACGAACTGTCGCCGCGTGCCGGCAAGCGCTTTGTCGCCATCAACTGCGCGGCGATTCCCGACACCCTGCTGGAATCCGAACTGTTCGGCTATGAAAAAGGCGCGTTCACCGGCGCCGCCAAGCAGACCATCGGCCGCATCGAATACGCCAACGAAGGCACCCTGTTCCTCGATGAAATCGGCGACCTGCCGATGCCGCTGCAAGCCAAGCTGCTGCGCTTCCTGCAGGAACGCGTGATCGAGCGCCTGGGCGGGCGCGGTGAAATTCCGGTCGACGTGCGCGTCGTCTGCGCCACCCACCGCGACCTCGCCGGCATGATCCGCGAAGGCAGCTTCCGCGAAGACCTGTATTACCGGCTGTCCGAAATCACGGTGAAAATCCCGCCGCTGCGCGAACGTCCCGGCGACGCCGTGCTGCTGGCGCAGGCCTTCCTGGAACGCTATGCGCGCGAAATGGGGCGCAACATCCGCGGCTTCACCGCCGACGCGCTGGGCGCGCTGGAAGCCCACGCCTGGCCCGGCAACGTGCGCGAAATGGAAAACCTGATCAAGCGCGCCACCATCATGGCCGACGGCAGCCAGATCACCGCCGCCGACCTCGGACTCGACAACGGCCACGCCGAGCCGCAGCCCTTCAACCTGCGCCAGGCGCGCGAAAATGCCGAACGCCTGGCCGTCAGCCGCGCACTCGCCCACAGCGACGGCAGCATCGCCCAGGCCGCCGAACTGCTCGGCGTCACCCGCCCCACGCTGTATGACCTGATGGCGAAAATCGGGATGAAATAAGCGCACCGGCCAGGCGTCAGCCCGTGCCCGGTGACGCAACCCCAGCAAGGCAGGCATCAGCAGCAATTCGAATACCTGGCCGGCAAACAGCCCGACTGCGCACAGCACGCCGAAATGCGCTGTGGGGCGGAAATCGGACAGGCCCAGCAGGCTGAACTGGGCAATCAGCACGACCGAAATGGCGATCACCGCGCGCCCCGAGCTTTCCATGCTGCGGATGATGGCGAACACCGGGCTGACGCCGCGACGGATGCGGTGCAGATAGCCGTGATAGAGATGGATGGTGTCGTCCACCGTGATGCCCAGAATCACGCCGGCGATCAGCACGGTCGCCACGTCGAGCGCGATCCCGGTCGCGCCCATCACCACGAAAATGAAGAACAGCGGCGCCAGATTGGGCACCAGGCAGATCAGCGCGCCGCGGAACGAGCGGAACAGCAGGGCCATCAGCAGCAGAATCTGCAGGAAGGCCGACGCGAAGCTCTTGATCTGGCCATCGACGATGCGGTCCTCCTGATCCGAAAACAGCCGGCCATAACCCGCCAGTCTCGGTCTGCACGCCGGGAATCGGCTGCGCCGCGCAGGTGGCCTCGATGCGCTCGATCACCTGGCCGATTTCGTTGGCGCCGTGCACATTGAGATTGAGGGTGATCCGGCCGCGCTGGAATTCGCGGTTGACCAGTTCGTACAAATCCTTGCCGTCGTAGATCAGCAGCAATTGCTCGATCAGCTGACGGCTGGTCGGCAACTCGCCCTGCCCCGACTTCGTCGCCGCTGAACGCGCGGTTCATTTCCTCGATCACCTCGACCAGCGAAAAGCTGCGATCGATTTCCGGCTGCGCTTCCAGCCAGATCTGCAAGCGCCTTGATCTGCGCCAGCGTGGCCGGGTGTTTCAGGCCGTCGCGCGCGGTCCGCCGTCAGCACGACTTCCATGCTGGTGACGCCGGATAAGCCGCTCCTCGACCCGCGCGGTGCTGCGGCTGATGCTGTGATCGGGCGCAAAAAACTCGATCAGGTTGGATTCGACCTTGCACCTGCATGACCAGCGGCATGGCTGACCAGCACCAGCACCACCGTTGCCGACGAGCACCAGCGCTGGCATGCGCAGGCTGAACACCGCCATCAGCCGCAGGCGATATGGCGCGCATGCGCCAGGCCGGAACGGCGGCGCGGCCAGCGCGGCGTGTCCCATTTCAGCAGAATCGGCGGCACCAGGATGAACACCACCAGAAACACCATCAGCGTGCCGATCGCGCCCGACAGGCCGAAGGTCTGCACCGGCGGAATGTCTCACCAACAGCAGGCTCAACATGCCCGCGCCGGTCGTCAGCACGTTGAACAGGCCCGGGCACCAAGGTTTCGGACAGTGCGCGCGCGATGCGTTGCGGGCGCGGCAGCAGGGCGATGCGGGCGCGCTGGATGGCGGCATAGAAATGCAGCAGCGTGGCCGTCGTGTAGGCGGCCATCAGGGTGGGAATCATCGCGGTGATCGGCGTGTAGGGCTGGCCGGATGCGACGATTCCCGCCACGCTGACCGACACGACCGTGCCCATCGCCAGCCCGCCGATGATCATCGGCCGCACCCGCCCGACCACCCACCACATCAGGGCCATGCCGATGATGACGGTGAGCGGAATGAAGATGGCGCTGTCGCGCCACAGCGAGTGCAGTTCGCCGACCGTCTGCGCCACCGGTCCCGGCAGTCGCCGTCTGGTAGGTGTCGAGTTTTTCGGCGGCGATCGCCTGCGTCGCAGCGCGATCTGGATATCGCGCCGGGCGAGGCTTTCTTTCAGGACGTTCGGCCGCACCACCAGCGCGATCGGCGCGGCCGTCGCGTCGAAACGAGCAGGCCGGGCGCCAGGGTGTCGCCGAGCACGCGGGCCTTCCATTCGGCAGGCGAACGCGCGCTCAGCTTCTTCGGGTCGACCAGCAGTGAAACGGCAAAGCCGTCGTCGGTCGCGTCGATGTGCTCGACCGTGGTCAGCGTCAGCACCCGGTCGACCGAGGGATGTGCCTCCATTTTCTGCGCCACCCGATCGAGCGCGGCGAGAAATTCCGGCTCGAACAGGTCGTCGCCTTCGAACAGGGTGATCAGCGCGTCGTCGGTGGGAAATTCGCGAAACAGCGATTCGCGCAGCTGGATGATGGGCGCGTCGGGCGGGGAATAAATGTCGCCCGCGTTGTTGAAATGGATCTTGAGCAGGAAACGGCAACGCGCCCAGCTGCAGGCCGAGCAGAATCGCCAGCGCCAGCCAGGGCGGCAGCATGCGTGCGCCCCTGGAGCCAGGATTTCAGCATGCGCCATGCGGTCGGGCCGTTCAGAACTTGCTACGCAGGCCCAGCGTGATCATCGAGTGGTCCTGATGGAAGCCCCCCAGGGTGCGGGCCTCGCCATCGAAATAATGGTAACCGCGACATAGAGCTCGTACGGTTCCCAGCCGACATAGCTGAGCTCGGGCTTGAGATAGAGATCGTTCACGTTGAAGCCGCCGAAAAAGCGCAGCCCGGCGTTCCAGCGGCCCTGGCCGAAACTGGTTTCGATTTCGCCGTTGGCGCCGTAATACTCGTTCAGTTCGCAGGATGCTGTCGTCGGTTTGCAGGGCATGCGCGACCAGTTGCAGATTGATGCGGGTGTCCTTGCCGCCGGGGAAAAACTCCAGCGCGCCGATCCAGTCGAGCGAAGGCACGGTGTTGGTCCATCGCCGTGGCGGCAGGGTGACCGGGATCGTCATCGGTGTAGCCCAGTTCCATGCGCCAGGTGAGGCCGTCGCGCTCCAGTTCCATGTCGGCGCCGACGAAGTTGTTGAACGGATGCACCGCGGTCAGCGTGGGGGCCGCCAGGGTACCGCCGGGCTGGTAATACGGCTGCGACTGCCGGGTACGCGCCAGGGTCACGCCGAAATCGAACGGTTCGCCGGTTTTGGTCAGGCGCACCCCGCCGCCGCCGCTGCCGTGTTCGTCTTCGCTGATGCGCGGCATTCTTGACCAGTGCGGCGACCGTCGGACTGGGCGCGATGCCGATGATCTCGCCGGTGGTGCGGTTGACCGGACTCCAGACGCTGGCGCGTCGGGCAACTGCGCGCCGCAGAACACCGGCAGCCACACCGCGTCCAGCTTGTAGTCGCCGAACGGTCTGTTCCCAGCGCGCGGCCAGTTCCGCGCGGCGGCGGTCGGGCAGGTCGTCCAGCACGAAGCGGGTGAGGTCGGCGCGGCTGACGCGGTCGGCCAGCGGGATTTCGTCGGCGCGGCCCCAGATGATGGTCTGCGCGCCCAGGGTCAGCCGCGTGTCGCCGCTGCGGTAGCGCACATAGGTGTCGGTGTAGTCGGCCAGCAGGTCGTTGTGATCGGCCACGCCGCCATCCTGCCTGGCGCCGTCGACCCGCGCGCCGGCGCGAAACTCCCACTCGCGGCTCGGCTGCCACAGCACATAGGCCTTGGCGCGCAGGGTGGAATAGGTGTCGGCTTCGGTGGCGTCGGGCAGCGCGCCCACTTCCAGCAGCAAGTCGTCGACGCCGTATTTGAGCGAGGGCTGAAAACCGCGCGCGGCGGCCTGTTTGCCGGTTTGGGTGGGCGGCGGCAGATCGTCCGCCGAACTGGCGGCGGCGGGCAGCGCCTCGACTGTGCTGCCGTCTGCAGGCGCCGACCGCGGCTTGCGCGTGGTGCTGCGCGGGCGGCGGCAAGTCGTCCGCCGCATCCAGAACCTCGGCACGCGGCGGCGGCAGATCGTCGGCCGCCGCCACGCTTTCAACGACAAACAGGGGCAGGGCGCCCAGCGACAGGCTCAAGGTCAGCAACAGGTTTTTCATGGGCGATATTCCGATTCCAGGCTTTCGTCGGCCAGGGTTTGCGAAGTGAAGAGTTTGGCGGGCAGTTTCTGATCGTACAGCGCGGCGTCGACCACCAGACGGGTTTCGTGGCCGCTGGCCAGATCGATCATGCGGCTGTCGGTCAGCGTCCAGTAGCCCTGGTTGCGCTTCTTGCTGCGCAGCAGCCAGCGCTTGCTCGGGGTGCTCGCATCGTCCTCGAAATAGTCCGTGCGCTGCACGATGGCGGTGGCAGGATCGACCCAGCTGATGCGCTTGCGGTAGACCGAGTCGTCGGCGTCTGTCGGCACGCTTTCGAGCACGTCGCAGAGAATGCCGTTTTCGGTCTGCTTGCCGAGCAGGCGATGGCGGTCCTTGGACGGCTTGCGTTCCTGCAGGTCCTCGAAATACAAATCCGAACCGACAAAACGCCCGCCCTTGCGGTCGCTGGAAATGCGCCGCACCCGGTCGAGCGCCGGCAGGTACAGCCACTGATCGGTACTGCCGTCCGCCTTGTCGATGCTGAGCAGGCCGGTGCCGGCGATGTCTTCCGGGTCGAGAAAGCGGATCAGATTGGCGGTTTCGCCGCCCGATTTGTCGAGCCGGTAGGTGACGATCTCACGGATGCGCGGCGCGTGGCCCTTTTCGGTCAGCACCATGCGTCCGAGCGTGACGAGATCGCGCCCATTGGGACGGTCGTAGACGCGCTGCGCCAGATCGGACGCCTCGTCGGCCAGGACGGCGGGCGAAGCCATGCAACCGAACAGACACCACAAGACCACGAGCGCTGCGCGCCATCCCTGGCTCAAGTTTTGCTGATTCATCGGATGCATTGGGTTGGATACATGAATAGTTCACCGTACTATCGGCAAAATTACGGAAAAATGTTGTCGGCCTGTCCGCATGGCCGCCGAATCCTCAACGACCGGACTTGAGCAGACACTACTTAATATGCACGCATTCTCGCACCCGCACGCCACCCGGCCAACCCGTTTGCTGCTGGCTTGCCTGTTGAGCCTGGGGCTGGCCGCTTGCGGCGGCGAAAGCAGCGACGCCCTGCTCGACCAGGCCAAAGCCAGCATCGCCAAGGGCGACACCAAGGCCGCCATCATCCAGCTCAAGAACGCGGTGGTGGCGGACGAAAAAAATGCCGATGCGCGCTACCAGCTCGGCCAGCTCTATCTGCAAGCGGGCGACGCCGCCTCCGCCGAAAAGGAACTGAAGCGCGCACGCGAGGCGGGCTATGCCGCCGACGCCGTCAACCCGCTGCTCGCCCGCGCCCTGATCAGGCAGGGCGAATTTCAGCGGGTGCTCGACGAACTGCCCGCGCCCGACGGGCAACCGGCGGAGGCCGCCGCCATGCTGATCCTGCGCGCCAGCGCCGAACTGGGGCTGGGAAATAAGGACGACGCCCGCAAGGGGCTGGAGCAGGCGCAAAAAGTGGCGCCCCGACGACCCCGATGTCCACCTTGCGCTGGCCCGTCTGGCGCTGGCGGATGGGATGCCGAACAAGGCCATGCGTGCCATCGATCAGGCCTTGCAAATCGACCCGGACCATCGCGACGGCTGGCTGCTCAAAGGCGACCTGTTGCGCGCCACCCGGCAGCCTGCTCTGGCCGCCGAAGAATATCGCACCGCGCTCAAGACCGACCCCCGGAAACGTCCATGCCCGGCTGTCGCTGGCCGCCATCGCCCTCGATGAGAACCGGATCGCTGATGCCCGCACGCGAAGTCAACGCCGTCCTCAAGGCCGAGCCCAACAATCTGTTTGCGCGCTACACCCTGGCGCTGATCGAATTCCGCGACAAGAAGATTGAAGCCGCTCGTGACCAGCTGGCCCGGGTGCTCAAGGGTTCGCCCAATTTCACCCCCGCCCTGCTACTGAGCGGCGCAGTCGAATACGCGCTGGGCAATCTGCAGACGGCCGAGGCGCATCTGAACAAGGTCGTCAAAAGCGCGCCGGGCAACCTTTACGCGCTGCGCCTGCTGGCGGCCACGCAGCTGCGCCTGGGCCGTGCGGACGACGCAGCGCGCACGCTGGCGCCCGCCCTCAAAGCCGCGCCCGACGATGCCGGGGTGCGGATCGTCGCCGGCGAAATCGCGCTGGCCAAGAAGGACTTCGCCGATGCGGCCGACACACTTCGAGCCGGCCGCCAAGCTCAATCCGGACAGCGCCGCCATCCGCACCGAACTGGGGCTTCGCGCGGCTGGCACAAGGCGACAGCCGCGCCATGGCCGACCTGCAGAGCCGCCGCCGCAATGGAAGGCAGCAGCGAGCCGCGCCGACACCCTCATCATCCTCAACCAGTTGAAGAACAAGCAATTCGACGCCGCACTCGCCAGCATCGCCGCGCTGGAAAAGAAACAGCCGGCGCAGGCCCGCTGACCTGGAATTACCGGGGTGCCGCCTATCTGGGCAAGAAGGACGTGGCCGCGCGCGCGCGACAGCTTCGGCCAGGCGCTCAAGCTCGACCCGACCTTCTTCCCCGCCGCCGCCAACCTGGCGCAGCTCGACCTGCAAGACGAAGCAGCCCGCCGCCGCGCGCCAGCGCTTCGAGGCCATCCTCAAGGCCGACCCCAAGCACCTCAACGCCATGCTGGCGCTGGCCGATTTGAGCCTGCGCGAGAAAGACGAAAAAGCCTACGTGAACTGGCTGGAAAAAGCTGCCGCCGCGCACCCCGCAGGCCTTGCCGCCGCGCATGGCGCTGACGCGCTACCTGCTGGCCCGTGGCGACAAGAGCCAGGCGCTCGCCATCGCGCGCGAAGCCGTCAACGCCCAGCCCGATAGCCCGGCAGCGATCGATCTCCTCGGCACCACGCAACTGGCGCTGGGAGACACCACCAACGCGCTCGGCAGCTATCGCCAGCTGGTCGAACGCCAGCCCGGCCAGGCCGCGCCGCGGGTCAAGCTCGCCGGCGTGCAGATCATGACCAACGACCTCCCGGGCGCGCGCAAAACCCTGCAGGACGCCCTGCGCATCCAGCCCGACTTTCTCGACGCGCAACTGATGCTGGGTGGCCTCGATATCCGGGGCGCCCGCTTCAACGACGCCGACGCGCTCGCCAAACAGATCCAGCAGCAAAAACCCGCCAACCCGGCGGGTTTCATTCTGGCGGGCGATATCGCGTTTGCCCGCAAGGATTATCCCGCCGCCCTCGCCGCTTTCGAGCACGCACACAAGCTGGCCCCGTCCGGCGCCCTGCTCATCCGCCAGTTGAAAGTGCTGACGGCCAGCCAGCGCAGCGAAGAAGGCGAAAAACGCCTGGCCGCGTGGCTCGCCACCCATCCGCAAGACGCCAGCACCCGCGCCGTACTGGCCGAAAGCCTGATCAAGCGTGGCCAGTACAAGGCCGCGGCCGAACAGTATCTGCTGCTGAACCAGAGCAATCCGGGCAACCTGATGATTCTGAACAATCTTGCGTGGGCTCTCCATGAAGCCGGCGACAGCCGCGCACGTACCTATGCCGAACAGGCGCTCAAGCTCAAGCCCGACAACCCCGCCGTGCTGGATACCCTGGGCTGGATCCTGGTTCGGCAGGGGCAGGCTGAACGCGGCATCAAGCTGCTGCAGCAGGCCCTGGCCAAAGCCCCGGATGCTGCTGAAATCCAGTTCCATCTGGCTGCGGCCTACGCACAATCCGGAAACCGCGCCCGCGCGATCAAGTGAGCTCGATCGCCTGCTGGCGAGCGGGGCGGCCTTCCCGCAGGAAGCGGAAGCCCGTACCCTGCTCAAGCAGTTGCAAGGCAAAACACGCTAACCCAAGCGTTCATCTTCGACACTGAACACACTCCATAACGCCTGATCGAGAGACCCCACATGACCCGCCATCCGCTTGCCCTGGCCATCGCGTTCGCCCTGTTCTCATCCCCGGTGCTGGTGGGCTGCGACAGCACCTCGAATCTCACGGCGCAGGAACACATCCAGCGCGCCAAGGATTTCGAGGATCAGGGCAAACTCAAGGGCAGCATCGTCGAGCTCAAGAACGCCATCCAGAAAAATCCGGACAGCCCCCAGGCCCGGCTGTTGCTCGGGCAGGTCTACCTGAAGCTCGGCATGGGCGCAGAGGCCGAAAAGGAACTTCTGCAGGCCGAGAAACTGGGCGTGGGACGTGAAACCGTCAAGCCGCTGCTCGGCGAGGCGCTGTTGCTCATGGGGGAATACAAACGGGTACTCGATGAAATCGAGGCGGGCGACCAAACGTCCCGAGTGAATACCGCGCGCATTTACCAGATTCGCGCCGAGGCCCTGCTGGGACAGCGCAACATCAAGGATGCATGCAACCTCTTTCAACAGTCGCTCGATATCGATCCGCAAAACCCGCCCACCTACTGGGGCCTGGCGCAGTGCGCCGTTGCCGAACGGGATCTGGCAAAAGCGAGGGCGTTGCTTGATACGGCGCTCAAGATAAATAGCCGTCAGGCCAAAACCTGGATCTACATCGGCAACCTGGAGCAGTTCAAGCAAAACACAAACAGCGCCCTGGCCGCGTACACGAACGCCCTGAAAATCGAGCCCGGCAACCTGGAAGCCCTGCAAAACCGGGCCGCACTCAATGTGGCCCAGGGGCAATTCGAATCCGCCCAGGCCGATATCGACAAACTCACCCAACTCGCGCCCAAATCGCTGCCGTCTTACTATCTCAACGCCCTGCTTCATTTCGAACAGAAAAAATATGCCGAGGCGCGCACTGATCTGGATGCGATTTTCAAAATCACACCCGACCACATGCCCAGCCTCCTGATTGCAGGCGCAACCGCATACGCGACGGGCGCCTATGAGCAAGCCGAGTCCCAGCTCAACCGGTTTCTGGCACGCTTCCCGCACCACGCTTACGCCCGTCGGGTCCTCGCGTCCACCAAGATCAGGCAAGGCCAGCCGGACAAGGCACTGGAAATCCTGGCGCCGCGCCTGTCCCCCGAAGCCAGGGATGTGGCTGCGCTGCTGCTGGCGAGCGAGGCCTATCGCATCAAGGGCGAGACCGCAAAGTCAGCGGGATTCCTCGAAAGGGCCGCCGCGATCGACCCCAAAAATGCCGCCATCCAGACCCAACTGGGACTGAGCCATCTGGCCACGGGCGACAGTCAACTGGCCATCGCCGAACTCGGCAACGCAGCCGCGCTCGATTCCGGCCAGAACAGGGCGGATGTCCTGCTGGTGATGGCGCATCTCGAACGCAAGGAATATGACCAGGCACTCGCCGCCGTGGCGGCCCTGGAGAAAAAACTCCCGAACAGCCCAGCCACCCATACGATGCGGGGTAACGCCCTGTTCGGGAAAAATGACATTCCGGGCGCCCGCCGCAGCTTTGAAAAAGCGCTGGCCATTGATCCGGCGTTTTTCCCTGCGGCAGCCAGCCTTGCTGAACTCGACATGCGCGACAAGCAGCCCGATGCCGCCCGCAAGCGCTTTGAGCGCGTGCTGGACAAGGACAAGAACAATCTCACGGCCATGATGGCGCTCGCCAACCTGGCCGCCATCAACAAACAGGAAAAGGAATATGTCGGCTGGCTGGAAAAAGCGGCCAGGACGCATCCGAATGCGATTCAGCCGCGCGCCGCCCTCGCCCGCCATTACCTGGCGCAAAAGGAGAACCAGAAAGCGCTGGCCATCGCCAATGAAGCCGTCAGTGCCAATCCGGACAGCCCTGTCGCGCTCGATCTGCTGGGCTCGGTCCAGCTCGCCATGAACGACAAGACCGGCGCCACCAGCACCTTCAGCAAGCGAGTGCAAAAGACCGACCAGTCTCCCGACGCCCTGCTGCGTCTGGCCCGGGTCCAGATTTCAGCCAACCAACTGGCGGACGCCCGAACCACCCTGCAGCAAGCCCTGAAACGCGATCCCGATCATCAGCCGAGCCTGGACGCCCTGATCCAGCTCGAAATGAAGGACAAGCAACCCGAGAAGGCGCTGCAATGGGCGCGTCAGGCACAAACTCGGTTTCCCAAGAGTCCGCTCGGTTTCGAACGCGAAGGCGATATTCTCCTGTTTCAGAAGCAGCCCGCCCTGGCGGTCAAGGCCTACGAAAAGGCGCTCGCCCTCAACGCGGGGGCGTCCGGACCCATCAAATTGCATCGCGCCCATACGCTGGCGGGCAATCCCCAGGCCGCCGGCCAGCTTCTGGAAAACTGGCTCAAACAGCACCCCAAAGATCTCGCCGTGCGCGCCTATGCCGCCGACACCTTGGCAGCCAGCGGCAGGAACAAGGAAGCCATCGCCCAGTACCAGATCATCCTGCAACAGGCCCCGCAAAATGCCATTGCCCTCAACAACCTGGCGGGCCTGTATCAGCGCGAGGCCGACAGCCGGGCGCTCCAGACCGCGGAACAGGCATTCAAACTCGCCCCCGACAGCCCCGCCATCCAGGACACCCTGGGTTGGATTCTGGTCGAACAGGGACAAGCGAAACGCGGCCTGGAACTCCTGAACAAGGCCCTGGCCAAGGCGCCCGGCAGCGACAGCATTCGCTACCATCACGCCATTGCGCTCGCCCGAACGGGCGACAAGGCCGGCGCGCGCAAGGCACTGGAAAAACTGCTCAAGGACGCGCCCACCTTCCCGGAGGCGGCGGCTGCCCGAACGCAGCTTCAGAATCTTTAAACATGTCGGGAGACCTTCACCTTGGCATACGCGCACTTCAGAACGCTGAAAAGCCTTGGCAATTGCGCCCTGGAAGGGCCGTATCGTCCATCCGCCACCCGCGCCGGGTGTCGGAAAATTTTACAGATGTCGCCTGTAAAATTTTCAGAAAACGTCCAACCAATTGTTTTATATAAGCTTTCATTTTCTGGCATGGCCCATGCTTAGTTATTTGCACGGCAAGACGCCCGAGCAATACTGAACGACAAGCCCGTCTAATCTCTAAGGAGCCAAAAATGAAACTGAACAAACTTGCAGCAAGCCTGATCGCCGTGTCCGCCCTGGCCTTCGGCTCGTCCGCTCAGGCCATCAACGTCGGCGGCGTGGTATGGGATCCGAACGATCCCATTTTCGATTTCAGCGCGACGACCAACCTGTTTGAAACGATCGGCCTCGCTGTCGGCGATACCTTTTCCGGTTATGGTCAAGTCACTTCCGTCAACGCACCGGCGCATTCTGCCCGACCTGTCAGCTGACCTATGAGTTCGGCGGCTACACGATACTAAGCCGCGGCAGGCGACTCTGACCTTCGCCGCCAACCGGCGGCTGGCTGAAAGTCTATGTCCAGGACACCGGTGGCGTTATTGACGGCCCCTACACCGCATTTAGCGCCCTCGACAAGTCGACCGCAACCGATGGCACCCTGTGGCTCGACCTGGTGGGCGACAGCGGCTTCCTGCGGTCGGCACCACCACCCTGGCGGGCTCTGTCACCATCCCCAACAGCAATGGCGCGAGCGGACAAGGCGTAGGCTACTTTGACGTGGTGGGCGGCCTTGCCATGGCCAACCTCGACACCGACAGCCAGCCCGGCGGCGCCGACCTGACCTATTCGTCCTCGTTCCAGCCGCTGAACGGCCCGATCATCAATGGTGGTGAGGTGGTCGCAACGCACGTGGGCACCAACGAAGTGTTCGGCGAATCGGTTCCGGAACCGGCTACCCTGGCCCTGCTCGGCTTGGGTCTGGTCGGCCTCGGCATGGCCCGCCGCACCAAAAAAGCTGCCTGAATCTGAACGCAGCTTGAACGAAAAACCGCGCAGCAATGCGCGGTTTTTTTATGCCCGTTTCCAGCGGGGCCGCTGAACCGCTGTCGCGTCAGATGCGGTCGAGTTTGAGCCGGGACATCACGATACGCTCGGCCAGTTTCTGCAGGGGATTGCGATAGCCGCCGGGGCGCCAGCAGCGATAAAAGCGCCCCAGATACGCGTCGAACTGGTAGCTGTGCGGTGCAGCCCTGACTCCGCCGCGCTGCAGCAGCAGTTTCATGGCAGCGGTGACCGCCATGCCCGCAGCGAACTGGCACGACATCCCCAGTGACGGCACGCGGCGCTTCACGAAATCGACGATTTCCGGATACGCCAGGTAATGCCGCTGCGGCAGGCGCGGCGACATGCCGACCATGAAGCGCACCGCCATGGTGATGTCATCGCAGCCGTCGAAGCCGAAGTAGTCGTCGAAGCGCATGCCGCCGGGCTGGAAGCAGATCAGCGCGGCACCGGCCCCCAGGGGCGCCGAGCAGACGACGGGGATGCCGCGTTCCCGCGCGGCCGCATACAGCGCGGGGCGCAGACCGTTGGCGAAAAAATCGATGGCATCGATCAGCAGGTCGACGCCGTCCAGATAATCGGACAGATTGCTTTCATTCAGTCCATCGGGAAAGACGCGGACATCGCTTTCCGGATTGACGTCCAGCGCGAAATCCCGCATGACGTCGACCTTGGGCCGGCCGATGGTCGACGTCGCCGCGCCAGCCTGGCGATTGAAGTTGGCAAGTTCGAAGTGGTCGAAGTCGGTGAGATTGAGCGCGCCCACGCCCAGCCGCACCAGCCCCTGCACATGCACCCCGCCGACGCCGCCCATGCCCGCCACGGCCACGCGCGCGCCGCGAAGGCGCTGTTGTTCCTGCGGGGTCAGCCAGCCGAGGTTGCGGGAAAACGCCTCGTTGTAATCGAACATCAGGCCGTTCCGTTTCTCAGGCGTCCCAGAATGCCCAACTGGTCGTTCGGATGGAAGAAATAGGGATAGATGCTGCGGTCGCCGCTGTCCGCCCCCTTGCCGCCGAGCGCCTCGATGCGCTCGCCGATATGGTCCATCTTGATGTGCATCAGCACCACATCGGTGTTGGACGCCGCATAAAAACGTTCTCCGGCGATCTGCCTGAAATCCAGCATGCGCTGGTAGAACGGCTTGTGGCGGGGCGTCACTTCGATCACGGCATCGGTGACGCCATGAATCAGTCCATACAGATAGGCAATGTTGATCATCCCGGCAAGCACCTGCTTGCTGCCGGCATGCTCATCGATGGCGAGTTTGGTGATTTCGCCGACGCTCAGACCCTGGGCGCGCAGGGCGTCGATTTCATCCTTGTAGCGCTCGTCAGCGCTCAGGCCTGCGGGCGAATCGTAGCCAATGTTCAGACTCCCGACGATCTGTTCTTCCAGGTAGGTCAACAGGGTGATCCGGTTGGGCTGTTTGGTGATTTCCCCCGCCTTGTAACCACGCCAGGCGTAGCGCTGCTGCACCAGCATGGTTGCGGCACTGCGGGAAGCCTGGGTTTGCGCCAGGCGGATCTTGAATTGCTGCTCGCCGAGGTTTTCTTCATTCCCGCCCGGGGCATCGCGCAGTGCGGGACAAAGATCCTTCAGCGCGTAGGGGCTCTGAATATTGACAATGGTCTTGTCGAAGTCGTCTGCCGCGCTCTGGCGGTTCGCAAACAGATTTTTGAGGTGGTTGATCATATGGGGCTTCTCCCGATCTCTTCACTGCATACCGGATTCGAAGGCTCGTTGTTGTTTATCGGCAGGGCGCACTAAATATTGAATGGGTTCGCCCGCAGCCAGCGCGCCGCATCCCGCGCGAAATAGGTCAGCACCCCATCCGCCCCGGCGCGCTTGAACGCCAGCAGGGCTTCCAGCACGCAGGCGCGCTCGTCCAGCCAGCCATTCTGTGCTGCCGCTTTCAGCATGGCGTACTCGCCGCTGACCTGATACGCATAGGTCGGTGCGCCATAGGCATCCTTGACGCGCCGGATCACATCCAGATACGGCATGCCCGGCTTGATCATCACCATGTCGGCGCCTTCCTGCAGGTCCATCCCCACTTCCCACAGGGCTTCGTCGCTGTTGGCGGGATCCATCTGGTACGTGTACTTGTTGCCCTTGCCCAGGTTGGCGGCCGAGCCGACCGCATCGCGGAACGGCCCGTAAAAGCTGGAAGCGTACTTGGCAGCATAGGCCAGAATGCGGGTATGGATATGGCCGGCGTCCTCCAGCGCGGCGCGCAGGGCGGCGACCCGACCGTCCATCATGTCGGACGGAGCGACCACATCGGCGCCGGCCTGGGCATGCACCACCGCCTGCCGCGCCAGCACGGCCACCGTTTCGTCGTTCATCACATAGCCGCTTGCGTCGATCAGACCATCCTGGCCGTGGCTGGTGTAGGGGTCGAGCGCGATGTCGGTGATGATGCCCAGTTCGGGAAAGCGGCTTTTCAGCGCAGCCACGGTGCGCGGCACCAGGCCATCGGGATTGAGCGCTTCTTCCGCGCCCAGGGTTTTCAGGCCGGCATCGATGACCGGAAACAGCGCCAGCGCGGGAATGCCCAGTTGCACGCATTCCTCGGCCACCGGCAGCAGCAGGTCGAGCGACAGCCGCTCAACCCCGGGCATCGACGCCACCGACTCGCGCCGGTTCTGCCCGTCCAGCACAAACACCGGATAAATCAGGTCATTGGGCGTAAGCGTGTGCTCACGCATCAGGCGGCGGGAGAACGTCGTCGCGGCGCATGCGGCGCATGCGCCGGGCAGGAAATGGGCCGAAATGGCAGGTTCACAAACATCTCCAAAAAATCACAGGGTAGGGATGGAACTATTTCTATTCGTTGCTACTCTATGGAATGCAGACGGTCTTGCATCGTCTCCCGCTTCTCCTCCCTGAGCGGGTGCCTTAATCCCTTTAAGGCATTTTTAGCCCCGATCCTTCCCTTGGTCGGGGCTTTCTTTTTGTGGCGGCGCAACTTGTCCCGTCAACCTGCCGTCTGCGGATCCTGCTGCTGCGCCTGGCTGAGCCAGCCTTCGACCCAGGCCGCCGCATCCTCGGCGCCCTGGCGCGACAGACTGGAAAACAACTGCACCGTGACACTGTCCAGCGCGACCAGTTCCTGTTCGACGCGTGCGCAAGGTCAGCGCTTTCTCGCTATTCGACAGCTTGTCCGCCTTCGACAACAGGATGTGTACCGGCTTGCCGGTGGGGGTGAACCAGTCGAGCATTTGCCGATCCAGCGGCGTGAGCGGGTGGCGCGCATCCATGATCAGCACCATGCCGGCCAGCGCCTCGCGCTCCTGCAGGTAACGCGACAGCAGGCCTTCCCATTTTGCCTTCACCTGCGGGCGGCACTTTCGCATAACCGTAGCCCGGCAGGTCGACCAGATAGATGTCGGCGTCCAGCTCGAAAAAGTTGATCAGCTGCGTACGGCCCGGCGTTTTGGAGGTAAACGCCAGCCGGTTTTTCCGCGTCAACAGATTGATTGCGCTGGATTTTCCGGCATTGGAGCGCCCGGCAAACGCAATCTCGGCGCGGCTGTAAGGCAGATCGCGCAGCTGGGCGACCGAGGTATGGAATTGAGCGCGATTGAGCACAGGCTTGGCAGTCATATTAGTTGCCGCTAAACTACCTGCTTCACCAAATTTTGAATCCCAAGTTTTGCAAGCTTCAGGAGCTTTTGATGAAACTCGTCGTCTCTCTGGTTGCCACCCTGGCTGCCACCTCCGCTTTTGCCAACGCACCTGCCGCACCCGCTGCAGCCAAAGGCGATCCCAAGGCGGCAGAATCCATCGTCAACCAGGTGTGCGCAGGCTGCCACTCGGTGGACGGCAACAGCGCGGCTGCGGCCAACCCCAAGCTGGCCGGCCTCAACGCGGAATACATCAACAAGCAACTGACCGACTTCAAATCGGGCGCGCGCAAAAACGCCATCATGTCCGGCATGGTCGCCAGCCTGACGCCGCAGGACATGCTGAATCTGGCCGCGTATTTCAGCGCCCAGCAGCCCAAACCGGGCACCTCCAAGGATCAGGCGCTGGCGCTGCACGGCCAGAAAATCTATCGCGGCGGCGTGCAGGGTGCCGGCGTGCCGGCGTGCGCCTCCTGCCACGGCCCGCAGGGCAAGGGCATTCCCATCCAGTTCCCGCGTCTGGCCGGCCAGCATGGCGACTACATCTATACGCCAGCTGAACGCTTTCCGCGTCGGCGATCGCGTGCCAACGACGCCGCCAAGATGATGCGCAGCATCGCCGCCAAAATGACCGATGCCGACATGAAGGCCGTGTCCTCGTATATTCAGGGCCTGCGTTGAACCGATTTGACCTCGGCTGGGTCTACCCCAGCCTGAGTCAGTATAAAAGGGTGACGCAAGTCACCCTTTTTTACTTCTCCGCCGAATATCTAGCCGATAAGGGTATTGATGCCCTCCAGGGTAATGTTGCGCGAATGAATCCAGCCCCCCACTCCTTCGGCAAGTCCGTGTTCGAACTGTTGAGCTCGATGCGCTTCGCCATCAGCCTGCTGTCCATCCTCGCGGTCGCGTCCATCGTCGGCACAGTGCTGAAGCAGGCCGAACCCTACAACAACTACCTGATCCAGCTCGGCCCGTTCTGGTTCCAGGTCTTCGAAAAGCTGGGGCTGTACGACGTCTATCACGCCGCCTGGTTTCTGCTCATCCTGAGCTTTCTGGTCGTCTCGACCAGCGTCTGCATCACGCGCAACGCGCCGAACTTCGTGCGCGAGATGAAAAGCTTTCGCGAGCACGTCAGCGAGCAATCGCTCGCCGCGTTCAAGCACAAGCACGAAGCCGCCACCGCACACGCGCCTGAAGCGCTTGCCGCCAGCGCGCAACGCTATCTGGAAGGCCAGGGCTACAAGGTGAAAAACCTGCCGCGCGAAGACGGCGTGCTGCTCGCCGCCAAGGCCGGCAGCTGGAACCGTCTCGGCTACTTGCTGGCGCACTCGGCCATCGTGACTGATCTGCATCGGCGGCCTGATGGACGGCAACCTGGTGTTCAAGGTGCAGCAGCTGCTGGGCTACAAGAAAATCGAGACGCGCGACATCCCGCAAAGCCAGGTGCCGGCGATTTCGCGCCTGTCCCGTCCAACCCGTCGTTTCGCGGCAGCGTGCAGATTCCCGAAGGCTCCAGCGCCGACGTCGCTTTCCTCAACGTCGCCGACGGCTATCTGGTGCAGGAGCTGCCCTTCACCGTGGCGCTGAAGAAATTCCGCATCGAACACTACACCACCGGCCAGCCCAAAAGCTTCGAGAGCGACATCGAACTGTTCGACCGCAGCCGGCAAGAAAATCCGCGAAGCGACCATTGCCGTCAACCACCCGCTGATCCACGACGGCGTCGCCATCTACCAGGCCAGCTTCGCCGACGGCGGCACCCGCCTGACGCTGCGCGGCTGGAATCTGTTCGCGCCGACGACCTCGACCTTTCCCAGTCGAGGGCGTCGGTCCACCAGAACGCCACGCTCACCAGCGCGGCGGGCGAACTACACCCTCGAATTCACCGATTTCCGCCCGTTCAATATCGAAAACATGGGCGGCGACATCGCGACGCCACCGGCGACGCCATGGGCGTGCTCGGCGGCAGCCCGGTCAGCGACAAGAAACATCTGCGCAACGTCGGCCCCAGCTTCCAGTACAAGCTGCGCGATGCGCGCGGTCAGGCGCGCGAGTTTTCCAACTACATGCTGCCGCTGGAGCTGGATGGCCGCTGGTACATGATGTCGGGCGTGCGCGAATCGCCCAACGAAGCCTTCCGCTACATGCGCATGCCGCTCGATGCCGACGGCAATATCGACAGCTTCATGCGGCTGCGCGGCGCGCTGCTGAATGCGGAACTGCGCCCCGAAATCGCCGCCCGCTTCGCCCGCCAGGCGTTGCCGCAAGACGCCTGGGGCACCGAAATCGAGGACAAGCTGAAGTTCAGCGCCACCCAGATGCTGGCGCTGTTCGCCGAAGGCGGCTTTCAGTCGCTGGGGCGTTTCATCGAGGAAAAAGTTCCCGCGGCCGAACGCGAAAAAGCGGCGGGCACCTATCTGCGCATCCTCGAACTCGCCGCGTTCGAGGCCCTGCAGATCGCCAACCGCCAGGCCGGACTGCCCGCGCCGAAGCCCGACGACGCCACCGGCTGGCTGGTGCGCGACAGCCTCAACAGCATGAGCGACATGTTCGTCTACGGCGCACCGATCTACCTGCAACTGATGCAATACGACGAAGTCAAAGCCAGCGGCCTGCAACTCACCCGCTCGCCCGGCAAGAACGTGGTCTACTTCGGTTCGCTGCTGCTGACGCTGGGCGTATTCTTCATGCTCTACGTGCGCGAACGCCGGGTGTGGCTGCGCATCAAGCCGGGCAGCGCGCTGCTGGCGATGTCGTCGGCCAAGCAGACGATCGATTTCGAAAAAGAATTCACCCAACATGCGCAAGCGCTCGACACGCTGGCCCAATAAACAGCTGTTTGTGAAGTAAGCCGGAGATACATCATGGAACTCGCTCTCAACCAACCCGCCCCGCTGTTCAAACGCCTGTCGTGGTTCGACTGGCTGTTCGCCGCCCTCGTCGCCGGCGGCGCCCTGTTTGCCCTGTCGCGCTTCGGCGATTTCATGGACATCTATGAAAAGGCCATCCTGCTGGCGGCGATTCCCTCGCTGGCCGTATTCGGCTGGTTCTGGAAGCCGTTCCGTCCGCTGTTCATCGTGGTCGGGCTCGTCAGCCTGTTCGCCATCAGCCAGTATCAGGGCGACCTCGCCCGCATGGAGCAGGCCTTCTTCCTCAAATACCTGATCTCCAGCCAGGCCGCCATCATGTGGATGTGCGCGCTGTTCGGTCTGGCCACGCTGGCCTACTGGGCCGGCCTGCTGTCGCGCTCCGACTTCATGCTGAAAACCGGCAGCACGCTGACCTGGGCGGCGGTGGCTGTTGGGCTTCGTCGGCCTGATGGTGCGCTGGTACGAGTCCTACCTGATCGGCGCCGATGTCGGCCACATCCCGGTGTCCAACCTGTACGAAGTGTTCGTGCTGTTCTGCCTCATCACCGCGATGATGTACCTGTATTACGAAGCGCGTTACCAGACCCGCCAGCTGGGCGCCTTCGTGCTGCTGGTGATCTCGGCGGCGGTCGGCTTCATCCTCTGGTACACCTTCGACCGCGAGGCGCATGAAATCCAGCCGCTGGTGCCGGCGCTGCAAATCCTGGTGGATGAAGCTGCACGTGCCCGCCAACTTCATCGGCTACGGCGCCTTCTCGCTGGCCGCCATGCTCGGCGTCGGCCTACCTGCTGGCCGCAGCGCGGCATCCTCGCCAGCCGCCTGCCCAGCCTCGAAGTGCTCGACGACATGATGTACAAGGCGATCGCCATCGGCTTCGCCTTCTTCACCATCGCCACCATCCTCGGCGCGATGTGGGCGGCCGAAGCCTGGGGCGGCTACTGGTCCTGGGACCCGAAGGAAACCTGGGCGCTGATCGTGTGGCTGAACTACGCCGCCTGGCTGCACATGCGCCTGGTCAAGGGCCTGCGCGGCCCGATGCTGGCCTGGTGGGCGGTGGTCGGGCTGCTGGTCACCACCTTTGCCTTCCTCGGCGTCAACATGTTCCTGTCGGGGCTGCATTCCTACGGCACGCTGTAAGACAGGTGTCACCGGGTGGCTATCGACAAGCGGCTGCTTTACGCCATCCCGCTGGCACTGGCTGCCCTGACAGCGGGCATCTGGCTGGCGCAAACGCGCTATGCCCCCCAGGCGCCGACAACGTCCACCGAGACGCTGTGGCAACTCAGCTTCCCGGACACCCAGGGCCGCTCTCAGGCCCTGTCGCAATGGCGCGGCAAGGTGCTGGTGCTGAACTTCTGGGCCAGCTGGTGCGCACCGTGTCGCGAGGAAATGCCGGATTTTGACGGCCTGCGCGCGCAGTTTCAGCCCCGGGGCGTCGAGTTTGTCGGCCTCGCGATCGACCATTCCGCCAATGTCACGCAGTTTTTGCAGCGCCAGCCGGTCAACTACCCGATCCTGATCGGCGAAGGGGCCGCCCACAATCTGGCGCGGCAACTGGGCAACCCGAGCGGAGCGCTGCCTTACACGATCGTGCTCGATCGCGACGGCCGCATCGTGCTGAAGCACTTGGGGCGGCTGCCACGCGCGACGCTCGAAGCCGTTCTGCGCAAAATCAGCGCATAGAAGCCATTTAGCGTCAATATCTGGACAATTTACCCCCATTTACGGCAAACTCGCCGCCATGACGACTAAACGAACCGGCCGCGCCAGCGGCCAAATCGGTCTCCAGTCTGCGTCCGAATGTGCTGGTTTTGCACGGCCCCAACCTGAATCTGCTGGGCAGCCGCGAACCCAGGCATTACGGCCTCGCCACGCTCGACGACATCAACCGCGCGCTGGTCAGCCGCGGCGAAGCGGCCGGTGCGCAGGTCGAAACCTTTCAGAACAACCACGAAGGCGCGCTGATCGACCGCATCCACCAGGCCGCGCGCGATCACGTCGACTTCATCATCATCAACCCGGCGGCCTACACCCACACCAGCGTCGCCCTGCGCGACGCGCTGGCGGCGGTCGGCCATTCCGTTCGTCGAAGTACATCTTTCCAACATCTACGCGCGCGAATCCTTCCGCCATCACTCGTATTTTTCCGACCTCGCCGTCGGCGTGATGTCCGGTCTGGGCGCGCACGGTTACGAACTGGCGCTGGAATATCGCGCTGCGCCACCTTACAAGACAGGACCCCCCATGGATCTCAGAAAACTGAAAAAGCTCATTGACCTGGTCGAAGCTTCCGGCATCGCCGAACTGGAAATCACCGAAGGCGAAGAAAAAGTCCGCATCGCCAAGAGCATCGCGGGCGCGCCGATGATGATGGCGCACGCACCACCACGATGATGCACGCGCCAGCCCCGGCAGCGGCGCCGGTTGCGGCCGCTGCGCCGGCCGAAGATGCCGTGCCCGAAGGCCATGTCGTGCGCTCGCCCATGGTCGGCACCTTCTACCGCGCCCCCGCGCCCGGCTCCAAGACCTTCGCCGAAGTCGGCCAGAGCGTGAATGCCGGCGACACCCTGTGCATCATCGAGGCGATGAAGCTGCTGAACGAAATCGAAGCGGATCAGGGCGGCGTCATCAAGGCCATCCTGGTCGAAAACGGCCAGCCGGTCGAATACGGCGAACCCCTGTTTGTGATTGGCTGAGAGGGATTCAGGGGTCAGGAACAGGATCCGATCGCCAACCGCGGCGACCAGCTGCCGCAGGCAGCGCAGCGGCGCAGCCAAAACGCGCATCGGCCGCAGGCCTCAGGCCTGATCTTGCCGCCGGAGCAAACCATGTTTGAAAAAATCCTGATCGCCAACCGCGGCGAAATCGCCCTGCGCATCCAGCGTGCCTGCCGCGAAATGGGCATCAAGACCGTCGCCGTGTATTCCGAGGCCGACCGCGATGCCAAATACGTCAAGCTGGCCGACGAATCGGTGTGCATCGGCCCGGCGCCGTCGGCGCAGAGCTACCTGCATGTGCCGGCGATCATCGCGCCGCCGAAGTCACCGATGCCGAGGCGATCCATCCCGGCTACGGCTTCCTGTCGGAAAACGCCGATTTCGCCGAGCGCGTGCGAAACGTCCGGCTTCGTCTTCATCGGCCCGCGCCCCGAAACCATCCGCCTGATGGGCGACAAGGTCAGCCGCCAAGGAGGCGATGAACGAAGCCAAGGTGCCGTGCGTGCCCGGCTCCGAAGGCGCGCTGCCGGACGACCCGGACGAGATCATCAAGATCGCCGCGCAAGATCGGCTACCCGGTCATCATCAAGGCGGCCGGCGGCGGCGGCGGGCGCGGCATGCGCGTGGTGCACACCGAAGCCGCGCTGCTGAACGCGGTGACCATGACCACGCACCGAAGCGCAGAGCTGCCTTCGGCAATCCCATGGTCTACATGGAAAAATTCCTGCAGACACCCGCGCCACATCGAAATCCAGGTGCTGGCCGACGAGCACGGCAACGCGGTGCATCTGGGCGAGCGCGACTGCTCGATGCAGCGCCGCCACCAGAAGGTGCTGGAAGAAGCGCCGGCGCCCGGGCTCGACCCCAAGCTGCGCGACAAGATCGGCGAACGCTGCGCCGAAGCCTGCCGCAAGATCGGCTATCGCGGCGCCGGCACCTTCGAGTTCCTGTACGAAAACGGCGAGTTCTATCTTCATCGAGATGAACACCCGCGTGCAGGTCGAACACCCGGTCACCGAAATGATCACCGGCATCGACATCGTGCAGAAGCAGATCCGCATCGCCGCCGGCGAAAAGCTGCCGCTGCAAGCAGAAGGACATCCAGTTCAGGGGCCATGCCATCGAGTGCCGCATCAACGCCGAACACCCGTACACCTTCGTCCCTCAGCCCCGGCAGCATCACCAACTACCACGCGCCCGGCGGCCCCGGCATCCGCGTCGATTCGCACGTCTACCACGACTATTACGTGCCGCCGCACTACGACTCGATGATCGGCAAGCTGATCGCCTACGGCGACACCCGCGACCAGGCCATCGCCCGCATGCGCGGCGCCCTGTCGGAAATGGTGGTCGAAGGCATCCAGACCAACATCCCGCTGCACCAGGATCCTGATGCACGATGCCGCCTTCATCGCCGGCGGCACCAGCATTCATTATCTGGAGCACAAGCTGGCGGAGGAAAAGGACGCCGCAAGCAAAGCGTGAGCAGTCAGCGGTGAACAGCACGCTGCTTACCCCTTACCGTTAACCGCTCACTACACATGCCCTGGCAATCCGTCCGCATCCTCGTTGACTCCAAAACCGCCGAGCCGCTGTCCGACGCGCTGATGGAAGCCGGTGCGCTGTCGGTGTCGCTGGAGGATGCCGACGCCGGCACGGTGGACGAAACGCCGCTGTTCGGCGAGCCCGACTATCCCAGCGCCGAATTGTGGCCGCACAGCGTCGCGGTGGTGCTGCTGGAAGCCGACGCCGAGGTGGCCGCGACCCTTGCAGCAGCCGCCACGCTGGCTGGCGTTGCGGTGCCCACGCAATACACGGTTGAAACGGTGGCCGAGCAGGACTGGGTGCGTCTGACCCAATCGCAGTTCGACCCGATTCCCATCTCGCCGCGCCTGTGGATCGTGCCGACCTGGCACGACGCGCCCGACAGCAGCGCCATCAATCTCAAGCTCGATCCCGGCCTGGCCTTCGGCACCGGCAGCCATCCCACCACCCGCCTGTGCCTGCGCTGGCTCGATGAGAACGTGCGCGGCGGCGAAACCCTGCTCGATTACGGCTGCGGTTCCGGCATCCTCGCCATCGCCGCGGTCAAACTGGGCGTCGCGCGGGTGGACGGCGTCGACATCGACGCCCAGGCCGTCACCGCCTCGCACGACAACGCCGCGCTCAACGAGGTCGCCGCCCACTTCTGCCTGCCCGACGCACTCGCGCCGGGTCAATTCGACATCGTCGTCGCCAACATCCTCACCAACCCGCTCAAGGGCATGGCGCCGCTGCTGGCCGGGCGGGTTCGCGCTGGCGGGCGCCTGGTGCTGTCCGGCATCCTGGCCGAACAGGCCGACGAGGTGATGGCGGTCTATCGCGAGTGGTTCGTGTTCGACCCGCCCGCCCTCGACGAGGGCTGGGTGCGCCTGTCCGGGATCAAGCAGTGAGCTATCGCACCACCTGCCCGCAATGCGCCAGCGTGTTCCGCCTTGGCACGGATCAACTCGACGCCGCGCAGGGCTGGGTGCAGTGCAGCGTGTGCGGCGCCGCGTTCGACGCGTTTCCGAGCCTGCTGATGGAAGACGGCTCGCCGCTGCCGCCGCCCGAGTTGCCGGTCGAACCGGAACCGGTGCTCGCCGAACCGTCCGTCACCGAAGCCCTTGCCGAGGAGCCGATGGCAGCGGAACCGGCTGCCATCGAGCAGGCGCCCGAACCAGCGGAGATGGCCGAGTCCGTCCCCGACGCCACCCCCTCCGTGATGCCGGTGGGCATTGCGCATCGCGAGCACGCCGACGACCTGCCCTCGATCATCCTCATCGACCCCGATATCCAGGTCGCGGACGATCCCGGTCCGCTGCCGCAATTCCACGCTGCGGGCCTGTATCCGCCGCCACCGCCGGAAAAGGCCGTCGCAGCACCCGTTGCCGTCGCTGTCCCTGCCGCGCGGGTCGAATACGCTACCCCGCTGCCCGGCACCCCCCGCAGATCCATCCGCGCCGCGCCGCATCAAACCCTGGGTCTGGGGGGTCGCCAGCGCACTGTTGCTGGTGTCGCTGTTTGCGCAAACGGCTTATTTCCTGCGCGACACCCTGGTCAGCCGCTTTCCCGAGTTGCGCCCCGGCTTCGAGCAAGCCTGCGCCATGCTGGGCTGCACCCTGTCGCTGCCGCACGACGCCAGCCTGGTGCGCATCCTCGGCTCCGATTTGCAGGCCGAGCCCGGCAACGCCAACCAGTTGCGCCTGACGCTCACCCTCGGCAATCACGCCACCCACACCCAGGCCTGGCCGGTACTGGTGCTGACGCTGACCGACCGCCGCGACCGCCCGCAGGCGCGGCGCAGCTTCGCCCCCAGCGAATACCTGTCCGACCCGGCACGCGTGGCGGCCGGCATGGCCGCTGCCACCGAATACCCGCTGACGCTGACCCTGACCACGCGCGATCTGACGCTGGCCGGGTATCGGCTGGAAGTGACCTACTGATCGATTGCCGCGCCCGGCTGAAATCGGTATAGTCGGCCCTCCCGTTGCGGGAGAGCGCGGCCCGCTGAGCGGCCGCCGCCGAAGGCGCAATTCACCCGGAATCGCTCAGGCAAAAGGACCGCAACACGGGGAACACTCTGGAGAGCGTGCTCGCGGTTTCTCATCAAAACCAGCGGGGGCACCACCGAAGGGGCAGCGGCCGCAGGTTCGAACCCTCAGCCGTAATCTCTCAGGTACCAAGGACAGAGGGGTGGAGCGCAACCGCGCCCCACCCTTTTTTCATTTTTGGTCACCCGCCATGAACAATCAAACAGCGCTCAAACAAACGCCGCTCAACGCCACCCACCGCGAACTCAAGGCCAAAATGGTCGATTTCGGCGGCTGGGACATGCCGGTCAATTACGGTTCGCAGATCGAAGAGCATCATGCGGTGCGCAGCGGCTGCGGCCTGTTCGACGTCTCGCACATGCTGCCGCTCGACATCAAGGGCGCCAACGTGCGCCCATTCTTGCGCCGGCTGGTGGCCAACAACGTCGACAAGCTGCAGGTATCCGGCAAGGCGCTGTATTCCTGCATGCTGAACGAAGCCGGCGGCGTCATCGACGACCTCATCATCTATTTCATGGACGAAAACTGGTTCCGTCTGGTGGTCAACGCCGGCACGGCGGAAAAGGACCTCGCCTGGATGGAAAAAATGAACGCCGACTGGGGCATGGGCCTCACCCTCACCCCGCGCCGCGACCTGGCGATGATCGCCATCCAGGGCCCCAACGCGACGCAGGCGCTGAACAACGCGCTGCCCGGCGTCGATTCCATCACCGCCCACCTCAAGCCCTTCAACGCCGCCGCGATGGGCGAGATGTTCATCGCGCGCACCGGCTACACCGGCGAAGACGGCTTCGAAGTGATGGTGCTGGCGAAGTCCGCGCCCTTCTTCTGGAAGGCGTTGATGGAAGCCGGCGGCCAGCCGATCGGCCTCGGCGCACGCGACACCCTGCGCCTCGAAGCCGGGATGAACCTGTACGGCCAGGACATGGACGAAACCACCTCGCCGCTGGAATCCGGCCTGGCGTGGACGGTGGACCTGAAAACCGAGCGTGACTTTGTCGGCCGGGCTGCGCTGGAAAAGAGCGAAATCACCCAACAGCTGGTTGGCCTGCTGCTGCTCGACAAGGGCGTGCTGCGCGGCCACCAGAAGGTGCACACGAAAAACGGCGACGGCGAGATCACCTCCGGCACGTTTTCGCCTACGATGCAGCAATCGATCGCGCTCGCCCGCATCCCGCTCGGCATCGCGCCGGGCGAGGAAGTCGAAGTCGAGATCCGCGACAAGCAGCTGAAAGCCAAAGTGGTGAAATACCCGTTCGTGCGCAACGGCAAAGTTTTGATTTAAAAAACCATTTGATCCGCGAATAAAACTGAACTTAACTGGAGCAAACATGAGCATTCCCGCAGACCTCAAATACACCCCCAGCCACGAATGGGTGCGCGTCGAAGCCGACGGCACGCTGACCGTGGGCATCACCCATCATGCGCAGGATCTGCTCGGCGACATGGTGTTCATCGAAAACCCGGCGCCCGGCCGCGCGCTGGCCAAAGGTGAAGAGTGTGCGGTGGTCGAATCGGTGAAAGCCGCGTCCGACGTCTATGCGCCGGTGGCCGGTGAAGTCGTCGCCGCCAACGGCGACGTCGAGTCCAGCCCCGAAGCGATCAACCAGGATGCGTACAGCGCGTGGATGTTCAAGCTGAAGCCCGCCAATGCCGCCGATGTTGCCGGGCTGATGGACGCTGCGGCGTACCAGAAGCTGGTCGAATCCGAAGCTCATTGATTTTTTCGTCCGTGCAGGACGCGAAGACACGCGAAGTCAAACCTCAGTCGTTTTGGTTTTCTTCGCGCCCCTTCGCGTCCTTCGCGGATACAAGGTTTGATAGATATGCCCTTCATTCCCGCATACCCCTGAAGACGTCTCCACCATGCTCGGCGCCATTGGCGCGGCCAGCATCGAAGACCTGTTCGACGAAATTCCGCCCGCGCTGAAAACCGGCAAGCTGAAGGACGTGCCCGACGGCCTGCCCGAAATGGCGGTGACCCGGCTGATGCAGGAACGCGCGTCGCAGGACGGCTTCTGGTCCAACTTCATCGGCGCCGGCGTCTACGAGCACCACATTCCGGCAGCGATCTGGCAGATCACCACGCGCGGCGAGTTCTACTCCGCCTACACGCCGTATCAGGCCGAGGCCAGCCAGGGCACGCTGCAGCTGATCTACGAATACCAGACCATGATGACCCGCCTGACCGGGCTCGACGTGTCGAACGCCTCGCTGTACGACGGCGCCTCGGCGCTGGCCGAAGCGGTGCTGATGGCGGTGCGCGCGCACAAGACCTCGCGCCGCGTGCTGGTGCCGAAGACCGTGCATCCGATCTACCGCAAAGTGGTGCTGACCACGGTGAAGAATCAGGGCATCGAACTGGTCGAACTCGATTACGACGCTGCCAGCGGCCAGACTGTGCTGCCGGCCGATCCCGGCGCGTTCGCCGGGCTGGTGATCCCGCAGCCCAATTTCTTCGGCGTGCTGGAAGACGTGCATGCGATGACCGACTGGGCGCACGCCCGGGGCGCGCTGGCGATCGGCCTGGTCAACCCCACCACGCTGGCGGTGCTGGAAGCCCCCGGCAAGTGGGGCACCAAAGGCGCCGACATCGCGGTGGGCGAAGGCCAGCCGCTCGGCGCGCCGATGGCTTCGGGCGGTCCCTATTTCGGTTTCATGTGCTGCCGTCAGGATTTCGTGCGGCAGATGCCGGGGCGCATCGTCGGGCGGACGGTCGATCTCGATGGCAAGCCCGGCTTCTCGCTGACGCTGCAGGCGCGCGAGCAGCACATCCGCCGCTCCAAGGCCACCTCCAACATCTGCACCAACCAGGGGCTGGTCGTCACCGCCGCCACCCAATACATGGCCCTGCTGGGGCCGCAGGGTCTGGCGAAAGTCGCGTCGGCCAGCCACGCCAACACGGTGGCGCTGGCCGACAAGCTGACGGCGATCCCCGGGGTGACGCGCGCCTTCGCTGCGCCGTATTTCCACGAAGTCGTGCTCAAGCTCAACGACAACGCGAAAGATGTGCTGCGCGCGCTGCAGGCGCAGGGCATCCTCGGCGGGCTGGATATTTCCGGCTGGTATCCCGAACTCGGGCAGGCGATTCTGGTGTGCGTCACCGAAACCAAGACCGCCGCCGACCTCGACCACTACGCGCAACAATTGGAACGTATCCTGTCCAAGCGCCGCGAAGCGCCGCCGTGCGCGTACAAGAACTGACAGGCCCCTCATGAGCGACATGCCGCAAGACAAGGAATTCTACGAACTCGCCGACGCGCATATCGCGCTGTGCAACACCCACATGGGCAAGGTCAAGCCGGCCAAGGTGAGCGCGTCCATGCTGTTCGCTGCGGCGCGTTTCAACGCCTTCGTGATCTACGCCAGCAGCGAAAACAAGGCGCAGTTCCTGCTCGAGAAAGAAGCGGCAATCGGCTACTTCATGCAGGAATATGAAAAATACCTGCGCGAGAATGTCGACGAGCATTTGTCGCGATACGAAACCCCCGCGGGCTGATTGCCAGACTGATCGACCCCGCATCCCTACGTTTGTTTATTCAGGAGAAACATCATGGCAGTGACCCTAGGCGGCAACCCCATCGACGTATCCGGCACCTTCCCCAAAGTCGGCGACACCGCGCCCGACTTCAAGCTGGTCAACAAGGATCTGGCCGACGTCTCGCTGGCCGATTTCGCCGGCAAGAAGAAAATTCTCAACATCGTGCCCAGCCTCGACACCCCGGTGTGCGCGACCTCGACCAAGAAATTCAACGATGCCGCCGTCGGCAACACCGCCGTGCTGATCATCTCGGCCGACCTGCCGTTCGCGATGAACCGCTTCTGCGGCGCCGAGAGCACCAACAACGTGACCACGCTGTCGACCATGCGCGGCGCGGAATTCATGAAGGCCTACGGCGTCGCCATCACCAGCGGCCCGCTCGCCGGCATCACCGCCCGCGCCGTGATCGTGCTGGACGAGAACAACAAGGTGCTGCACGCCGAACTCGTTCCCGAGATCAAGCAGGAACCGAACTACGACGCGGCGCTGGCAGCTTTGAAGTAATTTTTACGTCCGCGAATGCCCCGAGGGCATTCGCGGATAACCAGGTTTTAACCATGCTGATATTCGACCATTCCCGTCCCGGCCGCACCGCTGCCGCCCAGTTGCCCGCCGCCGGCGGCAGTCTCGACGACCTGCCCGCCGCGCTGCGGCGCAAGGACGCGCCGGCGCTGCCGGAAGTCTCCGAGCTCGACGTGGTGCGCCACTACACGCGTCTTTCGCAGAAGAACTTCTCGATCGACACGCAGTTCTACCCGCTCGGTTCGTGCACCATGAAGTACAACCCGCGCGCGTGCAATTCGCTGGCGATGCTGCCGCAGTTCCTGGCGCGCCATCCGGCGAGCCCGGACGAGACCGGCCAGGGCTTCCTCGCCTGCATGTTCGAGCTGCAGGAAATGCTGAAGGACGTCACCGGCATGGCCGGCGTGTCGATGGCGCCGATGGCCGGCGCGCACGGCGAATTCGCCGGGGTGGCGATGATCCGCGCCTACCACGACGCGCGCGGCGACACGGCGCGGCGCGAGATCATCGTGCCGGACGCGGCGCACGGCACCAACCCGGCGACCGCCACCATGTGCGGCTACACGGTGAAGGAGATCCCGACCGATTCCACCGGCTGCGTCGATCTGGCAGCGCTGAAAGCCGCGGTCGGCCCGCACACCGCCGGCCTGATGCTGACCAACCCGTCGACGCTCGGCGTGTTCGAGAAGACCATCGCCGACATCCAGAAGATCGTGCACGACGCCGGCGGCCTGCTGTACTACGACGGCGCCAACCTCAACGCGATTCTCGGCAAGGTGCGCCCGGGCGACATGGGCTTCGACGTCATCCACATGAACCTGCACAAGACCTTCTCCACCCCGCACGGCGGCGGCGGACCGGGCGCGGGTCCGGTGGGCGTGTCGGAGCGGCTGCTGCCCTTCATGCCGATTCCGCTGGTGCTGAACGACAACGGCCTCTACCGCCTGGCGACCGAAACCGACCTGCCGCAATCCATCGGCCGCCTGTCGGCCAACATGGGCAACGCCGGCGTGCTGATGCGCGCCTACATCTACGCCCGCCTGCTGGGTGGCGAGGGCATGCATCGCGTCGCCGAATACGCCACGCTCAACGCCAACTACCTGATGGCGGAACTGCGCGAAGGCGGCTTCGATCTGGCCTTCCCCGAGCGCCGCGCCAGCCACGAGTTCATCGTCACGCTGAAAAAGCTGAAAGACGCAACCGGCGTGTCGGCGATGGACTTCGCCAAGCGCCTGCTCGACTACGGCTACCACGCGCCGACCACCTATTTCCCGCTGCTGGTGCCGGAATGCCTGCTGATCGAGCCGACCGAGACCGAAAGCCGCGAAACGCTGGACGGCTTCATCGACGCGATGATCAAGATCAAGCACGAAGCCGAGACCACCGCCGAGCTGGTGAAGGGCGCGCCCTACAGCCTGCCGGTGCGGCGGCTGGACGACGTCAAGGCCGCGCGCGAGCTCGACCTGGCGTACAAGCCCCATTAATCGTCCGCACCCATGACTGAACCCGTCAGCCCCTACAAGGGCAAAACCGGCCTGCGGCGTTTGCTGAACGCCACCGGCTACACCTGGGACGGACTCTGCGCCGCGTTCAAACACGAGGACGCGTTCCGCCAGGAGGTGTTTCTGGCGCTGCTGCTGATTCCGCTGGCCCTGTATCTGGGGGAAACCGGGATCGAGCGCGCGCTGATGATCGCCGCCGTGCTGGGCGTGCTCATGGTCGAATTGCTGAATTCGGCCCTCGAGGCGGCAGTCGACCGCATTTCCCTGGAACACCATCTGCTCATCAAACGCGCCAAGGACATGGGCAGCGCGGCCGTGATGATCGCGCTGGTGAATGTGGTGGCGGTGTGGGCACTGGTTCTGCTGAACTGAACCGGTGGCCAAAAAGCATGCCAATTTTGCGCTTGCCCTAAAGTTCATGGCGTTCTTGGCCGGAATACAGGGGTGTACCCCTTATTCAGTGCCTGCGTGAAGCTCAAACCCGTCTGCCTCCTGCTGTGTCTGTGTCATGCCGGTTCCGCCGCAGCGTTCGGGCTGGGCGACATCAGCGTGCGTTCCTTCCTCGGACAACCGCTGCACGCGACCGTCGCCCTGCTGGACATCACCCCCGCCACCGCAGCGGACTGTTTCAGCCTCGACGCCGGCACAGGAAACATCGCCCCCCCGCCACGCGCGCAATTAAGCATCGAACAGGCAGGCGCACAGACACTGCTGCACATCCGCACCGCGCAGCCGGTCAACGATCCGGTTGCGCAGTTCGTGCTGGTAGCCAATTGCGATGCCCGCCTGCAACGGGAGTACGTCGTGCTGCTCGACCCGCCCGCGCAGATGGAAACGGTCAGCGCCCAGGAAGCGTCCGTCGTGGAGCAGCCTGCGGCGCCCATCGCGACACCCGCGCCGGCACCCAGGAAGGCCAGCCGCCCACCGCAGCGCGTCAAACGCGCGCCCGTTGTCGCCGCCCGCCCCGCTGACGCCCCCCCACCCGCGCCGGTGGCGCGCCCGCAGCCGACCGTCGCCGACACCCCGCGGCTGGTGCTGTCGGGAAAACACGGCGTATCGCCTGCGGCCGACCCCCAAATGCCGGCTCCACTGCAGCCAGCCGTCCCCACGACGACCGAACTGTCGGACGACAACACTGCACTCAACCGCAAGCTGGCCCACCTGGAAGCGCAACTGGCCGCGCTGCAACAACGCTATTCCGCACTGGAAGCCCGGAGCGCCGCCACGCCCCCCCCGGTGGCGCCGCCCCCGCCCCCCGAACAGCCTGCGCAATGGCCGCTGTATCTGCTGGTCATCGGGCTGCTCGGTGGCGGCGGCGCATGGGCCGCCTGGCTGCTTCAGCGCAAGCGCAACGCCTCTCTGCCCGATCGGCCGCACGCCGCGCCGTGGTCGCGCCCGGACGCCCCGCCCACGCTGGCCGACATGACGCTGATGCCGGCCTTCACGCCGGAGCCCCCCGAGCGAATGCCTGAAATCGCACAGCCGCCGCGCGAAGAAGGCACCGAGGTCAAGGAAGACATCCTCGACCAGGCCGAAGTGTTCATGGCGCATGGTCACAGCGATCTCGCGGCGCATCTGCTGCAGGAACACCTGCGCGACGCGCCCACCGAATCGCCGGTGCCGTGGCTGCTGCTGCTCGACCTGCTGCACCGCACCGGCGATAGCGCCGCCTATGCCGCCGCCAGCACCGAGTGCCGCCGTCATTTCAACGTCAACCTCAGCAGCCACCCGGTTTCCAGCGACAGCGAGCCCGGCAAGGGGCTGGAAGCGTACCCCCACCTGCTCGAACAGCTCCAGCACGAGTGGAACTCGCCCACGATCGAGGCCTTCTTCAACGACCTGATCTACGATCATCGCGGCGGCACCCGGCAGGGCTTCGAGCCGGACGCCTACCGCGACATCCTGATGTTGCAGGCAATCGCGCAGCAGTCGCTGCCGCTGGCCGCCTGAACGGCAGGCCCGTCCGTTTCACCAAACCGTCACCCCGTCTTCATCTGGCTGTCGCATGCCGCGCGCAAGCTGCGCGCATGGATGCTGCCGAATTCACCTGCCAGATACTGCCGTCGCCGCGCCCGCAACTGCGCATCGCGGTGGTGACCGAAACCTATCCGCCCGAAGTCAACGGCGTGGCGATGACGCTCGGCCGCCTGGTCAACGGCCTGCAGATACGCAACCACCAGATCCAGTTGATCCGCCCGCGCCAGGGCGCCGACGACCAGCCGCAGCCCACCGCCACCCTCACCGAACACCTGCAGCACGGCATCGCCCTGCCGCGCTACGAAGGCCTGAAAATGGGGCTGCCGGCCAAGGCCGCGCTGACCCGGCTGTGGACCATCAGCCGCCCGGACGTGGTGCAGATCGCCACCGAAGGCCCGCTCGGCTGGTCGGCGCTGGCCGCGGCCAACAAGCTGCGGCTGCCGGTGGCGAGCGATTTCCACACCAATTTTCAGAGCTACAGTCAGCACTACGGTTTGGGCCTGTTGCGCCGCGCCATCGTGGCCTATCTGCGCAAGTTTCATAACAAGGCCGCCGTCACCCTGGTGCCGACCGAAGGCATCCGCCGCGAACTGCACAGCCACGGCTACGAGAACATCGAAATCATCGGGCGCGGCGTCGACACCCAGCTGTTTCACCCCGGCCGCCGCGATGCCGCGCTGCGCGCCCGCTGGGGCGTGAGCGACCACGAAACCGTGGCGCTGTATGTGGGGCGGCTCGCCGCCGAAAAGAATCTGGCACTGGTGTTCCGCGCCTGGGACGCCATGCGCGACGCGCATCCTGCCACCCGCCTGGTGCTGGTGGGCGACGGCCCCGAGCGCGCAAGCTGGCAGGCCCAGCGTCCCGACGCCATTTTCTGCGGCACCCAGATCGGCGACGCCCTGGCCGCGCATTACGCCAGCGGCGACGTGTTTCTGTTCCCCAGCCTGACCGAAACCTGGGGCAACGTCACCATCGAGGCGATGGCATCCGGTCTGGCGGTGCTGGCCTACGATTGCGCCGCCGCCGAAGAAGTCATCCGCCACGGCGAGAACGGTCTCAAGGTCACGCCGGAAGACGAAGCCGCCTTCATCGCCGAGGCCGCGGCGCTGGCGCCCGACGCCAGCCTGCAACGTCGCCTCGGCGAAGCCGCCGCCGCCCGCGCCGCGCAGTTGTCGTGGGACGCCATCATCGACCGCTTCGAACACGTGCTGCTGCGACTGGCGCACCCCCAGCCTGCGGCGGACACCGCGCTGGAATGGTCGTCCGCCGCCCGTACCGGATAAGGTCAACGTCTCAAGGAGCCCATCATGCGCAGCGCTCGTCTAAGTCTTGCCGCCCTCCACGGCCTCAATCGACTGGCCGCGCGCGAACATGCGTGGCTCGAACGCCTCAACGGCGTGCGCCTGCCCGCATGGGAAGTGAGCCTGATGCGCCTCGCCAGCCGCCTCGGCGACGGCGTGTTCTGGTACGCGCTGATGCTGACGCTGCTCGCCTGGCACGGCTGGGATGCGGTGCCTGCCGTGCTGCACATGATCATCGCCGGCCTGCTCGGCACGCTGGTCTACAAATGGCTGAAGGGCGCGACCGAACGGCCGCGCCCGTATCAGGTCTGCCCGACCATCTGCTGCCTGACCGCGCCGCTCGACCGCTTCAGCTTCCCGTCCGGCCACACCCTGCATGCGGTGGTGTTCAGCCTGGTCGCCACCGCCTATTACCCGGCGCTCGGCTGGCTGGTGTGGCCGTTTACCGCGCTGGTCGCGCTGTCGCGTCTGGTGCTGGGCCTGCACTACGTGAGCGATGTGCTGGTGGGCGCCCTGCTGGGTGGGGCGGTGGTGGCGCTGACCCTGGCGCTGTGAAGTAGAGCGTCCGCCACCGCGCGCGTCTGAGCGGCGCCTCAGGCCGCCTTGCGCAAGTCCGGCTGGCTCACCCCTTCGAACAGATCCCCCGGCAGCGGCATCCGGCACGCCACCAGTTCCGGCGCATGCGCCGCGATGCGTTCGCGCGCCAGCGCCACCGGTGGGCAATCCGCGAGCCAGGCCGGGGCTTCGCCCGCCAGCACGCGATTGAGCTGCGGCAGCCGGGTGGTGACTTCCTGGATGTAGTAGTCGAAGCGCGACCCCAGCTTGCAGTCGAACGCGCGTCCCATGCCATGCAGCAGCCTGGGCAGGCGGCTGTGCCGCAGCGCGGCCTCGGCCCCCGCCAGTTGCCTGATCGCGCGGCTACTGGCCGCAGGGTTGCAGTCGAAATTGCGCGCGACATACTCGACCAGCCAGTCGTCGGCCTGCAGCAGGGTGGCGGGCGGACGATACACGTGGCGGGCAATGTGGTGGTCCATCGCCCATTCCGCTGCGGCATGGGTGAGCATCGGCACGTTCCACCACAAGTGCTCATGCGCGGGTACGAAGTGATTGTGGGCGATGATATCGACCCACAAATGGCTGATCGCACCGACGGCGCAGGCGCGCGATTCATCGTCGTGCGCCGCGCCCAGCAGGGCATGCGCGGTTTCCCAGCGGTGGCTGGCATCGAACGCCCGGGTGCGCGCGGTGGAGCCCACCAGCGCCAGATCGGGCAGGCAGGCGCCGGCGACCAGGCGCTGCGGAAAGCGGCGCACCGCACGCCGCAAGGCGGGATCGAGCAAGGGCACCGCCCACACCAGCAACTGCGCGAAATAGACGTGGGTGTAGAGTCCCCACGCCAGCACATCCCCGGCAAACAGGGCGGCCGGAACAGACCAGAGCAATGCGGTGCGGCGCGTGTTCATGCGCGCAGCATGGCCGCGCCAGATGAAGCTGCGCGGTCAGGCGCGTGAATCTTGCGTGAAAAGCGCACACCCGGCCTGCGTATAATCCGGGCTGGTTTTTTCAATCCCATCCCTCTCCCGGCCCAAGACCCATCATGCGCACGCTTATCTGCGGTTCCCTCGCCTTCGATTCCATCATGGTGTTTCAGGATCATTTCAAGCATCACATCCTGCCCGACAAGATTCACATGCTGAACGTGTCGTTTCTGGTGCCGGAGATGCGCCGCGAGTTCGGTGGCTGCGCCGGCAACATCGCCTACAACCTGAAATTGCTGGGCGGCGAGCCGGTCATCATGGCAACGGTCGGCGACGATTTCGGCGTCTACGCGGAGCGGCTGGACGGCCTTGGCATCTCGCGCGAGGCGATCCGCCACATGCCCGGCAACTACACCGCGCAGGCGTTCATCACCACCGATCTGGCCGACAACCAGATCACCGCATTTCACCCCGGCGCGATGAATTTTTCGCATCAGAACGACGCCAGCCAGGCGCATGAAATCGGCCTCGGCATCGTCTCGCCCGACGGCCGCGACGGCATGCTGAACCACTGCCGCCAGTTCCACGCGGCAGGCATTCCATTCGTGTTCGACCCCGGCCAGGGGATGCCGCTGTTTTCCGGCGACGAACTGCTGGAAATGGTCGGGCTGGCCGATTACGTGACGCTCAACGATTACGAAGCCGAGCTGTTGCAGGCTCGCACCGGCCTCGTCGCTCGACGCACTGGCGGCCAAAGTGAAATGTCTGGTGGTGACGCGCGGCGAAGCCGGCTCGCGCTTCTATGTCGCCGGCAAGGTGGTCGAGATTCCGGTGGTGCCCGCGGCGCAGGTGCTCGACCCCACCGGCTGCGGCGACGCTTTCCGCGCCGGCCTGCTCTACGGCATCGCGCGTGAACTGGACTGGGAAACCACCGGCCAGCTCGCCAGCGTGATGGGCGCGATCAAGATCGAACAACGCGGCGGCCAGAATCACCAGCCGACGCGGGATGACATTGCCGCGCGGCTCAAGCAGGCTTTTGGCAAAACGCTCTGAACTTTGCCGCTGCGGCGCGGCCTACCCGGCACCCCACCTTTCATCGGAGACACTCATGCTCAAACCCGGTCAACGCATTCCGTTCGCCCTGCTGATCGTGGCAGCCATCGCACTCGGTGGCTGCGCCAGCGGCACCGGCGGCAAGGACTATTCACGCGACCAGACCCGCACCGTGCAGGAGGTGCAAATGGGCGTGGTGGAATCGGTGCGTGACGTGAATATCGAGGGCACCAAAACAGCGATCGGCGCGGGTGCAGGCGCAGTGGTCGGCGGCGTGGCAGGCAGCACCGTCGGCAAAGGGACCGGCAGCACGATCGCCACCGCGGTGGGCGCGGTGCTGGGCGGTCTTGGGGGTGCAGCGGTAGAAGAGTCCACCACCCGTAGTCAAGGCGTCGAAATCACCGTCAAGCTGGACTCGGGCCGCCTGATTGCGATTACCCAGACCGCGGACGAAGCTTTCTACGTCGGCGACCGCGTGCGCGTGCTGTCGGGTGGCGGCACCACGCGGGTGTCGCATTAACCAAATATGCAACTGATCGCATTCATCGTTTAGCAACCTGAACGTCACGCCGGATTAATACCGTCTCACTAAGCTGGGCGCATTCCATCAATGGGAGCGCCCCATGCTCGACGTCCGCAGCCAGAGCCCACTCAACCCGGCTCAAGCCAGTCCCGCCAGCCGCTACCACGTTTCGCTGGCGGTTGACGACAACGAAATCCGCGAAGCGCAACGCCTGCGCTACCAGGTGTTCGCCGAAGAAATGGGCGCGCGCCTGTCGACCGTTTTGCCGGGGCACGACACCGATCTGTACGACCCCTACTGCGACCACCTGCTGGTGCGCGAACTCGTCAACGGCGAAGTCGTCGGCACCTATCGCATCCTGCCGCCCGACGCCGCCCGACGCGTCGGCAGTTATTACTCGGAACAGGAATTCGATCTCACCCGGCTGGCTTTCCTGCGCCCGCGCATGGCCGAACTCGGCCGCTCCTGCGTGCACCGCGACCATCGCAGCGGCGGCGTGATCGCCCGGCTGTGGCTGGGGCTGGCCGACTACATGACGCACTACGGCCATGAAACCATCATCGGCTGCGCCAGCATCGGCATGGCCGACGGCGGCCATGCCGCCGCCAGCGTCTACCGCCAGATCGTCCAGCGTCACCTCGCGCCGGTCGAATGGCACGCCCATCCGCGTTATCGCCTGCCGGTCGAATCGCTCGACGACGGCCAGACCGCCGCGCTGCCGCCGCTGATCAAGGGCTACACCCGGCTCGGCGCGATGGTGTGCGGCGAACCGGCCTGGGATCCCGACTTCAACACCGCCGACCTGCTGATGCTGCTGCCGATGGCGCAACTCAACCGCAGCTATGCCCGCCGGTTTATTGCCTGAGATGAGCAGAAAATCGGGCATGGCGCGTCTTACAATGAGCGGGTGACGTTCGCCCGCCTGCCCGCCTTTCTCCGCCGCCCCCTCCGCATCAGCCGGCTGATGCTGCACCTCGTCTGGGGGGTGACGCTGGCGGGACTGGTCTTCCCCCTGCTCAGCCCGGTGCAGCGCGACCGTGCCATCACGGCATGGGCGCGGCGGCTGCTCAGGGTGATCGGCGTGCGGCTGCACGCAGGCATCGCACCCAGCCTGCCCGGCGGCGCCTTGCTGGTGTGCAATCACGTGTCATGGCTGGATATTTACCTGATCTACGCTGCGCAGCGCGTGCACTTCGTGTCGAAAGCGGAAGTCCGGCAATGGCCGGTGGCCGGCTGGCTGGCGCACAAGACCGGCACGCTGTTCATCGAACGCGGCCGCCGCGCCGATACCGCGCGCATCAACACGGAGATGCGCACACTGATGCAGTCCGGTGCCTGGGTGGCGGTGTTTCCCGAAGGCACCACCAGCGACGGGCGCGGCCTGCGGCGATTCATGCCGTCGCTGCTGCAACCGGCGGTCGAACTGAACTGCCCGATCGTGCCGGCGGCCTTGCGCTATCGCACGCTGGACGGCGAACCCACCACCGCACCGGCCTATATCGACGACATCAGCATGTGGCAAAGCCTGATGAACATCGTCAGCGAACCCGGCCTCCTCGCCGAGCTGCAGTTCGGCGAACCGATCCCGCCGGACGGCCACCGGCGCGAACTGGCGGCGCAGGCGGAAAGTGCCAGGCTTTGGCTCACCAGGCTTTTCGGGCGTCTCACCTGCGGACACTTCACCGAAAACACCTGCCGATCCTCCAGCCTGACGGCGGTCAGCCGACTGCCCCACAGGCAGCCGGTATCCAGCGCGATCAAGTCCGCATTGTTGCGCAGCCCCAGCGTCGACCAGTGGCCGATGATGCACGTCGTGCCGGCGCTTTTCCGCCCCGGCACCTCGAACCACGGCAGCCAGCCGGGCGGCTGCAGGCCGGGCGCGCATTTGTGCTGGAACTCGATTTCGCCTTCGGCCGTGCAATAGCGCAGCCGGGTGAAGGTGTTGACGATGCCGCGCAGGCGCTCGATGCCGGTCAGGCTTTCGTCCCACCGCGTCGGCGTGTTGCCGTACATGCGTTCGAAAAATGCGGCGTAATCCGGGCCCTGCAGCACGGCCTCGGCTTCGTGCGCATAGCGCATCGCGTCGTCCACCGTCCAGCCCGGCAGCACGCCTGCGTGCACCATTAAATAGTCACCCTCGCGCCAGGCCAGTTTTTGCCGGCGCAACCAGTGCATCAGTTCGTCGCGATCCGGCGCCGCCAGCACCTCGTCGAGGGTGTCGCTCTTGTGGATGCGGCCATAGCCTTCGGCCAGCGCCAGCAGGTGCAGATCGTGATTGCCCAGCACCGAAATCGCGGCATCGCCCAGCGATTTCAGGAAACGCAGCACGCCCAGCGAATCCGGCCCGCGATTGACCAGATCGCCGGCCAGCCACAGCCGGTCGGTCGTTGCGTCGAATCGGATCTTGTCCAGCAGACGCAGCAGGGAGTCGTGGCAACCCTGAAGATCGCCAATGGCATAGGTAGACATATAAAATACGGTTTCTTTGGCGCTGTTTTGCTTTGCATCATAGCGCTCCCGCCTGAACTCCACGTGACACCCCTGCAATGAAACCCCTGATCCGTCTGTTTTTCAAAACCCTGCGCCTCGCGCTCACCCCGTTCATGCTGGCGTGGTTCTGGCTCACCCGTCCGAAAGGCGTCGTGCGCAGCGCGGAAGCGCAGCAGGCGGTCGACGCGCGCACCCGCACTCTGGCGCTGTACCACTACCCCACCTGTCCGTTCTGCCTGAAAACCCGCCGGGAAATCCGCCGCCTGTCGCTCGACATCGAGTTGCGCGACGCGCAGCACGACGCAGTCCATCGCGCGGCGCTGATCGCGGGCGGCGGCAAGCCGCAGGTGCCGTGCCTGCTGATCACCGACGCCGAGGGCAAGCAAACCTGGCTGTATGAATCGGGCGACATCAACGCGTACCTCGCGCGCGAATTCGGCGGCGCATGAGCCTGCTTGCCGCACTCAATCCGCCGCAGCGCGAAGCGGCGAAATACCTCGACGGCCCCTTGCTGGTGCTGGCGGGCGCCGGCTCGGGCAAGACCCGCGTCATCACCCACAAGATCGCCTATCTGATCGGCGAGTGCGGCTACAAGCCGGGATCGATCGCCGCGATCACCTTCACCAACAAGGCGGCGCGCGAGATGCAGGAGCGTGCGGCGAAGCTGACCCAGAACGTCAACACCAAGGGCCTGATCGTCACCACCTTCCACTCGATGGGCCTGCGCATGCTGCGCGAGGACGCGAAATTCGCCGAGCTGAAACCGGCGTTTTCGATCCTCGATTCGGCCGACGCGGCCGGCATCGTGTCGGAAATCCTCAAGACCACCGACAAGCAGGAAATCCGCCGTGCGGTGTCGCGCATCTCGCTGTGGAAGAACGAGCTGAAGTCGCCCGCCGCCGCCGCTGCAAATCGGCTGAAGACGACAACGCGCGCGCCTACGCCAAGATCTACGATCGCTACGATGCCACCCTGCGCGCCTATCAGGCGGTCGATTTCGACGACCTGATCCGCCTGCCGGCCGAACTGCTCGACACCCATGCCGAGCTGCGCGAAAAGTGGCAGAACCGGCTGCGCCACATCCTGGTCGACGAATATCAGGACACCAACATTGCGCAGTACCGGCTGCTGCAAAAGCTCACCGGCGTGCGCGCGGCGTTCACCGCGGTGGGCGACGACGACCAGGCGATCTACGGCTGGCGCGGCGCGTCGGCCGACAACCTGCAGCAGCTGCGCGAGGATTACCCGCATCTGCACGTGGTCAAGCTGGAGCAGAACTACCGCTCGACCGTGCGCATCCTGAAAGCCGCCAACAGCCTGATCTCCAACAACCCCAAGCTGTTCGAAAAGCGCTTGTGGAGCGATCTGGGACATGGCGACGCGATCCAGGTGATGCCGACCAAGGACGACGAGCACGAAGCCGAATCGGTGGTGATGCGGCTGTTGTCGCACAAGTTCCAGCACCGCACCGAGTGGCGCGACTACGCGATTCTGTATCGCGGCAACTATCAGGCGCGCGTGTTCGAGCAGGCGCTGCGCAACGAGAAGGTGCCGTATCAGCTGTCCGGCGGGCAGTCGTTTTTCGACCGCGCCGAAATCAAGGACGTCATCGCCTACCTGCGCCTGATCGCCAACAGCGACGACGATCCGGCCTTCATCCGCGCCGTCACCACGCCCAAGCGCGGCATCGGCGCGGCGACGCTGGAGAAGCTCGGCCAGGTCGCCGCCACCCTGCACGTGAGCCTGTTCGAGGCGGTGTTCTCGGCCGCGGCCGCGTCGCAGATCGGCGAACGCCATCTGGCGCCGCTGGTCGAGTTCTGCAACTTCATCAACCGCTTCGAGGAACGCGTGGCCCGCGAACCGGCCGGCGAAGTGCTGAACGACCTGCTGAAAACCATCGACTACGAAGTCTATGTATTCGACCAGGACGACACCCGCGCCGCGCAGAGCAAGTGGAACAACGTGCTCGAATTCGCCGCCTGGATCGCCAAGAAAGGCGAGGAAGACGGCAAGGATTTATTGCAGCTGACGCAGACCATCGCGCTGATCACCCTGCTGGAAGGCCGCGAAGAAGAAGAACCCGACATGGTGCGCCTGTCCACCCTGCACGCCGCCAAGGGCCTGGAGTTCGGCCACGTGTTCCTGGTCGGCGTCGAGGAAAACATCCTGCCGCACCGCGACGCGGTGGACGAAGGCCGCCTGGAAGAAGAGCGCCGCCTGATGTACGTCGGCGTCACCCGCGCGAAGAAATCGCTCACCCTGTCCTACTGTTCACGCCGCAAGCGCGCCCGCGAATCGGTCGCCTGCGAGCCGTCGCGCTTCATCGACGAACTGGGCGATGACGTGCG
>CAWFTM010000018.1:0-126206 GCA_963818665.1 uncultured Hydrogenophilales bacterium | reverse complement strand
CACATTTGTGGCCATTTTCGGATACCGGGAATCTGGGCGCCCTCATTGGGTTGCACGCCAATAATCTGGATCGCGGGATTCTGTTCCTTGAGGTAACGCGAGCAACCCATGATGGTGCCGGTGGTCCCCATGCTGGACACGAAATGGGTGATTTTGCCCTGGGTGTCGCGCCAGATTTCCGGGCCGGTGGTGCGGTAGTGCGCTTCCGGATTGTCGGGGTTGGAAAACTGGTCGAGGATCTTGCCGATGCCCTGTTTCTCCATCGCAATCGCCAGATCGCGTGCCCCCTCCATGCCCGCTTCCTTGCTCACCAGTTGCAGTTCGGCACCGAACGCACGCATGGTCTGCCGCCGCTCGATCGACAGGTGCTCGGGCATGATGAGAATCATCTTGTAACCGCGCATCGCCGCCGCCATCGCCAGCGCGATGCCGGTATTGCCGCTAGTGGCTTCGATCAGCGTGTCGCCCGGATGAATGTCGCCGCGCGCCTGCGCAGCGTCGATCATCGCCAGCGCCGGGCGGTCTTTCACCGAGCCGGCCGGATTATTACCTTCGAGTTTGACGAGGATGATGTTGCTGGTGAGGCCGGGCATGCGCTTCAAACGCACCAGTGGAGTGTTGCCAACGGTGTCTTCGATGGATTTGTAGGGATTCGCGTCAGTCATATCCACATCCACTCAACAGCGTAGCTGTCCCACAGCACCGCACATTACTGCCGCCCTATTGGCAAGTAATCAAACCCCATGTCACGCATGGCCTGCGGCTCATACAAGTTGCGCCCGTCAAAAATCAGCGGGGTTTTGAGCAGCGATTTCATGGTGTCGAAATTGGGGCTACGGAACACTTTCCACTCGGTCACGATCAGCAGCGCGTCGGCGCCCTTGAGCGCATCCATCGGGCTGTCGACCAGCAACAGGTCAGCCCGCTCGCCGTAGATGCGGCGGGTTTCTTCCATTGCCGCAGGATCGTAGGCCGACACGCTCGCGCCCATCGCCCACAAGGCTTCCAGCATGCTGCGGCTGGGCGCTTCGCGCATGTCGTCGGTGTTGGGCTTGAACGCCAGCCCCCACATGGCGAAACGCTTGCCCTTGAGATCGGTGCCCAGGCGCGCGGTCAGCTTGTTGACCAGAATCTGCTTCTGCACCTCGTTGGCTTCTTCCACTGCGTCCAGCACCCGCAAGGTGACGCCGTTTTCCTGGCCGGTGCGGCGCAGTGCCTGGACGTCCTTGGGGAAACACGAGCCGCCGTAACCGCAACCGGCGTACAGAAAGTGATAGCCGATGCGCGGATCGGAGCCGATGCCATGACGCACCTGCTCGATGTCGGCGCCGAGCTTCTCCGCCAGCACGGCAAGCTCGTTCATGAAGGAAATGCGCGTCGCCAGCATGGCGTTGGCCGCGTACTTGGTGAGCTCGGCGCTCTTCACATCCATGACCGTGAGGCGATCGCGATTACGTTGAAACGGCGCGTACAACTGGCGCAGCAGCTCAGTGGCGCGCTCGCTGTCGGTGCCGATCACGATGCGGTCGGGCTTCATGAAATCCTCCACCGCCGCGCCCTCCTTCAGGAACTCGGGGTTGGAGGCGACGTTGAATTCGTGCGCCACGCCGCGCTGGCGCAACTCTTCCTGCATGGCGGCTTTCACTTTGTCCGCTGTGCCGACCGGAACGGTGGATTTGTCGACGACCAGTTTGTAGCCCGCCATGTGGCGGCCAATATTGCGCGCTGCTGCCACGACGTATTGCAAGTCGGCCGAACCATCTTCATCCGGCGGGGTGCCGACCGCAATAAACTGAATCTCGCCGTACGCCACCGATTCTTCGATATTGGTGGTGAATGACAGCCGGCCGGCTGCGACGTTACGGCGCACCATGTCCTCCAGCCCGGGTTCATAGATGGGGATGCCGCCGGCCTTCAGGGTTTCGATTTTTTTCGGATCCAGATCGAGGCACAACACCTCGTTGCCGACTTCAGCCAGGCAGGTTCCTGTGACCAGACCCACATAACCCGTGCCAATTACCGTAATTTTCACACCGTCTCCCTAGGCTTTATGTATATCAAATTGAATTTGCTGCAACGCGACCAGCGGGTCGGCAGCAGCTGTAATGGGCCGGCCAATCACCAAATCGGTGGCCCCGGCGCTCAATGCTTGCACCGGCGTCATCACCCGGCGCTGATCGCCCGCCTCGGCACCCGCCGGACGAATGCCAGGCGTCACCAGGCGAAAGTTCGCGCCCAAATCAGCGCGCAGCATCGTTGCTTCCTGCGCCGAACAGACGACGCCATCCAGTTTGCATTGTTGCGCGAGGCGAGCCAGACGCAACACCTGATCGGCAGGCGCATCGGTCACACCGACTTCGCTCAGGTCTTCGGCGCTCATGCTGGTCAACACCGTCACCGCAATCAGCAGTGGCCCTGCTGGATTGCTCAGTGCCTCGCGGGCGGCCATCATCATGCGGGAACCGCCTGATGCGTGTACGTTGAGCATCCACACACCCAGTCCCGCAGCCGCACGGCACGCCGCCGCCACGGTATTGGGAATATCGTGAAATTTCAGGTCAAGGAAGACATCGTAGCCGCGCGTAACCAGTGCCCGAACAAACTCCGGGCCTGCCGCAGTGAACAACTCCTTGCCGACCTTGAGCCGGCACAGCGCCGGATCGAGCCGTTTTACCAGCATCAGCGCGGATGCCGCATCGGCAAAATCCAGCGCCACAATAATCTTCGTCGAGTTCATCACGCTACTGGAACCTTATCGTTTGCCGCTTGCATCAGGCTTCCCCCTCGCGCCGCTCGGGGTCGAAACTGTCCCAACGGCCACACGCCGGACAGCGCCAGAAAAACTGCTTGGCTTTAAACCCGCAACTGTCACATTGATAACGCATCATGCGCTGGCTGTGCGCTGCCACCAGGCTCTTTTCCACTTGCAGCAGCTCGCGTTCACCGGGTTCGGCATTAATCAGCTGCGCTTCAAGCAGGCGATCCAGCGTGCGCAAACTGGGGTTGCGGCGCAACTCCTCGCGTGCAAGCTGGGTGGCCGCAGTTGCGCCTTCCGTTTCCGAGACCGCCAGATACAGTGCACTGAACACATCCTGCGAGGGTTGCCGCGCATACAAGGCACGCAGCCACAGTACGCCCTCATCGAGACGTCCTAGCTGTCGATAGCTGCCCAGCACGCGCTCGACCACCAGAGCCATGTGCACTGTGCTTTGTGTCTCGACCAGACGCCAATCGGCAATCGCAGCTTCATGCTGCCCTGACGCTGCGTCGAGGTCGCCCGCCATCAGATTGGCGCGCACCGACAGGCGGTTGGTTGCCAGCGCCTGCTGCAAGTGGGCCGCCGCCGCGTCGGGATTGCCCCTGGCCGCATCCAGCAAGGCCAGTTCACAGTAAAAATGGGCAATGTCGGCGTTAAGGGGTTTGCTGGTGTCTTTTTCCAGTTCACGGGCAGCATCGATGGCTTTTTGCCAGTCCTTTTCCTGCACATAGATTTCCAGCAAATACGTGCGCGCCAGGCCGTGTTGTGGCGTTTCCAGCAGCTTGCCGAACACTTCTTCAGCGCGGTCGAGCAAACCGGCTTTCAGATAGTCCTGGCCGAGTTCACCTTGTGCGCGCAGACGCTGCTCTTCAGCCAGGCCCTCACGCTCCAGCAAGTTCTCGTGCATGCGGATGGCACGATCCAGTTCGCCACGACGGCGAAACAATGCACCCAGCGCGAAATGCAGGTCGATGGTTTCGGGTTCAAGTTTGACGACTTCGAGAAAGGCTTCGATCGCCTTGTCCGGCTGCTCGTTGAGCAGAAAATTCAGACCGCGAAAATACGAGTTGGGAAGCGCGCGGGATTCGGTGACCACCTGCTTGATATCGACACGCGCGGCCAGCCAGCCCAACACAAAAAACAGGGGAAACGCCAACAGCCACCAGATCTCAAATTCCATCGTGCGTCACACCACGGGGATGTCAGGTTGCATGATGGCAGTGTCCGCTTCGCCTTCCCGCAATTTGCGGGCTACTTCGCGCCGCAGGCGGAACAGGTTTGGCAACAAGGCCAGCACGCCTGTGAGAACGCCCAGTACAAATGCCAATCCCAGCATGACAATCAGGGGCGCTTGCCACACTTGCCCCAAATAGGCGTTAAACATGACGCTGTGGCTATTTTTCAAAGCAAAACCCAACACCAGCAGGAATACGAGCAGTTTGAGCGCCAGCCCCAAATAACGGGTGATGTTTTTCATGGATTATCGCGTGTAGGTGTTGCCTGTCATTCTACCTTTGTGGGTGGGCTTCAAAAAGGACGGACCAAAAGAAAACGGCGCTAAACGCGCCGTTTTCACCCACATAAATTGCTGCGCCCTGGGATATGGGCGCAATCAAGCGACTCAAAGCGGGAAGTCCACCCGGTCACGCAACTCCTTGCCTGCCTTGAAGTGCGGCACGTACTTGGCCGGAACCTGCACGCGCTCGCCTGACTTGGGATTACGGCCAAGACGGGCTGGACGGAAACTCAGGCTAAAACTGCCAAAGCCACGGATTTCGATACGCTCGCCGCGCGACAGGTTTTTTGCCAGCGCGTCGAGGACCGTTTTCACCGCCATCTCGATATCCGCAACTGAAAATTGCGAATGACGAGCCGCCAGTTGAGCAATCAGCTCGGACTTGGTCATGGATTACTCAGCGTTCTTGTTTTCGAGTTTGGCCTTCAGCAACGCGCCGAGGTTGGTCGAACCCGTGGCGGCGGCCGAAGTATCAGCTGCCATTTTCTTCATGGCCGAATCCTGCTCGGTCATGTCCTTGGCCTTGATCGACAGGTTGATCACGCGGTTTTTGCGGTCAACGTTGATGATCATGGCTTCGATCTCGTCGCCTTCCTTGTAGTGGGTACGCATGTCTTCAACGCGGTCACGCGAAACTTCGGATGCGCGCAGATAGCCTTCCATGTCGCTGTCCAGTTGCACGGTGGCGCCCTTGGCTTCGACTGTCTTGATCGTGCCCTTGACGATGCTGCCCTTCTCGTTGCCGGTGGCATAGCTGGTCAGCGGATCGCCTTCGATCTGCTTGATGCCGAGCGAAATACGCTCGCGCTCGAGGTCGATACCAAGCACCACGGCTTCCACTTCCTGGCCCTTGCGGAAGTTTTGCACGGCTTCTTCGCCGGGGACATTCCAGGACAGGTCGGACAAGTGAACCAGGCCGTCGATGCCGCCAGCCAGGCCGATGAACACGCCAAAGTCGGTGATCGACTTGATCGCGCCGCTGACTTTGTCGCCCTTCTTGAAGTTCATCGCGAAGTCTTCCCACGGGTTCGACTTGCACTGCTTCATGCCGAGCGAGATGCGGCGCTTGTCTTCATCGATATCGAGCACCATGACTTCGACCTCATCACCCAACTGCACAATCTTGTTGGGGCTGACGTTCTTGTTGGTCCAATCCATTTCGGAGACGTGCACCAGACCTTCGATGCCGGCTTCGATTTCAACGAATGCGCCGTAGTCGGTGAGGTTGGCCACTTTACCGAACATGCGGGTGCCCTGCGGGTAGCGGCGTGCAATGCCCACCCACGGATCATCGCCCAGCTGTTTGATGCCGAGCGAGACACGGTTTTTCTCGGTGTCGTAACGCAGGATCTTGGCTTCGAGTTCCTGGCCAACGGTGACCACTTCGGACGGGTGCTTGACGCGACGCCATGCCATGTCGGTGATGTGCAGCAGGCCGTCGATGCCGCCCAGATCCACAAATGCGCCGTAGTCGGTGATGTTCTTCACCACGCCCTTGACGATGGAGCCTTCCTTCAGATTCTCCATCATCGCTTCGCGGTCAGCACCCATGGTTTCTTCCAGCACAGCACGGCGTGACACCACGACGTTGTTGCGCTTGCGGTCAAGCTTGATGACCTTGAATTCCATTTCCTTGTATTCGAATGGCGTGGTGTCCTTGACCGGACGCGTATCAACCAGCGAACCCGGCAGGAAAGCACGCAAACCGCCTACCAGCACTGTCAAACCACCCTTGACCTTGCCCTGCACCATGCCGGTGACGATACGGCCTTCGTTCATCGCAACTTCCAGATCCAGCCACGCAGCCAGTTTCTTGGCGCGCTCGCGCGACAGCTTGGTCGCGCCGAAGCCGTCTTCAATCGACTCGATCGCTACGGCCACGAAATCACCAATCTTGGCTTCGATTTCGCCCAGATCGTTCTTGAACTCTTCGATGGGGATCAGGCTCTCGGATTTGAGGCCGGCATTCACCGTCACGAAGTTGCCGTCGATGCCGACGATTTCAGCGGTGATGACTTCGCCCTGGCGCATTTCCTGGTGCTCGAGGGATTCCTCAAACATCGCGGCAAAGTTGTCCATGGAATCGAGATTGGTAGAAGCGGTAGCAGTAGACATTAAAAACCTTCTTGGTCCGTCGGTGAGGACGGGGTTAGTTGCACATCGTCAGCCTGCGGGCGCAGAACTGACACGGAAAAACTTCACTTACAGCTTGTTTCGGTAGTGAGCCAGAACGGCCTGCACGGCCGATTCGACATCCATCGCGGTGGTATCGAGAAACAGCGCATCCGGCGCAGGCTTCAGCGGAGCCACCAAACGGGCAGTATCTCGCGCATCTCGCGCCTGCATGTCCGCAACAAGGGCGGCTAGACTAGCAGAGTTCCCCTTGCCGATCAACTGCTTATATCGCCTTTCCGCACGTGCCTCGGCGCTGGCGGTGAGGAAAACCTTGGCCACCGCGTCCGGAAAGATCACCGTGCCCATATCGCGGCCGTCAGCCACCAAACCCGGCGCTTGCCGGTAGGCACGCTGGCGATCAAGTAATGCTGCGCGCACCGCGGGCAGCGCCGCCACTTTCGACGCGCCCTCGCCCACCGTCTCGGCACGGATCGCGTCGCTGACGTTTTCGTCATCCAGCCATACCGCGCCGTCGCGAAAGGTGGCGGGCAACGCCGCCGCCAAATCCGCCACACGCGCCTCGTCATCGAGCGCCACGCCGTTTTTCATCGCGGACAGCGCAGTCAGCCGATAGAGCGCGCCGCTATCGAGAAAGTGAAAGCCAAGCACGGCTGCTACCCGTTCTGCCACAGTGCCCTTGCCCGAGGCGGAAGGGCCGTCGATGGTGATGACCGGTGAAGAGTATGGCGTGAGGGGTGATGGGATGCTCATTGCGCGATCTCCGCAAACACCTTGAAATACGCTGGGAAGGTCTTGTTCACACATGCCGGCTCGTTAATGCGTATCGGCACACCGCCCAGGGTCACCAGCGACAGACACATCGCCATGCGGTGATCGTCATAGGTATCGATCACCGCGTTGGGGAGCAGGTTTGCCGGCGGCGTGATGCGAATGTAATCCGCGCCCTCCTCCACCGTTGCGCCAACCTTGCGCAGCTCGGTCGCCATCGCCGCGATGCGGTCGGTTTCCTTCACCCGCCAGCTGGCGATGTTGTTCAGCGTGGTCACGCCGTCGGCAAACAGCGCCGCCACCGCCAGCGTCATCGCGGCATCGGGGATGTGATTGCAGTCCAGTTCGATCGCATTCAGACTGCCATTTTTGGGTGAACGCGCTTCAATCCAGTTGGGCCCCATTTCGATTTGGGCACCCATCAACGCCAATGCGTCGGCAAAACGCACGTCGCCCTGCACGCTGTCCCGCCCCACCCCTTCCACCCGTACCGGACCGCCACCAATCGCGCCCGCCGCCAGAAAGTACGACGCCGACGAGGCATCGCCTTCTACCCAGATTTCACCCGGGCTCTGGTAGCGAGCCTGCGCCGGAATCGTGAAGCGCTGCCAGCCGTCCTGCTCGATTGCGACGCCGAAGCGGTGCAGCATCGCCAGGGTAATCCCGATGTAAGGCCTGGAAATCAACTCGCCTAAGACTTCAATGGAGGTGCTGCGCTGCCGTAGCGGGAGCGCCATCATCAGGCCAGTCAGAAACTGGCTTGACACATTGCCGCGCACCTGGGTGGTATCGCCCGCCAGTGTTGCAGGATGGATCTGCAGCGGCGGAAAACCTTCCTGCCCCAGGTAATCAATCCGTGCGCCCAACAGCCGCAATGCATCGACCAAGTCGCCAATTGGCCGCTCATGCATCCGCGCCACGCCCTTCAGCACATACTCGCCGTCCGACAAGGCACAGGCCGCAGTCAGCGAACGGAAAGCCGTCCCCGCATTGCCCAGGAAGAGCTCAGCCTGCTTCACCGGAAATGCGCCACCCACGCCCGTAATTTCGTAATCGTCGGAATCGCCCAACCGCGCCACCCCCACGCCGAGCAACCGCAAGGCATCCAGCATCACCCGGGTGTCGTCGGAGTCCAGCAGCGCACGCACCCGTGTCGTGCCCTTGGCCAACGCCGCCAGTAACAACACTCGGTTGGAAATGCTTTTGGAACCGGGCAGGTGCACTGTGCCATGGGTGGCGGTGCAGGCAGGTAAATCAAGAAAATCCATCAAACGTCCTGTGTGAATAGGGGTCAACAGTCAATATTTATGCGAAGGTCGGAATGAATGATTTCATTCAACGGACAACGGCCTGCGGCCGCGAGCATCCTACACTTTCCGCGTCTTCAACCAATGTTCACGCGCGGTGCGAGCGCGTGTGAACATGTCCAGCAGGGTGGCGGCGTCTTCCGTGGACACAGCCGAACGGAGGGCTTGCAGGGCGGTCAGATAGGCATCCAGCTCAGCCAGCAGTGCATCCTTGTTCGCCAGCGCAATATCACGCCACATCTCGGGGCTGCTGCCGGCGATACGGGTGAAATCGCGAAAGCCGCTGGCGGCGAAGTGGAAGTAAGTGTCGCCGTCAGCGCGCTGCGCCAGTTCGTCGACCAGGGCAAACGCGGCCAGATGCGGCAGGTGGCTCACTGCGGCGAACACGCGGTCGTGCTGGGCAGGATCGAGTGTTTCGACCTGTGCGCCGGTCGCCAGCCACAGTGCCCTGACGGTTTCGAGTGCGTCGGCGCGGGTCTCAGCCAGCGGTGTCAATACGACTTTTTTACCTTGAAATAAATCAGCGCGCGCTGCACCTGGCCCGCTTTGCTCGGAACCGGCAATCGGATGGCCGGGTACAAAATCCGCGAAGCGCGTGCCGAGTGCTGCGCGCGCAGCATCCACCACATTGAGCTTGGTGCTGCCGGCGTCGGTGATGATCACGCCAGGTTTCAGATGGGGTGCCAACTGCCGCAACACGGCTTCGGTTTCGCCCACCGGGAGCGCCAGCAGGATGCAGTCTGCCTGCCCGGCTTGTGTGTAATCAACCACGCCATCAATCAACTCAAGCTCACGTGCGACGGTGAGCCGGGCAGGATTGCGGCCTACGCCGATCACGCGTCGCACGGCACCGCCTTGTTTGAGCGCCAAGGCAAACGAGCCACCAATCAGGCCAGTGCCAACGATGGCGAGCGTGTCGACGATCACAGGCAGGCTTTCAGGGCATCGAGGAAGCGGGCATTCTGCCCCGCCAATCCGACCGACACGCGCAGAAACTCAGGCAGCCCGTAATTGCCAACCGGACGCACGATCACGCCGCGCTTCAACAGTTCGGTGTTGATACGCGCGGCATCACCTACTTTCGCCAGCAGGAAATTGCCTTTCGACGGCACGCCGTCCACGCCCAGTGCGCTCAAGCCCGCCGCCAGTTGCGCCATGCCCGCCGAGTTAAGCGCATAGCTGCGCGCCAGAAAATCAACATCATCCAGTGCGGCCTCCGCGGCCGCGAGCGCGGGCGCGTTGACGTTAAAAGGATGGCGCACCCGGTTCAGCAAATTGATGACTGCAGCATCGCCGAGCCCATAACCAACGCGCAATCCGGCCAGACCATACGCCTTGGAAAAGGTGCGGACGATCAGCAGATTGGGGAAGCGCGCCAGCCAGGCGGTGGTATCGCAGCGCTCGGCGTGCGGCAGAAACTCGCCGTAGGCTTCATCCAGCACCACCAGCACCTGCTGCGGCACGGTTTCGAGAAACGCCTCGACGTCTGCCCACGGCAAAAATGTGCCGGTCGGATTGTTGGGGTTGGCGATCCACAGCACGCGGGTGTCGTCGCGGATGGCTGCACGCATCGCCTCCAGGTCGTGGCCGTAATTTTTTGCAGGCACCGTAATGCCCTGCGCACCGACGGTTTGCGTGGCGATGGGGTAAACCGCGAAGGCGTGCTGCGCGTAAACCGCAGACGTGCCCGGCGCAAGAAACGCCCGCGCAGCCATGTCCAGCACATCGTTGGAGCCGTTGCCCAGCACGATCTGGTTTGCGGCCACGTTCCATTTCGCCGCCAGCTTTTGCTTCAGCGCAAACCCCGCGCCGTCCGGGTAAAGCGCCATATCAAACAATGCATCCTGCGCCGCCGCCAATGCCAGCGGGCTGGGGCCAAGTGGATTTTCGTTCGACGCCAGTTTGACGATATCGGCTTCGTTCAGCCCCAGTTCACGCGCCAGCTCGGAAATGGGTTTGCCGGGAAGATAGGGAGCGATGGCGCGGACATGGGCTGGGGTTAAATCACAGCAATTCATGACAGCGCAGCAGGATAGGAGCCGAGAATTTTGAGGAAGGCAGCGCGCGATTCAATTTCAGCCAGCACAGCGGTAAGCCCGGGGTCCTGGCGATGGTTTTCGCACACGATAAAAAACAGATATTCCCAGTTGCTCGAGCGTGCCGGACGCGATTCAAGCTTGCTCATGGAAATCCCGGCATCAGCCAGGGGTTGCAGCAGTTTGACCACCGCTCCCGGCTGATTGTGAACGCCCACGACGAGCGAGGTTTTATCCTGCCCCGACGGTGCGGCGTCGGTTTTGCCCAGAACCAGAAAACGGGTGGTGTTGCTGGCCTCGTCCTCAACGCGTTCCGCTGCCACGGCCAGCCCGTACAACTCGGCAGCCGCTTCGCTGCCCAGCGTCGCGGCATCGGGCTCGGCAGCCGCACGCCTTGCACCCTCGCTGTTGCTGACGACGCTGAAACGCTCTGCCTGCGGCAGATGGCGGCTAAGCCATTGCTGGCACTGGGCGAGTGATTGCACATGGCCATACACGCGGGTGATGCCTTCCAGGCTGGCTTGCTTGCGCATCAGCATCTGGTGGATCGGCAGCATCACTTCGCCACAGATTTTGAGTGGGCTCGCGACGATCAGATCGAGCGTGCGCGATATCGCGCCTTCAGTGGAGTTTTCTACCGGCACTACAGCGAAATCGGCGCGTCCGGTTTCCACCGCGTGAAAACAGGCATCGATGTCGGCTTCGGCCTGCGCATCGATTTCATGTCCGAATTGCTTGTGCACGGCTTGCTGGCTAAATGTGCCTGCCGGCCCAAGGTAAGCAACCCGCGTGGTTTGTTCAAGCGCACGGCAAGCCGACATGATTTCGCGAATCAGGCGCTCAACCGTGTCACCCGACAAGGGGCCGGGGTTGGCCGTACGCAAACGCTGCACGATCTGCGCCTCACGCTCGGGCCGATAGATTTTTTCGCCCTTCTTGGCGCGTCCCACCTGCTGGGCAATGCCCGCACGCTCCGACAGCAGTTTCAGGATGGCGTCGTCGATGCCATCAATGCGCGCACGCAGCGCACCCAGGTCATTGAGTGCAGCAGGCGCACTCTGTTCATTGAGCGCGCCAGGCGCGCTATGAGCCTCGTCCATCATGCAGGCAGATTCCGCACAGCGAGTACGCCGGCAATCGCTGAAAGTTGCTGCATCACGACATCGGTCACGGCGCTGTCAATATCAACCAGGGTGTAGGCCATGTCGCCCTTGGACTTGTTGAGCATGTTGTGGATGTTGATTCCGGCGCTGGCAAGCACCGATGAAATCTGACCCACCATGTTGGGCACATTGGCGTTGGCAATCGCAATCCGGAAATTCGACTCGCGCGCCATGGCGACGTTGGGGAAATTCACCGCGTTAAGAACGTTGCCGTTTTCAAGATAGTCAGCCAGCTGCTCGGCGACCATCACTGCGCAGTTTTCCTCTGCTTCTTCGGTGCTGGCGCCCAGATGCGGCAGCGCGACGACCTTGGCATGACCCTTGAGCGCATTCGCCGGAAAATCGCAGATATAGGCATGCAGCTTGTTGGCATCGAGCGCTTCGACCGCAGCCGCGTTATCGACCACGCCTTCACGCGCAAAATTGAGCAGCACCGCACCGGGACGCATCACCCCGATACGCTGGGCGTTGATGAGATGGCGGGTCGCGTCGATCAGCGGCACATGCAGGCTGACGAAATCCGCCATGCGCAGCACATCCTCGACGTTCTCTGCACGCTTGACCTGCGACGGCAGGCGCCATGCGGCGTCCACCGTAATCGCCGGATCGAAGCCGACCACGTTCATGCCCAGCTTGATTGCAGCTTCGGCGACGTAGGAACCGATGGCACCGAGGCCAATCACGCCCAGCGTACGACCGGGCAGCTCGCTGCCCGCAAACGCTTTTTTACCGGCTTCGGTCGCCTTGTGCATCTCCTCGTCCGAGCCGGTCAGACCCTCGACAAAGCGAATCGCGGGAACCAGATTGCGTGCAGCAAGCAGCATCCCGGCGATGACCAGTTCCTTCACCGCGTTGGCGTTTGCCCCCGGCGCATTGAACACCGGCACGCCGCGTTCGGACAGCTTTTTCACCGGGATGTTGTTGGTCCCGGCACCGGCGCGGGCAATGGCCTTCACCGACACCGGAAATATCCATCTCGTGCATGTTGGCCGAGCGCACCAGAATGCCGTCTGCGTCAACCACATCGCCGCCCACGGTGTAATGCTCCGGCAACCGTGCCAGCCCTTTGGCGGAGATGGCGTTCAGGGTCAGAATCTTGCGCGCTTGAGCCATGATGGTTTAACCCTGGTTTTTCTCGAAATCACTCATATAGCCAACCAGCGCCTGCACGCCGGCGAGCGGCATGGCGTTATAGATCGACGCGCGCATGCCACCAACCGAACGGTGGCCTTTCAACTGCAGCAGATTGCGTTCTTTCGCGCCTTTCAAAAAGGCTTCGTCGAGCGCAGCGTCGGCCAGGGTGAACGGCACGTTCATCAGGGAGCGGTTGTCCAGCGCCACCGGCGAGTTGTAAAACCCGGAGGCGTCGATCTTGCTGTACAGCAGCCCGGCCTTTTCGCGGTTGGTTTTTTCCATCGCCACGAGGCCGCCATTTGTTTTCAGCCACTTGAACACCAGACCGGCCGTATACATGGCGAAAGTCGGCGGCGTGTTGTACATCGACTCGTTGTCGGCGTGGGTCTTGTAGTCGAACATGGTCGGCGTGCCTTTCACCGTCTCGCCGATCAGGTCGTCGCGCACGATGACGATGGTGAGTCCGGCCGGGCCGATGTTTTTTTGCGCACCGGCGTAGATCAGGCCGAATTTCGACACATCGATCGGGCGCGACAGAATGGTCGACGACATGTCGGCCACCAACGGCACGCTGCCGGTGTCGGGGGTCCAGAACATTTCCACGCCACCGATGGTTTCGTTCGGCGTGTAGTGAACATAGGCCGCGTTCGGATCGAGCTTCCAGGTGTCCTGCGTCGGCGCGTAGCTGAAGTTCTTGTCTTCGCTGCTCGCCACCACGTTTACCGCGCCGTATTTCTTGGCTTCCTTGATCGCTTTTTTCGACCATTCGCCGGTATTCAGGTAATCCGCGCTGGCTTTGCCGCGCAAGAGATTCATCGGCACCATCGCAAACTGGCTCGACGCGCCGCCCTGCAGGAACAGCACCTTGTAATTGGCCGGAATGCCCATCACTTCGCGCAAGTCGGCTTCCGCCTCGGCCGCGATGCCCATGAATTCCTTGCCGCGATGGCTCATTTCCATTACCGACATGCCGCTGCCGTGCCAATCGACCAGTTCGGCCTGCACCTGTTGCAACACGGTTTTGGGCAGCACGGCGGGGCCGGCGCTGAAGTTATAAATGGTCATGCGGGTGTCTCCTCTTCGTTATCGGTTTCAGCTACTTTTTCCAGACCAATCAGCGTTTCGCCCTTGTCCAGATTGATCAGGGTGACGCCCTGGGTGGAACGGCTCATCGCGCGGATTTCCTTGACGCGGGTGCGGATCAGCACGCCGCCGGTGGTGATCAGCATGATTTCGTCATCCGGCTTCACCAGCGTGGCAGCGACCACGCGGCCGTTGCGCTCGCTGGTCTGGATCGCGATCATGCCCTGCGTGCGCGCGCGCGTGGCGGGTGTATTCGGTGATCGAGGTGCGTTTGCCGAAGCCGTTTTCGGTCGCGGTCAGCACAAAGTCGTTCTCGTCTTCGGCCACCAGCAGCGAAATCAGCTTCTTGCCCTTGGCGAGCTTCATGCCGATCACGCCGCGCGCGGTGCGGCCCATCGGGCGCACATCGTTTTCGTCGAAGCGCACGGCCTTGCCGCCGTCGGAGAACAGCATCACATCGTGGCGGCCATCGGTGATCGACGCGCCGATGAGGAAGTCGCCCTCGTCCAGTCCCACGGCGATGATGCCTGCGGTGCGCGGACGCGAGAAGTCGGACAACGGTGTTTTCTTGACGATGCCGTTGCTGGTCGCCATGAACACGTAGTGCTCATCGTCAAAGGATTTGACCGGCAGCAACGCGTTGATCTTTTCGCCGTCTTCCAGCGGCAGCAGATTGACGATGGGTTTGCCGCGCGCCGCGCGTCCGCCCGCCGGGACGTTGTACACCTTGAGCCAGTACATGCGCCCGCGGTTGGAGAAGCAGAGGATGAAATCGTGGGTATTGGCGACGAACATCTTCTCGATGAAGTCTTCGTCCTTGGTGCCCGCCGCCTGTTTGCCGCGCCCGCCGCGCTTCTGCGCGCGGTAGTCGTCCATCGGCTGCGACTTCATGTAACCGCCGTGCGACAGGGTCACGACCATCTCCTCCGGCTTGATCAGATCCTCCATCGACATGTCTTGCGCGTTCTCGACGATCACCGAGCGACGACCGTCGCCGAACTGATCCTGAATCTGCTTCAGCTCGTCGCGAATGATCAGGGTGATGCGTGCCGGGGTGGCCAGAATGTCGAGCAGATCGGCAATTTTCGCCATGATCTCCTTGTATTCACCAATGATCTTGTCGGATTCCAGATTGGTCAGGCGCTGCAGTTGCATCTCGAGAATGCGCTGCGCCTGAATCTCCGACAGGTGATAGCCGTCAGCGTGCAGGCCGAATTCCGGCCCCATGTTCACCGGGCGCGAATACTCGGGATCGATGCGCGCCAGCATTTCCTCGACCATCGCCGATTTCCACGCCTTTTCCAGCAGTCGCGTCTTGGCGATCAGTGGAGTCTCCGACGATTTGATCAGTTCGACGATATCGTCGACGTTGGCCAGCGCCACCGCCAGACCTTCCAGAATATGGCCACGCTCGCGTGCCTTCTTGAGGTCGAACACGGTGCGACGGGTGACGACTTCGCGGCGATGGCGCAGGAAGGCATCGAGGATTTCGCGCAGGTTGAGCAAACGCGGCTGGCCGTCGATCAGCGCCACCATGTTCATGCCGAAGGTGTCCTGCATCTGCGTTTGCTTGTACAGATTGTTCAGCACCACATCGGCGTTTTCGCCGCGCTTCAGCTCGATGTAGACGCGCATGCCCGACTTGTCGGACTCGTCGCGCAGGTCGGAAATGCCATCGATCTGCTTCTCGCGCACCAGTTCGCCGATCTTGATCAGCAGATTGGCCTTGTTCACCTGGTAGGGCAGTTCGTCGATGATGATCGCCTGCTTGCCGCCTTCCCTGCCCACATCCTCGAAGTGGCAGGTGGCGCGCATCACCACGCGGCCGCGGCCGGTGCGGTAACCGTCGCGTACGCCGGAGAGGCCGTAAATAATGCCGGCGGTGGGGAAGTCGGGCGCCTTGACGATGGCGATCAGCGCCTCGATGTCGATTTCGGGATCGTCCAGCAGCGCAAACAGCGCGTCGCAGATATCGGTGAGATTGTGCGGCGGAATGTTGGTCGCCATGCCCACCGCGATGCCGGACGAGCCGTTGATCAGCAGATTGGGGATCTTGGCCGGCAGCACCAGCGGCTCAAACTCGGAACCGTCGTAGTTGGGCCCGAAATCGACCGTTTCCTTGTCCAGGTCGGCCAGCAGTTCGTGCGCGATTTTCGCCATCCGCACTTCGGTGTAACGCATTGCCGCCGCGTTGTCGCCGTCCACCGAGCCGAAGTTGCCCTGGCCGTCGATCAGCATGTAGCGCAGCGAGAAATCCTGCGCCATCCGCACCATGGTGTCGTATACCGCCGTATCGCCGTGCGGGTGGTATTTACCGATGACGTCGCCGACCACGCGGGCAGACTTCTTGTAGGCCTTGTTCCAGTCGTTGCTCAGCTCGTTCATTGCGAACAAGACCCGACGATGCACCGGCTTCAAGCCGTCGCGCACATCCGGCAAAGCGCGCCCCACGATCACGCTCATCGCGTAATCGAGGTAGGAGCGTCTCATCTCGTCTTCGAGACTGACCGGGAGGGTTTCCTTGGCAAACTGTTCCATAACCGGCTTTTTATTGATCTAAAAGCCCGTGATTTTAGCATGGCCTACCCACCCGGATGGGTGGGGGCCATGGGCTACCGCGACGGGTCCGTTACAAATCCAATCCGCACCAACCCCGATTTTGCAGCCGCCGACATCACCTGCGCCACCGTTTCGTACTGCGTATGGCGGTCGGCACGGATATGCAGCTCAGGCTGCGGCTGCTTGCGGGCCTCGGCGGCAAAGCGCGGCCCGAGTGCTTCCAGCGCCACCGGCGCGCCGTTCCAGTAGAGCGCGCCGCCTTCGCGGATACCGAATTCGATATGGTCAGGCTGGGTGATGTTGGGTGCATTGCTGGCCTTGGGCAAATCAATCTTGACCGAATGCGTCAGCAGCGGCGCGGTGATGATGAAGATCACCAGCAGCACCAGCATCACGTCCACCAGCGGTACCACATTGATTTCCGCCATCGGTGCCTGATGGCGGCGCGGATCGAAGCTTCCCATCGCCATGGCTTAGGCCTTTTTCACGACATGCAGCGGGCGCGCTTCGCCCGCCGAGCTGTTGGCTTTTTCACCCACGGTGATGACCGCGTACAGATCATGCGCAAACGCATCGAGCCTGGCCAGCCACACACGGTTGCGACGATTGAAGGCGTTGTAGGCGAGCACGGCAGGAATCGCCACCGCCAGCCCCAGCGCGGTCATGATGAGCGCCTCGCCGACCGGGCCCGAAACCTTGTCCAGTGTGCCCTGCCCCGACAGACCGATGTTGACCAGCGCGTGATAAATCCCCCACACCGTGCCGAACAAGCCGATATAGGGTGCAGCCGATCCGGCGGAAGCAAGAACTGTCAGGCCATGTTCGACCCGCGTGGCTTCCTGATCGATGCCGTTGCGCAGCAGGCGGGTGAGAAACTCGCTCAAGCCACCGGCCGCCGCCAGTTTCTGCATGCCGTTCTTTTCAGAATCGCCCGCCGCATCCAGCGCGTCCCGCGCCAGTTCGGCAAACGCGCTGTCGGCAGGCCGCAGATGCAGCGCAGTCCGCACCTGCTGCAAGGAATCGGCGGCCCAGAACTGCTTGAGAAATGCCTCCGCGCGCCGCCCGGCCAGGACGTTGTCGAGCGACTTGGTCACGATGAGATACCAGCTCGCCACCGACATCGCCATCAACATGGCCAGCACAATGCGACCAAGCACATCGGTTTGCGAGAGGAAGTGGGCAAAGCCCAGACTGTGTTCCATGAGATGCCTTTATTCGAGGTTGAATTTGAAGGGTTGCAGCGCGATGGCGCGCACCGGTTGGCCATCGCGCAGCGGCGGATTGCAGTGCCAGGTCTTGACGGCGTTCAGAGCTGCCTCGTCGAGCCGTTTGTAACCGCTGCTGGTGTTGATGCGGGCGGCGTCGACCCGGCCGTCGATGTCGAGCTCAACGCGCAACACGACCTGTCCCGACTCGCCTGCACGCTGGGACTGGGCTGGGTATTTAGGCGGCGTACGGGTCGGGCAGGCCAGTGACAGCTCGCCGGACAGGCTAACCGGCCCGGCAGGCTGGGGGGGCGAAGGTGGCGCCTCAACCGCTGGTGCAGGCGGCTGAGGGGCGGGTGGCGACGGCACTACATAATCAGTTGGTGCGGCCGGCGCCTCGACAACCAGATGCGCGTGCGGCTCGGGCGGTCGCGGCTTCTCCAGCTTGACTGCTTTCGGCGGTTCATGCGGTTTCGGTTTGGGCGGCTCGGGCTGCAACGGCTCTGGCGGCTGGATGAAATTGACGAATAGCGTCTCGACCTTGTCTGGCAAGGGCACGATCCGATTTTTCATCAGACCGTAGAGCACCACAATGTGGAGTGCGATCACCAGTGCCAGCCCAGCCGCGCGCTTCGATCTCAACTGATCTACCAAATTAATAGTCAAGCCGCAATTCCGCATGCCAGGTACGCTGCTGGAGTGGATGCGGGCCAATGAAGTATTTGTCATTGGTCAGATTGTCGACCCCCAGCGAAGCGCGCATCAGATCGTTGAAACGGTAGCCGACACGGGCATCCACAACAAAATAGCGACCTATGCCGCCGGTATCGTCGTGGTTGGTGTCGAGGTTGTCGAGCCGTCCATATTGCAGGCCGCTATAACGCGCACCCAACGAACTGCTCCAGCGGTCGTCGAAGCGATAGGTCGCAAAAATGCTCGCGCGCCAGTCCGGCACACGCGGCACATCCTTGCCGACGCTGGTCGGTGAAGCTGCGTTATCCAGAATTTCCGAATCAGCGTAGGTCACGCTGCCCGAAATATCCAGCCGCTCGATCAACCAGTTCTGCGCGTCGTAAACGGCTTCTGCACCGGTGACGCGAATGCGGTCGATATTCTGGACATTGGTGACGTTCGGCGTAACCGAGCTGTCGGTCTGGCTATATAGCGCGTCGTCGGTATGCGAATCGAACAACGACAAACGCAGGTTGCCGCCCCAAACCGCGCCCTCGGCGGACAAATCGGTGGCGAGGATCTTCTCGGGCTTGAGGTTGGGATCGCTGATATAGGTTGTATTTGAGCCGACATGCGTCTCGGTCTGGAACAGTTCGCTCACCGTCGGCATGCGATACGCGCGCGCCACGGATGCACGCAGCCGCCACTCGGGCGAAGCCTGCCAGGCCAGCGACAGCTTTGGTGAAGAGAAATTCTCGTCGCGATCAGCGTATTCAAACTGATTCACAGCTACGCCCAACGGGTTGGTGAAAGGGGTCGAGCTATAGCGCAGACCATCAAGCGCCTGCCAGCGTTCCTGGCGAACACCCGCAGTCAGCGTCCAGCGCGGATCGAACTTCCATGCATCCTGCACGTACAGCGCATCGGTACGGGTGTCGCCCTCGAACGAACTGGTCGGTGCAGCGCCGATACTGGCCTCACTTTTCCAGTTGCTTGCGGTAAAGGTCTGGCTTTCGATGTGATAGCGGTCATAGTGGTAACCAAAGCTGACTTCATGCACACGCTGCGGCGATTTCCAGATGGCACGCGCATCAAACGTGCTCCAGCCAGTGCCATCCCCGAAGGCCACGCGCCCAGCTCCACCGGCTGCTCCCGGCTGCGCCGATGCTGAACTTGTGGTTGGCGTGCGCGACGTGTCGGTCAGCGTGTTGAAATCGCTCGCCGATAGCTCGACCCGCCAATTCGCTGAAAGCGTGCTGTTGAGACTCAACCCCAGCAAGGTGTTCTCGGTGTTGCTGTCGGACGGCGCAAGGCGGGTGCCGATGGTGTAGTTGAGTCCGCCGATATTGACCGTTCCGCCCCACACTTCCGCGCCGGTAGCCGCATTGGTGAGATAGGTTTGCGTGTCGGTGAAGCTGTCGTTGCGGAAATAACCGTAGGTCAACGCGCCTTGTGTTGAAGGTGCTGAAATCGTAGGTCAGCCGGATCTTGGCAGTGTCCTGCACCACGTGGTCGATACTGGTCGCGCCATACATCACGCTCGGCTCACTGGTCGCGCTATTGAACAACACCGCTCCGTTAACGGGTGTGCTGGCGCCTGCCGTGCCCGAAGCAAGCGTCGCCGTCGCGAAGTTCATGGGTTGCGCGTAGCTGTCGAGATGGTTGGCAAAAAACGCCCAAGTCAGATTACCCACCCGCGCGCCTAAACTTGCCTGTTCCTGATGCCCACTGTAGCTGTCATCAGTGGCGTATTGCTTGAACGAGGGCTGGCTGAAACCCTGCGCGCGGGCATGGGCCTCGAATTTTTCGGGCGTTCTGGTCGTCATCATCACCGTCGCGCCCGCCGAGTTGCCGGGCAACAGCGCCGAAAACGGGCCGTGCATCACATCGACCGTATCGATTTCTTCAGAACCGACCAGGTTCCAGCGCGGTGGAAAACTGAACGAATTGCCGAGCAGGTTAGATAGCAACAAGCCATCCACATACACCAGCGACTCCGCACTTTGCAGACTTCCGGTGGTGCGCGTCGCGACAATGCCGTTGGGGTCCCCCACATAGCGCTTGCGGATGAACAGACTGGGCACGTACTTCAACGTGTCCTCCACATTGATCACGTTGATTTCCCGGATTTGTTCCTGCGTCACCTGCGCCGACGGCGAGGGGTTGTTGCTCAACACAGCGGGGGGTTGCGGCGCACTGATGGTCAACTCCGGCAGCGCCTGTTCAGCGTAAACAACCGGAAACATCGCCCCGTTTGCCAGCGCGAACACAACATGTCTCAGTTTCATATCTCCCCTTCTATTTTTGTCATTAGTGGCTTACCGGTTTCGTTCCAGCCACGCGCGCAAGCGCACTTCGCTCAACACCCCCGCCACTGCCTCGCGTTGATGGTGCGCATCGTACAAGTACGTACGCGGCAATTCCCCGTGCCACGACGGATCGATCGCCTGACGCAGGCGTTCCGGGATGTCGTCGTCAAACACCCAACTGTCCACCTGTGCCAAGCCAAGACGTTTTTGGGTTTGCTCAATCGCGACCGAGGACTCCGGCGTATCGGTTGAAACCAGCACCAGCGGCAGTTGCTTGCGGGTCTTGGCAACCTGACCCAACAGGGTGAGCTCAGTGATGCAGTGGCCGCACCAGTTGACTGACCACAAGCTCAGAATGAACGGCCGCCCGGCGTATTTCGCCTGGATGGCGGCCAGACTGGTCGCGGTGAATGCCTTCGGCTCAGCGGCCCCAGCAGGCGCTGCCCACGCCATCAATATCAATGCCCACGACGCCAGAACACGCTTCATTTAGAGCCCCCGGATGCAACCGGCAGCACGCGCAGCCCTTCCGCAGCCGCGTTCCATACCACCAGTGCACGCTGGCCGTCGGTCAGCGGCAGCGGGTAATCGGCAGCGCCTGTCGCTTCCGCCAGTCGGATGGGGGGATGCCACGAAGCACCGCCATCGTCCGAGCGCATGGCGTGCGCGCTATAGACCTTGCCGTTGAATTCGCGCCAGGTGAGCAGCACCAGATTGCCTGCCGCGACGACGTCGGGATGTCCGGCTTGCGCAGCAGCATTTCCAATCGACATGGGTGACGATTCACCGAGGTTCAAGTTTTGGGCTGCGCCTTCGATGCGTTTGTAGAACAGGCCGTGGCGGTTCTTGCCGTTGGTGTACCAGACCAGATGCTGCGCGCCGCGACCATCAACGGCCAGGCCGCCGCCATGATGCGGGCACGCATCAATCTGCCATTCGTCGTCGGTCGCCCGCCGCACTGCACCATCATCCAGATGGGCGAGCGCGAAATCACGCGTGTTGACGTCATAGAGATTGCGCCAGAAAACGACGGGGCCGGCATTGCTCCAGGCCATCGAGGTGCGGCAGCACTCGCAGGTATGCATCGTCAGACGGCGGTTGGCGCTAAAACTCGCGCCGTTGTCAGTGGACTGAGCGGTGTAGACCGAGACACCTGAAAATGCGCCACCTTTATCTTTGCCCGCATCGCGGCCGCGCGCGATGTCTTTTTCCCGCGCTGCGTCGCGATCGCGCGCATCGAGCCAAGCCACCGCTACCCGCCCTTTGCCGTCGATGGCCAGCGAATCAAAGCGATGGCTGGTGATGCGGCCATCGTCGTTCAGCGTTATCGGGGCTGCAAAAGTCTTGCCGCCGTCGACCGAACGGGCAAAACGAATATTGCCGGCGAAATTCTGCGGCAGCGCCTGGGTCCAGCTCAGCAACACCACGCCGTCAGCCGACACCGCAATTTTCGGGCGATTCTCGCCATCCGCAGCGATCGCCTCGGGCTCGGGCGTGACCCGAACCGGTGTTGAAAAATGCACCCCATTGTCTGCCGAATGGGCAACGAATAGCTGCTGGTTTTCCACCCGAGCAAGCCATAGCCTGCCTTGGGGATCGAGTGCAGCGCCTACCGCGATCACCGGTTTGGCGGGTCTGGCGTGCGTGGCCGCTTGCGGCATATGCGCATCGTGCGACTGCGCACATGCCAACCATGGCACGGCCAACAGCAACGCGCTCAGCTCCTTTCGCATCTCCTACCCCCTTGAGTGTCTGGCTATTTGTTATGGCATCCAGACCAATGTGCAGCCGATGCTAACGTCATATAAGACTTTCTGAATGTGACAAATTGCCGCACTGCCAGCTGCTTCATGCTCGGTCAGGCGTCGTCTTGCCATGTCTGCGCTTTGCCATTCCTCGCGCAAACAGTGAAAATGCAGGCCACCATGAAAGCGCCCGCCGACCTCCTTCTCCTGCCGCAATGGGTGATCCCCATCGAACCTGACGGGGCGCTGACCGATCACGCCGTGGTGGTGCGGGACGGCCAGATTCTCGATGTGCTGCCCGCCGCCGATGCGCAGGCCCGCTACGACGCCGCGCACACCCTCGCCCTGCCCGGCCAGGTGCTGATTCCCGGCCTGGTCAACCTGCACTGCCACGCCGCGATGTCGCTCATGCGCGGCTTTGCCGACGACCAGCCGCTGATGGCCTGGCTCCAGCAGCACATCTGGCCGGCCGAGAAAAAACACCTTTCCGAGGCCTTTGTGCGCGACGGCACCCTGCTCGCCGCAGCCGAAATGCTTGCGGGCGGCGTCACCACCGTGAACGACATGTATTTCTACCCTGCAGCTGCAGGTGAGGCGTTTATTCAAGCCGGGATGCGCGCCACGCTGGGCATGATCGTGCTGGAATTTCCCAGCGCCTACGCGACGGATGCCGACGACTATCTGGCCAAAGGGCTGGCGATGCGCGATGCGCTGAAGGACGAACCCCTGTTGTCGTTTGCCTTTGCGCCGCACGCGCCCTACACCGTCTCCGACGCCACTTTCAGCCGCATCAACACGCTAACCGAGCAACTGGGTCTGCCCATTCATACCCACCTCCACGAAACCGCAGACGAAATTTCGGACAGCCTGAAACAACATGGCGTGCGTCCGCTGGAACGGCTGGCACGGCTGGGTTTGCTGGGGCCAAACTTCATCGGCGTTCATGCGGTGCATCTGAACGAGGCTGAAATCGAGTTTCTGGTCACGCATGGCTGCCACGTGGCGCATTGCCCGACATCCAATCTCAAACTGGCTTCCGGCATTGCCCCCATCACCCAGCTCGCTGCGGCTGGCGTCAACCTCGGCCTCGGCAGCGACGGCGCGGCCAGCAACAACCGCCTTGACCTGTTCGGCGAAATGCGCCTGGCTGCCCTGCTGGCCAAAGGGGTCAGCGGCGACGCGGCCGCCCTGCCCGCCGCCGCCGCGCTCAAGGCGGCGACGCTCGGCGGTGCGCGTGCGCTCAATCTCGACAGCCAGATCGGCAGCATCACCCCCGGCAAACGCGCGGATCTGGTCGCGGTCGACCTTTCCACAGCGTCGAGCCAGCCGGTGTTCGACCCCGTCTCGCACCTGGTTTACGTGGCTGGGCGGGAAAACGTCAGCCACGTCTGGGTCGATGGCAAACACATCCTTAATAACCGCCGTCTGGTCGCCCTCGACACGGACGACCTGAGCGCCCGCGCCGCGTATTGGCGCGCCAAAATCACTGCATAGGAAAGCCTCATGAGCAACGTAGACGCCGCCGAAATCGCCAAATTCTCCGAACTCGCCCATCGCTGGTGGGATCCGAACTCCGAGTTCAAGCCGCTGCACGAAATCAATCCGTTGCGCCTGAAGTGGATCGACCAGCAGGCCGCATTGGCTGGCAAGAAAGTGCTCGACGTCGGCTGCGGTGGCGGCATTCTGGCCGAAGCGATGGCAGCTGCCGGCGCTACCGTCAGCGGCATCGACCTGTCGGAAAAAGCGCTCAAGGTCGCCAAGCTGCATCTGTATGAATCAGGACTCAGCGTCGATTACCAACTGGTGTCGGCCGAAGACTACGCCGCGCAACACGCGGGCGAATTCGACGTGGTGACCTGCATGGAAATGCTGGAACACGTGCCCGATCCCGCCTCGATCGTCGCCGCCTGCGCGCGCCTGGTCAAACCCGGCGGCTGGGTGTTCTTTTCAACCCTCAACCGCAATGCCAAAAGCTATTTGTTCGCCATCGTCGGTGCCGAATACATCCTTAAAATGCTGCCGCGCGGCACCCATGACTACGCCAAGTTCATCCAGCCCGCCGAACTCGCCCGCATGGCGCGCGAAGCCGGTCTCGATGTGCAGGAACTGATCGGCATGACCTACAACCCGCTGACCAAAATCTACAAGCTGGAAGCCGATACCGACGTCAACTACCTGCTGGCAACGCAGCGTGGGGAGTAAAGCATGGAAATCAACGCAATCAAGCTTGATGGCATCCAGGCCGTGCTGTTCGACCTCGACGGCACCCTGGTCGACACCGCGCCCGACCTCGGCTATGCGCTCAACCTGCAGCGCGCCCGCCACGGCCTGCCGCCGCTGGCCGACGACGTCATCCGCCCGCAAGCCTCGCACGGCGCGCGCGGCCTGCTTGGCGTCGGCTTCGACCTGCACCCCGACAACGCGAAATTCGCATCCATGCGCGAGGAATTCCTGCAGCTGTATGCCGACAACATCTGCCGCCACTCGCGGCCTTTCGACGGCATCCTCGATCTGCTGGCTGCCCTCGACGCGCGTCAATTGAAATGGGGCGTCGTCACCAACAAGCCCGCCCGCTTCACCGAACCGCTGATGTCCATTCTTGATCTGGCCGAGCGCGCCGCCTGCATCGTCTCCGGCGACACCTGCCCGCAACCCAAACCGCACCCCGCACCCATGCTCGCTGCCGCCGAGCTGTGCGGCGTCGACGCCCGCGCAATGCCTGTATCTGGGCGATGCCGAACGCGACATCCAGGCCGCCAACGCCGCCGCCATGCCCGCACTGGTCGCCGCCTGGGGCTACCTCGACGCCGCCGACCAGCCACTCACCTGGGGCGCGCACGCGCAAATCCACCACCCGCTCGAAACGCTTGAATACCTGATTGCCTGAGCATGGCATTCAGCCTGCTCAAGCAACTGCACCTCAGCACCATCGCCCTCACCCTGGCGTTGTTTGTGCTGCGCGGCGTCTGGATGATGCGGGAATCGCCCCGGCTGCACGCACGCTGGGTGCGTATCGTCCCGCACCTGAACGACACCCTGCTGCTGGCCAGCGGCATCAGCCTGGCCGTACTGACCCGGCAATATCCGCTGGTGAATGGCTGGCTCAGCGCCAAGTTGTTCGCACTGATCCTCTACATCGTGCTCGGAACCATTGCCCTCAAACGCGGCCAAACTCGAGGCCAGCGTATTGCCGCATGGATTGCTGCCCTGCTGGTGTTTTGCTATATGGTCGCGGTTGCGATCACGCGCGATCCCTCGCCTTTCATTTTCTGAATCAAACCGGGGAACTTTCCATCCAGACACCCCTCTATGCAGTACACTTGAAGCAGCAGTGCAAGGGGGCGACCTGGTTTCGACAGGGGTCGCGAAGCAGCGCAGGGCATACCGAGGGTCAGAGCACCTCGTAAATCCAACTGAAAATCGTTTAAACGCAAACGACGAAACTTACGCTCTAGCCGCTTAATTGCGCTAGACCCTACACCAGCCAGCATACGGGTTGGGCCGGGCAACCGGCAGTAGGGTAATCTCAGTATGATCGTGGCTGTCCGGGTGGCTTGGGCAGACATTAAATCAAGGCCACTCGCCAAAGTTCAGCCTGTTCGGCGGGCGTAACCAAGGTTAAAGCACTAAATCACCGGACTAAGTATGTAGAACTGTCTGTAGAGGGCTTTTGGACGCGGGTTCGATTCCCGCCGCCTCCACCATCCACCAAACCCCAGCCGGAAACGGCTGGGGTTTTCTTTTGGTTTTTTTGGGCGTTACCGTCCCATAGCGACATGCGAAATGCAGGTAGGATGCCTGGGCGGGTCATTTGTTGACGCCGCCGGCTGCGAGGCCTTTGTGGGCGTTCATCATGACTGATAACCAATATCTGAGCTAACCCGGTTCGATCACCACTCCCCCCATAATCAAGCATCTAACCCGAGATCGATTTTTTTCATGCGCCGTCTGTCCATACTCCTGCTCATCGCCCTGCTTTCTGCGTGTTCAGCCCCACCCCCGGCGCCTACGCCGCCCATCCCGACACCGAAACCGCCGCTCAAGATCGCGCTGGTCCTGGGCGGTGGCGCGGCGCGTGGCTTCGCCCATATCGGCGTGATCAAGGCCCTGGAGGCACAGGGCATTGTGCCCAGCATGGTGGTGGGCACCAGTGCAGGTTCCGTGGTGGGGGCGCTCTACGCCTCGGGGATGAGCGGCTTCGACCTGCAGAAGCAGGCCCTGCAGATGGAAGAAGAAATGGTGGCGGACTGGACCCTGCCCAACCGGGGCGTGTTCAAGGGCGAGGCCCTGCAGAACTTCATCAACCAGAAGGTAAAAAATCTGCCGATACAGAAGATGCCCAAACCCCTGGGCGTGGTAGCCACCGATCTGCAGAGCGGCGAAATGATGCTCTTCCGCTCGGGCAACACGGGCATGGCGGTTCGCGCCTCCAGCGCCGTGCCGGGTGTGTTCCAACCCGTCGAGATCAGCGGCCGGGATTATGTGGACGGCGGCCTCACCTCGCCGGTACCGGCCCAGTCCGCGCGCAGTATGGGCGCGGACTTCGTCATCGCCGTGGACATCTCCAATGTGAGCCGCCAGAGCAAGCTCACCGGCACCCTCGATGTGCTGCTGCAAACCTTCGCCATCATGGGCCATGCCATCAGCCGCCACGAACTGGAGGATGCGGACCTCGTGATCCGGCCGAAGACGGCAGAGGTGAATAGCACCGATTTCGAGGGCCGGCATCTGGCCATCCTGGAAGGCGAAAAGGCCGCCGCCGCCATCATGCCCGAGTTGAAGGCCAGGCTCGCCAGGGCACGGGCGCGCTAACCCCAAGCGGCAGCCCCGGGTATCAGTTTCGTGCCTGACGGGCCCTCGCCCGAAGCGAACGCCTCAAATTTGAGGCTCATACCTATTGAGTAAACCGGGCTGCTATTCACGCCTGCTCCGCTGTTTATCGGGATGCGGTAATGGTATTGGAACGCTGACCATCAACGGCAATCTCGTCCAAACAGCCTTGGGCTCACTGGATATCCAACTGTGGCAACCTTGCCAGCTTCGACCTATTGGGGGTTAACGGCACTGCCAGTCTCAATGGCACGCTGGCACTGTCATGCTTCGGCGCCTGCAACTTCGCCATCGGGGACGAGTTCGTCATCCTGGACTCAACCGGCGATCTCTCCGGCGAATTCTTTGGAGGCGTCACCCTGAGTGGCTTCGGCACCGGCGCCTTCAAGGTCGTGTATGACTACAGTCTGGATCAGGTGAGCCTGCAAGTACTGGAAGAGGTCACCCCGGTGCCCGAACCCGAAACCTGGGCCATGCTGCTGGCCGGACTGGGTCTGGTGGGTTTCGCCGCGCAGCGACGCAAGGCTCGCCTTGCCGTTTGATTCGACGCGAGCCCATTGCAACCCGCCGCAGTACGCTGCGTGCGGGTTGTTTATTTGCCGCTTCTGCGCTTGACGCAAGTTATTTGCTGACTGGAACAGATCGGGCATTCCCGTCACCCCGTCCATTCATCTCAGCCTTTCACAGGCCCAGACTCCTCAACCCTGTTTCTCCAAGCGATCAAAAAAAGAGGGCGGAATCCCGCCCTCTTGCTCAAGCTGCCCAGCCTGATCAAGCTGGTTGGGCAGCAGCTTTCTCGAAGCTGAACACGCCGTCGCGCACATCCACCCGGATGGTGTCCTTGGCAGCGAAGCGGCCGCCCAGGATTTCCTTGGCCAGCGCGTTTTCGAGCTCGCTCTGGATCGCGCGCTTGAGCGGCCGCGCGCCGTACAGCGGATCGAAACCGGCGCGGGCGATTTCGGCCAGGGCTGCATCGCTGACAACCAGCCCCATTTCCATTTGCGCCAGACGTTGTTCCAGACCTTGCAGCTGGATGCGCGCAATGCTGGCGATGTTTTTCTCGTCCAGCGCGTGGAACACGACGACTTCGTCGATGCGGTTGATGAACTCGGGGCGGAAGTAGGATTTCACTTCGCCCAGCACGGCGAGCTTGATGACCTGATAGTCGTCGCCGCTCATCTGTCTGGATCATCTGGCTGCCGAGGTTGGAGGTCATCACGATCACGGTGTTGCGGAAGTCGACGGTGCGGCCCTGGCCGTCGGTCAGGCGGCCGTCGTCCAGCACCTGCAGCAGCACGTTGAACACGTCCGGGTGCGCCTTTTCCACTTCGTCCATCAGGATGACGGAATAGGGTTTGCGGCGCACCGCTTCGGTCAGATAACCGCCTTCTTCATAGCCGACGTAGCCCGGAGGCGCGCCGATCAGGCGGGCGACCGAGTGCTTCTCCATGAATTCGCTCATGTCGATGCGGATCATGTGGTCGGCGGAATCGAACAGGTATTCGGCCAGCGTCTTGCACAGTTCGGTCTTGCCGACGCCGGTGGGGCCGAGGAACAGGAAGGAGCCGAGCGGCCGGTTGGGGTCGCTCAAGCCGGCGCGCGAGCGGCGGATGGCGTCGGAGACGACGCGCACGGCTTCGTCCTGCCCCACCACGCGGCTGTGCAGCTTGTCTTCCATGTGCAGCAGCTTGTCGCGCTCGCCCTGCATCATTTTCGAGACCGGGATGCCGGTGGCGCGCGAGACGACCTCGGCGATTTCCTCGGCGCCGACTTCGGTGCGCAGCAGCTTGAACGCAGGCTTGGTGTCGGCCGCTTCGGCGTGCTTCAGCTGCGCTTCCAGCTGCGGCAGCTTGCCGTATTGAATCTCGGCGACCTTGTCCAGCTTGCCCTGGCGCTGCAGCTCGACCATCTCGCCGCGCAGCTTGTCGATTTCTTCCTTGATGTGGGCGCTGCCCTGCACCTGGGCTTTTTCGGCTTTCCAGACTTCTTCCAGGTCGGCGTATTCGCGCTGCATGGTCTGCAACTCGTCTTCGATCAGTTGCAGGCGTTTTTTGGACGCTTCGTCCTTCTCGCGCTTGACCGCCTCGCGCTCGATCTTGAGCTGGATCATGCGGCGGTCGAGCTTGTCCATCACCTCGGGCTTGGAGTCGATTTCCATCTTGACGCGCGCGGCCGCCTCGTCGATCAGGTCGATCGCCTTGTCGGGCAGGAAGCGGTCGGTGATGTAGCGATGGCTCAACTCGGCGGCCGCGACAATCGCCGGGTCGGTGATGTCGACGCCGTGGTGCAGTTCGTAGCGCTCCTGCAGGCCGCGCAGGATGGCGATGGTCGATTCGACGCTGGGTTCGTCGACCAGCACCTTCTGGAAGCGGCGCTCCAGCGCGGCGTCCTTTTCGATGTATTTGCGGTATTCGTCGAGCGTGGTCGCGCCGATCAGGTGCAATTCGCCGCGCGACAGCGCCGGCTTCAGCATGTTGCCGGCGTCCATCGCGCCTTCGGCCTTGCCCGCGCCGACCAGGGTGTGCAGCTCGTCGAGGAACACGATGTAGCGACCCGGATCCATCGCCAGTTCTTTCAGCACCGCTTTCAGGCGCTCCTCGAATTCGCCGCGATATTTGGCGCCGGCCAGCAGCGCGGCCAGGTCGAGCACCAGCACTTTCTTGCCCTTGAGCGTTTCCGGCACTTCGTCGTTGACGATCCGCTGCGCCAGACCTTCGACGATGGCGGTCTTGCCGACGCCGGGTTCGCCGATCAGCACCGGGTTGTTCTTGGTGCGGCGCTGCAGGATCTGGATCGCGCGGCGGATTTCGTCGTCGCGCCCGATCACCGGGTCGAGCTTGCCGTCGCGCGCGCGCTCGGTGAGGTCGAGGGTGTATTTGGCGAGCGCCTCGCGCTGGCCTTCGGCTTCCTGCGACTGCACGTTCTCGCCGCCGCGCACCGATTGGATCGCCTGCTCCAGCGCCGCTTTCTGCGCGCCATGCTGCTTCATCAAACGCCCGGTTTCGCCCTTGTCGTCCAGCGCGGCCAGCAGGAACAGCTCGGACGCGATGAAGGCGTCGTTGCGCTTCATCGCCTCCTTGTCGGTCAGGTTCAGCAGATTGTTCAGATCGCGCGAGATGGTCACCTCGCCGCCGTGGCCTTCGATTTTGGGCAGGCGCGTCAGCGCCTGGGTCAGCGCCGCTTTCAGCGCGGGCACCTGCGCGCCGGCGCGCGACAGGATCGCCGCCGCGCCGCCGCCTTCCTGATTCAGCAGCGCCAGCAGCAGATGCTGCGGCTCGATGTAGGCATGATCGCCGGCGACGGCGAGACTTTGGGCGTCGGAAAACGCCTGTTGGAACTGGGTGGTGAGCTTGTCGAAACGCATAAGTGACCTCGTGCTTGGGGTATATTCAATGCACCCAAATGATGCCTTCCCGGGCGATTTCAACCCTTCATGTCTGAATTGTCTGTCACCCAATCGATCGCCGCCCACGTGTTGATCGATATCGCCCGCGCGCTGGACGAGGATGTCGGCAGCGGCGACCTCACCGCCCAGCTCATCCCTGCCGCGCAAACCGCCCGCGCCCGCGTCATCACCCGTGAAGCCGCCGTGATCGCCGGCCGGCCGTGGTTCGACGCCTGTTTTCGGGCGCTCGACCCCGGCTGCGTGATCGACTGGCGGGTGAACGAGGGCGACGCCGTCGCCGCCGGCGACGTGCTGGTGGAAATCAGCGGCAATGCCCGCGCCCTGCTCACCGCCGAGCGCCCGGCGCTGAATTTCCTGCAAACCCTGTCGGCGGTGGCCACCGCCACCCGGCCCTATGTCGACGCGGTGCGCGGCACCCACGCCGCCATCCTCGACACCCGCAAGACCCTGCCCGGCCTGCGCATCGCCGAGAAATACGCGGTGCGGATGGGCGGCGGGCAGAACCAGCGCATCGGCCTGTTCGACGGCATCCTGATCAAGGAAAACCACATCGCGGCGGCGGGCGGCATCGCGCCGGTGCTGGAAGCGGCGTTCAACGCTGGCAGCGGACACCGTCAGCGTACAGATCGAGGTGGAAACGATCGACGAACTGGAACAGGCGCTGGCCGCCGGTGCGCCGCTGATCCTGCTCGACAACTTCAGCCTCGCCGGACCTGCGCCACGCGGTGCAGGTCACCCATGGCCGCGCCCTGCTCGAAGCCTCCGGCAACATCACGCTGGACACCGTGCGCGCGGTGGCCGAAACCGGGGTCGACCGCATTTCCATCGGCAGCCTCACCAAGCATATCCGCGCGGTCGATCTGTCGATGCGCATCCAGGCCGATGATTGAGCCGTTTTTAATCAAGATAGTCCGGGCCGATTACGCCGACCCCACCCATGCCGCTGCGCTGGTCGATCTGCTGGACGCCTATGCACGCGATCCGGCGGGCGGCGGCGAAGCCTTGTCCGACTTCGCGCGCGCCCATCTGGTCAGTGCGCTCGCCGCGCGGCCGTTCGTCTTCAGCGTACTGGCGTTCGACGGCGACGCCGCCGTTGGGCTGATCAACGCCATCGAAGGCTTTTCCACCTTTGCCTGCCGCCCGCTGGTCAATGTGCACGATGTCGTCGTGCTGCCCAGCCATCGCGGGCGCGGCATCGCGGCGCAGATGTTTGCCGCTGTCGAAGCGATTGCCCTTGAGCGTGGCGCCTGCAAACTCACGCTCGAAGTGCTGGAAGGCAACGCGTCGGCACGCGCCCTGTATCAGCGGCTGGGGTTCGCCGCCTATCAGCTTGATCCGGCGATGGGGCACGCGCAGTTTCTGCACAAATGGCTGGACTGAAACACGCACTGCTGGCACTGGTGCTGTGCCTTCATCCGGCATGGGCGGACACCCCGCCTGCCGCCCCGGCGATGCTGCTGGCCGAGGGGTATGTCGCCAGCGTCGATGCCAGCCAGTATTGGGTGAGCGAGAAATTCGACGGCGTGCGCGCGCAATGGGACGGCAGGATGCTGCGCTTCCGCGGCGGCGGTGTGGTGCCGGCGCCCGCCTGGTTCAGCGCAAATTTTCCGGCGGTGCCGCTCGACGGCGAACTGTGGATCGGCCGCGGCCGATTCGATGCGCTGTCCGGCACGGTGCGCAAACTCGAGCCGGTGGATGCCGAATGGCGGCAGGTGCGTTACCTGATATTTGAACTGCCTGGCGCAGCAGGCGATTTCAGCGCACGCGTCCGGCAGATGCGCGTCCTGACTGAGCAGGCTGGCGTGCCCTGGCTGCAGGCCGTCGAGCAGACGCGCGTGGCCAACCACGCCGAACTGATGCAACGACTCGACAGCGTGATCAAGTCGGGCGGCGAAGGCCTGATGCTGCATCGCGCCGACGCGCCTTATCTCACCGGGCGCAACGATGCGCTGCTGAAGCTGAAACCCTGGCAGGACGCCGAAGCGGTGGTGGTGGGCCACGTGCCGGGCAAGGGGAAATACGCGGGCATGACCGGCGCGCTGGAAATGGAAATGCCGGACGGCCAGCGCTTCCGCCTCGGCAGCGGCCTGTCCGACGCGCTGCGCCGCCAGCCGCCCCCCATCGGCACGCGCATCACCTACCGCTACCAGCATCTGACGAAAAACGGCGTGCCGCGCTTTCCGCGTTACCTGCGGGTGCGGCAAGATTTTTAGCGGCTCATTCCAGCCAGATCAGGGAAGCCATGCGCCCGGTCACGCCGTCGCGACGATAGGAAAAGAAGCTGTCCGCTTCCGTAAACGTGCAGCGCCCGCCGCCGTAGATCGCCTGCACGCCAGCAGACTCGAGGCGGATACGCGCCAGTTGGTAAATATCGGCCAGCCACTTGCCGGGCGCATGCGGACGGAACGCCACAGCGGCCTCGGGATGCTGCGCGACAAACGCCTGCCGCACCTCGTCGCCGACTTCGAAGGCCTGCGGGCCGATGGCGGCGCCCATCCAGGCCAGAATGTCGCCCGGCGGCACCTGCATCGCGGCCACGGTCGCTTCCAGCACGCCATCCGCCAGGCCGCGCCAGCCGGCGTGTGCGGCCGCCACCACGCTGCCGGCGCGATCGCAGAACAGCACCGGCAGGCAATCGGCGGTGAGAACGGCACAGACGCTTCCGCTCTGGCGGCTGAACGCAGCGTCGGCTTCCAGCAGATCCGCGCCGGCTTCAACCACCGTGACGCCATGAATCTGCTTTAACCAGCCCGGCTCGGCCGGCAGGTGCTGGCGCAGGCGTGCGCGGTTGGCGGCCACATGGAGCGGGTCGTCGCCGACGTGATCGCCCAGATTGAAGCTCGCCCACGGCGCACCGCTCACGCCGCCTTCGCGGGTGGTCATCAGACTCTTGACGTGGGGCGGCGCGGGCCAGTCAGGCACAATCATCGGACACAAGCCCAGCTTCATTTACCCCAACTGGTGCCTTCGCGCAGGGACTCGAGCAGCGATTCGAAATCGGGTGGCAAGGGGCATTCCCATTGCACCAGATCCTTGAACAGCGGATGCAACAGTCCCAGGCGCTCGGCATGCAGCGCCTGGCGCGGAAACGGTATCTTGAGGTGGCTGCGGCGGCCGGAACTGTAGATATCGTCGCCGACCAGCGGATGGCCGATATGCTGCATGTGCACGCGAATCTGGTGGGTGCGGCCGGTTTCCAGCTTGCAGCGCAGCAGCGTCACGCCCGGAAAGCGTTCGACCACGTCATAGTGCGTGATCGCCGGCTTGCCCATGCTGTGCACACACCGCTTGGTGCGGTTGTGCGGATCGCGCGCCAGCGGTTCGTCGACAGTGCCGCCGCGGTCGACTTCGCCGTACACCAGCGCCAGGTATTCACGTTTCACCGTGCGCGCCTGCAACTGGCGCACCAGATCGGTATGCGATTTCAGGGTCTTGGCGACGACCAGCAGCCCGGAGGTGTCCTTGTCCAGCCGGTGCACGATCCCCGCGCGCGGCAGTTCGGCCACCTGCGGCACCCAGTGCAGCAGCGCGTTCAACAGGGTGCCGCTGCGATTGCCGCTGCCGGGGTGAACCACCAGCCCGACCGGCTTGTTGATCACCAGCAGCATGGGGTCCTCATACACGATATCGAGCGGAATGGCTTCCGGCGCGTCGGGCGTGGCATTGGGGTCGGCTTCGATCTCGACCCGCACCGATTCGCCCCCGCAAACCTTCATCTTGGTGGTGGGAAAGACATCGTCCACGGCGATCTTGCGGGCGCGGATCCAGTTCTGGATGCGGTTGCGCGAAAATTCGGGCAACAGGGCCGACAGCGCCTGATCCAGACGCTGGCCGCCCTGCTCGTCCGGGATCACCAGCTCGCGGACGCCGTCCTCGCTTAATCCCTTATAATCAGCAGACGAATTTTCTGTGTCTTTTTCCATGCTCAAGCAACATTTTTCCGGTTTTAACGCATTCAATCGGGGACTGCTCGGCGCCCTGCTGGCCGCCGCGCTCACCTTGGGCGGCTGCGGCATCTTGCCCGAGGTCAAGGACGAAACCTCGGGCTGGTCGGCGCAAAAGCTCTATGCCGAAGCCAAGGAGAACCTCAACGATGGCAACTACGAGCGCGCCGTCAAGCTGTTCGAAACGCTGGAGTCGCGCTACCCGTTCGGCCGCTACGCGCAGCAGGCGCAACTTGAGGTCGCTTATGCCTATTACAAGGACAACGAGCCGATTTCCGCGATTGCCGCCTGCGACCGCTTCATCAAATTACACCCCAACCACCCTAACGTCGATTACGCCTACTATCTGAAGGGCCTGGCGAATTTTAATGAGGATCTCGGACCTGCTGGGCGGCCTGATCGAGCAGGACATGAGCGAGCGCGACCCCAAGGCCGCACGCGATGCGTTCCTGGCGTTCAAGGAACTGGTCACCCGCTTTCCCGACAGCAAATATGCGGCAGATTCGATCGCCCGCATGAACTACCTGGTGAATGCGCTGGCCGAGCAACGAAGTCCACGTCGCCAAGTATTACTATGAAGCGCGCGGCGCTGGGTGGCCTCTGCCAACCGTGCCAAGGAGGTGCTGAAGAAACTACCCCGAAGCGCCTGCGCTGGAAGAAGCGCTGGCGATCATGGTGGTGTCCTACGACAAGCTGGAGCTCGACGACTTGCGCGACGACACGCTGCGGGTGATGGCGCTCAACTTCCCGAACAGCAAATATCCCGAGCGGCGTCAATCTCAGAGGGACAGGCCCTGGTACAGCCTCTGGTAATCGCATAACGTCGCGCGGCGGTATTCATGCGTTAGATCGCCGTTTCGCCCGATTCGCCGGTGCGGATCCGCACCACCTGCTCCACGTTGCTGACGAAAATCTTGCCGTCGCCGATCTTGCCGGTGCGGGCGGCGGTGATGATCGCCTCCACCGCGCGGTCGAGCAGGCTGTCGGCGATGACCATTTCCAGTTTCACCTTGGGCAGAAAATCCACCACGTATTCGGCGCCACGATAGAGCTCGGTATGGCCTTTCTGCCGGCCGAAGCCCTTGACCTCGGTGACGGTCAGGCCGGTCACGCCGATGTCGGACAGCGCTTCGCGCACTTCGTCGAGTTTGAACGGCTTGATGATGGCTTCGATTTTTTTCATGGCAAATCTCCTTCGGGTCGGTATTTCGAGGTAATCGGGTAACGGCGATCCTTGCCGAAATTGCGCGGCGTGATGCGCGGGCCGGGTGCGGCCTGGCGGCGCTTGTATTCGGCCAGATCCACCAGGCGGATGACGCGCTTCACCGTGGCCGCGTCATACCCCAGCGCAACGATATCGCGCGCCGACAGGTCGCGCTCGACGTAGGCTGCCAGTATCGCATCCAGCACATCATACGGCGGCAGGCTGTCCTGATCGGTCTGGTCGGGCCGCAGTTCGGCCGACGGCGGACGGTCGATGATGCGCTGCGGAATCACGTCGGACACGCCGTTGCGGTAACGGGCCAGGCGGTACACCAGCGTTTTCGGCACATCCTTCAGCACCGCGAAACCGCCCGCCATGTCGCCATACAGCGTCGCATAGCCGATGCCCATTTCGCTCTTGTTGCCGGTCGTCAGCACCAGCGTGCCGAACTTGTTGGACAGCGCCATCAGCAGCGTGCCGCGCGAGCGCGCCTGGAGGTTTTCTTCGGTGGTGTCCGCTTTCAGGCCGGCGAATTCGCCCGCCAGTTGCGCAGCAAAGGCCTCGACCACCGGGCGGATGGAAATTTCGGAATACTTCACGCCCAGCCGCTTCACCATCTCGCGCGAATCCTCGATGCTGATGCTCGCGGTGTAGTCCGACGGCATCATCACCGCATGCACCTTGTCCGCGCCCAGCGCATCCACCGCGATGGCCAGGGTGAGCGCCGAATCGATCCCGCCCGACAGGCCGAGGTGCACGCCCTTGAATCCGTTTTTGCCGACATAGTCGTGCACCGCCAGCACCAGCGCATCGTATGCCGCCGCCGCCTCGTCGGGCAGCGCATGCACCGGACCGGTCGCCGTGTCCGCCGCGAGTTCGATCATGAACAGCCCCTCGCGCCATGCGGGACACTGCACCACCACCTCGCCATCGGCATCCATCACGAATGACGCGCCGTCGAACACCAGTTCGTCCTGCCCGCCCACCAGGTTGGCGTACACGATGGGGAGCGCCGCTTCGGCCTGGCGCGAGCGCGCCACCGCGTAGCGCTCGCGCTCCTTGTTCAGATGGTAGGGCGAGGCATTCGGCACCAGCAGCCAGTCCGCACCCGCCTCCTTCGCACGCGCCACCGGCCCCGGCTCCCAGATGTCGCCGCAGATATTGAGGCCGAAATTGAGGCCGCCGCAGGCAAACACGCAGGGCTGGTTGCCGCTGTCGAACACGCGGCGCTCGTCGAACACGGAATGATTCGGCAGGTGATGCTTGCGATACACCGTCTCGACCCGGCCGCCGCGCAGCAAGGCCGCTGCGTTGAACAGGCCGTCGTCGCTGCGCTCGGGATAGCCGACGATCAGCGCCAGTTCGGCCGGCGCGTCTTGCGCCAGCTGATGCAGCGCCGCTTCGCACGCAGTGGTGAAATCCCTCCGCAACACCAGGTCTTCCGCCGGGTAGCCGCAGATCGACATCTCGGGCGTCAGCAGCAAGGCTGCGCCGGCGCCGTGCGCTTCCTGCGCCGCAGCCAGCAGCCTGGCCGTGTTGCCGGCGATATCGCCGACGGTGAGATTGATCTGCGCGACGGCGAGTTTCATCGCGCGCCGAGCGCCAGTTGCACCGCTTCTCCCAAGCCTGCCGGGCTTTGTGCCACCACGACACCCGCCGCTTCCAGCGCACGGATTTTCGCGTCCGCCGTGCCGCTGCCACCGGCGATGATCGCGCCCGCATGACCCATGCGCTTGCCTTTTGGCGCGGTACGGCCGGCGATGTAGGCGGCGACCGGTTTTTTCATGTTCGAGCGGATGAATTCGGCGGCTTCTTCCTCGCGGCTGCCGCCGATTTCGCCGACCATGATGACGGCTTCGGTCTGCGGGTCGGCTTCGAACAGTGCGAGACAGTCGATGAAGTCCAGCCCCTTGATCGGGTCGCCCCCGATGCCGACGCAGGTCGATTGGCCCAGGCCCAGTTGGGTCGTTTGATGCACCGCTTCGTAGGTGAGCGTGCCGGAGCGCGAGACGATGCCGATCCTGCCTTTCTGGTGAATGATGCCGGGCATGATGCCGATCTTGCACTCGCCCGAGGTGATGATGCCGGGGCAGTTGGGGCCGATCAGCTTCGCGCCGTTCGCACGCAGCGCGGCCTTCACGTTCAGCATGTTCAACTGAAGATACCGGAATGCCTTCGGTGATGCAGACGATGACTTCGATGCCGGCGTCGGCGGCTTCCAGGATCGAATCTGCCGCGAAGGCCGCGGGCACGTAGATCATCGTTGCCTGCGCGCCGGTTTGTTTCACTGCGTCACGCACGGTGTTGAATACCGGCAGGTTCAGATGCGTCTGTCCGCCCTTGCCCGGGGTCACGCCACCGACCATCCGCGTGCCGTAGGCAATCGCCTGCTCGGAATGGAAGCTCCCCTGCTTGCCGGTGAAACCCTGACAGATGACCCGGGTGTTTTTGTCGACGAGGATGCTCATTGCGCTTGCTCCACGGCAAATCGGGCGGCTTGCGTCAGACTTTCGGCGGCCAGAATCGCCAGCCCGGACTGCGCCAGCAGTTCACGGCCCAGTTCGGCATTGGTGCCTTCCAGCCGCACCACTACCGGCACTTTGACATCGACCTCCTTCACCGCCTGAATGATGCCTTCGGCGATGACATCGCAGCGAACGATGCCGCCGAAGATGTTGATCAGCAGGGCGCGCACGTTGGGGTCGAGCAGGATGATCTTGAACCCCTGCGCCACCGTTTCCGGCGTCGCGCCGCCGCCGACGTCGAGAAAATTGGCGGGCGCACCGCCTTCCAGCTGGATCAGGTCCATCGTCGCCATCGCCAGCCCGGCGCCGTTGACCATGCAGCCGATGTTGCCGGTGAGCGCCACGTAGTTCACGTTGGCCGCATTGGCGGCGGCTTCCTTGGCGTCGATCTGGCTGTCGTCGCGCAGCTCGGCCAGCGCCTTGCGCCGGTACAGCGCGCTGTCGTCGACGCTCATCTTGCAGTCGAGCGGCAGCACGCGGTTGTCGGTGGTGACGATCAAGGGGTTGATCTCGAGCAGGCTCAAATCGTTGGCAATGAACACCCGATACAAGGCGGGCAGCAGCTTGCAGAAATCCTTGTACGCCTCACCCGTCAGCGCCAGCGCGAAAGCCAATGCGCGGCACTGAAAATCCTGCACCCCCAGCAATGGGTCGCAGATTTCCGTCAGCACTTTTTCCGGGGTGGCGTGCGCGACCTCCTCGATATCCATGCCACCGGCAGCAGAAGCCACGATCGCGACACGTTCGGTTTCGCGATCCACCAGCAGCGACAGATACAGTTCGCGCGCGATCGGCAGGGTTTCCTCCACCAGCACCTGATGCACCGGCTGGCCATCGGGCGCGTTCTGGATCGTGACGAGCGGCTTGCCGAGCAGCGAACCCGCCACGGCGCGCACCTCGTCGAGCGATTTCACGACCTTGACGCCACCCGCCTTGCCGCGTCCTCCTGCGTGAATCTGCGCTTTCACCACCCAGGCCTCGCCGCCCAGTTCGGTGGCTGCGGCCACGGCAGCGGCGGCGCTGTCGGCGGCGAGGCCACGCGGCGTGATAATGTGGGCCGATCGCAATACGTGCTTGGCCTGATACTCGTGCAGGTTCATTTTTATGGACGCAAACCAAAACACGCATTTTGAAGCAAACCCTTCCGATGCGGAAGCCGCAGCACCGTGTATTCGCGTGGTCACGCGCATCGCCGAGCTCGACCCGGCAGCTTGGGATGCACTTGCGGGCGATTCACCCTTTCTGCGCCATGCCTTTCTGCACGCACTGGAAACCACCGATTGCGTCGGCGCCCCCATCGGCTGGGAGCCGGTGCATCTGGCGCTGTTTCGCGGCGACCAGCTCGACGCCGCGATGCCGCTGTATATCAAGCACCATTCCTGGGGCGAGTTCGTGTTCGACTGGGCCTGGGCCGACGCCTACCGCCGTCATGGTCTTAACTATTACCCAAAACTGGTGTGCTGCGTGCCCTTCTCGCCGGTGCCCGGCCCGCGTCTGCTGGCCAAGGACGATGCCGACCGCGGCGTGCTGCTCGACGCCGCGCTCAAGCTCACCCGCGACCTCGGCTGCTCATCCTTGCATGTGCTGTTTCCCACCGAGGTCGATCACGCTGCGCTGGAACACACGCCCCTGCTGCATCGCAGCGGATTCCAGTTCCACTGGCAGAACGCAGGCTACGGCAGCTTCGACGACTTTCTCGCTGCGATGACGCACGACAAACGCAAGAAAATCCGTCAGGAGCGCAAGAAGCTCGCATCATTGGGGGTGACGTTCCGCTGGGTCGAAGGTGCGGCCAGCACCGACGCCGACTGGGATCATTTTCTGCGCTGCTACGCCGACACCTATGCCCGCCACCGCAGCGACCCGCATCTCAATCGCGCATTTTTTGCCGCGCTGCGCGAGACGATGCCGGACAATTTGCTGCTCATCATCGCAGACCGGCACGGCGAACCCGTCGCCTGCTCGTTCTGCATCAAGGACAGGCAGCGCTTGTACGGCCGCCACTGGGGTACGCTGGAGTATCTGCCCGGCCTGCACTTCGAAACCTGTTACCAGCAAGGGATCGAATACGCCATTGCGAAGGGTTTGCAGGTGTTCGAGGGCGGCGCGCAGGGCGAGCACAAACTCGCCCGCGGTCTGGTTCCCACTGCCACGCATTCCTGGCACTGGCTGGAAAACGCAGAATTCCGCAACGCGGTGGATCATTTTCTGGAACGCGAAAGCGACGCCATCAGCCACTACATGAACGAGCTCGATGGCCCTTTTCGCCGCGAGCCGGCCCCCGCTGGCGGCACATCGGATTAACGCCAGACCGGCCGCAGTCGAGACGGGGCTAGATCAGGACTGCCGTCAAATAACCGACATACAGCGCGCCGTTGATGAACAGATGCCACACGCGCAAGCCGCCATTCAGCGCAGCCCAGCGCAGCCAGAATGCCGCCACCAGCGTGACCAGCACGCCCAGCAATACTTCCTTTTGCGGCGCCCACGGCGTCAGTGAAACGCCGATGGCGGGCAATAGCGTGCCCTGAAACACCATGGCGCCGGTGATGTTGCCGAACGCCAGCGTGTCCTTGTGCTTGCGTATCCACAGGATGGAATTCACTTTTTCCGGCAACTCGGTGGCAATCGGGATGATCATCAGCGACAACAGCAAAGCCGACAGGCCGATGATGGGCGCGGCGGCTTCCACCCCGTGAATAAACCCTTTCGCGCCGACGACCAGCAGTGCCAGTCCCATCGCCAGTTGCACGATGATGAACAGCATGTTCTGTGGCAGTCCCAACCGGGTCAGCAGCATGGGCGAACCGGCCTCGGTGGCATGACCCTCCTCGACCAGCTTGCTCGATGCGCGCAGGGTCATCATCACGTAGACGAAATAAATCAGCACCATGACGAACGCAATGGCGGCACGTACCCAGCCTTCGCCATGGGGAATGAACAAGGCCACGAACGCCAGCGAGAAAGCGATCAAAAAGAAATCGAGGTCACGCTTGAGGCCGCTGCGTTCAGGCGTCAGATGGCCCTGAATTCCGCGCCGTTTGAGCACCGCCAGCGCCATCAGGGAAACCGACAGGGTAGAGAGCATCAGCGGAGCGCCCAGAATCGCGCCCACACCAATTTCTTCGCTGACCTGGGCATTGCCGGTTCCGGCAAAAATCGCCAGCAGCGGCACCAGGGTTTCGGGCATGGCAGTACCGACCGCGGCAAACAACGAGCCGGTGACGCCTTCCGAAATTTTGAGTTTTTCACCCAGGTGTTCGAGCGCGTTGACAAAGACTTCAGCCGCCACCAGGATCACCACCAGATAGCCAAATAATTCGAGAAACAGCATGAGAGACAGCCAGGAGGAAAACGCGGATTCTACCAGTCCGGCGCCCTGCCCCCCGCTGGCATTTTCACGTTTGGCAGAAGGAACATTTCATGCACGACTGGCTGCGACGGCTGGCGTAGCCGTCGTGCTGTTCAGTGCGCCGGCCTGCGGTGCGTGTCGGTGCTGGAAAAGCTTGTTGCCGGTAGCGCTGAGCGGAATGGCCAGCGCGCTGTATGAAGTCGATGTCAGCGAAGCCACCGGCGTGGCACGCTACTACGGCATCTTTCATCTGCCCACGCTGCATCTGTATCGTGGCGGGCAGTTTCATGCCGAACTGCAATGCGAAGCGCGGCCGGACGTCATCCGGCAAACCGTGCAACACCTGCTGGCTGCACCGTCGCAGGATGAACCTTGAACCGCTTCAGGTCAGCGCGCGCCCCACAAACACCACGGCAATCGTCAGCAGCCCGAGGCTGAGGTTGACCCCGATCAGGGTACGGATCTGCCCCAGCGCCGCGCCGCCCGCCTGCCAGTTCTGCTGGCTGACGGCTCGTTTAAGCTTTGCGTAGGGCACGTAATAAACGTGGCCGAACAGCATCATCATCAGGGTGCCGAGCGCAAGCATGACCAGGGCATACAGCGGGGTGGCCGCGCCCAGTTTCACCACCATGTGCAGGCCGGTCGCCAGGATCAGTGCGACCGACACCCACACCCAGGGGAAGAATTTGCCGAATACGCCGGCCCACAGCGTCAGGCGCTGCGGCGGTTCCAGCACGACGGCCGCCACCGGGCGCAAGGCCATGTAGGCGAAGAACATGCCGCCCACCCAGACGACGACACCCAGCACATGCAAAATCGCGGACAGTTCCATGCTGTTTCCTTTCAAAAAAGTGAGGCTTGATCGAGCGCAAGTTTGACCGGGCCAAAACTGCGCCGATGGTGTGGGCAGGCGCCATGCGTTTTCAATGCGGCCAAGTGTACGGCAGTCCCGTAGCCCATATGCTGGGCAAATCCATAGGCCGGAAACTCCGCGTGCAGCTGCTGCATGAACTGGTCGCGCGCCGTTTTGGCCAGGATCGACGCCGCGGCAATCGCCGCCACCTTGTCGTCGCCCTTGACCACCGCCTGCGAGCGCCATGCCCAGTTGGGACAACGGTTGCCGTCCACCCAGACGTCGTCCGGCGCGCGCCCCAGTCCGGCTACGGCACGCTGCATCGCCAGCATCGTGGCCTGCAGGATATTCAACTGGTCGATTTCAGCGACGCTGGCCTCGGCCACGCACCAGGCGACGGCATGCAGGCGGATTGCGTCGGCCAGCTGCTCGCGTTTCGGCGCGCTGAGTTTTTTGGAATCGCGCAGGCCGGGGATCGGTCGCTCGGGATCGAGCATGACCGCCGCCGCCATCACCGGCCCGGCCAACGGCCCGCGTCCGGCTTCATCGACGCCGCACAAGCCGAGCGGCCCGACATGCAACACAACCGGCGACGTCACACGCCCTCCAGATAGGGTTCGAGCGCTTCGGCGATGCGTGCGCTGGCGTTCTGCCGCAGGCTCACATGCATCGCGTGAAACCTGTCGGCCAGCGCCTGGCAGCGCGGCGCATCCGCCAGCCAGGCCAGCGCGTCGGCGGCGAGATGCGCCGGCGTCGCGTCTTCCTGCACCCGTTCCGGCACCACGAAGTCGCGCGCCAGAATGTTCGGCAACCCGATCCACGGCAGCAGGGCTTTTTTGCGCATCAGATAGGCGGTGAGCGCCGGCACCCGGTAGGTAATCACCATCGGCTTTTTGAACAGCGCCGCTTCGAGCGTGGCCGTGCCCGACGCCACCAGCGCCACATCGCATGCCGCCAGCGCGGTATGCGACTGGCCATTCAGGATATGCAGCGGCAACTTCCGTCCCTGCGCGGCGTGGCGAATCAGCTGGATGGTGGCATCGCTCGCGGCAGGCAGCACAAACTGCGCGTCGGGATGGCGTTGCAAAATCAGCCCTGCCGCGTCGAGCATCAGCTGCGCATGGCGCTTCACTTCGCTCAAGCGGCTGCCCGGCAGCAGTGCAATCACCGGCCCGGTGGTCAGCGCCAGCGCAGCACGTGCAGCCGCCACATCGGGCTGCAAGGGGATCACATCGGCCAGCGGGTGGCCTACATAGGTGACGGGTATCCCCGCGTCCTGGTAAATCTTTTCTTCGAACGGAAACACCACCAGCATGTGCGACACCGCCTGCCTGATGCGATGGATGCGCTCCGGACGCCACGCCCACAGCGACGGACTGACGAAATGCACGGTGGGGATGCCGGCCTGCTTGAGTTTGGCTTCCAGCGTGAAATTGAAATCCGGCGCATCGATGCCGACGAAGACGCGCGGTCGTTCAGTCAGGAAATGACGCGTGATGCGTGAGCGGATCCACAGCAGTGCAGGCAGATGCCGTAGCACCTCGACATAACCGTTGACCGCCAGCTTTTCGCTGGGATAAATCGCTTCGACGCCAGCCTGAATGAGTTTGGGCCCGGCGATACCTGCAGCCCGCAAATCAGGATGGGTGTGTTTGAGCGCGTCGACAAAGTGCGCGCCGAGCAGATCGCCGGAGGCTTCGCCGGCGACCAGCCCCAGATCGATCATCGAATGATGCCGCGCTCGGCACGCGCGAGAAAATCGAGCAGCTGCCGCACTTCAGCGTGGTTCGCGGCCTCGGGCTCGAGCTTGGCCTGCGCTTCGGCAACCGTGTTGCCTTCGCGATAGAGGATCTTGTAGGCGCGCTTCAGCGCGGACAGCGACTCCGGCGAGAATCCGCGTCGCTTGAGGCCTTCGCTATTCAGGCCGTGCGGCGCGGCAGGCTGACCGGCGGCCATGACGAAGGGCGGAATGTCCTTGAACACCACGCTGGAAATGCCGGTCATCACATGTGCGCCGATCTTGCAGAACTGGTGCACGCCGGTGAAGCCGCCGAGGATGACCCAGTCGCCGATTTCGGCGTGCCCGGCGAGCGAGGCGTTGTTGGCGAAAATGGTGTGGTTGCCCACCACGCAATCGTGCGCGATGTGGACGTAGGCCATGATCCAGTTGTGGCTGCCGATGGTGGTGACGCCGCGATCCTGCACGGTGCCGATGTTGAAGGTGCAGAACTCGCGGATGACGTTGTCGTCGCCGATTTCCAGCCGGGTCGGTTCGTTCGCGTATTTCTTGTCCTGCGGCACCTCGCCGAGCGAGACGAAATGGAAAATCCGGTTGCGTGCGCCGATGCGGGTATGGCCGGTGATCACGGCATGCGCGCCGACGGTGGTGCCGGCGCCAATCTCGACATGCTCGCCGATGATGGAGTAGGCGCCGATCTCGACGTCATCAGCGATCCGTGCGCCAGGCGCGACGAGGGCAGTGGCGATGGATCTTCGCCATGATCAGGGCTTGTCGCGCAGGGTGGCCATGAAGTTCGGCTTCCGCCACCAGCGCGCCATCCACTTCGGCGCGGCCGGTATATTTCCAGATGCCGCGCATCTCGCGCACGATTTCGGCCTTGAGCACCAGCTGGTCGCCCGGCCTCACCGGTTTCTTGAAGCGCGCGTTGTCGATGCCGGCGAAATAGATGATGCCGATCTGCTTCCGGCGTGTAGTTCTTGGTCTTGAACGACAGAATCGCCGGCCGCCTGTGCCAGCGCTTCGAGGATCAGCACGCCCGGCATCACCGGCGCGCCAGGAAAGTGGCCGGGGAAGAACGGCTCGTTGATGGTGACGTTCTTGATCGCGGTGATGGATCTTGCCGAGTTCGAGTTCGACAACCTTGTCGATCAGCAGGAAGGGGTAGCGGTGCGGCAGATACTGCATCACCTGCTCGATGTCCATGATCATGATTTCGATTCCAGTTCTTTCCAGTTTCTTTTCCAGGTCCTTGACGCGGTTCACCAGCTTGTCGAGGTTGCGCATGTGTACGGCATTGCGCTGCCACACCTCGTGCTCGGAAAACGGCAGTGCCGAGGTGTAGGTGCCGGCCTTGGGCAGCGATTTGGTGATCAGCGTATTGGTCGAAATGCGCGTGCCGTCGGCGATTTCGATGTGGCCGAAAATCATCGCCGCGCCGCCGATGGTGCAGTGGCGGCCGATCTTCGCGCTGCCGGCAATGCCGGTGCAGGCGGCAATCGCCGTGTGCGCGCCGATGACGACGTTGTGCGCAACCTGGATCTGGTTGTCGAGCTTGACGCCGTTTTCGATGATCGTGTCTTCCAGCGCGCCACGGTCGATGGTGGTATTGGCGCCGACTTCGACATCGTCCCCGATCAGCACACGGCCGATCTGCGGGATTTTTTCCCAGGCGCCTTCATTCGGCGCGAAGCCGAAGCCGTCGGCGCCGATGATGCAGCCCGAATGCAGAATGGCGCGGTCGCCGATTTCGCAGCGGTGGTAGACGGTGACGCTGGCGTGCAGCAGACAGTCGGCGCCGATCACCGCGCCCTCACCCACCACACAGTTGGCGCCGATCACCGTGCGTGCGCCGATCGCGCGCGCCGGCAGCCGACGACCGCACCGGCAGCGATGCAGGCATCGGCGGCAAGCTGCTGCGTCCGACGCAACCGTCGCGGCTGGATGGATCCCCGCAGGCGGCCGCGGCGGCGGATTCAGCAACGCGGAGACGCGTGCGAAATACAGATAGGGATTGGGCGTGAGGATGCGCGGCAGACCCGGTGGCGTCACGTGCGTCGACGGGCAAAATCACCGCGCCCGCGCGGGTGCTGCCAGTTGCGGCCAGATACTTGCTCTGCGAGATGAAACCGATTTCGGTCGGGAGTGGCGCGATCCAGCGGCGCAACCTGGCAGCACTCACCGCGTGCCATCGCCCACCAGTTCTCCGCCAAAGCGGGCAACCAACTCAGTCAGCGTTGCCGCCATCGTCCGCGACTTATTTCCCGCCCAGCGATTTCATCACGCGGTCGGTGATGTCGAACTGCGGATCGACAAAAACCGCCTGCTCAACGATGATGTCGAATTTCTCGGTCCGGGCGATTTCCTGGATCGCCTTGCGTGCGCGTTCCTGTATCTGCCCCAGTTCCTCGTTGCGGCGCAAGTTGAGGTCTTCGCGGAACTCACGCTCCTTGCGCTGCAATTCGCGGCTTTGATTGCCCAGATCACGCTCCTTCGTCTTGCGCTCGCTGTCGGACATGGTCACACCGTCCTTGTCGAGTTGACGCCTGCAATTCGCGCGCCTGCTTGGCGAGCTTCTGCAGTTCCTGCTGGCGCGTGGCGAATTCGCGCTCCAGCTTTTTCTGCGCGGCCACCGACAGCGGCGCTTCGCGCAGCAGTTTTTCGGTATTGACGAAACCGATCTTGGTGTCGGCCAGGGTGGGCATCGCCACGCATGCAGACGCCAGAATCAGCGACATTGTCCATTGCTTGAATTTCATCATCACACTCCAGTAAAGCCAAACCTTAGAACGAATTGCCCAAGGTAAATTGAAACACTTCTTCCTTGTCGCCATGGCTGAGAGACCAGTGGCTGCGCCAGGCTGAATTTAAGCGGGCCGAGCGGCGATACCCACAATACCGCCACGCCCGCAGAAACGCCAAGGTCGTCGAACGAGAAATCCGAGAAGGTACTTTGCGGGCCATAGATGCTAATCGGCGATCCCCCCGGACCGAATGCGCCGCCGGCATCGATGAACGCCGACATGCGCAGCGACTGGTCATCCTTGATTCCTGGCAGCGGGAAGAAGAGTTCCAGATTGCCGGTCACGCGCTGTTCGCCGCCCAGTGCGTCGCCTTGCGATGTCTTTCGGACCGAGGGTGCCGGTTTCGAATCCGCGCACCGAGCTGCTGCCGCCCGCATAAAAATTCTCGAAGAACGGCAGCGGCTCTGCCATCCAGACCTGCCGCCCAGTCCGATCTCGCCATTGATCATGAGGGTGAAATGTTCGCTGAGCGGAAAGAACTGCTGATGCTGGAACGAAACCTTGTAGTACTGCAGGCTGCCCAGCGGCGTACCGACCTCGGACGACACCCGCTGCAGTGTGCCCTTGGTCGGGAACAAGAAGCTGTTGCGGGTATCGCGCGCCCAGGACGCATCCACCCGCACCACATCATTGTCGCTGCCGAAGGTGTTGACGTAATCGATGTATTGCTGAGGGCTGGTCGGTGACGTGGTAATCGAAGTCTGCTCGTAGACCAGGCCCAGGGAAATGAAGTCGCGTTCGTTGACCGGGAAACCAAAACGTACCCCCGCGCCCAGGGTCGAGCTTTCATAATCGCCGACGTCGATCGAGTCGGTATTGACGTCGCGTTTATACAGGTCGTATCCCAGACTGATGCCGTCCAGGGTGAAGTAGGGGTTGAGAAACGACAACGCATACACGGTGTTGACGTCGCCCGTGTTGATTTGCGCCGTCACGCGGTTGCCGGTGCCAAACACGTTGGCCTGCGACACCGAGCCCGACAGCACCAGCCCCTCGGTCGACGAGAAGCCGGCGCCCAGCTGGATGCTGCCGGTGGATTTTTCCGCCACGTTCACGTTGACGTCGACCTGGTCGGTGGTGCCGGTCACGCCGGCGTTTCGATGTTGACTTCGCTGAAGTAGCCGAGGCGGTTCAAGCGTTCACGCGAACGGTTGATCTTTTCGGCGTCGTAATACGCGCCTTCCATTTGCCGGATTTCGCGACGCACCACTTCATCGCGGGTTTTGGTGTTGCCCGTCACGTTGACGCGATTGACGTAAACGCGACGGCCGGGATCGATGAACAGCGTGAAGGCAACGCGTATTCTTTTCCTTGTCGAGTTCGGGCACCGCGTTGACGTTGGCAAACGCATAGCCATCGTTGCCGAGACGCTCGCCGATTTTCTTGGTGGTCTCGGTCAGGCGGTCACGCACGAACACCTCACCCGGCACCACCGTGATCAGTTCCTGAAGTTCCGCCTCCGGCACCAGCATCTGCCCCGCCAGCTTGACGCCGGACACCGTGTATTGCGGCCCTTCCGTCACGTTGATGGTGATGTAGATGCCCTGCTTGTCAGGCGAAATCGAGACCTGGGTGGAATCGACGTTGAATTCGAGATAGCCGCGATTGAGATAAAACGAACGCAGGATTTCGATATCGCCGCCCAGACGCGCTTTGGAATACTGGTCGGTCTTGGTGTACCAGGTGAACCAGCCGGGCGTAGTCGAGCTGATTTCACTCAACAGTTCTTTTTCGGTGAACGCCTTGTTGCCGACCAGGTTGATCTGCTGGATCTTGGCACTGTCGCCTTCCACCACATCGAACTGCACCGCGACACGGTTGCGTTCCAGCGGAGTCAGCGTCGTTTTGATTTCGACCGCATATTTTCCCCGGTTGAAATACTGGCGCTGCAACTCCTGCTCGGCCTTCTCGACCAGGGAACGATCGAGCACACGCCCTTCCGCCAGGCCGGTCTGCTTGAGGCCGGCCTTCAGATCGTCCTCGGAAAACTCCTTGATGCCTTCCAGGGTGATCTTGGCAATCGAGGGCCGTTCTTCCACCGTGACGATCAACACCCCATCGCGCGCTTCCAGCCGCACTTCCTTGAAAAAACCGGTGGCATACAGCGCCTTGATCGCCGCCGCCGTTTTTTCGTCGGTCATCGTCTCGCCCACCTTGACCGGCAGGTAGCTGAACACCGTACCGGCCTCGGTACGCTGGATGCCCTCGACCCGGATATCCGTGACGACGAAAGGCTCAACGGCCAACACGAATGGCGCGGCCAACACAGCAGCGAGAGCAAGCGTCAAACGGTTAAGAAGCATGGGTATTTTCATCCGCCCAGCAGGCGTTGCAAATCGTTGAACAGAGCAAATGACATCAGCAGCAGCAGGAGTGTCATGCCGATCCGGCCGCCTATTTCCATGGTGCGCTCGGACACCGGACGACCAGTCAAAACTTCGGCCACATAATACATGAGGTGCCCCCCATCCAACAGCGGAACAGGCAGCAGATTCAGCACCCCCAGGCTCACGCTCACCAGTGCCAGAAAGCCGACAAAACTGATCCAGCCGAGGGCGGCGCTCTGCCCTGCATAGTCGGCAATGGTGAGCGGGCCGGAGAGGTTTTTCCACGACACCTGCCCGAGCACCATGCGCCCCATCATCTCCAGCGTGAATACGCTCATGTCCCAGGTCTTGACCACCCCCTGCCACAGCGCTTCGATCGGTCCGTAACGCACTTCGGTCATCAACGCGGCAAATACCGCTTCGTCAATCTTGGGGCCAGCGCCGATCTTGCCGACAGGCTGGCCGCCTTCGTTCACCGCATCGGGCGTGAGGTTTAATTCAGCACGCTGCCCCTGTCGCTGATACTCGATACGCAAGGGTTTGCCCGGATGCTGTCGGATCAGCTGCACCCAGCCCTGCCAGTTCGCGACGGCTTTGCCGTCCACCGCAAGCAGCCGGTCGCCGGCCTGAAATCCGGCGCGGGCGGCGACGCCGTCGGGCAATACGGTGCCGATCACCGGCTCGATTTCCGGGTCGTAACGCACGATGCCGAGCGGCCGCAGGGTGTCCTGCTCCAGATTGTCGGTCCTGCATCGACCGGGCATCGAGTTGCACGCTGCGGCCATCGGCCAGTTCAAGGTTCAGTGGCTCGCCTGCCACGCCCGCACGCAGCAGGGTCAATCGCACCTCCTGGAACGAAGGCGTGTCGGTGCCGTTGACGCGGCGGATTTCATCGCCTGCCGCCAGGCCGGCCAGTGCCGCCGGCGTGCCCGCGGGCGGCTCGCCGATCAGCGGCTTCATCGCCGGCATGCCGTTCAAGAACAGCGCCCAGTAAAACACGATGGCGAGCAGGAAATTGGCCAGCGGTCCGGCCACGACGATGCCGATGCGCCGCCACACGGTGGCGCGGTTGAAGCTGCGATGGGCTTCTGCCGCGGGCACCTCGCCTTCGCGCTCGTCGAGCATCTTGACGTAGCCGCCGAAGGGCAGCGGCGACAGCGTCCATTCGGTTTGATCCGGGCCGACGCGGCGGCTCAGCAGCGGCTTGCCGAAGCCGACCGAAAACCGCAGCACCTTGACCCCGGCCAGCCGCGCCGCGAGGTAGTGGCCGAACTCATGCACCACCACCAGGATGCCGATGGCGACCAGGAACCACAGAATGGTGTGCAGCAGGCTCATGGGCTGCGCCCGGCCCAGCCAGGCTTCGGCCACGCTGCGCGCCTGGCGGTCGGCTTCGAGCAGGTCTTCCAGCGTGGCGGCCGCACCGCCCGCCAGCGCATCGAGCGTATGCGCGATGCTGGCCGCGATGGCGTTGAAGGGAATCGCACCCTCGAGGAAGCGCGCCACCGCCACTTCATTGGCGGCGTTCAGCACCGCCGACGCGTTGCCGCCGGCAGCGAGCGCATCGAACGCCAGTTGCAGACAGGGAAAGCGCGCGGTGTCGGGCGCTTCGAACGTCAGTTGTTTGCCCATCAGTTCGAGTGCCGACACGCCCGCCTCGATCCGCTCCGGGAAACCCAGCGCATAGGCAATCGGCGTGCGCATGTCGGGCGTACCCATCTGTGCCAGCACCGAGCCGTCGGCGTATTCGACCATCGAATGCACGATGCTTTGCGGATGCACCACCACCTTGATCTGGTCGGGACGGGCGTTGAACAGCCAGCGCGCCTCGATCACCTCGAGCCCCTTGTTCATCAGGCTGGCCGAATCGACCGAGATCTTCTTGCCCATCACCCAGTTGGGATGCGCCACCGCCTGTGCCGGCGTGGCGGCGGCGATCGCCTCGGCCGTGAAGGTGCGGAACGGACCGCCCGAGGCAGTCAGCCACAGCGACTTCACCCCGGCCTGCTGGAAATCGCCGCTGAAATCGCGCGGCAGCGACTGGAAGATGGCGTTGTGTTCGGAATCGATCGGCAGCAAGTCGGCACCGCTGGCGGCGATGGCGTCCATGAACAACTGCCCGGACACCACCAGGGTTTCCTTGTTGGCCAGCAAAATCCGTTTGCCCGCCTGCGCCGCCGCCAGGGTGGCAGGCAGCCCGGCCGCGCCGACGATGGCCGCCATCAGGGTATCGACTTCGGGCGCAATTGACACCTCGGTCAAGGCAGCCGCCGCCTTCCAGCACCTCGACGGGCAGGCCTTCCGCGACAACCTGCGCGCGCAGCGCGGCGGCGGCCTGCGGCTCGCTCATCACGGCAAAGCGCGGACGATGGGTGCGGCACTGTTCGAGCATGCGCTCGACCTGGGTTGCGCCGGTCAGGGCAAAAATCTCGAACCGGCCGGGATGACGCGCCACCACATCGAGCGTGTTGACGCCGATGGTGCCGGTGGCGCCGAGGATGGTGAGCACGCGTGGTTTCATCTCGACTGCGTTCACGCGGCACGCTCCAGCCACATCAACATGCCCGTCGCAACCGGCAGCGTGGAAGTCAGCGCATCGATGCGGTCGAGCACCCCGCCGTGTCCGGGCAGCAGGTCGCCGCTGTCCTTCATGCCGGAGAGACGCTTGATCCAGGATTCGAACAGGTCGCCCAGCACCGACAGATACAGCAAGCCCAGCACCATCGGCAGACAAGGACAGCAGCGGCATGCCGGTCAGCACGCTGATGCCGGCGGCATACAGCGCAAGCGCGACGAACGCGCCCGCCACCCCTTCCCAGGTCTTGCCGGGACTGATGGCCGGTGCGAGCTTATGCCGCCCGAAATGACGCCCGGCGAAGTAGGCTGCGGTGTCAGCAATCCAGACCACCGCCATCACCCCCAGCAGCACGGCGGGACCGCGCGCATGCAGATACAGCAGCGCCGCCCAGGTCGGCAGCAACACCACCGCACCGACTGCCGCACGCACAAACGGCCCTGCAGGCCTGCCAGCGACCCAGCAGCCACAGCGGCGCGACAACCAGCCAGAAGGTCAATGCCAGCAGGATCAGGCCACGCTGGAAAACCGGCCAATCCGTCGTCAACGCATACGGCAGGATCAGCGCGCAAACGGTCAGCAGCCCGGCGTAGAGACGTGCCGGCCAGACGGGAAAGTGGCTCAGCCTGGCCCACTCGTGGGCGGCCATGCCGATCACCGCAGCCATCAGGAGCGCCCACAACCAGGCCGGCGCCCACAGCACGGCAGGCACGAACACCGCCAGCAGCAACGCGGCGGTGAGCACCCGTCTGAGCGAGCGGCGTCATGGATGGGTTGGCCGTCACGACGCCGCTTGCACCTGTTCGCTGGTACGGCCGAAGCGGCGCTCGCGCGTGCGGTATGACGCGATCGCCGCGTCCAGCGCTGTCGCGTCGAAGTCGGGCCACAGGGTGTCGGTGAAATACAGTTCGGTGTAGGCCAGCTGCCACAGCAGGAAATTGCTGATGCGCTGTTCGCCCCCGGTGCGGATGAACAAATCCGGCTCGGGCACGTCGGCAATGCTGAGTTGCTGCGCCAGCGCGGCTTCAGTCATGGCGTCCGCCGTCACGCCCGCGGTCATCAGTTTCCTGACTGCCTGCACGATGTCCCAGCGGCCGCCGTAATTGGCCGCCACGGTAAAGGTCAGACGGGTGTTGTTGCAGGTCAGGGCTTCGGCGTCGCGTATCAGGGTCTGAATGCGCTCGGAAAAGCTCGACAGATCGCCGATGAGGCGGAAGCGGATATTGTTTTCATGCAGCCGCGCGACTTCGTTTTCCAGCGCCCGCATGAACAGTTCCATCAGCAGGGTGACTTCCTCCTGCGGACGCCGCCAGTTTTCCGAACTGAAGGCAAATACGGTGAGATGCGCCACGCCGCGTTCGGCACAGGCGCGAATCACCCCGCGCAAGCGCCTCGACGCCCTTGCGATGGCCGGCCACGCGCGGCATCAGCCGGCGCTTCGCCCAGCGGCCATTGCCATCCATGATGATGGCAATGTGCCGTGGCACATCGGTGCTGGCTGGGGTCGTATGTTTCGAGCGGGTCAGGCACGCACGGGTATGCTCGCTGGACTGGCTCAGACCGCGAGCAGGTCTTTCTCTTTATCGGCCAGCAACTTGTCGATATCGCCGATGAACTTGTCGGTCAGCTTTCTGCACGTCGTCCTGGGTGCGGCGATCCTCGTCCTCGGTCGCGGTCTTGGCCTTGACCATATCCTTGACCGCGCCATTGGCATCGCGGCGGATATTGCGCATCGCGACGCGCGCGTTTTCCGCTTCGCCGCGCACCACCTTGATCAGGTCGCTGGCGGCGCTCTTCGGTCAGCGAAGGCATCGGCACGCGGATGATGTCGCCGTGCGTGGCCGGGTTGAGGCCGAGGTCGGAATCGCGAATCGCCTTCTCGATCTTGCCGACCATGTTCTTTTCCCACGGCTGCACGCCGAGGGTGCGGCTATCCACCAGCGACACGTTGGCCACCTGCGGCACCGCGGTCGGGTTGCCGTAATAATCGACCATCACATGATCGAGAATGCCGGTATGCGCGCGACCGGTACGCACCTTCGCCAGATCGTTCTTCAGCGCTTCCAGCGACTTGCCCATTTTCTGCTCGGCGGACTGTTTGATTTCCGCAATCGTCATTTCAGCCATAGTCTTTCCTTCCTTCGTAAAACGCCTTAAGGGGTGACGCGCGTGCCTTCGTCTTCGCCCATCACCACGCGCTTCAGCGCGCCGGGTTTGAAGATGTCGAACACCACCAGCGGCAGCTTCTGCTCGCGACACAAGGCGAACGCGGCGGTATCGAGCACGCCGAGATTGTTGCGAATCGCCTCGTCGAAACTCAGCGTCGCATAACGCGTCGCCGTCGCATCCTTCTTCGGGTCGGCGCTATACACCCCGTCGACCTTGGTGGCCTTCAACAGCAGATCGGCGCCGATCTCCGCGCCACGCAGCGCGGCAGCGGTATCGGTGGTGAAAAACGGATTGCCGGTGCCACCGCCGAATATCACCACGGCGCCGGCTTCGAGATGGCGCACTGCCGCGTCGCGCTCGAACGCTTCGCCCACGTGGGTGATCGCCACCGCGGTCTGCACCCGCGCCGGCACGCCCACGCGCAGCAGCGCATCCTTCAGCGCCAGCGCATTCATCACCGTGGCCAGCATGCCCATCGCATCGGCTGTCGCGCGATCCATGCCGGACAACGCGCCGGTCGCGCCGCGAAACAGGTTGCCGCCGCCGACGACGATGCCGACCTGCACGCCCAACGCGACCACCTCGCGGATCTGCGCGACAAATCCGGCCAGCGTCTTCGGCGTGATAGCCAAACGCATCCGCGCCCAGCGCCTCGCCGGAGAGTTTCAGCAAAATGCGACGTGCTTGCGCCATTTCAATCAGGCCTCAGCCGATTAAACCTTGGACGCGGCAGCGACTTCAGCCGCGAAGTCGGTGACTTTCTTCTCGATGCCCTCGCCCACCACATACATGGTGAAGCCGTGGCACTGCGAGTTCTTCGACTTCAGCACCTGCTCGACGGTCTGCTTGTCGTCCTTGACGAAGGGCTGCGACAGCAGCGTGACTTCCTTCAGGATATTTCTGCACCGTGCCTTCGGCGATTTTCTCCAGCATGGCTTCCGGCTTGCCGGCTTCCTTGGCCTTCTCGATCGCGACGCGACGTTCGGTGTCGAGCAGCGTCCTGCGGCACGCCGGATGCGTCCAGCGACTTCGGCTTGGACGCTGCAATGTGCATGGCGACATCGCGCGCCAGCGCTTCATCGCCGGTCACGTCGACCAGCACACCGATCTTGCCGCTGTGAATGTAGCTGGCGAACTTGCCCTGGCCATCCAGGCGCACAAAGCGGCGCACCGACATGTTCTCGCCGATCTTGCCGACCAGTTCGGTACGGAAGGCTTCCACCGTGGTGCCCTTGTAAGGCAGTGCCGACAGCGCGGCGACGTCGGCCGGCTTCTGGTTCAGCACCATGTCGGCCAGCGCATTGGAGAGCGCCAGGAAATCGTCGTTCTTCGCCACGAAGTCGGTTTCGCAGTTGACTTCCACCATCGCAGCCGACTTGCCGTCGGCGCTGATGGCGATGGTGACCACGCCTTCAGCCGCCACGCGGCCAGCGCTCTTGGCCGCCTTGTTGCCGAAACGCACGCGCAGGATTTCTTCTGCTTTCTGCATGTCGCCGCCGGCTTCCGACAACGCTTTTTTGCAATCCATCATCGGCGCATCGGTTTTTTCGCGCAATTCCTTGACCATGCTTGCTGTGATTTCTGCCATTTCCTGCTCCCTTGAAATTGATCGGGTTAAATTAATTCAGCTAAATTGATTGAACCAATATGGAAAGAGGGGCCAACGCCCCTCCTTGAAATTCGCTCGCCGGAAATGGTTCCCGGCGATGTTGCAGCGCGCTGCGCTTATTCAGCGGCGACGTCGCCCTCTTCTTCGACTTCGATGAACTCTTCGCCGCCGAGGATTTCACCGATGACCTGCGCGCGGCCTTCCAGCGCGGCATCGGCCATGCCACGGGCGTACAGGCGAATCGCGCGTGCCGAGTCGTCGTTGCCGGGGATGATGTAGTCCACGCCTTCCGGGCTGTTGTTGGTGTCGACCACGCCGATCACCGGAATGCCCAGCTTCTTGGCCTCGACCACGGCACCCTTCTGGTAGCCGACGTCGATGATGAACAGCGCGTCGGGCAGGCCGCCCATTTCGCGGATGCCGCCCAGGCTGCGATTCAGCTTGTCGACTTCGCGCTGCACGGTGAGGGTTTCTTTCTTCGACAGGCGGCCCGGCTCGGCCAGATTGGCTTCCAGATCGTTCAGACGCTTGATCGACTGCTTGACCGTCTTGAAGTTGGTCAGCATGCCGCCCAGCCAGCGGTTGTCCACGTAGGGCATGCCTGCGCGCTCGGCTTCTTCACGCAGGATTTCGCGCGCGGCGCGCTTGGTGCCGACGAACAGCACCGTGCCCTTGTTGGCGGCCAACTGACGGACGAATTTTTGCGCGTCCTGGAACAGCGGCAGCGACTTTTCCAGGTTGACGATATGAATCTTGTTGCGATGGCCGAAGATGAACGGGGCCATCTTGGGGTTCCAGAAACGGGTTTGGTGACCGAAGTGAACCCCGGCTTCCAGCATTTGGCGCATGGTGACAGACATGAATAACTCCAATAAAGGGTTGAGCCTCCACCCGTCAGCAGCAGCACGTTTCCGGCCCGATTCATCAGGCCCGACGCGCCGCCACCCTTTATCGACAGGTGTGCGAATTTGTCCGAACCATTTCGGACAGCCCGCAATTCTAATTTGATAAGCCATTCATTTCAAGGGAAAATGCGGGTTTGCCGCTTGGCCTTGGCCTCACTACATGACTGTCACCATCAAAACCGGCGCCGAAATCGAAGGGATGCGCGTTGCAGGCCGCCTCGGCTCGGAAGTGCTCGATTACATCACCCCCTTCGTCAAGCCCGGCGTCACCACCGGCGAACTCGATCGCCTGTGCCACGACTACATGGTGAACGTGCAGGGCACGGTCCCCGCCCCCCTGAATTACGCGCCTTCCGGCCACGTCCCCTACCCCAAGTCGATCTGCACCTCGGTCAACAATCAGGTCTGCCACGGCGTGCCGGGCGACAAGGTGCTGAAAAACGGCGATGTGGTGAATCTGGACATCACCGTGATCAAGGACGGCTGGCACGGCGACACCAGCCGCATGTTCGTGGTGGGCGAGACCACGATCCAGGCCCGGCGGCTGATCCAGGTCACCTTCGAAGCCATGTGGATCGGCATCAGCCAGGTCAAACCGGGCGCGCGGCTGGGCGATATCGGTCATGCCATTCAGCGTTTTGCCGAACACAACGGCTACAGCGTGGTACGCGAATTTTGCGGCCACGGCATCGGTCGCGTGTTTCACGAAGAACCCCAGGTGCTGCATTACGGCAAAGCCGGCACCGGCCTGGTTCTGGAGCCCGGCATGACGTTCACCATCGAGCCGATGATCAATGCGGGCAAACGCGACATCCGCCAGCTGCCTGACGGCTGGACCATCGTCACCAAGGATCGCAGCCTGTCTGCGCAATGGGAACACACCATCCTGGTCACCGACACCGGCCATGAGGTGCTGACCCTGTCGGCCGGCACCCCGGCCGCCCCCGACCTCGCGCGCAAGGTCGCGTGAACGTCTCGCCGCTTGCCGACCTGCGCGTCCGGCTTAAATCCGGACGCGCCGCGCTGGCAGCGGCTTTTCTTAAAAAACCGGCCGTTTCGCCTTATCTGGCACGCCATGCCGCGCTGGTGGACGGCGTGCTGGCGGAGATCAGCACCGCCCTGCCCGACCAGTTTTGTCTCGCCGCCGTCGGCGGCTTCGGGCGTGGCGAACTGTTTCCAGGTTCCGACGTCGATCTATTGCTGCTGTTGCCGCAGGAACCCAGCGCCGAGCAACAGGCCACGCTGGAAAACTGGGTACAGGCGTGCTGGGATGTCGGCCTGGAAATCGGCCACAGCGTGCGCACGGTCGACGCCTGCATGCAGGAAGCTGCGCAGGACATCACGGTGCAGACCAATCTGCTGGAGGCTCGATTCCTGTGGGGCGACCGCGCGCTGTTCTCGGAATTCAAGCGCCGCTTTCAAGCCGGCTTCGACGCCCAGCATTTCTTTGATGACAAGCTTGCCGAGCAGCACGCGCGCCACGCCCGTTTCGACGACAGTGCCTACAAGCTCGAACCCAATCTCAAGGACAGCCCCGGCGGCCTGCGCGATCTGCACACGATTCACTGGCTGGCGCAGGCCTGCGGCATCACGGGTGGCTGGAATGGTCTCGCCTGCGCCGGACTGCTGACCCAGGCCGAGGCCCGCCGCATAGCCCGCGAGGAACGCACCCTGTCGGCGCTGCGCATCCATCTGCACCTGCTGGCCAGACGGCGCGACGATCGCCTGGCCTTCGACTACCAGACCGAACTCGCCGAACGTCTGGGACTCGCCGCCACCGCACACAAGCGCGCAGGCGAGCGCCTGATGCAGGACTATTACCGCGCGGCCAAGCTGATCCAGCGCGCCAACGACATCCTCATTCAGTCACTGCGGGTACGGCTGTTTCCGGTGACGGCGCCGCCGCAGCCCGTCGACGCCGATTTCCAGTTGCGCGCCAGGCTGCTCGAAGCCCGTGACCCTGATCTGTTCGAACGCGATCCCGCTGCCCTGCTGCGCATCTTCATCGTCTACGCCCAGCACCCGGAACTGGCCGGGTTCGAGCCGACCACGCTGCGCGCGCTGTGGCGCAACACTATCCACATCGACGCCGCCTTCCGTGCGAACCCCGCCCATCGTGCGCTATTCATGACGCTGCTGCGCCAGCCGGTCGGCATCACCCGGGCGCTGCGCGCCATGCATCGCTATGGACTGCTGGCGCGCTACATCCCGGCGTTTGGCCGCATCGTCGGGCAAATGCAGCACGACCTGTTCCATGTCTACACCGTCGACGAACACATTCTCACCGTGCTGCGCAACGTCCGGCGCTTTACCGTATCTACGCTGGCGCACGAATTCCCGCTCGCCAGCCGGCTGATCGCGTCGTTCGAGAAGCCCGAACTGCTCTACCTGGCCGCGCTGTTTCACGATATTGCAAAAGGTCGCGGCGGCGATCATTCCGAGCTGGGAATGATCGATGCGCAGCGCTTCTGTCGCCAGCACGGTCTCGACAAGCCAGACAGCGAACTGGTCGCCTGGCTGGTGGAAATGCATCTGGTGATGTCGCGCACTTCACAAAAGGAAGACACCAGCGACCCGGAGGTGATTGCGGCTTTTGCCGACAAGGTCGGCGACCCGCGTCGTCTCGCCGCGCTCTACCTGCTGACCGTGGCCGATATCCGCGGCACCAGCCCCAAGGTATGGAACGCCTGGAAAGGCAAACTGCTGGAAGACCTCTACCACGCCACCCGAGCCAGGCTTGCCGGCAGCGATCAGGCAATGGCCGACATCGCCGCCAAACAGGAAGAAGCGCGCATCAACCTCGCGCTCTATGGCCTGCCGAAAGACGTGGCCGACGCGCTGTGGCAGCATCTCGATGCGCGTTACTTCATGCGCTACAGCGTCCGCGACATCGCCTGGCAGGCACGCATGCTGAGTTGGCGCGTCACCAGCCCCGACGCCGTCGTGCGGGCGCGGCTGTCCCCGGTCGGAGAAGGCATCCAGGTGCTGGTCTACACACCCGATCGCTCCGACCTGTTTGCGCGTATCTGCGGGTTCTTCGCCCGCATCCAGTACACCATTCTCGAAGCCAAAATCCACACCACCCGGCACGGCTACGCGCTGGACAGTTTTCAGGTGATGGATCTCGCCAATCGCGGCATTCACTACCGCGACTTTCTGAGCTTTGTGGAGTACGAACTGGCCCGCGATCTCGATCCCGCGCGGCCGATACAGCCGGTGCCGCGCGGCCGCCTGTCGCGTCATCAGCGTCACCATCCCTACCCGGCGACCGTGCAGCTGGCACCCGATGCACAGGGGCATGGCCACATGCTGACGATCACCTGTGCCGACCGTGGCGGCTTGCTGTTTGCGGTGGCCGAGGTGTTGATGCGGCACGACGTGAGCGTCTATGCCGCCAAGATCGACACGCTGGGCGAGCGTGTCGAGGATACATTCCTGATTCGCGGCGAGGCTTTGCTGACGCCCGCAGGAATGCAGGCGCTGGAAGACGGAATCCGCGACGTTCTGAAGTGAGGGGGTGAACAGCCCTGGTGTCGTGAATCAGAAATCGCGGGACAAATAAAACGAATGGATTTTTTCGCAGGGCAAGGCGCGAGGAGGCGACATGGCCGGCTCATGGCAAAACGAGCAACGCCGCCATGCGGAAAAGACGCCGTTTTATGTTTCGATATTTCTGATTTACGACACTAGATGGCCGGGCGCGCGTATTCGTCGACAAAGCGCCCGCGCGACGGGGCCTTGCGCGCAGGCGGCGCTTTCTTGCGCACGCCGTCGGCAGGTTTCTTGATCTTTTCTTCCAGCTCGGTTTTGGTACGGCTGCGGCCACGGCCGGGACGCACGGTAGTCCCCACCCCCGTGCCGTCGGCCAGGCTGATGCCCCGGTCCAGCACCACACACTGCAAGGCTTTCATGCCGCCACCCGCCATTCCTTCAGGCTCCCGGCCAGGGTGCGGGTCAAGGAAATCAGGCTGCCCAGCATGTCGGCGTTGGGATTTTTCCCTTCGCACGCACTGATTTTGCAGTCGGCATACACCGACAGAATCAGCAGGTTGTGCCGCACTTCCAGCGGCAGCGCCAGCGCGCCTTCGGCCAATGAACGCTGAATGCCGCCCCATACCGTGCGGCTGGCGGCCAGCGCCGTCGCCAGATGCGCTGTGCGGGCGGGATCGCTCCAGTGCCGCTGCACCGCCATCAACTGGGCGGCAATGCTGTCGAGCTGAGCGGCCTCGCTCTTCATCGTGTCGACGGGTTGAATGTGGCACTGGGCCTGCTGGATGTGCTGTTCCGGGCTCATTGTTATCCTTGCTGCTTGCTCCGGGGCACGTGCCCACGGTTACGCTTCAAGTTAGCGGCGCAGGCCAGAACAACTTTAGGCACGCGCAATGCGTGCCGACGAACGGCGGCAGGCGGTCAGTCGTCCTGCAGGGTTTGTCCGGGGAACAACGTGTCGGTGAAGCCGAAATAGCGCAGGTCGCGTATCCGCATCGGATACAGAATGCCGTGCAGATGATCGACTTCGTGCTGCACCACGCGGGCATGGAAATCACTGACGCTGCGGTCGATCGCCTGCCCCGCCGCATCGAATCCCTGATAGCGCAGGGCGGTGTGGCGCGGCACCAGACCGCGCATGCCGGGCACCGACAGACAGCCTTCCCAGCCTTCTTCCAGCGCATCGGACAAGGGCGTCAGCACAGGGTTGATCAGTACCGTGAACGGCACGCTTTCGGCGTCCGGATATCGGGGATTCGTCGTCACCTCGAACATCACCACCTGCAGGCCGACGCCGATTTGCGGCGCCGCCAGACCGGCACCGTTCAGCGCGCGCATGGTGTCGTGCATGTCGGCGATCAGATGCGCCAGTTCGGGCGAAGCGAAATCCTCGACCGGCAGCGCCGGCGTCAGCAGGCGCGGATCGCCCATTCTCAGGACGTCGCGGACGGCCATGGCTGCTCCAGTCGTGCGAGATCGGCGGCATCCAGCCAGCGCCAGGCGCCGGGCGCCAGCGTGGCGGGCAGGACATAGTCGCCGATCGCTTCGCGATGCAGGCTGTCCACCCGGTTGCCGGTTGCCGCCAGCATGCGTTTGACCTGATGGTATTTGCCCTCGGCGAGCGTCAGCCGCAGCGTGTGGCTGTCGATGACCTCGCATGCCAGCGCGGCGATCGGTGCGGGTTCGTCGTTGAGTTGCACGCCGCTGCGCAGGGCGTCCAGCGTGGCCTCCGTCACCGGATCGGCGCAGACGGCGCGATAGATTTTGGCGACGCCCTTTTTCGGCGAGGTCATGCGGTGTATGAACTGGCCGTCGTCGGTGAACAGCAGCAAGCCGGTGGTGTCCTGGTCGAGCCGCCCCACGCATTGCACGCCGCGTTCGAGCAGCGGCGACGGCAACAGGGAAAACACGCTGGGGTGGTGTTTCGGATTATGCGAGCACTCGTAACCCGCGGGTTTGTGCATCAGCACATAAGCCTTCTGGTGATACGGCCAGGTGACGCCGTTGACGGTCAGTTCCAGCCCCTCCGGATCGACTTCCGCTTCGGGGTCGTCGCACACCACGCCATTGACCGCGACCGCGCCCGAACGCACCAGCAGCACGCAGCCCTTGCGCGACCCCAGTCCCTGTGATTGCAATGCGCGCGCCAGCCACATGGCTCAGATCACGCACACGCCCGTGGCGTCGTTGGTCACCAGTTGCTCCAGCAGATGCCGCACCTGCAGCATCGATTCGCCCAGCACCGCCTGGATTTCGTCCATCTGGATACCGCCTGCCGACGAGCCGCGCCCGGCCGCGTAGTTCACCACCACCCCCACCGCCGCGTAACACAGCGCCAGTTCGCGCGCCAGATAGGCTTCCGGCATGCCGGTCATGCCCACCATGTCGGCACCGTCGCGCTCCATGCGGTTGATCTCGGCCGCAGTTTCCAGCCGCGGCCCCTGCACCGCGCCGTAGACGCCGCCGTCGCGCAGGCTGATCCCGGCGTCTTCGGCCGCATGCAGCAGCGCCGCGCGCATCGCCTCGCAATAGGGAAAAGTGAAATCGAGGTGCGTCACCGGTTTGTCGCTGCCGACAAAATAGGTGGCGGCGCGACCATGCGTGTAGTCGATGATCTGATTCGGAATCACCAGCATCCCGGGAATCAGATCGGGGTGAACGCCGCCGACCGTGGCCACCGACACCACGCGGTCGACGCCATGTTCCTTCAGCGCCCACAGGTTGGCCCGGTAGTTCACCTCGTGCGGCGGAATGGTGTGGCCGTAGCCGTGGCGCGCCAGAAAAATCACTTCCTGATCGCAGATGTGGCCGAAGGTGAGCGCGCCGGACGGCTCGCCCCAGGGTGTGCGCGCCACCTTGCGATGGGTGATTTCCAGATTGGCCAATTGCGTCAGCCCGGTGCCGCCGATGATTCCCAGCATGATTATTTATCTTTCAAAGCGTAAATAGCGGGCAGATTGCGCCACATGCCGTATGCATCCATGCCGCAGCCGAACACATAACGGTTGGGCACATCCAGTCCCACGAAATCGGCCCGGATCGGTTTGTCCAGGCCGTTGTCCTTGTCGGTCAGCACCGCCGTCCATACCCGCGCCGCGCCCATCTCCAGCAGCTTGTCGCGGATCGCCGCCAGCGTTTCGCCTTCGTCCAGAATGTCGTCCAGCACCAGCACATGGCGGCCGGCCACATTCTGTCCCGGCAGCACCCGCCATTCCATCTCGCCACCCTGAGTCTGGCCGCGATAGCGGGTCACGTGCAGGTAATCGAACTCCAGCGGGAAGCCCAGTTTGGGCAGCAGCTGCCCGGCGAACACGATGGCGCCGCCCATCACCGGCAACACCAGCGGAAACTCCCCCGCCAGCACCTGCGCAATTTCGTCCGCCAGACGAAGCAGCGCTGCCTGCACCGCCGTCTCCGGCACGATGCATTCGGCAGCATCCAGCAATTGTTGCGCTTCGAGGGGCGACATAACAGACGTGTGATTCGACGAAAGTCGGCAGTCTAAGCGATGTTTCCAGACCGTGCGCGGCTCGGGTAAGCTTGGGCCATGCTACATCCTTCTTCCAAGCCCTGCGTTCTTGATGCCGCTGGCTGGCTGGCAGACGTCCGCCGCTTGCCCTCGCCTAATTGCGATGCCCGCCCGGACGGCATGGCGATCGAGCTTATCGTCATCCACAACATCTCGCTGCCGCCCGGCGTGTTCGACGGCGACGCGGTGATCCAGCTTTTCACCAACCAGCTCGACTGGGATGCCCATCCGTATTACCAGAGTATCCGAGGCATCCAGGTGTCGGCACACTTCTTCATCCGTCGCGACGGCAGCCTGATCCAGTTCGTGCCGTGCAGCCTGCGCGCCTGGCACGCCGGGGTCTCAAGCTGGTGCGAACGCGAACGCTGCAACGATTTTTCCGTCGGCATCGAGCTGGAAGGCGCGGACGACACGCCGTTCACCGAAGCGCAGTACACGACCCTGGTTCCGCTGTTGCAGGCGCTGAAACAAGCGTATCCGATCCAGTCAGTGGTGGGTCACAGCGACATTGCACCGAGTCGCAAAACCGACCCCGGCGCGCATTTTGACTGGCAGCGGTTGCAGGAATCGAACCTGACGGCCTCACGGTAAAATCCGGCGTATTCAATTTCAGGACTCCCCCATGCGTCTCGGCACCCCGCTCTCGCCCTCCGCCACCCGCGTCATGCTGCTGGGCGCAGGCGAACTCGGCAAGGAAGTCATCATCGCCCTGCAGCGTCTGGGCGTCGAAGTCATCGCCGTGGATCGCTACGCCAATGCCCCCGGCCATCAGGTCGCGCACCGCGCGCACGTGATCGACATGAGCGACGGCGCGGCCTTGCGGGCCTTGATCGAAGCCGAGAAGCCGCAGCTGGTGGTGCCGGAAATCGAGGCCATCGCCACCGAAACCCTGCTGGAAATCGAGGCGGCCGGGCTGGCCGAAGTGATCCCCACTGCGCGCGCCGCCAATCTGACCATGAATCGCGAAGGCATCCGCCGGCTGGCCGCCGAAACGCTGGGGCTGCCGACCTCGCCCTATGTGTTTGCCGACAGCCTGGCCGAGATGAGCGCAGCGGCCGACAAGCTGGGCTACCCGGTGATCGTCAAGCCGGTGATGTCGTCATCCGGCAAGGGCCAGTCAAGGGTGGACGACGCCAGCCAGTTGCAGGCGGCATGGGACTACGCCGCCAGCGGCGGGCGGGTGGACAAGGGGCGCGTCATCGTCGAGGGCGTGATCGACTTCGATTACGAAATCACCCTGCTGACCGTGCGCGCGCTGCGGCGGCCAGCGGCGAAATCGAAACGCATTTCTGCGCCCCGATCGGCCACGTGCAGGTGAAGGGCGATTACGTCGAAGTCTGGCAACCGCAGCCGATGTCCGCCGCCGCGCTGCAACGTGCGCAGGACATTGCCGCCGCCGTCACCGGCAATCTCGGCGGACGCGGCCTGTTCGGCGTGGAACTGTTCGTCAAGGGCGACACCGTGTGGTTCTCCGAAGTCAGCCCGCGGCCGCACGACACCGGCATGGTGACCATGGCGACGCAGCGGCAGAACGAATTCGAGCTGCACGCGCGCGCCATCCTCGGCTTGCCGGTCGATGTGTCCCTGCGCGAACCGGGCGCGTCGGCGGTGATTTACGGCGGCGTGGAAGCAACCGGCATCGCCTTTGACGGCGTGGCCGAGGCACTGGCCGCAGCGGGCGTCGACATCCGGCTGTTCGGCAAGCCCGAAAGTTTCATCCGCCGCCGCATGGGGGTGGCGCTCGCCACCGCTGCCACGACCGACATCGCACGTGAGCGCGCCAAGATCGCAGCCGCCGGTGTCAAACCGGTGAAACCCTGAATCCATCCGAACCCGAATCATGCAAACCCATTACGAACGCATCGGTGGCAGCGAGGTCATTCGCCGGCTGGTTGACCGCTTTTACGACCTGATGGACGCAGACCCGGACTACTACGGCATCCGCAAGCTGCATCCGGCAGACCTCAGCGAATCGCGCAACAAGCTGGCGTGGTTCCTGAATGGCTGGATGGGCGGACCGCCGGATTATGTCGACCGCTTCGGCCACCCTTTCCTGCGCCGCCGTCATCTGCCGTTTGCCGTCGGCGTGGCCGAGCGCGACCAGTGGATGGGCTGCATGATCCGCGCCATGCAGGACGTGGGCATCGATGCCGCGATGCAGCAGGAATTGGCTGATGCATTTTTCAAAACCGCTGATTTCATGCGCAACCAGCCCGAATGAAACGACTGTTTGCCTGGAGCGTGCTGTTTGTCGTGTTGGCCGCATTCATCGTGCTGCCCTGGCTGATGCTCGACCGCGCGCCCGCGATCGAGCCGCCCGCCGCGTTCAGCCGCACGGAAATGGCAGAAATCAAATCGCTGTTCCAGAAAAACGACCCGCGCCGCCAGACACCGGACGTGGTGCACAGCATCCGCCTCGACGAGGCCGAATTGAATCGACTGCTCAACTACGCGGTCGAGCTGCGCCGCGTCAGCGGCATCGCCGCCGAACTCACGCCGGGCCTCGCCACGCTCAGCGCCACCCTGACCGTGCCCGCCAATCCGTTTGGCCGTTATCTCAACATCACCGCCGAAGTGGCGGAGGTGCCGGGCGGCATCCGGATCCAGAGCCTGCAGCTCGGCAGCCTGCCGCTGCCGGGCGCCCTCGCCGACTGGACGGCGCGGCGCCTGCACACCCTGCTGCGCCGCGACGACACCTACGCCGCGATGGCCGACGCATTTTCCCAGGTGAACTTTGACGAAAACCAGGCCACGCTGGATTACCGCTGGCATCCCGACTTGCTGGCGCGAATGGAACGCAAGAGCGTCGAATTGCTGATCACGCCGGAAGAACAGGCGCGCATGCTGGCCTATGCGGAGCAACTGCAAATTGTGCTGAAACAGTTCCCGCACGGCAGCACGGTGCCACTGGTCAGTGTCGTTGCCCCCTTGTTCTCCCAGGCCCAGCAGGCGGGCGGCGATGCCCGCGTGGAAAATCGCGCCGCGCTCACCGCGCTGGCGGCCTACCTGGGCGGAGTCAGCCTGCCCAAGCTGTTCGCAGGCGACAAGCACTCGATCTACCGCGCGCCACCCATACTGCTGTCGCTGCACGGGCGGCGTGATTTTGCCGAGCACTTCACGATTTCCGCCGCACTTTCGATCAACGGCGGTAGCCGTTTGGCCAATGCCATCGGCCTGTTCAAGGAAGAGGAAGACGCGAGCAAGGGTTCAGGCTTCAGCTTCACCGATCTGGCCGCCAATCGCGCCGGGGTGCGGCTCGGCGAGCACGCCACCGGCGACGCGGCAGCTCGGGTGCAGCAACAATTGGCCGCCGCGCAGACCGATGCGGACTTGCTGCCGGATTTTCGGGATCTGCCGGAATACATGCCCCAGGCTGAATTCGACCGTCGCTTCGGACCGGTCGGCAGCGCCCGTTACCAGCGCGTGATCGAAACCATCGACGCCCGCCTGGCCGCGCATTCACTGGGCAATTGACTGCAGAAACGAGTCAGTCAAGCAACCCTGCTATAATGCTGGGTTTTCCGCAATCCGACCGCCATCATGTCCCGCAAACTCCGCAACATCGCCATCATCGCGCACGTCGACCATGGCAAAACCACGCTGGTCGACCAGCTTCTCAAGCAGTCCGGCACCTTCCGCGAAAACCAGGCAGTGGACGAGCGCGTCATGGACTCGAACGACCTGGAAAAGGAACGCGGCATCACCATTCTGGCGAAGAACACCGCCATTACTTACGGTGAATACCACATCAACATCGTCGACACCCCCGGCCACGCCGACTTCGGCGGCGAAGTCGAGCGCGTGCTCGGCATGGTCGACGGCGTGGTGCTGCTGGTCGATGCGGTCGAAGGCCCGATGCCGCAGACCCGTTTCGTCACCAAGAAGGCGCTGGCCCTCGGCCTGCGTCCCATCGTGGTGATCAACAAGGTCGATCGCCCCGGCGCCCGTCCGAACTGGGTCGTGGATCAAACCTTCGACCTGTTCGACAAGCTCCACGCCACCGATGAACAGCTCGATTTCCCGATCATCTACGCATCCGGCCTCAATGGCTGGGCCTGCATGGATCTGAAGGACGCGCCTTCGCAAGGCGGCTCGGCAGACAACATGACCGCGCTGTTCGACACTGTCCTCAAGCACGTCCCCACCCCGCCCGGCTCGCCCGACGCACCGCTGCAACTGCAAATCGCCGCGCTGGATTACTCGACCTACACCGGCCGCCTCGGCGTCGGTCGCGTGCTCAACGGCCGCATCAAACCCGGCATGCCGGTGGTGGTGATGAACCACGAAGACCAGGTCGCCAGTGGCCGCATCAACCAGGTGCTCGGCTTCCAGGGGCTCGATCGCGTGCCGGTGGAAGAGGCCGAAGCAGGCGATATCATCATCATTTCCGGTCTCGACGACATCGGCATCGGCGTCACCATCTGCGACAAGGACAGCCCGGTCGGCCTGCCGGTACTGCCGGTCGACGAACCGACGCTGAACATGGACTTCATGGTCAACGCCTCGCCGCTGGCCGGCACCGAGGGCAAGTTCGTCACCAGCCGCCAGATCCGCGACCGCCTGCAAAAGGAACTGCTGGTCAACGTCGCGCTGCGCGTGGACGAAACCGGCGAAGCCGACGTGTTCCGCGTCTCGGGTCGCGGCGAACTGCATCTCACCATCCTGCTGGAAAACATGCGCCGCGAAGGCTTCGAGCTCGCGGTCGGCAAGCCGCGCGTGGTGTACAAGGAAATCAACGGCGAGAAGTGCGAGCCGTACGAAAACCTCACCATCGACCTGGAAGACGACACCCAGGGCGCGGTGATGGAAGAAATCGGCCGCCGTCGCGGCGAGCTGACCAACATGGAATCCGACGGCCACGGCCGCACCCGCCTCGAATACCACATCCCGGCGCGCGGCCTGATCGGCTTCCAGTCCGACTTCATGACCATGACGCGCGGCACCGGCCTGATGAGCCACGTGTTCGACGATTACGGCCCGGTGAAAGCCGACCTGCCGGGCCGCCACAATGGCGTGCTGGTGTCGCAGGACAACGGCGAGGCGGTGGCCTACGCGCTGTGGAAGCTGGAAGACCGCGGCCGCATGTTCGTCGCGCCCGGCGACAAGCTGTACGAAGGCATGATCATCGGCATCCACAGCCGCGACAACGACCTGGTGGTCAACCCGATCAAGGGCAAGCAGCTCACCAACGTGCGCGCCTCCGGCACCGACGAAGCGGTGCGCCTGACCACCCCGATCAAGCTGACGCTGGAATCTGCCGTCGAATTCATCGACGACGACGAACTGGTCGAAATCACGCCGAAGTCGATCCGCATCCGCAAGCGCCACCTGCAGGAACACGAGCGGAAAAAAGCCTCGCGCGCAGCGGCTTAACTTGTGATCAACCCGGCTTGCGCCGGGTTTTTTTATCCCCGGCGCAGGTAAAATCCACACATGAATCCTGTCGAAATCGGCACGCTTGTCGGCCTTGCCGTACTCATCCTGCTGGTTGTGATCCTGTTGCTCCGCTTGAATGCGCAGCAACGCGATCAAGCCGGGTTGCCTGCGCTGCTGACGCATGACCTGGAAGCCCGCCATCGCGCCGTGCTGACCGATCTGCACGCAGGTCTGGCACAGCAATCCGACCGCATGCAAACCCAGTTGTCGTCCCTGCAGGTGGCACAGGCCGAGCGGCTGGCGGAAACGCGCGAAACCGTCACCGGCCAGTTCGGGCAGTTCCAGACCGCGATGCTGGAAAAGCTGATCGAGCAGGGCCGTGCCGAGCAAAGCCTGCTGCAGGACACGCTGAAAGGCATGACCGCGCATTTCAACGAACGGGTGCAGCAACTGTCGCAGACCGTCGATGGTCGTCTGAACGAAATCTCGGGCAAGGTGGCCGAGCGGCTCGACGAAGGTTTCAAGAAGACCAACGAGACCTTCACTTCGGTGATGTCGCGGCTGGCGGTGATCGACGAGGCGCAGAAGAAAATCGAAGGCCTGGCATCCAACGTCGTCTCGCTGCAGGAAATTCTCGGCGACAAGCGTTCGCGCGGCGCTTTCGGCGAGGTGCAACTGGAAGCGCTGGTGCGCAACAGCCTGCCACCCGACGCCTATGCCTTCCAGCACACCCTGAAAAGCGGCGCCCGTGCCGACTGCGTGCTGATCCTGCCGGAACCGACCGGCACGGTGTGCGTCGATTCCAAGTTCCCGCTGGAAAACTACAGCCGCATGTTCGACGACAGCCTGGTCACCGACCGAGCGCGACGCGGCGCGGCGGCAGTTCAAGGCCGACGTCAAAAAGCATGTCGACGACATCGCCGCCAAATACATCGTCGAAGGCGAAACCTCGGACGGCGCGGTGATGTTCCTGCCGGCCGAAGCGGTGTTCGCGGAAATCCACGCCTACCATCCCGATCTGGTCGAACACGCGCAAAAGAAACGCGTCTGGCTCACCTCGCCGACCACGCTGATGGCGGTGCTGAACACCGCACGTGCGGTGATCCGCGACTCGGAAACGCGGCGTATGGCGCACGTGATCAAGGACGAACTGGGCAAACTGGCGAAGGATTTTGCGCGCTTCGACGATCGCATGAAAAAGCTCGCCTCCCACATCGAGCAGGCCAGCAAGGACGTCGGCGAAGTGCGCATTTCCAGCGACAAGATCAGCAAGCGCTTCGCGCAGATCGAGCGGGTCGAGCTCGAACACCCGCACGCCGATGCCGCCCTGCCGCTCCTCGACAACGACGAATGAACTGGTTCGCCCGCTGGCGCCGCACCCGCATCCTCAGGCGTCACCTCGTTCCGCACGGTTTTTTCCAGGCTGGCGTCGAGCGGCTGCCGATTCTGCACGGCCTGTCAGCGGCCGAACTGGATCACCTGCACGAAACCGCCAGCCTGTTCCTGCACGGCAAAAGCTTTGCGGCGGCAGGCGGCGCGACGGTCGACGATCGTCACCCAACTCAAGATCGCCCTGCAGGCCTGCCTGCTGACCCTGCATCTGGACGAGGCCAGCTATCGCGGCTGGAACGAAATCATTCTCTATCCGGACGAATTCCTGCGGCATGCGCGAGGAAATCGACGAAGCCGGCGTCGTGCATCACTCGCGCGACATCCTGGCCGGCGAATCCTGGCTCGGCGGCCCGCTGGTGCTGTCGATCGCCGACGTTGACACCAGCGGCCAGGCCGACGGCGTCAATGTCGTGCTGCACGAATTCGCCCACAAGCTCGACATGCTGAACGGCGACGCCAACGGCTTTCCACCGCTGCATCGCGGCATGGACGCCGCGCGGTGGGCCGAGGATTTCAGCGCGGCCTATGCGGATTTCTGCGCGCGCGTCGACGCCGGCGAGGACACCGCGATCGATCCGTATGCCGCCGCTGACCCGGCCGAATTCTTTGCCGTGCTGACCGAAGTGTTTTTCGAGACGCCCGCGCTGCTGCACGCCGAATACCCGGCGGTGTATGCGCAGATGCGACTGTTCTATCGCCAGCACCCGCTGCCACGCCTGAGTGCCGCGACATGACCCCCAAGCCACCTCGCACCGCCGCCCGCATCGACCACATCGCACCGTTTCATGTGATGGATATTCTGGCGCGCGCGCAGGCGCTGGAAGCGGCCGGGCGCGACATCATCCACCTTGAAATCGGCGAGCCGGACTTCGCCACGCCCCAGCCCATCGTCGAAGCGGGGATCGCCGCGCTGCGTGCCGGCCACACCCACTACACCGGCGCACTCGGTTTGCCTGCCCTGCGCGAGGCGATTGCCGGATTTCACGCCACACGCTGGCAAGTTACGGTCGAGCCTGCACGGGTCGTCGTCACCCCCGGTGCATCCGGCGCGCTGCTGCTGGCGCTGGGCCTGCTGGCCGGCCCGGGCGACGAGGTGCTGATGGCCGACCCCGGTTATCCCTGCAACCGTCATTTCGCCCAGTTTTGCGACGCCCGTGCGATCACGATCCCGGTCGACGCTGGCAGCGACTTCCAACTCACCCGGGAACTGATCGAGCACCACGCCACCCCGGCCACCCGCGCCGTCCTGATCGCCAGCCCCTCCAACCCCACCGGCACCTGCATTTCAGCCGCCGAACTCGACCGCATTCACGACTGGTGCCGCACCCACGGCGTGGCCCTGATCGTCGATGAAATCTATCTGGCACTCACCTACGACAGCGACGAGCACAGTGCGGCACGCTGGGACGACGTGTTCGTCATCAACAGCTTCTCGAAATATTTCCTGATGACCGGCTGGCGGCTGGGCTGGCTGGTCGCCCCCGCCTGGGCCATGGCAGGTCTGGAACGGCTGGCGCAGAACCTGTTTCTGGCAGCGTCCACCCCGGCGCAATACGCCGCGCTGGCGGCTTTCTCGCCCGCCAGCCTGAATGAACTCGAAGCCCGCAAAGCCGAACTGCGCGCCCGCCGCGATTTTCTGCTGCCGGCGCTGCGCCAGCGCGGATTCGCCATTCCGGTGCAACCGCAGGGTGCGTTTTATCTCTACGCGGACTGCAGCGCCCACACCGACGACAGTTTCAAATTCGCCCAATCGCTGCTGGAACAGGCCGACGTGGCCGTCACGCCCGGTCTGGACTTTGGCTCGCATCAGGCGCAACGCTATCTGCGCATCGCGTATACCCAGCCGCTGCCGCGTCTGGCGCAAGCCATCGCACGCATCGACGGCTGGCTGTCCCGCTGATCAGCAGCGACAGCGGCGCGCCAGTCCGATTCTCACTCTGGCCATTGAGCTTCTGGCGCATCTGTCGGCAATTGCGCGACATACAGACGAAAAAAACCGGCCCGAAGGCCGGTTTTTCGTTCCTTGAACCCGGAATTACTGGGCAGCAGGGGTAGCAGGTGCAGTCAGCCAGCAGCCGGAGCCGTGGTGTCAGCCGCAGCAGCGTCAGCAGCGGCAGCAGCAGCATCAGCGTCAGCAGCAGCAGCGTCAGCAGCGGGAGCAGCAGCTTCAGCAGCTTGCGGCTCACGCAGCTTCGCCAGCAGCGGTGCAGCTTCGCCAGCAGCGGTTGCAGCTTCGCCAGGCAGCTTCAGCAGCAGGAGCCTCGACAGCAGGCGCTTCTTCTTTGGAACCGCAAGCGGTCATGGAAACAGCCAGCAGAGCAGCCAGGAGGACGGAATATTTCATTTGATTTCCCTTTACATACAAAAAATTGAACCCACACCAGAGATCGGTCCGGGACTTGATATCCAGCCGACGCGCGGATTCTAACAAATCGGCCATATAAAACCACTATCTATTGAATTTCTTCTATTCCACGCACATTACGTTGCTCGATTACAACAAAATCCGGCGAACCCTGCTTAAACCATGAACGCAACAGGGTTGCTCCTGCCTGGATATGGCACGCGACCCGGCTTCCCGTTCACCTCGCCGCCACCCCCTTGGGAAACCGAGCTTGCGGGATTATTTGGACTGTTGTTCGATCATTTCACCGGGCTGGCTGCCGGGGCGCAGTTTGCCCTGATAGATGAAGCCCGTGCCATAACGGCGCTTGCCATCGGGCGTAGTGATGAACTCGTTTTCGCTCCAGACCCAGACATGGCCGTCACGGGTATCGAGGATCAAGGCTCGCGTACCGGTTTTGCTGCTTTCCGCATTGTTCAGCGGAAAAGCCTGATAGCGCCCGTCCTCGGCATGGACGCCCGCCGATAACGCCAGCAGTCCCACCCCCACCCATCCTGTCCGCATCGTGTTCCCCTTATTTGAACAAGCCCGCCACAGTAGCGGCATCCAGCACATATTCATGGTTGCAGATGTCGTCGTGCACCCGGATTTCGCCCTGTTCGGCGATGATGGCTTCGCATTCCGCCTGTCCCACGCTGCGCAGCATGGAAAAGATCTTGTCCGGATCGTAGGGACAGTGATAACTGACCGGGCGCGGGTCGTAGACGCGCACATCCTCTTCCGGGAACAGGCGTTCGATCAGCTTGATCGCGCCCAGGTCGAGCAGTTCGTCCGTCCGCACGGTGTCGGCCAGGATTTGCAGCCGGTTCCAGCCATCGGCATCGCGGGTGGCCGCGCCCGGCAAGGCCTGCAGAAACAGGCCTGCCGCGCGATCGTGACTGGCGGCCAGCCACAGGCGGGTAGGCGACTGCTCGGACTGCGCGAGGTAATGTTCGAATACGGCGGCCAGCGTCTCACCCTGCAGCGGCACATGGCTCTGGTAAGGCTGGCGCATGTCGGCGGTGTCGAGCGTCAGGGTCAACGCGCCGTCGCCCAGCAAGTCCGGCAAACTGCCCGCCGCCAGTTCCGGGGCGGTGCGTGCCATGCCGCGCAGCTGCAATTGCTCATCACAATCCATCACCAGCAGCGAGATTTCGCCGTCGCCGCGCAACTGGAAGGTCAGCCGCCCTGCCTGCTTGAGGTTGGCGGTGATCAGCGTCGTCACCACCGCCAGCTGGCCCAGCAGTTCGAGGGCAGGCTCGGGGTAGTCGCGCCCGGCCGTCATCTCCTGCCAGGCGGAGCCCAGTTGTACCCAGACGCCACGAATATCGAGCTGCTCGAACAGGAAACTGCGCACCCGGTTGGGCGAAGTGTCGATTGTGTTCAATTAAGTTGCACCCGTTCGCCCCAAGGCACCGCGCCCTTGCCCTTGACCAGCCAGATCACCGGGTAATTCGGCGGCAGTTTGGGGAAATCGCCTTCGGCGTCGGTGAAATACACCAGCATGTTGGGGCTGCGGTTTTCATGCTCGACCCAGTCGAACACCGGGCGGAAATCGGTGCCGCCGCCGCCTTCCATGTCGGTCGGCAATTGCATGGTGTCCCACGGTTCGTATTCCCACGGCGCATTGTCGGCGACATGGTTGTCGCAGGCGAGCAGCGTCACCCTGGCACGCACCTGGCCTTTGAGCGCATCGAGTTCGGTGACGAATTCGCGCAATTCGTCGTCGCTGATCGAACCGCTGGTGTCGATCGCGGCGATGACGTCCAGCCCTTCGCTCGACAGCCGCGGCAAGATCGCATCGCCTTCGCGCCGCGATGGCCGCCGCCACGAATAATCGTCGCGCTGGTTCACCGCGAAAAAACGCGCCAGCAGCGCGCGCCACGGCAGGCTGGGCGCCAGCAGATCGTCGACCCAGCGCAGCATCGACTGCGACAGCTTGCCCGCCTGGCGCGCCGACTGGGCGGCGGCGGCGAGGCGGTTTTTCCACTGCTCGGCCAGTTCCTCGCGCTCGCTTTGCGACAGCGGGTCGGGCTTTTGCGAGGCCTGGCTGCCGCTGCCCTCGCGTTCCTCGGCCTCGCTCTGGCCTTCCTTGCCCTGCCCGCCCGAATTGCCGGCGTCGGGATCGTCCTGCCGCTGGTTTTCGTCGGGACTGGCGCCGGTCTCGTTGTCGCTGTCGAACAGGTGCTCGTCGAAGGATTCCTCCGGCGTGTCTTCCGGAATCAGCGGATAGATTTCCTCCGCCGACAGCGTCATGAAATTCTGGTCGGCGAGGATGCCGTGCAGCGGCGGCTTCATGCCGTCCTCGATCAGGATCAGGTTGACCGCGTGTTCGCAGGCCACGTCCCAGCGCCGCTTGATGCGCCCGTTGCGGCGGTGGTCGTGGCCCATCGCGCAGTGCATCGCCTCATGCGCCAGCACGAACTGCGTCTGCGCGAGGTTGAGGTTGTCGATGAAGACGGGATTGAAGTAGAACGCCTTGGCATCGGTGCCGGTGGTCTTGCACCACTCGGGCGCGGGTTTCAGCGGCAGATGCATCACCAGCGAACCGAGGAAGGGCCGCTCCATGATCAGCCGCGTGCGTGCGGCCGCGAGTTTGGTGAGGATGGGCGCGAGCGCGGCGTCGTCGGCGTCGGACATCTCAGTGTTCGTAGAGCACCAGATCGGCAATGCTGTTCGCCCATTCGGCGAAAGCCGGCACGGCAAACAGCGGACGCCCGACGGCACGGTGCAGGTCGGACACCAGCATTACCCCCAGCTCGCGCTGCGGGAAACGGTGCGCATACTTGAGAATGTTGCCGTAGATGGTTGCCGCGTTGCCGCTATCGGCGGCCTGCAGGGCTTTTCGCACCAGCGCGGCGGCAACGCCGTACTGCAGATCGACCCCCTGTGGCACTTCAGCGGCTTCGCCGGCGATGATGGCGTCGATGTCGGGCATCTGCGCCATGTTGTCGACAAAGGTTTTCAGCTCCAGCCCGGCCGACTGCCCCACGCAGGCAACCAGCGAATCCGCGAGCAAGGCGGTCCTGTCGAATTTCTGCAGCGCGCGGTGCGCGTATTCCCACGAGCGCGGGCTGGGAAAGGCGATCGGCGTGTGCGCGGGATCGAAGCTGAACAGCAGGTCGGGACGGAAACGCAGGAAGGCGATCACGCGCGGATCGATATCCTCGGTGTGCGCCCAGTCGACCCAGTCGTCGAGGTTCACTTCGACTTCGTAGTGGGTGAAACGGTTGGCCAGCGGCGCGGGCATGGCGTAGGTCACGCCGCGGTCGCCCTGGCGGTTGCCCGCCGCGAAAATCACCCAGCCTTCCGGCACCTGATATTCGCCCAGACGCCGATCGAGAATCAGCTGATAGGCGGCGGCCGACACGGTCGGCGGTGCCGAGGTGATTTCATCCAGAAACAGGATGCCGGACAGCCCGTGGCGTTCGGCGTCGGGCAGCACCGAGGGAATCGACCACTCGACCAGCTGGCCGTTGCGAAACGGAATGCCGCGCAGGTCGGTCGGTTCCATCTGCGACAGGCGGATGTCGATCAGCGGCACACCGTGCTGTTGCGCGATCTTGGCGACGATCTGCGATTTGCCGACGCCCGGCGGGCCCCACAGCATCACCGGGGTATGGTGGCCGTCGGCGGCGCTTTCGAATTCGCGGTCGAGGATGGTTTCGATGTGGGAGGGGCGCATGGCAGTCGCAACAACGTATCAATGCCGCAAATCATAATCGCTCACGCCGCTGGCGACCAGCTTCGCCCTTGATCGGGATGGGGAGATTTTGTTACCGTGGGACGAAACCAGACTGGATGGATGCAGCATGAATTTTTGCAGTGAATGTGGCAGCGCGGTGATGCTGCGCGTGCCCGAAGGCGATCACCTGCCGCGTCATGTGTGCCCCGATTGCGGCACCATCCACTACCAGAACCCCAAAATGGTGGTCGGCTGCATCCCGGAATGGGAAGACAAGATCCTGCTGTGCCGGCGCGCCATCGAGCCCAAATACGGCTTGTGGACGCTGCCCGCCGGCTTCATGGAAAACGGCGAAACCACGCTGGAAGGCGCGGCGCGGGAAACCTGGGAAGAAGCCGGCGCGCGCATCGAGGTCGGCAGCCTGTATACCTTGTACAACCTGCCGCACATCAATCAGGTGTATTTCATGTTCCGCGCCCGCCTGCTCGACCTGGATTTTCAGCCCGGCATCGAATCGCTCGAAACCCGGCTGTTCAGCGAAGCCGAGATTCCCTGGGACGACATTGCGTTCCGCACCGTGCACGCCACGCTGAAACAGTATTTCAGCGATCGCCGCGCCGGCTCATTCGACTTTCCATTTCCGGGCGAGAACTATCCGCACGCGCTGAACGCCTCGACGAGCCGCGCTCAGGCGGCGGCCGCGAACTGTTCCCGCCCCACCACATCCATATTCACGCGCAGCCAGCCTTCGTGGCTTTCCTGCACTTCGCCCAGCCGCAGGCGATACACCACGTCACCGTCGCACAGCATCAAGGGCGCGCCCAGCTGGTAATGCGTGCGCGGGATCAACAGGTTGCTTACGCTCTGTTCGGTATGCGTCATCGGCAGGAATATCGCCCAGGTTTTTTCCTGTTCCACCCCCTGCACATTCGCTTCGTAATAGACCTCCACCCGTTTGGGGTGACGCGACAGGCGCTGGGTACCGACCAGGAACTGGCCGTCTTCCTTGCGATTCCAGCGGATGGCCATCAATTGCCAGACGCTTTCCGCGGGATCCCAGCTCACCGCCACCAGACGGCCATGCGGGAGCGACGTCTCGTCGGGCAATGCGAAGCCCATGCCTTCCGCACTCTCGTCGCGCAGCATCCAGGGCTCCAGGGCGGGGCGCCCCTTGGCAGAATCGGGCTGTCCCAGTGCCGACAGGATATTGTCCATCCCCGCCGCCACCCATACGCGGCCAAAGCGGTGGGTACGCTGGCGGTTGCGGCGGATGCCGCCACGCTCGATCAGGCTCGCCACCTGGCGGGTCAGGCCGTTTTCCGCTTCCGCTTCCGTACTCTGGTCCAGCGATTTCAGATAATCGACCAGCGGACGCAGGGCAAAGTAGCGCAGGCGGCGCCCCGGGACCGACGTAGCGTCCAGCACGCAGGCGCCCTCGCTCGCCGACAGATCCACCATGTGCTGGTGGTCATCGCGCACCGGCGTGGCCGCGGGCAAGGGCAGCGGCTCATAGCCGTCAAACAGCTGCGCGATGGATTCGATTTCCTGCGCGCGGTAGCCCAGCGGTTGCACCAGCCCCATCAGCACTGCCAGCGTGTATTCGCGTGCACAATGGGTGGGGCGCGCATTGATCAGGATTTCCTGCATGGCAAAGCCATCGCGCTCGGCCAGACGATACAGCTTGTGCAGGCGGCGCCAGGTGGACGCGCGCCGGATTGCGCGCCTGATGATATTCCCAGCGCATCACCAGACCTGCGTAACGCAGCGCGCGGGTGGCGATCTCGGCGGCAAACGGCTTGAGTTCGGCGCTGGCCGGACCGCGATAGGCCTGTTTCAGCATGCACAGCCAGGCATCCGCCAGCAGCGACCAGAACACCGCCGATTCGCGCCACAAGGCCTGACGAGCCAGGCGGAATGCCGACTGGTTGCGCACATACTGCTCGACGATACGCAGTTGCAACGGCAAGCCCGCTTCCTCGATTTTCATCAGGGCATTCATGCGACCGAGCGTGGCCACTTCGTTCTCCGCATTGAAGCGCTCCAGTCCTTCGACCAGCGCGTGATGCGTGTCGTAATCCGAATCCACCGGCAGCGACTTCAACCACTTTTCGGTGGTTTTCACCGCAGCAAACGTCGACGTCACCTCGGTCTTTCTGCGGCGTGCGATGGTGCCCAGCATTTCAAAAAAATCGTTCATGGCCAGATTCGCTTGATTCGGATGTCTGCTAAGCAGCACCATTTATGCCAAACCCAGAAGCAGGGTGTTTTGACTTCAAGACCCTGGTTTTGCAAGGATTTATGGCATCCGCCCATGACCGGATCCTGGCGGATGAATGAAAAACCGACACCTTCTGTTGAAGCCACATCAATCCCGGCCATAAGCGACATATCGCCTGGCCGTCCGGATTGACGGCCACGGGCACAAACCAGGCCGAAGCCGCTACAATGCGCGCCTGATTTGCAGGGAAGCGTGGCCGAGCGGTTTAAGGCACCGGTCTTGAAAACCGGCGATGGTGCAAGCCATCCGTGAGTTCGAATCTCACCGCTTCCGCCAGTTTCTGATCGGGACTCGCCGGTTTGGGCGCAGCCAAAACCCCTGTCCAGTGAGCGTTGCGGGGAGAAAGCCTCACCGCTTCCGCCAGTTTTTTTCGAACGACCCGGTCCGGGTCGTTTTTTATTGCTGCACGTTGGTGCGAAAATCCCGCCATGGTCCAAGCCGCGCCGCTCACCCCCCTCAACCACGACCGCGACAGCGCGGATATGACTTATGTCTATCCGGTGGTGTCGCGTCGCGCGGGCGGGGTGTCGGTGGGGGTGAATCTCAACCCCAACAACGCCTGCAACTGGGCCTGCGTGTATTGCCAGGTGCCCGATCTCGTCCGCGGCGCCGCGCCGGAGATCGATCTGGCGCAACTGGACGCCGAATTGCGGACGCTGCTCGGCGACATCCTGCACGGCGATTTCATGCAGACACGGGTACCGGAAGGCGCGCGACGCCTGAATGACATCGCCCTGTCGGGCAACGGCGAACCGACCAGCGCCCGGGCCTTCCCGCAAGTCATCGAGTTGATCGGCCGGGTGATGGCGGATTTCGATCTGATCGGAAAGATCAAGCTGGTGCTGATCACCAACGGCAGCCTGATCGACCGGGCGCGGGTGCAGGACGGCCTGGCGAAAATGGCGGCGTTGAACGGCGAGGTGTGGTTCAAGTTCGACAGCGCGACCGCCAGCGGGATGCGCACGAACAACCAGACGCGCATCGCGCCCGAAAAGCAGTTCGAGCGCCTGGGCATTGCGGCGCGCCTGTGCCCCACCTGGCTGCAGACCTGCGTATTTGCGTGGGATGGCAAGCCGCCGGCCGAAGCGGAACAGGCGGCGTATCTGGCCGCGGTGGCACGCATCCGCCGCGAAAATCTGCCGGTTCAGGGCGTGCTGCTGTACGGCCTGGCGCGGCCTTCGATGCAGCCGCAGGCGGCCCGCCTGTCGGCGCTGCCCGCCGCATGGCTGGATGAATTTGCCGGGAAAATCCGTGCTGCGGGTTTGCCGGTGAAAGTTTCACCATGATCCACGGCATCGGCACCGACCTGCTCGACGCCACGCGGATCCGCGCCGGACTCGCGCGTTTTGGCGAGCACTACGCCGACCGCATCCTTGCCCCGGCCGAACACGCGGGCTATTTCGCCAGCCGCGACCCGGCGCGCTTTCTCGCCAAAAGCTTCGCCGCCAAGGAAGCTTTCGCCAAGGCGGCGGGCACCGGCCTGCGCGCGCCGGTGACGCTGCACAACCTCGCCGTGCTGCGCGATGCGCTCGGCAAACCGCATATCGAATGTGCGCCCGAGCTCGCCGCCTGGCTGGCGTCGCGCGGCGTGACGGGGCATCATGTGTCGCTGTCGGACGAGGGCGACCTGGTCCTGGCATTCGTGGTGCTGGAGCAATCCACTCCCCCCGGATAAACGCACTGGAGACGGCATGACGCCAACTATTTTTCAGGAGCGCCCATGACGCCACCTTTTTCTCGGGAGCGCCCATGACGCTCGGACCCCTGATGCTCGACGTGGCAGGCGTTGAACTGACCGACGACGACCGTCGCCGGCTGTCGCACCCGCTGGTCGGCGGCGTGATCCTGTTCAGCCGCAACTACCGCGACCCGGCGCAGCTCGACGCCCTGACCCGCGACATCCACGCCCTCAAGTCCGCGCCGCTGCTGATCGGCGTCGATCACGAAGGCGGCCGGGTGCAGCGCTTTCGCGAGGGCTTCACCCGCCTGCCGCCGATGCGCACCTTCGGCGACATCTGGAATGCGCATCCGCAACAGGCCAAACATCTGGCGCGCGAAACCGGCTACGTGCTGGCAAGCGAACTGCGCGCGCACGGCATCGACTTCAGCTTCGCGCCGGTGCTCGATCTGGATTACGGCGCGTCCTCGGTGATCGGCGACCGCGCCTTTCATGCCAAACCGCGCGCGGTGTTCGAACTGGGCCAGGCCGTGATGCTGGGGATGAAGGACGCCGGCATGGCGGCCTGCGGCAAGCATTTTCCGGGGCACGGCTATGTCGTCGCCGACTCGCACGTGGCGATTCCGCTGGACGAACGCCCGCTGGCCTGACATTGTCGCCGCCGACCTGCAGCCGTTCCGCGCCATGATCGACGCCGGACTCGCTGCGGTGATGCCGGCGCATGTCATCTACCCGCGGGTGGACGACCAGCCGGCCGGGTTCTCGCGGGTGTGGCTGCAAAAAATCCTGCGCGGCGAGTTCGGCTTCGACGGCGCGATTTTCAGCGACGACCTGTGCATGGAAGCCGCCTCGGTCGCCGGCGGCGTGGTCGGACGCGTCAGCGCCGCGCTCGAGGCCGGCTGCGACATGGCGCTGGTGTGCAACCGCCCGGATCTGGCCGACGAAGTGCTGGCCAAGCTCAAGGTCGACTGGCCCGCGCCCGCGCGTGCCCGGCTGGCACGCATGCACGGCCACCCGCATCCGCCGACGATGACCGCCTTGCGCGAATCCGCGCGCTATGTCGATGCGCTGCACCATATCGCCGGGCTGGGCGTCGATTCCGCCAGTCTCAACCTCGCGGCCGACCCGACGGATTACTGTGCACGTTCATAGCCACGCCCATTCGCACCACGATCACGGTCAAGCGCCCCACCCGCAAGGGGCAGGCTGTGGAGATCAAGACGCTGCCCCAACGGATCCATCTTCGGATAGAGCGTCAACCTCCACGCTCTCGATCGAAAACGGCAAGGATCACGTCCATCACCATCTCGGCCACGACAGCAACAGCAAGACGCTGCTCATCGCACTGCTGCTCACCCTGGGGTTTGCCGGCGTCGAGGTCGTCGCGGGTTTCTGGTCCGGCTCGCTGGCCTTGCTGTCCGACGCCGCCCACATGCTGACCGACGCCTCGTCGCTCGGGCTCGCCGCCGCTGCCGCCTGGCTGGCGCGGCGACCGCCCTCGCTCCGCCATTCCTACGGTCTGGTGCGCGCCGAGGTGCTGGCCGCGCTGATCAACGGCCTCGCCATGCTGGTGCTGATCGGCTTCATCGTGTTCGAGGCCATCCAGCGCTTCAATGCGCCGCATTCCATCGCGGGCGGTACCGTGGTCGGCGTTGCAGTGGTCGGGCTGATCGTCAACCTCGTCGTCGCCTGGACCCTGCATCACGGAGAGCAGACGCTGAACAGCCGCGCCGCCTTGCTGCATGTGCTGGGCGATGCGCTCGGCTCGGTCGCGGCGATCACCGCCGGCATCGTCATTCTCGCCACCGGCTGGACGCCGATCGATCCGCTGCTGTCACTGTTCGTCGCCGGATTGATCAGCATTTCTGCGCTGCGGCTGCTGCGCGAAGTTGTCCATGTGCTGATGGAAGGGGTGCCGCTGAATGTCCGGCTCGACACCGTCGGCCGCGATCTCGCCGCCTTGCCCGGCGTCCTGCGCGTCCACGATCTGCACGTGTGGACGCTGTCGTCCGGCACCCTCGCGCTGTCCGCGCATCTCGAAATCCGCACCCTGGCAGACTGGCCGACCCTGCTCGGCGCCGCGCGCCAGACGCTCGAAACCCGCCACGGCATCTGCCACGTCACCCTGCAACCCGAAGCCCTGGCCGCCACCCCGCTGGTGCGCAGCCCCTACCCCCCTTCCGCACGCTGAAGACACAGTTTGTCAACATCCGCCTGCGCCCATTGCCGCCCGGCAACCAGGGTGATCGTGCTGGTCGTCTCAGGATGCCGGTGCTGCCCATGCCACCCCGGCCCGACGCCGCTCAATAGTATTCCTTCGGGACCACCATGAAGATGATGTCCCCGATACGCTGCCACCAGTCGCGTGCAGCCTGATCGCGCTGCGTTTTCTTGTCGTGGGTCCAGAGCAGATCGACCGAAAACAAAAAGGGCGCCCCAGGCGCCCTTTTTGTTTCTAAACTGGTTGCCATGTCATTGTCCGGGTTGCGCCATGTTCATTCGTCTTGCCATGCTGTGCCTGCTCGCGTGCGTCGGCCTCGCCCGCGCGCAAGGCACGCTCGAAGTGATCCCCCTGCACAACCGCACCGTGGAGGAAGTCATGCCCAGCCTGCGCCCCCTGCTGGAACCCGGCGGCACCCTCACCGGCATGCAGGGCCAACTGATCCTGCGTGCGTCGGACGCCAACCGCGCCGAGATCAAGCAGGCGCTCGCCGCGATCGACACGATTCCGCGTCAGCTGACCATCACCGTGCGGCAAAGCCTGGATCGCGCGGACACCCGCCAATCGGCCGAGCTCTTCGGCAAAGTCGATGGCCGGAATGTCGATCTCACCCTGCCGCCCGCCGGCACCGGCGGCGCACAGCTTGAAGTCGCGGGTGACCGCGCCCGCATCGGCGCGCGGCTCGACGACCGCAGCCTCGACCAGGTCAGCCAGGTCAGCCAGCACCTGCGCGTGGCCGATGGCGGCCGTGCACTGATCCACGCCAGCGTCGAACTGCCCTACACGCTGCACGAGCGCGTTGCCGGCCCGCATGGCACCATCGAACGCGAAAGCGTGGTTTTCCGCAGCGTCGGCAGCGGCTTCCATGTCGAGCCGCACGTTGTCGGCGAACGCGTCACGCTCGACATTCATCCGGTGCAGCAGACCTTCGGCGCGTCGCCCCACGTCATTACGGACAGGAATTGCGCACCACGGTCAGCGGCCGTCTCGGCGAGTGGATCATCCTCGGCGGCGGCGACAGCCGCGACCAGCGGACGCAACGCCAACTGCTCGGCAGCCGCCAGGGTGAATCGCGCGAAACACGGCAGGTCTGGCTCAAGGTCGAGGCCGCCGAATGAGACGCAAAAGGGGACGCCCGGGGGAGACCGCAAAGCTTGAATCGGTCTCCGTCTGACCTATTCTGAATGGGTCACCTGATCTATTCCGAGTGGGTGACACCTGTTGAAGGAGTCCGATCATGCTGCACACTTCCACCGACATCACCAAACTGGTTGGCGACCCGGCAACCCACCCCGATTTTCCCTATGCCCCGCTCGACTGGAGGCGGGAAGACGCGATGCAAACCGCGCGCGCAGAAAACCTGGAGCTCACCGACGCGCACTGGGACGTCATCCGCGCCCTGCAGAACTATTATGCGCACCATGGAGACGAAACCGTCATCAGCTTGCGCGACCTGCACGATGCGCTGGATGAGCATTTCCACCCGCAGGGCGGCCTGAAATATCTCTACGCACTGTTCCCGGGCGGTCCCATCGCACAGAGTTGCCGCCTGGCCGGTCTGAAGGCGCCTTTCATGGCCAGCGACCTCAGTTTCGGCAGCGTTGCCTGAGGGTGACGCAAGCGCCGCAGTCCGGTGTTCGAGTAAATGGGTGGGGCGGTGGAAGGCTATGCGTCCATCGCCAGGCGGACGTCGGTCGCGCCACTGCGCAGGTCGATATCGAACCAGAGTTCGCAGTATTCCGGCTGCGCCTCCAGCGGTGTCGGGTCATCGGCACAGCTGCAGCCGCCGAGTATCCCGGCGTAGACAATCCCCGCCTTCACCTGCAGGCAATCGCCTGCCGCCGTCGCCCTCAGCAGCAACACCGTGAACGGCGCATCCGCGACGCTGCTGGTGCCGGTCAGCCCCTGTTGCAGCGGCAGCAGTCCGGCGTCGAGTTGCTCGACTTCATGCTTGAAAACCGTGTCGAAATCCGGGGTATTCCAGGCCGCGCGGGACTGCGGCAGGCTGAAGCGCGGAGTATGAGGCGGCAACTCAGGCATCACGGTCACCTTCACTCATAGGTGCGCCCGTCGTGCCGGATCCAGCCGCCGGGATGACGCCCCTGCGGATCGTGGTGCGTCCAGTGGATCACGCCGCCTTTCGGATTCCACTCGTACTCGCCGTAAAAGGCGACCGTGTCCCCCGCGCGCAAGGCATCGATGCGCGGCGCCAGATCGATGTTGTGCGCCACCAGCAGCGTGCGCCCGGAATCCAGCCGCACGATGAAACGCTGATGCCGGCTGCCGTTGGCGTCGTCCGCCAGCAGCTTCACCACCGTCCCCTGCCCCTCGACCTGCTGGTTGCCGAGGCGGTTGGCGTACGCGCTTTCGATCGCGGCATCGTCGCTTTGACGAACCAGCGCCGACACGCCGGGCTGCGTGGCGGCCGCAGGACTGTCGGATGTGTCCGGGGCGGGCGCGAGCGCATAAAACGCGGCGACCGCGAGCGCGGCGATCAGCACAAGCTTGTTCATCTCAAATCAGCCCGGACACATGAGCGGTTCCGTCGACAGAACCTTCAAGCGGCCAGACCCTTGGCGAGCAGGTCTGCAACGGTTTCATTGATGCCCGCCTGGCGCGCCTCGGCCAGCGCATGAATCTGCTTCACCAGTTCGCCATCGAGCTTGACCGCAAACGCGACCAGGCCCTGCGCCTGCTCCAGCTTGCGCTGATCGCGGCGCGACGGCACGGCGCTCGCCGCAACGCCAAAGCGATCGGGCGTACCTGCCTGTTTCATCTGGCCATTGATTTTCAGGCCCTCGTTTTTGTACAGATCGGTTTTCTTCATGGGGTTTGACCGGACAGCCGGATCGATGCGCTTGGGCCGACAGCATAACGGAGAAGATCCCCTGTCCGCCCCCGAAAAATCAAATCCTTGAATCCCGGATCGCCCGGGTGAGGTATTGTGTCTGTTATACGACCATTGAAAAGGAGCCCGCGATTGAAACCGAACTATCAGTACGAAAAGCGCCAGAGAGAACTGGAAAAGAAGAAAAAGAAGGCGGAAAAAGAGCTCAAGAAGACGGCAGGAACCGAGACGCCCCCGACGCCGGAAACGGTCGTTCCGCCGGAGAAAGCGCAGGATTGAACGGCGCAGGGGGCATGTAAGCCCCTCCAGCCAGACCTACCGCCTGGAGCTTTCCGGGGTATTCGAGCCCGCGTCAGGCCATCAACGTATCGACCCGCCATGCGGCGTGCGGACGAACGCCTCGCGGTCGAATCCCAGCGCAGCGGCGCGCGCCAGCAAACGCTCCAGCGTCGCCGCATCGAGCGAGGGTTCCCGCGCCAGAATCCAGGCGTAGGTGCGACCCGGTTCGCCGATCAGCGCCCAGCGGTAGTCCGGGTCGAGTTCAAGGATCCAGTAGTCGCCATAAAAGGGGCGGAAAAAGCTCACCCGCAGCTTCGCCCCCTTGCTGTCTGCCACCACTTTGGCGATGCCTTCGGCCTGCTCGAGGGTGCCGTCGGCGGTGCGGCACTGATTCACCACCGACACATGGTCGCCCTCCGGACGATACAGCGCCCGGGTATCCGAGACGCACATGGCCTGAAACCGGTTCGGCAGCATGGCGATCTCGTACCAGGTGCCGTAATAACGATCCAGCTCGACGGACTGCACCGTCGGCAGCGGCGCCTGGGGCGTGCTGCAAGCTGCCAGCAAGGACACGGCAAGCATGGCCGCCAGGCGGAGAAGAGGTTTCATGATCGGGTCTCGTCTTTCAGGGTTGGCTTATTTCATTTTCGACGGCAGCTTGACGGTCTCGCCGGCAATCATGAAGGCGCCCTTGCCGCGATGGTGCAGGGTACGCGGGTTTTTCTGCGCCGGATCGAGCCACGCCTTGACCGCCTCCAGAACGAACATATTGTATGAATTCACCATGCGGGTGTCCGTCACCCGGCACTCGATGCTGGCATAGCATTCCTTGATCAGCGGCGCCGCGACACACGCAGCCGGAACAGGCGTCAGCCCCAGGCTTGCGAATTTGTCGATCGACCGCCCCGACGTATTGCCGCAGCCCACCACCGCTTGCGCCAGCTCCAGCGTCGGGATATTGATCACGCATTCCCGGCTCGCCTTCAGCAGCTCGAACGAGTAATTGCGGCCGCTGATGATCGCCGCCACCAGCGGCGGCTCGAACTCCATCATCATGTGCCAGGACTGCGTCATGATGTTGGTCCGGCCTTTGCTGGCAGTGGTGATCAGCACCACCGGGCCGGTCTCCAGCAGGCCATAGACTTTGGACAGGGGACAGGATTCTTTTGCCCATGACGGCCTCCGGACGATCGGTCAGGTCCTGGACGGGGGCAGGCTGACGAAGACCGCGCCCCCCTCTTTCTTGTCCACCACCAATGCGCCCTTTTTATGCGCATCGTCCAGAATCTTGCCGAACGCGCTGTAGCCGTATGCCGACTCGCTGAAGCCCGGATGGACACGCTTGAGGGTGCTCTTGATCAGCGACGCCGAAATCGCGCCTTCGCCTCCCCGTTCCGCCACCAGCTGATCCACCGTGCTCACCACCAGCTCGATCGCGTGGGTCTTCTTCTCTTCAACGCCCGGCTCGGCCTTGACCGCAGTCCGGCCTTCGTCGACGGCTGCTGGTTGCTCCACCGCCGGCCGGCCGCGCCGCCGGGTCGGGCTCGCCGGCTTGGCTGCGCCAGCGGCCGTCTCTTTCACTGGCGGGGCCGTCGCTTGCTTGGGTTTGGGCGGGCGCTTTTTGCGGCGCCTTGATCGGCATCGGCTTCGGCTGCGCCGCTTTGACGGGCATCAGGTCTTCATAAAAAATGAACTCGTCGCAGTTGCCGATCAGCAGCGACGATGCCGAGCCGCGCACGCCGATGCCGATCACGCTCTTGCCGTTTTCCTTGAGCTTGGAGATCAACGGCGAAAAGTCCGAATCGCCACTGATGATCACAAAGGTATCGATGTGCGTCTTGGTGTAGCAGAGGTCGAGCGCATCCACCACCATGCGGATATCCGCCGAGTTCTTGCCGGACTGCCGCAGATGCGGAATCTCGATCAGCTCGAATGCCGCCTCGTGCATGTCGCGCTTGTATTCCTTGTAGCGATCCCAGTCGCAGTAGGCCTTCTTCACCACGATGCTGCCCTTGAGCAGCATCCGTTCAAGCACGGGGCGAATCTTGAAATCCGGGTAGTTGCCCTCTTTCAAGCCGATGGCCACGTTTTCGAAATCGCAGAACACGGCGATGTGGTGGGTGTCTGGTGTGGCCATGATCATGTTTCCTCTGATTTGACGTTGGCTTGTGCCAAGCCGGCTATGCCTCGCGCAAAGCGCGTCCAGCCCGCTGGGGTGAACCTCCACATGCTGCCATAAAAAAACGGGAGCGGTCACCCGCTCCCGTTCCTTGCTCAGATGCCAGGCATCACGACTGGTGACGCATCGGCCCGTGATGGCCGTCGCCATGGCCGCGACCGAACAGGGGCATCGCCTCGGCGTCGAACACGGCCTGCTGCTCGGGCGTCAGCTCCGCGTATAAGCGCTTCACCGCTGCGGCACGCGCTGCCAGGTGGGCTCGGCGCAGGTCGGCCTTTTCCAGCATCACGTCCATGCGCTGCGGCGCAGTCATTTTTTCGAACGACTCGCGCATCGCCTGACGGTCCGCACCCGCTGCCTGCGGGCCGGGTTTGCCGACTTCGGCAAACGTCTGCCACGCGGCTTCCTGCGCCGGCGCGAGCTTCAGCTTCTCTTTCAGCCCGCTCATGCGCGCCTCGTGGCGCGCCTCCCATTTGGCTTTCATCATCTGGCCATGATGTGCTTCGCAGCCGGTCTTGCTGTCGGCGCTCCCACCATTCGTCGCGTAGGCCGAAGCCGCGAGCACACCGCCGCCAGCGATCAGGGCCACCAGCAGGGTACGTTTGGTCAACATCGATTTCATTGCATTTTCCTTTCGAGAAAATTTCGAAACGCCGGCCCGGAATGGGCACGGCATGGACGCAGTGTGGCGACGCAATGTATCTGCAGCATGTCCGGCGGGGGCGAAAGTGTTACCGAATGTTTCCGGGCGGCGCGCGCTCAGCATCCGCCAGCCTTGTCCACCGGCCATGCGGCGGTGTCGAGCGTTTCTTCGTAGGCGTGCCAGGTGGCGTGGCCGATCAGCGGCAGCAGCACGATGAGGCCGACGAAGGCGGTGGCGAAGCCGATCGCCACCGACAATCCGATCAGGGCAGCCCACAGCGCCATCGGCTTCTTGTTGCGCAGCACGGCGTTGAAGCTGCTCACCGTCGCGGTGATGGCATCCACCTTGCGGTCGAGAATGAACGGCAGCGAGAAGGCGCTGGCGGCAAACACGATCAGCGCGAAGATCGCCCCCACCGCGCTGCCGATGCCGAGAAAGGGCAGCAGTTCGCGCAGGCCGGGTTCGGCCATCACCGGGAAGAAGACGTGCACCATCGCGGCGGCGCGCGCCCACACCAGCAGCACCACCAGCAGCATCACCCCCAGCACCAGCAGTTCCTTGATGTGCTGGGTGCCTTCGCGCAGGCAATGCCCCAGTACCGGTTGCAGGCCCTGGCCCAGCTGGCGGCTGATCGAATACAGCCCCACCGCCAGCACCGGGCCGACGAACACGAAGCCGGTCGCCAGGCCGATATACAGCGCCAGCGTGCCGAAGCGCCAGGTGAACAGCGCGATCAGCACGCTCAGCAGCATCAGTGCGAAGCCATAGCTCAGGCTCAGCCGCGGCGCGCGTCTCAGGTCGGCCCAGCCCAGGCGCAGCCAGCGCAACGGGGCGGCCATGTCGAGCGTGCGGCAGGGCACCACGAAGGGCAGGTTTTCAGGGGATTCGGGCGCTTCTGAAACGGGCAACGTCGACATGCAATCCTCTCCTTGTTTGATCTTGTGTCGCCCGAGGGTCCGATGCGGGCGTGGTTCATTTATAGAACACAAAACGCGGACAGGAAGGGCGCGGCGCCGGCCCTCAGCGCGGGGATCGCGATATCCGCCTTCAATTCCATCATCCGCGCCAGCGCCTGCCCGGGATCATCGGCCACCCGTTCGCCATCGTTGTAGAGCCGCACCACGACGAGCGGCCCGCCGTCGAGGGCGCGCGCCGCGATGTCGTCCGGGATGATGACCGCCCGCCCCAGCTGCCTGTGCGTCGGCCAGTCGACGTGGCCGTAGGCGTGATACAGGAGTTCGGCGCAGCCGAGGCGGTCGCGGGTTTCCACATCGAAATTGAAATCGTAGCGCTTGCCCAACTGGCGCAGCGCCTGCAGGATCGCCGCGGCTTTCTCCTCCGGCTGCTGGCTGGCGTGGCGCAGCACCGCCACGTCGTCCACGTTGAGAAATTGGGCCAATGGATTCAGCTCCACCCCGGAACGCAAGGCCTCGGCCACCTGCCGCCCGGCGCGGAGGGTTTCCTGGTGCGGCTGCACCACCGGGTCGTCCCAGATTCCCAGCGCCCGCAGCTCCGCTTCCGACCCCACCCACAGGGCGGCGTGCCCCCAGCGGCCGGGGATGAAGGAATTGGTCAGGCGGAAGGGGGTGCGCTCGATCAGGATATCGCCCGCCTGCAACTCGCCCGCCAGCTCCGCCGCCACGTCCCTGCGTCCGTACAGCTTGCCGCGCCGGCTCTCCACCAGCCCCACCGTGTTGCCGAAGATCATGCTGGTCATGTTGAGGCCCTCGTCCTTGAGCCGCAGCAGCATCTCGACGCTGAAGGGAACGTAGAAGCCGATCTTGTAGCCCAGATAGGCCAGCGGCGAGAAATATTTGGTCATGCTGTAGGACGGGCTCTGGGTGATGAGCTGGTCGAGGAACAGCAGGTGGCGGTCCTGCGCCAGCTGATCGCGAACGCTGCCGATCTCCGCCTCGTAGCAGGCGATGCCCCGCCGTACCCGGCTGCGGATTTCCTCCGAAGCGAACGCCATCGCGATCCGGTTGAGTTCCCCGTAATCGATGCCGTAGCCGACGTCCCTGTTGTTGAGCAGCATCCGCAGCCGCGGCTCCTCCTGGTAGAGCGAGATCGCCAGCAGATAATTGTCGTAGAGCACCAGCGCGGCGGACAGCGAAATCATGATGCCCTTGAGGCGTTGCGCCGGCGCCAGCGCCGCCGCCGGCCCGTCCGCGTCGAGCCAGCACTCGTGCGCCTCGGCCACCTGGTAAAGCTGCCTGCGCAGCGCGAGATGCTCCGCCAGGCCGGCATTGAGTTCGCTCAGATCCTGGCCCGCGATCGGTTCCTGCCGGTCCAGCGTCGCCTTGATGCGGTCGACCAGCCGCGCCGTCTCGGCGCGGTAGATCAGCGAAGCCTCCACCATCGCCTGATACGCCTCCACCTCGCGATCCAGCGCCGCTGTCTGTTCCGCCGCGGTTTCCTGTGCGTGCGCCGCGGCCGCATGCGCCCGGCAGTCGCGCCGCGCCTCCATCTGGTCGAAGCTTCCCGGCAGCGGTGCGGTGACCACGCGGGCCGTGGTCTCGACCACCGGTTGCGTGACGCTGCAGCCGGCCAGCATCGCCAGCGGCAGCAGCACGGCGGCGAAACGGGCGCGGCCCAGCGCCCGGGCCATCAGCGGTCCCGGCCGGCGCGACGGAGCTGCCCTGCCGCGGCCACGATCAGCAGCGTGATGACCGCCCCGACGACGGCCGCCGCCATGTCCTTCTGCGCGTCCCAGACATCGCCCTGCGCGCCGAGGAAAGCCAGGCCCGCCATCGGGTCGACCCGCTCGGCCACCAGCCACTCGATCACCTCGTAGGTCGCCGAAAAGGCCAGCACCCCGCCCAGCGGAAACACGTAGGCCCAGCCCGCGCGCGCCGGCGTCACCTTGACGAAACAGCTCGTGAAACGGATAGGCCAGCAGCAGGCCGAAGCTGAAGTGCACCAGCCGGTCGTACATGTTGCGGTCCGCGCCGAACCACTGCTGAAGCGTGACGCCGAACGGCACCTCGGCATAGGTGTAATGCGAGCCCACCACGTGCATCAGCATGAACACGGTGATCAGCGTGCAGGAGAGATTGGACAGCCGGGCATAGCGCGCGGCCAGCAGGATGACCGGCACGAAGACGAACACCAGATAATTTTCCAGCAGCCAGTCGTGCGGATAGCGCGGCTCGATCGCCGCCCACACCCAGACCGCCGCGAAAATGCCCAGCAGCAGGGCGTGGTAGCGGCTCAGGTGCCAGCCCCGGAGCGACCACCAGGGCGGCGCGTCCCGGTCATCCGGTTTTCTGTTCCGCACCCCCACGCTCAGTGCGGCTTCGGCTGCGTGTCCGCGGCGGCGTGCTTGTCGATGAAGAACGGGCAGGTCGTCGTGCGGTCCGCCTGATGGATCAGTTCCTCGCTGAAGTCCGCGTAGGTGCGGTTCAGCAGATGCTTGCCGGCATCGTCTTCGTAGCGCGCGCAGGCTGCGGCCAGCGCGCAGTGGGAGGTCATGCAGTAGGTGTGGGTCATGCCCGGCCTTTCATCGGATTGCCAAATGGTCCGCCGCACACGCGCGAGGCAGTCGCGGAACTCACAGCAGCGGGTTTTCCTGATGCTCGCCGCGCTCGTAGACGACATGCGCACGGCCGACCAGCAGCAGGTCGAGCGAGCCGATGCGGGAGACATCCTTGTTGGTGTAGGGCAGGCGATGCAGGATGTAGCGCATGGCGTTGAGGCGTGCGCGCTTCTTGTCGTCCGACTTGATCACCGTCCACGGCGAGTCGGCGGTGTCGGTGTAGAAGAACATCGCTTCCTTGGCCTTGGTGTAGTCGTCCCACTTGTCGAGCGAGGCGAGGTCGATCGGCGACAGCTTCCACTGCTTGAGCGGATGCACCTTGCGCTCCTTGAAGCGGCGGCGCTGTTCCTCGCGGCTGACCGAGAACCAGAACTTGATCAGGTGCACGCCGCTGCGCACCAGGTTGCGCTCGAACTCCGGCGCCTGGCGCATGAATTCCAGGTATTCCTCCTGGTTGCAGAAGCCCATCACCCGCTCCACCCCGGCGCGGTTGTACCAGGAGCGGTCGAACAGCGCGATCTCGCCGGCGGTCGGCAGATGCTGGACGTAGCGCTGGAAATACCACTGGCCGCGCTCCATCTCGCTCGGCTTTTCCAGCGCCACCACATGCGCGCCGCGCGGATTGAGGTGCTCCATGAAACGCTTGATGGCGCCGCCCTTGCCGGCCGCGTCGCGGCCCTCGAACAGGATCACCACCTTCTGCCCGGTTTCCTTCACCCAGGCCTGCAGCTTGAGCAGTTCCACCTGCAGCTGGTATTTCTGCCGCTCGTAGCTCTTGCGCGACATCAGGTTCTTGTAGGGATAGCCGCCCTCGCGCCAGTCGTCCGCCAGTTCGCCGTCCGGATCGAACGGCACGCCGGGACGGCCGAGCGGCGGCTTGGCGAGCAGCGCATGGCGCAACACCTCGGCGTCCTCCGGCGAGGCACCAGCCAGGATGGCTTTCAGCGACTCGATCAGTTCGGGGCTGCCGTCGCCGGCCTGGCTGAGGATGTCCTTCACTGCGACGATCTTGGACTCCTGCGCGGCGCTCACCGCCTCGTCCACGGTAAAGGACTCGACGCCCTTGCGGGTGTGGATCGGCGAAATGTCTCCTTCGGCGGCGATACGGGGTTTCGCATTGCGGCTGCGGGCGGGCGGGCGTTTGGGGGGGGTGCGGGTGGGTTGCCTGGTCGTCACAAGAATGTCCTGTCGAGATAAGGAGGATTGGGGGGTGAAGCGCGTCGCGCACTCACCGGCACCGTGGCCGGCCACGCACACGCCTGCCTTTAATAAAGAGACAAATTAATCCTATTAAAGACCAATTTCAAGCTTTGTGAAGCGCGGAATCGGGAACGGCCTGCGCGGCGTCCAGCGGACGTCGGGCGGCGCAACCTCGAACCTGACGGTCGGTCAGAAGGTCCGCAGGAACAGCGGAATGACCAGGGCGTTGACCAGATCGATGAAGAAGGCGGACACCAGCGGCACGATGATGAAGGCCTGGTGCGACGGGCCGAAACGCTGGGTCACGGCGGCCATGTTGGCCATCGCGGTGGGGGTGGAGCCGAGGGTGACGCCGCCGAACCCCGAGGCGATCACCGCCGCATCGTAGTTGCGCCCCATCAGCGGGAACAGGATGAAGAGCGTCACCCCGACCGCCAGCAGGAACTGGGCGACGAGGATGGTCAGCACCGGCCCCGCGAGGTCGATCAGCGTCCACAGCTGCATGCTCATCAGCGACATGGCGAGGAAGGTGCCGAGCGCGATGTCGGCGATCAGGGCGATGGCCGGGGTGCGCGTGGGCCACGAAGTCCCGGTCAGGGTCAACAGCCGCCCGGGCATCAGGTTGGTGATCAGAATGCCGGCCAGCAGGCAGGTCACGAACAGCGGCAGCATCAGCCCCAGGCCGGCGATGACTTCGTTGAGGACGAAGCCCGCGACGATGCAGATATGGATGGCGAGGATCGCACTGAGGAAATCCAGATGACCGATGCCGGCCTTTTTCTGGGCCTCGGACAGGCCGACGTCCTGCACGGCTTCCACGATCTGCGGCGGCGGGGTGAGTGCGTGGCGCTTGATGAGGAACTTGGCGATCGGCCCGCCCATCAGGCTGGCGAGGATCAGGCCGAAGGTGGCGTTGGCGATGCCGATTTCCATCGCGTTGGCGATGCCGTATTGCTCGCGGATGACCGGCGCCCACGCGATGGTGGTGCCATGCCCGCCCATCAGCGACACGCTGCCCGCGACCACGCCGACGGCGGCGGGCAGGTCGAACAGCGCGGCCACCGAGATGCCGGCCAGGTTCTGCACGAACATGAAGCCGATGGTGATGGCCAGCAGGATCAGCAGCGGCCGCCCGCCCGCCAGCAGGTCGCGGAAACTGGCATTGATGCCGATGGTGGTGAAGAAATAGACCAGCAGGAGATCGCGTGCCCGCAGGTTGAATTCGACCGCGACCCCGGATGCGGCGTACACCAGCCCGAAGACCATCGAGAACAGCAGCCCGCCCGTCACCGGCTCCGGAATGCTCAATTCGCGCAGAAAGCGGATTTTTTCGTTGAGGCGTTTGCCGACGAACAACACGACGATTCCCAGGGTGACGGCGAGGAACGATTCGATGCGGAGGATGCCTTGCAGAAATTCCATGGCTGCCTTGACGTGAAGTGATTGCCGGGGGTGATCGGATTGCGCGCCAGTTTGAATCAAAGGGCCGCATTTTAGAAGCATTCACAGGCTGCCGGTTTTTGCGCAACCCACTTCACACGAAGCGCATTATGATTCGCGGAGTTTCATCACCCTGGACATGAAATGAATCTGGAAAAAGTCATCTTCGGTTTTTTCATCATCCTGGCCATGACGCTCAACTTCGGCTTCGTGATCGGCGACCTCGACAACCCCGTCCACCACGACGTGTATGAGTTGTTCTTCGCCATCGTGGTCAACCTCATCGCCACCGTGCTCAAGTTCGGCGAGCGCACCCAGATCGGCGCCATTCACCTGGCCAGCAGCTTCGTCGCCGACCTCCAGCTGATTGCCGCCGCCGGGGTCTGGGCCACGGCCGTCTACCTGACGGGCACCGGCCTGACGCCGGGCGTGACCGCCAGCATCGTGTCCCTGGCCGCCGGCGCCCTGGCGGCCAACGTCCTGTCGGTCATCATGCTGCTGGTGGAAACGGTGATGTTCCGCCGCTGACATGCACAGCACCCTGTTCCTGATCCTGCGGCGCATGCGTACGCCGCTGATCTGTCTGATCGCCAGCTATGCCGTGTCCATCCTCGGCATGACGCTGATCCCGGGGGTGGACGCCAACGGCCGGCCGGCGCCGCCGCTGGATTTCTTCCACGCCTTCTATTTCGTCAGCTACACCGCCACCACCATCGGCTTCGGCGAAATTCCCGTGGCGTTCAGCGACGCCCAGCGGGCGTGGACCATCTTCACCATCTACCTCACCGTCATCGTCTGGCTCTACAGCATCGGCACCATCCTGGGGCTGCTGCAGGACCCCGCCCTGCAGCGGGCGATGCGGGCCAACCGTTTCGAGGCCGAGGTCAGGCGCCTGCGCCAGCCGTTCTACCTGATCGCCGGCTGCGGCGAAACCGGCGTCCTGCTGCTGCATGCCCTGGACAGCCGCAACCAGCAGGCGGTCGTGCTCGATATCGATCCGGCGCGGATCGGGGAACTGGAACTGGGCCAGTACCATCTGGACATCCCGGCGCTCACGGCAGACGCCCGCCTGCCGGAAAACCTGATCGCCGCCGGCCTGCATCACCCGCTTTGCGCCGGCGTCATCACCCTCACCAATGACGACCCGGCCAACCTCAGCGTGGCGGTGACGACCAAACTGCTGCGGCCCGAGCTGCCGATCCTGTGCCGGGTGGACAAGCTGGAGACGGCGGCCAACATGGCCTCCTTCGGAATCGAGGACATGGTGAACGCCTTCGAAGTGTTCGGCGAGCACCTGGCCATCGCGATCAACAACCCGGGCCACCATCTGCTCTATCAATGGCTCACCGGCGTGCCCGGCGAACGGCTGGCGATGCCGATGGAACCGCCGCGCGGAAAATGGCTGGTGTGCGGTTACGGCCGTTTCGGCAAGGCGGTCTCGCGCCACCTGGACAAGGAAGGCAACCAGCTGGTGGTGGTGGATGAACACCCGGCCGCCGGCATCGAGCGCACCGTCATCGGCCTGGGCACCGAAGCGCATACCCTGCTGGAGGCCGGGATCGAACAGGCCGTGGGCATCGTCGCCGGCACCGGCGACGACATCAACAACCTGTCCATCGCCATGACGGCCCGCCAGCTCAAACCGGAACTGTTCGTGGTGCTGCGGCAGAACCGCCACGCCAACGCGGCCCTGTTCCAGCGCTTCAACGCCAACGCCACCATGCAGCCTTCCAGCATCGTGGCCCACGAATTTCTCTCCCTGCTCACCACGCCGCTGCTGTCACGTTTTTTCAGCCTGGCGCTGAACCAGGGCGATGCCTGGGCGGATGTCACGCTCAGCCGCATCGCCGCCGTGGTGGGCGACACCGTGCCCGAGGTATGGGACAGGGAACTGTCAAAATCCAAAACCCTGGCGGTGTGGCAAGCACTCAGGGAAGGGACGACCGTCCGCCTCGGCGACCTGCTGCGCAGCCCGTCCAACCGGCAGGACAAGCTGGCCTGCATCCCCCTGCTGCTCAAGCGCGGCCACGAAGAAATCCTGGTGCCGGACAACGACACCCCGCTCCAGGACGGCGACCGCATCCTGTTCTGCGGCGAAGCGCACACGCGCCGCCAGCAGGCCCTGGGGCTGCATGACTACGACATGCTGAACTACCTGCTCACCGGCAACCAGGCGCCGGGCGGCCTGGTCTGGCGCTGGCTGGCGGAACACGGCAAGTCGTAAACGGAGGACGAGCTGACCGCATAGGGCAAGGCGGGTTCACAGTAAGCGATCCAGCACGAACACGCCCAGCATGGCAAAGGCCAGCGCAATCTTCAGCAAGGTGCCGAACAGCAGCCCCAGCGTCGCCCCCACCCCGGCATGCGTCGCCGCCGTCAGGCGTAGCCCTGCCGCTGAACTCGCCGATCACCGCCCCGACGAACGGCCCCAGCAGCAGCCCCGGCAAACCGAAAAACAGCCCAAGCACCGCGCCGATCGCCGCGCCCCAGATCGCGCGCGACGACGCGCCGAATTTCTTCGCCCCCAGTGCCGCCGCCAGAAAGTCCACCCCGATACTCACCAAGGTCAGCACCCCCAGCACCGTCAGCGTCAGCCAGCCCACATAGGCAAAGTTCTCCGCCCACGCCAGCAGCACCAGCCCGGCAAACACCAGGGGAATCCCCGGCAGCGCCGGCAGGATCAGACCGGCGAAGCCGACCACGATCAGCAGTGCGGCCAGCAGCCAGAGCAGAATTTGAAAGGAAGGATCGATCATGGCGGAGAAAGATTGGCAAACGGAGTGGGACACGATCATTGTGCCGGCTCACGGCACAATCTGTTTTAACATTTCCCCCTCCCCGCGCACAACAGTCCAGCATGAGCCACATCAAAAAACGCGTCGTCGTCATGGGTGCCAGCAACAAACCCGATCGCTACTCCAACCAGGCGGTCCGCCTGTTGCGGGAACATGGCCACGAGGTGATTCCCGTCCACCCCAGGCTCGATGAGGTGGAAGGCTTGAAGGTCATCCACCAGCTGGGCGAGATCGTCGGCGCGGTGGACACCCTCACCCTTTACGTCGGCCCGGATGCCTCCAGCGCCGCTGCCGAAGCCATCCTGCAGCTCCGTCCCGGTCGCGTCATCTTCAACCCCGGCAGCGAAAACCCCGTTCTCGAAGCGCGCCTGCGCGCGGCCGGCATCGCCCATGAACAGGCCTGCACCCTGGTGCTGCTGCGCACCGCACAGTTCTAGTGGATGAATCGCCCCGGCGTTCGCGCACCGCCCGGTTCGACCCAGGCCTGGCGCGTTGACGGCATAAAACGATAGGCAGATGATTCCAATCCGGACTTGCCTGTCCGAATCTGCGTCGCTAATTTCAAACAAAAGGGAGACCGCCATGTCGCAAACCAAGTTTCTGCTGGACGAATCCGAGATCCCCACCCACTGGTACAACGTCGTCGCCGACATGCCCAACCCGCCGGCGCCGCCGCTGGGTCCGGACGGCAAGCCGATCGGCCCGGAAGCGCTGACGGCGATCTTCCCGATGAGCCTGATCGAGCAGGAAATGTCGGCCGAACGCTGGATCCCGATTCCCGGAAAAGGTGCGCGAAATCTATCAGCTGTGGCGCCCCTCGCCGCTGTTCCGCGCCCACCGCCTGGAAGCGGCGCTCGGCACCCCGGCGAAGATCTACTACAAGTACGAAGGCGTCTCCCCGGCCGGCTCGCACAAGGTCAACACCTCGGTGGCCCAGGCCTATTACAACGCCGAAGCCGGCATCAAGCGCATCGCCACCGAAACCGGCGCCGGGCAGTGGGGCTGCTCGATGGCGCTGGCCGGCCAGATGTTCGGGCTGGAAGTGCGGGTGTACATGGTCAAGGTGAGCTACGGCCAGAAGCCCTACCGCCGCTCGATGATGCAGACCTGGGGCGCGGAAGTGTTCGCCAGCCCCAGCATGGAAACCAACTCCGGCCGCGCCGCGCTGGCGGAAGACCCGGACAACCAGGGCTCGCTCGGCCTGGCGATTTCCGAAGCGGTGGAAGACGCCGCCTCGCGCGCCGACACCAACTACGCGCTGGGCTCGGTGCTGAACCACGTGCTGCTGCACCAGACCGTGATCGGCCTGGAAGCCAAGAAGCAGTTCGAGAAGGCCGGCGACTATCCCGGACATGATCTTCGCCCCCTGCGGCGGCGGCTCCAACTTCGGCGGCGCGGCCTTCCCCTTCTTCGCCGACAAGGCGGCCGGCAAGAACGTGCGCCTGGTCGCGGTGGAGCCCGCCTCCTGCCCGACGCTGACGCGCGGCCACTACGCCTACGACTTCGGCGACACCGCCAAGCTCACGCCGATGATGCTGATGTACACCCTCGGCCACGACTTCATGCCGCCCGGCATCCACGCCGGCGGCCTGCGCTACCACGGCGACTCGGCGCTGGTGTCGCAGCTCTATCACGAGAAGCTGATCGAGGCGGTGGCCGTGCCCAGCTCGCCACCTTCCAGGCCGGCGTCACCTTCGCCCGCGCCGAAGGCATCATCCCCGCGCCCGAATCCAACCACGCCATCGCCGCCTGCATCGACGAGGCGCTGCGCTGCAAGGAAAGCGGCGAGCCGAAGACGCTGTTCTTCAACCTGTCCGGCCACGGCCACTTCGACATGGGCGCCTACGACAGCTACTTCAGCGGCAAGCTGGAAGACTTCGCCTATCCGGAAGAAGCGATCAAGGCCGCGCTGGAGCGCCTGCCGAAGGTGGGATGATTCTCCGGCTGCTGCGCCCGACCACGGGCCGGCAGCCTGCACGATCCGCCGCAGTCACAATGGCCCGCGCAAGCTGGCCATTTTTTTGGTCGCCCCCCCTCCGGACCACGTGATGCCCCAGGAGAAACCCCGCCGATAAAGGCATCTGTCACAGGCTTGAACCGCGATAGGGCGAGGCTATAGTTAAAGTGACATAAAGCGCGAGGGGTTTGATATGAAACGAAAAATCATGGCGGTGGGCTTGGCCATGGTGACCGGTTTGCCGCATGCCGTGTGTGCCAAGGGGGGTTCGACGCAGGCTTATGCTTCCTGGAATACGTCCTATATGCCGCATTACGGCGTCGAAGGGGCGGCAAGGCCACTGATGGATCATGTTTCAGTGGCTGGCGTCCCGCCCGGGCAAGGCGCGAGCAGCAGGTGGCAGCTGGAATTAGCCCCGCTGATGGCCGTTTCCAGAGCGGACGATCCGCTGATGGCCAAGGATAAACAGCTGGGCTTCAATTTGAAGCTGGATTTTTAAATCCACACATCCACATCGGGCGTCCGTCCGGAGCGATGGGATGGGGTTGCGGGTGGGCAATCTCTTAACGGGATTCGAACTTGTAATACTGGCTGTTGAGGTGACCGACCACCTCCTCGATCTCTTCCTTGCCCCAGCGCAATTGCATGTACGTTACCCAGTGCTGAACCTGCGCCCGCAATGCCGGCAGCGATCGGGCCTGCTGTCGGGTGCGAATGTGAACGACGCTTTCGTGGCAGACCATGCAGTGGTTTTCGTACAGCAACTGGCCGCGTGACGGCACGGGAGGCTTGACCGCCTTCTGTCCGGGTTCATCCAGGGAGGGCGTTTCAATCGCTGCCGCAGGCGGCGCCGGCTCGGCACGTGGAACGCCCCAAGCCGGGAAGACCCCTCCCAGCACCAGCAGCGTGGCGAAAACCATGATCCGTGTCCGCATGTAGTCCTCCCGATTGTCGAATGCTCATGATACGCCCCAAGTCATGCCGCCAGCCCCGAAAGCCTGACGGCATGTCCCCGGTTTGGCGGGCACGCACTCAAGCTGCCCCGACTGGCGCTGCCGAGAATTACGGCGTGTTGATGCGCACGAATTCAGGGAAATAATCCGCCTGCACGATATAGGTGCCGTCGCAGTTGTACGATGCCCGCACGACGCTTTCTGAAAGTGAAATCGCCGCGTTGCGCAGGTAGTAGGCCTCGATGCGGCGCAAGGTCTTGAAGCCTTGCACGATGGCGTCGATGCGGTCTGCCGCCAGCGGCTGCCAACTCATGCGTTCCTCGTCCATCAGCTTGATCCAGTGCGGCGGCAGGTAATGCCGCAGCGGCCCGGTCTGGACCATGGCGCGCACCCAGGCGACGGTGCGCATTTTTTCTTCGTACGGCACCGCGATGAAATGCCGCTTGGTGTAGCCCGGCTTCACCAGGTCCTCGGCGTCGTGCACTTCGTAGGAAAAGGGATTGAAGATCGACTCGGTGCGCACTTCAGAACTGTTGAAGCCGATATAAATCGCGTACACCCCGGTGTTGTGCAACAGCTCGGCACAGGTTTCCAGCACTTCCCCCGCGATGTGGTCGAGCCGTGATTTCTGGCGCGGGCGCAGGGGCACGGTTTCACGCAGGCTGGGGTCGCCCTTGATGCTGACAAAGGGCGTGTCGTCCGGCAGGCCGAAGGCGCCCACGATGGGTTCGTGCAGGATCCCGACATCGGTCGGGTTCCGTGGATCCGCGCTCACTGCGACCTCGCCAGCGCGCAGTGAACAGTCATGCAGCAAGTGTGGGGCATGGTTTGGCCTTTCGTCATGATCAGGAACAGCGTGTGAAAATTCGAGCCCGTTTTCCTTGAATGTTTTCAGTCTGCAGCGCCACTCGTCTTCCCGGCCCGGTACGCAGCCAGCAAGGCCGCCTTCATATCCGGGTCCGCGTCCAGATCGCGCGCCGTCAGGATGCGCTCCGCGACCGCCCTGACCACCTGCCAGTCCTGATCCGCGCGCCGGTCCTGCTCGAATTGCGCCCAGTCGAATCCGCCATCGCGGCAGCTTCGCGCCGCCACCCCGGTGGCATCCGAGAATTCGATCTCGTGCGACTCCAGAACCTCATGCAGATAGGAGTAGGGATCGATCCCGGCCGCCTGGGCCAGCAGTTGATGGAAATCCGGCGCCGCACCCGGCTCGCCGAGGCAGCGATCCAGATCGATGACGGAATCGAGTGCGTAGGTCTCGCCCTTGAACGAGAGGGACAGCCGGGCGCGGACGGTGTTGTTGCTCATATCAATCGTTCAAAAAACACAAAGCTGGGGCAGATTTCGCCGAAATTCATTCCGAAGCTGACCCCGTGATAGCGCGAGGCTGACCCCGTAACAGCGTCTGCAGGGCTGACTTCAATTTCGCTCAACCTGCCCGTCGGTGGATAGCGCATACGGCACATGCCGGGGCACCATCAATACGCCCTGCGCATTGGGGATGGCCTCGATGTGTATGACCGGTGCGGTCCCGCGCACACCGCCGAACATGGTGGCAAAAGCCGAGTCGGCCGCATCGTGGCCGGTGCCAAAGCGCACAAAGCCCATCGGGATGGCCACCCCCGAAGGGTCGAAGATGTACCAGCGGTCGCCCAGATACACCTCGACATAGGCATGAAAATCGGTCGGCCCCAAGGCCGGGTCGGAACCATAGTCGATGCCGGTGACAAAGCGGGCCGGTATGTTGACCGCCCGGCACAGGGCAATCATCAGATGGGCAAAGTCGCGGCATACGCCCACTTCTTCCACCAGGGTGTCGACCGCGCTCGTGTTGCCGGTGGAGGAATTGGAGAGAAAGGTGACACGATTCAATACCCAGTCGCGGATCGCCTGCACGCGGCTGTAACCCTGCCACAAATGGCCAAACTCCTTGACCGCAAGCCGTTGCAGCCGGTCAGACTGGCAATATCGGCTGGGATAGATGTAGGGCAGCACCGCCCCCGGCAGGTTGGCCACAGCCACCTCGCCGAGCTGCGCCGGCTGCGCGATGTGGTGGTCCAGATCCACGGTGGCGGCGTACCGCACCGTCAGCGGCCCGGCAAAAGCCTTGAGCCGCAGATAGCGCGTGTGCGAGACCGGGTCGGTGTACAGAATGGGCGGCAGGCTCTGGCTGATACCCAGCGACTCGCTCACCACAATCTGATGCGGGGTTTGCGCGGCATGGATGCTGAAAATGAAATCGCAGCCGGGTGGGTCGATTTCGTAATTCAGTTCGATCGAGAATTTGAGTCTGAGCATTGGGAACCTGCGCGCTCGGGGAACAATCCGAGCCTGGCCTCTTAGATTATCCCCTCTTGCTGGCCATCCGCCTTGAAACCTTCGTGGAAAGCGACGGTGCCCTGCGGAGCTTGCCCGTCGAAAGACAGCGCGAAGAAGACCTCCTGCGGCACGCCCTCAAGCACCAGTCCCGGCATGTTGATGAACCCGAATTTCCGGTAGTAATCCGGATGTCCCACGAGACAACATCCTTGCGCATTCATGGCTTTCAGCCGTGCCAGCCCTTCCCGTATCAGGGCTTTGCCAACGCCCTGCCGCTGGTATGCCGGCAACACCGAAACCGGTCCAAGGCCGTACCAGTTCCGGGTGCCATCCGAAATGGTCACCGGGGAGAAAGCAATATGCCCGATCACACGACCCTCCACTTCTGCGACGAGCGATAGCGTGAGGGCCCCGGCGGCGCGTAGTGCCGCGATGATGAAGTGCTCCGTTTGATTGCTGATCTCCAGGGTCTTGAACGCGGCGACGGTCACCTCGGTGATCGCGCTCACATCGGCAGCGGTTTCGCTCCTGATAACGATCTTCGGATTCATGGCGTTCTGGTTTCTCTTGCTTGCGGGTCAACGTTAAGGAAGTCCTGAACAAGTCGTCACCCCCGGAGAAACCATGGTCTGTCACCTGTTGTATCCCCTTTTAGCTGCTCAGCCATTTGAAGCTCAGAGGAGCTTACTTGTGGGCGCTTTCTGAAGCGCCGGGTTAACCTTCGTGCTCCGGATCAACGCGTCCGCAACCCGTTTCATCGGTGGACAGGACTCTGCACTTGCAGCAATTTCATAAGGATCCGGGTAGAGTGCCATCGCTTCGTCGAAGTATTTTTTCCCGGAATCCGGGACGCCCGAAATTACGCTTTGAGCCCATTTTCGATATAGCGCCGACGCAAGCCAATAGCGGCCTGCTCCATAGTTCATGATGCGAAGCGCCTGTCGGGAACGCAGCATGGAATTTTCGTAATCATCTTTTTTGCAGAGCAAAAACTGGGCGTAATTTCCATATGCCCAAGCCGAATCTGGTTCGAATGCGATGCTCTTTCTATAGAACGTGTCTGCTTGATCCAGTTTCCCTGCGCTGACGTAATAGCGGATAACTCCCTCTAACGCCGCTCCCATGGCTTTCTTATTCGGGGTCTTGCTATCGATCACTTTGCGATAGCGCCGCACAGCCTCTTCGTATTTCCCCTCATCGATGAGAAGGTCCGCCCAATTGTTATAAAGCCAAGGGTCATTCGTTCCCAATCTTTCCGCCTTTTCCAGCGCTGCCACAGCCTCACGGTGCCGCCCCATCAGGCGATACAAATGGCCAAACAGCACATAGGCTTCCGCATACTTGGGATCTATTTCAAGCGCCTTGTTAATCGCGTATTCCGCTGCCTCCAGCGAGCCGGGTTCAAACGTCTCTGAGTTCACATGTCCCTGCATGATGAAGTAGCGTGCCATTTCCCTGTGGGCAGGCGCGTAGCGGGGGCTCTCGGCGAGAATGTTTTTCAAGTCTGCACGCGCCGCCTCCAGCGACGCGGAGTCTCCGCGGTATCCATCCAGCAAATTTACCGCCCGATTGAATTTCAGCTGATCGGCATCATTCAGTTTCACCATGCCCGGCTGTTTTTGCGCAGCCGTTTCGGCCACCGACACAGCCGGTGCCAGACACATGACGAGAACCAAGCATGCGGTCATTATTTGTTTCATGCCACTCCTCCTTTTGGATAACTCAATTAGTCGAGAACCGTACGTCGCTATTGTTATTGTTAAAAACAATCTGAAGCTGACCTCTCTAGCTCGATTCCCGTTCAGGCGTTTGCAGCAACGCCCAGCGCCCGCGCCCGCAACTGTCCGCAGCCGCCCTCCACATCCTGCCCCGCCGAGTGGCGCAGCTTGGTCAGCACGCCGCGCCGGTGCAGGCGGCGCGCCATCTCGGCCGCGCGCTCCCAGCTCGGGCGGCGGAAGTCGAAGCCGTCGACACCCTCGACGCTGTTGTAGGGAATCAGGTTCATCACCGCGTACTTGCCGGCCAGCAGGCGGGCGATGCCGTCCAGCTCGGCCTCGCTGTCGTTGATGCCTTCGAGCAGCGTCCACTGGTACTGGATCGGGTAGCCGGTGCGGCGGGCGTAGGCCTCGCCCAGCTTCGACCAGTTCGTCCGGCGCGATGTCGGGCGCGCGCGGCAGCAGACGCTCGGCGCAGCTCGGCATTGGTGGTGTGCAGCGAGAGCGCCAGCGCCGGCTTCACCGTGCCACTGCGGCAGGCGCTCGAACACGCGCCGGTCGCCGACGGTGGAGAAGACCAGGTTCTTGTGGCCGATGCCGCCTTCCACGCCCAAGCAGCTCGATGGCCTCCAGCACGTTGTCCAGATTGTGGGCCGGCTCGCCCATGCCCATGAACACGACCTTCTTCACCGGGCGACGGCTGCGCGCCAGCACCACCTGCGCCACGATCTCGGCGCTGCCCACCTGGCGCAGCAGGCCGGCGCGGCCGGTCATGCAGAACACGCAGCCCACCGCGCAGCCGACCTGGGTGGACACGCACACGCCGTCGCGCGGCAGCAGCACGGTCTCGACCGTCTGGCCGTCGGCCAGCGCCACCAGCAGGCGGGCCGAGCCATCCTCGCCGGGGTGCTCGGAATGCACACGCGCCAGGCCGCGCAATTCATCGAACAGGCTCGGCAGCTCATCGCGCACCGCCAGCGGCAGAAAGTCTTCGGCGCGCCGCCGCTTGGTGTCGAGCGAACGCCCCTGCACCCAGGCACGCAGCACGCGGCCTTCGTGGCAGGGGGCGGCGCCGAGATCGCGCAGACGTTGTCGGAGTTGAGGGAGTCGCATGGTGGAGGGTGGGTAGCGCGGGGGGCTGCGGTCGGCTGGAGTGTGGTCTAGCCGCGAGCGGCCATGTGTTAATGCAAGACCAGACCCCGTGTCTTTCTCAGGACAGTGGAATGAATCCAGGTCCTGCCCCCTTGATATTCCTTTATTCCGTCGAGTCCATGGTGATGGAGGTGAATTCCACGCCGCCCACCCAGCCTGCCGCGAGGTTATAAACCCAGGCAGCAATGACGGTGAAAATAAAGCCAAAGATGAGATACAGAATCGGGAAGAGGATCAGGAGCCCGAGTCCCGGCCCGGACTCGGATGCCGGAGCGAAAGACAAGCTCAGCGCCATCAAGGCAACCATGGGAATACTCAGCAGAAAATAGAGTACGGCCGCGACCTTGGCGGTTTGAAACGGTGATACGCGGATGATTTGCTTTTTCATGTTTGCTCCCTTTGGTTGACGAAAATCATTCTAGCCCGGCTCCTTCGGCCTTGCGGAAAAACAATCCAAAGCAGATCCATTCAGGGGCCATGCTGACCCCTTTAGTTTTGCATTTGTAGTGTTGCGAGAACTGTGGGAGCGCCTTTAAATGGGAGAAAAGGTGTCTGGGTTAACTTGCGTTGGAATCAATTCGAGTTTGGTCCCTTTGATTGCCCCTTTAGTCCCGCAGGGCGTCATGGTGTATAGATAAAAAATGAAGGCTTTGTTTTCAATCCGGCCGACACAAGAGTGTCTCGATTCGGCTTTCCCATCAAGGAGGAACACCATGTCATACGCACGCCACGCAATCTTCATCGCCCTGTTCACGGCCACATCCGTCCTGGCACAAGGGACATATTCGCAAGCGCCCGTGAATCTGAAGGAGGCAGAAGCCCAGGGTCTGCAGCGCCTGAGCGTGGAGGAACTCAAGGCCTTCATACCCGGGACCCACAAGACCGTGGGCACGACGGGCAAGAGCACGTTAACCTTCAAGCCGGATGGCGGCTACGAGCGCAAGTCCTTCAAGGACTTCTCCGGCACGTGGCGCTTCGATGAAGAGAAAAATGCCTACTGCATCGACGTGCAAAAGAAGAAGGGGCTGGACAGACTCTGCTTCGCCGTATTCCGCGCCAAGGAGGGAAATATCTACTTCGACTACGATCTTCAGAGCGGCTTCTACTCACACAGCTGGACCCCTGCCAAGGCAGAGTGAAGGGGGCCGGCGGGTGATTTCTTCTGGAATTAAAGAATCAAAGGGACCACGCTCGAATTAATTTGGCCATTTCGCAGATTCGGGGTCAGGTCTTGCAATGCAATACATCAATGCAAGACCCGACCCCGCTCGTTCGATTTCGTCATGCGGAACAGGCTCAGCTTTTTCCGAACACGCCGAGCTTGCGCAGGATGAAAATCAGCAGTGCCGCGCCGGCCACCGCGATGACGAATCGCAGGATGCCGCCCGCGGGCGCGATGCCGACGAGCCCGGCCAGCCAATAGCCCAGCAGCGAACCGCCCACGCCCACCAGCACATTGGCGACCAGTCCCATCTGGGCATTGGTTTTCATGACGATGCTCGCCAGCCAGCCGACGATGCCCCCTATGATCAGCGTGATGATCCAGCCCATATTCTGTCTCCCGAGAACGATGTGAAGTGGGTGCCGCACGGTTGCACGGACACGAGTTGAGCATAGACCATCAGGTGCCCGGCTGCGCATTCGTTGGGGCGTTTGGGTTTTGGCTTGAGTTTTTTATTGCGAGCCTGGCCCCCAATCGCAGCCCCTAGCGCACGGGCAAGGATGGCTGCGTTCAGCCTGGTTAAATGAACCCGGTTAGCGCGGCATAACGCGCCAACTTTCCAAGCGTCACCAAAACCAGAAAACTGATCACGCTGACGCGCAGCACACCGGCGACCAGACACAGCGGATCGCCCACCACCGGCAGCCAGGCCAGCAGCAGGCTGGGGCGGCCGAAGCGATTGAACCAGCGTTCGGCGCGCGCGATGTGCTGGTCGGTTTTTTCGCTGCGGCGCTGCACCGCCTTGCGACCAAACCGTCCCATGCCGTAGGTGATCAGGCTGCCGAGCACGTTGCCGGCGGTAGCGGTCAACACGCTGGCCAGCGGATCGGCGCCCTGGTGCAGCCGATAAAGCAGCAGCGCTTCGGAACCGCCGGGGAACAGGGTGGACGACAGCAGTGCCGAACCGAATAGCGTCCAATCCATGCGTTGAAAGGCTTACTCGAAATTTGAAAATTCGGAGTCCGGTTTTGCAATGCATTACGTTGATGCAAGAGCGGACCCTATCGATTCTTCCATCCGGCTGAGTCGGCGCGTCAGAAACCGATCTGAGCGACCGATCCGAGCGATTGCCTCACCGGGGCTTGATCGTCCTGGGGGTGATCAGAAACGGTATCTGAATCGACCCCCTGTTTTTCTGATCCCTTGTTTACTCATCCCGCGCCCAGATGCCCGACCTTGACGAAGATCGTGCACCCCTCGCGGCTGAACGGCTGGTGCCGGCTCAGGTGCGGGCTGCGCAGCCAGCTGCCGGCCGGATAGCGGCCGAACTCGTCCTCGAACACGCCATCGAGCACCAGGATTTCCTCGCCGCCGAAATGCGCATGGCTCTGGAAAAACGTCTCCGGCTGCCAGCGCACCAGCGCCGCATGCTCGCCTGCGTGCTGGTGCAGGGGCATCACCGCCAGCCCCGGCACCAGACCGGGCAGCCACTGCATGGACGCAGTATCGCGCCGCACCACCGCCGTATCTTCAGCGTCGAAAGCGTAACGCTTGACGAACAGCATGCACCCCGCCTCACTGTGCAGGGCCATATCCGAACCCGGCGGATTGCGCAGGTAGGCACCCGCCGTCCACACGCCGCGCGCATCCGTCAGCGTGCCATCGAGCACCAGGATTTCCTCGCCCAGCGCAGCGCCCGGCGGCGCGAACACCGCGCCCGCCGGCGCCTGCACCAGGCTGGTCGTGCCCGCCCCCGCCTCCAGGCTGTCGAGCGGCTTGCAGGCCCCCTCGCCGTCCGCCGTGGCGAGCCAGGGCGCCGTCTGCGTCTCCACCACGACGCGCTCGTTCACATCGGCATGCATGTCATTTTCCCGGTTGGCTATCCATCGGCAAACGACCGGGGTGTGGCCCGGCTTGCCCGAATCAATTCGAGCCTGGCCGCTTTGATTCGCCCCGTTGCGGCGCTGCGCGCCTCCATGAACCTGGCCAGAATCGGACCGCAAATCACGCCGAGGGCCAGGCGCAGGTTATTGTTGGGAACCACCATCGTGGTCGGGCGCGACATGTAAGCGTCGGGAATGCGCCTGAGCAAATCGGGAAAATCATGGCGCTCGCGGTCGCGAAAATGGATGACGCACAGCGATTCGTCGGCCAGCGGCACGTCGCGCGCAATGAACGGGTCGGAGGTATCCACCAGCGGCATGCGCTGGATATTGATATCGGTCAGGCCGAACTGGGGAACGATGTAATGGATGTAGTCGTCCATGCGGCGCAGGATGGTTTCCACCGATTCCTCGGGCGAGCACGTGCCATTTTTGCAGTCGCGGTGGATCTTCTGTATCCACTCCAGGTTGATGGCAGGCGCCACGCCGATCAGCAGGTCCACATGCTGGGCCACATCGATGCCCTGGCGTCCCGCGCGACGGTCTATTTCCGGCGGAAAGTGGCGCGAGTCGACCTTGCGGCGCGTCCAGGTGTTGGCCATCAGGCCGCCATGCTGCCCCTCGTAGAACAAGCAGATCGCTGCCCGGCTGCAGCGGCGACCAGGGCGTGAACTCGCCAGCTTGCACCCCCAATTCCTCGCCGTGCCCGGCCGTGTGCGCATACTGGCGAACCACCCCGCTGCCGCATTCGCCATAGGTCCTGAAAAACGATTCCAGCTCCGGGAAATGATTGCACTCCGGCCCGAACCAGGAAATCTTGCGGCCGCTGCCCCGCGCTTCCTCCAGCAAGGCGGCGAACTGCCGATCGGTATAACGCCGGAAACCGTCGCCATGAACGATCGCGGGCTTGATGTTCAGGCGCTCGAAAATGAACTTGAACGCGTGGCGTATCGTGGACAGGCCAGCACCGGACGAGCCGGTGACCGCAATGATGGGATGCTGCTGGGACATGGTCGGTTATTTCCCCAGATTGGCCGAAGGCCGCAGAGCAGAAAGTGTAACCCGGCGCATCTCGCGAAGAACAGAATCCGAACATCGCGAGACCCGGGACCCGTCAAGCGCGTGGCGTCCATTCGAGCCCTGCCCCTTGATTCACTGCCCTATTGTTACCTCAATGAGTCGTTGACCCCTTTAACTCGTTTGTGAAATGGAGTCTGACCCCATTCGCTATTCCCCACGCGGCCATGGCCCTATCGGCGCTGCTGCTGTTGGTGTTGGGGTACACGCATCCCTGACCCCTTTAGCACTCGGTCATGCAAAACCGTGGTCTGCCCCCTATTGTTTAGACGTAACCCCTTGTCCCGTTTAGACCTGACCCCGGAATTTTTGCTGCTAATCGTTCATCGCTAGTTTCCGGTCGATACGGGTAGCATTCGATTTCTAGAGCGGAGATTGGGCAATGACGGAACTCCTGATTCGATACAAGGACGGCGAGGGGAACATCACCGACAGGCGGATTTCAGAAATCGAGCCGGGTGAGCCTGGATACATCTCCGCTTTCTGCCACGAACGCGGCGAGGGCCGGACCTTCAAGATTTCTCGGATCGTCTCGGCCGTCGACGCCGGGACCGGCGAGATCGTCGAGGATCTTTATTCATTCCTCGGCATCCAGCCTCCGCCGAATCCGCCGTCCTCGCTTCCCGAGCCCACCATCCCTAACAATCCCAAGGAGGTTCTGCGTCGCCGGGGCAAGGACAAGTGGGAACTGTTCAAGCCGTTCAAACTCGCGGTCATCGAGGAGCATACCAAGCGAAGGTTCTTCGCGTTCTTCGGGAACGCGTGCTTCAAGTGCGGTTCTACTAACCCGCTCGTCATGGACCATCACGTCCCGATCGTCCTCGGCGGCCGCCTCGTCCCCGGCAACATCGTCGCCCTGTGCCGCGACTGCAACAACAGGAAGGGTGACCGACCACCGGAAGATTTCTACTCACCTGTCGAACTTGAGCGCATCCGTCCGTTCCTCGACGGCCAGCGGGGTATCTTCGAATTCGAGTTCGATCGGAGGGCGTGGGAGGCCGACCGCGAGGCATATCTCGTCTCTCTGAGCATCGAGCCCGAACTCGTCCGCGAGGTCCTGACCAATCCGGACCACCGTTTCCACATCCCACCCCGCGACGATTCGAAGGGTGTGGGCATCGTCATAACCATCGACGATGAGTTCCTACGGAATGCCATCGCGGAGGTTCTCGCGGTGAAGCTCCCGAAGCCATGACGTAGAGCTCGACGTTTGAACCTTGGGGTCAGGTCTTGTCTTTTTGCGGCAAAAGGTAAGGCCTAACCCGTTGCTTGGTCGTTATGTTTCATAGGCCAACTACTCGTACACGCTTACCTACTGTTGACGGATGCCATGCATGCGTCAGACCCTTTCGATGCTCTGTGGGCTCTGCATAGATGATATTTACAGCGACTCTATCAACGATGTAAAACCACTCGGCGTAAACGATCTTGCGATTCAGTGCGGCGGTTTGCACTGGAGTACGGCCCACATGCTTGAGCGATTGGTCATGGAGCCCAGTCCAGAACGCAATGTGCACCTTAGGGTGCGGCGTCTCGCCAAGAATTGCAGTAGAAAACATCGAGATATCGAGTGGGATTGAATACTCGGCGATGAGGCAGCCAAATAACTTCAAAAAGAACAGGTGCACGTCCAACATCGAGCGCTGAACTGCCCCAGGGAATACTTTGTCGAGGCGAATTACAGTACCTTTTTGAATTGGCGGGGCTCTGGATCTCAAATACTCTGACAGCATTTCCCATGCACGATCATGTCGTTGTGTCCGCTCGTTATTACACCTGCTACAGATGCGTGCTCTGTACTTCAGCTTGTCTGACTTGATACCCCTAATCAACTGATTTCGCTTTGTACTTGTATGGAAGTAGATAGGTTTGCTTTGTGTGACATGACCGAATAAAGACCTTAGGTCAGATCCGCCTTTATCAAGTGCTCGCCTGAGTTAGCTTCACCTCCGCAAATCCAGCATTTCATAGGCCACCAAACATGATGTCAGTTTCCACTACCACTCGATCCCAACAAAAAAGGCGCAGTCCCCTGCGCCTTTTTGTCATTCCAGCCGGTCAATCCCAGCTCAACGCCCCGCCCGTCTGATACTCCGTGACGCGCGTCTCGAAGAAGTTCTTCTCCTTCTTCAGGTCGATCATTTCGGCCATCCAGGGGAAGGGGTTGGTGACGCCGGGGAACATTTCGTCGAGGCCGATCTGCTGGCAGCGGCGGTTGGCGATGAAGCGCAGGTATTCCTTGAACTGGGCGGAGTTCAGGCCCAGCACGCCGCGCGGCATGGTGTCTTCGGCGTAGCGGTATTCGAGCTCGACGCCCTTCTGGATCAGGCTGTTGATTTCGGCCTTGAACTCGTTGGTCCACAGGTGCGGGTTTTCCAGCTTGATGGTGTTGATGAGGTCGATGCCGAAGTTGCAGTGCATGGACTCGTCGCGCAGGATGTACTGGTACTGCTCGGCGGCGCCGGTCATCTTGTTCTGGCGGCCCAGCGCGAGGATCTGCACGAAGCCGACGTAGAAGAAGATGCCTTCCATGATGCAGGCGAAGACGATCAGCGACTTCAGCAAGTCCTGGTCGGCCTGCGGGGTGCCGGTCTTGAATTCCGGATCGGTGAGCGTGTTGATGAAGGGGATGAGGAATTCATCCTTGTCGCGGATGCTGGCGACCTCGTGATAGGCGTTGAAGATTTCGCCTTCGTCCAGGCCCAGCGATTCGACGATGTACTGGTAGGCGTGGGTGTGGATGGCCTCTTCGAACGCCTGGCGCAGCAGGTACTGGCGGCACTCGGGCGCGGTGATGTGGCGATAGGTGCCGAGCACGATGTTGTTGGCGGCGAGCGAATCGGCGGTGACGAAGAAGCCGAGGTTGCGCTTGACCAGACGGCGCTCGTCTTCGGTGAGCGCGGTGGGGTCTTTCCACTGCGCGATGTCGCGGCTCATGTTCACTTCCTGCGGCATCCAGTGGTTGGCGCAGCCGGCGAGGTATTTTTCCCACGCCCATTTGTATTTGAAGGGGACGAGCTGGTTCACGTCCGTCGCGCCGTTGATGATGCGCTTGTCGGATGCCCGCACGCGTTGGGTCTGGGGCGCGGGCTCAATCCCAGCTCAACGCCCCGCCCGTCTGATACTCGGTGACGCGCGTCTCGAAGAAGTTCTTCTCCTTCTTCAGATCGATCATCTCGCCCATCCACGGGAACGGGTTGGTGGCGCCGGGGAACAGCTCGTCGAGGCCGATCTGCTGGCAGCGGCGGTTGGCGATGAAGCGCAGGTATTCCTTGAACTGGGCGGCATTCAGGCCGAGCACGCCGCGCGGCATGGTGTCTTCGGCGTAGCGGTATTCCAGTTCCACGCCCTTCTGGATCAGGCCGCTGATTTCGGCCTTGAACTCGGTGGTCCACAGGTGCGGGTTTTCCAGCTTGATGGTGTTGATCAGGTCGATGCCGAAATTGCAGTGCATGGACTCGTCGCGCAGGATGTACTGGTACTGCTCGGCGGCGCCGGTCATCTTGTTCTGGCGGCCCAGGGCGAGGATCTGCACGAAGCCGACGTAGAAGAAGATGCCTTCCATGATGCAGGCGAAGACGATCAGCGACTTCAGCAGCTTCTGGTCGGCCTCGCGGGGTGCCGGTCTTGAATTCGGGGTTGGTCAGGGTGTCGATGAAGGGGATGAGGAATTCATCCTTGTCGCGGATGCTGGCGACTTCGTGGTACGTGTTGAAGATTTCGCCTTCGTCCAGGCCCAGGCTTTCCACGATGTACTGGTAGGCGTGGGTGTGGATGGCCTCTTCGAACGCCTGGCGCAGCAGGTACTGGCGGCACTCCGGCGCGGTGATGTGGCGATAGGTGCCGAGCACGATGTTGTTGGCGGCCAGCGAATCGGCGGTGACGAAGAAGCCGAGGTTGCGCTTGACGATGCGGCGCTCGTCCTCGGTCAGCCCGTTGGGGTCTTTCCACTGGCGATGTCGCGGCTCATGTTCACTTCCTGCGGCATCCAGTGGTTGGCGCAGCCGGCGAGGTATTTTTCCCACGCCCATTTGTACTTGAACGGCACGAGCTGGTTCACGTCCGTCGTGCCGTTGATGACGCGCTTGTCGCTCGCGCGCGCGACGCGGCGGGTGATCGTGCGATGCGCGGGTCGGCAGCGGCGGCAGCGGAGTGAATTCCTTCGGCGCAGTTCGGCAATGGCTGGCACGTCCATCGGCGGTGGGCGGCAGCTGGTGAGGTCGTCTTCGAAATTCAGCATCGATGTTAGCTCCTTTGTAGCCGTGTGGGCAGGGCGACAGCCGCTTCGATGGCTCGGCAGTCAGCGCCCGACGTGGCGCGCGTCATTTGGTACTTGCCGGCATTAGCCGCGGGCTATCCCCGCCAACGAACCGCGCATTCGGCATTTGCCAGGTTGCCTCTTCGATGCTGCTCCTCTCCTACTCCTTTTACTGGCACGCCTCGCATTCCTCGAACCCCACATCCCCCGGCCGCATGGTGCAGGCCTTGCCTTCGATCTCCGGCTCCGGCAGATTGCGCCGGCCGCCGCACTGATCGCGCACGCCGCTGCTGCTCATCGCCCCGGCCCCGCCGCTCGACGACACCGCATTCAGCTCGCCGCCCTTGCCGGTGGATTTCTCGGCCGAGGTGGCGCCCAGGGTGCGCAGGTAATAGGTGGTCTTCAGGCCGCGAATCCACGCCAGCTTGTAGGTCTCGTCGAGCTTCTTGCCGGAGGCGCCGGCCATGTAGATGTTGAGGCTCTGCGCCTGGTCGATCCACTTCTGGCGGCGGCGAGGCGCATTCGACCAGCCAGCTGGTTTCCATCTCGAACGCGGTGGCGTAGAGCGTGCGGATGTCGGCCGGGATGCGGTCGATCTTGGCCAGCGAGCCGTCGAAGTACTTGATGTCGGCGATCATCACTTCGTCCCACAGGCCGAGCTTCTTCAGGTCGTTGACCAGGTACTTGTTGGCGACGGTGAATTCGCCCGACAGGTTGGATTTGACGTAGATGTTCTGGTACGTCGGCTCGATCGAGGCGAGACGCCGACGATGGCTGCCGTCGAAGTACTTGATGTCGGCGACCATGACTTCGTCCCACAGGCCGAGCTTCTTCAGGTCGGCGACCAGGTACTTGTTGGCCACGGTGAATTCGCCCGACAGGTTGGATTTGACGTAGATGTTCTGGTAGGTCGGCTCGATGCTGGCGGAGACGCCGACGATGTTGGCGATGGTCGCGGTCGGCGCGATCGCCAGGCAGTTGGAGTTGCGCATGCCGTACTGGCCTGATGCGGGCACGCAGCGCGTCCCAGTCCAGGGTGCTGGAGCTCGTCCACTTCCAGATAGCCGCCGCGCTCGTCGGCCAGCAGTTTCAGCGAATCCTGCGGCAGGATGCCGCGGCTCCACAGGCTGCCGTCGTAGCTGGAATAGCGGCCGCGCTCCTGCGGCCAGTTCGGTGGACGCCCAGATAGGCGTAGTAGGCGACGGCTTCCATCGAGCGGTCGGCGAATTCCACCGCGGCGTCCGAGCGCGTAGGGGATGCGCAGTTCCTGCAGCGCATCCTGGAAGCCCATGATGCCGAGGCCCACCGGACGGTGCTTGAGGTTGGAATTGCGCGCCTTGCCGACGGCGTAGTAGTTGATGTCGACCACGTTGTCGAGCATGCGCATCGCGGTGTGGATGGTGGTCTTCAGCTTGTCGAGGTCGAGCTTGCCGTCCTTGAGATGGTTGACCAGGTTGACCGAGCCGAGGTTGCACACGGCGATTTCGGTGTCGTTGGTGTTGAGCGTGATCTCGGTGCACAGGTTGGAGCTGTGCACGACGCCGACGTGCTGCTGCGGGCTGCGGATGTTGCACGGGTCCTTGAAGGTGATCCAGGGATGGCCGGTTTCGAACAGCATGGACAGCATCTTGCGCCACAGTCTGCGGTGGCGGGAATGTGCTTGAACACCTTGATCTCGCCGCGGTCGGCCTTGCGCTCGTATTCGGTGTAGGCCTCGTCGAACGCCTGGCCGTAGAGGTCGTGCAGGTCGGGCACGTCGTTGGGCGAGAACAGGGTCCAGTCGCCGCCTTCCATCACGCGCTTCATGAACAGGTCGGGAATCCAGTTGGCGGTGTTCATGTCGTGGGTGCGGCGGCGGTCGTCGCCGGTGTTCTTGCGCAGCTCGAGGAATTCTTCGATGTCGAGGTGCCAGGTTTCCAGGTAGGCGCACACCGCGCCCTTGCGCTTGCCGCCCTGGTTCACCGCGACGGCGGTGTCGTTGACCACCTTGAGGAAGGGCACCACGCCCTGCGACTTGCCGTTGGTGCCCTTGATGCGGGCGCCCAGGGCGCGCACCGGGGTCCAGTCGTTGCCGAGGCCGCCGGCGTACTTCTGCAGCATGGCGTTTTCCTTGATCGCCTGGTAGATGCCGTCGAGGTCGTCGGTGACGGTGGTCAGGTAGCAGGAAGACAGCTGGCGAATGGCGCGTGCCGGCGTTGAACAGGGTCGGCGTCGAGCTCATGAAGTCGAACGAGGACAGCACCTGGTAGAACTCGATGGCGCGCGCTTCGCGGTCGATCTTCGTTGATCGCCAGGCCCATCGCCACGCGCATGAAGAAGGCCTGCGGCAGTTCGATGCGCGACTCTTCGATGTGCAGGAAATAGCGGTCGTACAGGGTCTGCAGGCCGAGGTAGCCGAACTGGTAGTCGCGGCTCGGCGTCGAGCACCGCGGCCAGGCGCGCCAGATCGAACTGGGCGAGCTTCTCGTCGAGCAGTTCGGCGGCGATGCCCTTCTTGATGTAGTCGGGGAAATACTCGGCGTAGCGCGCGCCCATCTCGGCCTGCGTGCACGGCCTCGCCCAGCACTTCGTGGCGGATGGAATTGAGCAGCAGGCGCGCGGTGACGAAGCGAATACGCCGGGTCCTGCTCGATCAGCGAGCGCGCGGCCAGCATCAGCGCCTTTTCGACTTCGGCCATCGGCACGCCGTCGTAGAGGTCGCGCAGCACGGTGTGCATGATCGGCTCGGCGTTGCACGTTGTCGCCCAGGCCGGTGCAGGCGTCGGCCAGCAGGCCGGCCAGGCGCGCGGTGTCGAGCGGCTTTTTCTGGCCGTCCTCGATCACGTGCAGGGTGGCTTCGGGCACGCCGGCGGCTTTTTGCGCGGCGCGTTCCTGGGTGCGCTTTTCGCGGTACAGCACGTAGGAGCGCGCGACTTCATGCTCGCCCGAGCGCATCAGCGCCAGTTCGACCTGGTCCTGGATGTCCTCGATGTGGAAGGTGCCGCCGTTGGGGCTGCGGCGCAGCAGCGCCGCCGTCACCTGGCCGGTGATCGCCTCGACCAGCTCGCGAATGCGCGCCGAGGCCGCCGCCTGGCCGCCCTGCACCGCGATGAAGGCCTTGGTCACGGCGATGGCGATCTTGTTCGGGCGCAAAGCCGACCACCGCGCCGTTGCGGCGGATGATCTTGTAGTCGGCGTAGCGCGTGTCGATCACCGCCGGTTCGGCGGTTTCGAGGGGCGGAATGGGCAGGGTCGCGGCGGATTCGGTGGCGACGTTCAACATCGATGGGGCTCCTTGGTGGGTGCAGGACAAAACGAACGGCAGCTGAGCAGTCGTTTCCGGCGCAGAATCCACAACTTATCCACAGCTTTCCCAGCCCCCGCGCACAGGTTTATTCACAACATATTGTGGTGTGGCGGGAACGCGGATACAAATTCTAGGTACATGGCCTGAGCATGTCAACCTGGATATCCGCATTATTTCGCAGGCATTTTTCGCCGCGCCGAAAAATCCCATGGCAAATCAAAGTTTTTGCCGGACGGCATGCCTAAAAATTGAACAGGGATGACGGCTGGATGCGGGCTGGCGCCGAGAAACGTCCGGCCAGGCCGATGAATGCGTTGAAAATTCAGCTTATTAGCAAGCGCGAATATGCGCCTGCGCTGCGCAAACCCTGCTGAATCTTTGGGCTTGGGCCGTCTGGCCAGTTGGGCAGCGGGCGAGATCGACTGCAGCCGGGCAAAGCCCGGCCGGCCGACACGACGCTTACTTCAAGGGTTGCCCCACCGGCGCGACCGGCGCCTGCAGGGGAATGGCGGTCGGCGCCGGCGCGACCGGCAGGGGATTGGCGATGGGGACGATCTGCGACTGCGGCCGCGGCGCCTGTGCCGGGGCGGGCGGTCGCGGCGCGCCCGCCGCGGCCTTGGCCTGCTGCTCGTACAGCGCGCCCAGGTTGAGCATGGCCTTGGCGTAGCCCTGGTCGGCGGCGCGCTTGAACCACTCGGCCGCCTGCGCGAAGTCCTGCGGCACGCCATGGCCGTCGCGCAGCAGCGCGCCCAGGTTGTTCTGCGCGGCGGCGTCGCCGGCGTCGGCGGCACGGCGATACCACTGCGCGGCGGTGGCGGGCTTCTTCTCCACGCCGCGGCCGTTTTCGTACAGCACGCCGAGGTTGTTCTGCGCCTGCACGTCGTTCTGCCCGGCGGCACGGGTCAGCCACTGCACCGCCTCGGCGTCCTGGTTGCGGTTCAGCAGCAGCCAGCCGAGGCGGCTTTGCGCGGCCGCCAGATTCTGCCCGGCGGCGCGGCGATACCAGGCCAGCGCTTCGTCCTGCGTGGCGGGCGCGCTTTCCAGCAGGGTGGCGAGGTTGTACTGGCCGTTGGCGTCGCCGGCGTCGGCGGCGACGCGGAACCAGCGGGCGGCTTCGTCCATGTTGGTGGCGACGCCGCGGCCGTCGCGGTAGAGCGTGCCGAGATTGTTGGCGGCGATGGGCTGCTTCTGCGCGGCGGCCTGGGTGTAGGCCTGGACGGCGAGCGCCTCGTTCTTCGGCATGCCCTGCCCCTGCTCGGCCATCCAGCCGAGCTGCGTCTGCGCGTCGACATCACCCTGCTTGGCCGCCAGCACGAACCATTTCACCGCCTCGGCCGGATTGGCTGGGCGTGCCCTGGCCCTTGAGATGCATCCAGCCGAGCTTGCCCTGCGCCGCGACACTGCCCTGCTCGGCGGCGCGGGTGAGCCAGGTCAGCGCCTGGGCGTAATCCACCGCGGCCCCTTCCATGCCTTCGCGATAGAGCGTGCCGAGGTTGGCCTGCGCCAGCGCGTTGCCCTGCTGCGCGGCGGCGGTCAGCAGCTTCTGCGCCTGCGCCGGATCGCGCGCGACGCCTTCGCCGCGCGCGTATTTCAGCGCCAGGTTGTTCATCGCGGCGGCGTCGCCGTTGTTGGCGGCGCGCGTCAGCCACTTCGCCGCTTCGGCGTCGTTCTTCGCGACTTCGCGCGCCCTGCTCGTACAGCGAGGCGAGGTAGGTTTGCGCCAGGGTGAGATTCTGCGACGCGGCACGGGTGAGGAAATCGACGCCGGTGGCGGGGTCCTTGACCGTCACGCCGCGCCCTTCGATCAGCAGCAGCGCCAGGTTGTATTGCGCGGTCGGCTCGTTCTGCAGCGCGGCGCGGCGATACCAGTCGACCGCCAGCTTCTCGTCCTTCGCGACGCCGTCGCCCTTGTCGTAGGCCCAGCCCATTTTCATCTGCGCTTCGGGATCGCCGCGTTCGGCCGCCATCTGGTAATAGCGCAGCCAGTCCGGCAGCGGAGCCGCCGCATTCGCGGTGTGGATGAAGCCTGCGCACAGCAACGCCAGTATCAGTCGGTTCATCGGTTCACTCCTCAAGGCAACTTGTATTCAATGGGAACGTCCATCCACATCGGCGACGGCCATGCCGTGCCGCTGGGCGGGGACAAAACGCCAGCCATCCGCACGGTTTCCAGCGCGGCCAGATCGAGCGCCTGGAAGCCGCTGCTCTGCTTGATCCATAGCTGGCCGACCATGCCATCGGGGCGGATTTCGGCACGCACCAGGGCGCGCCCCTGGGCGCGCGGGCCGAGCGCCTGCAGCGGGTAGCGCGGCGCCTGATTCGACGGCAGATGGCGCGGCGGCGTCTCGCCCTGCATCGGGCGCGCTGGCGTTGATCGTAGTCCAGCCCCTTGGGGATGGGCTTGCGGTCGAAGCCGGCGAACAATCAGCGGCAATTCGCAGATCGATACGCGGCGAACTGACCTTCAGCGCGGGCGCGGTGAAGCGTTCCTCGATCACCCGCGCCTGCCCGCTGGGCTGAACATTCTGCATCGGCGTGGCGCGCGCTTCGCGCACCGGCTGCGCCGGCGCCGGCGGTTCCGCGCGACCGCTCAACATGGCGTTGCCGCTGTCGGTGGCGCCGCGCGCCGCGCCGCCGCCTCCCGCCGCGGCCAGCAGCGGCGCGGCGGCTTCGCGCGCGGCGCTGCCGCTGCCGGACAATTGCTGCGCGCGACCTTCACCGGCGGCGCTGGCGCCCGGTCCCGCGCCGGCGGCCGCGGTGCCGGGACCGGCCGCGCCCGGCGGCGCGGCGGCCAGCAGGCCACTGCCACGCTCGCCCGGGCTGACGGTGCGGCTGCCACTGCCGAGTGCCCGCGCTGCTCTGGCCGCTGCCGGGCTGGGCGCGATGGCGAGCGGCGCGCCCTGCCCGGTGGCAGGCGCCGCGGCGAGCGCGGGGCCCGCCGCCGCACCGCGTTCGGCCATCGCCACGCCACCCTGCCCGCTGCTGCGGGGGTGGGGGTGTCCAGCGCGGGTTGCCCGCCCCGCCCGGCGCCGCTGCCCGGCAGCGCCTGCGGCGCCGCACGGGCGGCCAGCATCGCGATCTGATCCGGCGCGCCTGATTGTCGCGACAGGCCATCGTCCGGCGCCTGGCTGCCGCCGCGCAGGCTGGCCTGCCCGCCCTGGCGCGCGGCCTGGCGAAATTCGGGTTGCGCGGCCTGGGCCTGCGGCGCCGGACCGGCCAGGGTCACCGGTCCATCCTGGCGATCCTCGCCCGGACGCGACGGCGCGGCGACGGCTCGCGCACTGGGCTGCGGCGTGCTGCCCAGGCTGGGGAGCGGCGCAACCGGGCTGCCCTCCGCGCTGCCGCGTTGCAGGGTCGTGTCGTCCGAGCCGGTTGGCGCGGCGGCACTGGGCTGCGGCGGACTCGCCAGGGCGGATTGGCTCGGCGCCGACAGCCCCGCCACTTCGCGCGGCGCCGGGGTCCTGGCGGGCTCCGCTCCGCTGCGCTCCGACGTGCGTGTGGCGTCGTACTGCGACCGCGCCCGCTCTGCCCCTGCCCTTCCTGCGCGACGGGCGCCGGGCTTTGCGGAAGCTGCACCAGCGACACCGTGCTTTGCAAGGGGTGGGACTGCAGCGCCTGGATTTGCGCCAGCCGGGGGCGCACGGACTGGGTCGGCGGGCGCTGCACCTTCACCAGGGCGCGCAGGCGTGTCGCCTTCTCGGGCCGGCTGGACGGCGGTTCCGGGGTATCCGGTTCGAGCAGGACCTCGACTTCGATCTGCGGCGCGGGAATGCTGCGCATCACCAGCCACGGCGCGATCAGCAGCAGCGCCAGCACATGCAGGACGAGCGAGATGGCCAGCGGCGCACCGTCGCGCCGCAGCACCCGCAAGGAGTACGCCGCCAGACGCTCGTCCTGCGGACGGTCCTGGCGCTGCCAGGGAAAACGATCAGAGCGCGCCATCAAGCCGGTCGGAAGACGTCACGAAGGACAGCCGGGCGATGCCGGCGCGGCTGACCGCCGCCATGACTTCGGCGATACGGCCATAGGTCACGCGGTAGTCGGCCTTCAGCTGCACGCTGAGTTCGGGGTCGGCCGCCAGCTGGGTTTTCAGGCGGGCCTCCAGGTCGTCGCCGGCGACCTGGTTCTGGTCGACGTAGACATTGCCTTCGGCGTCGATGATGAGTTCGAGCTTCTTGACCGGAACCAGCTTCGCCACCGGCGCGGTCTTCGGCAGGTTGACCGGCACCGCCTGCAGCAGGAAGGGCGCCGTCACCATGAAGATCGACCAGCAGCACCAGCATCACGTCGACCAGCGGCGTGACGTTGATTTCGCTCATCGGCGTGTAATCGGACTGGGGCAGCAGCGCCATGTTATTTCTTGCCCTCGGCTTTGTTTGGCTCTCGACACGGAAAGGCGTCTTGATCACCAGGTTGAGGAAGTCGGTGGCGAACTGGTCGAGGCCGGCTACCGTGGTGCGCACCCGGCGCACGCCGTAGTTGTAGGCCAGCACCGCCGGAACCGCGGTGGCGATACCGAAGGCGGTGGCGGTCAGCGCCTCGCCCACCGGGCCGGCCACGATGTCGAGGCTGGCCGAGTTGGACAGGCCGATGTCCTTCAGCGCGTGCATGATGCCCCACACGGTGCCGAACAGGCCGACGAAGGGCGCGGTGCTGCCGATGCTGGCGAGCACCATCAAGCCGTGTTCCTTGCGGTGCTGGATTTGCTGCAATTCGCTTTTCAGGGTGCGTTCGAGGATGTCCTTGCGGTCGCCCAGGCTGTCGAGGCTGTGACTCACCTCCTTGTGCTGTGACAGCGCGGCGAAACCCGCGGCCGTCAGCCCGGCCATGTCGCCGCTGTGGGACTGCGCCAGCTTTTCGCCTTCGTGCAGGTCCTTGGCGGCCCAGAAGGCTTTCTTGAATACAGCGTCGCGCTTGCCGCTGCGAAAGTTCTGCCAGACCCGGGACAGGATCAGCATCCAGGTCACGACCGAGAAGACGAACAGCACGCCCAGGGTGAGGTTCACAGCGATGGAGTTGGTGAGATATGACATGCGAGAAAGCCTCTGATTGACGAGCGCGGCACCGACAGGGCGGGGCGCCAATAATTTAAGTTTATTAACAGCATCTAATAAACGAAAACGATTTTAACCCGACTGGGTGGAGTGAGCGGAATGCCAAGCCGGGTTTCCCTGCCATGACCAGGGGGAATATTGGTTATGATTGCGACAAAAGAACCCTCCGAACACGCCGGGCCTTCCATGCGCAATACCGCCATCCTGCTGATTTCCTGCCCCGACCGCAAAGGCCTGGTCGCGGCCATCGCCGATTTCCTCTACCGCCACAACGCCAACATCCTGCACGCCGACCAGCATCAGGACAGCGAACTGGGCCTGTTCCTGATGCGCGTGGAATGGGACCTGGCACGATTTCGACCTGGAAATCGGCCAGTTCGCGCAGCGCTTCGCGCCGATTGCCGACCAGTTCCAGATGCACTGGCGCCTGGCCGCAATCAGCCCACGCCGCGGGTGGCGATCTTCGTGTCGCGCTACGACCACTGCCTGGTCGACCTGCTCTACCGCCACCAGGCCGGCGAACTGCACTGCGACATCCCGCTGATCATCGGCAACCACGACGACACCCGATGGATGGCCGACGCCTACGGCATCCCGTTCCAGCACATCCCGGTGCTCAAGGACAGCCAAGGCGGAAGCGGAAAAGACCCAGCTCGCCCTGCTGCGCCACCACCATATCGACCTGATCGTGCTGGCGCGCTACATGCAGGTGCTGTCGCCGGACTTCATCCGGCACTTCCCCGAACCGCATCATCAACATCCACCATTCCTTCCTGCCCGCCTTTCATCGGCGCCAAGCCCTATCACCGCGCCTTCGAGCGCGGCGTCAAGCTGATCGGCGCAACCAGCCACTACGTCACCGAAGTGCTCGACGACGGCCCGATCATCGAGCAGGACGTGGCCCGCATCTCGCACCGCGACGCGATCGACGACCTGATCCAGAAGGGCCGCGACCTGGAAAAGATGGTGCTGTCGCGCGCGGTGCGCTGGCACATCGAGAACCGCATCCTGCTGTATGCCAACAAGACGGTGGTGTTCGACTGAGTCCATGCTCACGTTCAATGTCCCGCGCACCGAGAATTCGGTGCTGCAGCACACGGTTGAAACCCGCCCCAAGGCGACGGCGGACTGGCTGGCCCGCCTGCCCTTCGCCAGCCCGGTGGATACCGCCCAGCAACTGGTGATGGCGCTGTATGCGCTCAACCGTCGCCCGCTGGGCGTGGACGAGCGCCATGCCCTGATGGCGCTGTACCGCCCGGTGGTCAGCGCGCGCAGCCACCAGCCTCGAAACGCTGCTCGCCGAAGCCGGGGTGCCGCCGCACGCGCAGCAGCGGCAGTCCGGCGTGCTGCTGCGCGAACTGCTGATCGAACGCGGCATCGCCTACAAACACCTGCTGCTGGGCCTGGCCAACCGCCGCTTCGGGCGCACCCCGTCCAAGCTGGTCGCCGAAGTCACGGCGCACCTCCTCGCCGCGCTGCGGGACATCCAGGTCGCCTGCTATCTGGCCTACAGCCCGCCTCCTGAAGGCCTGTGGCTGGAAATGCACCAGCTCTTTCAAATGGCGCACTCCAGCGAAATGGCCGACCATGCCGTGGACGACGCCCTGCCGTCCAGCCTGGTCTACCGCCAGGCCTTGCTGCTGGCGCTGGCCGACCCGCCGCACATGAGCCGCGCCGAACTCACCCACACTCGCCTGTACCTGGATAAATTCGCGGCGCTTGCCGTGTTGACCCCCGCCACGGCGAATCCTCCCGCCATCGGCTTCGCGGTTCCGACCGACAGCGATCGTGGCCCCGTCCAGCTAGCGGCCGGCCTGAAACAAGGCGGCCTGTGGCTGGATACCGACGCGCTGTGCCGGCACCTGCACGAAGCGGTCGTCCGCCTGCGCACCGGCGATTCGCCGCGCCTCATCGGCCTGCCGCAAGGCATGGAAAGCGAAGTGAGCCAGAGTCTGCGGCAAGCACCTGCTCAAACTGTGGCGCACCGGCGTCCAGCGCGCATTCAAACGCTATCCCGCAGCCGGCGGCACCGTGCAGATGGTGGCCGGCGTGAGCGCCATCCACCGCCTGCTGGAACTGGTGCCCCAATCGGCCGAACTCGACGCCGACCCGGACGGCTGTCTGCCCATCCACGACGTCGAACCGCTGTTCGCTGCCCCGACCGCAGTCAACGCCAGCAACTGGACGATCGACAACGACAGCGCGGCCGGGCTGGCGCTGAGCAGCGCGCCGGAAGCGTCCTTGAACCTGAAAGTGGGGGATGCGCTGGCGCTGCGGCCAGACGATGCCGCGGCGTGGTCGCTGGCGGTGATCCGCTGGATCAGGATGCGCGATGCGCGGCAGGTCGCAACTCGGCGTCGAGCGCCTGTCGCCGCAGATACAACCGGTGTGGGTGCGCCCCCTGCGCGGCCACCGCAAGGCCAGCCCGGAACCCGCGCTGTTTGTTCCGGGCCTGCCCGCGCTGAACCAGCCCGACCGCCTGCTGCTGCCGCGTTATGTCTATCAGGTCGGCATGGACGCCGAAGTGTGGCATTCGCCGCAGCAATACACCCTGACCTTTGGCCGCCTGCTTGAGCACACCCCCAGCTTCGACCTGATCGATTTCACCATTTTCAACGACGAACAGCCATGACCGAGATTCTTGTCCTGTATTACAGCACGCACGGCAGCGTGCGCGAGCACCCGGCGCAGCTGGTCGCGCGCGGCGTCAACCAGGTGGCGGGCGCCACCGCGCGCGTGCGCACCGTGCCGCCGGTGGCGCCGCGCACCCAGGTGGCCGAGCCGCCGGTGCCCGACTCCGGCGCACCCTATGTGGAACGCCGCCGACCTCGAACAGTGCGCGGGCCTCGCGCTCGGCTCGCCCACCCGCTTCGGCAACATGGCCGCGCCGCTGAAATACTTTCTCGACACCACCGGCGCGCTGTGGCTGAAGGGCGCGCTGGTCGGCAAACCCGCCGCCCTGTTCACCTCCACCGCCAGCCTGCACGGCGGCCAGGAGACCACGCTGACCTGCATGATGCTGCCGCTCCTGCACCACGGCATGCTGATCGTCGGCCTGCCCTACACCCTGGCCGAAGTGAACCACACCGCGAGCGGCGGCACGCCCTACGGCGCCAGCCACTGGGCCGGCCCCACCGACGACAAGCCCCTCACCGAAGACGAACGCGCACTCTGCATCGCGCTCGGCAAGCGCCTCGCCGAAACCGCAGTGAAGTTGGCAGCATGAGCCACCCGGCGCGGGGCCCGCGCAGCGGGATCGACGGCCAGGCGAATGCTGCGGAGGCCGATATGAGCAGCTTATTGATCCTGCCGATATTTATCCGCTACTCCATTCGTGCTGAGCCTGTCGAAGCACAGCCCCTCGACAGGCTCAGGGCGAACGGTACTCAAGGTCTAATTCGTGCCGGATCAATAGCCCGTCGCGGACCTCGCGAAGCCGATCGCATGAAAACCCTGCAGCACATCGCGAGCGCAAGCCTGATCGCGCTGATCTTCCTGTGCCTGGCGTGGGAACTGGTGCTGGCGCCGATCCGCCCGGGCGGCTCCTGGCTGGTGCTGAAAACGCTGCCCTTGTTGCTGCCGTTGATGGGCATCCTCAAAGGCCGCCGCTACACCTACCAATGGGCGCCGATGTTGATCTTGGCCTACTTCAGCGAGGGCGTGATGCGCGCGTGGAGCGAAACCGGCCTGTCGGCGCTGCTGGCTGGCGCCGAAGAGGGATTGTCGGTGGTGTTCTTCTTCGCCGCGATTTAGCTACGCCAAACTCAGCGCCCCATCGCGGCATACCACGCCGGGCTGAGTTCCG
>CAWFTM010000017.1:0-74917 GCA_963818665.1 uncultured Hydrogenophilales bacterium | reverse complement strand
CGCGGCATCGCCACCGTCATGCTCACCGGCGACAATCGCGGCGCGGCGCAACAGGCAGCGACTGCGCTCGGCATCGACAGCGTGCTGGCCGAGGTGCTGCCGGCCGACAAGGCTGCGCACGTGACGCAACTCAAAACCGCAGGCAAGACGGTGGCGATGGTCGGCGACGGCATCAACGATGCCCCCGCGCTGGCCGCGGCCGATGTCGGCATCGCCATGTCCTCCGGCAGCGATGTGGCCATGCACACCGCCGGCATCACCCTGATGCGTGGCGACCCGGCATTGGTGGCCGACGCGATCGACATCTCGCGCCGCACCTACGCCAAGATCCGCCAGAACCTGTTCTGGGCATTCGTCTACAACGTGGTGGGCATCCCGCTCGCCGCGTTTGGATGGTTGAACCCGGTGATCGCCGGCGCGGCGATGGCGTTCTCCAGCGTCAGCGTAGTGAGCAATGCGCTTTTGCTGCGGCGCTGGCGACCTGAATCCGCGGCGGTGGAATAAGGCGACGGGTAGAATCCAGTCAGTACTGAAAACCAGCCCCTCACTTCCATCGACACCCTTGCGCGTCAAACAAGGCGACAAGACTCAGGAGTACACTTCATGAAACGTTTGTTTTTCGCAGCAGCTCTTGCCATTGCCTCGCCGGCACACGCGACCGATGTCGGCGTATCCATCACGGTCGGTCAGCCCGGTTTTTACGGACACATCGACATTGGTGGCTATCCGCAGCCACGCATCGTCTACCGCGAACCCAAAATCATCGAGCAGGGGGGGCCTTCACCGTCCGCCGGTCTACCTGCGTTGTACCCGCCCGGCCATGCCAGAAACTGGAGCAAACACTGCCACAATACAACGCCTGCGGTGAGCGTGTCTACTTTGTGCACGACGACTGGTATCAAAACGAATACGTTCCGCGTTACCAGGAACACCATCGCGGCAATTCAGGCAAGCATGGAAATGGTCACGGCAACAGCAAGAACGGCAATGGTCAAGGCAACAAGAACGGCAAGGGTTCAAATCACTAGAGCCTGCGACCCGCAAGGCTCGGGGAATTGAAATACCCGAGCCGTTCGTCTCAAGGGCGAGGCTGCCCTTCCCAGTCGTACACCACCTCGATCTGCACCAGCGCCCGCACCGGGCGGCCGTTCTTTTGTGCCGGCGAAAAGCGCGCCTTGCGAAACGCCTGCAATGCCGACTCGTCGAACACGCCGGGCGGCGTGGCGCTCAGCACCTCGATGTCGCTGACGCGGCCATTGGCTTGCAGCTTCAACTGCAAAAGCAGCTTGCCGGACACGCGATCGCGGTCGGCGACGGACGGGTAGATCGGCTCCACCTTGCCCAGTGCACGCGGATGCACATCGACTTCACGCGCGCTGTAGTAGGTGAGATCGACCGCGCTGGTGAGCGCGGCTGCGGGTTCCGGCGCAGCAGTGGCGGGGGCCGCCTCCGGTGCCGGCTGCGGGGCGGCGGCCGGAGCGGCTTGCGCCGGCGCGGCGGCAACGGGTTCAGCCACCGGCACGGCTTCCGCCGTCACGCTCGGCACCAGCAGCGGCACCTCGCGCGCGATGTCCTCGGTCACGTCCACTTCGGTCATCAGCGGCGGCACCTTCACGGCGCGGGGTTCGGCCTGCGCCGACACCAGTCGTGCTTCGATCACCGGCCCGCTCAGGCTGACCGTGGCGGGCGGAGCCACTTGTACCAGCGCAACCAGCGCTGCATGCACGCCCAGCGAAATCCACCCGGCAACCAGCACCCGCCGCGTGCGCGGCGAGATCGACGGAATCGCCGGTGGGTTGACGCTGGCGCTCATGAATGCGCGTCCACGAGGCGGAAAACACGCTGCGCTGGCCTAAAATAGGCCGCAGAAAAATAGCGGGGGTAGACCATGAAAAGACTCGTCATTGCGGCCGCCATCTTAGCATCGGCGCAGGCTTGGGCTGCTGCAGGCAGCACGGGCGATGTCAGCCTGACCCAAACGACCCTCAAAGCCGCGGACGGCTCCGAGGTGCCGGTCGAAATCGCCACCCCCACCGGCAAGGGACCGTTTCCCCCGGTGCTGTTCATCCACGCCAAGCGCGGCTACGAAGGCGACGAACGCGCCCACGTCCGCGAACTCGCTGCACAGGGGTTTCTGGTGGTCGCCCCCGACTGGCAGAGCGGCCGCTTCATCGAGCGCTGGCCGTCGGCGCACAATCCGGAGACCGAACTCGATGTCGAAGCCGGGCTGGATTACCTGAAGTCGCTGCCGAATGCGTGCAAGCAGCCGGTCGGCGTGGTCGGCCTGTCGCGCGGCCCGTATTACGCGATCCGCCTGGCCGCCAAGCGCGGCCCCGACCTCGCCGCCATCGTCAGCTACTACGGCCACATGCAGAACCCCAACGCGCCGGAACCGGATCAACTGTTCCGCATCGCCCCCGAAATCTCGCAGATCACCACGCCGATACTGTTCCTGATCGGCGACGCCGATTTCGAACTGCGCCGCATGAACGGCGGCCGCGCCTTTTACGCCCTGTGGGAACGCGGCGTGCCGGTGGAATGGCAGGAATATCCGATGGCGCGCCGCGCGTTCGACTTTCGCCCCGATCAGACGCCGGAAGAAAAGATCGCGGCGCGGCATGCGCGCGAGCGCGCAAAAAACTGGCTGGTGAAGTGGATGCAGCTGACGCCCGACATGCGCTGCAAGTGAGACACTCACGCATGGATCACGCCACCCGATCGTCCCGATTGAACCCTGCCCCGCATAAACCATGACCGCACGCAAAGCTCCATTCAGCCACGCCCTCCTCGGTCTGCTGCTTCTCGTCGGCGCTGCGCAAGGCATGGCGCAAAGCCTGATTCCCGGCATGAAATCCGGCGCCTCCAGCCAGGCGGCTGCGCAGAGCAAGGCGGGCACCGATGCCGACTCGCTCGATGCCCATATCAAGGACGTCCAGCAACGTCTGGCCAAACTGCAAAGCCAGGTCGTACAGGTGCCGCCACCTGGTGCGAATGATGTGGAATGGGACAAATACCAGCTGATGCAAACCAGCGAGGCGCGCTCGCTGACCGCGCATGTGAATGCGTTGCGCAATCTCGCGGAAGAACGGCGCACCGAGGAAGACCGGGCGGCGAGCCGGAAAGCCTGGAAAGGCTTCGGCCAGAAACCACCCTACGACGTCGCGCTGGTCGATGACTGGTGGGCACAGGTGCGGCGCATCGAACGCGAGATCGAAGCGACCCAGGTCGAACAGCGGCTGGTGGACAACATGTTCGAGCAGGAGAAAAAAACCCTGAAAACGGCTCAACAAGCCAAGCGCCAAGCGGACGAGCAATTGCTCACCTCGGACGACCCCGCACAGGCGGCGCGCTTGCGCTGGCTGGCCGAACTGGCCAGGGTCAGCACGCGCTATTCGGAAACCCGCGTGGGCCTGCTCGAAACACTGCGCAGCCTGCTGGCGGAAAAGACAGCCAACCAGCAGGCCCAGCGCCAATGGCTGGAAGAAAAGGCGGAGCAAGCCAGCCGCTCGCTGGTTTTCAGCCAGCAGGAACTGGACACGCTGCTCGCCAAGCTGGCCGAACAGTCGCATGCGATCGCACAACAGAGCGCGCAGGCAGAAAAAGAGGAACATCAGGCCCAGAACGAATTGGCCCGTATCAGGGCGCTGGCGACAGCCCATCCTGCCACTGATTACCAGCAGCAGCTGGAAACCGCCCGCGCCGAAGCCGACGCGGCCGATGGCAGGTTGAGCTCGCTCAGGCTGATGAGTTACGGCATCTCACTGATGCAGCAGACCTGGCAACAGCGCTTTCAGACGATGCAGACACGCGACAGCCACAGCCTGCAGCAGACAAGCGGGATCATCGAGTCGTATCTTGGGCGCGCAGCACGAATGGCGTAGCGCCGTGCGCGCAGACAGCGAACGCGTCCAGGCCAGTCTGGCCCTGCTGGGCGCCCAGCTGGCGGAATGGAAACCCGAGCTGGGCGACCGGCAACTGGTCGAGCGGCAATATCAGGCCTCTCAAGCACGAGACGCGTTACTGCGGCAGAACCAGAGCCAGATCGAGCAGATGGAGGGCATGCTCTACAACTGGCAGCAGATCAATCGGCTGGCCTACCAGGACGTGAACTGGACCGGTCGCCTGGAGGGCGCGTGGACCAAGGTCAGCCAGGTGGTGCCCGCAGTCTGGAATTTCGAGCTGATCACCGTCGACGACACCATCGTGGTGGAGGGCCGCGAGATCAGCGGCAAGCGCAGCGTCACCCTGGGCAAGCTGGTTCAGGTGCTGCTGATCCTGGTGCTGGGACTATGGCTCACCGGCCGCATCAGCGCCTATGCGCGGCGCCGGCTGCTGGCGCGCTACAGCGGTGACGAAAGCGCCGCGCTGCTGTGGCTGCGGCTGGCCAGTATCGGCATGGGGATCGGGCTGGTGGTGCTGGCGCTGCTCACCGCGCATATCCCGCTCACTGCATTCGCCTTCATGGGTGGCGCGCTCGCCCTCGGTATCGGTTTCGGCGCGCAGAACATTCTCAACAACTTCATCAGCGGCATGATCCTGCTGGTGGAAAAACCCATCAAGCTGGGCGACATCGTGGAAGTCGACGGCATCCGCGGCCGCGTTCACGACATCGGCAGCCGCTGCTGCCAGGTGCAGCGTTTCGACGGCATCGACATGCTGATCCCCAACAGCGTATTTCTGGAAAGAACCGTCACCAACTGGACCCTGTCCGACCAGTTGCTGCGCTTTTCGGTGACCGTCGGCATCGCCTACGGCTCCCCCGTCGAAACCGCGATGCGGCTGGTGCGCGAAGCCGTCACCGAGCATATGGCCGTGCTCAAGGTGCCGCATGCCGCTGGTGCTGCTGGAAGACTTCGGCGACAACGCGCTGATGCTGCGCGTCGATTACTGGCTGGACATCAGCCTGCAGGACAACAGCCGCCAGGTGTCCAGCGAAATCCGTCTGAGCATCGACAAACGCTTTGCCGAACACGGCATTGCGATCCCCTTCCCGCAACGCGATGTCCATCTGGACAGCCGCGACCCGATCCGGGTGGAAATGGTGGCGCCCACGTAAACCGCCTCCGGCCCGAATGAACCTGAAAGGAGAACCGATGATGTCGCCACCCGTTTTTTTGCTGCTGCTCGCCGCGCTGGCCAGCACCTCCGCCGTCGCCGATGAACTCTACAAATCGGTCGACAGCGCGGGCAACGTGACCTACTCCTCCACCCCGCCGCAGGGCGTCAAGGTGGAAAAAATGGAGGTGGCACCGCCGCCCGGCGAAGCCGAAGTCCAGGCAGCCGAGGAACGCCTGAAAAAGAACGAAGCGCAGGCGAATGAACTTGAAACCCAGCGTCTGGAAAAAGAAGCCGCGGAAGCCGAGCGCGAAGCGGAAGCCGCCCGGCTGCGCGAAGCGCAGCAGCCGATCGTGATCGAGAAGCCGGTGTATGTCCCGCAGCCGGTCTTATTACCCGCCGACTGGAGACGGTTATCCGCGAGCGGCCGCACCCGATCAGACCGCTGCCCAGCCCACGCTGAATCGGGCCCGGTCTGGCTCGACGCCCGTCAGGCAGGAATCAGTTCGATCAATCCGCGCAGCGCCGCCGCGACCGCGCGCGAGCGGATTTCCTCGCGGTCGCCGTCGAGCCGGCAGGTGGACGACATCTGCGTGCCATCCGCCAGCGCCCAGCCATAGCAGACCAGACCGACGGGTTTTTGCGGCGTGCCGCCGCCCGGGCCGGCGATGCCGGAAATGGCGAGCGCGGCTTGCGCGTGGCTGTGCGCCAGTGCGCCGACCGCCATCGCCTGCGCAGTTTCTTCCGACACCGCACCGAAAGTGTCCAGGGTGGTGGCGGGCACGCCGAGCATTTCCTGCTTGGCGGCATTGGCATAGGTGATGAAGCCGCGTTCGTACCATGCCGAACTGCCGGGGATGGCGGTGAGCAACTGGCCGACCCAGCCACCGGTGCAGGATTCGGCGGTGGCCAGCATCCAGCCGCGCGCGCGTAACCTGTCGCCCAGTTCGCTGGCGAGTTGCCGGAGTTCTTCGTCGCTTACACGAGCCATTGCAGTCCCTTGAGCACAGCGATTGCGAAAGCGGCCGCCAGCAGATCATCGAACATCACGCCGAAGCCGTTTTTCAGATGACGGTCGGCCACGCGGATCGGCCAAGGCTTGAGGATATCGAACAGGCGGAATAGTGCAAACGCCAGCGCCATCCACAGCCATCCCGCCGGGGTGAACAGCAGAACGAGCGCGAAGGCCACGATCTCATCCCACACCATGCCGCCGTGATCGGCGACGCCGAGCGCGCGCCCGGTTTTGCCACAGGCCCAGACACCGAGCAGAAACGCGGCGATCAGCAGAATGATCCGGTTCGGCAGATCCGGCACGGCGGCGGCGATCAGCCAGAACAGCGGCACGCCCAGCAGCGTGCCCACGGTGCCGGGTGCCCTGGGCGCCAGTCCGCTGCCGAAGCCGAATGCGATCAGGTGCGCCGGATGCGCGAGGAGGAATTTGAAATCAGGCCGCGAAATGGTCATAACCGGTTTTAGCGTAAGGGAGCGGCTGGCCGTCGGCAGCGAGGACGACGAGTCCGGGCTCGGCGGTGATGCGGCCGATGCGGGTCACCGCCACGCCCGCCGATTCGCGCCGCAGCCTGCACCGCGTCGCGCCGGTCAGAGGGCGCGGTGAAGCAGAGTTCGTAATCGTCGCCACCCGCCAGCACGCAGTCGCGCGCAACGGCTTCGTGCAGATAGGACTGCACCACCGGCAGCGTCGGCAGCGCGGCGAATTCGAGCTGCGCACCCAGCTGCGAGCGTTCGAGGATATGGCCCAGATCGGCCAGCAGACCGTCGGAAATATCGATCGCGCTGTTCGCAATCCCGCGCAGTGCGATGCCGAGTTCCACGCGAGGGGTAGGCAGATACAGCGCGGGCAGCACGCGGGCGGCGTCGATCTGCTCCATGAACAGCCGCCCCTGGCGGTAGGCCAGCGCCAGCGCCGCCGAGCCGATGACGCCGGAGACCCAGATGTCGTCGCCCGCCCGGGCGCCGTCGCGGCGCAACGCCTGTCCCGGCGGCACTTCGCCGATCACCGTGATGCTGAGGGTGAGCGCGCCGCGCGTGGTATCGCCGCCGACCAGTTCGATGCCGTACATATCCGCCATGCGAAAGAAACCGCGGGCGAATGCCGTCAGCCAGGCGTCGTTCTCTTCCGGCAGCGCGATGGCCAGCGTCGCCCAGCGCGGCGTCGCGCCCATCGCGGCGAGGTCGGACAGGTTCACCGCGAGCGACTTGTGACCGATGCCGGCGGGGCTGTCCTGCGGTGAAAAATGACGGCCTTCGAGCAGCATGTCGGACGACACCGCCAGCTGCATCCCGGGTGTCGGGGCCAGCAGCGCGCAGTCGTCACCCACGCCCAGCACCGCGCCGGGCGTGGCGCGGGTGAAGTATTTGGCGATGAGGGCAAATTCCATGTTGGCGAGCGGGGAGCGGTTACCACGGCCACTGTGTACCGCTGACGGCTCAGCTCTTGTTTCGCGCGCTCTCGATTTCCACTGCGCGCACATCCTGCGCCAGCTTGTCGAGCACACCGTTGATGTATTTGTGGCCGTCGGTGCCGCCGAACGACTTGGCGAGTTCGACCCCTTCGTTGATGACGACGCGCATCGGTACGTCGGGACACAGCAGCAGTTCGTAGGCGCCGATCAGCAGGATGCCGCGTTCGACCGGCGACAGCTCGGTCAGCTTGCGGTCGATGTGGCGGGCGATGTGCGAACTGAGCAGGTCTTCTTCCTTGAGCACCCCGTACAGCAGGGTGCGGAAATAGGCCTCGTCGGCGCGTTTGAACTGTTCGTCCTCGGCCAGGTTGGCCGCGATCAGGGTGACTTCGGCACCGCCCACCAGCCAGGCGTAAAGGCCTTGCAGGGTGAACGCGCGGGCAAGTTTGCGGGAGCCGGCCATCTCAGAGGCGCTTCAACAGGTTGGCCATTTCAACCGCCACGCGCGCGCCGTCACGGCCTTTTTCAGCCATGCGCGCGTGCGCCTGTTCTTCGGTGTCGACCGTGAGGATGACATTGGCGATCGGTACACCGGTTTCCAGTTGCACGTCGAGGATGCCGCGCGCGGATTCATTGCAGACGATTTCAAAATGATAGGTGTCGCCGCGCACCACGGCGCCAATGGCGATCAGCGCATCGAACCTGCCCGACTGCGACATTTTTTGCAGCACCAGCGGATGCTCCAGCGCGCCCGGCACATCGACCAGCAGCACGTCGTCGCGGGCGACGCCAAGACGGCCCAGTTCGGTTTCGCAGGACGACAGCAGACCTTCGCAGATGTCCTTGTTGAAACGGCTCATGACGATGCCGATTTTAAGTCCTGCCCCCTGATAGATCGGGTCGAGTTCGGAGATGCTGCCGCTGGTTCCCATGTCGTGTCCTTTGTTAAGCCTTGTCGAGATAGCCGGTGACTTCGAGGCCGAAGCCGTCCATCGCGGGCATTTTGCGCGGACTGGCCAGCAGTTTCATTTTGCCGACGCCGAGGTCGCGCAGGATTTGCGCGCCGATGCCGTAGTCGCGCAGATCGACTTTGCGGTCGGCCACCGGCGCCGGGTTGATGCGGTGCAGCAGCGCATCGGCCGTTTCGGGCCGATGCAATAAAACCAGCACGCCGGACTGCGATTCGGCGATGCGTTCCATCGCGCCCATGATCGGCCACGAATGGCCGCCGCCGGTGACGTCGAGAAAATCCATCACGCTCAGGGGCTCGTGCACGCGCACCAGCGTTTCCTTGTCCGCATGAATCTCGCCCTTGACCAGCGCGAGGTGGGTTTCGCGGGCGCTGGTGTCGCGATAGGCGATCAGGCGGAACGCGCCGTACACCGTCTGGATCAGGCGGTCGGCGGCGCGCTCGACCAGGCTCTCGGTCTGGTTGCGGTAGTGGATGAGGTCGGCGATGGCGCCGATCTTCAGGCCGTGCTCCTGCGCGAACGGCACCAGATCCGGCAGCCGTGCCATGGTGCCGTCGTCCTTGAGGATTTCGCAGATCACCGACGCCGGCTCCAGCCCGGCCAGCCCGGCCAGGTCGCAGCCGGCTTCGGTGTGCCCCGCGCGCACCAGCACGCCGCCGGGCTGCGCGCGCAGCGGAAAGATGTGGCCGGGCTGGATGATGTCGGTGGCCTTGGCGTCTCTTCTTCACCGCAGCCTGGATGGTGACGGCGCGGTCGGCCGCCGAAATGCCGGTGGTCACCCCTTCGGCCGCTTCGATCGATACGGTGAACGCCGTGCCGTGCGGAGTCTGGTTGTCGCTCACCATCTGCTTGAGGCCAAGCTGGCGGCAGCGCGCATCGGTGAGCGTCAGGCAGATCAGGCCACGACCGTACTTGGCCATGAAGTTGATCGCATCCGGCGTGGCGAACTCGGCGGCCATCACCAGATCGCCCTCGTTTTCGCGGTCTTCCTCGTCGACCAGCACGACCATGCGGCCGGCTTTCAGTTCTGCGACGATTTCCAGGGTGGAGGCGAGGCTCATCAGTCTTTGTCCGTTGTTTGGGTGAATAGGGAAAGGCGCTCGACGTAGCGCGCGATCATGTCGACTTCCAGGTTGACCCGGCTGCCGGCTTGCACATGCTTGAGCGTGGTCATCTCCAGCGTATGCGGAATCAGGTTGAGCGCGAAACGTGCGCCCTCCACCGCGTTCACCGTCAGCGACACGCCGTTCACCGTGATCGAACCCTTGCGGATGATGTAGCGCGCGAGTTCGGCCGGGGCATCGATTTCCAGCAGGTGCGATTCGCCCACCGGCACGAAGCGCTGCACCGTGCCGACGCCGTCGACATGCCCGCTCACCAGATGCCCGCCCAGGCGGTCGGCCAGGCGCAGCGCCTTTTCCAGATTGACCTCGGCGCCCGGCAGGAAGCCCGCGGTGCAGCGCAGGGTTTCGGCGGACACGTCCACCGTGAAACTGTCGGCTGTCAGCGCCACCGCCGTCAGGCAGACGCCGTTGACCGCGATGCTGTCGCCCAGCGCGACGTCGGAAAAGTCCAGCCCGCCGCCCGCAATGACCATGCGCGCATCGGCGCCGCGTGCTTCGTATTCGTGGATGCGACCAATGGATTGAATAATGCCGGTGAACATGCGGGGAGACCTACAGTAAGACCCGGCATTGTAGGCGTTTAGGCGGAGTGGGTGAACACCCGCAAGGGGCAGGCCGTGGTTGCATGCCGCCAAAGTCCGGACATTCAGGTCTCCCCACCGCGTCTTCAGGACGACTGGGCGACACATTGAAGATAGTCATATCTTCAATTTGCTACAATCGGCATTCCATGAAAACAGACGGTGCGGCATGTCGGCGCCCTCCTGTCCCTTTGAAAATCGTTCAGGAATTGAATTGCCCAACATGTTGATCACCCGCAGGCTGGAATTCGACGCCGGCCACCGCATCCCCAATCACGCCAGCCAGTGCCGGCACCTGCACGGCCATCGCTACGCCATCGAAATCACCCTCTCCGGCGAAATCATCCGCACCGAAGGCGCGGCGGAAGAAGGCATGGTGATGGATTTTTCCGACGTGAAAGGCATCGCCAATGCCGTGCTCGTCAACCATTGGGATCACGCTTTCCTGGTCTATCAGGGCGACCGCGCCGTGATGGAGTTTCTGGCCTCGCTCCCCGAACACAAGACCGTCGTATTGCCCGTCGTGCCGACGGCGGAAAATCTCGCGGCCGAGGCCTTCCGCATCCTCGACGCCGCCTACCTCGACACCTACGGCAACCAGCTCAGGCTACAACGGGTGCGGCTGTACGAAACCCCCAACAACTGGGCGGATGCGGTGCGCTGACACTGCTCATGGCCAGTATGGACGCTCGAACACACATGAACGAAGGCCTGCTGCCGTCAGGAGCCGCTCAGCCATCCTGTTTGCTGGAATTCGTCGTCTGCATGGCTATACAGAGAAGATGGCCTCAAAGACTCCGCAACGACAAAACAGGAAGCAGGACATGAACACAACCCTTGCGGCACGTGCACAGCAGCCATTTGCCCTGTTCCTGTTTGTCCTCGTGTCGCTGATCGTCATGCTGGCAGGCTGCGGTGGGGGCGGAGGCGATGATGCAGTTGCCCCCCCACCCGCGCCGAGCGAGTTTGTGCGTATTGACGCCCCAACGAGTGGCGATACCTACCAGACCGACCGCGACATGGTTCTGCTGGAGGGTGTTTCATTTGTGCCGGACGGTTCCAGTTGTCCATCGATCGTGGGCGTTTTGCCGGCCGGGTACGACGTCACCTGGACCAACAACACAACCGGTTCGAGCGGAGGCACCAGCTTTTATCTCGGCTGCCTGCTGCAGGTGCATGTGATCTGGGAAAGCTATCCGATTCCCCTCGTCATGGGTGCCAACACGATCACCGTGAAAGCCACCGACGCTGCAGGACATGTCGCGACCGACACGCTGGTGGTCACCCGGGTTCCGGACGTGACCGCGCCGCACGTGGCGTCAGCTTCTCCGGTCGATGGGGCAAGCAGCGTACCCGTCAATACCAGCGTGACGTTCATCTTCAATGAAGAGATGGATCCTGCGAGCATCGATGCGAGCACAGTCACCCTCCGCGATAACGTGGGCAACCTGGTTCCCGCTTCGGTGAGTTACCTCGGCTACTCACTCAGTGCCAAGTTGAGCCCGACGAGCCTGCTCACCTACAACACCCTCTATCACGCAACCGTGACCACTAACGTCAAGGATGCAGCGGGAAACCCCCTTGCGGCACCTTACGCCGTCTCCTTTACTACCGGCGCCAACCCCGATATCACACCGCCCAGCGTGCAGTCGGTCAGTCCGTCGAGCGGAAGCTACTGCGCTTCGCCCAGCGGTGCAGTGACGGCAATTTTCAGCGAGGAACTCGATCCGGCTACGGTCGATGGCACCACGTTCACCCTCACAGCGCCGGGCAATCAGGCAATGGCAGGCACGGTGTCCTATCTTTCCCTCACCCGCACCGCCACGTTCACGCCTGCCGCAGCCCTGCCTCTGTCGACCGCGTTCAACGCGAGACTGACAACCGGCATCAAAGATCTGGCAGGCAACCTGCTGGCCGCACCCTATGAGTGGAGCTTCACCACGGCCAGTTCCCAATCGGGGAGTTGGACGCCCACAAGCGTGACAAACGTGCCCTTCGCCCGCTACGGTCATGCCGCCGTATGGACTGGCAGCGAGATGATCGTGTCAGGTGGTCTCGCCTGGGATACCGACTGGAGCACATTCGACTACACGCCCCAGTACGGCCGCTACTCGCCCGCGACCGGCACTTGGAACGTTGCCAGCGGCGCGCCGGCGGGCATGTTTCAGAAGGCGGTGTGGACCGGTTCCCGCATGCTCGTCTTTGGCGGTTACCGCGAAGGCACGGCACTGACCGGTGGCGCCGCCTACGATCCCGGGACGGGAGCATGGACCGCGCTTTCCACGACCGGCCAGCCGAGTGCACGCTATGACCACACGGCAGTGTGGACCGGCAGCGAGATGGTCGTCTGGGGCGGGCGGATCGGATCAGGATCGATGATCGGTCTGGGAAATGGCGCCCGCTACAACCCGGCCACCAATACCTGGCAGCCCATATCGATGACCGGTGCCCCGTCCCCCCGTTACGGACATACAGCGGTGTGGACGGGATCGGCAATGATCGTCTGGGGGGGCGCCAACGGCTCGAGCATCCTGGGAGATGGCGCACGCTATGATCCTGCTAGCGACACTTGGACCCCCGTCGGCACAACCGGCGCCCCGTCGGAACGGCTAGGCCATATGGCCGTGTGGACCGGCAACGAGATGATCGTGTGGGGTGGCCTGACGAATACCGGCGGCATATACAGTCCGGCAAGCGACAGCTGGCACCCGACCGACACGACATGTGCCCCTTCGGCCCGCTCGAAGGTGCCGGCAGTCTGGACCGGATCGCGGATGATCCTGTGGGGCCCAGCCGACGGTTATGCTTTCGACCCCGCGGGGAATGTCTGGCAGCAAGTCGCGGCGCTGGGGGCCCCCTCGACGCGCAGCGAGCACAGCATGGTCTGGACAGGGAGCAAAGCCATCGTCTGGGGTGGAACAGGCAATGGCTTATTGAACAGCGGCGGCCTCCTCACGCCTTGAAAAACCGACCGCCGGCAGGCCAGGCTGGGGGACGAATTGCACCCGCTCAATCCGGCAGCGCGATCTTCTGGTCGGTGCTGAACTGGTAATCGTGGAACACATGCTCGGCGCTGAGCAGCTGGTAGCTGCCGTCCGGCAGGCGCGCGGGTGGTGTCCTTGAGGCGGTAGGTGTACTGGCCGCAGGTCCAGATGTCGAAGTTGCGCATGTGGGTGCACAGGCAGGTCTTGTCCTTGACCGAAATCTTTTTCGCGTCCGGGTGCAGCGCCACTTCGCGGTTGTAGGCGTCGATGTAGGCGCAGTTGCCGTTGGCGTCGAGCAGGTAGCCGTAGGCTTCGCAGTTGGGGCGGATGCCGGCGCCGATGCCGGGGCTGCCCTTGAGCATGCGCATCGGGTAGCCGGTGGGCGAGATGGTGTTGACCTCGATGTCGTCCTCGCTGGCCTTGAAATATTCCTGCTTGACCTTGTCCGGCAGGCCGCACTCCTGGGTCACGGTGAAGCGCGTCGCCACCTGCACCGCGGCGGCGCCCTGTTCGAGGAAGGCGGCGGCATCGCTGCCGGTGAAAATGCCGCCGGCGGCGATCACCGGGATGTCCAGATTTTCGGCCTTCAGATACGCCAGCACCTCGGCGATGATGGTGCGCAGGTCGTATTGCGCCCAGTCCATGCCGAAGCCGAGGTGGCCGCCGGCGAGCGGGCCTTCCACCACGACGTAGTCCGGCAGGCGATTGAGCCGGGCGTTCTTGCGCAGGAACAGCTGCCAGCGCGCGCGGCGAGGAGACGATGATGCCGAGCTTGGCGTCGCGGAAGCGCGGGTGATCCTCCATCAGCGCGAACGAACCGAGATGCAGGCCGGCGGCAAGCGTGATGCCGTCGATGCCGGCGTCGAGCGCGGCAGTCAGGCGCATGCGCAGCGTTTCGCGCGGCGCGTTCATGGTGAGCTTTTCCATGCAGTTGATGAAGATCATGCCGTCGCCGCGCTTGGCTTCCATGGTCCGGCCCACATGGCTGCGCGTGGCCTCTTCCAGCGTGGCGAGATCGAACTGCACCGAGGACTTGTCGCTGCTGGCGACGTTGGCCTTGTACTGCTTGAGCTTGTCGCTGACGAATTTGGTGTCGAAGCGGCGTGTCGGACACGGTCTGCACCATGGCGTCGGAAATATGGCCGATGCCGCCGAGGCGCGCGACTTCGAGCGCCAGTTCGGCGGTCGAGATATCCACCCCCATGCCGCCGATGATGATCGGCACCAATTCCTGTTTGCCGAAGTGCAGGCGGAAATCATCGACACGTTTCATTTTGATCTGTTGGTTTGAATGGATGGGATCGAGCCAGGCTTGCTGGACGTGGGCGCACAGGTGAATGCGCCATTCAGAATCTGGATTGTGCGCATGAAGTCGGCGATATTCAAGTCAGGCTCTCCAGCGGCTGCGGTTCGCCGATGAGATAACCCTGCACGCAATCGACGCCCATTTCAACCAGCTTGGCGAGGAAGTCGGCATCCTCGATGAAGCCTGCCACCGTCTTGATGCCGAGGAAACTGCCGGTTTCCAGAATGGAGCGTACCAGCGCTTCGTCGATCATGCTGGTGCCGATTTCGCTGACCAGGGCGCGGTCGATTTTCAGGTAATCCAGCTTCATGCTCTTCAGGCTGGTGTAGGAACTGCTGCCGACGCCAAAGTCATCGAGGGTGAAGCGGCAGCCGTGGCGTTGCATCTGGCGGATGAAGAGCTGCGTCTGGGCGTGGCCGTCGACGGCATCGGCTTCGCTGATTTCGAAAATGAGCTTGTCGCCGGGAATGTCGCCGCGCGCCAGTTCACCCTGCAGAAACCTCAGAAACAGCGGATTGATGACCGACTGGCCCGACAGGTTGATCGACAGGCCGCCCAGACCGGCGACTTTATCCGCGTGGTTGCGCATCCACTGCAGAACGGTTTTCACCACCCAGCGGTCGATTTCGGTGATGCGTTGCAGGCGCCCGGCGACGTCGATCAGTTCGCGCGTCGCGATGTTGCGCTGATCGTGGGCGGTCGGGTGCAGCAGCACTTCGTAATACAGCGGAACGCGTGCGGCGTCGGTCGCGGCCGCCACCGGCTGGCAGTTGAGGCTGAGCTGGTTGTTGGCCAGGATGCCGGTCAGTTCGTGCGCCCATTGCGCCAGCGCCAGCACGCCGCTGTCGTCGGCTTCGCTGCTGTATTGCACCACGGGAACGGCAGATTCGCGGGCGCGGGCGCAGGCGGCGTTGGCATTGTCGTAATAGGTTTCGGGACTGAGGCAGTCGCTTGCCCACATCAGTCCGGCTGCAGCCTGCACGCTGTAGCGGGTGCCATTGATCTCCTGCGGCTGGGCGGTGATGAGGTTCAGCAAAGCCGTGGTCTGCGCCTGCGCGACGGCAGGGTCGGCAGCCTCGATCCAGAATGCCAGGCCGGATTCGCCCGCGCGCGCCAGCAACGCACCATCCGGCAACTGCGCAGGCAGGGTCTGGGAAAACTCGCGCAGGATGGGGGTGCGGATTTCAACCCCGGCCGCGATGCCGGCCGGGGTGTTGATGTCGAGCTGGATGACGCCGATGGCATAGCCCCCGTCCACCGCCTGGCGCCGCAACCAGGCGCGACGGATGGCGCGGAAGAAACTCTTGCGGTTGAACAGCCCGGTGGTGGCGTCATGCGAGGCCTGCCACACCAGATCACGCTGCATTTTCTGGATCATCGCGCTGTAGGAGCGATCCATCAGCGGCAGCTCCAGATCCTCGGTCCACTGCGCCTCGCCGTCTTCCAGCGACTGCAACAGGTCCGCACGCTTGAGGTCGAGCTTCTTGATGCCGCGATAGTTGGCGAACACGTACACGTGCGGCTGGTCGCCGATCCAGATCAGGTTGAGCGGGGCATCCGCCGACTTGAACTGCAGCCAGTCGCCGACGCGCAGGCGTTCGGCCAGGTTGTCCTGCACTTCGCTCAGCGGTTCGCTGGCGGCATCGTCGAGGCGGGCGGCGACCGCGGTGTGCTGGTGTTGCGACCGGTCTTCGTCGAACAGGGCAGCGGCGAGCTGGTCGACGATGCGATCCTGGGCAAACTTGTCGGCGCACACCTGAGTGAGCGCCTGGTCGATGCGCTGCAGCAAGGTCTGGATCTCGGCGGCAGCGGGCAATTCGGACGGTTCCGCGCCCAGCCAGGCACACAGTTTCCGCAACACCTGCCAGGCCTCGCGCACTTCTTCGCTGTCGAGGCCGTGGCGCATTTCGGCCATCATCAGCACATTGCGCCAGCCACCGTTGAGCAACTCGATCACGGCATTGGGCACCGGGCCCTGCTCCATCTGCGCCAGCAGCTCGCGCAGGATGCGCTGCTTGACGACTTCGGCGCGCTGACGGCCCTCGCACATTTCCTGCAGGCGGAACACACGTGCGGCGCGTTCGCTCAGCAGCGGCTTGACCACGCGCTCCAGCTGGGTGCGCGCCTCTTCGAACACGCCCGGGTTCTTGTCGGCCTCGGCGTTGATGCGATCGGTCCAGCGGCTCATCAGCCGCAGCAGACGCGCATCGGTGATCTTGCCGTCGTCGCCCGCCACCATGCTGATGCGGTCGAGCGTGTTCAACACCTTGTGCGCCGGGTGGGCGGGTGAATTGAGGAACTGCGGATCGGACATCGCCAGCTTGATCAGGCTGGTTTCGAGCTGCTGGAAAAACGGCCGCATGCCCTCGCTGACCGACTTTTCGGCGTGCATGGTATCGAACAGCGCGCCGAACATGTCGACCGAGCGCTGCATTTCCTGGGTGGTGGCGGCGGGCAGCGCACCCGCGCTGGCCAGACGCTGCAATACCGGCGAGTGCGCCACACCCGGCATCATGGGCATGGGTTGTCCCGCAGCCGCAGGCGCGCTCCCCTGCACGGGGCCGCCCGGCATGGCCGGAGCGGACATGCCGGGCGCTGAAGGCATCTCCGCAGAAGGAGGGGCACCCATCGGCGCAGCGCCGCCGGCGGACGCCGCGTTGCCACGGAAGTAATCCATCAGCGAGCCGGTCAGCCGGCTGAGTGTGCCTTTCGCCGCGGGCGCAGCAGGCGCGCCCGGCTCGGCCTGTGCGGCAGCAGCCGATATCCGATTCAGGCGGCGCCGCGGGCGATGCTTGCTGCGGTGCGCTGGTCGGCTGCTGTTCCGCTTCAATCTGCGAAACGGGCAACAGCGCCAGCAATTCGGCATACAGCGGCGCCAGCTGTTCGGACAACACTTCGCGCAGCGTGGCATACGCGACCTGCCGTGCGCGCGCCAGCACCGGCACATCCTGCAGCGCGCTGCGGTAGGCATGGCCGATGACGGCGGGGCCGAACGGATTGGTGCTGTGGTCGCAGGAAAAACCGAACAGCTGGCCCACACGCGGTTCGATGTCAGCCAGCTGTTCGCGGAACTGTTCTTCCAGCTTGTGCGCCTCGGATGAGGTGGCGAGCCAGTCCTCGAAGTCGAGTTCGTCCACCAGCGCCAGTCCACCTTCCAGCGTGTCGCGGGTGGCCTGGGTTTGAACCGGACGCGCCTGTTTCAACGCATCCATCACCTGCTCGACAAAGCGGCTTTGCACCGCGGTCGAATGCAGGTCGAATTCGTGGCCCGCGTTCAGCAGCCCGCTGTGTTCGGCAATCCCCGTAGCCTGCACCGCCGCCGCGCTGAGCCGGTCGCCCAGCATGCGCATCACCTGGTCGTGCACTTGCAGCAGGGTTTCGTTCAGCAGCGTGGTGCTGGCCTCGCGCAACTGGGGAAAGGCGTCCGAGGTGGGCAGTGCGGCGAGTTTCTGGCGATGCCCCGCCATCCGCAGCTTTTGCAGCGCCCGCAGCGCATCGAGCGGCTGGCGGATGAACGAGACGCCGATCCCGAGCGGACTCAGACGCTTGAGCTGCGCAGGGACGCGGAAGGTCTGGGTGGAACTGATCGACGCCGGCGTGAAAACGATTTCAACCTCGGCGTCCGGGCGCTTGGCCAGCGAGGCGATCGCCGCTTCGGGATTGGTGAATTTGAGGAACAGTCCGCCAAAACAGAAATCGCGAATTTCGCAGGCGATTTCGGTATACCCGGGCTGCGTGATGATCGCCGCCTGCGACACCTGAAAGCGCCGGTCGCGCCGCAATTCCTGCGCGTTATGCTGAATGTTTGTCTCGTTCGCCATCATTTCCACACTCTTTCCCTGTTGCGTGCACCGCCTGGTTCATTTAACGACGCAGTTGCGGCATCCCCATATAGCGTGAACCCGGCCAGCCCGGAGGTGACAGTTTGGCGGGATTCACGCAGTTTTGGTAGACTGTTACGCATGATTCGTGCCGCAGTCCCTTTTTTTAGCCGCTTTGCACCCTTTACCCCGGGCACGCCCCAGGCGGTCGGGAGGCGCTGAAACAACAGCCCGCCTTAACGAAACCGCCAGCCCGCTGGCGGTTTTTTGTTTGCGCCGCCGCAGATGGAATCCAGGAGCCACAAGATGACGACCCGAACCGACGATACCCGCATCGAGCAAAGCGGCGAATTGCTCGCCCCGATGCAGATCATGCGCGAACTGCGCCCCAAAGAAACCGTGCTGGCGCACGTCGCGCATGCGCGCAATGCCATCCACGACGTGTTGCGCGGCGCCGACGACCGCCTGTTCATCGTCGTCGGCCCCTGTTCGATCCACGACCCCGCCGCCGCGCTGGATTACGCCCGCAAGCTCAAGCCGCTGGCCGATGAACTGGCGCACGAACTGATCATCATCATGCGCGTGTATTTCGAAAAGCCGCGCACCACCGTCGGCTGGAAAGGGCTCATCAACGATCCCCATCTGGACGAAAGCCACGACATCAACGAAGGCCTGCGGCTGGCGCGCAAGCTGTTGCTGGAAATCAACGAAATCGGCCTGCCCTGCGCCACCGAATTCCTCGACCTCATCTCGCCGCAATACATCGCCGACCTGGTGAGCTGGGGCGCCATCGGCGCACGCACCACCGAATCGCAATCGCACCGCCAGCTGGCGTCCGGCCTGTCGTGTCCGGTCGGCTTCAAGAACGGCACCGACGGCAGCCTGCGCATCGCCGTGGACGCAATCAAGGCCGCCAACGCCCGCCACCATTTCATCTCCATCACCAAGTCCGGCCACGTCGGCGTGTTCAGCACCTCCGGCAACGAGGACACCCACGTCATCCTGCGCGGCGGCAAAGCGCCGAACTACGACGCCGCCAGCGTCGAGGCCGCGTGCCGCGAACTCGCCGCCGCGGGCCTGCGCCAGCAGTTGATGATCGACTTCTCGCACGCCAATTCGAGCAAGCAGTACCAGCGCCAGATCGACGTCGGTGCCGACGTCGCCGCCCAGGTCGCCGGTGGCGACAACCGCATCATCGGCATGATGATCGAAAGCCACCTCAACGCCGGACGCCAGGACTTGATCCCCGGCCAGCCGCTCGAATACGCCAAATCGATCACCGACGCCTGCATCGGCTGGGACGATACCGTGCCGCTGCTGCGGATGCTGGCGGATGCGGTGAAGCAACGCCGGCTGACTGTGCCGGTGGATGAGCAATAAGCGGGACGCGTTGGCGGGCTGATTGAAGCGCGCTTCTCCAGCCCGTTCGTGCTGAGCCTGCGGAAGGGTCGCTGCGTAGCGGCGGGGACCCACCGGCGTACCCCTTGCGGGTGCTGTCGAAGCGCTGTCAATAGTTATGTAGGTGTTCGCTGGACTGCTGACCGTTGGCCGGGCGTACCCCCGGCCAACGAACCGTAGCTAAGCAACGACTTCAAATCCCCCTCAATCCCCCTTTTCCAAAGGGGGAAGCTCACCCGTTTTACCGCTTTCCCCCAAACAAGCTCCCCAACACCCCCCGAATAATCGACCGCCCGACCTGGCTGCCAATGGCACGGGCGGCGGACTTGGCCATTGCCTCGGCTGCGCCTTCGCGGCGACTGCTGCCGCCCAACACTCCACCCAAAATATCGCCCAGCCCACCGCCACTTGCTGCGGGTTGCGCGGCAGTCTTGGCTTGCTGCTTGAGTTCGGCTTCCGTAGCGGCGGCCTGTGCCGCCTGCTCGGCGCGCGCCTTCAGCGATTCGTACGCCGACTCGCGATCCACCGTCTTGTCGTACACCCCCGCCACCAGCGAGTTCTGCATCAGCTGCCGGCGCTGGGCGTCAGTGATGGGGCCGAGCTGTCCCTGCGGCGGCACGATGAAGGCGCGCTCGACTACGCCGGGGCGGCCTTTCTCGTCGAGGAAGGACACCAGCGCTTCGCCGACGCCGAGTTCGGTGATGACGGCGGCTTCGTCGAGCGCGGCGTTGTCGCGCATGGTTTCGGCGGCGGCCTTGACGGCTTTCTGGTCGCGCGCGGAGAAGGCGCGCAGGGCGTGCTGCACCCGGTTGCCGAGTTGCGACAGGATCTTGTCGGGCACGTCGGCCGGGTTCTGGGTGACGAAGTAGACGCCGACGCCCTTGGAGCGGATCAGCCGCACCACCTGTTCGATCTTGTCGATCAGCGCGTCAGGGGCATCGGTAAACAGCAGGTGCGCTTCGTCGAAAAAGAACACCAGTTTCGGCTTGTCGAGGTCGCCCGCTTCGGGCAGGTTTTCGTACAGTTCGGCCAGCAGCCACAGCAGCAGGGTGGCGTACATTTTGGGCGCCTGCATCAGGGTGTCGGCCGACAGGATGTTGATGACGCCGCGCCCCTTGTCGGTCTGGATCAGGTCGTCGATATTCAGCATCGGCTCGCCGAAAATCTGCGCACCACCCTGTGATTCCAGCGCCAGCAGGCCGCGCTGGATGGCGCCGATGGAAGCCGACGACACATTGCCGTAATCGGTGGTGAACTGCTTGGCGTTCTCGCCCACGTAGGCCAGCATCGCGCGCAGGTCCTTGAGGTCGAGCAGCAGCAGGCCGTTGTCGTCGGCCACCTTGAACACCAGGTTGAGCACGCCGTTCTGGGTGTCGTTCAGATCCAGCATGCGCCCCAGCAGCAGCGGGCCCATGTCGGACACGGTGGCGCGCACCGGATGGCCGCTGGCACCGAACGGATCCCACAAGGTGACCGGGTAGCCCTGGTGCTGGAAGCCTTCGAGCTTGAGCGCCGCCACCCGCTCGGTCACCTTGGCGTTGCCGCCGCCGGGCTGCGACACGCCCGACAGATCGCCCTTCACGTCCGACATGAAACACGGCACGCCGATACGGGAAAACTGCTCGGCCAGGGTTTGCAGGGTGACGGTCTTGCCGGTGCCGGTGGCGCCGGTGATGAGGCCGTGGCGGTTGGCCATCTGCGGCAGCAGGACAGAGGTCGGTGGTGGCGTTGCGGGCGACGAGCAGGGGTTCGGTCATGACGGTTCCTGAATGCGTAATGCGTCGATTCTAGCGAGTTCGTCCGCGTCCGGTGTGGCGCAATCTATAGAAGCGTTTACTTATGTTGCAGGTATCATCGGGCCATCGTGACAAGCAGGGACAGGACCGTGACAACGCAACAGCAGGCACATGAAATCGTCATCGTCGGCGGCGGCGCGGGCGGGCTGGAACTGGCGACCCGGCTGGGCGACAAGCTGGGCAAAAGAAAACGCGCGAACATCACCCTGATCGACGCCTCGCCCTCGCACCTGTGGAAGCCGCTGCTGTACGAAGTGGCGGCCGGCAGCCTCGATTCCTACGCCGAACGGCTGGAATATCTGGCGCAGGGACACTGGCACCATTTCCGTTTCCGCCTCGGCCGCATGGACAGCCTCGACCGCGCGCGCCAGGAAATCGGCGTGGCGCCCACGCTGGATGAGAACGGTCTGGAAATCATTCCACGCCGCAGCTTTCGTTACGACACCCTGATCATCGCCGTCGGCTCGGTGGCCAACGACTTCGGCGTGCCCGGCGTCGCCGAGCACTGCGTCATGCTCGACACCCCCGAGCAGGCGCGCGAATTCCACCGCCTCCACATCAACGCCTGCCTGCGCGCCCACACCCAGACCCGCGAAGTCAAACCCGGCCAGCTCACCGTCGGCATCGTCGGCGCCGGCGCCACCGGCGTCGAGCTCGCCGCCGAACTGCACGACACCACGCGCGAGCTGTCGTCCTATGGCCTGGAAAACATCGATCCGGACAAGAGCCTGAAGCTGCTGATCGTCGAGGCGTCCGACCGCATCCTGCCGGGCCTGCCGCCGCGGCTGTCGAACGCCGCCGCCGAACGCCTGGCCGAACTCGGGGTCGAGATGCACGTCAACGAACGGGTGGTCGAAGTGCGCAAGGACGGCATGCTCACCGCCGACGGCAAGTTCATCCCCGCCAGCATGATGGTGTGGTCGGCGGGGATCAAGGCGCCGGATTTCCTGAAAGACCTGGATGGCCTGGAAACCAACCGCATCAATCAACTGGTGGTGAAACCCACCCTGCAAACCACGCGCGACGACAACATCTTCGCGCTCGGCGACTGCGCCGCCTGCCCGATGCCCGACGGCCGCAACGTGCCGCCGCGCGCACAGGCGGCGCACCAGCAGGCGTCGCTGATGGCCAAGGCGATCTGCCGTCGCTTTCGCGGCAAACCGCTGCTGGCCTATGTCTATCGCGACTACGGTTCGCTGGTCGCGCTCGGCCGCCATTCCACCGTCGGCAACCTCATGGGTAGCCTCACCGGCGGCAGCATCATGATCGAAGGCGTGCTGGCGCGGCTGGTCTACTGGTCGCTGCACAAGATGCACCAGATCGCCCTGCACGGCTGGCTCAAGACCGCGATGACCACCTACGCCCACTTCATCAGCACACCGACGCGGGCGCGCATCAAGCTGCACTGAAGGGTCGGGCGTTTTCGCCCGCGCCATCTTGAAAACGGGGATATACCCCCACATTTAATAAGTACTTTGAATGTGGGAGTGCCGTATGCCTATCACTCGACCCGCCGCCGTTGCGGGCATGTTTTACCCGGATAACCCGGGCGCGCTCAAGCGCACCGTCACCGACCTGCTGGCACACGCCAGAGTGGAGGAGGTATCGCACCCGCCCAAGGCGCTGATCGTGCCGCACGCCGGCTATGTGTATTCCGGCGCGGTCGCCGCCAGCGCCTATGCCCGGCTGGGCGAGTTGCGCGAGCGCATCCGCCGGGTGGTGCTGCTCGGCCCCACCCACCGCGTCCATGTGCGCGGGCTGGCCCTGCCCGATGCCGACCGCTTTGCCACCCCGCTGGGCGACATCCCGCTGGATCGTGAAGGCATGCAGCGCCTGTCCGCGCTGCCGCAGGTGACGCTGAGCGCGGCCGCGCACCAGATGGAGCATTCGCTGGAAGTGCAACTGCCGTTCCTGCAGCAGGCGCTGAGTGATTTCCAGCTGCTGCCGCTGGCGGTGGGCGAAGCCACGCCCGAGGAAGTCGCCGAGGTGCTGGAAGCGGTGTGGGGCGGCGACGAAACCCTGATCGTGATCAGCTCCGACCTGTCGCATTTTCTGCCCGATGCGCTGGCGCGCAAGATCGACGGCGCGACGGTGGAGGCCATCCTGGCGCTGAATCCGCATCTCAACCACGAGCAGGCCTGTGGCGCCACGCCGGTCAACGGCCTGCTGCTGGCCGCGCGCCGGCATGGCCTGCAGCCGGTGGTGCTGGATGTGCGCAATTCCAGCGACACCGCTGGCGATCCGGAACGGGTGGTGGGCTATGCCGCGTTTGCTTTTCAGGCCGAAGACGAAGCGGACCAGCCGGATACGGAAAAAGGGTCGACTTTGCTGAAGCTCGCGCGCGCCGAGATCGCCGGGGCACTGGGGCAACCCAAGGCATTCAGCGCCCAGCCCGCCTGGCTGCAGGAACCCGGCGCGAGCTTCGTCACCCTCACCCGGCAGGGCGAGTTGCGCGGCTGCATCGGCACCCTGGAGGCGCATCGTCCGCTGGGGGTGGATGTGCGGGAAAACGCGGTGGCGGCGGCCTTCCGTGATCCGCGCTTCATGCCGCTTTCGCTCGCAGAATTCGAGGACATCCGGGTCGAGGTGTCGCTGCTTTCGCCGACCGAAGCGCTGGCGGTGACGAGCGAAGCCGATGCACTGGCCACGCTGCGGCCGCACGTCGACGGCGTGGTGTTCGAATACGGCCACTATCGCAGCACCTTCCTGCCGCAGGTGTGGGAGCAACTGCCCGAACCAGCCGAATTTCTGGCTCACCTCAAGCGCAAGGCCGGGCTGTCGATGGATTTCTGGGCGGATCAGGTGAGGCTGTCGCGTTACACCGTCAGCAAGTGGAAGGAGTAGCCGTGTGAGCAGTGAGCCTCGGCACGTGCGAGCGTCCGCGAACACGGCCGCTACCGACGCGCTGCTCCATGTTTAACAAGCAAACCTGAAAGAGGTGGCCGCATGAGCATTCCCGAATCGCATTACCCCGCACGCTGGTGGCACGCGCTGCCCGACGGCCGTATCCAGTGCGACCTCTGTCCGCGCGACTGCAAGCTGCACGAGGGCCAGCGCGGCCTGTGCTTCGTGCGCAAGATGGAGGACGGGCAGATGGTGCTCACCACCTACGGCCGTTCGTCCGGCTTCTGCGTCGACCCCATCGAGAAGAAACCGCTGAATCACTTTTACCCCGGCATCGTCGGTGTTCTCCTTCGGTACCGCCGGCTGCAATCTCGCCTGCAAGTTCTGCCAGAACTGGGACATTTCCAAGTCGCGCGAAACCGACACGCTGATGGATCAGGCAGCGCCGGACGAAATCGCCGCTGCCGCCGAGAAAAGCGGCTGCAAGAGCGTGGCCTTCACCTACAACGACCCGGTGATCTTCGCCGAATACGCGATGGACGTGGCCGACGCCTGCCACGCGCGCGGCCTCAAGACGGTGGCGGTCACCGCCGGCTACATTCACGAAGCGCCACGGCGCGAGTTCTACGCCAAGATGGACGCGGCCAACGTCGACCTCAAGGCCTTCACCGAGGACTTCTACTTCAAGCTGACCGGCGCGCACCTGCAGCCGGTGCTCGACACCCTGGTGTATCTGAAGCGCGAAACCAACGTGTGGACCGAGATCACCACGCTGCTGATCCCCGGCCACAACGATTCCGATGCCGAGCTCTCGGCGATGAGCCAGTGGATCATGCGCGAACTCGGTCCCGAGGTGCCGCTGCACTTTTCCGCCTTTCATCCCGACTGGAAAATGCGCGATGTGCCGCCCACCCCGGCGTCCACGCTGACACGGGCGCGCGACATCGCGCTGAAGGCGGGTCTGCATTACGTCTATACCGGCAACGTGCACGACACCACGGGCGGCACCACCTTCTGCCCGAGCTGCCATGACCCATTGATCGTGCGCGACTGGTATCGCATCGACCAATACAGCCTGACACCAGACGGCCACTGCCCGCATTGCGGCAGCGCCATTGCCGGACATTTCGGTGCGTTCGGGCAGCCCTTCGGCAACCGCCGCATCCCGATCGCCCTGCATCCGGAGCGCCGCCCATGAACACCTCCATGCTGGTCCACATCCCCGCCGACGGCGTCACGGTCGAAGGCATGCTGGAAATTCCGGAACACGCTGTCGGGCTGGTGCTGTTCGCCCACGGCAGCGGCTCGTCGCGCCACTCGCCGCGCAACAACTATGTGGCGGGCGTGCTGCGCGAAGCGGGCGTGGGCACGCTGCTGATGGATTTGCTGACGCCGGAAGAGGATCGCGATTACTCGCGCCGCTTCGATATCGGCTTGCTGACGCAGCGCCTGCTGGAAGCGGCGCGCTGGGTGCACGCGCAAGCATTCGCGCGCAGTCTGCCCTTAGGATTTTTCGGCGCCAGCACCGGCGCGGCAGCCGCAATCGAGGCCGCCGCGCTATTGGGTGCGGATGCCCAGGCCGTCGTCTCGCGTGGCGGCCGCCCTGATCTGGCGAGCCGCGAGGCACTGGCGATGGTGACCGCGCCGACCCTGATGCTGGTAGGCGGCTGGGACGACGGGGTGATCGACCTCAACCAGCAGGCCTACGACCAATTGGGCTGCGAAAAGAAACTGCTCATCGTTCCCGGCGCCACCCACCTGTTCGAGGAACCCGGCACGCTGGAAGAAGTGGCACGGCAGGCGGCGGCCTGGTTTGCGGGTCATTTCGCACCGGCAGCCGCTAGGGCCTGAATCGCCGGGCTACATGCTCGGGTGGCCACCCTGCGCGTACTCGCGCTCGCGTTTTTCCTGGCACACGATGCAGCGCTTGGCAGTCGGATAGGCATGCAGACGGGCGAAGCCGATGGCGTCCCCGCAATCGATGCACACACCGTACTCACCCTCCTTGACGCGTCGCAAAGCGCCTTCGATATCCCGCAGCGCATGGACGTGGCGATCTACCACCGCCACGTTGAAGTCCGCCAGCGCGTTGGCCATGGATTCATCGCCGCTGTCGCCGGGCTCGCGGTTGAGCAGATCGATGCGATGCTGCTCGCCCGTATTCGCCAGTTCCTGGCGCACCTCGATCAGCAAGGCCTGGTAATCCTGTTTCAGCTGCATGACGAGTTGATCGAGTTGGGATGGGTTAAGCGTAGCCATTCAGCCTCCTGTTGATGTTCGATTTCCAAACGTTAACTTACTCTTAATATCGGTGCGGGACGTGTTTATTTCAATGGCGGCAGCAAGGGGGGGCAACTCTTGGTCCGGTCATTTTCGGGCCGCTGCACTATGCTGAACAGTGATGACATGACTGGTTCCCCCTGTGCACATTCAAAGCCTCACTGCCGAGCAGTCTCTCGCCAGCATGCATACCTCGACTGCGGGTCTGACTGCGTCCGAGGCGAAGCGACGGCAGTCGGAGTTCGGCCCAAACCATGTGGAAGAAGTGCGCCGCGAGAGCTTGCTGCTCGGGTTTGCCCGCGAGTTCACCCACTTCTTCGCCATCATCCTGTGGCTGGGCGCGGCACTGGCGTTTTTTGCCGAGCATTACGATCCCGGCCAGGGGATGGCGCGACTGGGGGTCGCCATTGTCGGCGTCATCCTCATCAACGGCATTTTTTCATTCTGGCAGGCCTACAAGGCGGAGCGGGCGATCGCCGCACTGCGCGAGTTGCTGCCGCAACAGGTGCTTGGGATTCGTGACGGCGAGACTGTGCAACTGCCCGCGACCGATCTGGTGCCGGGCGATATTGTGCTGCTGGAAGAAGGCAGCCTGATTCCGGCCGATTGCCGGCTGATCGAAGCCTTCAGTCTGCGCGTCAACACTGCAACGGTCACCGGCGAGTCCCTGCCCAGGGCATGCAATGCCGACCCGCATCCGGAGGTGTCGCCGCTGTTCGCAGACAACATCGTGCTGGCCGGCACGGCGGTGGTGTCGGGGCAGGCGCGTGCGGTGGTGTACGCCACCGGCATGCGCACCGAGTTCGGCAAGATCGCCCATCTGACCCAGACGGCGGGCGAAGTCTCTTCGCCGTTGCAGAAAGAAATCGCACGACTGTCGCGCATGGTGGCCATTCTTGCCACCGGCCTGGGCGGCGTGTTTTTCCTGATTGGCCAGGCGCTCGGCTTGCCGTTCTGGGGAAACCTGCTGTTCGCGATCGGCATCATCGTGGCCAACGTGCCGGAGGGCCTGTTGCCGACGGTAACGCTGTCGCTGGCAATGGCGACGCAGCGCATGGCGAAGCGCAACGCGCTGGTGCGCCATCTGTCCGCGGTGGAAACGCTCGGCTCGACCACGGTGATCCTGTCCGACAAGACCGGCACGCTGACGCAGAACCGCATGTCGGTAAAACGTTTGTGGCTGGGGGGTGAATTTGTCACGGCGGACGACCTGGCGATGCAACCGCAGCTGGCAGGGGATCACCACGCCCTCTTCGTCAACGCCGCGCTCTGCCACAACCTGAAAGAGACGCATAACCACGGCAAGCATGAATGGCTGGGCGACCCGATGGAAATGGCGCTGGTCGGCATGGGACGACAGCTGGCAGGCCGTCTTGACGCCTATGCGCACATCAGCGAAATTCCCTTCGACACCGAGCGCAAGCGCATGTCGGTGCTGGTCGAGGCGTCACAAGGCCGCATGCTGTACTGCAAGGGCGCATTGGAGACGGTGCTCGCAGTATGCGAGTCCGTGCAGCTCGATGGTGGCGTAATACCACTCGATGCCACAGTGAAAACGCGGCTGCTTGCCGCGCAGGACGCCATGGCCGAAGTCGGCCTGCGCGTGCTGGCCTTCGCCCACGCTGTCGTCTCCGATGGCCTGCCGACCGAGGAACGCGGCCTGACGCTCTCGGGCCTGGTCGGCCTGGAAGATCCACCTCGCCCCGAAGTGCCGCAAGCCATCGCACGCTGCACCACGGCCGGAATTCGCGTGATCATGGTGACCGGCGACCACCCGCACACGGCGCAGGCCATCGGCCGCGAAATCGGGCTGATAAAGACCGATCAACTGGTTGTCATCACCGGTGAGGAGTTGCGCCGGCTGACGCCCGCACAGCTCCAGCTGGCGCTGGATGCACCGGAGATCCTGTTCGCCCGCGTGGCCGCCGAGCAGAAAATGCAACTGGTCGAGGCGCTGCAGAAAAAAGGCGACATCGTTGCGGTGACCGGCGATGGCGTCAACGATGCGCCGGCGCTGAAATCCGCCGATATCGGCGTGGCCATGGGGATTTCCGGCACCGATGTAGCGAAGGAAGCAGCCGACCTGATCCTGCTCGACGACAACTTCGCCAGCATCGTCACCGCCATCGAGGAAGGGCGCGCGGTGTTCGACAACCTGCGCAAGTTCCTCACCTACATTCTGTCCTCGAATATTCCCGAACTGGTGCCCTATCTCGCCTTCGTGCTGTTCCGCATCCCGCTGCCGCTCACCATCATCCAGATCCTCGCGGTGGATCTCGGTACCGACATGCTGCCCGCCCTGGCGCTCGGCGCCGAAAAACCCGATCCCAGTGTGATGCAACGGCCGCCGCGCGCGCGCAATGAACGCCTGCTGTCGTGGAATCTGCTTGCCCGCGCCTATCTGTTTCTGGGGGTGCTGGAAGCGGCTGCGGCGATGGCGGTTTTCTTTTTTGTGCTCAACGCCGCCGGCTGGCTGTATGGCGAAACCCTTGCCCGCTCAGATCCGCTTTATCTGCAAGCCACCACCGCCTGCCTGACGACGATCGTGATGATGCAGGTGATGAACGTATTTCTGTGTCGCCACCCGCTCAAGTCCTCGCTATCGTTCGGGCTGTTCAGCAACCCGCTGATCCTGCTGGGCATCGCGGCGGAGTTGTTGATGCTGCTGGCCATCGTCTATACCCCAACCGGCAACTGGCTGTTCGGCACGGCACCGCTGGGCGCAGACGTCTGGCTGCTCGCGCTGGTGGGGGCACTGCTCATGGGTGCGCTGGAAGAGTTACGCAAGGCGTGGCTGCGGCGCTCAGCCCGTGCATGACAGCGCTGCGTCAAGCTCAAGCCTGCCTGAGGATGGCCTCGACTTCCGCGTCCTCGATCTGCGGGAAGTCGGCATAAAACTGTCCCACCGCCCGGAAGGATGCCGGCGCTTCGAGACACACCACTTCGTCGGCATACGCCCGGATCTTGTCCAGCGTATCGGGCGGCGCCACCGGCACCGCGCAGATCAGCCGCGCCGGTTTCTGCGCGCGCAGCGCGTGCAGCGCCGAAATCATCGTCGCCCCGGTGGCGAGACCATCGTCCACCACGATCACGATGCGACCGGCCGGATCGATCGACGGCCGCAAGGGCGTGTACTTGGCGCGGCGCTGGCGGATGGTTTCCAGCTGCGCCTGCTTTTCCTGTTCCAGATAGGCGGGGGTGCCACCGGCTGATTCCGCATAGTCGGCGATGTAGGTCCAGCCCGACTCGTCGATCGAGCCGATGGCGAATTCCGGGTTGAACGGCGCACGCAGCTTGCGCACCAGCACCACATCAAGATCGCCCTCCAGCGCCCGCGCCAGCCGCTGCCCCATCGGCACCGCTCCGCGTGGGATGGCGAGGATCAGCGGATGCTGTCCCTTGTAGGCCGCCGAGTGCGGCGGCCAGCGGTCGGCGGCTTGATTGCGATTGGTGAAAACCATGATGAAACCCCTTTGACTTCTACCCTTTCATCATAGTCATCATTCCACCCGCAAGGCGCAGGCCGGGTTTGCTCCCTTAGAGGGATCCAACACCCATCAACCGGCAACAGCCGCACTCCACAACCACGCCGCGCCGCGCACGCCGCTGGAGTCACCGAATTTGGGCGGCACGAGTTGCGTGTCGACGCGGTCGGAAAACACGTAGCGCAACCATAGCCGCGGCACCGTGTCGTACAGGCGAACGATGTTGGACAATCCACCCCCCAATACGATGACGTCGGGGTCGATGCAGGTTGATGACGCCGGCCAGCGCGCGCGCCAGGCGTTCTTCGTAGCGCGCCAGCGTGGCGCTGCACGGGCCGTAACCGGCCGCCGCGAGTTGGGCGATTTCGTGGGCGGGCAGGTCTTCGCCGCCGTAGCGCACATGGTCGGCGGCAAAGCCGGGGCCGGACAGCCAGGTTTCGATGCAGCCTTTCTTGCCGCAGTAGCAGGCGGGCGCGGTTTCCAGTTCGCGCGGGCTGGGCCAGGGGTGGATCAGGGCTTCGCCGGTGGCGGGATGGGTGCCGGTGGATGTCACGGTCGGCCTGGCGGTGGGCGAACTGGAAATAAGGCAGCGGCGAGTGCCCCCATTCGCCGGCGATGGCATTGACGCCGTTCAAGGCGTGGCCGCGCACCACCACACCGCCGCCGACGCCGGTGCCGAGGATCACGCCGAACACGGTTTCCGCGCCGGCCGCCGCACCGTCGGTGGCCTCGGACAGCGCCAGACAGTTGGCGTCGTTGGCCAGCCGCACTTCGCGCTGCAAGGCAGCTTCGAGATCGGCTTTGCAGCGCTTGGCCGTTGAGACAGGTGGAATTGCAGTTTTTCATCAGGCCGCTGGCGGGCGAGATGGCGCCGGGGGTAGCGACGCCGACGCTGCCGGTTTGCTTCAGTTCGGCTTCGGCCGCCACAACCAGCCCGGCAATGGCGGCAACGGTGCCGGGATAGTCGCCCTGCGGAGTGGCGATGCGGCGGCGCAGGATTTCCCTCCCCGCCTGATCCAGCGCGATCAGCTCGATTTTGCTGCCGCCGAGGTCGATGCCGAGGCGGAGGCGGGGGGCGTCGGTGCTAAAATCGCGCATTATTTTTGCGTTGGAATCAACATGGCAGGACATTCGAAATGGGCCAACATCCAGCACCGCAAGGGGCGTCAGGATGCCAAGCGCGGCAAGGTCTTCACCAAGCTTATCAAGGAAATCACCGTGGCGGCCAAGATGGGCGGCGGCGACCCGGCGATGAACCCGCGCCTGCGGCTGGCGATCGACAAGGCCAAGGCCGAGTCGATGCCGAAGGACAACATCGAGAACGCGGTCAAGCGCGGCAGCGGCCAGCTCGACGGCGTCAACTACGAAGAAGCGCGCTACGAAGGCTACGGCATCGGCGGCGTCGCGGTGATCGTCGACTGCCTCACCGACAACAAGACCCGCACCGTCGCCGACGTGCGCCATGCCTTCGTCAAGCACGGCGGCAACATGGGCACCGACGGCTGCGTGGCGTTCCAGTTCAAGCATTGCGGCCAGATCATCCTGGAGCCGGGCGCCAGCGAAGACGCGGTGATGGAAGTCGCGCTCGATGCCGGTGCCGACGACATCATCCCCAACGAAGACGGTTCGATCGAAGTGCTGACCTCGCCCGACCCCAAGGCGTTCGAAATGGTGAAAGAGGCGCTGGAAAAGGCCGGATTCAAGCCGGCGGTCGCCGAGATCACCATGCGCGCCGAGGGCGAGACCGAACTGGTGGGCGACGATGCGGTGAAGATGCAGAAAATTCTCGACGCGCTGGATGTGCTCGACGACGTGCAGGATGTCTACACCAACGCCGTGTTGCCGGAATAAGCCTCGCTTTGCGCATTCTTGGCATCGATCCCGGTCTGCGTCTCACCGGCTTCGGCTTGATCGAACAGACCGGCCAGAAGCTGGCCTATGTCGCCAGCGGCGTGATCAAGAGCGGCGAGGGCGAACTGCCGCAACGCCTGGGCGTGCTGTTCGCCGGGCTGAACGAGGTGATCGCCACCTGGCAGCCCGACACCTGCGCGGTGGAAATCGTCTTCGTCAACGTCAATCCGCAATCCACCCTGCTGCTCGGGCAGGCGCGCGGCGCCGCGATCTGCGCGGCGGTGTCGAATGAGTTGCTGGTGGCCGAATACACCGCATTGCAAATCAAGCAGGCGGTGGTCGGCCACGGCAAGGCCGCCAAGGAACAGGTGCAGGAAATGGTCAAACGCCTGCTGGGCCTGCCCGTCGCGCCCACCGCCGACGCCGCCGACGCGCTGGCCTGCGCCATCACCCACGCGCATGGCAGCCGGCTCGGCGCACACTCCACAGCGGGCTATCGCGTCAAAGGCGGGCGGCTCGTATGAACACTGCTGCAACACACCGCTGGAACCGTCGCGCGAACGTCTCGCCAATCCGTTTGCCCGCTACCTGCTGGCGACGCGTCCGGCCTTTCTCACCATCACGATCGCCGGCTGTCTGCTCGGCTTTGCCACGGCGGTTGCCGGCAGCACGGCGTTCGACTGGACGCGTGCCGCTGGTCACCCTGCTGCTGGCCCTGCTGGCGCACGCCGGCATCAATGTGCTCAACGATTATTGCGATCACCTGAACGGCACCGACGCGCGCAACACGCAGCGCATCTATCCCTTCACCGGCGGCAGCCGCTTCATCCAGAACGGCGTGCTGTCGCCGCGCCAGGTGCTGGGTTTGCCGTCGCGCTGTTCGCCGCCACCATTGCCGGCGGGCTGTGGCTGCTCAGCGTGGCGGGCGCAGGCCTGTTCTGGATCGGGCTGGCCGGACTGGTCATCGGCTGGGCCTACTCGGCGCCGCCGCTGCAGTTGAACAGCCGGGGCGTGGGCGAACTGTGCGTCGCGGCCGGATTCCTGCTCATCGTCGCCGGCGCCGACTATGTGCAGCGCGGCGCGCTGGGCACCGCTGCCCTGGCTGGCCGGTGTGCCGTATGCGCTGCTGGTCGCCAACATTCTCTACATCAACCAGTTTCCCGACCGTGCAGCCGACCGCGCCAGCGGCAAGCTGCACTGGGTGGCGCGGCTGCAACCGCAGCACCGCCGCCTGGGGCTATGGCCTGATTCTGCTGCTGGCGGCGCTGTCGCTGGTGGGCGGCATGCTGCTCGGAGCCTTGCCGCTGGCTGCCGCTGTGCGTCTCGTCGCCTGGATGCCCGCCGATCCAGGCGTGGCGGCAGCTGCGGCGTTTTGCTGCGACCCCCGAGCAGCCTCGCCCCGGCCATCAAGCTGACCCTGCTTGCCGCGCATGCGCTGCCCTTGCTGCTTGCGGCACATCCTGCTGCTCTCCGGAGGTTTCTCATGATCGGACGTACTGTTTTCAAGGGATGCGCCCGTGATCGGGCGCATTGCGGCACGCTCGCCGCCAAGCAGCCGCCGCAGGTGCTGGTGGACGTGAGCGGCGTCGGCTACGAAATCGACGTGCCGATGAGCACCTTCTACAACCTGCCCGCGCTCGGCGAAAAGGTCAGCCTGCTGACCCATCTGGCGATCCGCGAGGATGCGCATCTGCTGTATGGCTTCGGCAGCGAGATCGAGCGCGCGGCGTTTCGCGAACTGCTGAAAGTGTCCGGCATCGGCGCCAAGACCGCCTTGTCGGTGCTGTCCGGCCTGTCGGTCAACGACCTGTCGGCGGCGATCGCCGCGCAGGAAATCGGCCGCATCGTCAAAGTCCCCGGCATCGGCAAGAAAACCGCCGAGCGCCTGCTGCTCGAACTGAAGGGCAAGCCGGTGTTTGCCGGCGCGATTGCCAGCGCGGCGCCCGCGGGCGTGTCGGACGATGTGCGCCAGGCGCTGCTGGCGCTGGGCTACAACGACAAGGAAGCCGGTGCGGCCATGCAGAAGCTGCCGGCCGACCTGCCGGTGTCCGATGCCATCCGGCAGGCCTTGAAGCTGCTGTCCAAAGGGTAAGATGCGCGCATGATCGAAACCGACCGCCTCATCGCCCCCGCCGCCGTCAGCCCCGTCGAGGAACAGATCGAACGCGCGCTGCGGCCGCGCACGCTGGCCGAATACGTCGGCCAGGAGAAGGCGCGCGAACAGCTCGAAATCTTCATCCACGCCGCCCGCAAGCGCAGCGAGGCGCTCGACCACGTGCTGCTGTTCGGCCCGCCGGGGCTGGGCAAGACCACGCTGGCGCACATCATCGCGCGCGAGATGGGCGTCAACCTGCGCCAGACCTCGGGGCCGGTGCTGGAACGCGCGGGCGATCTGGCGGCGCTGCTGACCAATCTGGAACCGCAACGACGTGCTGTTCATCGACGAGATTCATCGCCTGACCCCGGTGGTGGAGGAAGTGCTCTATCCCGCGCTGGAGGATTTCCAGATCGACATCATGATCGGCGAAGGCCCGGCGGCGCGCTCGGTCAAGCTCGACCTGCCGCCGTTCACCCTGGTCGGCGCGACCACGCGCGCCGGCATGCTCACCAACCCGCTGCGCGACCGTTTCGGCATCGTGGCGCGGCTGGAGTTTTACTCGGCGGAAGAACTCGGCTTCATCGTGCATCGCTCGGCGGGCCTGCTGCAGATGAATCTGGAAGAAGCCGGCGCGCTGGAAATCGCCCGGCGTTCGCGCGGCACCCCGCGCATCGCCAACCGCCTGCTGCGCCGGGTGCGCGATTACGCCGAAGTCAAAGCGGGCGGGCAGGCCACCGGCGCGGTGGCGGATGCGGCGCTGGTGATGCTCGACGTCGATCGCGCCGGGCTCGACGTGATGGACCGCAAGCTCTTGTCGGCGGTGGTCGAAAAATTCATGGGCGGTCCGGTCGGGCTGGACAACCTGGCCGCCGCCATCGGCGAGGAGCGCGACACCATCGAGGACGTGCTCGAACCCTATCTGATCCAGCAGGGCTACCTGCAGCGCACCCCGCGCGGCCGCATCGCCACCCCGCTGGCGTATCGCCATCTCGGCCTCGCCGCCCCGTCCAGCGAACCCGACGCGGATCTGTTCTGAACCATGACGTTTCAGCTGGCCGGTGCGCGTGTACTGGGAAGACACCGACGCCGGCGGCGTGGTGTATTACGCCAACTACCTCAAGTTCATGGAACGCGCCCGCTCCGAATGGCTGCGCGCGCTGGGCTTCGAGCAGGATGTGCTGCGCGACGAGGCGGGCGTGGTGTTCGTGGTGCGGCGGGTGGAAATCGATTATCTGGCGCCCGCGCGCTTCAACGATGCAGCTCGAGGTGTCGGTCAGCCTGCACGAAATCGGCGGCGCCAGCCTCAGCGTGGAGCAGACGCTCAGCCGCGGACGTCACACCCGGCTGGTCGCGGCGCTGGTCACGCTGGCCTGCGTCGATGCGGTGCGTTTCAAACCCGTTAAAATACCCGCGCTCATCCTTCAAGCCCTGGACCCCGCAACGTGAATCCTGAACTCGGTCAAGACCTTTCGCTGCTCCATCTCATTCTCAACGCCTCGTTGCCGGTGCAGCTCGTCATGCTGCTGCTGCTGGGCGCGTCGCTGATGTCGTGGTGGTACATCTTCATCAAGACTGTTCGCCCTGAAGCGCGCGCTGCGCGGTAACCGACAGTTTCGAACGCGAATTCTGGGGCGGCGGCGACATCAACGCCATGTACCAGCGGGTGGCCGCCGAGCGCGAGGAGCGCGGGCGAAATGGAGCGCATCTTCGAAGCGGGTTTCCGCGAATTCATGAAGCTGCGCGCGCCAGGCCGGGCTGTCGCTCAACGTCATCATCGACGGCACCCGCCGCGCCATGCGCGCCACCTACCAGCGCGAACTCGACGGCCTCGAATCGCATCTGTCCTTCCTCGCCACCGTCGGTTCGGTGTCGCCCTATGTCGGCCTGTTCGGCACCGTGTGGGGCATCATGATCGCCTTCATGGGGCTGTCGAGCGTGGCGCAGGCCACGCTGGCGCAGGTCGCGCCCGGCATTGCCGAAGCGCTGATCGCCACCGCCATGGGCCTGTTCGCCGCGATTCCCGCCGTGGTCGGCTACAACCGCTACACCCACGACATCGACCGCCTGGCCAACCGCATGGAAAGCTTCATGGAGGAGTTTTCCAACATCCTGCAACGCCAGGCCACGAAAACGGCGTAACGCATGGCGCGCACCCGCAAGCAGGTCGCCCAGATCAACGTCGTGCCGATGATCGACGTGATGCTGGTGCTGCTGGTCATCTTCATGGTGACCGCGCCCTTCATCAATCCCGGCCAGGTCGAGCTGCCGAGCGTCGGCAAGACCTCGCAGACGCCGGCGCAGCCGCTGGAAGTCATCATCAAGGAATCGGGCGAATACCTGCTGCAAAACCGTGCGATTGGCGGCGAGGAGCGGGTGGTGGCGAAGTCGGCGCTGGCCGCCGAAATCGCCGCGCTGCATCGCGCGCTTGCCGGATCAGCCGGTGGTCATCGCGGCGGACAAGAATGTCCGCTACGAAGAAGTGATGAACACCATGAACGCTGCTGCAGAAGGCGCAGATCACCCGCATCGGCCTGCTCGCCCGCCCGGCGCCATGAATCTTCCGGCAGACGCGCCCTTCGTCTCCCGTCCCGGCTCCAATCTCGTCGCCGGCGCGCTGGCGCTGGGGGTGCATGCGGTGTTCGTGCTGCTGCTGGTGTTCGGCGTGTCGTGGCAGACCCAGCATCCCGCGCCGGTGATGGTCGATTTGTGGGACGCCTTGCCGGCGGACGCGCCGCCTGCGGTTCAGCCACCCGAACCCGTCAAGCCGTCGCACGCCGCCCGGCCGTGAAAGTGCCCGAGCCCGTCAAGGCCGCACCTGCGCCCAAGCCGGTGGTCGAAGGAGCCGCCGCCGCCGAAGGCGCCCGACATCGCGCTGGAAAAAAAGAAGGCCGAGGCCGAGCGCCTGAAAAAACTGCAAGGCCATGCAGGCAGGCCGAAGAAAAGGCGCTGGAGACGCCGCGCGCGCGGAAGCCGAGGCGCTGAAAAAGCAGCGCGACAAGCAGCTGGCCGAGCAGAAAAAGCGCGAGCTGCTGCGCCAGATGGAAGAAGAGGAATTGACGCAGCGCATGGCGGACGAGGACGCGGCGAGCGAAGCGCGCCAAGCCAAACTGGCCGAAGCGCAGGCGGCGGCCAGCAAGCGCCAGGCCGAGATGGCGCGCGTCGTGGGGCAGCACCGCGACCTGATCAGCGCCAAGGTGCGCGGCAACACGCGCCTGCCCGACAACCTGACCGGCAATCCCGAAGTGCGCTGTCTGGTGAAGTTGCTGCCCACCGGCGAAGTGCAGAGCGTGCGGGTGACGCAGTCGAGCGGCAATGCCGCCTACGACGAGGCGGTGGTGCGCGCCATCGAGAAATCCTCGCCGCTGCCGCTGCCCGACCGATCGCGACGCGCGCGCGGCATTCGTCCCGGAACTTTCCTTTGTCCATCGCCCCAAAGAGTGAGCGTGGTTGTTGACGCTTTAGCGGCTTTACAACCACGGCCTGCCCCTCGCGGGTGAGCGTGCGAGCCAGGCAGCCGCCTGTCATGCCGGCTATGCTAGACTCGCTTGCAATCAAGCGTTTTTGATCGAGATTTCCGTCCCATGTTGCGTGCTGTTCTGCTGTTCCCGCTGTTCTGTCTTGCCCTGCTGAGCGCGCCGTTTTCCGCGCGTGCCGCGATGGAAATCCAGGTGGTCGGCGGCGCGGCCAACAAGATTGCACGTGGCGATGGTGCCGTTTCAGGCGGCACCGGGTCAGCCCGTCGCCGGCGCTGACCCAGATCGCCGGAGACGACCTCAAGCGCAGTGGCCAGTTCAAGCTGGTCGACGTCAGCGGCGCGCAGCAGCCGGTCGCGACCTCGCACAGGTCGACTACGGCGTCTGGCGCGGCAAGGGCGCCGAGGCGCTGGTGATCGGCCAGGTGGCCGCGCTGCCCGGTGGCCGCTTCGAGGTCCGCTTTCGCCTGCTGGATGTGGTCAAGCAGACGCAGCTTGCCGGCTACAGCTACACCATTTCGCGCCGGCGCAGTGGCGCGCCACCGCCCACCAGATCGCCGACATCGTGTACGAAAAACTCACCGGCACGCGCGGCGCATTCAGCAGCCGCATCGCCTATGTGCAGAAACAGGGCAAGCGTTTTGAGCTGCGGGTGGCCGATGCCGACGGGCAGAATCCGCGCACCGTGGTGCGCTCCGGCGAGCCGCTGATTTCGCCGATGTTCTCGCCCGACGGCTCGCGCCTGGTGTATGTGTCGTTCGAGGACAAGAAGCCGGTGGTCTATGTGCAGTCGCTGCGCGATGGCGGCCGCCGCAAAGTCGCGGCATTCAAGGGCTCCAATTCGGCGCCGGCCTGGGCGCCCGACGGCAAGCGTCTGGCAGTGGTGCTGACGCGCGACGAGGCGTCGCAGATCTATCTCATCAATGCCGATGGCAGCGGGCTCACCCGCCTGACCCGGGGCGGCAACATCGACACCGAGCCGGTGTTCTCGCCCGACGGCCAAACCGTCTATTTCACCTCGGATCGCGGCGGCAGCCCGCAGATTTATCGCGTGGCGGCCAGCGGCGGCGAACCCAAGCGGGTGACCTTCAGCGGCAGCTACAACGTTTCGCCGCGATCAGCCCGGATGGCCGTTATCTGGCCTATATCAGCCGCGAAGATGGCCGTTTCCGGGTGGTGCTGCATGAACTGGCCTCTGGCCAGACCCGCGTGCTGACCGACAGCGCGCGCGACGAATCGCCCAGCTTTGCGCCGAATGGCCAGGCGGTGCTGTATGCCACCGTGCAGGGCGGACGCGGCATTCTGGGCACGGTGAGTCTGGATGGAAAAACCCGCGCGCGCCTGTCCGAATCGGGCGTGGACGCACGCGAACCTGCCTGGGGGCCGTAGGCGTGCTGGAAGTATGCATGCCGTGGAGGCATTGCGATAGCCACGTTGCTCATGCTAATCCGCTTATTCAATAAGAGGAGAAATTGATGAACAAGATTTTTTGGCCCGTTCTGCTTGCTTTGACCCTGTCCGCGTGCGGCACCACCGGTGGCACGCACGCCACGGTTGAAGACCGCACCGGCGCACGACCTCAGGCGGGCAGCGGCGGCGACGGCAAGCCCGCCGGCGGCGCCGAAACCACCGGCCTGGGCGGCACCGGCGTGGCGGGCAGCGCGCTGGACGGCAGCTGAGCAGCCTACTGCAGGCGATCCGCGCAAGGATCCGGCCAGCCCCTTGTCCAAGCGCAGCATCTTTTTCGATTTCGACAGCTTCGTGGTGAAGGACGAATACCGTCCGGCGCTCGAAGCGCATGCCGGCTATCTGCTGTCGAAGCGCGATGCGCGCGTGATCCTGCAGGGCAATACCGACGAGCGCGGCAGCCGCGAATACAACCTGGCGCTGGGGCAAAAGCGCGCCGAAGCCGTGCGCAAGGCGCTGGCGGTGCTGGGCGTGACCGATGCGCAAATGGAAGCGGTCAGCTTCGGCGAGGAAAAGCCGCGCAACGAGGCCGACACCGAAGAGGCGTTTGCCGAGAATCGCCGCATCGACGTGGTGTATGCCGACGAGTAAGACATCGTGAAGCGTGCGTTATCGATTCGATATTGCGTCGTCTGCACTTGCGCTGGCCCAGCCCGCGTGGGCGGCTGTCGACACGGCCGAACTCGGCCGCCAGGTGCAGGCCTTGCAGCAGCAGTGCCGGTTCGCTCGATGCCCGCCTCGACAAGCTGGAGAGCGCGATCCAGCAAAACCAGCAATCTGCTGGGCCTGCTGAAGGAAGTCGAGACGCTCAAGGCCGAGGTCGCCAAGCTGCGCGGCCAGGCCGAAGTTCAGGTGCATCAGCTGGACACGCTGGGCAAGCGGCAAAACGACTTGTATGCCGATCTCGACCAGCGCCTCGCCGATCTCGCCAAGACGGCCAGGCCGCGCGCCGGCCGGATGCGCAGCCCGCTGCGCCAGCGCCGCCACTGCCCCGCCGGCCGCAGCTGCGGCGCACGCCGCCAGCTCGATCCCGCTGGTCGAATCGCGCAGCCTACGAAGCCGCGCTCAAGCTGTTTCGCGAAGCCAATTACGCGGGCGCCATCGCCGGGTTCAAGGGCTTCCTCAAGGCCTATCCCGACAGTGCGCTGGCACCCAACGCGCAATACTGGGTCGGCTATTCGTATTACGCCCTGAAGGATTACAAGTCCGCGCTGGCGCATCAGCAAAAGCTGGTGGCGGCCTATCCCGCCAGCGCCAAGGTGCCCGACGCGATGCTCAACATCGCCACCAACCAGATCGCGCTGGACAACCTGGCCGGTGCGCGCAAGACGCTCGAGGAACTGGTGGCCAAATATCCCGGCACCAACGGCCGCCACGCTGGCGAGCCGCCGGCTGGCCGCACTCAAGTAAGCGTCGTGGCCGAAGCAGCACGCTCCACCCGCAAGGGTAGGCCGTGGTCGAGACGCTAAAGCGTCAACCACCACGCTCCGTCTGACGGAGGTGTTCCTTTCCCTGCAGGGCGAAACCAGCCGCGCCGGCCTGCCGACCGTGTTCATCCGCCTGACCGGCTGCCCGCTGCGTTGCCGCTGGTGCGACACGACCTACAGCTTCCAGGGCGGCGAAACCGTCACCCTGACGTCGCTGCTGGCGCGGGTGGCGGACTATGGCGTGCCGACCGTGTGCGTCACCGGCGGCGAGCCGCTGGCGCAGAAAAACTGCCTGCCGCTTGCTGACTGCGCTGTGCGACGCCGGCTATTCGGTCTCGCTGGAAACCAGCGGCGCGCTCGATGTCGGCACGGTGGATCCGCGGGTGTCGCGCATCGTCGACATCAAGCCGCCGGAATCGGGCGAAGAGGCGCGCAACCGCTGGGAAAACATCGCCCATCTCACCGCCGCACGACGAGATCAAGTTTGTGCTGGCCAGCCGCGCCGACTACGACTGGGCGCGCGAGGTCATGCGCGCGCAGAAACTCTGACAGCATCTGCCCGATCCTGTTTTCGCCGGTGCAGGGCGAACTGCCGCCGGCGCAACTGGCCGAGTGGATTCTCGCCGACCGCCTGCCGGTGCGGATGCAGGTGCAGTTGCACAAGATGCTGTGGGGCAATACGCCGGGAACATGAAGCCAGCGGTCATCCTGCTCTCCGGCGGGCTGGATTCCGCCACCGTGCTGGCGCATTGCGCGCGAGGCCGGCTACGCCTGCCACGCGCTGAGTCTGGATTACGGCCAGCGCCACACCGCCGAACTGGCCGCCGCCGCGCGCGTGGCGCGGAGCCTGGGCGCCGTCGAGCATCGGGTGCTGCGCCTCGGGCTGGGCGACTTCGGCGGCTCGGCGCTGACCGACGCTTCCATCGCCGTACCCGAAAGCCCGACCGAGGGCATCCCGGTCACCTATGTGCCCGCGCGCAACACCGTGATGCTGGCGCTGGCGCTGGCCTGGGCCGAGGTGCTGGGGTCGCGCGACATCTTCATCGGCGTCAACGCCGTCGATTACTCCGGCTACCCCGACTGCCGGCCCGAGTTCATCGCGGCCTTCGAGCACATGGCCAACCTGGCCACCCGTGCCGGCGTCGAAGGGCGAGCACCTGCGCGTCCATGCGCCGCTGCAACACCTGTCGAAAGCCGAAATCATCCAGCGCGGCACCGAACTCGGCGTCGACTATGCGCAAACCGTGAGCTGCTATCAGGCCGATGCCGACGGCCGGGCCTGCGGCCGCTGCGATGCCTGCCGCCTGCGACGCGAGGGCTTCCTCGCCGCGGGCCTGCCCGATCCGACCCGCTACGCGACCGCCGGCTGAGCCGGGCGCGACGCACCTGCGCCCACCTCGCCCCGCACGCATCCTTGAGGATCCGGCGCTGCCCGGGTCTCCCCATGGTATTTATTATCCAGTCTGCCCCGTGCGCAAAAGCTTTATGATTCGGCACCTTATCCGGCCGCCCGCTGCGGCCCGCTTTCCCATTCCAGTGGAGGAATACACGCATGACCTATGAAGATTTCGCCAGCGCCCAATCGTTTCTCCTGTGGTCGGCCTTCGCGATTGCCCTGATCCTGGGCGCCGTGGTCAACAAGACCAACTTCTGCACCATGGGCGCAGTGTCGGACTGGGTCAACATGGGGGACACCGGACGCATGCGCGCCTGGATCCTGGCCATCGCGGTCGGCGTGCTGGGCGTGACCGGCCTCGAAGCTGCCGGCCTGGTGAATCTCTCCGGCACCTTCCCGCCCTACCGCCAGACCAGCCTGCCCTGGCTGGAATATGCACTCGGCGGCCTGCTGTTCGGCATCGGCATGACGCTCGCCTCCGGCTGCGGCAACAAGACGCTGATTCGCATCGGCGGCGGCAACCTCAAGTCGATCATGGTGCTGGGCGTCATCGCCCTGATCGCCTACTTCATGATCAACCCCTTCCCCGGCAGCGACAAGACCCTGTATTCCACCCTGTTTTATGGCTGGACCAATCCGACCGCTATTGCGTTGAGCACCAACCAGGATCTCGGCGCGATGCTGTTCGGCGATAACGTCGCCACCGGCCGCATGGTGGCGGGTGGCGTCATCGGCGGCCTGCTGCTGGTGTGGGCCTTCACCTCGGCCGATTTCCGCGGCAGCTTCGACAACATCCTCGGCGGCCTCGTCGTCGGCCTCGCGGTGCTCGCCGCCTGGTACGTGTCCAGCAACATCATGATCGACGCCGACGGCGATGATGCTGTCGTTGCAGGCCTACGTGCAGGACTGGGAACTCTACGCGCCGGCCGACGCCGTCCGCCCCGCCGCCGCCGGGCCGCTCGCCGCGCAGTCCTTCACCTTCATCAACCCCATGGGCCAGTCGCTCGGCTTCGCCGCCAGCGGCTTCGACCGCACGCTGCTCACCTTCGGCGTGATGGCGCTGGCGGGCGTGATCGCGGGTTCCCTGCTGTGGTCGCTCGTTTCGCGCAGTTTCCGCATCGAGTGGTTCGCCTCCTTCCGCGACTTCGTCAACCACCTGGTCGGCGCGACCCTGATGGGCTTCGGCGGCGTGCTGGCGATGGGCTGCACCATCGGCCAGGGCGTCACCGGTTTCTCCACCCTGGCACTGGGCTCCATCCTCACCTTCGTCGCCATCGTGCTGGGCGCGGCGATCACCATGAAAGTGCAGTACGCCCTGATGATGCGGGCGGAAAGCTGAACGCGAAGGATCGCGCGGAATGCGTTCGCCCCGTCAAAAAACCGTCATAAGCCTTTACCCGACTGCGCCGTTTCGGCTATAATTTCGCGCTTTCGTGGACGGGACTTCTGTCTCATCCACGGGTCGGTAGCTCAGCCGGTAGAGCAGCGGACTTTTAATCCGTTGGTCGCGAGTTCGAATCTCGCCCGACCCACCAAAACCAAACGGCCTGCAGTGATGCAGGCCGTTTTCATTTCCCTGTCAGGCCGAACGCAGCCTGCTACCGCACACCCCTACGCCGCATCACGCGGCGACCGCCGCTGCGAACGCGTCGATCACCGGCTGGATCAGGCTGCGCTTGAGCTTGAGTGCAGCCTGGTTCACCACCAGGCGGGAGCTGATGTCGCTGATGTGCTCGACCGCGACCAGGCCGTTGGCCTTGAGGGTGCCGCCGGTGGAGACGAGATCGACGATGACGTCGGACAGGCCGACCAGCGGCGCGAGTTCCATCGAGCCGTAGAGCTTGATGAGGTCGATGTGGACGCCCTTGCCGGCGAAATGGTCGCGCGCGGCGTTGACGTATTTGGTGGCGACGCGGATGCGCACGCCCTGCTTCACGATGCCGGCGTAGTCGTAGCCTTCGCGCACGGCGACCATCATGCGGCAGCTGGCGATTTTCAGGTCGAGCGGCTGGTACAGGCCATTGCCGCCGTGTTCGTTCAGCACATCCTTGCCGGCGATGCCGATGATCCGCCGCGCCGTATTGCACGTAGGTCGGCACGTCGCTGGCGCGCACGATGATGAGCCGCACGTCGGCGCGGTTGGTGCCGATGATGAGCTTGCGCGACGACTCGGGATTCTCGGTCGGCGTGATGCCCGCCGCCGCCAGCAGCGGCAGGGTTTCTTCGAAGATGCGGCCTTTGGAGAGGGCCAGCGTGATGCCGGAGTGGCTCATGTTCAATGTCTTCTAACTACAGGGCGCTATAAAAATTTCCGTTCGGGAATGCTTGATGCCAGCGGCTTCAATGCACGCGCTTGATGCGCGCGCCCAGCTGGGTGAGCTTTTCCTCGATGCGTTCGTAGCCGCGGTCGAGGTGGTAGATGCGCTCGATCGTGGTTTCGCCTGCCGCCACCAGTCCGGCCAACACCAGGCAGGCGGACGCGCGCAGGTCGGTCGCCATCACGATGGCGCCGTCGAGGCGCGGCACGCCGCGCACCAGCGCAGTGTGGCCGGAGACTTCGATGTTGGCCCCCAGGCGGCGCAGTTCCTGCACGTGCATGAAGCGGTTTTCGAAAATGGTTTCGGTGACGCTGGCGGCGCCGCTGGCCACGCAATTGAGCGCCATGAACTGCGCCTGCATGTCGGTGGGGAACGCGGGATGCGGCGCGGTGCGCACGTCCACCGCGTTCAGCACGCCGTCGGATTCGACCTCGATCCAGTCGTCGCCCGAGGTGACGTGCGCGCCGGCGTCGGCGAGCTTGCCCATCACCGAAACCAGCGTGTCGGGCTGGGCGTTGATGGCGCGGATGCGGCCACCGGTCATCGCTGCCGCCACCAGAAACGTGCCGGTCTCGATGCGGTCGGGCATCACGCGTGTGCTGCGCGCCATGCAGGCGATTCCACGCCATGAATGGTGATGACGCCGCTGCCCGCGCCTTCGATTTTTGCGCCCATCGCGATCAGGCAATTGGCCAGATCGACGATTTCCGGCTCGCGCGCAGCATTCGCCAGCACCGTGGTGCCGTCGGCCAGCGCGGCGGCCATCATCAGGTTTTCGGTGCCGGTGACGGTGACCATGTCCATGGCGATATGCGCGCCCTTGAGGCGGCTTGGCCTTGGCGTGGATATAGCCATGTTCGATGTGGATCTCCGCCCCCATCGCCTGCAAGCCCTTGATATGCAGATCGACCGGGCGCGAGCCGATGGCGCAGCCGCCGGGCATGGAGACGCGCGCCTCGCCAAAGCGCGCCAGCGTCGGCCCCAGCACCAGGATCGCGGCGCGCATGGTTTTCACCATTTCGTAGGGCGCTTCCTTGTGCGGAATCGATTCGCCGCACAGGGTGACGTGGTTCTGGTCCGTCCAGCGTGACGCGCACGCCCATGTGGCCCAGCAGCGCCAGCATGGTGCTGATGTCCTTCAGATGCGGCACGTTGACTGAGTTGCGAGCGGCTCGGCGGTCAGCAGGCTGGCGGTCAGAATCGGCAATGCGGCGTTTTTGGCGCCGGAAATGCGCACCTCACCGGTCAAGCGTGTTGCCACCCTGGATCAGCAGGGCATTCCATTCAGCGTTGCGGCCCAGTCTTCGGGAGTGTAGGTCTTCATCGACAGCGCGTGGATTTCCGCATGCATGCGGGTGCCGAGGGCGTCGTACACCAGACGGTGCTGCTGGATCATGTTTTTGCCGCTGAACGACGGGCTGACGATGACGGCATTGAAATGCTGGCCGTCGCCATCCAGCTCGATGTAATCGCACGGCAATTTCTGGGTGATCCAGCCTTTGATGTCGTCGGGGGTAACCATGCTTAATGCCTCAGTTTGTAGCCGCTCTTCAACATCAAGAGCGAAAGCGCGGATATTGCCACAAAGCTGCCCGCCACGACCAGCAATCCGAAGCCCGGGGCGATGTCGGACTGCCCCAGAAAGGCGTAGCGAAAGCCGTCGATCATGTAGAACACCGGGTTCCAGTGCGACACCGCCTGCCAGAAGGCGGGCAGCGAATGAATCGAATAAAACACGCCGGACAAAAACGTCAGCGGCAGGATCAGAAAGTTCTGGAACGCCGCCAGCTGGTCGTATTTTTCGGCCCAGATGCCCGCCATGATGCCGAGCGCACCCATCAGCCCGCAGGACAGCAGCGAAAACGCCAGCAGCCAGCCCGGATGCGGCACGCGTGGACGTGGCAAACCCCAGCGTCACCAGCCCACACCCCCAGCCCCACCACCAGCCCGCGCACGATCGCGGCGATCAGGTAGGCGCCGAAGAATTGCAGGTACGACAAGGGCGGCAGCAGCACGAACACGATGTTGCCGGTGATCTTGGACTGGATCAGGCTCGACGAGCTGTTGGCAAAGGCGTTCTGCAACATGCTCATCATCACCAGCCCCGGCACCAGAAACTGCGTGTAGCTGACGCCGGGGTAGACCTCGACGTGCGATTCCAGCACGTGCGAAAAAATCAGCAGATACAGCAACGCGGTGACGACCGGCGCCACCACGGTCTGCACCGCCACCTTCCAGAAGCGCAGCAGTTCCTTGTAGAGCAGGGCGAGAAAGCCGTTCATGCGTCTGTTCCGCTTGGCATGATGTCGGTGAAGACATCCTCCAGATCGGGTTCGAGCAGCTGCATCTCGGTCACCCGCCCGCCTGCGCTGCGCACCCCGGCCAGCAGGGTTTCGAGTTCGCTGTAATCGCTGAAACTGAAGCGCCAGCCGCCGTCCGGCAGCGCTTGCAAGCGCTGCCGCCCAGGCAGCAGGCGGCGCGCCTTGCCAGGCGCAGCGCGGCGCAATGCTCGCTGGTGCGCTGCAACAGGTTGCGGGTGGTGTCGCAGGCCACGATGCGCCCCGCCTTGAGCATGGCGATGCGGCCGCACAGGGCCTCGGCCTCTTCCAGATAATGCGTGGTCAGCAGGATGGTGTGGCCTTCGCGGTTGAGACGGCTGATGAATTCCCACAGCGAACGGCGCAGATCGACATCGACCCCGGCGGTGGGCTCGTCGAGCACGATCACCGGCGGCTTGTGCACCAGCGCCTGCGCCACCAGCAGGCGGCGCTTCATGCCGCCCGACAGGCTTTGCGTATTCTTGGCGGCATGCGGGGTCAGATCGAGGTGATGCATGATCTCGTCGATCCAGCCGTCGTTGCGCCGCAGCCCGAAATAACCGGACTGGATGCGCAGGGTTTCGCGCACATTGAAAAACGGATCGTAGACCAGCTCCTGCGGCACCACGCCGAGCGCGCGCCGCGCCTGCCGGTAGTCGCGCACCACGTCATGCCCCATGATGGCGGCGTGGCCGGAGTCGGCGCGGGTGAGCCCGGCGAGGATGGAAATCAGCGTGGTTTTGCCGGCGCCGTTGGGGCCCAGCAGGCCAAAAAACTCGCCCGGCTGAATGTCGAGCGAAACCCCGTCGAGCGCCTGGGTGGTGCGAAAGCGTTTGCACAGATCGCGCACGCTGATCGCCGGGCTGGATCGGGTTCATTCGGGAAGCAACGCGGACACCCCGTAGAGTTCGGCGAGGGTGGTGAAACTGGCGGGCAGACCGGTGCAGACGAAGCCGTGTCCGGCTTGCCGGGCGTGGCGCATGGCGCTGAAGATGAGCGTCAGCGCAGCCGAGTCGGCGAGTTCAACGCGGCTGAAATCCAGCGTATCCATTCCGCTTTCGAGCTGCGGCTGCAATTCGCGCAGCAGCCCGCCGACGCTGTCCACGGTGACCGCGCCGGCGATACGGCAGCAGCTGCCCTCACAGGTCATCACGATTCGGGGCGCGGCGCCGGTTTGGCGGGGCTTTGGGGTGACTTGGCGGCGAGCGTGGCGATCAGGCCGTCAATGCCGCTCTGGCGGATGGTGCTGGAAAAGGACGCCCGGTAATTGGTCACCAGGCTGACGCCATCGATCGCCACGTCGTAGACCTTCCAGCCGAAATCCGTCTTGTACATGCTGTAGTCGATGGGGACCGGCTGGCTGCCCGGCTGGCGAATTTCGGAGCGCACCGTCACGTCGGTGGCATCCGGCTTGATCGTCATCGGCTTGAACTCGACCGCCTGGTTGGAAAACTCCGTCAGCGAACTGGAATAGGTACGCACCAGCAAATTGCGGAACTCGGTGACCAGCGCCTTCTTCTGCTGTGCAGTGGCGCTCGGCCAGTGCTTGCCGACCGCGAGCTGGGTCATGCGATTGAAATCGAAATTGGGCAGGACCTTGGCCTCGACCAGTTGATAGACCCTGGCCTGGTGTCAGCTCCTTCTCCTGCTTCAGGATGACCAGGACCTCCTGGGTCGTGGTGCGTGCCAGGACGTCCGGCGGGACATCGGCCGCCCGAACGCAACCAGAATTCAGGCCGAACATCAGGGCCAGCGACAGTAAAAAAGAACGCAGCATAATCATCCAGATAATCCTGTTCAATAATCGGGTCAAACAAGCCAGTAGACGCGCTCTGCTTACTTGAGTTCACCCGTCAAACGTGCGAGTTGCGCCACGTTCATGTTGTATTCGTTGATGGCGCGCACGTATTCGGTTTGCGTCAGCACATAGTTCTTCAGCGCTTCGACCATTTTGTCGGCGCTTTCCAGTCCGGCCGAGAAATCGGCCAGCGACGCCACCACCCAGCGCCGCGCTGCGGTCGCGCTCGACTCCCAACTCACGCTGCGAGGCGAAATTGGACTGGGCATGGGCATACGCCTCGCCCACCTCGAACGGCACCCCTTCCAGCGCGAAGGCCTTCTTGTGGTTGAGCGCCTCCAGTTCGGCCTGCGCCTGGTCGACGCGTGCGCTCGCCACGTCGAACGCGGTATCCCACTTCACGCCGACCACCGGGGTCAGGCCGCCACTGTTGAAAAAATCGTTGGCGTAGGGGTTGTCCAGACTGTCGCGTCGCGAGGCATAGTTGAATTCGCCGATCACCCCGGCATACACATCCGGCATGCGATCCGCTTTTTTGGCAGACACCAGGGCACGACGGGCGCGCAGTCCGGCTTCGAGCTGTTCCATTTCAGGGCGGCTCTGCAACGCACGCGCCTGGAACTCGGCCAGTTCGGTCTGCGGAAAGGGCACCGGCTCGAGCCGCTCGTCGGCCACGCTCAAATTCCCCGCCAGGCCGATACCGGTCAGCACTTTCAGGCCATCCAGGCTGATTTTTTCCAGCGCGCGCGCCTGGTTGCCATATCTCGACAGCAAGCCCTGGACGGTTTGCAAGGCATACAGGTCGGATTGCCTGGAAGTGCCGGTGTCGTCCGCCAGGCTTTTTTCAACGCTGGTGAGCTCTTTTTGCAAACGTGCCTGGATGTCTTCCAGATACAGCCGGATATCGCGGGCAGCCAGATAGCCGAAATAGGCGCGCTTGGTGTCGTACACGATATCGGTGCGTGTCTGCTTGAGTTCACCGCGCTTGATGTCGATGTTGCCCTGCGCCGCGTCGCCGTAGTGTTCGACCTTGCCGAAGGTGTAGAGCGGCTTGATCAGCGTAAAGCCGAGATGGGTCCAGTCGGACAGGCCGTTCAGTTCATTGCCGTCGCTGCGCGGGGTGCACGGAAAAGACGTGCACGACTGGGCGCCCCCCTCGTAAAACCCGCCCTCGACTTCCGGCGCCAGGCCGACGAAAGCGTTGACGCCCACCCGCCAGCCCATATTGCCCTGCACTTCCCTCAGCAGGCCGCGTGCCGCCTCGACCACCTGCTCACGCTCCTTGATGCGGGGGTCGGCCGCCAGGCTCATTTCCACCGCCTGCTGCAAGTTGATGGTGTCTGCCTGCCCGTGCGGGGCGATCATCAGCATGCCCACCACCGACAGGGCGCGGGTCAGACGGCTGAATGCAGGGAAGTCGAGTTTCATTGGGGCGCTCCTTCCTGAGCCTTGTCGTACAGGAACCGGCCGATCAGGTTTTCCAGCACCACGGCGTCCTGCGTGATGAGGATGCGATCCTGAGCCTTGAGTTTCACACTGTCACCCCCCGCATCCAGGCCGATGTATTGCTCGCCCAGCAAGCCCGAAGTCAGGATGGCCGCCGAACTGTCCTTGGGGAAAGCATAGCGCTTGTCGAGACGAAGCGTCACTGCCGCTTCGAAGGTTTCATTGTCGAACTGGATATCCGCCACCCGGCCGACGACGACGCCGGCGCTCTTGACCGGCGCCCGCAGCTTGAGCCCACCGATATTTTCAAAACGGGCAACGACTTCGTAGCTATCCGACGCAGTGATGGCGCTGGTGCTGCCGACCTTGAGCGCCAGAAACAGCAGCGCGGCGATGCCAGCGATAACAAATAATCCCACCCAGAGATCGAGCACGGTCTTGTTCATGATGTTTAGCCAATTCCCCGGAACATGAATGCAGTCAAAACAAAATCCAGCGCCAGCACAACCAGACTGGAGGTCACCACAGTGCGTGTGGTCGCGCCCGAGACGCCTTCGGCGGTGGGCGGCGCATCGTAGCCTTCGAACAGCGCAATCGCGGTGATGGCGACGCCGAACACCACGCTCTTGATGACGCCATTCAGGATGTCCTGTTCGAAATCGACCGCGTTTTGCATCTGCGACCAGAACGCGCCCTCGTCAACACCGATCAGCTTCACGCCGACCAGATAGCCGCCGAAGATCCCCATCGCTGAAAACAGCGCCGCCAGCAGCGGCATGGAAATCACCCCCGCCCAGAAGCGCGGTGCCACCACGCGCGCAATCGGGTCGACCGCCATCATTTCCATTGCCGACAGTTGCTCGGTCGCCTTCATCAGGCCGATCTCCGCCGTGATCGCCGATCCGGCACGGCTGGCGAACAACAGGGCCGCCACCACCGGCCCCAGCTCGCGCACCAGCGACAGCGACACCAGTATGCCCAGCGACTCTTCCGCGCCGTAGGTTTGCAGGGTCTCGTAGCCTTGCAGCCCGAGCACCATGCCGACGAACAGCCCCGACACCAGAATAATGATGAGCGAAAGCACGCCGCTGAAATACAGTTCGCGGATGGTGAGGCCGAAACGGCGGAATGCCGTGCCCGAATGCAGCAGGATCGTCACGAAGAAGCGCATCGCAAAACCCATGCGCCAGACGCCCTGAATGGTGCGATTGCCCAGATTTTCGATGGTCTGCTTAAGCACCCGAGCCTCCCAGCCGCAAGTCATCGGCGTAAGCAGGAGCCGGATAGTGGAACGGCACCGGGCCATCGGCCTCGCCATGCACGAACTGATGCACGAACGGCAAACCGGAGGCGCTGATTTCAGCGGCCGTTCCCTCGGCGACAACCACGCCGTCCGAGATGAAATAAATGTAATCGACGATCTTCAGCGACTCGTGCACGTCATGGGTGACGACGATCGAGGTCAGCCCCAGCGTATCGGTCAGGCGGCGGATCAGGTTGCCGATCACGCCCAGCGAGATGGGGTCGAGCCCGGCAAACGGCTCGTCGTACATCACCAGCATGGGATCGAGCGCAACCGCACGCGCCAGCGCCACCCGCCGCGCCATGCCGCCGGACAGTTCGGCCGGCATCAGGTTCGCCGCGCCGCGCAGGCCGACGGCATGCAGTTTCATCAGCACCAGATCGCGGATGGCGTCTTCCGGCAGGTCGGTGTGTTCGCGCAGCTGGAACGCCACGTTGTCGAACACCGTCATGTCGGTGAACAGCGCGCCGAACTGGAACAGCATGCCCATTCTGCGGCGCAGACGACACAGGCCTTTCTGGTCGAGTTCTCCCACCGACTCACCCGCCACCCGCACCACGCCCTGGCTGGGCTTGAGCTGCCCGCCCATCAAGCGCAACAAGGTGGTTTTGCCGCAGCCGCTGCTACCCATGATGGCGACCACCTGGCCGCGTTTTGCGGTCAGGTTGATGTTCGTCAGGATAGAGCGGGCGCCATAGCCGAAAGCGAGCTGTTCGATTTCGACCAGATTATCGTTTTGCAAAGGGAGTCGAGCCTGTGTGCTTTTGAATCAACGGCGCATTTTAGCAAGACCCGCCGTCGCGCTGACGCCGCACAGACAATTTCAAGCCAAATTCAGCGGATTCAGTAGCCCAGCACCTGCCGCAAGGTATCCACCTGCTCCAGCAAGCCCAGATTGCCCTGCCGGCTGATCACGTACAGCGGTTCGCCCGCTGCAGCCTGCTCCGCCGCGCGACGCGCCAGTGCGCGCAGGTCGGGCGCGTCGTCCAGCCACCAGACATGCGACGCCGCCCAATCCGGCATGACCACGATCACACGGGGACTAACCGGGGGCGCGCCCGTGCCCGCCGCCAGCAGAAAATGAAAGCCGGGCTGTGTTTCATCCAGCCATTGCGCCCATTCGGCAGGGGACGCGGCCTGCCAGCGCGCCGCCGACAGATACACCGTCTGAAACCGGGTGTTGTAGTAAGACAGCCGCCAGTCATCGGGCAGGTCGGCAGGGTAAAAACGGCCGCGCCAGTCCGGGTGCAGCCAGTCTTCCGCGCCAACATGAATCAAAAAGGGAGCACTCATAAACGGTGGATCGGCATGGAATGCTGAAGGCAGGGGATGGGGCTCCCGCCCTTTCGGTGAGTAAAGGTATGGGGAAGATCACGCCGGCCCCAAGCTGTCGTTCAGGCAGTCATCGTTGGGAGTCCACTCAAGAGCAGACGTCCGCAATAAGGGCAATCGCTCAGGGGATCACCCGGTCGATGCTGATCTGAATATCCTGCGTGCCAGGTTTGAGCGGGCCGACGCTGCCTTCCAGATCGCCGCTTTGTGCACTGGCATTGCCGCTTTTTGAAATGCGGGCAACGAGCATGACCGCGGGAAAGGCCGACAGCTTCATGCCCGGTGCCATGGCGTTGGAATCGTCCAGGCTGAAGCGGGCCGGCAGATCACCCGCCTTCAACTGAAGAATGGCCAGCGGCATGCGCGGGCCTTTTTCGGCGCGCGCGAAGATGAACACCGTGTCCCCGGCTGACACCTTGGCGGCCAGCGTCGACGCCAGTTTGACCTGGCCGCTGACCTGGCCGCCATGGGCAGCAGCGTCAGGAACAGCCGCTTCCGGCGCGGCAGGCATGATGGCCGGCAGCGCCGCTACCGGTGGCGTGCGCCCCTCAGCCAGGGCGCGGGCTTCTTCCAGACTCGCTTGCAGCGACTGGGTAAATTCCGAATCGGCGGGCGCCACCTGAACCACCTTTTCCCAGTATGCGATCGCGCCCTTGTAATCCTTGCGGTCGAACGCGGCGGTGCCCATCAGCGCCAGCGCCTTGAGGTTGGCGGGATCGATTCTGAGGGCGCGCTGAAGCAGGGCCAGCGGCTCGCCATCGAGTTTTTGCCCCTGCGACATGGCCAGCGCGTCGGCGTGATCAGTCAGCAGTTGCGCATCGGGTGGCAGCAGTTTTTCGGCACGGGCATAGGCATCGGCGGCTTCGGCAAAGCGGCCCAGCACGTTGTAGGAACGCGCCAGCATGGCCCAGCCCGCGCCATCGTCTGGCTTGTCCTTCAGACTGGCCGCGAGTTTCTCGGCCATCGCCCGGATGCTCTCAAAGGACGTGCTGTGCGGGCTGTCGCCCTGCGCGCCGGCGGGTGCGGCCGCTTCCTGAGTAGACGACGATGCCAGGGGCGCGATGGCCTCGGGCATGCCGATCTTGAGATACAGCCCCACGGCGGCGACGGGAATCAGTACCGCCAGCGCGATGGGCGCCCAGCGCCCGCGCCCGGCTTGCGTCGGCGTGATGTCGTTCACCGCCGCCAGCGTGTCTTCCAGCGCGCGCTTTTCCAGTTCGCGCCGACCGACCGCATGTTGCTCTGCGCTGATCGTGCCATGTGCCAGATCGGCATCCAGCTCCTTGATCTGGTCGCGATAAATCAGCACGTTGGCTTGCGCGCGCGACGTTTTTTCATCCTCGCCACGCTGCTTCACCAGCGCGGGCAGCACGAAGGCCAGCCCCAGGGCGATCAGTACGCCCATCACAATCAAAAATCCGGTCATGTCGTTTCCTTGGTTGGGTCGGTGTGCAGCAGGGATTCCGCCAGCGCCGCTTCGTCATGGCTCAATGCCGGGTCGGCGGCACGCTGCCGACGCTGTTTCAGGTTGAAAACCAGGATGCCGCCGCCCACTGCCAGCAGCAGAAAGGGGCCGATCCAGAGCACCAGCGTCGTGTTCTTGACCGGCGGGCGATACAGCACGAAGTCGCCATAACGGGCGACCATGAAGTCCTTGATCTCGGCATCACTCATGCCGGCCTGGATTTTTTCGCGAATTTCGTTGCGCAGATCGACCGCCAGCTCGGCGTTGGAGTCGGCAATGGTCTGGTTCTGGCACACCAGGCAGCGCAATTCACTGGAGAGCTGCATCAACCGTGCTTCGGCGACGGGGTCGGCTGCAACCGGTGCGGCCTCTTTGGCGAACGCTGGTGCGAGCAGCACGGCGAACAAAAACGGAAGCATTGATTTAAGCAGCATTGAGTTTTTTCACCAGCGGAAGAATCGTGTCGCGCAGGATGTCGGGCGTGATCGGCCCGATCTGCTTGTGGCGGATGACTCCGGCCTTGTCGATGACGAAGGTTTCAGGCACGCCGTACACCCCGAATTCGATGCCCGTCCGGCCGTCGAGGTCGGACACGCTGGCAATGTAGGGGTTGCCCAAACGGCCCAGCCAGCGGCGCGCATCGTCCGGCTGATCCTTGTAATTCAGCCCGACTATCGGCACGGCCCGGGTTTGGGCGAACTCGACCAGCGTGGGGTGTTCCTCGCGGCAGCCACCGCACCACGATGCCCACACATTGAGCAGCCAGACCTGCCCACGCATGTCAGCGGAAGACAGCAGCCGGGAAGGCTCATCCAGCGTTTGCAGGCTGAACGTCGGCACGGGCTTGTCGATCAGCGGCGAAGGCACCTCGCGCGGGTCGAGCTTGAGCCCCACCCCCAGGAACACCAGCATGGCGACGAACACCGCCAACGGAATCAGAACCCAGGCTTTTTTCATGCCGCCTCCGCAACCGGCTCAACAGCCGGCACGGCCTGTGCGCGGCGACGCGTCAGGCGGTAACGGCGGTCGGTCAGCGCCAGCGCACCGCCCATCGCCATGATCAGACAGCCGCCCCAGATCCAGTCGACGAAGGGTTTGACATACACGCGCACCACCCAGGCGCCGTCCCCGACCGGCTCGCCCAGCGAGACATACAGGTCACGGGTGAAACCGGTGTTGATGGCTGCCTCGGTCATCGGCATCCGGGTAGCGAAATACATGCGTTTTTCCGGCGCCAGGGTGCGCTCCAGCTGGCCATTTCTCAAAATGTCGATGGTGCCGCGCGAGGCCATGTAGTTGGGGCCGGGCATTTCGGTCACGCCCCTGAACACAAACTGGTAGGCGCCGATGCTGACCGTGTCGCCCACCTCCATGCGCACATCCTTTTCGGTTTCGTAGCCCTTGACCAGCGTCACCCCGACGATGAACACACCGACGCCGAGATGCGCCAGCAACATGCCGTAATAGCTGCGCGACTGGCTGCCCAGGCGCTGGCGCAGCGTAGCGCCCTGCTGTCGGCCTGACCCGGCTCCACAGATTGAGCGCGGTGGAGCTGAACACCCACAGGGCGAGCAGCAGGCCGAAGCTGACCATGGGCGACCACGATCCCAGCGCGAAAGGCAGCAGCAAGGCACTGACGAGGCTGACGCCGAACGCCCAGCGCAAGCGCACCGCCAGTTCCGGCAGGCTCGCGGCTTTCCAGCGCGCCAGCGGGCCGACGCCCATGAGGAAAATGGCGGGGGCCATGAGCGGGGCGAACACGTTATCGAAGTACGGCGGGCCGACGGAAATCTTGCCCAGCCCCAGTGCATCGAGCACCAGCGGATACAGCGTGCCCAGCAGCACCGAACCGGCGGCCACCACCAGAATCACATTGTTGGCGAGCAGCATGGATTCGCGCGACACCAGATCGAAGCGCCCGCCCAGCCCGACCTTGCCCGCGCGCCAGGCGAACAGCAGGAGCGATCCGCCGGTGACAATCGCCAGAAAAATCAGGATGAAAATGCCGCGCTTGGGGTCGGTGGCAAACGCATGAACCGAGGTCAGCACGCCGGAACGCACGAGGAAGGTGCCCAGGAGCGAAAGCGAAAAGGCAACAATGGCAAGCAGCACCGTCCAGTTCTTGAAACTGCCGCGCTTTTCGGTCACCGCCAGCGAGTGCATCAGCGCCGTGCCGACCAGCCACGGCATGAACGAAGCGTTTTCAACCGGATCCCAGAACCACCAGCCGCCCCAGCCCAGCTCGTAATACGCCCACCAGCTGCCGAGCGCGATGCCGAGGGTGAGGAAGACCCAGGCCACCGTTGTCCACGGCCGCGACCAGCGCGCCCAGGCTGCGTCCAGATTGCCGCCCAGCAACGCGGCGATGGCGAAGGCGAAGGCCACGGAAAAGCCCACATAGCCCATGTAGAGCATGGGCGGATGGAACACCATGCCGGGGTCCTGCAGCAGCGGATTGAGATCGCGGCCATCGGGCGCGGCGGGCAGCAGGCGCTCGAACGGGTTGGAGGTCAGCAGCATGAACAGCAGGAAGCCGACGCTGATGAAGCCCATGACGCCCAGAATGCGCGCCACCATTTCGCGCGGCAGATGGCGGCTGAACAGCGACACCGCGACCATCCACAGCGCGAGCATGAATACCCACAGCAGAATGGAGCCTTCATGGCTGCCCCACACGGCGGCCAGCCGATAAGGCAGCGGCAGCATCGAGTTGGAGTTGCTGGCGACCACCAGCACGGAAAAATCATTGACGGCAAAGGAATACGCCAGGCACGTCATGGCCAGGGTGACGAACACGAACAAACCCTGCGCGGCGGGGCGCGCCATCGCCATCCAGGACGGGATGCCACGCTGCGCGCCGACGATGGGAAAAATCGTTAATGCAGCGGCAATCAGGAATGCGATGACGAGCGCGAAGTGGCCGATTTCAGGAATCATTGAGGTTTGCTTTCCGTATCCATGACCAGCGTCTTGCCGGTGCTTTCGCCTGAGGTTTGGGCACGCTTGAGCGCTTCGGCAGCCTCGGGGGGCATATAGTTTTCATCGTGTTTGGCCAGTACCTCGCTGGCCTGGAACACGCCTTGGGCGTCCAGTTCGCCCTGGGCAACCACGCCTTTTCCTTCCTTGAACAGATCGGGCAGGATGCCGGTGTACACCACGGGAATGGATTGAGCGGTGTCGGTCACGGTGAAGTGCACCGTGACGCCTTCGCGCTTGACGCTCCCTGCCTCCACCAGCCCGCCGATACGCAGGCTGCGACCGGCAGGCGCTTCGTGGGCGGCGATCTGGCTTGGCGTAAAGAAAAACGCCATGTTGCTGCGCAAGGTGTTCAGTACCAGCGCCGCCGCCAGGCCCACGGCCCCCAGACCGGCAGCAATCAGGACCATGCGTTTATGTCGTGGTTTCATGTTTCATCTACTCGGATAAGAGCGCTTGCGCCCGACGCGACTTCTCGACGGCATGACGGCGTGCGCGCAGCAATAAAATTTCAGCCACGATAAGGCCGGCTGTGACGAGGTAAGACCCCCAGACATAAAAACCATAGCCACCCATGGCGATGAAGTCGCCCAGACTGTTCCAGATCATGTTGGTTCCCTGCTCAAATTGGCGACCCACTCGGCCTGTTGCTCACGCTCAAGAATGATGCAGCGTACCCGCGCCAGCGCCGCAGCAATGCTGTACATCCAGCAGGCCAGCGCCATGATCAGCATCCCCAGCAGCATGGTGGCCGCCATTTTGGGCGCCATGGTCATGCTGACCGACGCGCCCTGATGCAGGGTGTTCCACCACTTGACCGAGAAATAAATGATCGGCACGTTGACCACGCCCACCAGCGCCAGCACCGCGCTGGCGCGGTCGGCGCGGCGGGGATCGTCGATGGCGGCGTGCAGCGCCATGAAGCCGATATACAGAAACAGCAGGATCAGCTCGGAGGTCAGACGCGCATCCCACACCCACCACGCGCCCCAGGTCGGCTTGCCCCACAGTGCCCCGGTCCACAGGGCGATGAAGGTGAACAGCGCGCCGGTCGGCGCCAGCGCGCTGGCCATCATCGACGACAGGCGCGTGTTGAAGATCAGTCCGACCGCCGCCCAGGCCGCCATCACCACATAGATGAACATCGACATCCAGGACGCAGGCACGTGAATGAAAATGATGCGATATGACTCGCCCTGCTGGAAATCGGTGGGCGCGACAAAGAAGCTGATATAGAGACCGGCCAGGGTGAGCCCGGCCGCGGCCAGCGCGAACCAGGGAATCAGCGTGCCCGCCAGCGGATAAAACGTGACGGGGGAGGCGTATTTGAACCAGTTCAATTTCATGCGGATGAAGATTCCATAAGGGTCATTATTCCAGCGATATCCGCAGTGCGGCCGCAGTCGCCCAGGGCGCCAGCACCATGCCCAGCAGCAGCAATGCGCCGAGTATCGACAGATGGCCAGCGGCCTCCATGCCGATGGTGCTGGCATCCACCGCGCCCGCGCCGAAGATCAGCACCGGCACATACAGCGGCAGCACCAGCAGCGAGATCAGCACCCCGCCGCCGCGCACCCCCACCGTCAGCGCCGCGCCGATCGCGCCGATCAGGCTCAGCAGCGGCGTCCCCAACAGCAGCGCCAGCAGCAGCGTGACGATGGCTTCGGCCGGCAGGCCGTACTGCAGCGCGATCACCGGCGAAATCAACACCAGCGGCAAGCCCGATACCAGCCAGTGGGCCAGCACCTTGCCGATCACCACCAGAACGAGCGGTTCGGGCGCCAACACCAGTTGTTCCAGACTGCCATCCGCATAATCCGCAGCGAACAGCCGCTCCAGCGACAACATCGAGGCCAGCAACGCGGCCACCCACACAATGCCCGGCGCCATGGCACGCAGCAATTTGGGTTCCGGCCCCACCCCCAGCGGAAACAGGCTGGCAACGATGACGAAAAAAAACAGCGTGGTCGCCACATCGGCACGCCGGCGCACGGCGAGCAGCAGATCGCGCAAGACAATGACACGCAGCGTCCGATTCACTTGCGAATCACCTCAAGCATCCAATTGCAGCGTTTGAATATCGGCCGTCTGGATCGCCACATCCTGATGGGTGGTCAGCGCAATCATGCCACCCTGCGCCAAGTGGTTTTCCATGGTGTGACTTGATCCCGGCGACCGCATGGGTATCCAGTGCGTTGAAGGGCTCATCCAGCAGCCAGATCATGCGTGGATCGGGAAGCCGGAGCCGAGCCAGGGTGGTGCGGCGACGCTGCCCCTGAGACAGGAACTTGACCGGCAGCTGTTCCCGTCCAGCCAGACCGCTACCCTGCAAGGCTTCTGCAACCTGCTCGTGGCTAACCGACTGGCCGGCAAGTTGCGCAGTGATACGCAGGTTTTCCAGAGCACTGAGATCTTCCTTCAGGCCATTGGCATGGCCGATATAAGTCAGCTCGCGCCGGTAATCCTCGCCCAGCGTCTGGATCGTCTCGCCGCGCCAGCGTACCTCGCCGGCCATCGCCTGGGTCAGCCCGCACAGCGTGCGCAGCAGGGTGGTCTTGCCGCTGCCGTTGCCGCCCTGTATCCAGATCAGGCCGCCGGGCTTGAGCTTAAACGACACGCCGCCAAACAGGCGGCGCTCACCCCGCAGGCAACCGAGTCCGATCACTTCCAGCACGCGACGCTTCTCATGGTGTTTGCTGCTCAGATGTCCCAGCGGTATCCCGCATAGAAAAAGTGCTGCTGGCTGATATCCTCGCTGTCGGGGCTGGTTGTGGTCGAATGTTCATAGGTGTAGTCGGCTTCCAGCGACAAATTGTCCTTCCACAGATAGGTCAGGTGGAGTTCGGGTGTCCAGCGAGCCAGGTCGGTATCGGGGTCGGATTGCTGTTGATAGTATTTTAGCGAGGGTTCAAGTGTCCAGCGGCCCAGCCGGGTCGTATTGTTGTAAACGAACAGTTCACCGTGATAGAAATCACCATTGTTCAGCGACAGGCTGAATACGTGGACGTCGTTCGTCGTCAGGAGACCGGAGCCGATGGCACGCAGGGAATAGACGTAAATATTGCCGGTGGCCGGCGTGGGCGGAATCACCGTCCCGTCATCCAGGGTCTGGCCGGGCAGATCGCCCGTTCTGGACCAGCTGAAATCGCCGCCCAGTTGCCATATCTCGCTCAGCGGCGTCAGGAATCCCGCCGTGGCCGACTCGGAAATGGCGCTCGCCTCCTCCGCCCAGGTGCGAATCTGGTCCTCGGAATCGGTCTGGAGCAATTGCTCGATGCTGGTGGGAATCGGCGACATGCCCGTCACCGCGCTGTTATACAAGGCAGCCGATGTTGTGAGCGGAGGCGAGCGGCGATAATCCAGCCCGAAGCTGAGGCTGGTTCCGCCCTCGCTCAGCCAGTTGCTCTGCAAGGTGCCAATGTTGAGCACGCCGTAACTGATGTCGTAATCCAGCAGGCTACTGACGGAGCCCCGCGCGTCATACAGCCCCAGTTCCAGCCCCACCGCACGCCGGTCCACGAGGCCATCCGCAGTCTGGTCAATGTAGTAGGTCTTGGCGCGCAGGCGCTCGGTCAGTTCATCCGCATCCAGGCTCACCCCCCAGAATGTCTGATCCGTGTCCAGCGACGGGAACTCCACTGGCATTCCCGCGATCACGTTGGCACGCCACTTGGGCGCAAATTCGTAGCCCAGCAACGCGCCATCGAAACGGCCGAGCGCGCCACCGGATATCGGCGTCTGTCGGCCTACTTTGGCGCTGAATCCGTTCTGATACCCTTTGTATTCATAAAAAGCAGACAGAACGCGGCTCCGGTTCGGACGCGTATCGATAAAGCTGCGCGTGTCGTCACCCCGAAACACCACCTTCTGATCCGCATCAGCATCCCGATAAAGCCCTTTGAGATCGAGGCTGCTTCTCAGCTCGGACTGGTCGGTGGACGTAAGCGATGACGTTCCCGGTGTGGTGGGAGTATTGAAGGCGGTTTGAGTTTGGGTTTGTCCGCCGTAATAAAACTGGGAAAAATTGCCGGTAACGGTTTTGACGACGGTTGCGTCCCTGACTTTTACTTTGCGGGCGCCCGGAGCGGGTACTTTCAGTTGAGCAAGTTGCTGACGCACCCGATCCGCACCCGGCCCATCCGGAAACAGCTTCAGGTAAAGATCGTATTCCGCCTTGGCTTTGGCCCATTCACCATTGCGTTCCCGGGCCAGGCCGATCAGCTCTTGTGCATCCTGCGAATACTTGTTCGGCGGCAACAGCAATACTCGGTTGAATTCGGTGATGGCCAGTTCGTAATTTGTCGCTTTGAGCGCTTCCTGCGCTTTAGCCATGAACGCGGCTGCCTGGCCTTCCACTTCGGGCAACGGCGCCTCGGGCAAGTTAAAAGTCGGCTCAGCCTTTGCGGAGGCGGCCTTGAGTGTGTCCTCCCTGCGCTTGAGCAGATCGATCACGCTGGCATCCGGAAATTGGGCCAGCAGCCTGGCGCGAACCTGCTCCGCCTGTTCGGGCGTATCAAAGTAACCCAGGTTCAATTCATACAGGGTCATGCCATCGCGGGTTTGCTGCGACGTGAAAACTTCATGATCCTGAAACTCCCGGGGGATGACCCTGCCCAGTTCATTTTTGGATTCTGTGCTCAACAGGGTCAATGCATAGCGTTTGCTGACCAAACCGGTTTGGTGCTTTCTGAGCTTGTCGCCAAAAATGATGATCACACTGCGGCCGTTCGCCCCCGCACGTACCGTGACCTGGGGGGGTACTTTGTCTTTGCCGATCACCAGGGTCAGTTTTTGGATCTGTGCGGTCTGCGGCGCATAGGTCACGGTGACCCCGGGAAGCTGTTCAAAAGGCTTGGATCTGAGCGTTTGGATCGTCGTGCTTTCCTCCTGGTCATCACTTTGCACTACCCGGAAATACACCAGGATGCTGTTGGTCTTGCCGACCGGCACCGCACGTACAAACTGGATCCGGGCATTGAATTGCAACCGGATGGCATTTTCGAAATTGTCAGGCTGAATCTGGATTTCATCCAGAATCTGCGCCATCGCGGATTGCGGGCTGATTGCCAGAACGCTACAACCGATCAGCGCCGCCGCCAGCCTGTTTTTAGATGCAAAGAACATACGTATCCCGTTTTGATTGCCCAATATCACCTGTCGGCTTAATCCCATTTGACATAGGCCACCCCCTTGTTCCCCAAGGGTCTGTGGCAACCGGACTGGGAACAGTCAGTGGCTGTTTTGGATTCGTGGGTCACGCTCTCCTTCTCCATGCCGCCCAGATAACTGGTGCCGCTGGCATGACAGGTTTTGCACCCGGTCACAATATTGTTGTGATCCATTTTCTGGCTCGACCAACTGGTCGTGCTGGTGTGACACGCATTGCAGGTCTTGCCCCCCACCAGGGCAGTCGGGATGTGATTGGTCGGCTTGGCCTGCGCTCCCGCCGCGGTGTAAGCCCCGCCATGGCATGAGTCGCAGGTTGCGCCGACAACCGCCGTGTGGCTCATGGTCGCAGGCGCCCACGGCGTGGTTGTTTTGTGGCACGAATCACAGGCAGCCGTAGTCGGGATGTGTCCCCCCGGCTTACCAGTAGCGGTCGTCCCGTTATGGCAGGTCGAACAGGTGCCAGGGGCGACGCCGGTATGGCTGAAGGTGGCCGGGGTCCAGGCGGTCGTCTTGTGGCAGGTATCGCAGGCCTGCGTCGTGGGAATGTGACTGGTCGGCTTGCCGGTGGCGGTAGAGCCGTTGTGGCAGGTCGAACAGGTGCCAGGGGCGACGCCGGTGTGGCTGAAGGTGGCCGGGGTCCAGGCGGTCGTCTTGTGGCACGTATCGCACGCTTGCGTCGTGGGAATGTGACTGGTCGGCTTGCCGGTGGCGGTAGTGCCGTTGTGGCAGGTCGAACAGGTGCCAGGGGCGACGCCGGTGTGGCTGAAGGTGGCGGGCGTCCAGGCGCTGGTCTTGTGACAGGTGTCGCACGCGGCCGTGGTCGGGATGTGGCTGGTCGGCTTGCCGGTCGCGGTAGTTCCGTTGTGGCAGGTCGAGCAGGTGCCGGGGGCGACGCCGGTGTGGCTGAAGGTGGCCGGGGTCCAGGCGGTCGTCTTGTGGCAGGTATCGCACGCCTGCGTCGTGGGAATGTGGCTGGTCGGCTTGCCGGTGGCGGTAGTGCCGTTGTGGCAGGTCGAACAGGTGCCGGGCGCGACGCCGGTGTGGCTGAAGGTGGCCGGGGTCCAGGCGGTCGTCTTGTGACAGGTGTCGCACGCGGCCGTGGTCGGGATGTGGCTGGTCGGCTTGCCGGTCGCGGTCGTTCCGTTGTGGCAGGTCGAACAGGTGCCGGGCGCAACGCCGGTGTGGCTGAAGGTGGCCGGGGTCCAGGCAGAAGTCTTGTGACAGGTGTCGCACGCGGCCGTGGTCGGGATGTGGCTGGTCGGCTTGCCGGTGGCGGTCGTTCCGTTGTGGCAGGTCGAACAGGTGCCGGGCGCAACGCCGGTGTGGCTGAAGGTGGCCGGGGTCCAGGCGCTGGTCTTGTGGCAGGTGTCGCACGCGGCCGTGGTCGGGATGTGGCTGGTCGGCTTGCCGGTCGCGGTCGTGCCGTTGTGGCAGGTCGAACAGGTGCCGGGCGCAACGCCGGTGTGGCTGAAGGTGGCCGGGGTCCAGGCGGTGGTCTTGTGACAGGTGTCGCACGCGGCCGTGGTCGGGATGTGGCTGGTCGGCTTGCCGGTCGCCGTCGTTCCGTTGTGGCAGGTCGAACAGGTGCCGGGGCGACGCCGGTGTGGCTGAAGGTGGCCGGCGTCCAGGCGGTGGTCTTGTGACAGGTGTCGCACGCGGCCGTGGTCGGGATGTGGCTGGTCGGCTTGCCGGTCGCGGTCGTTCCGTTGTGGCAGGTCGAGCAGGTGCCGGGCGCGACGCCGGTGTGGCTGAAGGTGGCCGGGGTCCAGGCAGTGGTCTTGTGACAGGTGTCGCACGCGGCCGTGGTCGGGATATGGCTGGTCGGCTTGCCGGTCGCGGTTGTTCCGTTGTGGCAGGTCGAACAGGTGCCGGGCGCGACGCCGGCATGGTTCATCGTTGCAGTATTCCACGACGAAGTTTTATGACAGGTATCACAGGCCGCCGTGGTGGGAATGTGGCTTGCAGATTTACCCCCCGCGGTCGTCCCGTTGTGGCAGGTGGCACACGTTCCCGGAGCAATTCCCGTATGGTTCATGGTCGCGGGTTTCCAGGCGGCGGTCTTGTGACAGGAATCGCAGGCAGACGTGGTCGGGATATGTGTCGAAGGTTTTCCAGTGGCCTTCGATCCGTTATGACAGGTCGCACACGCCCCTGGCGCAACGCCGGTGTGGCTGAAGGTGGCCGGGGTCCAGGCACTGGTCTTGTGGCAAGTGTCACAGGCCTGCGTCGTGGGGATGTGTGTAGTGGGCTTGCCTTTGGCAGTGGTGCCGTTGTGGCAGGTCGAGCAGGTCCCAGGCGCTACGCCGGCATGGCTGAAGGCGGCGGGTTTCCAGGCAACGGTCTTGTGACAGGAATCGCAGGCGGCCGTGGTCGGAATATGCACGGCCGGTTTGCCGGTGGCGGTCTTGCCGTTGTGGCAGGTGGCGCAACTGCCCGCTGCGACGCCGCTGTGGCTGAAAGTGGCGGGTGTCCAGGCGCTGCTCTTGTGACAGCTGTCGCAGGACTGCGTCGTGGGGATGTGGCCGGTCTGTTTGCCGGAAGCAGTTTTGCCGTTGTGGCAGGTGGCGCAGCTACCGGGCGCCACGCCAGTGTGGCTGAAGGCGGCGGGTTTCCAGGCGCTGGTTTTGTGGCAAGAGTCGCACGCGGCCGTGGTCGGGATATGCATGGCCGGTTTGCCGGAAGCAGTTTTGCCGTTGTGGCAGGTCGAGCAGGCGCCAGGGGCTACACCAGTATGACTGAAGGCAGCCGGGGTCCAGGCAGAGGTCTTGTGGCAGGTGTCGCACGCGGCCGTGGTCGCAATATGCGTGGTCGGTTTGCCGGTAGCCGTTTTGCCGTTGTGACAACTGGCGCAGCTGCCTGCGGCGACCGCGCTGTGATTGAAACCGACTGGCGTCCAGGCACTGGTGTTGTGGCAAGTGTCGCAAGCAGCCGTGGTCGCAATGTGCGTGGTCGGTTTGCCTGTGGCGATCGTCCCGTTATGGCAGGTCGAGCAGGTGCCCGGCGTGACGCCGGCATGATTGAAGCGGGCACCCGAGAATGACGCGGTGTTGTGGCAGCTATCGCATGTCTGCTGGGTCGGAATGTGATTGGCCGGCATGGTCGAGAATGAAGCTCGCTGACCTCTGCTGGTATGGCAGCTCGCGCATTGGGTGGGGGTTCCCTTGAAAATGCCCTGGATATGGCACGATTCACACCGTTCATTCCGGTGGGCGCCACTTAGCTGAAAACCTGTCCGGGCATGGTCAAAATCCTTGCCGACAGCGTTGGCTGCGTACGCCGATGAAGAAAACACGCCCATCGTGCACGCCAGCAGGAAAAGCCATGCAAGCCACGACTTCGGCGACCAGCGGACTGCGGAATGATCTGGGCTCATCGTGCGTCTCCTCCTGCGGCAAGCATGGCTTGCAGCGTAAGCGCGGGGCTCGGCCAGTCCTGGCATAGCCCCCGAACCGTTGTCGGACAGGTCACATCGGTCGCGGTTTTTTCGGGGGTGCGAAGTTGCCCCAGGCGTGCCCTGGTTTGCTTGAACGAATCGATGTCATGGCACTTGTCGCACTGCCGGCCAAACGCCCCGTCATGCACGTCATCCTTGTCGTGACAACTGACGCACGTCGTCGACAAAACCGCCTTGCCACTCACGGGTTTTTTGTGACAGCTGTAGCAATCCAGCCCGCGATGTCCGCCCTCCAGCTTGAACCGGGTGCGGGTGTTGTGGTTGTAGTCCCACAGGCTCCAGCTGCGCGCGTTGTGGCAGCTTTCGCATTCCATGCCCAAACGCCGCTTGTGCACGTCATCCTTCTCGTGACACGCCAGGCATTCGGTTTTGGCATCCTTGTATTGCGCCGTGGCGTGACATTTCTTGCACTCCACGGCCATATGCTTACCCAGCAGCGGAAACCGGGTGCGGCCATGATTGAAGGTGGTCTGTTTCCAGTCCTGCGCGCTGTGACATTGCTCGCATTTCTCGCCTTGCTGGCCTTTGTGCACGTCGTCTTTCTTGTGGCAGGCAATGCAGGCCGTCGGCGTGTCTTGGTATTTCCGATCCTTGTGGCAATCGTCACACTTCACATCGCGGTGCTTGCCGAGCAAGCCAAATCGCGTTTTGCCGTGATCGAAGCGGTTTTCCTTCCAGTCGCGCTCGCCATGGCAGTCGCCGCACTTGTCGCCCAATGAGCCTTTGTGCTTGTCGTCTTTTTTGTGACAGGCGATGCAGGTCATGGGCGTGTCCTTGAAGACCGGGCTTTTGTGGCAGGCCTTGCACTCGATGTCGTTATGCTTGCCGCGCAGAGGGAAGCGGGATACGCCATGGTCAAACCGCGCTTCTTTCCAGCCGCGCTCGACGTGGCAATCGCCACACTTCTCGCCCAGAGAATTCTTGTGCTTGTCGTCTTTTTGGTGGCACGACACACAGGCCGTCTGCAGCTTGTCGCGGTACAGGTTGCCAGTGTGGCAATCGGTGCAACGGGTTTGCCTGTGCTTGCCGCGCAGCCCGTATTTCGTGTCGCGGTCGTGGTCGAACAAAATGTCATCCCACACCTTGGCGTTGTGGCAGGTCTGGCATTTATCGCCAAAGCGGCCCTTGTGCTTGTCGTCTGCGCGGTGACACGACACGCACGCCATGGGCGTGTCCTTGAAGACATTGCCCTTGTGGCAATCCTTGCACTTCGCTTTGGCGTGCTTGTCTTCAAGTTTGAAATCCGTCGTGTCATGGTCGAACTGCGCTTCCTTCCAGTCGAGCTCGGTATGGCAGTCCGCGCACTTCGTGCCCAGCTTGCCCTTGTGCTCGTCGTCCTGCTTGTGGCACGCAATGCAGGCGCTCTGCGCGCTGCGGTACGTCTTGCCTGTTGCGTGACATTTGCTGCATTCCGTTTCCGTGTGCTTACCCTTGAGCGGGTAATCCGTCAGCTTGTGGTCAAATTTCTTTTCGTCCAGCACGACAATCCGTGCTTCACGCCCTTTGTGCTCCGTATGGCAGGTTCGGCAGGATTGCTCCTTGATGCGCCCGTGATAACCCTGCTTCTGCGCCATGTCCTGACCCACGTCCTTGTGGCAGTCCCGGCATCGCTTGTTCTGTCCTTCGCGGTCAAAGCGAACGTGGCACGCTTCGCATTTGTCTTCGGTTTTGGCATGGCCACGAATGACCTTGCCCGGCATCAGCACGCTTTCCAGCGTCTCCGCCCCTGCCGATTGGAGTCCCAGCCCTGTCGTCAACCCGGATAGCAGCAGAAGCAGCGCAACGAAAAGTGTTTTTATGGAAACCACGCTGCCGTTCTTGATTCGTTTTCCTGCTCCCAAAGCCCCATCAATACATATGCACAGCGACAACGTGCGCAATCGCACTGAACACCATCATGTAGACGAATGGCACGTGCAGCACATGCCACAGCGAGAACAGACGTTCGTAGGTATTGAACTGGGCGACGCGCTGAACGCCTTGCACATAGGTGAACACCAGATGCCTGGCCGCCCTGAGACGACGCCGATACTTGGCATGGTCCCAACCCTTTTTGCGCGCATGGCTCTTGTAAAGCTGATTCAGTTCGCGCGCGCATCGAAAACAGACCACGCGGCCACGTAACCAGAGCGTGACAAATGCCCAAGCCGAACGCAGCGGATCGCGCGGGGGCGTGGCGAGCGCGGCCTCGAAAGCAGTCAGGGCGTTCTCCACATTGGGGGCAAAGGCCAGTTTCGACTCAAGCTCTTTCGAATTCAGCCCGGCCAGTTCGCGCAACTCATTCAGATTGGCGCGGCGCCCATACAGCCCATGGTGAATCCGGGTGTAGATATAAGCGGCCGATGATGCCGCTGCCGGCCACCAGCGACATGCTGGCCAGCGCAATCCCGGCGTTGATGGAGCCCACCTGAAAATTCGAATGCACCAGAATGAACAGCGGTCCCAGAATGCCCAGCGTCATATGCCCGGCGAACCAGTATTTGGCCGGCCCGAAGCCATGCATGAAACGGAAATGCTTGCGCAGCGGGTAAAGGAACAGCAGCAGCAGCATGATGCCGCCCGCCAGACCCAGGTTGTAGCCGGTGTCCGAGCCTGCGGTAAAGCCACCCCAGCGGCTGATCGTCCAGGCGCACCCCACCAGCAGGGTCACGCCCAGCGTCATCGCGAAGGCGCCGATCTCGCGCTTGCGCGGCCTGGCCGGGGCAGCGGTGGCCGCCTCCAGCCTGAGCGGAGCCTGCATCGTCAACGTTTCCTGCACTTTGCCGCCTTTATCTGAGCGCTACATGAATACCCATAACGGCAGCAATACTAACAAATTTACCCCTGTGCGTGTAAATATTTTACACGTATATTGATTTGTTATATGTGGCGCTAAGTTAGCGCGCGCACTGTGCCGTAAAGTCACACACAATGTGTCGCGCGTTCGCGGATACTGCCGCCTCCGAGCGCGGGGATGGTGTTGGGCTGCAATTTACTGATGGATGTGAGATGGATTTTTCGTTTTTGAACCTTGCGCTTTACCTGGCGCCGCTGTCGATGGTGTATTACCTCTATTTCCACCGACGCCGCCAGCGTGAGGAAAAGCACGCCCTGGCATTACAGGAATCCAGGGAAGCCGGATTAGGCGAACCCATTTCGCTGCACCCGGTGGTCGATCCGCTTCGATGTTGCGGCTCAGGCTCCTGCGTCAAAGCCTGCCCCGAGGGCGCATTTGGCATCATCGACGGCAAGGCGCATCTGGTGAACCCCTCGGTCTGCATCGGCCACGGCGCCTGCGTGGCTTCCTGCCCATTCGAGGCCATCAAGCTGGTGTTCGGCACGGAAAAACGCGGGGTGGACATCCCGCTGATCAAACCCAACTTCGAAACCAACATCCCGGGATTGTTCATTGCCGGCGAACTGGGCGGGATGGGGCTGGTACGCAAAGCCGCCGAACAGGGGCGCCAGGCCATGAGCGCCATCAGGGATACGCTCAAGGGAAACGACAACACCGATTTCGATGTGCTCATCGTCGGCGCGGGTCCGGCCGGGATCGCGGCCGGGCTGGGCGCCATCCAGCACAAGCTGCGCTACCGGATCGTGGAGCAGGAGGATTCACTGGGCGGGACGGTGTACCACTACCCACGCAACAAGATCATCATGACCGCCCCGGTGCAGTTGCCGATCGTCGGCAAGGTCAGGATGTCGGAAATCAGCAAGGAGGCACTGCTGGAATTCTGGAACGGCATCGTCGAGCAAGACCGGGCTGACAATCAGTTTCAGGGAACGCATGGAAAGCATCCAGCCGAATGGCAAGGGCTTTCAGATCAAAACCTCGGGCGGAGAATATTCCGCCCGGGCGGTGCTGCTGGCCATCGGCCGGCGCGGCACCCCGCGCAAGCTGGATGTCCCCGGCGAGGAGCTGTCCAAGGTGGTCTACCGTCTGATCGACGCCGAGCAATACCGGGGACAGAAGGTGCTGGTGGTCGGCGGCGGCGATAGCGCACTGGAAGCGGCGCTTGCCATTGCCGACGAAGCGGATACCGAAGTCACGCTGTCGTATCGCAGCGACGCCTTCGGTCGGGTCAAGGTCAAGAACCGCCAACGCCTGGAAGAGGCGCAGAAACAGGGACGCATCAATGTCCTGCTCAAGTCGAACGTAATCCGGATCGAGCCCGGTGAAGTGCTGCTGGAACTGGAATCCGGTCAAGCCACCCTGCCGAACGACGCGGTCATTATTTCTGCGGGTGGCGTGCTGCCAATCGATCTGCTGAAAAAAGTCGGCATCCAGTTTGAAACCAAACATGGCACCGAATAGGCGCCCTTCCCTCATATCCGAACGCAACGCCCTGTTACGTGGTAAATTATCACACTTGAAGTGGTGACTTTTACTCACCACCTCCATTCAATTTTCATTCGCCAGCCATGCCAGAACCGGGGGTCGCCCACGCACTTGTCACACCGCCTCGCTCGCTGACGGCAGCGGTGAAGCGCTTGTTGCGCCCACTGGTCAAGCTGTTGCTGCATTACAGCGTGCAATACCCCGCGCTCACCCATCTGCTCAAGCAGACCTACGTGGAAGTGGCAACCGCGATGCCCGTTGAGGGCAAAACCCAGACCGATAGCCGGGTCAGCCTGCTCACCGGCATCCACCGGATGGATGTGAAGCGGCTGCGTAACGAAATCGTCAGCGGCAACGAAGGGCCGCCGCTGTCGGTGTCGATCGGCGCGCAAATCGTGGCGCGCTGGATCGCACATACCGAATACCTGGATAACAAGGGCCGTCCGCTCCCCTTGCACCGGCTCGCCAGCGCAGGCGGGCTCATGAGCTTTGAATCGCTGGTGCGCTCGGTGAGCAAGGACATCCGGCCACGCGTGGTGCTGGATGAGTGGCTCAGACTGGGCGTTGCGGAAATCGACAACCTCGACCGCGTCATCCTGGTCACCGATGCGTTTGTACCCAGCCACGGGCTGGACGAAAAGCTGTTTTATCTGGGCAAAAACGTGCAAGACCACCTGGATGCCTGCGCCCACAACCTGACCCATCCCGACGCGCCGCCCCTGCTCGAGCGCAGCGTCTATTACGACCGCCTGAGCAAGGATTCAACGCTGATTCTGTCAGCCTATGCACGCCAACTGTCGAGCCAGGTGATGCAGGCTTTCAGCCAGAAAGCGATGGAACTGCAGGAGCGCGACCACCTGGATGCCAACGCCCGTTACCGGGTGGCCTATGGCCAGTATTTCAATCAGGCCAGCGAGCAGGAAGAATCCGGTGAGCAACCATGAAACACTGGCGCCAGGTCTTGCTGGGCTTGCTGGCGTTGGCGCTCACGCCGACCCTGCATGCTGCCAATCCCTGCACGACGGGCGGTGCGCCAACGCTGCGCGACGGCAACGGACAAGGTGGCACGGGTTTGCGTCCCGGCGAGCCGGACGGCAGCGGGCAGGGGGGCACCGGCCTCTCCTCCGGGCGTCAATCCGACGGCGATGGCAGCGGCAGCGGCGGCACCGGGCTTATGGTTGAAGTCGACGGGATGATCACCGGATTCGCCAGCATTTGCGTGAACGGGCTGGAATTGCATTATTCGCCAACCACACCTGTCACCCTCCACGGCAAGCCAGCCTCGCCCCAGAATCTGGCGGTGGGTCAGGTTGTGCGTGCGCGGGCCAAGGGTCAGGGCGATCAACTCACGGTGCAACACGTGCAAGTCCGGCATCTGTTGATCGCCCCGATCCAGGGGATCGATCCGGGTGGGTTGCGCGCACAGGGGCGTACGATCAGTTTGAGTCCCGATGCGGTGCTGCCTTCCGGACTTGCACGCGGCGTCAAAGTCGCGGTGAGCGGTTTTGTGGGCGCGCACGGCCACTCGGTCGCCACCCGCCTGGATGTGGTACCGAGCGATACGCCTGACAGCCTCACGGGGGAAGTGAAGCGCAACGCCCGGGGCGAGTTGAGCGTCGACGGCGTCACGCTGGAAGGGCGTTTGCCCAAGCTTGAACCCGGCGATACCGTTCGCGCCGAAGGCCGCTATGCGCAAGGCCGGATGCACATCACCCTGATAGAGCGGGAAGAACGTGGTCAGCCGGTCGATCGCGTCGTCGTCCAGGGGCCCATTCGTCACGCTGACAAGTTGGGGCTCAGCATCGGCGGCCAACGCTTTCTGATCAACGCCGACACCCGGATCAAACAAGCGCTGCCCCGCACCGGCGAATGGGCAAAAATCGATGCCGTGCGCGAAGGCCGGCAATTCCATGCCCGCGAGGTGGACGTTCAAACCCGCCCGGGAATCAACCTGGACAAGCCTTCACAACGAGAAGATGGCTCCGTCCGGCGCGCCGGTCATGAAGAGAAAGCACACAAGCAGGAACACCGCCCCGACGCGGATTACGAGCATCAAGATCAAGAGGTGGAGCATCCGGAGCATTCCGAAAAGCCGGAATCTCCGGAAAAATCCGAGCGAACCGAGAAAACAGAACGGCCAGAGGCCATCGAACAACCCGAAAAGATGGAGCGGCCGGAGAAGGTCGAGAAATCAGACAAAATTGAGCGTCCTGAGATGATCGAACGCGCTGAAAAGGTCGAACGTGTTGAACTTCCCGAGAAGGTCGAACGTGCCGAGAAGGTCGAGCGCGTTGAGCGCCCCGAGAAGGTCGAACGTGCCGAGAAAGTCGAGCGCGTTGAGCGCCCGGAGAAAGTCGAACGCCCGGAGAAGGTCGAGCGCGTTGAACGTCCTGAGCGCCCAGAGCACGACGATTGAGATTGCCCAAGATGCGGAGGGCAGTTTATGCTGGCCTCAATGCAGTAGAGGCCATACCTCATCCCTGCGGATTTCGTGCCGGATCGACAAGCGGCAACGCACAACCCGCAGCACCACGACTCAACCCGTAATCACCCATTTGTAATAACCGCCATGCGCTTTTTTGCCTTGCTATGCACGCCATTTGTAATAGTGTCTCCCTCGGTGCAGGCAGACGAAGCCAAATTCAGCGCCAGCCTGGGGCTCGATTACTCATCCGGCGATTACGGCGGCCCGACCACAACCGAAACATGGGCAGTACCGATGAGCCTGAAATATCGCACCGGCGACTGGAACCTGCGCCTGTCGACCGCCTGGCTGCGGGTTCAGGGCGACGGCAGCGTCACAGCAAGCGGCGACCCGCTCAATTCGCCAGGAGACCTCAGCACCACTGAGGGCATGGGCGACATTTCCACCCGGGCCACCTATACCCTCCTGGACGAGCGCACCCACTGGGCTGGGCTCGATATCAGCGGAAAAATAAAATTCGGCACTGCCAGTAAGGAAAAATTTCTCGGAACGGGCGAAAACGACTACTCGCTGCAGGCAGGGTTTTTCAAACCCATCGCCGACTGGACGCCTTTTATGGACGTGGGATACAAATGGAAAGGGTCCCCTGACGGCATCGAATACCGCAATGTCTGGCTTGGTTCGGTGGGCACGGATTACCGGATCACGCCAACCCTGTCATTCGGCGGCAGTTACGACTGGCAGCAGGCAGTCACTGCAACCAGCGACCCCATCAGTGAAGCCATGCTCTACCTGAATTTTCATTTGAGCACCAACAATCGCTTGAATCTATACGCCGTAGGCGGCTTCAGCGAAGCCAGCCCGGACTGGGGCTCCGGCCTCATTTTCACTTATCGCTACTGATTTCAGCTCCGCACCCTGCGGCACCCAAAGCTGATGGCGCCGGGACTGGCCCATTGCGAGGCAGACTGGTGTTTGACGCTGGAAAATGGGGTTGGGCGTCGATAGACAGCAGTTGCATTTGATGAACAAACCGCTGCTGGTTGAATCCGCAGTCGATTCCTGTCCTTCTCCTCACAAGCCTCACATTTCTCACACCCGAACCAAGCAGCTTCAGGTTTCCCTCGGACAGCCAAAAAAAGAGGGCGGAATCCCGCCCCCTTTCTCTCACCGAACCCGCCCGATCAAGCCTGTTGTGCTGCCGCTTTCTCGAAACTGAACACACCATCCATCGCGTCCACCCGGATCGTGTCCTTGGGCGCAAAACGGCCGGACAGGATTTCCCTGGCGAGCGCATTTTCCAGTTCACTCTGGATCGCACGCTTGAGCGGTCGCGCACCGTAGATCGGGTCGAAACCGGCCTTGGCAATTTCGGCGAGCGCGGCGTCGCTGATGTCCAGCCCCATTTCCATCTGCGCGAGGCGGGCCTCCAGCGCCTTCAACTGAATCCTGCGCGATGCTGGCGATGTTCTTCTCGTCCAGCGCGTGGAACACCACCACTTCGTCAATCCGGTTGATGAACTCGGGACGGAAATAGGTTTTCACTTCGCCCAGCACGGCGAGCTTGATGACCTGGTAATCGTCGCCGCTCATCTGCTGGATCATCTGCGAGCCGAGGTTGGAGGTCATCACGATCACGGTGTTGCGGAAGTCGACGGTGCGGCCCTGGCCGTCGGTCAGGCGGCCGTCGTCGAGCACCTGCAGCAGCACGTTGAACACGTCCGGATGCGCCTTTTCCACCTCGTCCATCAGGATGACGGAGTAGGGCTTGCGGCGCACCGCCTCGGTCAGATAACCGCCTTCTTCATAGCCGACGTAGCCGGGCGGCGCGCCGATCAGGCGCGCGACCGAATGCTTCTCCATGAATTCGCTCATGTCGATGCGCACCATGTGGTCGGCGGAATCGAACAGGTATTCGGCCAGGGTCTTGCACAGCTCGGTCTTGCCGACGCCGGTGGGACCGAGGAACAGGAAGGATCCGAGCGGTCGGTTGGGGTCGCTCAAACCGGCGCGCGAGCGGCGGATGGCATCGGAGACGACGCGCACGGCTTCGTCCTGCCCCACCACGCGACTGTGCAGCTTGTCTTCCATGTGCAGGAGCTTGTCGCGCTCGCCCTGCATCATTTTCGACACCGGAATGCCGGTGGCGCGCGACACGACCTCGGCGATTTCCTCGGCGCCGACTTCGGTGCGCAAGAGCTTGAACGCCGGCTTGGTGTCGGTTGATTCGGCGTGCTTCAGCTGCGCTTCCAGCTGCGGCAGCTTGCCGTATTGAATCTCGGCGACTTTATCCAGCTTGCCCTGGCGCTGCAGGTCGACCATCTCGCCACGCAGGCGGTCAATTTCTTCCTTGATGTGCGCGGAGCCCTGCACCTGCGCTTTTTCGGCCTTCCACACTTCTTCCAGGTCGGCGTATTCGCGCTGCATGGCCTGCAACTCGTCTTCGATCAGTTGCAGGCGCTTTTTGGACGCTTCGTCCTTCTCGCGCTTGACCGCCTCGCGTTCGATCTTGAGCTGGATCACGCGGCGGTCGAGCTTGTCCATCACCTCCGGCTTGGAGTCGATTTCCATCTTGACGCGCGCCGCCGCCTCGTCGATCAGATCGATCGCCTTGTCCGGCAGGAAGCGGTCGGTGATGTAGCGGTGGCTCAACTCGGCGGCGGCGACAATCGCCGGGTCGGTGATGTCTACGCCGTGGTGCAGTTCATAACGCTCCTGCAGGCCGCGCAGAATGGCGATGGTCGATTCGACGCTGGGTTCGTCGACCAGCACCTTCTGGAAGCGGCGCTCCAGCGCGGCGTCCTTTTCGA
>CAWFTM010000016.1:0-60893 GCA_963818665.1 uncultured Hydrogenophilales bacterium | reverse complement strand
ACGGCTGGCGTCGAGCACCTTGGCCAGACGCGCCAGATCGAACTGGGCGAGCTTCTCGTCGAGCAGCTCGGCGGCGATGCCTTTCTTGATGAACGCGGGGAAATACTCGGCGTAGCGCGCGCCCATCTGCGCCTGGGTGACGGCTTCGCCGAGCACTTCGTGGCGGATCGAATTGAGCAGCAGGCGGGCGGTGACCAGCGAATAGGCCGGATCCTGTTCGATCATCGAGCGCGCGGCCAGCACCAGCGCCTTTTCGACTTCGGCCATCGGCACGCCGTCGTAGAGGTCGCGCAGCACGGTGTGCATGATCGGCTCGGCCTTGACGTTGTCGCCGAGGCCGGTGCAGGCGTCGGCCAGCAGACCGTTCAGACGGGCGGTGTCGAGCGGCTTTTTCTGGCCGTCCTCGATCACGTGCAGGGTGGCTTCGGGGACGCCGGCGGCTTTTTGCGCGGCGCGTTCCTGGGTGCGCTTTTCACGGTAGAGCACGTAGGAGCGCGCGACTTCATGTTCGCCCGAACGCATCAGCGCCAGTTCGACCTGGTCCTGGATGTCCTCGATGTGGAAGGTGCCGCCGTTGGGATTGCGGCGCAGCAGCGCCGCCGTGACCTGACCGGTGATCGATTCGACCAGTTCGCGAATCCGCGCGGACGCCGCCGCCTGTCCGCCCTGCACCGCGATGAAGGCCTTGGTCACGGCGATGGCGATCTTGTTCGGCGCAAAACCGACCACCGCGCCGTTGCGGCGGATGATCTTGTAGTCGGCGTAGCGCGTGTCGATCACCGCCGGTTCGGCAGTGTCGAGGGGCGGAATGGGCAGGGTCGGGGTGGATTCGGTGGCGACAGACAACATCTGATGGTTCTCCTTTGGTGGACGCAGCAACAACACGAACAGGCAGCTGAGCAGTCGTTTCCGGCGCAGGATCGACCACTTTATCCACAGCTTGCCCAGCCCCCGCACACAGGCTTATTCACAACATATTGTGGTGTGGCGGGAACGCAGGTACAAATTCTAGGGGGTCGAGCGGGCTTGTCAACCGACTTTTGCGTAATCGCCCGCAGTGAAAAATCACGCCGGAAAAAGGCAAGCCAAATCAAGGTTTTTGGCACACGGACTGCCTAAAAAGTGAACAGACTACGGTTCCATCGGGGCTGCCACGGCAAAACACCGGGACAAGCCCGTGGGCACGGGTCGATAAGCATTCACTGAATTGCCCTCGGCGGTGCGGAGCATGCGCCGGGCGTGCTCAATCTTTGCGCCGTCGCCTTCGCCGGCCTGTCCTTCATCGGGGCTTCCACACGGCACGCAGGGGAATATTGGTTATGATTAGATGAAAACCCCGTTATCACTCCCGCGTGACGCCATGCCCCACACCGCCGTCCTGCTGATTTCCTGTCCCGACCAGAAAGGCCTGGTCGCCGCGATCGCCGATTTTCTGCTGCATCGCGACGCCAATATCCTGCACGCCGACCAGCACCAGGACGCCGAACTCAAGCTGTTCCTGATGCGGGTGGAATGGGACCTGAGCGGCTTCACCCTCGACATGGCGGAGTTTTCCGCCGCCTTCCAGCCGATCGCCGAGCGCTTCGGGATGACCTGGCGGCTCGCCGAGTCCAGCCGCAAACCGCGTCTGGCGGTATTCGTCTCCAAGTTCGATCATTGCCTGGCCGACCTGCTCTATCGCTACCAGAGCGGCGAACTGCATTGCGAACTGCCGATCATCCTCAGCAACCACGAGGACACGCGCTGGCTGGCCGACGCCTACCGCGTGCCCTTTCAATATCTGCCGGTGCTGAAAGACGCCAAGCACGAAGCCGAGCAGACGCAGATGGCGATCCTGCGCAACCAGAAAATCGATTTCATCGTGCTGGCGCGCTACATGCAGGTGCTGTCGCCGGAATTCATCCGCCATTTCCCCAACCGCATCATCAACATCCACCATTCCTTTCTGCCGGCGTTTCACGGCGCCAAGCCGTATCACCGCGCGTTCGAACGCGGGGTCAAGCTGATCGGCGCCACCGCGCACTACGTCACCGAAACCCTCGACGACGGCCCCATCATCGAGCAGGACGTGGCGCGCATCTCGCACCGCGACAGCCTCGACGACCTGATCAACAAGGGCGCCGACCTGGAGAAGGTGGTGCTGTCGCGCGCGGTGAAATGGCATCTGGACAACCGCGTGCTGGTCTACGCCAACAAGACGGTCGTGTTCGACTGAGACGCCATGCTCACGCTCAGCGTCCCCAGCCTCGACCCGGCGTTTCCGCACCCCGCTGAAACGCGGCCGAAAGCGCTGTCCGCCTGGCTGGCGCGCCTGCCCTACGCCAGCCCGATGGAAACCGCCCAGCAGCTGGTCACCGCCCTGTATGCGCTGAATCGCCGCCCGCTGGACGAGACCGTGCGCGCCACGCTGCTGGCGCTCTATCGCCCGGTGGTGGCGCGCGTCGGCGCCAGCCTGGAAACGCTGCTGGCCGAATCCGGCGTGCCGCCGCACGCCCAGCAACGGCAGATCGGCGCGCTGCTGCGCGAATTGCAGATCGAGCACAGCATCGGCTACAAGCACCTGCTGCTGGCACTGTCCCAGCGCCGCTTCGGTATCCTGCATGCCCGGCTCACCGCCGACATCACCGCCCGGCTGATGGCCGCGCTGCGCGACCTCCAGATCGCCTGCCAGCTGACCCGCACGCTGCTCCCCCCCGGCCTGTGGCAGGAACTGCATGCGCTGCACGCCTACGCGCAGACCGCGAACCTGACCGACAGTGCGGCCGACGACGCGCCCGCGCCCGGGCTGGCCTACCGTCAGGCCCTGTTGATGGCGCTGGCCGACCCGCCGCACATGAGCCACGCCGAAATCGTTCACACCCGGCGCTATCTGGACCAGTTCGCCGCGCTGACGCAACTGGGCCGCGCGCCGGTGCCCACCCATCGCGGCTTTGCGATCCGCACCGACGACGATGCCGCGCCGAGCCTGCACACGGACAACGCGCCCCCCGCCAGTCTCTGGCTCGACACCGAAGCGCTGTGCCGCCGCCTGCACGAATCCCTGCTGCAGCTGCGTGGCGGCGCGACGCCGCTGAGCATCGGTCTGTCGCCGCACATGGACAGCGAATTCAGCCGCTCCCTGTGCAAGCGCCTGCTCCGGCAATGGAGCAGCGGCGCGGTGCGCACGTTCAAGCGCTACGCCACGCCCGGCCGCACGGTGCAGACGGTGGCGGGCGTGAGCGCGATCCACCGCCTGCTGGAAATGGCGCCGCGCGCGGCCCAGTCCGAGTTCGACGACGCGGACGAGGAGGCGATTCATGTCGGTCGAACCCTCGCTCGCTGCGGCGGCCCCTGCCAGCACCATTGAATGGATCAGCTACAACGACAGCGCGGCCGGGCTCGGCCTCAGCGGCACGCCGGATGCGCCGCTCAACCTGAAGGTGGGCGATCCGCTGGCGGTGCGGGTCGATGACGCGGCGGAATGGTCGCTCGGGGTGATCCGCTGGATCCGCATGCGCGACGCGCGGCAGGTCGAGTTCGGCGTCGAGCGGCTGGCGCCGAACGTCCAGCCGGCCTGGGTGCGCCCGCTGCGCGGCAACAAGACGCCGGAGCCGGCGCTGTTCGTTCCGGGCCTGACCGCGCTCAAGCAGAGCGATCGCCTGCTGCTGCCGCGCCACCTGTACCAGGTCGGCATGGATGCCGAGCTCTGGCACACCTCGCACCTCTACATGCTCACTTTCGGCCGGCGCTTCGAACACACGCCGAGCTTCGACCTGATCGACTTCACCATTTTTGCAGACGTCCAGACATGACTGACATTCTCGTGCTGTATTACAGCGCCCACGGCAGCGTGCGCGACATGGCGCAACTCGTTGCCCGCGGCATCAACCAGACCGGCGCGGTGGCGCGGCTGCGCAGCGTGCCGCCGGTGGCCCCGCGCACCCAGGTCGCCGAACCGCCGGTGCCGGACGACGGCGCGCCCTACGTCGAGCTCGCCGATCTTGAACAGTGCGCCGGACTCGCGCTCGGCTCGCCGACGCGCTTCGGCAACATGGCCGCGCCGCTGAAACATTTTCTCGACACCACCGGCGCGCTGTGGGCGCGCGGCACCCTGGTCGGCAAGCCCGCCGCCGTGTTCACCTCCACCGCCAGCCTGCACGGCGGCCAGGAAACCACCCTCACCAGCATGATGACGCCGCTGCTGCACCACGGCATGCTGATTCTCGGCCTGCCCTACACCCTGCCGGAAGTGAACAGCACCGCCAGCGGCGGCACCCCCTACGGCGCCAGCCACTGGGCCGGCGTCAACGACGACAAGCCGCTGACCGACGAGGAACGCAGCCTGTGCCTCGCGCTCGGCAAGCGGCTCGCCGAAACCGCATTGAAGCTGGCAGCATGAGCCACCCGGCGAGGGACCCGCGCAGCGGGATCGACGGTCAGGCGAATGCTGCCCAAGGCCGACACGAAACATCCGGATCGAGCGCGGACCGTTGGGCGGCCGAGCGCATGAGCACCCCCTGCGCATGAAAGCCCTGCAACTCACCGCCAGCGTCAGCCTGATCGCGCTGATTTTTCTCACCCTGGCGTGGGAACTGTGGCTGGCGCCGATCCGTCCCGGCGGTTCCTGGCTGGTGCTGAAAACGCTGCCCTTGCTGCTGCCGCTGATGGGCATCCTGAAAGGCCGCCGCTACACCTACCAGTGGGCGCCGATGCTGATACTGGCCTATTTCAGCGAAGGCGTGATGCGCGCCTGGAGCGAGACCGGCCTGTCGGCGCAACTGGCCATGGCCGAGATCGTGCTGTCGGTGGTATTTTTCTTTGCCACGATTTACTACGCCAAGCTCAGCGCGCCGTCGCGGCTTGCCTGATGTCGTCATTCGATGGAGATCGTCATGTCCAAAAGTCTGAACGCGCTGCTTGCTCTTCGCAATCCTGCTGGTGGGGGGCTGCGCCAGCCTGCGGCCCGGCGAACCGGTTCAGGTCATGATCGCGGGCGTCGAGCCGCTGCAGGGCGAGGGTCTGGAGTTGCGCATGCTGGTCAAGCTGCGCATTCAGAATCCCAATGACGTGCCGCTGGACTTCGACGGTGTGTCCGTGCAGATGGATGTGCAGGGCAAACGCTTCGCCACCGGCGTGAGCGACGCCGTCGGCAGCGTGCCCCGTTTTGGCGAGGCGATCGTTGCGGTCCCGGTGAGCGTTCCGGTATTCAGCATCGCGCGCCAGGCCATCGGCATCATGACCGACGGCGTCCCCGGGAAGCTGGTGTACGAGATGACCGGGAGGCTGGCTGGACCGGGGCCCGATAGCGTGTATTTCGAGTCGAGCGGGGAGTTTACGTTGCCGGCGGAAATCTTCGGCAGCGGCAAGTGAGCCGGCCGGGCGCCGGGTGACGGACGCCAACAAAAACGCCGCTCGATGAGCGGCGTTTTTTTACAACTGGTGCCGCTGGCCGGAATCGAACTGGCGACCTTCGCATTACGAATGCGCTGCTCTACCAACTGAGCTACAGCGGCGAAAAACAGCGCGCATTATACGCGGAATCGCCTAGATTTGGGCGGCTTGCAGCCCGGCTTCGATGCGCGCAACCACCTTGTCCTGACCGATCAATTCCAGCGTGGCATCGATCGCCGGGGTCTGCGGTTCGCCGGTGACCAGCACCCGCACCGGCATCGCCAGCTTGGGCATTTTGAGGCCGTGGGCAGCGAGGGTTTCCTTGAAGGCGGCGCTGATGGCGCTGCGTTCCCAGGTCAGCGCCTTGAAGCGTTCCGCCAGTTCGGCGAGCGCGGGCAACACTTCGGGTGTGACGTGCTGCGCCAGCAGTTCGGGCGTGGGATGCAGGGTGCGGTAGAACAGCGTGGCGGCGTCGGCCAGTTCCTCGATCGGTGGCGGCGCGTTCCTTGACCAGCGCGCACACTGCGGCGAGATCGGGGCCGTCGTCCGGCTGGGCGCCGTTGCGCACCAGGAAGGGGCGCGTGAGGCCGGCCAGCCGCACATCGTCGGCCGCCTTGATGTACTGCTGGTTGAGCCAGCGCAGCTTTTCGGTGTTGAACTGCGCGGCCGACGGCGTGATGTGGTCGAGATCGAACCACTGCACGAACTGCTCGCGGTTGAACAGTTCGGCGTCGCCGTGCGACCAGCCGAGTCGCGCCAGATAGTTGATCACCGCTTCCGGCAGGTAGCCTTCCTCGAAATACTGCATCACCGACACCGCGCCGTGGCGCTTGGACAGCTTGGTGCCGTCGTCGCCGAGGATCATCGACAGGTGGGCGTATTGCGGCACCGTCGCGCCCAGCGCTTTGAGGATGTTGATCTGGCGCGGCGTGTTGTTGACGTGGTCGTCGCCGCGGATGACGTGGCTGATCTGCATGTCCCAGTCGTCCACCACCACGCAGAAGTTGTAGGTGGGCGTGCCGTCGGCGCGCGCGATGATGAGGTCGTCGAGTTCGGCGTTGGAAAACTCGATCACGCCCTTGACCAGATCCTTCCACGCCACGCTGCCCTCGGTCGGATTCCTGAAGCGCACCACCGGCTGCACGCCGGCGGGCGGCACCGGCAGGGTTTTTCCTGCTTCAGGACGCCAGCGGCCGTCGTAGCGCGGTTTGTCGCCGCGCACGCGCTGCGCTTCGCGCATGGCGTCGAGCTCTTCGGTGCTGCAATAGCAGAGGTAGGCCTGGCCGTCGGCCAGCATCTGCTCGATCACTTCCTTGTAGCGATACAGGCGCTTGGTCTGGTAGAACGGGCCTTCGTCGTGATTCAGCTCCAGCCAGGCCATGCCGTCGAGAATCGCCTGCACCGCCTCGGGCGTCGAACGCGCGATGTCGGTGTCCTCGATGCGCAGGATGAACTGGCCGCCATGGTGCCGTGCGAACGCCCACGAAAACAGCGCGGTGCGCGCGCCGCCGATGTGCAGAAAGCCGGTGGGAGAAGGGGCGAAACGGGTGCGGATCATGGCGGCAGACGGGGCAAAAGCGCGCTATTTTACCGGATCGCCTGCGGCAAAATTGCCTTGCCCGCCGGGTTGTGGTTTAATTCGCGCCGCTTCGGGGCAGTTAGCTCAGCGGTAGAGCATCGCCTTCACACGGCGGGGGTCACAGGTTCAAACCCTGTACTGCCCACCACCCGAACACCTTCCGTCCGGCATTTCAGCCTGACCGCCCGCTTCCACCAATCGATGCGGGTTTTCGACCGATCTCACGATCACTGTCCGTCTGCCCCGATTGGTGCTGCCACATGCGCAGCAGGCCGTCGCAGGAAACACCATGACTACTGAAACGACATTTGCCAGCCTCGCGCTGGTCGAACCCATTTTGCGTGCGATCGCCGATGCCGGCTACACCACGCCCACCCCGATCCAGGCGCAGGCGATTCCGCAGGTGCTGGCCGGCGGCGACCTGCTCGCTGCCGCGCAAACCGGCACCGGCAAGACCGCCGGCTTCACCCTGCCGATCCTGCATCACCTTGCCAGCCGCGCTGCGCAGGCACCCAAGCCGGGCCGCCCGCGCTGCCTGATCCTGGTACCGACGCGCGAACTCGCCGCACAGGTCGAGGAATCGGTCAAAACCTACGGCAAATACCTGTCGCTGAATTCCATGGTGATGTTCGGTGGCGTCAACATCAATCCGCAGTTCAAGGCGCTGAAATCGCGTGTCGACATTCTGGTCGCCACGCCGGGCCGCCTGCTCGATCACCTGGGACAGAAGACGGTGGACCTGTCCGGCGTCGAAATCCTGGTGCTCGACGAAGCCGACCGCATGCTCGACATGGGCTTCATCCGCGACATCAAGAAAGTGCTGGCGGTGGTGCCGAAGCAGCGCCAGACCCTGCTGTTCTCGGCGACCTTCTCCGACGAGATCCGCACCCTGGCCAACAGCCTGCTGCACAACCCCAAGAGCGTCGAAGTCGCGCGCCGCAACACCACGGTGGAGGTCGTCGAGCAGTCGCTGCACCGCGTGCCGCAGGCGCACAAGCGCGATCTGCTGGCGCACCTGATCAAGCATCACGACTGGCAGCAGGTGCTGGTGTTCACCCGCACCAAGCACGGCGCCAACAAGCTGGCCGAAAAGCTGATCAAGGACGGCATCAGCGCCGCCGCGATTCACGGCAACAAGAGCCAGGGGGCGCGTACCAAGGCGCTGGCCAGCTTCAAGGACGGCGAGGTGCGCGTGCTGGTGGCGACCGACATCGCCGCGCGCGGCATCGACATCGACCAGCTGCCGCAGGTGGTGAACTTCGAACTGCCCAACGTGCCGGAGGATTATGTTCACCGCATCGGCCGCACCGGCCGCGCGGGCAGCACCGGCTCGGCGCTGTCGCTGGTGGATGACGAGGAACTGAGCTATCTGCGCGACATCGAAAAGCTGATCAAGCGCTCGATCGTGCGGGTCGAAATCGAACCCGGCTTCGTCCCGCCGGCCAAGGCCGATCTGATGTCCGACGAACGCCCGCCGCGTCCGCCGCAAGGTCGTGGTGGTCAGCGCCAGGGGCAGAATGCCGGACAACGCCAGGGACAACCCGGCGGTGGCCGCAACGCTTCGGGACGCGCGCCGCAAGGCAAACCCGCTGCAGGCGGCGGCCAAGCCCGCCGCCAGCCGCGCGGCACCCGCCCCGCATGGCACCACGCCGTCCAACCAGCCGCGCAAGCCGCGTCCGCAGGCGGCCCTGTTCTCGTCCAAGCCGGGCACGCGCGGGCATTGAGCGGTGGGCGGTGAGCGGTGAGCCTCATTCCATGAGGTTTTAGAATCCGCATCATGGACACGCTCGCCAGCTACGACGAACTTCCCTACGACAGCCTGCCGCTGCCCGAAACCCAGCCGGATTGTCTGGCTGCGGTCGCCCGGCTGCATGGCTTCGACGCCCCCGATCCGGCCCGCGCGCGCATCCTCGAACTCGGCTGCGCGCAGGGCGGCAATCTCATCCCCCTGGCATGGCGCTGGCCGCAATCCGAGTGCGTGGGGGTGGAACTGTCGCGCGTGCAGGCAGCTGCAGGCGCGGCGTTCGTCGCCCGACTGGGCTTGCCGAATTGCCGCATTCTGCATGGCGATCTGGCGGCCTTGCCGGATGATCTCGGCGAATTCGACTTCATCATCGCCCACGGCGTGTTTTCCTGGGTGCCGCCTGCGGTGCAGCGCGCGCTGCTCGACGTCTGCCATCGCCATCTCGCGCCGCAGGGCGTCGCCTACATCAGCTTCAACGTCACGGCGGGCTGGTCGGCCTTGCAGCCGCTGCGTGACGCGCTGGTCACGCGCACCGCGGCCGATCTGCCGGCGCCCGCGCGCCATGCGCAGGCGCTGCGCGTGCTCGATGAATTGCACTCCGAATGGCGCGATCCGGCCCTGCTGAAGGAAATCGCCTATCTCAAGACCGCTGCGCCGTCGTATCTGTTTCACGAATACCTGGCCGACACCAACGCGCCGATGCCGTTCGCGGAATTCGCCGCCGCGCTCGACGCGCACGGATTGCGCTATGTCGGCGAAGCCGGACCGCGCCGCGCCGTGGTCGAACTGGAAGATGCCTGGGGACTGATTCCCGAGAGCATGGCCGGGCGCTGGCTGGACGCGGAAAGCGCACTGGACGACGCGCTCGGCACCCGCTTCCGGCGTGCGCTGATCGCCCGCGCCGACGCGCCCTGCGCCCGGCCGCCGCTAGCGGATGCGCTGAACGGGCTGGCGTTTTACGCCGACCTGGCCTGCGACGAGGAACTCGATCTCGAACAGGATGGCGCGCAGCGTTTCGTCAATCCGGCGGGGAACAGCTTCGTCGTGACCGACGCGTTCGCCAAGGCGGCGCTGATCGCGCTGTCCTCGGTGTATCCGCGCGCGCTGACCTACCCCGATCTGCTCGCCGCCGCCCACGCCGTGCGCCATGAATTCGGTGTGGGCGGCGAGGTCGGACGCTGCCCGCTTTCAGCTTGCCTGGTTCACCCTGGTGATGGCGCACGGCGTGATGCCGACGCTGCCCGACCCGACCGCGATGGCAACCACTGCCGACGAACCCGGCCATTACCCGCACGCCCATGCGCTGGCGCGCCAGCAGGCCGCCACGCCGGGATGGGTGGTGAGCGGTGCACGTCATGTGGCGATCGATCTGGATGCGGCGGGCCGGATGCTGCTGCAGTGGATGGATGGCCGCCACGACCGGGCGGCATTGGGCGAAGCGATGCAGGCGTATCTGGCCGAATCAGGAATCAGCTTGCCGCCGGAGCGGCTGGCCGCGCTTGATCGATCAGCAGCTCTGGCAACTGGTGCGGCAGGGGGTGTGCGTGGCGGCTTGACCCCCCCGCTCAGGCCGAACCCGCCACCTGCGGGACGCTGCTCGCCACATCGCCGCACTGCGCGCGGTGGCGCAAGGCGTGATCCATGATGACGATGGCCATCAGCGCCTCGGCGATCGGCGTGGCGCGGATGCCGACGCAGGGGTCGTGGCGGCCGTGGGTGACGACCTCGATCGGCTGGCCGTGCAGGTCGATCGAACGGCCCGGCAGGCGGATCGACGAAGTGGGCTTGATCGCGATGTGCGCGACCACCGCCTGGCCGGACGAAATGCCGCCGAGCACGCCGCCGGCGTGGTTGGAGAGAAAGCCGTCCGGGGTGATTTCGTCGCGGTGCTCGGTGCCCTTCTGCCGCGCGGCCGTCCATGCCGTCGCCGATTTCCACGCCCTTCACCGCGTTCAGCCCCATCAACGCATGGGCGAGGTCGGCATCGAGCTTGTCGTACAGCGGCTCGCCCCAGCCGGGCGGGACGTTGTCGGCCACCACGGTGATTTTCGCGCCGACCGAGTCGCCTGATTTGCGCAGCGCGTCCATGTAGGTTTCGAGCTCGGGCACGATGGCCGCATTGGGCGAAAAGAAGGCGTTGTCGCCGATGGCATCCCACGACTCGAAGGGAATGTCGATCGGCCCCAGCGCGCTCATGTAGCCGCGAATCACGATGCCGTATTTTTCGCCCAGCCACTTTTTGGCAATGGCGCCGGCGCCGACGATCGGTGCGGTGAGCCGCGCCGACGAACGGCCGCCGCCGCGCGGGTCGCGCAAGCCGTATTTCTGCGTGTAGGTGTAGTCGGCGTGGCCGGGGCGGAAGGTTTCGCTGATGTTGCCGTAGTCCTTGCTGCGCTGGTCTTCGTTGCGGATCAGCAGCGCGATCGGGGTGCCGGTGGTCTTGCCTTCGTACACACCGGACAGGATTTCCGCCGTGTCGGATTCCTGGCGCTGGGTGACGTGGCGCGAGGTGCCGGGTTTGCGCCGATCCAGATCCAGCTGGATGTCGGCTTCACCGAGCGCCATCCCGGGCGGGCAGCCGTCGACCACGCAGCCGATGGCGGGACCGTGCGATTCGCCGAACACGGTGACACAGAACAGTTTGCCGAGGGTGCTGCCAGACATGGGAATAAGCGCGAAAAGGACCGGAGGAATGCGCCGAAGTCTAGCACAGGCGCGGCTTCAGCCGCCGCTTGCCCGGTACGGATGAACTTGCTGTCACACTCGTGTTCTATCCTGAACTTTCCGGCCCACGAGGACATCCCATGAATGCCACGCAACAGACCACCACGCTGGGCCAGAGCCTCTGGCTCGACAACCTGTCGCGCAGCCTGATCCACGAAGGCACGCTGGCGACCCTGATTGCCGAAGACGGCATTTCCGGCGTGACCTCGAATCCGTCGATTTTCCAGAACGCGCTCGCCGCCAGCCCGTATTACGCGGCCGACCTGGCGCAGCTGCGCGCCAGCGAACCGGATGCCGAGCGCCGCTACGAAGCGCTGGTGATTCCCGACATCCAGGCCGCCTGCGACCTGCTGCGCCCCGCCTTCGAAGCCAGCGGCGGCAACGACGGCTACGTCAGTCTGGAGGTGGCGCCGCGCTGGGCGTACGACAGCGCGCGCACGGTGGAAGAAGCGCAGCGGCTGTCGGCGCAGGTGGATCGCCGCAATCTGCTGGTCAAGGTGCCGGGCACGCCTGAAGGCGTGCAGGCGTTCGAGACGCTGACCGCGCTCGGCATCAACGTCAACGTCACCCTGCTGTTTTCCGTGGCGCAGACGCAGGCCGTGTTCGACGCCTACATCCGCGGCCTCACCACGCGAGCCCGGGCCGGTGCCGATGTGCGCCGCAGCAAGGCGGTGGCCAGCCTGTTCCTGTCGCGCGTCGATACCCTGGTCGACCAGCAACTGACGGCGATCGGCACGCAGGAAGCGCTGTCGCTGCGCGGCAAGGCGGCGGTGGCGATGGCGCGGATCGCCTATCAGCGGTATCGGCACACCTTTCACGGCGACGCGTTTGCTGCGCTGGCATCGCAGGGCGCCGTTCCGCAGTATCTGCTGTGGGCCAGCACCGGCGTGAAAAATCCGGACTATCACGACCTGCTCTATGTGGAACCGCTGATCGGCCGCGAAACCATCAATACCCTGCCCGACAAAACGCTCGCCGCGCTGCGCGAGCACGGCCAGCCCGCGCTGCGGGTGGAAGACGGCGTGGCCGAAGCCGACGCGCAACTGGCCGATCTGGCGCACCTGGGGATCGACATGGAGATCGTCGGTCACACGCTGCAGGTCGATGGCGTCAAGCTGTTCGAGGCCGCCTTCCAGAAATTGCTGCTGCAGACCGGATGAACCACGTCATCCTATCCATACCCTGCGCAGATTGTTGATACCCTGAAAGTTCGGCATCATCGATCCAGTGAAATCAGCGTTTCCTTCTTCATTCACCAAGGAACCTATCCATGAAAGCACGTGCCGCCGTCGCCTGGGAACCCAAAAAACCGCTGTCGATCGAGGAAGTGGACGTCGAAGGTCCGCGCGAAGGCGAGGTATTGCTGCAGGTCGTCGCCAGCGGCGTCTGTCATACCGACGCCTTCACCCTGTCGGGCGACGATCCGGAGGGCGCGTTCCCCTGCATCCTCGGCCACGAAGGCGGCTGCATCGTCGTCGAATGCGGCCCCGGCGTGAAAACGCTGAAGCCGGGCGACCACGTCATTCCGCTCTACATTCCCGAGTGCGGGCACTGCGAATACTGCGCCTCGCCCAAGACCAACCTGTGCCAGTCGATCGCGTCCACCGTGTGGACCGGCTACATGCCCGACGGCACCCGCCGCTTCTCGAAGAACGGCAAGCCGATCTTCCACTACATGGGCTGCTCGACCTTCTCCGAATACACCGTGGTACCCGAGATCGCGCTTGCCAAGATCAACCCCGCCGCGCCCTTGGACAAGGTGTGCCTGCTCGGCTGCGGCGTCACCACCGGCATCGGTGCGGTGCTGAACACCGCCAAGGTCGAACCCGGCTCGACCGTCGCCGTGTTCGGCCTCGGCGGCATTGGCCTCTCCGTGCATCCAGGGCGCGGTGATGGCGAAAGCGGGCCGCATCCTCGCCATCGACCTCAACCCCGACAAGTTCGAGATGGCGAAGGCGCTCGGCGCGACCGACTTCATCAACCCGCGCGAGGTCAACGGCTCGCTGGTCGAATACATCCGCGACCTGACCAAGGGCGGCGTCGATTACTCGTTCGAGTGCATCGGCAACGTCAACGTGATGCGCGACGCGCTCGAATGCACCCACATGGGCTGGGGCGTGTCGACCGTGATCGGCGTTGCCGGCGCCGGACAGGAAATCTGCACCCGGCCGTTCAATCTGGTGGTGGGCCGCACCTGGAAAGGCACCGCGTTCGGCGGGGTCAAAGGCCGCAGCCAGCTGCCGGGCTACGTCGACAACTACATGGCGGGCAAGATCGAGCTCGACAAACTGGTCACCCACACCATGCCGCTGGAAGACATCAACCGCGCCTTCGACCTGATGCACGAAGGCAAGAGCATCCGCTCGGTCATCATTTTCTGAGGCCGGCGATGACAATGAACAAGATCGAACGCATCAAGGAATTCGGCGGCTGGCTGGAACGCTGGCAGCACGCATCGACAAGCTGCCACTGTCCGATGACCTTCTCGGTCTACCTGCCGCCGCAGGCTGCCACGCAGAAACTGCCGGTGGTGTACTGGCTGTCGGGGCTGACCTGCACCGACGACAACGTGCGGGTGAAAGCCGGCGCGCAGCGTTATTGCGCCGAACTCGGGCTGATTCTGGTGATGCCCGACACCAGCCCGCGCGGCGACGACGTGCCGGACGTGCCCGAGCGCTACGATCTCGGCCAGGGCGCCGGCTTCTACGTCAACGCCACGCAGCCGCCCTGGGCGACGCACTACCAGATGTACGACTACGTGACGCGGGAACTGCCGGCGCTGGTCGAGGCGAACTTTCCTGTCGTGCCGGGCGTGGCCAGTATCAGCGGACATTCGATGGGCGGCCACGGCGCGCTGATCTGCGCGCTGAAAAACCCGGGCCAGTACCGGTCGGTGTCTGCCTTTTCGCCGATCTGCAACCCGGTGGTCTCGCCGCTGGGGACAAGGCTGTTTCGGCGCGTATCTCGGCAGCGACAAAGCGGCGTGGGAAGCCTGGGACGCGACCTGCCTCGTCAATGCCGGCGCGACGCTACCGCCCGCCCTGATCGATCACGGCACGGCGGACGAGTTTCTGGCCGAACAGCTCTTTCCGCAGCATCTGCAAGCCGCCTGCGCCGCACATCATCAGCCGTTGACGCTGCGGATGCAGGACGGCTACGACCACAGCTACCACTTCATCGCCAGCTTCATCGGCGAACATCTGGCGTTTCACGCCCACGCGCTGTCGATCCGCTGATCGGCAGCGTCTGTTTTTTCCCCTTTTTACTTCAAGGCAAACGCATGTCTCCGACCCGTCCCGATCTGTTCGACCCCCTGCAACTGGGCCCGCTCCTGCTGCCCAACCGCATCGTCATGGCACCGCTCACGCGCAACCGCGCCAGCGCCGGCAACGTGCCGGGGCCCATGAACATCGAGTACTACGTGCAGCGTGCCAGCGCCGGACTCATCATCACCGAGGCGACGTATATTTCGCCGCAGGGCATCGGCTATCCGATGACGCCCGGTATCCACAACGATGCCCAGGTAGCCGGCTGGCGCAACGTCGTCGATGCAGTCCATGCGGCAGGCGGACGCATCTTCCTGCAACTGTGGCATGTCGGCCGCATCTCGCACCCCAGCCTGCAACCCGAGGGCGACGCTGCCGGTTGCGCCGAGCGCACTCCAGCCGGCGGGCGAAGCGGTCACCTATCAGGGCATGCAGCGCTACGTCACCCCGCGCGCACTGGAAACGCAGGAAATCCCCGGCATCGTCGCCGACTACCGGCGTGCCGCTGAAAATGCGCTGAAAGCGGGCTTCGACGGCGATCGAGGTGCACGGTGCCAACGGCTATCTCATCGACCAGTTCCTGCGCGACGGCACCAACCTGCGCACCGACGCCTACGGCGGCAGCGTCGCCCATCGCGCGCGCCTGCTGCACGAGGTCCTCGACGCGGTGTGCGCGGTATGGCCGTCGAATCAGGTCGGCCTGCGGCTGTCGCCTTCGACCACGTTCAACGACATGCGCGATTCCGATCCGCGCGGCCACTTCGGCGAAATCATCGCCAGCCTCAACCGCCACCGGCTGGCTTATCTGCACCTGATCGAACCGAACGAGGCCGACCGGGCCCAGGGGGTGATCTGCGTGCCCAGCCGCGACTTCCGTCCTCTGTTCGAGGGTGTGCTGCTGGTTTGCGATGGCTACGACGGTGCCAAGGCGCGGGCGGCGATCGCCGACGGTCACGCCGATCTGGTGGCGTTCGGCAAGCTCTTCATCGCCAACCCCGACCTGCCGGCGCGGCTGCGGGCGAACGCACCGCTCAATGCGCCCGACCCGACCACCTTCTACGGCGGCGACGCGCACGGCTACACCGACTACCCCAGCCTGGGACAGGCATGACGTCATGATCGAGCGTGCTTTCGGTTGAGCTTTCCGGGAAAGCGACGGAAGTCGCAAGGCAGAGGGGTGCGCGGCGGACATGCGTTCCGCTCGATACCGTTTCTGCGACTGCGTACCCGATCCCACGCACCAGCCGAGGTTTTCCCGCACGACGACTTGTGCTCAAATCGCGGTCTACCGGATGCGCACAGCGCGCCGGCGGAGCGAGACCACACAATATCCATAACAAGCCCATGAATATTCCCGTCAGCGAACTGATTGTCCGGTACCTGGAGCGCCTGGGCATCGACACCATTTTCGGCATGCCCGGTGCGCATGTGCTGCCGGTCTACGACTGCCTCCACGATTCGAAACTGAAGAGCGTGCTGGTGAAGCACGAACAGGGCGCAGCCTTCATGGCGGGCGGTTATGCGCGGGTATCGCTGCGACCGTCGGCCTGCATCGCCACCTCCGGACCCGGCGCGACCAACCTCATCACCGGCATCGCCAATGCCTATGCCGAACGGCTGCCGGTGCTGGCCATCACCGGCGAGACCTCGACCTACATCTTCGGCCGCGGCGGCCTGCAGGAAAGCTCGGGCGAGGGCGGCGCCATCGACCAGGGCGCACTGTTCGCCAGCATCACGCGCTATCACAAGCTGATCGAACGCACCGACTATCTCGGCCAGGTGCTGAACCAGGCGACGCAGGCGCTGCTCGGGCGCGATCCCGGGCCGGTGCTGCTGTCGATTCCCTACAACGTGCAGAAGGAAACGGTCGACGACAGCGTGCTGGAGCAGATCCACTTTCCGCGCGTCCGCGCATCGCCACGCCACGCCGACGACCGAACTCGCCGCACTGATCCGGGCGGCGCGCCATCCTGCCATCGTCGCCGGGTACGGCTGCATCCAGGCCGGCGCGCGCGACGCTCGTCGCCGCCCTGTCCGAGACGCTTCAACATCCCGGTCGCCACCAGCCTCAAGGCCAAGGGCGTGGTGACCGAAGGCACGCCGCTGTCGCTCGGCTGCCTCGGCGTCACCTCCAACGGCGCAGCCTACCGCTATCTGGTCGATCACGCCGACCTGCTGATCGTGCTCGGTGCCGGCTTCAACGAACGCACCAGCTACCTGTGGGACGCCAAACTGCTGGGCGGCAAGAAAATCGCGCAGGTCGACCGCGACGCCGCCCGGCTCGGCCGCGTGTTCCAGCCCGACGTGGCGATCTGCGGCGACATCCGCGCCGTGGTGGAAGACGTGTTCGGCGCACTGCAAGCCGACGCGCATGCCGCCCAAATCGCGCGGGCGGCTGGACGCTCATCAGTCGTCAGCCCCGGCGGACGACAGCGAGTCGACCACCGACGCATTCCGCCTGATGCAGGATTTTCTACCGCGGGCTCGCCCGGCGCTTTCCGCGCAATGCGCTGGTGTTCGACGACAACATCGTTTTCGCGCAGAGCTACTTACGACGTCTCCGACCGCAACCACTACTTCCCGAATTCCGGCATTTCCTCGCTCGGCCACGCCATTCCCGGCGGCGATCGGCGCGCGCTGTTTCGCCAAGGACAGCCCCACCTTCGCCATCCTCGGCGACGGCGGCTTCCAGATGTGCTGCATGGAAATGATGACGGCGGTGAACTACGGCATTCCGCTCAACGTCGTCGTCATCAACAACGGCACCATGAGCCTGATCCGCAAGAACCAGTTCCAGCTGTACGGCGAACGCTACATCGATTGCGACTTCGTGAACCCCGACTTCGCCCTGCTGGCGCAGTCGTTCGGCGTGAAACACCATCGCATCGAAACCCGGGCCGATCTCGACGCCCTGTTCGCCCAGGCCGATCTGACCGGCGCGATCAATCTCATCGAAATCCTGCTCGACAAGCACGCCTTCCCCCGCTACCTGTCGGCTCGCTAGGGTCTGCCGTGGGAGCGGCGGCGGGAGCCAGCCGGGCGCCTACGACTTCGCCGCGCCCAGCACCAGCTTGCTGCCGACCTGTTTGTCCTTGACGGCCTGCTGGATCGGCGCGGACACGGTGACGCGGCCGCCGTCCAGTCCATATTTGATCAGGCCTTCGCGCATGGCCTGTCCACGCGCCTGCGCCAGGCTGGCCAGCGCCGCATCGTCGATGACGGTCTTCGCGGTCAGCTGCTCCAGCAGTTCGGTGTGCAGGGCGGAGACCGGGCCGCTGTCGCGGGTCTTGAACATGCGGCCGAGGCGCTCGACCGTTGCATTATCCGTAATCACGTTGCCGTCACCCTTTGCCTTGTGGCTGGCGCGCAGCGTCTGATAGGCCTGCTTGCCGAAGCGCTCGGCATAGAGGTCTTCCAGCACGGTCTGGGTCTTGTAGTTGTTGACGTCCACCGGACCGGGCGCTTCCTGCGCGGCGAGCTTGACCCCGGTGCCCGCCGCCACTTCGCGGCGCATGGCCTGCTCCTGCAGGGCCCGCCTGTCGGTTTCGGGGTCGTAGCCCGGCTCGATGCCGAGCGTCAGTGCCGGCCGTTTGGCCATGGCCTCGCTCAGGAGCTTGAGCTTCTCCTGTTCGGGCGGCAGCAGGATGCTGCTGCCCGGGTCGAACGTCACCGCTTCCATCTTGTCCGCACTGACGCCCATCAGTTTGCCCAGGGCGCGGAACGGCGCAGTCACCAGCTTGGTCAGCACGTTGACGATCGCTTTCCAGATGATGCGGCCGTAGCTGAATTTCGGGTCGTCGAGACTGCCGGAAATCGGCAGGTCGAGGTCGATCACGCCGTTGCTGTCTTCCAGCAGGGCGATCGCCAGATCGAGCGGCAAATTCTTCGCGGTCGGGCTGTCGATCCGCTCGCCCAGTTTCAGCTTCTCGATGACGAACTTGTTTTCACCCGCCAGCTGGCGCTGCCTGACCTTGTATTCGAGATCGACCGACAGCTTGCCGGAATCGATCTTGCGCCCGGCAAACTTGCCCGAGTAAGGCGTCATGTTGGCCATTTCCAGGTTACGGAAACTGAGTTTGGTATCGGTGAACTCGGTCGGCTTGAACGGCTGCAGCGTGCCCCGGATGCGTACCGAACCGAACTCGTCCACCTTGCCGTCCAGCTCGAGTTGCGCCGGGGTGTCCGGATTGGTCGACAGGCTGTTGATGACGCCGGACAGGGTATGCATCAGGGTGCCGAATTTGGGCGTCAGCGAGAGGTCGGTGAAGTCCAGCTTGCCATCCTCGATACGCAGCTGTTCGACCATCACCGGAAAGGCTGCGCGGTCGCCTGCGGGTTTGGCTGTCCCGGCCGGGATGGGTGCGCTCACCGGCGCGGCTGACGGCGAGCTGACGGTCACGGCCGCTGCCTCATCTTGCGCAGCCGCATCTGCCGCTGTCCCGGGAGCGTCCGCCGCTTCGTCATCCGACGCCGAAGGCGCCGGTTTGGGGGGCTGATTGCGCATCAGCTTTTGAATATTGCGGGTGCCGTCCTCGTGGATGAGGATTTTCGCGGAGGGTTTGAGCAGACGCAGCAGGCTGCATGTGCACCCGGTTCGGCGCCACCCCCACTTTCAGATCCTTGCTCGCCAGGCGTTCCCAGCCGAGATAGGACGCGCCGCTTTCTTCCTCGGTAATGTCGAGCTGGTCGACCTGGAAGCCGCCATCGAAGGCGAGCGACAGCGGCTTGCCCGCCGCGGCCGACAGCTTCAGCTTGCCCGACGTGTTCGCCGTGCCGCGGTTGAGATTCAGGCGGACGATCGTATTGAGGTAGGGCGCAAACGGCTGGAGCGACAAGCCCGCCAGCTTGAGTTTCAGATCGCCTTTCAGCGGCGCAGGCGCCAGCATGCCGGTGGCGTCGAAGCGCCCGCCCTGCTTGACCGCAAAACCGGCTTCGAGCGGCAGCGGGCGCGTCAGATCCAGACTCAGATCGCTCAATTTGACGAAGCCGTCGACGAGGTCGAGCCTGACCGGCCGGATGGCGGTCAAATCGGTGAAGCCGATCTCGGCGCCGTCGAGCGCAAAGCGCGCAAGCGCGACCTCCAGCGCCGGCTTGGCGGCCGGTTGCGGCGCCGGCGCCCCGGTAGCCTTTTGCAGGATGCGCGCCCAGTTCAGGGTCTTGTCCTTTTCCCGCGTCACCTGGGTGGCGACGCCCGACAGCGTCAGGGCGTCGATGTCGAGGCGTTTGTCGGCCAGCGCGAGGCGGGCGTTGTCGAGTTCGGCGTGCGCGAGCGTCGCCACCGGTGTGTCGCCGGAGCGCAACTCGAGCGGGCCGAGCGAGGCCTTTACCGGGCCGACCGTCAGCGCAGCCGCTGTGCCCACCTTGCCTGCCACGGCAGCAGTGAGGTCGATGCCGCTCACGCTGGCGGTGAGCGGCATCGCATAGCCGCGATCGGTGAAACGCAGCGAGCCGTCAGCCAGGGCGATTTCGCGCAGCGCAACTTTCCACACCGGCGCCGGAGCGGCCCGGGTGGCAGCAGGCGCGCCGCCGCCGGCAGGTGCGCTAACTGGAGCAAAGAGGGTCTGCCAATCCAGCACCCCCGCCGCGTTGCGTGTCGCCGCGAGCTGCACGCCGGACAACTGCACGCTCGCCACTTCGACGCTGCGTTGCAACAGATCGGCATTCGCGTTGTTCACGCGCGCTTCCGCCAGTTGCAGCACAGGTTCGCCGCCGCCGCGGGGCGCCAGCGTCAGGTCATTCACCCGCAGGTTGGCGCCCTTCACCTGCAACGAGGGCACGTCCTTGTCCGCCTGGGCACGCACCATGGCAAAGCGGTAATTCAGGCCGGCGGCGAGCACACCGGAGGGCAGTTCGAAATTGCGCGGACTTTTGACCACGCGCAGCAGATTGCCCAGCCGCACGCCCTCCAGACCGATCTGGCCGGCGGAGGCCAGCGGGTTCAGGCTGATGTCGCCCTTCCATTTCAGCGTGCCGCCCTGTTCCGGCAGTTTGGCGGCGACCAGATAATCGCCGCGATCCTCCGGCAGGGTGGACAGGCCGTCGAGCTCGATGCCGAGCGGCTCGAGCGACACCTTGAACGGCGGGCCGGCACGGTTGGCATCGGTGTAGTCGACATCGCCGCCGGCAATGCGGACGTGGTCGATCAGCACGCGCGGCATCGTGTCCGACGGCGGTTCCTTGTCTTCTTTCAGCTTGTCGATCAGACCCTGCCAGTTGAGCCGCCCGCCCGGACGCACCAGCACTGTGGCGCGCGGCTTGTCGAGCTGGATGTCCTGGATGCGCCAGGCCCAGCGGAACAGTCCGCTGCTGCCGAGGTTGACGTACAGGCGGTCGAAACCGGCCAGCGGCGCGCCGTTCTTTTCCGCCAGCTTGAGGCCGGTCACCGTGGCTTCGAGGGTGAACGGATTGAACTCGACCTGCTGCGCGCTCAACTGGCTGGCGAGCTTGCTCTCGCCCACCCAGGGCAGCAGTTTCTGCGCCAGCGGGTTGACCAGGAAAAATCCGGCAAACAGGTACGCACCGAACAAACCCGCAACGATCAGAAACGGCAGGCTCAAGTGCGATTTTGACGATGCGTCCCCACATGCTGCCTTCTCCCTGTTTGGCTGTTTGCTAGTCGGCTTGCATCGCCTCGCGGATCACCCGGAATATCTCGCGGAACGCTTTCGGCGGCTTGCTGCGCGCCGCCTCGTCGCGCGCATTGCGGATCAGTTGCCGCAAATGGGTGGCATCGGTGTCAGGATGCGCATTCAGAAACAGGGTCAGCGCCTCGTTGTCGGCGATGAGCTTGTCGCGCCATTTTTCGGCCTGGTGAAACTTGGCGTTTTCCGCCACCGACACGCCGTTGAACACGTCGAGCTGGGCCTGAATCGGTGCCGCATCGATGCCGCGCATCAGCTTGCCGATGTATTGCTTCTGACGCCGCAGCGCGCCGTTCTGGGTGATCTTGCGGCAGTCGGCCACCGCTTGCCGCAGATTTTCCGGCAGCTCGATGCGCTTGAACTGCGCGGCAGGCAGTTTGACCAGGATTTCACCCAGTTCCTGCAGGGCTTCGACTTCGCGTTTTTGCTGGCTTTTGCTGGGTCCGTCGTAGACCTCGTCGGGGTCGAATTCCAGCTCGGCATCGGGGTCGATCAGGCGCACGGTAGGGCTTTCGGTTGCTGTTATGATCGTCATTGTAGTTTCTGCCCTATCAAAACGTACTCGCACCCCCTTCATTTTTGCGAACCGACATGTCCCGCTCCCAATTCAGCTATACCCGCGACCAACTCATTGCCCTGTCCCAGACCGTCATCCAGCACGCGATGAAAAGCGGCGCGACCGCCGCCGACACCGAAATCTCCGAAGGCATCGGCCAGAACGTCTCGGTGCGCCAGGGCGAAATCGAAACCATCGAATACAACAAGGACAAGGGCGCAGGCGTCACCGTTTACGTCGGCCAGCGGCGCGGCCACGCCTCGACCTCGGATCTGTCCGAAGCCGCCCTCAAAAGCGCGGTCGACAAGGCGCTCACCATCGCCCGCTACACCGCCGAAGACGAAGCGGCCGGGCTGCCCGACGCCGACCGGCTGGCGACCGACGTGCCCGACCTCGACCTCTATCACCCCTGGGCGCTGACGGTGGAAGAAGCCGCCGCACGCGCGCAAGCCTGCGAAGCCGCCGCGCTGGCGGTCGACAAGCGGCTGACCAATTCCGAAGGCGCGGGCGTCTCCACCCACGCCTCGCACTTCATCTTTGCCAACAGCCTCGGCTTCTGCAACGGCTACGCGGGTTCGCGCCACGGCATTTCGGTCGCCGTGATCGGCGAGGATGCGGGCGGCATGCAGCGCGACTACTGGTACAGCAGCGCGCGCGACGGCAACGACCTCGACGCCCCCGAAACCGTCGGCCGCATCGCCGGCGAACGCACCGTGCGACGGCTCAACGGCCGCAAGCTCGACACCCGCACCTGCCCGGTGCTGTTCGAGGCGCAGCTCGCCACCGGCCTGATCGGCAACTACGTCGCCGCCGTGTCGGGCGGCAGCCTCTACCGCAAATCCTCGTTCCTGCTCGACAGCCTCGGCAAGACCGTCTTCGCGCCGCACCTCAACATCCGCGAAATGCCGCTGGTCCGCGGCGGCCTCGGCAGCGCGCCGTTCGACAGCGAAGGCGTCGCCTGCGTCGAACGCGACGTGGTGAAAAACGGCGTGGTCGAGGGCTATTTCCTGTCCACCTATTCGGCGAAGAAACTCGGCATGACGACGACCGGCAATGCAGGCGGCAGCCACAACCTCATCGTCTCGCACGGCGACCTCGACCTCGCCGGCCTGCTGCGCGAAATGGGCACCGGCCTGTTCGTCACCGAACTGCTCGGCCACGGCGCCAACATGGTCACCGGCGACTACTCGCGCGGCGCGGCGGGTTTCTGGGTGGAAAACGGCGAGATTCAATACCCGGTCGAGGAAATCACCATCGCCGGCAACCTGGCCGAAATGTTCAAGGGCATCGTCGCCATCGGCAAGGATGTCGAGCGGCGCGGCAGCAAGCAGGTGGGGTCGATATTGATCGACCGGATGACGGTGGCGGGCAACTGACATGCGTCACGCAAGCCGCTATTTTCGTTGCGGTTTGTACTGCTCTCCTGCTCGCCGCGTGCGACCGTGCGCCGACGCTGCCCAAACTGGGCGCAAACGATGTCATCCTCGCCTTTGGCGACAGCCTGACCCACGGCACCGGCGCGAGCGCCGACGAGGCCTATCCGGCGCGGCTCGCGCAGCTGTCGAACCGCACGGTGGTCAACGCGGGCGTACCGGGCGAAACAACCGCGGAAGGTTTGCAGCGGCTGCCCGCGCTGCTGGACGAACACCACCCCAGGCTGGTGCTGCTGTGCCTGGGCGGCAACGACATGCTGCGGCGGCTGCCCGCCAGCGAAACCGAAAACAATCTGCGCCTGATGCTGCAGACGCTGCGCGCCAGCGGCGCTCAAGTGGTGCTGATCGGCGTGCCCGAACCGAAGATTTTCGGCGGCGCGCCGGATTTCTACGAACGACTCGCCGATGAATTCGCCTTGCCTTACGACGGCGACACCCTCAACACGGTCCTGAAAGACAACGCGCTCAAATCCGACCCCATCCACCCCAACGCCGCCGGCTATGAGGCGATTGCCCGCGAACTGGCCGACTTGCTGAAGGAATCCGGCGCCCTATGAATGCACTCCTCGCCCTGTCCCGCGCGATCGACGCGCTCACCGAACGCATCGGCCGCACTCGTCATCTGGCTGGTGCTGGTCGCCACGCTGATTTCGGCGGGCAATGCGCTGGCGCGCTGGGCGCTCGGCGCAAGCTCGAACGCCTGGCTGGAAATCCAGTGGTATCTGTTCGGCGCGGTGTTTTTGCTGGCGGCGGGCTACACGCTCAAGCACAACGGCCATGTGCGGATCGATATTTTCTACGGACGCCTGAGCGCCAAAGGCCAGGCCTGGATCGACCTCATCGGCGGGCTGCTGTTCCTGCTGCCGATGGCCGGCCTGCTGGCCTGGCTGGCGTGGCCGATGTTCATGGACGCATGGACGACGCAGGAAATGTCGCCCGACTCGGGCGGCCTGCTGCGCTGGCCGGTGAAGCTGTTGCTGCCGCTGGGCTTCGGCCTGCTGGCGCTGCAGGGCGTGGCCGAAATCATCAAACGCATCGGCGTGCTCACCGGCACGCTGGCGCTGCCAGCCGAAGCCCCGGCAGAAGAGGTGTGATGGAGCCTTTATGGAAACCTCGCGCCCTTCATGTTCCTCGGCCTGGTGGTATTCCTGCTGCTCGGCTATCCGGTGGCGTTCGCGCTCGCCGCCAACGGCCTGTTGTTCGCCGGCATCGGTCTCGCCAGCGGTGCATTCGATTTCTCGCTGCTGTCGGCGCTGCCCGAACGCGTCTACGGCATCGTCGCCAACCCGACCCTGCTGGCCATCCCCTTCTTCGCGCTGATGGGGCTGATCCTCGAACGCTCGGGCATGGCCGAAGACCTGCTCGACACCATCGGCCAGCTGTTCGGATCGATGAGAGGCGGGCTGGCCTACGCGGTGATTTTCGTCGGCGCGCTGCTCGCCGCCACCACCGGCGTGGTCGCCGCGTCGGTGATCGCGATGGGACTGATTTCGCTGCCGGTGATGCTGCGCTACGGCTACGACAAGCGGCTGGCCTCGGGCGTCATCGCCGCCTCCGGCACGCTGGCGCAGATCATTCCGCCCTCGCTGGTGCTGATCATCCTGGCGGACCAGCTCGGCGCCTCGGTCGGCGACATGTACAAGGGCGCGCTGCTGCCCGGGATGGCGCTGGTCGGCCTGTATCTGCTGTATGTGTTCGCGGTCACGCTGGTCAAGCCCGCCGCCGCGCCGGCGATGCCGGCCAGCGCACGCACCCTGCACGGCTCGGCCCTGCTGGTTCGCGTGCTCACCACGCTGGTGCCGCCGCTGGTGCTGATCTTTCTGGTGCTCGGCACCATCTTCCTCGGCGTCGCCACCCCCACCGAAGGCGGCGCAATGGGCGCGGCCGGCGCGCTGCTGCTGGCACTGGCGCGCGGGCGGCTGACCCGGCTGCAACTGACGCAGGCGGTCGACAGCACCACCAAGCTCACCACTTTCGTCATTTTCATTCTCATCGGCTCGACGATTTTCACCCTGGTGTTCCGCGGCCTGAACGGCGATATCTGGGTCGAGCACCTGTTCGCCCAGTTGCCCGGCGGCGTGCTCGGCTTCCTCGTCGTGGTCAACCTGATGGTGTTCGTGCTGGCGTTCTTTCTCGACTTTTTCGAGATCGCCTTCATCGCCGTGCCGCTGCTGGCACCGGTCGCCGCCAAGCTCGGCATCGACCCGATCTGGTTCGGCGTGATGCTCGCGGTCAACATGCAGACCGCGTTCATGCACCCGCCGTTCGGCTTCGCGCTGTTTTACCTGAAGAGCGTGGCGCCCAAATCCATCCGCACCAGCGACATCTACTGGGGCGCGATTCCCTTCCTGGTGATCCAGCTGTTCATGGTGGCGATGGTGCTCGCCTTCCCCGCCATCGTGCTGGTCGACGCGCCTGCGGATGCCAGCAGCGTCACCGACATCCCGATCGAGGTCGATCCTGCATCAGGGTTTCTGCCTGCCGAGTGGCGCTGAGCTGAGGTAAAATCCCGACTCTTTTACTCAGGAAAGCATCATGTCCGAACTCCTCATCGAAGACCTCGTCGTCGGCACCGGCGCCACCGCAACCGCCGGCCAGACCGTGGTCGTGCATTACACCGGCTGGCTCACCAACGGCACCAAGTTCGACTCCAGCGTCGACCGCAACGATCCGTTCGACTTCAAACTCGGCGTGGGTCGCGTCATCGCCGGCTGGGATCAGGGCGTCGCCGGCATGCAGATCGGCGGCAAGCGCAAGCTCACCATTCCGCCGCATCTGGGCTACGGCGAGCGCGGTGCGGGCGGGGTGATTCCGCCCAACGCGACGCTGGTATTCGAGGTGGAACTGCTGGCGCTGCGCTGAGTCGAACCGGCTCAAGCAGCCTTGTACAAGAAGGACGGGAGGACAGGGGGCATGCCCCGCTTGTCCTCCTGTCCTTTTTGTTCCACCTGACCGGTAAAATCCTCCCATGACCGCCCCCCTGTTCTCCCACCGCAAACACTGGGCCGCCCGCTTCGGCACCGCGCCTTTCCTGCCGATGTCGCGCGCCGAAATGACCGCGCTCGGCTGGGACGCGTGCGACGTGATTCTGGTGACGGGCGACGCCTACATCGACCATCCCAGCTTCGGCATGGCGCTGGTCGGGCGGCTGCTGGAAGCGCAGGGCTACCGCGTCGGCATCATCAGCCAGCCCGACTGGCATTCGGCCGACGCCTTCCGCGCGCTCGGCCAGCCGACGCTGTATTTCGGCGTGACCGCGGGCAACATGGACTCGATGGTCAACCGCTACACCTCGGACCGCAAGATCCGCTCCGACGACGCCTACACGCCCAACGCCGCGCCCAACAAGCGCCCCGACCGCGCGGTCACCGTGTACGCGCAGCGCTGCCGCGAAGCCTTCCCCGGCACCCCGGTGATCATCGGCTCGATCGAGGCGTCCTTGCGCCGGATCGCGCACTACGACTACTGGTCGGACACCGTGCGCCGCTCGGTGCTGCCGGACTCCAAGGCCGACCTGCTGATCTTCGGCAACGCCGAGCGCGCGCTGCTCGACGTCACCCATCGCCTGGCCCGCGGCGAGAAGATCGCCGACATCCGCGACGTGCGCGGCACCGGTTTCATGGTGCCGCGCGACTGGAAGCCGCCCACGCCGGAGGCGGGAATCGAAGGCGGCTCAAACTGGATCGAGGTCCTTTCGACCGAACTCGACACCCCCGGTGCGATCGACGCCCACGTCGACCCCTACGCGATGACGGCGGACGGCCCCACCGCGCAGACGCCCGAGGGCGCCGATTAATCAAACCGGCACCGGTGCGACTCATTCCCAAGGCAGCGCGCCTCGCTGCCCGCCAGGAAGTGCGCGCGCACACCGTGATCCGTCTGCCCGATTACGATCAGGTGAAGAACAACCCGACGCTGTACGCCCATGCCTCGCGCGTGTTCCACCTCGAATCCAATCCCGGCAATGCCCGCGCGATGCGGCAGGCGCACGGGGAGCGCGATGTCTGGCTGAATCCGCCGCCGATTCCGCTGTCCACGCCCGAGATGGACGCGGTCTACGACCTGCCCTACGCGCGCGCGCCGCATCCGAGCTACGGCGACGCCAAGATTCCGGCGTGGGAGATGATCCGCTTCTCGGTCAACATCATGCGCGGCTGCTTCGGCGGCTGCACCTTCTGCTCGATCACCGAGCACGAGGGCCGCATCATCCAGAGCCGTTCGGAAGATTCGGTGATCAAGGAAATCGAGGCCATCCGCGACAAGACGCCCGGCTTCACCGGCGTCATTTCCGACCTCGGCGGGCCGACCGCCAACATGTACCGCATGGCGTGCAAGTCGGAAAAAATCGAGAAGGCCTGCCGCCGTCTCTCCTGCGTGTTCCCCGACATCTGCGACAACCTCAACACCGACCACACGCCGCTGATCCACATGTACCGCCGCGCCCGCGCGCTGCCCGGGATCAAGAAGATCCTCATCAGCTCGGGCCTGCGCTACGACCTCGCGGTGCGCTCGCCGGAATACGTGAAGGAACTGGTGCAGCACCACGTCGGCGGCTATCTCAAGATCGCGCCCGAGCACACCGAGGCCGGCCCGCTGTCGAAGATGATGAAGCCCGGCATGGGCGCCTACGACCGCTTCAAGGAGATGTTCGAAGCGGCGTCGACGGCGGTCGGCAAGAAACAGTATCTGATCCCCTATTTCATCGCGGCGCACCCCGGCACCACCGACGAGGACATGCTGAACCTGGCGCTGTGGCTGAAGAAGCACGATTTCCGCCTCGACCAGGTTCAGACCTTCCTCCCGACGCCGATGGCGCTGGCGACGGCGATGTACCACACCGAAAAGAATCCGCTGAAGAAGGTGCTCGGCGGCAAGGCCGAGGCGGTGTCCGTCGTCAAACAGGGCCGCACGCGGCGGCTGCACAAGGCCTTCCTGCGCTATCACGACCCGGAAAACTGGCCGCTCCTGCGCGAAGCGCTGAAGGCAATGGGGCGCGCGGACTTGATCGGCAACAGCAAAAAACACCTGATCCCGCTGTTTCAACCCGCCGGCACCGGCAAGCGCCCCGAAGGCGCACGCATCCTGCGCGACGTTCCGGTCAAGGGTGAGCCCCGCGTCGCGCCGCCCGCCACACGCGGACGCCCGCCGCAAGTGCCGAAGCATCCCCTGAGCCAGCGGCGTGGCGGCGGAAAGAGCCGGCCATGACCGACCGCGAGATTCTCCGCGCCAAGCTCAACCTCGAAACCGCCCAGCTCGGCTGGAAGGAACTCGAACGCCACTTCGCGCGCGGCGACGTCATCCGGGTTGCGGTCGACGTGGACCTGATCGATGCCGCGCTGCTGATTGCCGAAAACGACGCCGCTGCAGCGCAGGCCTGGCTGACCGATGGCCGCATCGCGCGCGCCGACATGAACCACGCCGAAGACTGGCATGCACGCCAGCCGATATTCTGGGCAGTGGTGGTGGCACCGTGGGTGCTGGTGCAGGAAGTGACGAAATAAAAAACTGACCGACAAAAAAGCCCGCAATTGCGGGCTTTTTTGTCGGTCGGTCAAACTGCTCAGGCAGACAGACTGTCTTTCACCCGCAGCAGGCGCGCCCGCGCTTCGGTCGCGACGCCGTGCACGGCGGTGTTGCTCACCAGCTTGACCATGATGCCCGGGTCGAGGAAGGACACCGTCACCTTGCCGTCCGCTTCCTCGCGCACCACCACATTGCAGGGCAGCAGCATGCCGACATCGGGTACGGCGCTGATCGCCTGATTCGCCAGCGGGGGGTTGCAGGCGCCAAGGATGCGGTAGGGACGCATATCGACGTCGAGCTTGGCCTTCATGGTGCTCTTCACGTCGATGTCGGTCAGCACGCCGAAGCCTTCGGTTTTAAGGGCGGCGGTGACTTTCTCCACTGCTGCGTCGAAGGGGCCGCTGATCTGGGTGTCGAATCCGTATTCGCTCATGGGTTTGCTCCTGGGGTGAGTGATTTCAATGAGGCATTTTACCTGTCACCCCGACCAGACAGGCCCACGATCAATCGAAAAATCGATCAATCAGCTGACACCATCGCGATCGGCACTGCTGGCGAGCTGGCTGGGCAGCAATCCGTCCAGCAGCAGACGCATGTTGCGCCAGTGCGAACCCTCCCAGTAAACGCGTCCGCAGGCGTCGCAGGTGGAAAAACGCTCATAGTGTTCGCGCACCCTGGGCGGCAGGCGATCCAGCACGCTGGCCTTGTCGACCGGCCGCAGCGGCGCGTTGCAATGCAGACACAGGGTGAACGGCCGCGCGCTGCGCGCCAGATCAAGCCGCTCGACGATCTCGCGCAGTTGCGCTTCCGATTTCAGCGCATGCACATAGCAGCCATGCGTCACCGCACGCCGCTTCAACATTTCGCGGTCGCGTGTCAGCACGATGCGGCCATCCTGCTCGGCAATCGCCACGATGGCGTCGTCCTGGAAATGGTTGTCGTACAGGGTGTCGAATCCCAGCATGCGCAGCATGTGAGCCAGTCCGCCGAGGTGTGCGTCGGCAACGAAGCGCGTCTCTCTTGACGGATCGTCGCGCACCCGCAGCAGCGGCGTCACGTCCATCGCCTCGAAGCGGGGATACACCGCCACCCGGTCGCCGTCCTGCAATAGACGACTGAAGTCCGCCGATTCGCCGTTCACCAGAATCAGCTCCACCTCGGTGTGCGGCACCCCCAGCGCCTCGATCATGTGCTTGGTGGTCGCTGCCTGCGCGCACGGCACGCTGAATTCCTGCTTGCGCCGATCCGGCGCCAGGAAGTCATTCAGTTCTTCATAAAAGCGGAAAGTGGCGATGACCATATGCCTGCTATTGTCGCCCTTCGCCGCCGCCCGGAAAACCGGCCAGCTCTGCCTGGCCCGCTCAGGAAAGCCCCAAACAAAAACGCCACCTCGACGGTGGCGTTTGCTCGGTGCCCCTCAACACTCAGTGCTGGTTTTTTGCCGGGTTGGCAGCCTTGGGCGGCGTAATGAACGATCCCACCGGAACCACAACCTGTTTCGGCTTCTTGGGTTTCTTTGCTTCCTTGTTTCCACGTACCTGGCCTTTTGCCATGGTCATTCTCCTTGCAGCGGCTTCAGAAGTGCTGGGCTGGGTAAATGCAACCCTGCACACACAACACAGGCTGATCATAGGCCGATGCGCAAGAATAGGTGACTTAACTGTCCAGGCGGCCGGAAACGCGCATCGATCCCCCTAAATCCGGCTGGCGGTCTGCCGCATCACGTTGGCGGCAAAGCGCATCGCCTGCTTCACCGGCAGCGGCAGCGGGGCGCCGCCGTGGTCGACGGCGGTCTGCGCGTGCTTGATCTCGTCGGTCTTCATTTGCTCGACGACGGCACGGCTCTTGGCGTCGGCTTCGGGCAGCTTTTGCAGGTGCCCATCGAGGTGGGCTTCGACCTGACGTTCGGTTTCGGCGAGAAAGCCGAGGTTCCATTTGTCGCCGAGCAGGCCGGCCACCACGCCCATGCCGAATGCGCCGCCGAACCACAGCGGATTGAACAGGCTCTTGCGGCCGCCGAGTTCGTTGATGCGCTGTTCGCACCAGGCGAGATGGTCGGTCTCCTCGCGCGCGGCCTGTTCGAGTTCGGCGCGCACGGTTTCGTTCTTCGCGGTGAGGGCCTGGCCGGCGTAGAGCGCCTGCGCGCAGACTTCGCCGACGTGGTTGACGCGCATGAGCGCAGCGGCGTGGGCTTTTTCGGCTTCGCTCAGTTCGGCCTCGGGGCCGGCGCCGGGATACGGGCGGCCGGCGTGGGGGCTGGCGAAGACGGTGCGCAGGCCGAGGTCGAAGGTGGTAATCAATTGGTCGAGTCGGTTCATGGATACCTCGGGGTTTTCTACATGTTATCTAAGCAAACGCGCATTCAGGTTACGCCAAATCACTTCACGAAGTAGTTGAAATTGGAGTACGCGGCCTCGGCCACCTTGAACCACTGGAACGAGGTGTCGCGGAACTGCTTCCACGGGCGGTAGATGGCAGCGAAGTCGGGATTGATTTTCGCTTCTTCCTCGTACAGCTCGAAAGTGGCGCGACGCGCGGCGAGCATCACGTCCTTGGGATAGGGATGCAGCTTGACCCCTTGCCCCACCAGCCGCAGCAGCGCCGGCGGGTTCTTGGCGTCGTATTGCGCGAGCATCAGCTGGTTGGCTTCGGCGGTGGCGACTTCGAAGGCCTGGCGGTAGAGCTCGGGCAGCGCTTTCCATGCCGTCTGATTGACGTAGAAACTCAGCTGCGGGCCGCCTTCCCACCAGCCGGGATAGTAGTAGTGCTGGGCGATCCGGTGGAAGCCGAGCTTCTCGTCGTCGTAGGGTCCCACCCATTCGGCGGCGTCGAGCGCGCCGCGTTCCAGCGCGGGATAGATGTCGCCGCCGGGCAGGGTCTGCGGCACCGCGCCGAGCCTGGCCATGATCTTGCCGCCGACGCCGGGGATGCGCATTTTCAGGCCCTTGAGGTCGGCCAGCGACTTGATTTCCTTGCGGAACCAGCCGCCCATCTGGGTGCCGGTGTTGCCGCCGGGAAACTGCACGACGTTGTATTTGGCGTAGAGCGCGCGCAGGGCTTCGATGCCGCCGCCGGCGTACATCCAGGCGTTCTGCTGGCGTGCCGTGAGGCCGAACGGCACGGCGGTGTCGAACGCCAGCGCCATGTTCTTGCCGACGTAGTAATAGCCCGCCGAATGGCCGCATTCGGCGGTGCCGTTGCCGACCGCGTCGAGCACCTGCAAGCCGGGCACCAGTTCGCCGCCGGCGAACACGCGAATCTGGAATTTGCCGCCGGTGAGCGCGGCCACGCGCTTGGACAGGGTTTCCGCCGCGCCGTAGATGGTGTCGAGGCTCTTGGGGAAACTCGACGCCAGCCGCCAGCGGATGGTGGGCAACGGGCTGGATTCGGCCGGTGCGGCGTGCGCCGCACCCAGCGGCAGCAAGGCAGCGGCCTGCCCGTCAGAAAATCGCGGCGATTGAAACGCATGGACACTCCGGTTGGCAGGGAATAAGACACCAGGGCTAGAATTATAAAGATACCTCCACGCGTCGCACACATCGATTCACGCTTATGCCGTTCAATATCCGACTTGCCATGGGACTGGGCGGGCGTACCGCCCCACGACAATCCTCGACGCCTATCAGTGGGAAAAACGCCTGCACTGGCCGATGCTGGTCGTGACCCTGCTGGCCATTCCGGCTTTTTATCTGGGCGAACTGGCCGCCGAACCCGACCTGAAAACGCTCGGCCACCTGCTGGACCGGGCGGTGCTGATCGCGTTCTCGGCCGAGCTGCTGCTGATGCTGAGCGTCACCCGGCAACGCACACGTTATCTGGCGCACAACTGGCTGTCGCTCGCCATCATCGCCGCCACCGCGCTGTCGCTGCTGATCTCGCACCTGCCGGGCGAACTGTCTGCCCTGCTGCGCCTGCTGCGACTTGCCCTCGCCGGCCTGCTGATCGCACGGCTGGCGCACCAGCTGCGTTCGCTCACCCCGGGCTCGACGCCTTATATCCTGCTGCTGGGGTTTGCGCTGATGCTGGTAGCGGGGGCGGGATTCTACTGGCTGGAGCCCACCGTCAGCAGCTACGGGGACGGCGTCTGGCTGGCCTTCACCAGCGGCCTCACGGTGGGTTACGGCGACCTCGTTCCCACCACCCATTCGGCGCGACTGTTCGCCAGCATCGTCATCGTGCTGACCTATGGCGTGATGTCGCTGGTCACCGCGTCGATCGCGGCGTTTTTCGTCGGCCAGGAAGAGCGACGCATGCGCGTGGAAATGCATCAGGATCTGAAAGCGCTGCGCCAGGAGATTGCCGACCTGCGTACGCGCCTGGATCAGCCGCCCGCGAAGACACCGGAGGACGAAATACCGGGGAGCTGAGTGATCCTGAAACCGCCACACGTTCTCCGGCGCGCTTTGTTAAAATGCGTCTTTTCGCGTTTCGGGCCCCGCCATGTTTGCTCCTCTTCCCCTTTCCCAGACCGATCCCGACCTGTGGGCGGCGATTCAGCAAGAAGACCGCCGCCAGCAGGATCACATCGAGCTGATCGCGTCGGAAAACTACACCAGCCCGGCGGTGATGCAGGCGCAGGGCTCGCAGCTCACCAACAAGTACGCCGAGGGCTATCCCGGCAAGCGCTATTACGGCGGCTGCGAATACGTGGACATCGTCGAGCAGCTGGCGATCGACCGGGTGAAGGCGCTGTTCGGCGCCGAAGCCGCCAACGTGCAGCCCAACTCCGGCTCGCAGGCCAACCAGGCGGTGTTCATGGCCTTCCTCAAGCCCGGCGACACCATCATGGGCATGAGCCTGGCCGAAGGCGGCCACCTCACCCACGGCATGGCGCTCAACATGAGCGGCAAGTGGTTCAACGTCGTCGCCTACGGCCTGAACGAAAAGCAGGAAATCGACTACGACAAAATGGAAGCGCTGGCGCGCGAGCACAAGCCCAAGCTGATCATCGCCGGCGCCTCGGCGTATTCGCTGCGCATCGACTTCGCGCGCTTCGCCAAGGTGGCCGAAGGAAATCGGCGCGATCTTCATGGTCGACATGGCGCACTACGCCGGCCTCATCGCCGCCGGCGTGTACCCCAACCCGGTGCCGCACGCCGACGTGGTGACCTCGACCACCCACAAGACCCTGCGCGGCCCGCGCGGCGGCATCATCCTGATGAAGGCCGAGCACGAGAAGGCGATCAACTCGCGCGATCTTCCCCGGCCTGCAGGGCGGCCCGCTGATGCACGTCATCGCCGGCAAGGCCACCGCGTTCAAGGAAGCCGCGACCAAGGAATTCAAGCACTACCAGGAACAGGTGATCGACAACGCGCTGGTGATGTGCAAGGTGCTGGTCGAGCGCGGCCTCGCCATCATTTCCGGCCGCACCGAAAGCCACGTGTTCCTGGTCGACCTGCGCGCCAAGAACCTCACCGGCAAGGAAGCCGAAGCCCTGCTGGGTCGCGCCCACATCACGGTCAACAAGAACTCCATCCCCAACGACCCGCAGAAACCCTTCGTCACCAGCGGCATCCGCATCGGCACCCCGGCGATGACCACGCGCGGCTTCAAGGAACTCGAAGCCGAACAGCTCGCCCACCTGATCGCCGACGTGCTCGACGCACCGACCGATGAAGTGGTGATCGATCGCGTGCGCAGCGAAGTCACGAAGCTGACGGCGAAGTTTCCGGTTTACGGTTGAGTGGGGCGCGCCGGATGAAATCCCCTGGAAACCGTAGCGAGCGCAGCCAGGTTGGACGCGGCCAGCGCGCAGGAACCGGAATGTACATAAAAGTACATGAGGATTCCGAGCACTGCCTGCGTTCAAGCTGGCAAGCGCAGTAGGTTTACAGGGGGTTTCATGAAATGTCCCTTCTGCGGTTCTCTTGATACCCAGGTCATCGACTCCCGCGTCAACGAGGCGGGCGATGCGATTCGCCGCCGTCGCCGCTGTGCGCAGTGCGACAAGCGCTTCACCACCTGGGAAACCGCCGAATTGCGGCCGCCGCAGATCGTCAAGACCAACGGCACGCGCGAGGACTTCGACGAGAAGAAACTGCGCGAAGGATTCCGCCGCGCACTGCACAAGCGCCCGGTTTCCACCGAACTGGTCGACGCCGCGGTCGATCGCATCCGCCAGCGCCTGCTGACGCGCGGTGCGCGCGAGATTCCCGCCCGTGAAGTCGGCGAGCTGGTGATGACCGAGTTGAAGAAGCTCGACAAGGTCGCCTACATCCGCTTCGCCTCGGTATACAAGAGCTTCCAGGATCCCGACGACTTCCGCGACGTATTGCAGGACCTCGAGCGCGCACCGCCCACCGGCGTGGATGATCTGTTCGAGTAAACCCGCTTGATCATCGCCGCCTTTTCCGCCGCCGACCACGCCTACATGGCGCGTGCGCTGCAGCTCGCGGCACACGGCCTGTTCACCACCAGTCCCAACCCGCGCGTCGGCTGCGTCATCGTCAAGGATGGAACGGTCGTCGGCGAAGGCTGGCATCAACGCGCCGGCACGCCGCACGCCGAAATCCATGCGCTAAAAACCGCGGGCAACGCCGCCCGTGGCGCCACCGTGTACGTCACGCTGGAGCCCTGCTCGCACCACGGCCGCACCCCGCCGTGTGCCGAGGCGCTGATCGATGCGGGTGTGAGTCGCGTGGTGGCGGCGATGAGCGACCCCAATCCACTGGTTGCGGGCGGCGGCATTGCCATGCTGACGCTGGCCGGCATCCAGGCCGAGGTCGGCCTGATGGAGACCGAAGCGCGCGCGCTCAATCCCGGTTTCATTTCGCGCATGACGCGGCAGCGCCCGTGGGTGCGCCTCAAGACGGCCAGCACGCTGGACGGCAAAACCGCGCTCGCCAACGGCGCCTCGCAATGGATCACCGGCGAAGCCGCGCGCGCCGACGTGCAGCAGCTGCGCGCACGCGCCTGCGCCATCCTCACCGGCAGCGGCACCGTGCTGGCCGACAACCCGCGGATGAACGTGCGCGATCTGGATATTGGCCGGCAGCCGCTCAGGGTCATCGTCGATTCCGGATTGCGCACCCCGGCGGACGCGGCGATCCTGCCCGCGCTCGATCGCCTGCCACCATGCCGACGCCCGCACGCGCCGCGCTCGAACAAGCGGGTGCGGAAGTGGTCGAATTGCCCGGCGCGGATGGTCGCGTCGATCTCGCTGCCCTGCTGACGCTGCTGGCGCAGCGCGGCATCAACGAAGTGCACGTCGAAGCCGGCGCCGCGCTGAACGGCGCGCTGCTCGCTGGCGGGCTGGGTCGATGAATGGGTGGCCTACGTGGCGCCGATGGCGGTGGGCGATGCTGCGCGCGGACTGTTCGCGCAGCCGCCGCTTGCCGCGCTGGCCGACGCTGCGCGGTTTCGGCTGGCCGACGTGCGACAGCTCGGCGACGATTTGCGGTTGACGCTGTTGCCGAAATAAGCACGCACTAAGCTCGCTGCTGGAATAGTCGGAAACTTCGCTGGACTGCGGACCGTTGGCCGGGGGTAGCCCGGCAGCTAGTCACTTTTCTTGTCTCGCCAAGAAAAGTAACCAAAAGAAGGCGACCCCGACATCCCCGAGTTCCCGAAAATCGAGCCTGCCAGACGGGCGGCGAAGAACTCGCCCCGCTTTTGCAATTTTTAATCTGATTTTTGTGAGCGGGACTCAAACACCTTCGCCGCTGATCCGCCCAGGCACTCAGGGGCTCGATTTTCTGGCGGGGCTGGCAGGGGAGAAAGCAGAACCAGGGGAGCGATGACGGCGCCTTGCACTTGAGATGGCCTGCTGTTCCTGCGCTCTGGCGCTGATGCTTTCGGTTCATGTGCGTCATAAGTACGACGTCGCTGCGCGGCGATTGCAACTGACAAGCCAAAGCCCAGCATACCCTGGAAGATCTCTGGCTCCGGAACGCGTTACATCCTCAACGATTGCGCCGTGCCACGGACGCTAACCGCCAAGTAATCGAGCTTCTGATTGAGCCTTGTGTACGAAGGGACACCCGCATCGAATCAATTCACTTGCGCCACCCGATCCGCCCGATCGCCGTAAAACGTGGATAGCTGATCACGCCGCGTCGCGATTCCGATCAAGCGGCCATCCGTTCCTGTACGGGAAGATCATTGATCCCATGCTCCGAAAAAATCAGGAACGCATCGGTAGCGGCCTATCCACTCGACGCCGAGATGACCGGAGTGCTCGTGATGCGCTTGACGGTGGGGGGCGATTTGCGGCTGATCGGTGTTTCATCCGCTGGACGATGCTTCTGACAGATACGCCAGTCGACGGCGTTGAGAGCAGTCCCCCGATGGTGACCATCCCGCCACCTTTCCATCGCTGCCATCCGTGATCCGGCACGTCCACGGATACCGTGTTTGTTCAACCTGAATACACCCAGATTCCGGAGTAGGCGTTGGCTAAGCCGCTCGAATGCATCCGGGGCCATTCCACGAACACACGCAAGCAACTGCTCTTCCAACCCAACTCCACCGCTTCGAGAGTTTTTTCTTCCGGCTGATTTTGTTTCTGTTCTTTCCGATCAAGAGCTACCACAAAGCGCTTGATTCCCCTTTATCGACGTCTTGAGCTTTGTGCCCCTCTGCAGTTAGGGCGCAGACTCCACGGGTGGAGTTACCGAGCAGCCCGAATCTCTTGAGGTAATTACGTGCCCAAGCAAGTCGATAGCTGAACTTGGTGCGATTTCCCCGATGAATCTCCGCAAGGTCATGCTCAGAAAGATTCAGGCGTGAAGCAACTTCATCCTCTTGCTCTTGAATGGATGCGGACCCCCCAAGCGCTTTATGAGCTTCCAAAAAGGCATTGAAAAGCTCGTCATATTTAGAGACTGACATTAATTTCGCCTTACGCCGTCCCGCCCACCGTCAACCCGTCGATCCGCAGCGTCGGCTGTCCCACGCCGACCGGCACGCTCTGGCCTTCCTTGCCGCAGGTGCCCACGCCGGAATCCATTTCCATGTCGTTGCCGATCATGCGACACGCGGGTGAGCGCGTCGGGGCCGTTGCCGATCAGGGTCGCGCCTTTGACCGGGTAGGTGATCTTGCCGTCTTCGATCATGTAGGCCTCGGCGGCGGAGAAGACGAATTTGCCGCTGGTGATGTCGACCTGGCCGCCGCCGAAGTTGACGGCGTAGAGGCCGTTCTTCACCGAGGCGATGATTTCGTGCGGGTGCTTGTCGCCGTTCAGCATCAAGGTGTTGGTCATGCGCGGCATGGTGAGGTGGGCGAAGGATTCGCGCCGGGCGTTGCCGGTGGGTTTCATCCCCATCAGGCGGGCGTTCATCATGTCCTGCATGTAGCCGGTGAGGATGCCGTCTTCGATCAGCACGGTGCGCTGGGTGGGGTTGCCTTCGTCGTCGACGTTGAGCGAGCCGCGGCGCAGCGGGATGGTGCCGTCGTCGACCACCGTGACGCCGGGCGCCGCCACTCTTTCACCCATCCGGCCGGAGAACGCCGAGCTGCCCTTGCGGTTGAAGTCGCCTTCGAGGCCGTGGCCGATCGCTTCGTGCAGCAGGATGCCGGGCCAGCCGGAGCCGAGCACGACGGTCATGGTGCCGGCGGGCGCAGGGCGGGCGTCGAGGTTGACGCTGGCCTGATGCACGGCCTGACGGGCGTATTTTTCCAGGATATCGTCGGTGAAGTAGCTGTAGTCGAAACGGCCGCCACCGCCGCCGGAGCCCTGTTCGCGACGGCCGTCCTGTTCGGCGATGACCTGCAGCGACAGCCGCACCAGCGGCCGCACGTCGGCAGCCAGATGGCCGTCGGAGCGCGCGATGAAAATCACTTCGTATTCGGAGGCGAGGCTGGCCATCACCTGGATCACGCGCGGATCCATGGCGCGGGCTTTTTTCTCCAGCCGTTCCAGCAGCGTGACCTTGGCTGCGTCGTCCAGGCTCACCAGCGGATCGACTGCGTTGTACAGCAGGCGGCCTTCACCACGGCGCGCGATGGCGGTGCTGCGCGCCTGGCCGGCGCGCGCAATCGCTCGGGTGGCATCGGCGGCGGCACCGAGCGCGTCGAGACTGATGTCGTCGGAATAGGCGAAGGCGGTTTTTTCGCCCGAGATCGCACGCACGCCGACACCCTGGTCGATGTTGAAGCTGCCGGATTTGACCTGGCCTTCTTCCAGGCTCCAGCCTTCGGAACGCGAGTACTGGAAATACAGATCGGCGTAATCGACGTCGTGCGAAAGCAGGCGGCCGAACACCGGCGCGAGCTTGTCGGCGTCGAGGCCGTTCGGGGTCAGCAGCGTGGCTTCGGCGGAGTGGAACAGCTGTTCGGCGGTCTGGATCGGCACGAAGGCGTCGATGGGGTTCATGGCGATGTCCTGATGAATATGGGCTGGGGCTATTTGGCGGGCTTTTCGCGCTTGATCGACACGCGGCGCTCGACCACGTCGGTTGCAATCTGCTCGCATTGAATGAAGCGGTGCTGGAGCGCGGGCAGGCTCTTGCGCAGGCTGGCCTGGTAAGCCGGGTTGATGTTGGCGATGACGACACCGGAGCCGCGCGGCAGGCGGTCGAGCACCACGCCCCAGGGATCGACGATCATGCTGTCGCCGTGGGTTTCACGGCCCGACAGGTGATAACCGCCCTGCGCCGGGGCAATCACATAGGCCAGATTTTCGATCGCACGCGCACGGATCAGGGTTTCGAAATGCGCGCGCCCGGTGGTGGCGGTGAATGCCGACGGCACCACGATGATGTCGACCTCGGGCATGGCGCGATACAGTTCGGGAAAACGCAGGTCGTAGCAGATCGACAGGCCGATCCGGCCGAACGGACTGTTGATGACGACGACCGTATCGCCCGGCTCGATCAGCTTGGCTTCCTGGTAGCGCTCGTTGCCGAGGTCGAGGCCGAACAGATGAATCTTGTCGTAACGCGCCACCTGCTTGCCGCGCTCGTCGTACACCAGGCAACTGTTGCGCACCTTGTTCGCCACGCTGGCCTCCAGCGGCACCGAACCGCCGATCAGCCAGACCTTGTGCTTTTTCGCCATGCGCGACAGGAAGGCCTGGACCGGGCCGGTGCCCTCCGCCTCGCGCGCCTTCACCACGTCGGCGTCCTTCAGGCCCATGATCGAGAAAAACTCCGGCAGCGCGACCAGCGTGCGCCCGCCTCCACCGCCAGCTCGATCAGCTGTTCGGCTTCGGCCAGGTTGGCCGACACATTGGAGCCCGAGGCCATCTGGATCGCCGCCACCCGCACCGTGTCGGCCTGGACCGCCGACTTCTTGACCTGGGCACCCTTGGGGCGCGCCATGCTGGATTGGGTCGGACTGGATTTGGCCGGGCCGGGTTTGGCAAGCGAAGGTTTGGTGGTTTTTTTAGGCGTCATGAACAGGTTCCACAATCAAGGTTCGTTCGTCTGGGCATCCGTTTGCGGCTGGGGACGGGACAGGCGTGTCACCTCCGGCGCCAGCCACGATCCGGTGACCAGGAAGCTCTGGCTGCTGGCTTCTTCGATCGGGTCGCGCAACAGTTTCTGTGCCGCCAGCACCCCCACGCCTGCCAGTGGCCCGGCGATCAGCGCACCCGCCACCGCCACGCTTTCGGACAATTTCGGAATCACCTTCACCCGCAGCTGAACGGATTCCTGGTTGAGGTCGGCCAGCCCCGACATATTAACCTTGGCGGCCGGCCCCCGCATCCTGAAATCATCGCTGTAGACCACGCCCCGCGCAATGCGCAGCGTGGCGCTGATGTCGTCGAATGCAAATCCCTTGGTGAAGATATCACGGAAATCGAGGCTCAACCGGCGTGGCAGCGACTGCAGACTCAGCACCCCGAGCAGCTTGCCGGCACCGGGATTGATGTTGAGAAACTGTCCGCCCTGGGCCTTGAAATCGAGCTGTCCGGCCAGGGTGGCCAGGCTGAAATCGGCGGGCGAGCCTTCCCAGCTGACATGGCCCTGAATGTCCGCGCTGCCGCGCTTGAGCGTATCGGCGTAACCAAAACGATCCAGAAACTTGCCCGCATCCAGCACCTTCAGGCTCAACTCTGCCTGGGTTTCGCCCGAGCCGCTGTCGCGCCACAAACCGTTCATGCGAAACACGCTGTCGGCGTGCGTCAACTGCAAATTGTCGATCATCAGCCCTTGTGGCGCACCGTGGGCCGCCACCTCCAGACGCCCCAGCGCGCGCGCCTGCAGGCGGAAGTCCTCCACCTTCACCTCCAGCAACGGAAAATCGACGGCCTTCATGTTGGCGCCTTCGGAGATGCCATTGGCCGGCGCCACGTCGGGGATGGTCAGTTGCTGGAACAGCGCCGACACGCGCGCGGGCTGACTGCCGGCAGGGCGATACGTCAGCACGCCGTCCAGCGCCTGGCCACTCACCTGGGTACGGAACATGCCGTTGCGCGAGCGTCCCTGCAGACGCACCTCGTGAAAGCGTCGCCCCATCAGGTCGAACGCGTCGAAGCTCAGATCGATCGCCGACAAGGACACGCTCTCGCCCCCTTCGCCGCCCGGCAGCAGCGCCAGCCAGCCCGTGAGATCCAGATTGCGGCCACTGCCGGCCAGTCGCAGCCCCGGCTCGGCAGGCAGCGCGGCCGCCCCGCCGAAACGGATTTCGCCGCGCGTCATCCGTCCCTCCGGTGTGCTGCGCCATAGCGCGCTCACGCTCTGGCCCAGCCGTACTTCGTGCTGGCGACCGTCGGCCTGCGGCTGGCTGCTCACCCACAGCGGCAACGGCTGGGCAGCCGTCTTGACCAGGGGCAACGGCAAGTTCGACGCCAGCCCCAGCAAATCGGATTCGATGCGAATGCGCTCGCCTTCCGGCGCCAGATCGATCTGGCCGCGCCAGGCGGTCTGTCCCGACAGCCGCTTGCCCAGCGCCGTGCCGAGCCAGGGTGCCATGCCTGCAGCGGTGGCCTGACCCTGCGCCAGAATCTGCACCTGACCCGCGCGGGTGGCGGTATCGACGCGCAAGGGGCCACCCAGAAACTGCGCGGCGATGTTTTTGGCACTCAGGCTGTTCTGGGTGAAATCAATCTCGCCGCGCACCTGCTCGAGTGGCGGCAAGCCATCTTGCAGCAAGGTATTGCCGGCAAACGACAGCTTGCCTTTGACGATGCTGTCGTCGCTGTGGCTGAGCGGAATATTCAGGTGCAGCGCGAGACGCATCGGACCCTTGCCCTCCAGCCCATCGGTGAAACCGCGCAGGGTTTTGCCGACCGGACTGGCATTGGCATAACGGATGAAATCCTGTGCCGGACCATCGGCCTTGCCGTCCACCTGCAACATCGTTTCATGCACGATCAAATCCGGGATAAACGCCCGCACCGGCGCCAGGGCCACGCCGTAGATGCGTGCCTGGCTGCTGGTGACTTCCATCGTCTTGCCCTGAAACAGCATCCGTGCCTGGATGCCTTCGATGCGCGGCCAGCCGGGCACGTAGTCGATCACGCCGTCCTTGATTTGTCGAATCCACGCTGAAGGCGCCCTCGCCGTGCTCGAACGGAAACTTCGCCAGATCGCCTTTCAGAATCAGCCGCACATCGTCGGAATATCCCGCCTGCACCGCCGCTTGCGTCCAGTCGACCGTGACATCGCCGATGCTTTTCGGCAGATAGCGGTAGACCGCGCGGCCGTCGGCGCGGGTCAGGTGCGCGCTCAGGTCGATCACCCCCGGATGGCCGGCGATCGATTCATACTGCCCTTTGGCCGTGCCTGCGGCATCGCGATTGTCGAAACGGGCCTCGGCCAGTGTCAGCACATGGCCGCGAGCGGTTTTTTTCCAGCCGCCGCGCGCATACAGGCGATCGAGCCCGATCCGCGGCTCGCGAAACAGCATCGGCAGATCGAGCACCAGTTGCGGCGAATCGATCTCGAACACGCCGGCCTGCGCGTCGCCCTCGATGCGTCCGCTGAGACGGGCCACGCCGGGTTGCGTATCGGATGCCGCCACGCCGAGACCGCTAAAATGCGACTCCAGACTGAAGTTGTCCAGGCCTGGCCGCGCGCCGCGCCAGCGCAACTTCAACACATCGAGCACACCTTGCGGCTGCAGCGCGGCCAGACGTTGGCGCAGCGCGTCTTCCATCGGCACGCTCGGCAGCACCGACTGCCAGCCGCTCAGCCGCAGGGCCTGCACGAAGAACTCGCGCGAGTGGTCGTCCCACGCCAGGCTGGCACTGAATGGGGCGTCCAGCGGCTTGCCCGGCAGCGCAACGCGCAGGTTGTCGAACGCCACGCGCTGGCCATCGGGGCCGCGCTGCCAGCGCGCCTGGCCACTCACCTGCGCCAGCCTGAGCGGCGGCAGTTCATCCCCCAGCGCCACCTCGATCGACCGCAGATCCAGCCCCGTGGTCGCCCCGGTCAGGGTGCCGCGCACCACATCGAGTTTCGTTTTCAGCATCCCCTCGCCCTGCCGGGGCTGATAAGGCAGCGCCAGCCACTGCGCCAGACGGGGAAACGACACCCCGGTCAACACCGTCTCGATGTGGCCGTTCCAGGTTTTGGGATCGTCGATCCTGCGGGCAGTCATCTCCGCATGAACGGTCAGCGGGCGGGCCAGATCGGCGGGCGGTGTAGCGCGCAATTCCAGACGATGGCGGCGCAGGACATGGCTCAGCTTGAAATCGACCGCGGTCAGCACCAGCGGCGGCGCACCGCGCACCTCGTCCTGCCAGGTCAGCGTGGCCTGGCCCACATGCACCTGCCCCTGCCGCAGCAGCCAGTCGGTAAAGCCGCTATCGGGTGCAGCCGGGTTGACGGGAATGCCCCCCACGTAAAAATGCCCGTCGCGCGCCCGCCGCACACCGAGGGTCAGCCCCTGCAATTCGATGCGGTTGAAGCGCGGTTCCAGAAACAGCAGCGATCGCCAGGCAAACGCCGCTTCCAGTTCAGGGAGATACAGCGCAGCGCGCCCCTGCTGGTCGTACAGGCGCACGCCGCGCAGGCGGAACTCGGGACGCGTCTGCTGCCACACGCCCGACACCGCTTCCAGCGTCACGCGCTGGCCCAGCGCGCGCGACATCAGCTGCGCCACCGTGTCGCGGTGCTCGGCGATATTGGGCAACACCCAGAAGAACATCAATGCGGCGGCGCTGGCAAAGCCCAGCGCGGCAAGCGCGGCCAGGGCCGCCAGCCAGCGCGCGGCACGACGCGTGAATAAGGAAAGCACAGGAAAAATCGTTATGAGCGGGGCTTGAATCCCGTCGATTTTATGCGTTTACGCCCCGTTTGCGGCAGGGAATCGCTGCTTAATTCCTGTATGTCATTCATCGGTAAAGCGATGAATCAGCCGGCGGTCGCGCTTGGTGGGACGGCCCTTGATCGCCGCCGCCGGATTGACCGCCAATTTGCGGTCGCTCACCTGCTGCTGGCGGCGCGCCAGGCTGGCGGGGTCTTCTTCGTACAGCGCCTGCGCCACCGGCGCCGGGCCGCGCTGCATCGACAGGCCGCGCACCGTCAGCACCCAGTCGAAATCGCCGGCATGAAGTTCCAGCCGGTCACCCGGCTTGACCTCGCGCGCGGGTTTGACGCGATCGCCGTTCAGTTTGACGCGACCGTTCTCGATCGCCTGGATCGCGAGGCTGCGCGTCTTGAAAAAACGTGCCGCCCACAGCCATTTGTCGAGCCGCATTTTTTCGGAAGAAGCTTTTTCAGTATTCATACAGGCGCCGCATCGTTTCCGTCGTTCGATATAATTTTCGTTTTTACGCAAGGCACGCCATGCCCAAGATACTCGCTTTTTCCGGCAGCATTCGCCGCGATTCCTGGAACCGCAAACTCATTCAGGCCGCCGTCGACGCCACCCGCGCCGCGGGCGGCAACGTCACCCTGATCGACCTGGCGGACTACCCGCTGCCGCTCTACAACGGCGACCTGGAAGACAGCGACGGCCTGCCCGACAACGCGCTGCGCCTGAAGGCGCTGTTCAAGGAACACGACGCCTTCCTGATCGCCAGCCCGGAATACAACAGCTCGATGCCGCCGCTGCTGAAAAACACGCTCGACTGGGTGTCGCGCGAATGGCAGGGCGAATCGGGACTGGTGCCGTATCAGAACAAGGTCGCCGCCATTCTGGCCGCGTCGCCGGGGATCTTTGGCGGCATGCGCATGCTGCCGCACCTGCGGCAGGTCCTGAACACCCTCGGCGTGCTGGTGCTGCCCGGCCAGTTCTCGCTGGCGCACGCCGACCATGCCTTCGACCCGGAAAACGGCGCGCTCAAATCCCCGGCGCGGCTGCATGCGCTGGTGCTGGAACTGGTGAACACCACCACGGCCCTGAAGCGGGCATGAAAAAAGCGCCGACACATGCGGCGCTTTTTCTCGGTACAGCGGTTTCTCAGGCCAGCTTGCGGCGTACGGCAAAGCCCACCAAGCCCAGACCGGCCAGCAGCATGGCGTAGGTGTCGGCCTCGGGGACAGCTGTAACGCCGGAAATCTCGGTCTGCTTGAGCTGACTCAAGCCCGCCCAGTGACGTCAAAACCGATGTTGGAAGTGATCGTAACCGACTGCATCAGGTTCCGCGTGGTCGACAGCACCAGTATCCGGTTTTCTCCATTGACCCAGTCACCTAGCGTGGTCCAGCTGGCAAAGGAATCCGTTCCGCCTAATTTATCTTTGGCCGTGACGGACATGTCACTGTTGGAGTTCGGCGTCAGGTTCACGCTGCAAAATCAGATCCTCGAACCAATAGCCCGGAGCGCGTGATGGTGATGTTGTTAAGGATAGCCAGTCCTGGGCTTTGATGGTCGCAAAACCAGTTGCGGCATCCAACACATCGGTCGTGGATGAGAAGGTAACCAGACGAGTGTTGGTCTGAGTACCTACGTGGCCAGTAATTGTCGATGCCAGTGCAGCATCCAGATACACCTTTTCGTCACTCAGCCACTCGGAAATAGTGTTTGGCTTCAGATACATATCGACGTATGTACCCGTGATAACAGGAAACCGACACGGCCGACGCTGGTGCCGTACCAATGCCGCACACCATGATCGCAGCTGCTGCGAAGCATGGCATTTGCAAAATTTCATGTCGAATCTCCTCGAAGCTTTTTTATGGAATACGCACTGCGTACGGATACACGCAAAACCCATGCCGAACAACAAAAATACCGGTAACAAATTGATTTTATTGGAATATATGTAGCAATACGGTTGATTACCCATTACTTGATATGTAAAAAATCCTGACAAAAAAGCACCCCGCAGGGTGCTGGATGAAGAATACGTCCCCTTACAGCCAGGGACAGCGTTCCATCACTGCGACAGCATTCTGTCCTTGGCCACGAAATATTTGCGCGCAAACGCAACGAGCTGGGCATCGCTCGGGTGATCCACGGTTTCCACCCCGATCACTTTCTTGGAAACTTCATGATCGTGGGAATGAATGTGCTTGATCAGTTCGAGCTTGGCCTGGCCGGGCCCGACGATCAGGACTTCCGTGGCGCCGCTCAGCGCTTCCACCACCTCGTGATAGTACTGCTGGTCTTCGGGCTGGCGGCTGCCGCTGACCGAGCCGCGTTTGCGGTGAAGATTGCGGTGCGGCGCAGCCGGGCTGACCACCGATTTTTCAACGTCAGCCGGGCTGATGTGCATGATGTGGGCTTCGTTATGATCGAGCCAGACGACTGCATGATAGTGCGACATGTTTTCCCTTTCGTGGGTAATGAGTAAGTGAATTTAATAATGGAGCTTGGGGCGAAGCGGACTCAATTCAAGGGACAGGGCCTGAACGACCCCCTTCCCCCGAACCTCGTTTGACTTATTTCACCGCTTCCTTGAGCTGCTCCAGAATCGCCGGGTTTTCCAGGGTGGAAATATCCTGGGTAATTTCCTCGCCCTTGGCGATCGCGCGCAGCAGGCGCCGCATGATCTTGCCGGAGCGGGTTTTGGGCAGGTTGTCGCCGAAGCGGATTTCGTCGGGCTTGGCGATCGGGCCGATTTCCTTGCCGACCCAGTCGCGCAGTTCGATGGCGATCTTGCGGGCTTCCTCGCCGACAGGCCGCGTGCCTTTCAGCACCACATAGGCGACCACCGCCTCGCCCTTGATGTCGTGAGGCCGCCCCACCACGGCGGCTTCGGCGACGCGCGGGTTGGACACCAGCGCGGATTCGATTTCCATCGTGCCGAGACGGTGGCCGGACACGTTCAGCACGTCGTCGATGCGGCCCATGATCCAGAAATAGCCGTCGCTGTCGCGGTGCGCCGAGTCGCCGGCGAGATAGGTCTTGCCGCCGAGTTCTTCGGGGAAATAGGTCTTCTTGAAGCGATCGGGGTCGCCCCACAGGGTGCGCAACTGCGACGGGAAGGGCCGCTGGATCACCAGGTAGCCGCCCTGCCCCTTCTCCACCGGATGGCCGTGCTCGTCGGTGATCGCGGCCATGATGCCGGGCAACGGCAGGGTGCAGGAACCCGGCTTGGTCGGCACCGCCCCGGGCAGCGGGGAGATCATGTTGGCACCGGTCTCGGTCTGCCACCAGGTGTCGACGATGGGGCAGCGGCCGCCGCCGATGACCTGGTGATACCACATCCAGGCTTCGGGATTGATCGGCTCGCCCACCGTGCCCAGCAGGCGCAGCGAGCTGAGGTCGTATTGCCCGGGCAGTTCGGAACCCAGCTTGATCAGGCTGCGGATCGCGGTCGGCGCGGTGTAGAAGGTGGTGACCTTGTGCTTGGCGATGGTCTCCCAGAAACGTCCGGCATGCGGATAGGTGGGGATGCCCTCGAAAATGACTTCGGTCATCCCCAGCGCCAGCGGGCCGTAGGCGACATAGGTGTGGCCGGTGATCCAGCCGACGTCGGCGGTGCACCAGTAGACGTCGGAATCCGGCTTGGCGTCGAACACCCACTGCATCGAGAGGATCGCGCCGAGCAGATAACCGCCGGTGGAATGCTGCACGCCCTTCGGCTTGCCGGTGGAACCCGAGGTATAGAGGATGAACAGCGGATGCTCGGCGGAAACCCACACCGGCTCGCAGGTGTCGGCCTGGGTCTGCGTGAGCTCGTGCCACCACAGGTCGCGCGCGCCCCAGTTCACGGCGCCGCCGGAACGGCGATACACCACCACGCGCTCGACGCAGGAGGTGTCGCCCATCGCCAGCGCCTCGTCGACCGCGCGCTTTCAGCGGCACCGCCTTGCCGCCGCGCAGCGACTCGTCTGCGGTGACGATCACCTTGGCGCGCGCATCCTCGATGCGCTCGAACAGGCTCTTGGCGGAGAAGCCGCCGAACACCACCGAGTGGATGGCGCCGATGCGCGCGCAGGCCTGCATCGCCACCACCGCCTCGATGCCCATCGGCATATAGACGATGACGCGGTCGCCCGCCACCACGCCGAGCGACTTCAGGCCGTTGGCGAACTGGCAGACGCGCGCGTGCAGCTGCTTGTAGGTGACTTTGGTCACCGTGCCGTCGTCGGCCTCGAAGATCAGCGCGGTCTTGTCGCCGCGGGTGGCGAGATGACGGTCCAGGCAGTTGTACGAGACATTCAGCTCGCCGTCGTCGAACCACTTGTAGAACGGCGCATTCGATTCATCGAGGGTGCGGCTGAACGGCGTTTTCCAGTCGATATGCTGGCGCGCCAGATTGGCCCAGAAAGCTTCGTAATCGGTTTCGGCCTGGCTGCACAAGGCCTGATAGGCGGCCATGCCGGACACGTTCGCCTGGTTGACGAACGCGTCCGCCGGGGGGAATACACGGGTTTCGGTCAGAATCGACTCGATGGCTGCCATTCAATCTCTCCACTGATAGAGTGTTGCGGTAGCCGCAGATTTTAATCCGCAAACCCGAGTTCACGCGATGACCCAATCCGAATTTAATCACCTCGCCCGCTGTTCCCGCTTTGGCCATCGTCTGCTCGCGGCGCAACCGCAGCTGGTCGAGGCGGCGGCCGGGCAGCTCGGTCAGGCCTGCACCCGCGAGGCGATGCTGGCGTTTCTGGCGCAAGCGCCGTATCGCGATGAAGCGACGCTGCAGCGGCGGTTGAGGCAATTACGCCAATGGGTCTGGCTCATTGCCACCGCGCGCGATCTGGCCGGGACGGCTGATCTGGCCGAAGTCGTGGCCACCTACAGTGCGCTGGCCGAAGTGTGCATTACTGCGGCGCTGGAGTACCACCATGCCGCGCTGGCGGCGCGCCACGGCGAGCCGCGTGACAGCCAGGGCCAGCCGCAGCAGATGGTCGTGGTCGGCATGGGCAAGCTCGGCGGCGGCGAGCTCAATGTGTCGTCCGACATCGACCTGATCTATCTGTATCCCGAGGAAGGCGATACCGACGGTGAAAAGCCGCTCACCAACCACGAATTCTTCATCCGGCTGGGCAGGAAACTCGCCGCCGCGCTGTCGGAAAACACCGCCGACGGCTACGTGTTCCGGGTCGATCTGCGGCTGCGGCCGTGGGGCGATTCCGGGCCGCTGGCGATGAGCTTCGCGATGCTGGAGGACTATCTGGTGGCGCAGGGCCGGCCGTGGGAACGCTACGCCTGGATCAAGGCACGCCCGCTCACCGGCACGCGCCATGACGAATTGATGCAGATCGTGCGGCCGTTCGTGTTCCGCAAATATCTCGACTTCGAGGCCTTTGCCGCGATCCGCGACCTGCACGTGCAGATCCGCCGCGAAGTGGCGCGCCGCGACATGCAGCACAACGTCAAACTGGGGCCGGGCGGCATCCGCGAAATCGAGTTCACCGCGCAGGTGTTCCAGCTGATTCGTGGCGGCCAGATTGCCTCGCTGCGGCAGCGCCCGACCCTGACGGTGCTGGCCGAACTGGAAAAAAGCGGCCTGATGACGGCGGATGCGCAGCAGGAACTGAGCGCCGCCTACGATTTTTTGCGGCGGCTGGAGCATCGCATCCAGTATCTCGACGACGCGCAGACCCAGTTGTTGCCGGACGATGCCGAATCGCGGGCGATGCTCGCCGAGGCGATGGGTTTTCCCGACTACGCTGCGCTGCTGGCCGCGCTCGACCGCCATCGCACCAAAGTCACCCGCCACTTCGAGCAGGTGTTCGCCGCGCCGCAAACCGACCAGAACAGCCATCCCCTCACCGCCGTATGCTGCGGCACGACGGATGCCGCCACCACCCACGCGCTGCTGGAAAATGCCGGTTACAGCGACCCCGAAAAAGTGCTGGCCACGCTCGACGCGCTGCGCCAGTACACCGCGCGGCTGACCGAATCGACGCAGCTGCGGCTCAACGCCCTGCTGCCGCCCGCGCTCGAAATCATCGGCAGCCAGCCCGATCCGCTGCTGACGCTGGAACGCTTCGCCGCGCTGGTGCAATCCATCTCGCGCCGCTCCACCTATCTGGCGCTGCTGGCCGAATACCCGGCGGCGCTGCGGCAACTGGTGAAGCTGCTGGCGGCCAGCCCGTGGGCGGCGCAGCTGATCACGCGGCAGCCGCAGCTGCTCGACGAGCTGATCGCGCCGCAGCATCTGATGCAGCTGCCCGACTGGGCGCAGCTCGCGGCCCAGTTGCACGCCGAACTCGACGCCCACCCCGGCGACACCGAAGCGCAGATGGACGCGCTGCGCCGCTTCAAGCAGGTGCAGACGCTGCGCTTGCTGGCGCAGGACGTGGCCGGGCGGCTGACGCTGGAAGCGCTGTCGGATCACCTGTCGTATCTGGCCGACACCCTGCTCGCCGAGACGCTGGCGCGCGCCTGGGCCGGGCTGAAAACCCGCCACCTCGACACGCCGCGCTTCGCCGTCATCGGCTACGGCAAGCTCGGCGGCAAGGAGCTCGGCTACGCCTCCGATCTCGACCTGGTGTTCCTGTACGAGGACGACGATGCGCGCGCTGCGGAAATCTACGCGCGGCTGGCGCAGCGCATCAACGCCTGGCTCGGCACCCTCACCCCGGCCGGCATGCTGTACGAAACCGATCTGCGCCTGCGTCCGGATGGCGCATCCGGCCTGCTGGTCAGCTCGACCGCCGCCTTCCGCGACTACCAGCTGCATCACGCCTGGGTGTGGGAACACCAGGCGCTGACGCGCGCGCGCTTCGTCTGCGGCGATGCCGCGATCGGCCAGACGTTCGAGGGCATCCGTCGCGAGGTGCTGGGCCTGCCGCGCGACCCGCTGAAGCTGCGCGAAGAAGTGCTGGCGATGCGCGAAAAAATGCATGCCGGCCACCTCAACGACAGCGCACTGTTCGACCTCAAGCACGACAGCGGCGGCATCGTCGACGTCGAGTTCTGCGTGCAGTATCTGGTGTTGCGCGAATGCCCGCAGCATCCCGAACTGGCCGACAACATCGGCAACATTGCCTTGCTGCAGCGCGCCGGCGCGGCCGGACTGGTTCCCGCCGAGCTTGCCCAGGCCGCCGCCGACGCCTACCGCGAACTGCGCCGCCGGCAGCATGCGATCAAGCTCAGCGGCGCGGAACATGCACGGGTGGCGGCGGACAGCCTGGACGGACACCCCGCCGCCGTGCGCGCGCTGTGGCATGCGATCTTTCATGGACGTCAGCCTGACTGAATGAATACGCCGGACACGTCTGCCCCGCCGGTGTGGCATCACCTGCCCGTCAGGGAGGTGCTCGATTCGCTGGGCAGCGATGCCGGCGTCGGCCTCGACGCACGGCAGGTCGACAGCGCCCGCGCGCAGCACGGCTCCAACACCCTGCCGGAGCGCCCCGGCAAGCCGGCCTGGCTGCGCTTCCTGCTCCAGTTTCATCAGGCGCTGATTTATATTTTGCTGGCCGCGGCGCTGATCACCGCCGCGCTGGGCGAATGGGTCGATGCCAGCGTGATTTTTGGCGTGGTGCTGATCAATGCCGTGGTGGGATACATCCAGGAAGCGCGTGCGGAAAATGCCCTGCTGGCGCTGCGCCGTCTGCTGGCAGCCAGCGCGCGGGTCATCCGCGACGGGCGCAAGACCACCGTGCCGGCGGCGGAACTGGTGCCGGGGGATATCGTGCTGCTGGATGCCGGCGACAAGGTGCCTGCCGATCTGCGCCTGATCCTCAGCCACGAGTTGCAGACCGACGAGGCGATGCTCACCGGCGAATCCCTGCCCGTCGTCAAACACGTCCGCGCACTGCCGCTCGACACCCTGCTGGCCGAGCGCGTGAACCTGGCCTATTCCGGCACGCTGGTCACGCGCGGCGCCGGCACCGGCGTGGTGGTGGCCACCGGCCTCCATACCGAAACCGGAAAGATTTCCACGCTGGTGGCGCAGGCACCCGATCTCACCACCCCGTTCACGCGCAAGATCGGGCGCATGAGCCAGATCCTGCTCTGGGTCATTCTGGCGCTTGCCGCCCTGACCTTCGGCATCGGCCTGATGCGCGGCCTGCCTGCCTTCGACATGTTCATGGCAGCGGTGGCGATGGCGGTCGGCGCCATTCCCGAAGGCCTGCCCGCAGCCGTCACCGTGGTGCTGGCCATCGGGGTGAAGCGCATGGCCGCCCGGCGCGCCATCATCCGCAAGCTGCCCGCGGTGGAAACCCTGGGCAGCGTCACCGTCATCTGCAGCGACAAGACCGGCACCCTCACCCGCAACCAGATGACGGTGCAGGCGCTGTGGGCGGGTGGGCAGGAATATGCAGTGACCGGCGTCGGCTACGCGCCGCAGGGCGAGGTCCAGCTGGATGGCGCCCCCGCCGAACTCGCCGGCGCACTGCATGAAACCCTGCTGGCCGGCCTGCTGTGCAACGACGCCGCACTGATCCGGCACGGCGAGGCCTGGCAACATTCGGGCGACCCCACGGAAGTTGCCCTGCTGACCGCGGCCTACAAGGCAGGGCTCGACGCCGGCCACAGCGAAGACCACCCGCGCGTGGCCATGTTGCCGTTCGAGTCGGCGCGGCAGTACATGGCCACCGCGCACGCCCGCGGCACGCGGCGGCTGATTTTTGCCAAGGGCGCGCCGGAACAGCTGCTGGCGCGCTGTGTCACCCAGCTGGATGCGGCGGGCCGGGAAATTCCGTTCGATCATGCCGCCGCCGAGGCCGCTGCCTCCGCGATGGCGCGTCGCGGGCTGCGGGTGCTGGCGCTGGCGCGCAAGGCCCACGGCGAAGACGAACTGGGACACCATCACCTCAAAACCGATCTGGTCTTCCTCGGTCTGCAAGGCCTGATGGATCCGCCGCGCCCGGAAGCGCAGCGTGCGGTCGCAGCCTGCCAGCAGGCCGGCATCCTGGTGAAAATGATCACCGGCGACCATGCCCTCACCGCTGCCACCATCGCCCGCGAACTGGGCATACCGGACGCCGATCGCGTGCTCGGCGGACGCGAGCTGGCCCGTCTCGACGACGCCGCCTTCGCCCGCGCCGCGCTCGAATGCAACGTCTTCGCCCGGGTCGAGCCGGAACAGAAACTGCGTCTGGTGCAGGCCCTGCAAGCCGCGGGGCATATCGTCGCCATGACCGGCGACGGCGTGAACGACGCCCCGGCACTCAAATCCGCCGACATCGGCGTGGCCATGGGCGGCAGCGGCACCGAGGCCGCGCGCGAAGCCGCCGCCATGGCGCTCACCGACGACAACTTCGCCACTCTGGTCGCGGCGGTCGAAGAAGGCCGTGGCGTATTCGACAACCTCACCAAATTCGTGGTCTGGACACTGCCCACCAACTTCGGCGAAGGTCTGGTGATCACCACCGCCATCGTGCTCGGCATCGCCCTGCCCATCACGCCGCTGCAAATCCTCTGGATCAACATGACCACCGCCGTGCTGCTGGGACTGACGCTGGCGTTCGAGCCGATCGAACCCGGTGTCATGAACCGTCCGCCGCGCCGCCCGGGCGCGCCTTTGCTGGATCGACGCCTGAGCATGCGCATCCTGCTGGTGGGCAGCCTGATGGTGATCGGTGCGTTCGGCCTGTTCGAATGGAAACTGGCCAGCGGCGGCAGCCTCGACGAGGCGCGCACCGTGGCGGTGAACCTGTTCGTCATGGCCGAGACGGGCTATCTGTTCAGCTGCCGCTCGATGACGCGCTCCAGCTGGAGCCTGGGCTTCTTCAGCAATCCCTGGTTGCTGGTCGGCGTCGTGGCCATGCTCGCGCTGCAGGGGCTGTTCACCTACCTGCCGGCCATGCAGGCGGTGTTCCAGAGCGCGCCGCTCAGCCTGGCCGACTGGCTGCTGCTGGGCCTGACCGCCGCCGGCATTGCGCTGGTCGCCAGTCTGGAGAAGCGTCTCTTCGCGCGGCGATCGTCCCGGCGTCCCTTGTAAACAGGCGGGAATATGTCATTCTTTCGCGCCTAAGCTGCTTCTGACGCCACTCGCATGGAACTCCACCAGTTTTTCCTCACCCTCGCCATCATCCTGATCGCCGCGCGCCTGTTTTCCGAGATCGCGGGACGCCACGGCGTGCCGTCGGTGATCGGCGAACTGCTGGCCGGTTTGCTGGTGGGGCCGTCGCTGCTGGGCTGGGTGTCGCCGGATGCGACGATGGCGCTGCTGGCGGAAATCGGCATCATCCTGCTGCTGTTCGAAGTGGGCATGGACACCGATCTGTTCCGCCTGGCCAAGTCGGGCATGAAGCCGATCGTGGTGGCGATCGTCGGCTTCATGCTGCCGTTCGCGCTCGGCTACGCGGTCTGCCGCTGGGGTTTCGGGCTCGACAACCTGGTGTCGCTGTTCATCGGCGGCACCCTCACCGCCACCAGCATCGGCATCACGGTGCGGGTGCTCGACGACCTCGGCAAACGCCACGAAGACGAGGCGCAGATCGTCATCGGCGCGGCGGTGCTGGACGACATTCTCGGCGTGCTGGCGCTGGCCTTCCTGTATCAGTTCGCGGTGCAGCAGGAAGTGTCGCTCGCCGCCACCGGCAAGGTCGGGCTGTTCATCGTGCTGTTCATGCTGCTGTCGCCGTTCGTCGCCAAACTCGTCGGCGGCATCATCGACCATTACGACCAGCGCGCGACCACGCCCGGCCTGCTCATCACCATGGCGCTGGCGCTGATCCTGCTGTTTTCCTGGATGGCGCACGTGGTCGGTGCGCCGCTCATCATGGGCGGCTTCGCCGCCGGCATCGCGCTGTCGCAGCATTTCCGCTTCAACGTCATGCACCGCCTCGGCCTGCCTGCGCTCGACCGCTGGTTCGCCCCCAGCCCAAAACTGGCGCACCGCCTGGAAGACCAGATGCGGCCGCTGATCCATACTTTCGCGCCGATGTTTTTCGTCATGGTCGGCGTCTCGCTCAACCTCAATACCGTGGACTGGGGTTCGCCGCGCGTGTGGCAACTGGGCGGCGCGCTGATCGCGGTGGCTTTCCTCGGCAAAATCGCTGCGGGATTCTTCATCCGCGAAAACCGCTTTCGCCAGATGGCCATCGGCCTGTCGATGGTGCCGCGCGGCGAAGTCGGCCTGATCTTCGCGCAGCTCGGTCTGAACCAGAAAATCCTCGACGCCGAAACCTACGCCGCGCTGCTGATCGTCATCGCGATCACCACCGTCGCCCCGCCGTTTCTGCTGAAGGGGTGGTATGGCCGCGCGCAGCCCGCCCCTTCCGCAGACTGACCCTGCCGCTTGCAAGCCTCACCGAACGCCACCCCGGCTATCACCGGGGAACTTGCTAGGCTAGAATCCTTCCAATCGCAACGTTCTGCCGTTCGTTATTTTCAGGAGTCACCATGAACCCGCAAGTCACCACCATCAGCCGCAGCCCTTCTGCTGCGCTGTCGACCAACAAGGTCATCCGCAATACCTACATGCTGCTGTCGATGACGCTGGCCTTCGCTGCGCTGACCGCCGGCGTGTCGATGTCGCTCAACCTGCCGCATCCCGGCCTGATCATCACCCTGGTCGGCTACTTCGGCCTGCTGTTCCTCACCACCAAGTTCCGCGACAGCGGCCTCGGTCTGCTGTTCGTGTTCGGCCTCACCGGCTTCATGGGCTACACCCTCGGCCCCATCCTCAACGCCTACCTCGCCCTGCCCAACGGCACCCAGGTGGTGATGATGGCGATGGGCGGCACCGCCGCGATCTTCCTCGCGCTGTCGAGCTACGTGATGACCACCCGCAAGGATTTCAGCTTCATGGGCGGCTTCCTGATGGTCGGCATCCTGGTCGCCTTCCTCGCCGGCCTCGGCGCCTTCTTCTTCGAGATGCCCGGCCTGTCGCTGGCGGTGTCGGCGATGTTCGTGCTGCTGATGTCCGGCCTCATCCTCTACGAGACCAGCAACATCATCCACGGCGGCGAAACCAACTACATCATGGCGACCGTCACGCTGTTCGTGTCGATCTTCAATCTGTTCACCAGCCTGCTGCATCTGCTGGGCTTTGCCAGCAACGACTGAGATCGTGACCAACACAACCAAAACGGCGTCCCACGTGGCGCCGTTTTTTACGCGCCCCACAAGATGAATACAGTGGCGCCGTTTTTTATCGATACCCACTGCCATCTCGACGCGGCGGAATTCGACGTCGACCGCGATGGGGTCTACGCACGTGCAGTCGAGTTGGGAGTCGGCATCCAGGTCGTGCCCGCGGTCAGCCGCGACAACTTCGCCGCCGTCGCCGCCACCTGCGCCCGCTATCCCGGCTGCCTGCCGGCGTGGGGACTGCATCCGATGACCATCCATGTGCACCGCCCCGAACACCTGGCCGATCTGCGCGCGCAGATCGAGACGCAGCGCCCGGTGGCGGTCGGCGAGATCGGGCTCGATCTGTTCGTGAAAGACCTCGACCCCGCCACCCAGGAATATTTCCTCGTCGAACAGCTGAAGATCGCGCGCGACCACGACCTGCCGGTGCTGCTGCACTGCCGCAAGGCGAACGACGAATTGCTGAAACAGCTACGCCGCATCGGCGTACGCGGCGGCATCGCCCACGCCTTCAACGGCAGCCCGCAACAGGCGGCGGAATTCATCAAGCTGGGATTCAAGCTCGGCTTCGGCGGCGCCTTCACCTGGCCGCGCGCCAACAACCTGCGGCGGCTGGCGGTCGACCTGCCGCTCGAATCCATCGTGCTGGAAACCGACAGCCCCGACATTCCGCCGGTGTGGATCGGACGCGGCCGCAACGCGCCGGGCGAACTGCCGCGCATCGCGCAGACGCTGGCCGAGCTGCGCGGCCTGACGCTGGATCAGGTGGCGCAGGCCACCACACGCAACGCCCGCGAACTGTTCGGGCTGGATTAAGCCTGAAAACCGCCTCAGCCGGCGTAGCCGAAGTCCCCCACCCATTTTCCGTGGCGGTAATCGATGGTCAGCCAGTTCGGCACATAGGGGCGCGGGTTGGCGAGGGGAAAGTCATCGGAAGGCGGCGACTCGCCGCTTCCTGCCACCGTGCAATGACGCGTCATGATGGGTCGGAAACGCACCGCCAGGCGGTCGTCGACCGGGGTGGACTGCGCCAGGTCGTCACCGAAATACACCCGCTTGCGCAGCAGGCAGGAAAACAGCAATTCCATCTCGGCGACCAGCGGTCGGTCACGCAGGGCCAGTGCTTTTTGCGCGGCGGCAGTGAGCCGCACTTCCAGTGATTTGTCGTGCAAGCGATGTTCATGAGCAGCTCCTGAATGACAGCGTCCGCAGCGAACTATAACGGTCATTTCCGCACGTGGGCATCCACCCGCACATTACGTCCGATCCTGAACGCGCATAGGGCAAGCTCGTCCCCACCGCGTACAGAAAACTCATGCCTGGCCCCTGCCGAGTCACAACCAGCGTCTGACGCGACGCTTGTAGGCCCGATAGGTGTCGCCGAATTTCGCTTCGAGATGCGCTTCTTCGTGCCGGATCACGCCGAAGCGGAGCATGACCCAGATCAGCGGGGCAAACACCAGCGGCCACAGCGTGTTCAGCAACAACGCGACGCCGATCAGGATGAACCAGTCGCCGAGATAAATCGGATTGCGGCTGAAGCGGAATGGCCCGCCGGTGCACAGCGTGGATGCGCCCGCGTAGGGGTTGACCGTGGTGTGGTGACGGTAGAACGTCCACAGCGTCCAGCCGAACAGCGCCACGCCGACCGCCAGCCACAGCCAGCCCAGCGGGCGCGACGCCGCGCCGCCATCGAAACATCAGCGGCAGCACATGGCTATCCAGCTGCCAGCCGCCCAGCATCGCCACGGCATAAGGCGCCGGCGGCAGGATCAGGGTGCGCGGGCGTTGCAGTTCACTTTTCGGTTTCATGACTTGCGTCGCATCCTTTGTTTTTCAGGCGTGCGCAGATTGCGGGGCCGGTTCAGGCGAAACCGCCTGCACCCCCCGGGGAGAATCTCGGCGCGGCCGGCTGCTGGCGGCAACTGCCAAATGGGACAGACGCTTTGGCTGTTCGTTCACGAATCGATCGTGCATGCAGCTCAGCACGGCGACGCATCCAGTTTCTGGCATTCCCCTGCCGCCGCCTCGCCCTGCGTCAGCGCATCGAGTTCGCGCCCCAGCGCAGTCGGCGAAGTCCAGGTGGTGGATTCGAGAGCGTCGAACGGCGGCACCCCCACCAGCAGATTCTGCACCGCCACCGCGCAAAACAGCGGCGCGGTCGGCCCGCTGGCGTGGATACGCTGCTCGATGCTGGCGAAGGCCTGCGGCGGCAAACGAAAACGGTAGAAACGGATGTTGGGGCCGTCGACGGTTTGATAGCGCGCGTAATCGGCCAGCGTCGGCCCCTGCCAGGATTTGTCCTCGCCGCGCACCCCCACATAGCTGCCCGCCGGGTCGATCAGCAGGCTGCCTGCGAACAGGCCGGCATGGTTGCCGCCGAATGCGTTGTCGTTGATCACCACCACCACTTCGTCAGGCGCCGGCTCGGCCAGCTTGATGTCCACCTTGAGGGGCGGGCCGGTGTTCCAGTTGGGGGCTTCTTCGGCAGCCACCGGCGCAGCCAGCAGCAGCGCAAGCAGCAGATAAACGGATTTCATACGTCGATGTGCAGCGCAAAACCGGAACCGATCAACGCAACTCCCGCTGCGTCACCGCCCGCAGGAATTCATTGCGCAACTGGTCGCTGTCGCGAAACACGCCGGTGAACGCCTGCGTCACCACGCGCTCGTCGCCGCGCCGGTCCTCGCCCAGCAGCAGGCACAGCTGCTCGGCCTCGATGATGCACGCCGCGCCCTGGGCGTGGCCGTGCGTCACCAGCGCTTCGGCGATGTCGCGCGTCATCCATTCCTGATAGGTGAAACGATGGCCGATGGCATCGACCATGCGCGCGATGCGGCCGAAGCCGTGCAGGCGTCCGCCCGGAATGTAGGCGACGTGGGCGACGCCGCGAAACGGCACCAGATGGTGCGGACACACGCCGTGCACCGCGATGCCGCGCACCACCACCATGTCGTCGCGGTCGTCGGCGAAGCCTTCGCCCAGCGCCTCGGCGGGCGCGATCGCATAGCCGCCGAGCAGGCGCTTCTGCCACAGCTCGCGCACCCGCTGCGCGGTGCGCCGGTGTGCACCGAATCCGGCGCGATGCCGCAGGCGACCAGCATGGCGTTGACCGCCTGCTCGAACGCCGCCGGATCGAAGGCGCCGACTTGCGGAATGCCCAGGCTGCCGCTGCCGTGCGGCGCGTGACAGTCGTCGTGATCGCAGGCGTCGGTCATTGGTTCAGCGTCGCTTTCAGGAACTCCAGCGTGCGCGTCCACGAATCGGTGTCGGCTTCGTTGTCGTATTTGAGCGGCAGGCCGAATTGCGCGGCGTAGCTGTCGGCTTCGCGGTTGGTGAAGGTGTGCTTGACGCCGGGATAGGCCACCAGCATGTAGTCCGCGTTGGCGTTGGCCATTTCGGTCTTGAATGCTTCCACCTGCTCGGGCGGCACGATGGGATCGGCCTCGCCGTGGAACACGCGAATCTTCGACTTGATGCCGCCGGGTTTCACGCTGACGTCGGTGGCCAGCACGCCGTGGTAGCTCGCCACCGCTTTCAGCGGCTCGCCCGCGCGCGCCATGTTGAGCACCACGCCGCCGCCGAAGCAGTAGCCCAGCGCCGCGATCTCGCCCGCCTTGACGTTGGGCTGCTGGCCGAGGAATTTTTCCGCCGCCTGAAACCGCGCCAGCGCCAGCGGCGGATTCTTGTTCACGCTGCCCGCCAGCGCCCCCGCATCCTTCGGGTTGTCGGCGGTCTGGCCGTTGCCGTACATGTCCACCACCAGCGCCACATAACCTTCGCGGGCCAGCATCCGCGCGCGCTTGCGGGCGTAATCGCTCACCCCCCACCATTCCGGCACCACCAGCACGCCGGCGCGCTTGCCCTTGGCCGCATCGTCGTAGGCCAGGTAGCCTTGCATCAGCGTGTCGCCGGCCTGGTAGCTGACATCCCGGCCGACCACGGCGGCGAGCGCAGAGGAGGTAAACAACAACAGCGTCAGGGCAAGTGCGGTTTTCATGGGGATCTCCGGAGGGGTTCAGACAGGATGGGCCAAAAGCATACCGCGCCGGCAGCGGCAATCACAACTGCGCAGCGTAAACTTCCCGGCTTCGCCTCCGCCTGCCCGCCATGACCGACTCCATCCGCCTTGCCAAACGCGTCGCCGAATTGCGCCCCTGCTCGCGCCGCGAAGCCGAACTCCTCATCACCGGCGGCTGGGTGCGGGTGGACGGCATCGTCATCGAAGAACCGCAGTTCCGCGTCGCCGACCAGCGCATCGACATCGACCCCCAGGCCGACCTGAGCCAGGCCGAACCCGTCACCCTGCTGCTGCACAAACCGCCCGGCCAGCCTGCCGGCAAGAACGATCCGCCCGCCCCCGCCCAACTCAGTGCAGACACCCTGTGGGCCGAAGACGCCTCCGGCATGCGTCCGCTGAAAAAACATTTCGCCCAGCTGACTTTCTGCACCCCGCTGGAAACCGAGGCCAGCGGCCTCGTCGTCTACACCCAGGACTGGCGCGTCGCCCGCAAGCTGCTCGACGACGCCGCCACCCTGGAACACGAAGTCATCGTCGAAGTGGCCGGCGACCTGATCCCGCACGGCCTCAAACGGCTGAATCAGGGCGTCGCCTACAACGGCCGCACCCCGCCCGCCATCAAGGTCAGCTGGCAGAACGAAACCCATCTGCGCTTCGCGCTCAAAGGCGCGCAGATCGGCCAGATCGCCCAGCTATGCGCAGCCGTCGGCCTGCAGGTGCTGTCGATGAAACGCATCCGTCTGGGACGGGTGCCGCTGGGAAAACTCCCGCCGGGGCAGTGGCGGTATTTGCAGGAGGGTGAGCGGTTTT
>CAWFTM010000015.1:0-269981 GCA_963818665.1 uncultured Hydrogenophilales bacterium | reverse complement strand
CCGAAAGGGAATTGGAACACAGGTGCTGCATGGCTGTCGTCAGCTCGTGTCGTGAGATGTTGGGTTAAGTCCCGCAACGAGCGCAACCCTTATCATTAGTTGCTACGCAAGGGCACTCTAATGAGACTGCCGGTGACAAACCGGAGGAAGGTGGGGATGACGTCAAGTCCTCATGGCCCTTATGGGTAGGGCTTCACACGTCATACAATGGTCGGTACAGAGGGTTGCCAAGCCGCGAGGTGGAGCCAATCCCAGAAAGCCGATCGTAGTCCGGATTGTTCTCTGCAACTCGAGAGCATGAAGTCGGAATCGCTAGTAATCGCGGATCAGCATGTCGCGGTGAATACGTTCCCGGGTCTTGTACACACCGCCCGTCACACCATGGGAGTGGAATCTGCCAGAAGTAGGTAGCCTAACCGCAAGGAGGGCGCTTACCACGGTGGGTTTCATGACTGGGGTGAAGTCGTAACAAGGTAGCCGTAGGGGAACCTGCGGCTGGATCACCTCCTTTCTAGAGAAAGCCGCCTCAACACTCACACCTATCGGTTGTTTTAAAGCCGGGCTTGTAGCTCAGTTGGTTAGAGCACACGCTTGATAAGCGTGGGGTCGGAAGTTCAAGTCTTCCCAGGCCCACCAGACAGCGTGGTGGCTTGGCGATTTGCCAAGATTGGCTCCGGGTTTCAAGAGTCGAGCAGCGCAATGCGCCGGCTATCGAAGCTTAATGGGGGATTAGCTCAGCTGGGAGAGCACCTGCTTTGCAAGCAGGGGGTCGTCGGTTCGATCCCGTCATCCTCCACCAACACAATCCGGAATAGCAGGCTCGGGTTAAATGCAGTACCTATCAGTGTGAATCGTAAGAAATGAAGCTGTGGCTTTAGTGCTTACGCTTTATGCGTAACGGCTGATCTTTAAAAATTTGGAAGAAGGTGGGATGCATTTGTGATGAATGCATCAACATGGGTTGAAATTGTATCGACCGTGCAATTAGGCGCCGAGCCTGGTTGTACGGAAAGCAAACACACCTGTAATGCGAACATCGAGATACGCGCAAGTGTGTCTGGTGCTCAAAATTATAGGGTCAAGCGACTAAGTGCATGTGGTGGATGCCTTGGCGACTACAGGCGATGAAAGACGCGTAAGCCTGCGATAAGCTTCGGGGAGCTGGCAATAGAGCTTTGATCCGGAGATCTCTGAATGGGGGAACCCACCCGCAAGGGTACTCCTGCCTGAATACATAGGGCAGGTAGAGCGAACCGAGTGAACTGAAACATCTAAGTAGCTCGAGGAAAAGAAATCAACCGAGATTCCCATAGTAGTGGCGAGCGAATTGGGAAGAGCCTTCATGATTTAGCATTCTTGTTAGTGGAACAGTCTGGAAAGTCTGGCCATAGTGGGTGATAGCCCCGTACGCGAAAACAAGAGTGTGGAACTAGGCATGAGACAAGTAGGGCGGGACACGTGAAATCCTGTCTGAACATGGGGGGACCATCCTCCAAGGCTAAATACTCGTAGTCGACCGATAGTGAACCAGTACCGTGAGGGAAAGGCGAAAAGAACCCCGGGAGGGGAGTGAAATAGATCCTGAAACCGCATGCATACAAACAGTGGGAGCCTCGCAAGGGGTGACTGCGTACCTTTTGTATAATGGGTCAGCGACTTACGTTCCGTTGCGAGCTTAACCGAATAGGGGAGGCGAAGCGAAAGCGAGTCTTAATAGGGCGCATAGTAGCGGGGCGTAGACCCGAAACCGGATGATCTATCCATGGCCAGGATGAAGGTGCGGTAACACGCACTGGAGGTCCGAACCCACTAATGTTGAAAAATTAGGGGATGAGCTGTGGATAGGGGTGAAAGGCTAAACAAATCCGGAGATAGCTGGTTCTCCTCGAAAGCTATTTAGGTAGCGCCTCATGTATCACTCACGGGGGTAGAGCACTGTAATGTTAGTGGGGGTCATTGCGACTTACTGCGGCATAGCAAACTCCGAATACCGTGAAGTGCGAGCATGGGAGACAGACATCGGGTGCTAACGTCCGGTGTCAAGAGGGAAACAACCCAGACCGACAGCTAAGGTCCCAAATGACGTGCTAAGTGGAAAACGATGTGGGAAGGCATAGACAGCTAGGAAGTTGGCTTAGAAGCAGCCATCCTTTAAAGAAAGCGTAATAGCTCACTAGTCGAGTCGTCCTGCGCGGAAGATGTAACGGGGCTAAGCACGTAACCGAAGCTTCGGATATGCACTTTGTGCATATGGTAGAGGAGCGTTCTGTAAGTCTGCGAAGGTGTCTGGTAATGGATGCTGGAGATATCAGAAGTGCGAATGCTGACATGAGTAGCGATAAAGGGAGTGAAAAGCTCCCTCGCCGAAAACCCAAGGTTTCCTGCGCAACGTTCATCGGCGCAGGGTGAGTCGGCCCCTAAGGTGAGGCAGAGATGCGTAGCTGATGGGAAACGGGTCAAAATTCCCGTACTTTTGTTTACTGCGATGTGGGGACGGAGAAGGTTAGGTGAGCCGGGTGTTGGATGTCCCGGTTTAAGTGTGTAGGCAGATCCCTTAGGCAAATCCGGGGGGTTAATGTCGAGGCATGATGACGGTGCTCCATTGGAGCCGAAGTCACTGATACCAAGCTTCCAAGAAAAGCCACTAAGCTTCAGGTAAACGAGAACCGTACCGCAAACCGACACAGGTGGGTAGGATGAGAATTCTAAGGCGCTTGAGAGAACTCGGGTGAAGGAACTCGGCAAATTAGCTCCGTAACTTCGGGAGAAGGAGCGCCCCGGTAGGTTGTAGCGATTTACTCGCGAAGGCCGATGGGGTTGCAGTGAAATGGTGGCTGCGACTGTTTAATAAAAACACAGCACTCTGCAAACACGAAAGTGGACGTATAGGGTGTGACGCCTGCCCGGTGCCGGAAGGTTAATTGATGGGGTGCAAGCTCTTGATCGAAGCCCCGGTAAACGGCGGCCGTAACTATAACGGTCCTAAGGTAGCGAAATTCCTTGTCGGGTAAGTTCCGACCCGCACGAATGGCGTAACGATGGCCACACTGTCTCCACCCGAGACTCAGCGAAGTTGAAATGTTTGTGAAGATGCAATCTCCCCGCGGCTAGACGGAAAGACCCCATGAACCTTTACTGTAGCTTTGCATTGGACTGTGACGGGACTTGTGTAGGATAGCTGGGAGCCTGTGAAGCGAGGACGCTAGTTCTCGTGGAGGCGACGTTGAAATACCAGCCTGGTGTCGTTGCGGTTCTAACCTAGGTCCATTATCTGGATCGGGGACCGTGCATGGTGGGCAGTTTGACTGGGGCGGTCTCCTCCCAAATTGTAACGGAGGAGTACGAAGGTCTTCTAGGTACGGTCGGACATCGTACTGATAGTGCAATGGCAAAAGAAGGCTTGACTGCGAGACTGACACGTCGAGCAGGTGCGAAAGCAGGTCATAGTGATCCGGTGGTTCTGTATGGAAGGGCCATCGCTCAACGGATAAAAGGTACTCTGGGGATAACAGGCTGATTCCTCCCAAGAGTTCATATCGACGGGGGAGTTTGGCACCTCGATGTCGGCTCATCACATCCTGGGGCTGTAGCCGGTCCCAAGGGTATGGCTGTTCGCCATTTAAAGTGGTACGTGAGCTGGGTTTAAAACGTCGTGAGACAGTTTGGTCCCTATCTGCCGTGGGCGCTGGATATTTGAGGGGGGCTGCTCCTAGTACGAGAGGACCGGAGTGGACGTGCCTCTGGTGTACCGGTTATGACGCCAGTCGTATCGCCGGGTAGCTAAGCACGGAAGAGATAAACGCTGAAAGCATCTAAGCGTGAAACTCGCCTCAAGATGAGATATCCCTTGTGACTTGATCACACTAAAGGGTCGTTCGAGACCAGGACGTTGATAGGCTGGGTGTGGAAGCGCAGTAATGCGTTAAGCTAACCAGTACTAATTGCCCGTGAGGCTTGATCCTATAATTTTGAGAAGCATGACACAGCGTGTGTGTTTGCGATACAGTCTCAACCCAAAACCTTCTTCCAATTCAGTCGGCTGAAAGTCGCAAGACAATCAGCACCCCAGACAATTCGAATGCGGGGTCAAGGCGAACCAACAGGCAGCCTTGATCCCCACCCCTTTGTCTGACGACCATAGCAGAGTGGAACCACCCCTTCCCATCCCGAACAGGACGGTGAAACGCTCCCGCGCCAATGATAGTAGGCACCTCGCCTGTGAAAGTAGGTCATCGTCAGACTCCTTATCCGTAACCCGACCGGTTACACACATAACCCCCTCCCAAAAAGAGGGGGTTTTTTATTGCCAGCGCGTTGAACACGGCGTGACGCGCAAGGCATGTAAAATCGTGCGGGTGACTACCCGGCCCCATAAAGCACTCTTCCCGATTTTGCGTCGCCTGTCCGATGGCGCATTCCACTCAGGGCCAGGCTTTGGCGATCGAATTCCAGATTATCGCGCGCCAGCGTCTTCAATGTACTCAACCAGGCTGAAGCCATGGGGCTGACGAATCCATGCGGTGCGCGGACGTGGCTACCGAATTGCCCGCAGCCGGTTGAATGGCTGGATAGCCTGGTGGTCGACACCTGTCTGGATGACTTGCCTCAGCGCATACACAGTGCAAATTATCGACAGCGTCGATTCAACCAATTCTGCATTGATGAAGGCCGCCTTGAATGGGGCATCAGATGGCACGGTACTCTGTGCCGAACACCAGCAGGCCGGCAAGGGCCGGCGTGGCCGCTCGTGGCAGTCGGCGCTGGGCGGCAGTCTGACGTTCTCGGTGCTGTGGCGATTCGACCGTGGCCTGCAGTCCATATCGGGCTTGAGCCTGGCGGTTGGCCTGGCGATTGCGCGCGCGGTCAACCGCCATAGCCGACACCCTGCCCGATTGAAGTGGCCGAATGATGTGCTGGTGGACTACCGCAAGCTGGCCGGAATTCTGGTCGAGGTTCAGGGTGACATGGACGGGGCGGCTTTTGCCGTGGTGGGCATTGGCCTGAATGTCTGCGCTGAACGACGCGCAACGCGACGCCATCGATCAGGCCGTGGTCGACCTGGCTGAGATGGGCGTGACGATTGGTCGCAATCAACTGCTGGCCGATTGTCTGCAGGAATTGCACGCGGTCATCACCCGCTTTCGCGAACACGGATTTGCGGCCCTGCGTACGGAGTGGATGGCGCTGGATGCTTATGCAGGTAAAGAGGTGGCTCTGTTGCTGCCGAATACTCAAGGCGTTCAAGGTATCGCGGCGGGCGTGGACGAAACCGGCGCATTTTTGCTGCGCAATCAACAGGCGGTATTGAATGCCTACAACGGCGGTGAAATCAGCCTGCGACTGGGGCAGCATCGATGAGCACAGCGTCGGTTGCTGCTGGATGCGGGCAACACGCGCCTGAAATGGGCCGTGGTGGAAGATGGACGATGGTGCGAGCAGGGCTGTGCTGATTACAGCGACCTGTCGGACTTGTCGCAGCGCCTGGCGGTGGGCATCGATTGCTACATTGCCAGCGTGGCGCGGGAACAGCATGAACATCAGATCGGCATGCTACTGGCGCCTTTTTCCATCACGCCCAGATGGCTGACGGCTGAAGCCCAATTCTCGGATGTGAAAAACACCTACGCAAACCCTCGCCAATTGGGGGTGGATCGCTGGATGGGCTTGATTGCCGCGCGTCAACGCAGCCAGGCGCCGATGCTGGTGGTGTCGGCTGGAACGGCGATGACCGTTGATGCCTTGTCGGCGGACGGCGTGTTTCTGGGGGGGCTGATTGTGCCGGGCGTTGCCCTGATGCAGCAGGCGCTGCGGCAGGGGACGGCGCGCGTTGCCGGGGGTGACGGCACCTGGCAGGCGTTTCCGCGCACCACGGCCGATGCCGTGCAGAGCGGAATCGTGACGGCTTTATGCGGTGCGATCCAGTTGCAGCATGCGCGTCTGGCTGAAATCGCCGGGTGTGTGCCGCGCTGTTTGCTGACCGGTGGCGATGCAGATAAATTGGTGCCGCATCTGGCGCTGTCGGTGGAGCATGTGCCCGCACTGGTGCTGGAAGGCATGGAGCGGGTGGCCAAAGAGGACGAAGCGGAATGAAATGGATGACTTGGACCTTGTTGCTGGCCAACCTGGCCGTGGCGGGGTTTTTCCTCGGGCGTGAGCGCTGGCCGCAGGCTGCATCGGAGCAGATTGCGCCGCTGAATGTCGACCGTCTCAGCTTGCGCGGCCAAAGCCGGTCTGCGGAAGCTGCAACAGAAAGCGCCGCCTTCACCTGTTGCCGCCAAGGATGGGCGTGTCGAGGCCTTGTGCGTCGAATGGCGCGGCCTGAATCCGGTTGAATTTGTGCAGGCGCGGGAACAGCTCAAGGCCATGGCGGCCGAGCGGGTGATGTCGTTTGCCGAGGTGCCTGCTGAGCACACGGCACTGGGTGATTTTTCCGCCTTTGCCCAGCCCGCAGTCGGCGGCGGCGAAACTCGCCGAACTGGCTGCGGCAGGCGTGCAGGATGCTTTTGTGGTGAAGGATGCCGCCTGGCGCAATGCCATTTCACTGGGGCTGTATGCCAATGCTGAAACGGCACGCCGGCGCGTCAGCGAAGTGGAGGGCAAGGGCGTACTGGGTACGCGGGTCGAGTTGCTGCCGCGCAAGGGAACGGATTTTTACTTCGTGATTCGCAGCGAGGATACGGATGCGTTGAAGAGCCTGGATGGCATCAAACAGGCCTACCCGAACAGCCATCAGCAGCGTGTGGCGTGTCCGTCATGAGGCCGGTTGCGGCTCGCACTCATCGCAGCAGATAGTCGAGCACGATGCCGCCGAATACCGCCGCGCCGAACCAGGCGTTGTGCAGAAAGGCGCGAAAGCATTGCTGAGGATCGCGATTGCGGATCAGCTGCAGGTGATACAGCGTGATCGCCGCCGCCAGCGCCAGCCCGCCGTAGAACGCCCAGCCCATCTGCCGTTGCAGCCCCACCCAGCCCAGCAGTCCCAGCGTCGCCGCATAGCACAATGCAATGGCGGCGATGTCAAAGCGGCCGAAGGTGATCGCCGAGGTCTTGATGCCGATCTTGAGATCGTCCGCGCGATCGACCATGGCGTACTCGGTGTCGTAGGCTATGGCCCAGAACACGTTGGCGGTCAGCAGCAGCCAGGCTTCCAGCGGAATTTCGCCCCACAACGCGGCATACGTCATCGGGGATGCCGAAGCCGAAGGCGATGCCGAGATAGGCCTGCGGAATCGCGAAGAAGCGCTTGGTGAAAGGGTAGCTCGCGGCCAGAAACAGGGCGACGAACGAGAGTCCGATCACGAATTTTCCCAGTGGCAGAATCAGCAGAAACGCCAGCACCGACAGGCCTGCCGCCAGCAGTAGCGCTTCCTTCGGCGACACCTTGCCGGCGGCCAGCGGACGTTCGCAGGTGCGTGCCACATGCGGGTCGAAGTCGCGATCGGCGTAGTCGTTGATAACGCAGCCGGCCGAACGCATCAGCACCACGCCGATGACGAATATCCACAGGATCAGCCAATCCGGCCGGCCGTGGCTGGCCAGCCATTGCGCCCACAAGGTCGGCCACAGCAGCAGCAGAATGCCGATCGGCTTGTCGAGCCGCATCAGTTTTTCGTAGTGAGTCAGGCGTTCGGTCAGCGTCATGGCGCGTCGATGGCAGGCAGAAAAACTTCGGTCACCAGCAGCGAGCGGCCACTCAGACAAAATACCGAGCGGCGCGCCCACAGCTGCCGCGCGGTCATCCCGGTGTGTCGCTGTGCCGCCCGATAAAGCGGGTGGCGCGCGTCGAGCCGACGGATGGTCAGACCGAGGCGGCGGATGCGCGGGTTGGTAAACAGGGCCTCTCCCAGAGGACGGGTGCCCAGCCGGGTGATTCCGTTCCAGCCACCCCGCAGGCTGGAACGGGGCAACACACTGTGGGCGAAGACGCGGACCTGGCCATCGCCGATGAGCAGGACGTCGCGCACGTAGGCAAGCGTGTGCGGATGCATGCGCAGCAACCGGGTTTCGTCGGGAAACGGCTGCGCGAGCCCGCGTGCGACAGGCACCACCCGGAAGTCGGCATGCCGGGCTTGCAGGCGCCGGGTGAGCGAACCCCGATCCGACAGGCTGCCGCGCAGTGCGCGTGGTGCGCGAAAGCCGTGTGCCAGCCAGCCATGCTGCCTGGGCGCGTGTCGGAGAGGGGGAGGCCAGGAAGCGGTCACTGCGGGGTCCGGAGAGAAAGGCGCATTATGCCAGCGGCCACCTGCGGACAGTGCTAGCATGACGACCGCATTCCAACGACATCAAACGAGGAGACCGGATGCCATTAAAACCCATCGCCCTCATCAGCCTGGCGGCGTTGCTGCTGCCGGCCTGCTCGACGAGTCAGCTTGTCGCGCGCGGCGCCTCCCCCTGATCGACAACGGTGTGACGGCGATGAACCGTGAGACCGACCTCGAGCTTGCTCAGGCGAGCATGCCGGCCAATCTGAAGATGATCGAGAGCGCTGTTGCTTGCCGACCCCGGCAATACGGCGTATCAGGTGCAGGCGGCGATGGGGTTTTATGGCTACACGCTGGCATTCGTCGAACCGGCTGGCGACCCCGACCGCGCAGCCGATTTGTATCAACGTGCGCGCGCGCATGCGCTGATCGCGCTCGAACACGCCGGGATGTCGCAGGCAGCGCTCACCGGCAGTGCCGCAGAATTCGAACAGGCACTGGCGGCGCTCGATGCCGAGGCGGTGCCTGCGCTGTTCTGGACCGCCTCGTCGTGGGGCAAATGGATCGAGCTCCAGCTCGACGACCCGGCGCGACTGGCCGAACTGCCGCGAGTCGAAGCGTTGATGCAGCGCGTGCTGGAACTGGACGAAACCTATTATTACGGCGGCGCGCACCTGTTTTTCGGCGCGTATTACGGCGGCCGGGCACCGATGTTCGGCGGCGATTTTGCGCGCGCGGCCAAGCATTTCGACCGTGCCGCGGCCATCAACCGCAATCAGCTGCTGCTGGTTGAGGTCTATCGTGCGCGCTATCTGCTGCGGCAGATGGGCGAGCGCGAGGCGTTCCACTCCACGCTGACCCGCGTAGCTCGAAGCGTCCGTGGCTGACCCCGACCTCAATCTCGCCAACGCACTGGCCAAACAAGAGGCTGCCGCGTTGCTCGCCCAGGAAAAGGATTTATTCTGATGTTCAGACGCATGCTTCAAACCCTGTGTGCCATGGCCTTGCTGGCAGCGGCCACCGCTCATGCAGCCGACGCCTATGTGCTGAAGTTCGCCACGCTCGCGCCGCAGGGCTCGACCTGGATGAAGGCCTTCGACGCCTGGGGCAAGGAACTGGCGACCCAAAGCCAGGGCCGGCTTACGGTCAAGTTTTATCCCGGCGGCATCTCGGGCGACGAGCCCGACATGCTGCGTAAAATCCGCTTCGGCCAGTTGCAGGGCGCCGCGCTGTCGGGACATGGCGTCGGTGAAATCTTTCCCCCTGCGCGCATTCTTGAAACGCCTTTTCTGTTCCGCACGCATGCCGAGATCGACGCCGTGCGCGCCACCATCCAGCCGGCCATCGACGCCGGATTCCGCGCCAATCAATACGAGCTGCTCGCCTGGATGGAAGTCGGCAACATCCATTTCTTTTCCACCAAACCGCTGGCGAATCTGGACGAGCTGGCGCGCCGCCGCATCTGGCAATGGCAGGGCGACCGCTTCATGGACGCCTTCTTCAAGGCCAACGGCTGGTCGCCGGTGGCGCTGCCGATCACCGAGGTGTACACCGGGCTGTCCACTGGCCTGGTCGATACCGTGGTGAGCACGCCGCTCGCCAGCATTGCCCTGCAATGGTCGGGCAAGACGCCTTACATGAGCGATCAGTCGATGGCGACCGGTATCGGCGCAGTGGTGGTGTCCAGCAAGTTTTTCGCCGGACTGCCCGCCGACCTGCAGGCGCTGCTGAAAAGTACGGGCGTGCCGCTGTCGAAAAAACTGATTGCCGACACCCGGCGCGACGATCGGAAATCGCTGGAGGTGCTGGCAAAAACCACCCGGCCGATGGTGGGCATGCAGCAGAGCAATCTCGATCTGGCCGAGCAGACCACGCTTTCGCGCAAAGCGGTCAGTGCGCTGGAAGCCAAATCCTATCTGTCCGCCGACCTGAATCGGCAAGTGGACGCCGCGCTCGCCCGCTATCGCGGTAGCCAGGCCAAGTGATGTTCCTGCGCGCCTGCCGCTGGCTGGAGCAGGCGCTGACGCGGGTCGAACTCGGCGCCGCGCTGCTGGCCTTCGCCGCCATGCTGGCGCTGTCGGTGGCCGACATCGTCGGCCGTAACCTGTTCCACGCCACGCTGCCCGGTGGCGATCTGGTGCTGCGTCAGCTGGTGTTGTGGGTGGCGTTGCCGGGTGCGGCGCTGGCGGTGGCCGCGCAGCGCCATCTGCATCTCGACCCCGCCAATCTCGCCGCCCGTCCGGCCTGGCAAAAACTCACCGCGATCCCCTTCAACCTGGGGGCTGCGTTCGTCTGCGTGCTGCTCACCCAGGCGGCGTGGGCCTACTGGCAGGACGAGTGGCAGTACCAGTCGGCCGAAGCGGTGTGGCTGGCCTGGCTGGGCCTGATCCTGCCGATCGCCTTCGGTCTGCTGGCGTTGCATTTCCTGCTGCGCGCCGTGCTGTCCATCCCGGATGCGGCTGCACCGGACAAGGCGGCATGACGACACTGCTCTTCGTCGTGCTGGCGCTGCTCGGCCTGCCGCTGTTCGTCGTGCTGGGGGCGGCGGCGCTCACCGCCACCCGCGAGGCGCAGCTCGATCCGGCGCTGCTGATGGTGGAATTCGCGCGGCTGGCTGCCTCGCCCAATCTGGTGGCGATTCCGCTGTTCGTGCTGGCCGGCGCGACGCTGGGGCAGGGCGGTGCGCCGAAGCGGCTGGTGCGCTTCTTCAACGCCCTGCTGGGCTGGATGCCGGCGGGCATCGCCTGGGTGGCGGTGCTGACGTGCATGGTCTTCACGGCCTTTTCCGGCGCCTCCGGCGTCACCATTCTGGCGCTCGGCGGGCTGCTGTATCCGATGCTCAAGCATGAGGATTACCCGGACAAGTTCGCGCTCGGCCTCATCACCGCCGGCGGGTCGATGGGCCTGCTGCTGCCGCCCAGCCTGGCGGTGCTGCTGTATGGCGTGGTGGCGCAGGTCAACATCGGCGACCTGTTCGTCGCGGGCTTGCTGCCGACCCTGCTGCTGTTCGTGATGGTGGGCGGCTATGCGCTGTTGCGCGGCGCGCGTGGCGCGCCGCGTCATCATTTTCGCCTGCGCGAACTCACCCTCGCCGCGCGTGCCAGCTGGGCCGATTTGTTGCTGCCCGTCGGCGTCATCGGCGGGCTGGCGGGCGGCTTTCTCACCGTGGCCGAGCTCGCCGCCTGCACCGCGCTGTATGCCCTGGTGCTGGAAACGCTGATCCATCGCGAGATCAAACTGAAACAGCTGGTGTGGGTGGCGCACGAAGCTGCCGTGCTGGTGGGCAGCCTGTTCATCATTCTGGGCCTGAGCCTGGGGCTCACCAACCTGCTGATCGACGCGCAAGTGCCGATGCACCTGCTCGAATGGGTGCAGGCCAAAGTCACCAGCCCGCTGGAATTCCTGATGTGGATGAACCTGGTCCTGCTGGCGGTCGGCTGCATGATGGACATCTTTTCCGCCATCGTCATCGTCACCCCGCTGCTGCTGCCGCTGGCGACGCACTTCGGCATCCACCCGGTGCATCTGGGCATCGTCATCCTCGCCAATCTCGAAATCGGCTACCTCACCCCGCCGGTCGGCATCAATCTCTACCTTGCGAGCCAGCGCTTCAAACGGCCGGTACTCGCCGTGTTCCGCGCCACATTGCCGTTTTTGGCGGTGCTGCTGGTCTGGTTGATGTTGCTGACGTATTGGCCGGGGTTGAGTTTGTGGGGGCTGGATTGAGGCTTGCACTGCGCTGATTGCCGTTGGCCGCGCAGCGTAAAAACTCAGCTTCCCGCCAGCGCTTGCCGGCTTCCCAGCCACCGCTCAACATGCCGCGCCGCAATCTCCGGATGCTGCTTGAGGCAGCGCTGGGCCAGATCGCGCGCGGCTTCGAGCAGCTCGACATCGCGTTCCAGATCGGCGAAGCGCAGCATCGGCAGGCCGCTCTGGCGGTGTCCCAGTAATTCGCCTGGCCCGCGCAGTTGCAAATCCTGGCGCGCGATTTCGAAGCCGTCGGTCGATTCGAAAATGACCTTGAGCCGCGCCCGCGCCAGTTCCGACAGCGGGGTTTCGTACAGCAGCACGCACACCGATTCGCGGCTGCCGCGGCCGACGCGGCCGCGCAGTTGGTGCAGTTGCGCCAGCCCCATGCGCTCGGCGTGTTCGATCACCATCAGCGCGGCGTTGGGCACGTCGACGCCGACTTCGATGACGGTGGTGGCGACCAGCAGATGAATGTCGCCCGCCTGAAATGCGCCCATTACCGCCTGCTTGTCGGCGGGTTTGAGGCGGCCGTGCACCAGGCCGATGTTGAGTTCGGGCAATTGCGCGGTCAGCGCGGCGTGGGTGTCTTCGGCGGTTTGCAGTTGCAGCTTTTCGGATTCCTCGATCAGCGGGCACACCCAGTAGGTCTGCCCGCCTTCGAGGCAGGCTTCGCGCACGCGCGCCAGCACGTCGTCGCGCCGCGCGGAACTGACCAGCTTGGTGACGATGGGGGTGCGGCCCGGGCGGCAGTTCGTCGATGGTGGAGACGTCGAGGTCGGCGAAAAAGCTCATCGCCAGGGTGCGCGGAATCGGCGTCGCGCTCATCATCAACTGGTGCGGCTCGCTGCCTTTCTGCATCAGCGCCAGCCGCTGGCCGACGCCGAAGCGGTGCTGCTCGTCGACCACCACCAGCCCCAGCTTGTTGAAGCTGCCGGCTTCCTGAAACAGCGCGTGGGTGCCGAACACGACGTCGGCTTCGCCGCCGCCACCGCCTGCCAGGCTGCGGTGCGTGCCGATTTGCGCTGGCTGCCGGAGATCCAGGCGCAGCGCAGGCCGAGCGATTCGAACAGCGGCGTGAGTTTCTTGGCGTGCTGCTCGGCGAGGATTTCGGTGGGCGCCATGAATGCGGCCTGCAAGCCGTTTTCCACCGCCTGCAAACACGCCAGCGCGGCGACCACGGTCTTGCCGCTGCCGACATCGCCCTGCAGCAGGCGTTGCATCGGATGGGGCTGCGCAAGATCGCTGCTGATTTCAGTCCAGGTGCGTTGCTGCGCGGCGGTGAGCGCGAACGGCAGCGAGGCCAGAAAAGTGGCGGTCAGGCGCTGTTGCGCGGGCAGGGGCTGCGTGGTCAGCGTGCGTCGCTGCGCGCGCGCGGCGGCCAGCGACAATTGCTGCGCCAGCAGTTCGTCGAATGCCAGCCGTTGCCAGGCGGGATGGCGATGCGCATCCAGCTCGGCCAGCGCGGCGTCGGCGGCGGCTGGTGCAGCAGTGCGGATGCTGGTATCGAGTGCGGGCAGTTTCAGTTCGCTCAGCCAGGCGGCGGGCAGGGTGTCTTCGATGCGCGCTTCCAGCGCGCGCGCGACGACCTTGCGCAGCGCCGCCTGCCCGAGCCCGGCGGTGGTGGGGTACACCGGCGTCAGGCCGCTCGGCAGCGGCGTGTCGTCGCCGGCTTTGACGAAGCGCGGATGCACCATCTCCAGCCCGAGAAAACCGCCGCGCACTTCGCCGATGAAGCGGAAGGTCTCGCCCGGCTGGAACAGCTTGGTGTGGCTGGGATAAAAATGCAGGAAGCGGATGCCGAGCACGCCGCCGCTGGCGTCTGCCACCGTCAGCGTCAACATGCGGCGCGGCCGGTAGGCGATGGCGGCGTCCCTGACCGTCGCCTGCACCTGCGCGGTCGTCGCCCGGAAGCAGCTCGCGGATCGGCGTCAGCCGGGTTTCGTCTTCCCAGCGCAGCGGCACGTGCAGCACCAGATCGGCGTCGCGGGTAAGACCGAGCTTGGCGAGTTTGGCGGCAAGCGCCGGGCTGACGGGAAAGGAAAACGGCGACGCCGCTTTCAATGCCCGGCTTATCCGAGAACCATCACGGCGTCGGCTTCCACCAGCGCGCCGCGCGGCAGTGCGGCGACGCCGACGGCGGCGCGCGCCGGGTAGGGCTCGGCGAAATACTGCGCCATGATTTCGTTGACCTTGGCGAAGTGGCCGAGGTCGATGAGGAATACGTTGAGCTTCACCACGTCGGCGAGCGAGCCGCCGGCGGCGCTGGCCACCGCAGCCAGATTCCTGAACACCTGATGAATCTGCGCCTCGATGCCGTCCACCATCTGCATCGATGCCGGGTCGAGGCCGATCTGGCCGGACAGGTAGACCGTGTCGTCGACGCGCACGGCTTGCGAATAGGTGCCGATGGCGGCGGGCGCGTCGGCGGTCTGGATGATGCTTTTGTTCATGCTGGATCCTGTTGCGGTAGGAATTATTGGGTTTGCGTGGCGCGGCCGTCTTTCTTGCCCTTGATGCGGAATATCCGCACCACGTCCGGCAGTTGGCGCAGGCCGCGCATCACGCGCGCGAGGTGCATGCGGTTTTCCACCTGCACGGTGAAGAACAGCACGGTGTAGGGGCTGCCGTCTTCCTCTTCCATCGCCACGTTGCCGATGTTGGAGCCGTGCTCGGCGATCGCCGCCGCCACCTTGGCCAGCACGCCGCGCTGGTTGCCGACGACGACCTTGATCGAGACGTCGAACATGTGGCCCGGCTCGGCTTCCCATTCCACATCCAGCCACTTGTCGGGGTCGGCGCGGAAGGTGCGGATCGAGGGGCAGTCGTGGGTGTGGATGATGAGGCCGCGATCCTTGTGGATGAAGCCGAGGATGGGGTCGCCGGGAATCGGGTGGCAGCACTGTGCCAGTTCGACCGCGATGCCTTCGGTGCCGCGGATGCTGATGGCATGGGGGTGGGCCGGGATGCCGGATTTTTCGCCCTGGACGTGCAGCAACTGGTGCGCCACCACCAGCGGCAATTTACGGCCCAGGCCGATGCCGGCGAACAGTTCCTGCTTGGTCTGCACGCCGTACTCCTTCACCACGCGCTCCCACACCGCCGGATCGGGTTCGCCTGCTTCGGGGTTGAGCGCAGCGATGGCATTGTTGAGCAGGCGCTCGCCCAGCGCCGCCGCTTCGCTCGTTCGCGCATTGCGCAGGTAGTTGCGGACATGCGAGCGCGCCTTGCCGGTGACGACGAAATTCAGCCAGGCCGCGTTGGGGCTGGCGTTCGCCGCGGTGAGAATCTCGACGTGGTCGCCGTTGCGCAACTGGGTGCGCAAGGGCATCAACTCGTAATTGATCTTGACCGCGATGCAATGGCGGCCGACATCGGTGTGCACCGCAAACGCGAAATCCACCGCGGTGGCGCCGCGCGGCATCGCCATGATCTTGCCCTTGGGGGTGAACACATAGACTTCGTCGGGGAACAGGTCGACCTTGATGTGTTCGAGAAACTCGGGCGAATCGCCGTTGTCGGCCTGGATGTCGAGCAGCGATTGCAGCCAGCGGTGGGTGCGCGTCTGCACGTCGGACAGCGCGGCATCGGCCGACTTGTACATCCAGTGCGAGGCGACGCCCGACTCGGCCAGCCGGTGCATGTCCGTGGTGCGGATCTGCACTTCGATCGGGGTGCCGTTGGGGCCGAACAGGATCGTGTGCAGCGACTGGTAGCCGTTGGCCTTGGGAATTGCGATGTAATCCTTGAACTTGCCGGGAATCGGCTTGTACAGCGAATGCAGGGCGCCCAGCGCCAGGTAGCAGTTGGGCTGGTCGTGCACCACCACGCGGAAACCGTAGATGTCGAATACCTCGGAAAAGGCCAGGTTCTTTTCCTGCATCTTGCTGTAGATGCTGTAGAGGTGTTTTTCGCGTCCGCTGATCGAAGCCTCGATTCCCGCCTGTTCGAGTTTGTCCTGGATCGCGATCTTGACCTTGTCGACCAGTTCGCGACGGTTGCCGCGCGCCGTTTTGACGGCCTTCGCCAGCACCTGATAGCGATTGGGATGGCTGTGGCGGAAGCCGAGGTCTTCCAGTTCCTGGTACACCGAATGCAGCCCCAGACGGTTGGCGATGGGGGCGTAAATCTCCAGCGTTTCGGTCGCGATGCGGCGCCGCTTGTCGGCCGGCATCGCGTCCATGGTGTGCATGTTGTGCAGGCGGTCGGCCAGCTTGACCAGGATCACCCGCACATCCTGCGCCATCGCCAGCAGCATCTTGCGGAAGTTTTCGGCCTGCGCCTGCTGCTCCGACTCGAACGCCAGCTTGTCGAGCTTGGAGACGCCCTCGACCAGCAGGGCGACCGCTTTGCCGAAGCGCGTCTTGATCTCGCTCGCCGTGGTCGGCGTATCTTCCACCACGTCGTGCAGCAAAGCCGCGGTCAGGGTTTGTGCGTCCAGATGCCAGGAGGCGAGGAGGCCCGCGACCGCCAGCGGATGGGAAATGTAGGGTTCGCCGCTTTTGCGGAATTGACCTTCGTGGGCGTTGCGGCTGAATTCGTAGGCCGCTTCGATCGTGCTGATTTCGTCTGGCGCAAGATAGGCCAGGGCCGGTCGCAGCGATTCAAATTCGTGCGTCATCGCTGACGCGCGATGGGCGTGCGCCGGCGGGGTGGGCGAGGGCTCAGGCACGGCCTCGGTTGAGGATTTCACGGCCGACTTTTCCGGCTGCAATTTCGCGCAGCGCAGTGACGATGGATTTGTCCCGGGTTTCAACCATGGGTTGCGACCCCTGCGCCAGCTGACGGGCGCGGTAGGTCACGGCGAGGGTCAACTCGAAACGGTTGGGGAACATGGGCATGCAGTCATCAACGGTAATACGGGCCATGCGGATACTCCTGCTTCAGGCGGCGCAGATGCGCCATGGGTAAATTTTCAGAGTCAGATCAATCAGATACGTCTGAATTCCTCGAACAGCGTAGGGTGCCGGTGCAACTGGCGCGCTGTTTCGAGGCGGATGCTGCGGGTGATGGCGACCAGATCCTGCAAGGCGTGGTCGAAATCATCATTGACGATTATATAGTCGAACGCATCCGCGTGAGCGACGTCGTGGGCGGCGGCGGCCAGCCGACGCTCGATCACCTCGTCGCTATCCTGCCCGCGCCCGGTCAGCCGGGTGCGCAGGGCATTGAATGACGGCGGCAGAATGAAAATCGACTTGGACTGCGGAAAATGCTGTTTCACCTGCGCCGCGCCCTGCCAATCGATCTCCAGCAGGGTGTCATGGCCGGTGTTGAGGGCGTGGGCGATCACGCTTTTCGAGGTGCCGTAGAAATTGCCGTACACCTCGGCGTGTTCGAGGAACTCGCCGGCGGCCAGCATTTTTTCGAAGTCGTGCCGGCTGGTGAAGTGGTAATCGCGGCCGTCGCTTTCGCCGGGGCGCGGCGTGCGCGTAGTGTAGGACACCGACAGGCGAATGGCGGGGTCGGTTTTCAGCAGCGCCTTGACCAGACTGGTCTTGCCGGCGCCGGAGGGCGCGCTGACGATGTACAGCACGCCTTGGCTGGTGTGGGAAATCATGGTTATTACACTCCTGTCATTCAATGTTTTGCACTTGCTCGCGCATCTGCTCGATCAGCACCTTGAGTTCGAGCGAAACCCGCGAGGTTTCGATCGCCACCGACTTCGAGCCCAGGGTGTTGGCCTCGCGATGCAGTTCCTGCATCAGGAAATCGAGCCGTTTGCCGACTGCGCCGGGCTGATCCAGCACCCGGCGCACTTCTGCAAAATGGGTGGTCAGCCGCGAGAGTTCCTCGTCGATATCGGCTTTTTGCGCCGCCAGCGCGATTTCCTGCGCCAGCCGCTCATGCCCGGCTTCGCCCAGCACCTCGTGCAGGCGTTCCGTCAGCCTGGCGCGCTGGGCGGCAATCAGGGTCGGCAGCACAGGCAGCAAACCCGCCGTCTGCGCCTCGGCGGCGGCGAGACGGTCGAGAATATGCTGGCGCAGCTTGGCGCCCTCGCGCTGACGGCTGTCCGCCAGTTCGTTCAGCGTGGTGCGCACGCCGGCCAGCGTCGCTTCGTTCAGCGCGTCCTGCGACTGCGTGGCGGTCGGCACCGCGCCCGGCCAGCGCAGAATCTCGTTGACGCTGAGCGGCGCGCTGCCCGGCAGGCGCTGCAGGACGTCGGTCTGCCAGTGTGCCAGCCGCTCAAGAATGGCCGGATTCAAGCCGTTATCCTGCGAGGCGGCGGCAAGCGGAACCAGGCTGATGCGGCATTCCACCTTGCCGCGTGCGAGGCGTTGCTGGATCATCTCGCGTAGCTGCGGTTCCAGCGCACGGACTTCATCCGCCAGGCGGAAATGCAGTTCGAGATAACGCTGGTTGACGCTGCGCAGATCGATATTGACGCTGGCGTGATCGAGGTTGATGCTATGGGCGGCGAACCCGGTCATGCTGGTGGTCATGGGTGATGTAGGTGCAGGTGATGGATGAGTGGATGAAAAAGTGTTGCCGGTGCGGAGCCGGCAGCGGCATTTCCCGGCGTCGCCGGTTCAATACGCAAAGATAATAGACGTTCAACTATGGCGACTCAACCCAACCAGGCGCTTCCCAACGGATATCGCCTGAATGAATACACCATCGTGCGCAAGATCGGCGGCGGTGGTTTCAGCATGGTGTATCTGGCGCGCGACGACGCCAATCAGTCGGTGGCGATCAAGGAATACCTGCCGGGCGCGCTGGTGCTGCGCACTGAGGGCTCGGTGCTGGTGCAGGCCAATTCGTCCGAAAACAACAATATTTTCCGTCACGGCATGAAGTGCTTCTTCGAAGAAGGCCGGGCGCTGGCGCGGATCGATCATCCCAACGTCATCCGCGTGACCAATTTCTTCCGCGCCAACGACACCGTCTACATGGTGATGCGCTTCGAGCGCGGCAAAACCCTGCAGCAGCACATCCAGGCCAATCGTGGCACGATCCGTGAAAGCTTCATCCGCCGGGTGTTTGCACAACTGCTCAACGGCCTGCGCGAAGTGCATACGCACAAACTGCTGCATCTCGATATCAAGCCGTCGAATATGTACATCCGCCTCGACGGCTCGCCGGTGCTGATCGACTTCGGCGCGGCGCGGCAGACGCTGACGCAGGAAGAAAGCAAGCTGCAACCCATGTACACCCCGGGGTTTGCCGCGCCCGAGCAGTACCAGAATCGTGAACGGCTCGGGCCCTGGACCGATATCTACAGCGTCGGCGCCAGCATGTATGCCTGTCTGGCGGGTTATCCGCCGCAGGCGGCCGATGCGCGCCTGGTCAGCGACAAACTGATGCCGGCAACGACCAACTGGCGTGGCGACTATTCCGACCAGTTGCTGGAAATCATCGACCACTGCCTCAAACTCAACTACATGGAGCGTCCGCAAAGCGTGTTCGGCTTGCAGAAAGAGCTGATGGATCGCACGGCCATGATGCCGCCGCGCCCTTCCATTTTCAGCAGCATCAAGCGTTCGCTGAACAAAGAACTGTTTTAAAGTATCGCCATGAAATTTTCTATTTATCAGGCGTCCCGCCAGGGCGGCCGCAAATACAATCAGGATCGGGTGGCTTATTCCTACAGCCGCGATGCCTTGCTGATGGTGGTGGCCGACGGCATGGGCGGCCACATGCACGGCGAAATCGCCGCGCAGATTGCGGTGCAGACGGTGACCGAACTGTTCCAGAAAAAGGCCAAGCCGCGGCTCGGACGACCCCATGGCTTTTCTCGCCGACGCCACCACGGTGCGCATGACGCCATCAACGACTACGCGGTCGAGCAGGATTTGCTGGAAATCCCGCACACCACCTGTGTCGCTGCGGTGATCCAGCACGACATGGCCTACTGGGCGCATGTCGGCGATTCGCGGCTGTACCTGTTCAGCGACGGCAGCCTGATCGCGCGCACCGAAGACCATACCGCGGTGGCGCAGCTGGTGCGCGACGGCATCATCAGCGAGGAGGAGGCCGGCATCCACCCGGAGCGCAACCGGGTATCCAACTGCCTGGGCGGCTATGCCGTCCCGCAGGTGGAGTGCAACGCGCCGATCCCGCTGCACGACGCCGATACCATGCTGCTGTGCACCGACGGCATCTGGGGGGTGATCAATGCCCCGGAATTGTCTGCCCTGCTGCATGCCTACACGCTGGATGACGCGGTGCGCCACCTGATGGATCACGCCGAATTTCGCGGCGGCGAGCACGGCGACAACCTCAGTCTGATCGCCATGACCTGGGGCGAAGCGCGGATGCCGAGCAAGGATTCCATTTCCACCCTGGCGCTGCCGGATGGCGGCATCACCACGCAGATCAACGCGCATCGTCCATTGACGGGTGTCCCGGCGGTGTCGGACGACGAGATCGAACGCGCCATCGCTGAAATCCAGCAGGCCATCCAGAATATTTCGGCCAAATAAACAGCGGCCGCACTGACCACAGGGAAGGCACCCCGGCCGTGGGTGCAGGCGGCGCGGTAAAATCGCTTTTTTCCCTATGGGCCTGTCGTCATGTCTGTTATCTCCCGCCCCAGCGGCCGCGCGCCTGATGCGCTGCGCGCCCTGTCGTTCACCCGCCAGTACACCAAGCACGCCGAAGGCTCGGTGCTGGTCAGCATGCGGCGACACCAACGTGATGTGCACCGCCAGCGTGCTCGATAAAATCCCGCCGCACAAAAAAGGCAGCGGCGAAGGCTGGGTCACCGCCGAGTACGGCATGTTGCCGCGTTCCACCCATACCCGCAGCGATCGCGAAGCCGCGCGCGGCAAGCAGTCCGGGCGCACCCAGGAAATCCAGCGCCTGATCGGGCGCAGCCTGCGTGCGGTGGTCGACCTGAAAAAACTCGGCGAGCGCACCCTGCATATCGACTGTGATGTGCTGCAGGCCGACGGCGGCACCCGCAGCGCCAGCATCTCGGGGCCTATGTCGCGGTGGCCGACGCCATCGATTGGCTGGTGCGCGAAGGCAAGCTTGCCGACACCCCGCTTGCCGACAGCATCGCCGCCGTCTCGGTCGGCGTCTATCAGGGCAGCCGGTGCTCGACCTCGATTACGTGGAAGATTCCGACTGCGACACCGACATGAACGTGGTGATGACCGGCAGCGGCGGCATTGTCGAAGTGCAGGGCACCGCCGAAGGCACGCCGTTTTCCCGCGCCACCCTCGAAGCCCTGCTCGATCTGGCCACCGCCGGCATCGCGCAGATCACGGCTGCGCAAAAGACGGCATTGCAGGCATGAGCAAACTGGTCATCGCCTCCGGCAACGCCGGCAAGCTGCGTGAAATCGCCCGCATCCTCGCGCCACTCGATATTCAGGCGGTTCCGCAATCCGAATTCAACGTGCCCGACTGTCCCGAGCCGCACATCACCTTCGTCGAAAACTGCCTGGCCAAGGCGCGCCACGCCAGCGCGCACAGCGGCCTGCCTGCGCTGGCCGACGATTCCGGCATCTGCGTCGAAGCGCTCGGCGGCGCGCCCGGCGTGTTTTCCGCACGCTATGCCGGTGAGCCCAAATCCGACCAGCGCAACAATGAAAAACTGATCGCTGCACTGGCCAACCAGGCCAATCGCCGCGCGCACTACACCTGCGTCATGGTCTACGTGCGCCACCCGGACGACCCCGAGCCGGTGATTGCGGAAGGCCGCTGGCACGGTGAAATCATCGACACGCCACGCGGGGAAAACGGCTTCGGCTACGACCCGTATTTTCTTGTCCCGCAGTTCGGGAAAACCGGCGCCGAACTCGACGAGGACACCAAGAACGCCATCAGCCATCGCGGCCAGGCATTGCGCGAACTGGTGGACAAGCTCCAGCAATTGAAGCGGCTTGGTTGAGGCCGTCATCCAGCTCCACAGCGGCGGCGTGAAAGTCCAGCCGCCGCTGTCGCTCTACATCCACCTGCCGTGGTGTGTGAGGAAATGCCCGTATTGCGATTTCAACTCGCACGCGGCGCAAGCCATTCCCGAAGCCGCCTACATCGACGCGCTGCTCGCCGATCTGGAGCGTGCGCTGCCCGATATCTGGGGGCGCAGGATCCACACCGTATTTTTTGGCGGCGGCACGCCGAGCCTGTTTTCGGCGGAAGGGATCGATCGCATCCTCACCGGTGTGCGTACGCTCACACCGTTGCTGCCCGGCGCGGAAATCACGCTGGAGGCCAATCCGGGCACCGTGGAGGCGGCCAGGTTCGCCGGTTTTCGCGCGGCGGGGGTGACCCGAATCTCGCTCGGCATCCAGAGTTTCAACCCGCGCCATCTCCAGGCGCTAGGGCGCATACACGACGACAGCGAAGCACGCCGTGCGGCTGAACTGGTCGCCACTCATTTTGATACCTTCAATCTCGACCTGATGTACGCGCTGCCGGGACAGACGCTGGCCGAGGCACTGGCCGATATCGACACGGCGCTCACGTTCCAGCCGCCGCACCTGTCGGCCTACCATCTCACGCTGGAACCCAACACGCCCTTCGGTCATGCCGCGCCACCGAATCTGCCGGACGACGACCTGGCTGCCGACATGCAGCTGGCCATCGAGTCGCGCCTGCAGGAGGCGGGCATGCAGCATTACGAGACTTCCGCCTACGCACGGCCGCATCATGCCAGCCGCCACAACCTCAATTACTGGCAGTTCGGCGACTACCTCGGCATCGGCGCCGGTGCGCATTCGAAACTGAGCTTCCACGACCGCATTCTTCGCCAGATGCGCACCAAGCATCCGCAGCAATACATGGACGCGGTGAAGCGGGGCGCGCACATCGCCGACGCGCGCACCCTGACGCGCAGCGACCTGCCGTTCGAATTCATGATGAATGCCTTGCGCCTGAACGAGGGGGTGCCGGCCGCGTTGTTCGGGGAGCGCACCGGCCTGCCGCTGGTCGTCTGTGCGGCGGCGCTGCAGCAGGCACACGCCCGGGGTTTGTTGTTGCCCGATCCCGCCCGGCTGCAACCCAGCCTGCAGGGGCAGCGTTTTCTGAATGACCTGCTGGCGCTGTTTCTGGCCTGAAGGAGGCCGCACCCTCACGGAGCGGGTTTGCTCCGGGCGGACTCAGGCATAAATGTCGGGTGGGTGAAACGCGCTAAGAGCGTGCGCCGCTCATGTAGCGCGGTGCCGTCACAGCGGGTTTTTCCTCGATGGACGCTGCTGCGACGACGGCTTGTGCCGGACTGGCCGCGAGCAGGCCGAACTTGTCACGCAGGGTCATCGCCAGCAGTACCAGCGATTCGTCGGGCAGGTTTTCGACGGCGCTGAGGATGGTCGTCGGCGTAGCGTGCGTCGGCCGCCAGCTTGACCAGGTCGATTTCCGGGCCGCCTGCTTTGCGGGCGCCGAATTTCAATTTCACCATCTCGTTCAGGGTTTCGCGGTCCATGGTTTGCCTCGCATCATAAGAATTTAATTAACTGCTAATAAATCGACGCAAAGTACGTCAACTTGAGCGTGCTTGCTCAAAAAATCAGATCGTGTGAATCAGGCCTGCGCGGCTTCCTGCAAGGCCCTGAGACTTTCCTCCACGCCTGCGGCGTGGGTGAGTTCGGCGACGTTGTCCTTGGTGAAAAACCCCTGGAATCCGCCGAAGCGCTGGACGTATTCGACGATGAGCGAGGAATACTCCGACGCGCTGGAGAAGATCTGCTTCAAGCCCGCTTCCTTCGAGCCGATGACGTCGAGCAGGAATTTCTGCCCGCAGTCGCGCAGCGAATTGACGACGTAGTCGATATTGGCGAGCGCCTCGGTTTCGCCGTCCTTCACTGCCACGGCGATGTGATGCAGGCGCGGGCCGAAGTTGCGCACGAAGGCTTCGGTGGGCGATTCGGTCAGCAGGTGATTCATGAAGTAGGGATGGTTGGCGGCGGTGAACACCTTGGCCGGGCATTCGAGTTCGTTGGCGTAGTGCACGCTCTTGGTGACGTTGGTCGACGAATTCTGGTCGGCGATGTCGTAGGCGCCCCAGAAGTAATAACTCGACAGGGTCAGGTATTCGAGGATCGCGGCTTCGCGGTTCTGGCTGTAGATACGCGTGGCCAGATGGTCGATCGGCAGCAGCAGTTCGTCGATTCCCAGCCGTTTCTGCGTCGCCTTGGCGGCTTCGTACGCGGCCTGCATGTCGTCGCGGATGCTGCTCCAGCCGAGCGCATAGACGCGGATGTCGGACTCCGGGCGCTCCCAGTAGGCGACGATGTTGTGGGTGTAGGGGCTGGGCTTGACCACTGCCATGTTGCCGGGCAATTCCAGCTTGCGGATCTGCTCCTGGTTGAAGAAGCGGATGTCGCGGGCCTTCTGCATGTCGACCACGGCATGCGGGTCGGTCACGCGCAGCACTTCGCCCATGTAGCGCGAATTGGGCTTGACCGCACCGATGGGATAGACCTCGTTGAGGCTGCGGAAGATGCCGCGCACGTTGGGGTCCTTGACCTCGCGCACCAGGATGTCGGGCGCGCTCATGTCGATGCGCAGGACGTGGGTGTAATGCGCTTCGGTTTCGAGCGTGACGAGGTAGTGATAAGGCGTCATCACGCACAACTCGGCGACGTAGGCGACCGAATGGCTGGGCTCGACGGTGATCATCAGGGCGTCGATCTGGCGGATCGCTTCGGTCAGCCCGATGCGATCGCGCTCGTCGAGCAGCTGGCCCAGATAATCTTCAAACTGCGACGAATTCTGCTTGTCGCCGACACGGGGGAAACTGAGCGAAGCTGTCATGGGATCAGGTCAGGCTGAAAAGAGATTGGGTCATTTTTTGCGGATGCGCCGCGCGGAAATAGGTCTGGCCGATGACTGCGTTGAGGTCGGCCAGCCGCACCTGGATGTCGTCGCAGAATTCATGCAGCCCGTTGGCCGCCAGCGCGTGGTAATCGGCGCGGTCGACCAGATTGAGCATGCCTTGCAAGCGGCGCATCGGCTCGGCGCCCGGCAGTTCATCAAGCGCGAACTGGATTTCGTGCAGGCAGTGGCGCACGCTGCGCGGGAACTGCAGATCGTTGAGCAGAAAGCCCAGCACCTTGTGCCCGAGCGCGTGCACACCGACGTGGCGCCGGTACATCTGGTGCGCCGACAGCGCATGCAGCACGCTCATCCAGATGAGGTCGTAATACTGGCTGTTCTGGTAGGGCAGGTTGATGGCGTAGCTGACGTCGAGCACGCGCGTCGTCATGTCGGCGCGCTCGATATTGCGCCCCAGCCGCATGAACTGGAAACCCTCGTCGCGGCTCATGGTGCCGGACAGCAGGCCGACCACCGCCTGGCGGCGACGGATGATTTCGGTCAGCACCTCGAAGCGCTTGCGGCGGTCGAGCGCGTGGCCGAGATGGGTGCTGGTGTAGAGATACAGCTCGTTGACCCATTCCCACGATTCGCGCGGCAGCACTTCGCGGAAGGTGCGCGTGTTCTCGCGCGCCATGCGCACGCAGGCGAAGATCGACGACGGGTTGCGCTCGTCCTGGATGAGAAAACTCATCACCGCGGTTTCGCTCGCTTCGTCGTAGTGTTCGTGAAACGCCTCGTCCAGCCCCACCACTTTCAGCAGGTCTTCCCAGCCGAAGCTGGCGCCGCGCGGCATGTCCATCAACAGCATGGTGGTGGCATTGATCAGGCGTGCGGTGTCCTCGGCGCGCTCGAGATAGCGCGCCATCCAGTACAGGTTTTCAGCAACTCTGGCTAACATCAGATCACCCCCTGCACAACCCAGGTATCCTTGCTGCCGCCGCCCTGTGATGAGTTCACCACCAGCGAACCGCGTCGCAAGGCCACGCGCGTCAGGCCGCCACGGGTGACGTACAAGTCTTTCGACTGCAGGATGAACGGCCGCAAATCGACATGGCGCGGCTCGATCATGCCGTCGCACAGCGTCGGCACGGTCGATAACGCCAGCGTCGGCTGGGCCATGTAGTTGCGCGGGTTCGCCTTGATCAGCTCGGCGAATGTCGCCTGCTCCTCGGGCGTCGATTTCGGTCCCACCAGCATGCCGTAGCCGCCGGATTCGTTGGCGGGCTTGACCACCAGCTTGTCCAGATTCGCCAGCACGTAGTCGCGGTCGGCCTCGTTCATGCACAGATAGCTCGGCACGTTGGGCAGGATCGCTTTCTCCCCCAGGTAGTACTCGATCATCTGCGGTACGTAGGCATACACCACCTTGTCGTCGGCGACGCCTGATCCGGGCGCATTGGCGATGCCGACCTTGCCGGCTTTCCAGGCGCGCATCAGGCCGGGCACGCCGAGCGTGGAGTCGGCGCGGAACACTTCGGGGTCGATGAAATCGTCGTCGACGCGGCGGTAGATGACGTCGAGCCGGGTCAGGCCCTCGATCGTCTTCATGTAGACGCAGTCGTCGTCGAGCACCACCAGGTCGGAGCCTTCGACCAGATGTGCGCCCATCTGCTGCGCCAGGTAGGAATGCTCGAAATAGGCGGAGTTGTAGACGCCGGGGGTGAGCACCGCGATTTCCGGGCGCTCGTCGGTGCGCGGCGACAGCGCGGCCAGCATGTCGTACAGCTGTGCGGTGTAATGTCGACCGGCAGCACGTCGTAGCGCGCGAACAACTCGGGAAACAGCTTTTTCATGAGCTGGCGGTTTTCCAGCATGTAGGACACGCCGGAAGGCACGCGCAGGTTGTCCTCCAGCACGTAGACCGTGCCGTCGCCGTCGCGCACCAGGTCGGTGCCGCAGATGTGCGCCCACACGCCGAACGGCGGATTGGCGCCGACGCAGGCTTCGCGGAAGTTCTTCGAATCGGCCAGCACCTCGGCGGGAAACACGCCGTCCCGGATGATCTTCTGCTCGTGGTAGAGGTCGTCGATGAACAGGTTGAGCGCCTTCAGGCGCTGTTTCAGCCCGGCCTCGATGCGATCCCACTCGGCCTTTTCGATGATGCGCGGCACCACGTCGAACGGCCACGCGCGGTCGATGTTGCCGGCCTCGGAATACACAGTGAAGGTGATCCCCGCCGCCATGATCGCGGCATCCACTGCACGATGCCGCGCCTCCAGTTCGTCGCTCGGCAGCTCGGCAAAGTAGTCGCACAAGCCTTCGGCGCTGTTGCGCGGCTTGCCCGGTGCCTCGAGTAACTCGTCGAACCCGCCCAGCAGCGGATAACTTCCGCAATCAATCTTCATCGATCAGTCTCCGATCTGTGCGCACCGCTATCGTTATGGAATATACGCGTGCTTTCTTTTACACAGCTACTTAATAGCAGCCTCTGTGCCAAGTCTGCAATTTTCAGTTTTATCAATGGCTTGATTCCGCATGGCCGATAGCGGAACGAATGCCGCGCACCAGCGTGGGGCGGCGAAGGCTTCTTTTTGATGCGGACAGCTCATCGCCAGATGAAGGAGTCTCCCCCGTTTTGACAGACGGGCGCGCAAGCGGCCGGGTTGGGTGGAGATCGATTGATGTTCTCAATCGACTTGATCAAGACTATCCGTTAGATCAAATCATTCGCGTTGTCTAATATCGCTCCTGTCTTGATTGACCTTGCAAATTAACCCGACAGGAGCCACACCATGCAGAACACGAAGTCCCCTACCATTAAGAACCTCGAAGCCGCTTTCGCCGGCGAGTCGATGGCCCACATCAAGTACATGTGGTTCGCGCGCCAGTGCCGCAAGGTCGGCGACGAAGCGACCGCCAAGGTGTTCGAGGACACCGCCGCGCAGGAGATCCTGCACGCTTTCGGCCATGCCGAGTTGTTGTTCTCCGACGAGACGATGACACCGGCCAAGTGCCTGCAATACGCGATCGACGGCGAAACCTACGAATACACCGAGATGTACCCCAAGTTTCGCCACGAGGCGATGATCGAGGGCAACACCGCCGCGGTGGCCGAGATGGACGAGCAGATCGTCGAATCGAAGGAGCACGCCGAGATGTTCAGGAGCGTGCTGGAAAAAGCGGCCAAGCGCTTCGCCGCGCTGGCCAAGGTGGAAGAGAAGCACGCGAAGCACTATCAGGCGCAAAAAGACGCCATCGCGGCCTGAACGTAGCACTGACAACCTGATTACTTGAAAGGATACAAAATGAAAGCTTGGCAATGCATCGTTTGCGGTTATGTTTACGACGAATCGAAAGGCGACCCGGAGCACGGCATCGCCGCCGGCACCCGCTGGGAAGACGTGCCGGAAAGCTGGGAATGCCCGGATTGCGGCGTTTCCAAGGCGGATTTCGAGATGGTTGAAGTCGCCGCCGCCTGAAGCCTGTAACACCGGAAGGCGCTCGCCGCGCCTTCCGGTTTCAAGGCTGATCCGCAAAGTTCCGGCCGCTCCGGAATTTCGCAGATCACCCTCAACCCAGGAGCCTCTCCATGCAACCCATCCTCATCGTTGGTTCGGGACTCGCCGGCTACACCTTGCTGAAGGAAATCCGCAAGCGCGACGCGAGTATGCCGGTCACCCTCGTCACGGCGGACGACGGAGCGTTTTATTCCAAGCCGAACCTGTCGAACGCGCTGACCGCCGGCAAATCAGCGGCTGCCCTGGCCAGTGCCAGCGCAGAGAAAATGGCGGCCGATCTCAATGCCACGCTGCTCACCGGCACCCGGGTCACGGCCATCGATACGCAGACCCGGCGCGTCCGCACCGCCGACACCGAACTGGCTTACGACAAGCTGATTCTCGCCCTCGGCGCCGACCCGTTCGCGCACGGGCTCGCCGGCAGCGGCGCGGCGGACGTGCTGGCAGTGAACGACCTGGCCGACTACGCGGTTTTCCGCGCGGCCATCGACGGCAAGAAACGCATCACCGTACTGGGCGGCGGCCTGATCGGCTGCGAATTCGCCAACGATCTGGCGCATGCCGGGTTCGCGGTGGAGGTGGTGCATCTGGGCGACTGGCCGCTGGAGCGTCTGCTGCCGGTCGAAGCCGGCCGGCGTCTCGCCGACAGCCTGGCCGCGATCGGGGTGAACTGGCACTTCGGCCGCACCGGGAAAAGCATCGAGCGGACGGCGGACGGCTATCAGGTGACGCTGGACAACGGCGACACCGTTGCCGCGGACGTCGTGCTGTCGGCCATCGGTCTCAAGCCGCGCACGCAGCTCGCGCAGGCGGCGGGCATTCCGGTCAATCGCGGCATCGTGACCGACCGCCTGTTGGAAACCGGCGCGGCGAATGTGTACGCGATGGGCGATTGCGCCGAAGTCGATGGACTCAACCTGCCTTATGTACAACCGCTGATGGTGCAGGCACGCGCGCTCGCCGCCACCCTGACCGGCACGCCGACGCCGGTGGTGTATCCGCCGATGCCGGTGATGGTCAAAACGCCGGCACATCCGGTTGCCGTGCTGCCGCCGAAGATGGGTGCGACGGGAGGCTGGAGCGTGGAGTGCAGCGACACCGGCATCTGCGCGCTGCATCTGGACGACAGCGGCCGGATGCAGGGTTTTGCCCTCACCGGCAGCGAAACCAGCCGCCGCAATACGCTGGCCAGGGAACTCGCGGCCTGAGCCTGAACCTGTCCCCCGTAGCAGGGACAGGTTTGTTTCATTGCATCAGCAGCGTTCGCACGCCTGCAGCGGCAGACCGCGCGCGATCCAGCCCGGCCCCGCAGCGCTGCCGGCCATGCCTTCCTTGACGTTGTAAACCTGCGTGAAGCCTGCCTCCGTCAGCACGCGCTGCATCTGCGTGGTGCGGTTGCCGGTGCGGCAGATCAGGCCGATCGGCGCGTTCCTGTCGCCCCCGGTCTCGGCTGTCACCTGCGCCACGAAGCCCGCCTCGCCCTGCGGGTGCGCCATATTGATCTGCAGCGCGTCCTTCGCCACGCCGGTCTGTTTCCATTCGTCCGGGCGGCGAATGTCGATCAGGGTGAGCTTGCCGGCCTGCGCCTGCGCATAGGCATCGGGCGCCGCGAGCGTGGGGCCGCTGTCGCGGGAACAGGCATTGATCGACAGCAGCATGAGCGCGGCCGCGGCCGCGATGGAAAAGCGGTTTGTAAACATATCGACTCCGGAAACGAAAACCAACCCCGACAGTTTAGCTCCGCGCGTGGCACGCATCCGCAACTTGCGCGAAAATGCGGGCATGGACATCTTCCGCATTTTCCACCTGCAATGCGCCCGGCGCCTGCCCGCGCTGCCCGACACCCACCCCTGTTCGCGCCTGCATGGCCATTCGTTCCGGATCGAACTCACCGTCAGCGGTGAAGTCGATCCTGCGCTCGGCTGGGTGCTCGACTTTGCCGATATCGAGGCGGCCTGGCAGCCTGTTTACACCTTGCTCGATCACCGTTATCTGAACGATATCGCCGGGCTGGACAATCCCACCAGCGAAAATCTGGCGCTGTGGTTGTGGCAACAACTCAAGCCGGCGCTGCCGGGCCTGTCGCGAATCAGGGTCATGGAAACGCACGATAGCGGCTGCATTTATCGCGGGCCGGAGGGGATGTCGCCCGCTACGTGAGCGGCGAATATTCCACGTTGATTCAAACAGGAGGGGCGAATGACGCGTGTTGCGATGTGGGTGGCGATGTCGATCGGGGCGGTTTTATCCCTGGCCGGGTGTGCGGGTGGGCAGGCCGTGACATCGCCCACGCTGTCGATCAAAGGGGCGCTGACGTATCGCGAGCGGATTGCCCTGCCGCCCGACAGCGTCGCTGTTGTTGAACTGCGCGACACCTCGTCGGCAGACGGCGCGGTGATCGCCGAGCAGCGCATCGCATTGGCGGGCAAGCAGGTGCCGGTTTCCTTCGAACTGTCCGTCGAGCGCGCCGCGCTGACCGCGGGCCAGCCCTATGCCGTGCGCGGGGCCATCCTCCAGGGTGCATATGCACGCTGGGCAAGCGCACCGATTGCGATCGATCCGGCGCAACCGGCCATCGATCTGGGCATGCTGAACATGACGCGGCTGCAACAGCCGTTGGCCTTCGCGTCCACGCTGCGCTGCGGCGACCAGTGGGTGATGATCGGCATGCTGGGTGACACCCTGAATCTGGAGGTGGGCGAAGCGCGCTATCCGCTGCGTGAGGTCGTGTCGGCATCGGGCGCCCGATATGAGGCGGTCGGTGACCCGACGACGACGTTCTGGTCCAAGGGGGAGCGTGCCACGCTGGTGGTGAAGGGCAAAGCCTACCCGGAATGCCTGCGCGCCGACGCGACACTCCGCTCGACGCCCTGACCGGCGAAGGCTTGGGCGTGCCGGTCTGGATGCAGCAGGAAAGCCGGTTTCTTCGGGGTCCGAGTCAGGCCGGGTATTCCAGAATCAGCGCGCGGCGTGGCTGACTCCGGCGGTCAGCAGCAGCCGCTGCCGTCGTCACGCTTGGGACAGCCTTCCGGGCGGTTGCGCGGTGGCAGCGGACAGCGGTTGATTTCGTCGGCGCCACGCTGGAAGTAGCAGGTCATCATGCTGGAGGCGATGCCCAGCAGCCAGAATATGAAAAAACCCACGGTGTAGGCGGCGATGCGATGTTCGATCAGCGGCTCGCCGCGATAGAGGATTTCCAGCGGGTCGAACAGGGTGGTGAAAATGATGTCGGCCACCCCCGCAACGAGAAAGGATGGCCACAGGATGTGGATCAGGCGCTGCATCATAGGTGCTTCCTCCTCGTCGGGCTGGCCTTCGACAGGCTCAGGCCGATCGCTGGTCGATTATGGTGAGCCGGCTCAACCGGATCATTCTTCCGGTTCGTTCATCTTGCGTTTGACCAGCTTCACCATGAAGAAGCCCATGCCGATGATGAAGAGGATGGTGAACAGGCTCAACAGGCCGATTCCGCTGGTGAACAAGAGGTCGAGTGCAGCGTTCATGTCAGTCTCCTTGTGGTGGTTGAACGGTGGATGCGGATAGGGTGACGGGCTGATCCAGCGGCATGTGCACGATGCCGGAAATCCGCCAGGTGGAAGCGCCATCGACCAGCAGGACGTGCCATTTCCCGGCGGGCATGCCAGGCAGCGCTGCGCGATAGTGACCGTTGCCCGCGTGGTGCAGGGCCAGGGTCTGGTCCATGCCTGAGCGGGTGGGATGCGCCAGGGTCAGGCTCAACTGCTCGGGGTAGGCGGGCATGCGGCCGGCCAGGGTCAGCAGCAGCGCGCCGTCTTCGTTCTTGAGGGTGGCGCTGAGTGCCATCGCGTAGGCGGCGTTGTCGCGCGCCAGCGTCTGGTTGATGGCCAGCCCGGCCTTGTAGTAATCGCCTACCACCATGCCATCCGCGCTCTGGACGGCGATGACGACGGTGGTCACGCCGGCGATGACCGCGGTGGCCGGCAGGCTCATCAGGAACCACGGCCAGAATTCGCGATACCAGGGTTTGGGTTGCAGGAGCGGCATTCATCACGGCGTCATTCCTCATGGCGATCAACGGTTGAAGAACTTGGTGTCGACTTCAGTCTGGATGCCCGGATCGTCGGTGGAACGGATGTTGAACGTCACCTCGATCGAACGGCCTTTCAGGTCGACCGGGTCGGCAATCAGGCTGACCGGGATGTCGATGGTCTGCAGTGGCGCGGCGGACACCTCGCGACTGGCGGTCACCACCTGCAGGCCGTCGATGCCTTGCGCCTGAATCGTGTAGCGGTGGGTCTGGTCGTCCTTGTTGATGAGTTGCAGGCGATAGACGTTCTCGATCATGCCCTCGTCGGTTTCCTTCGACAGCGCGACGCGGTCGCGCACCACGTCGACGCGCAATGGCACGCGGGTGGCGAGGCTGTAAACGAATGCGCCGGCAATCAGCGTCAGCAGCACGGTGTAAATGATGCGTGCGCGGGCGCAGCATGTGCTTGAGGATGCCGCTGTCGGGGTATTTTCCCTTCACCACGTTTTCGGTGGTGTAGCGGATCAGCCCGCGCGGGTAGCCCATCTTGTCCATGATCTGGTCGCAGCCGTCGATGCAGGCGGCGCAGCCGATGCATTCGTATTGCAGGCCGTTGCGGATGTCGATGCCGGTGGGGCAGACCTGCACGCAGACGTTGCAGTCGACGCAGGTGCCGAGGCCGGCGGCCTTGTAGTCGGTCTTCTTGCTGCGCGAGCCGCGCGGCTCGCCGATCGAATTGTCGTAGGTCACGGTCAGCGTGTCGGAGTCGAACATCACGCTCTGGAAGCGCGCGTAGGGGCACATGTACTTGCACACCTGCTCGCGCATGAAGCCGGCGTTGCCCCAGGTGGCGAAGGCGTAGAAGAAAATCCAGAAGGTTTCCCACGGCCCGAGGCCGAAGCTGACAAACTCGACGGCCAGTTCCTTGATCGGCGTGAAGTAGCCGACGAAGGTGAAGCCGGTCCACAGCGCGATCGCGAACCACGCGACATGCTTGAGCGCCGCGCTTTTTCAGCTTGTTGGCATTCCACGGCGAGTCGTCGAGTTTCTTGCGCGCGACGTGGTCGCCTTCCAGCCAGCTTTCCACCCACATGAAGATCTCGGTGTACACGGTTTGCGGACAGGCATAGCCGCACCACAGCCGTCCGGCCACCGCGGTGAACAGGAACAGCGACAGCGCCGACAGGATCAGCAGGCCGGTGAGATAAACGAAATCCTGCGGCCAGAACACCAGGCCGAAGATGTAGAACTTGCGCGCGGCCAGATCGAACAGCACCGCCTGGCGGTTGTCCCACTGCAGCCAGGGCAGGCCGTAGTAGACCAGCTGGGTGATCAGCACCAGCGCGACGCGCCAGTTGGCGAACACGCCATGCACCGCGCGTGTCTGGATGGTCTGCCGGATCGCGTAGAGCTGCTGCTCGATCGGCGCTTCGGCGGAAGCGGGTTTGTTGTCGTCGGCCACTTGATGGTTAACCTGGTGTGTCTGAGCTGCCTGAGCGTACTGGACCGATGCTTGGCCAATACGCTCAAGCAGCTTGCCGGATCACTCCGGCAAACGCTGCTTGCTGCTTTACATCACACTGACTTCCACCCGGCGGGCTTCGGCCGGATCGCCGCCGCCTTCCGTCATTTCAGGCTTGCGCAACTCGATCCGGTCATCGTCGATACCGGCCGCTTCCAGGGCAGCGCTCACTGCCTTGGCACGATCCTTCGCCAGTTCGGCGTTGGCGGCCGCGCTGCCGGTGGCGTCATGGAAGCCGGAGATGGCAATCCGGGTGTCTGCGTTGGCGGTCGCGTAGTCGATGATGGATTGCAGGGCCGCACTGGCTTCCGCGCTCAGCACCGCCTTGCCCGTGTCGAAGTACAGCTTGGCAGCCTGCGGTGCGGCAGGTGCAGCGGCTTCCGCTGCGGGAGCGGTGGGCGCCGCTTCCGCTGCCGGAGCCGGAGCCACGCCACCGCCCAGACCGTACACATAGGCCGCCAGCAGATGCAGCTTGGCGTCCTTGTTGGACGTGGTGCCCAGGGTTTGCGCCATGGCAGGCATGACACCGTTGCGACCCTTGGTGATGGTCTCGATGATGGTCGCCTCGCTGCCGCCATACAGCCACACCTTGTCGGTCAGGTTGGGCGCGCCCATGGCATGCATGCCGGTGCCGTCGGGCGTGTGGCAGGCTGCGCAGTTCTCGGCGAACTTCGGACGACCGGCTGCTGCCAGCGCGGCGTCGTGCTTGCGACCCGACAGCGACAGCACATAGTTCGCCACTTCCTTCGTTCCCTGCTCGCCCAGCGCTGCGCCGAGCGCCGGCATCACCCCGGCACGGCCATCGGTGAGGGTGGCCTTGATGGTGTCGGGTTCGCCGCCATACAGCCAGTCGTGGTCGGTCAGGTTGGGGAAGCCCTTGGCACCTGCCGCGTCGGAGCCGTGACACTGCGAGCAGTAGGTCAGGAACAGGTTCTTGCCGATGGCGCGTGCCTCGGGATTGGCGGCGACGGTGGCGATGTCCTGCTTCATGAACCCGGCGTACACCGGCTGGAACTTGGCTTCGGCGGCTTTCACCTCGGCCTCGTATTCCCCTTTGGACGTCCAGCCCAGCACGCCCGCGAAGTTGCCCAGCCCCGGCCACAGCACCAGATAAGCGACGGAGAAAATCATGGTGCCGTAGAACAGACCCAGCCACCAGCGCGGCAGCGGATTGTCGAAGTCCTGCAGGTCGCCGTCCCAGGTGTGCTCGATCAGCTCGGCCTTTTCGCCGGGCGCGAGCTTGCGGGTGGTGTGCGACCTGAGAAAAATCCAGGTGCCGATGATGCTCACCACGGTGATCACGCTGATGTAAATCGGCCAGAAGCCGCTTGTGAAATCACTCATTGCTTGTCTCCTTGTTTGGCTGGCGAGTCGTCATCTGTCGAAGGGCAGCTTGCCGGCGTCTTCGAAACGCTGCTTGTTGCCCTTGCTGTAGGCCCACCAGACGATGCCGATGAACACCAGCGATGAAAACGACGGTGACGATGCCGCTGATGGTTCCACTGTCCATTTGACGCGCCTCAGTTCTTCGGGGCGTGGATGCCCAGCACTCTGCAGGTAGGCGATGACCGCGTCGAGCTCGGTCTTGCCTTCCAGCGCGGCCGGGGCCTCGTTGATTTCCTGCTCGGTGTAGCCGTGGCCGACCGATATTCAGCGTGCGCATCTTGGCCTGGATGGACGAACCATCAAGCGGGCGGTCCAGCCAGGGGTAGGCCGGCATGTTGGACTCCGGCACCACGTCGCGCGGGTTCATCAGGTGCGCCACGTGCCAGGCGTCGGAATAACGTCCACCGACGCGCATGCAGATCCGGGCCGGTGCGCTTGGAACCCCACAGGAAGGGACGGTCGTAGACGTATTCGCCCGCCACCGAATAGTGGCCGTAGCGCTCGGTCTCGGCGCGGAACGGACGCACCATCTGCGAATGGCAGCCGACGCAGCCTTCGCGGATGTAGATGTCGCGTCCCGACAGTTGCAGTGCCGTGTAGGGCTTCAGGCCCGCCACCGGCGTGGTGGTGGAGGTCTGGAAGAACAGCGGCACGATCTGCACCAGGCCGCCGACGCTGACGACCAGGATGGTCAGCACGATCAGCAGACCGAGGTTCTTTTCGATGGTTTCATGCGAAATCATGTTCGGTCTCCTTAGGCGTGAACGGCTTGCGGGATGGGGGCGTCATTGACGACCCGGCCCAGACGCACGGTCTGCCAGACGTTGTAGGCCATCATCAGCATGCCGCTGAAGAACAGCGTGCCGCCGAGCAGGCGAATGCCGTAGAACGGGTACATGGTGTTGAGCACCTGGGCGAAGCTGTAGGTCAGCGTGCCGTCGGCGTTCGATGCGCGCCACATCAGGCCCTGTGCCACCCCGGCGATCCACATCGCGGCGATATACAGCACCACGCCGATGGTGGAGAGCCAGAAGTGCCATTCGATCAGCTTGGTGCTGAACATCGATTCACGGCCGAACAGGCGCGGGATCAGGTAGTACATCGAGCCGATGGTGATCATCGCCACCCAGCCCAGCGCGCCGGAGTGCACGTGGCCGATGGTCCATTCGGTGTAGTGCGACAGCGCGTTCACCGTCTTGATCGACATCATCGGGCCTTCGAAGGTCGACATGCCGTAGAACGACAGCGCGGTGACCAGGAACTTCAGGATCGGGTCGGTGCGCAGTTTGTGCCACGCGCCGGACAGGGTCATGATGCCGTTCATCATGCCGCCCCAGGAAGGCGCCAGCAGCATCAGCGAGAACACCATGCCGAGCGACTGCGCCCAGTCGGGCAGCGCGGTGTACTGCAGGTGGTGCGGACCCGCCCACATGTAGATGAAGTTGAGCGACCAGAAGTGGACGACCGACAGGCGGTACGAGTAGATCGGGCGGCCGGCCTGCTTGGGAATGAAGTAGTACATCATGCCGAGGAAGGCGGTGGTGAGGAAGAAGCCCACCGCGTTATGGCCGTACCACCACTGCACCATCGCGTCCTGCACGCCGGCGTAGGCCGAGTAGGACTTGGTCAGGTGCCGCCGAAGAAGGCGATCGGCAGTTCCACGTTGTTGACGATGTGCAGAATCGCGATCGTCAGGATGTAGGCGCCGAAGAACCAGTTGGACACATAGATGTGCTTGGTCTTGCGCTTGACGATGGTGCCGAAGAACACCAGCGCATACGCCACCCAGACCACCGTGATCAGAATGTCGATCGGCCATTCCAGTTCGGCGTATTCCTTGCTGCTGGTGTAGCCCAGCGGCAGGGTGACCGCCGCCAGCACGATGACCGCCATCCAGCCCCAGAAGGTGAAGGCGGCCAGGCCTTCAGCCCACAGCCGCACCTGGCAGGTGCGCTGCACGATGTAATACGACACCGCGAACAGCCCGGAGCCGCCGAAGGCGAAGATCACCGCATTGGTATGCAGCGGACGCAAGCGGCCATACGACAGCCACTCGATTCCATGGGTTAATTCCGGCCAGATCAGTTGCGCTGCGAGGATGACCCCGACCAGCATGCCGACAATCCCCCACACCACCGTCATGATGGCGAACTGGCGGACGACCTTATAGTTGTAGGTTGTCGCTTCCATACACGTCTCCCGTGATTGATAACTGGATGAATCCATGCGACTGGATGGCCCAATTCGCATATTAAGGATAAATATATCTACTTATAAGCAGGCTGTGTCAAGTTGTCGCACCCCAGAACGGGGCGAGCAGACCAAATGGTGTTGGCTTGCCGATACAAACATCATTTTGGCTTTTTGCGGGGTGCCGGATTTAGACTCTATATAGATCAGTTTGTACGTAATTGATATGACGCATGTTTCCAAACCCGTCGCCACGCGCATCTGCATCATTCGCCATGGCGAAACCGACTGGAACGTGGAGAAGCGCATCCAGGGGCATACCGACATTCCGCTCAACGAGAATGGCCGGGCGCAGGCGCTGGCCATGGCCTTCAATGCGGCGCATCAGCGCTTTCATGCGATCTACAGCAGCGACCTGACGCGCGCAATGGAGACGGCGCGGGTGCTGGCGCAGCGTGAAGACCTGGTGGTGAAGCCGTTGCCGCAGTTGCGTGAACGGCATTACGGCGTCTTTCAGGGCATTACAGCCGCGCAGGGCGCCGAGCAGTATCCCGCTGCACATGCGCACTATGCGGCACGCGACCTCGACTATGCATTCGAGACCGGCGAATCATTGCGCCAGTTTGCGGACCGGGTGGCGGACGGGATCGACTGGATGGTGCGGCATCACAGCGGACAGACCATCGCGGCGGTCAGCCACAGCGGCGTGCTCGACGTGGTGTATCGCCGTGCCACCGGACGCCCGCTGCACACGCCGCGCGATTTCAAGATTCCCAACTGCGCGCTCAACTGGTTCCATTTCGATGGCCAGGGCTGGCATCTGGATGCCTGGGGCGACCGCCACCATCTGCAGGAAGTGCTGACGGAGCCGCCGGAATGAGCGTACCGGCGCATGAACTGGTGCTGCTGCGTCACGGCCACAGCGAATGGAATCTGACCGACCGCTTTACCGGCTGGACCGATATTCCGCTGACCGAGGTGGGGCTGGCCGAGGCGGCTGCTGCGGGGCGGCGGCTGGCACAGGCAGGCTATGTCTTCGACGAGGTGCACGGCTCGGTGTTGCAGCGCAGCCGGCAGACGGTGGAGATCCTGCTGGCCGCGATGGGGTCGCCCGCGGTGCCGTTCTTTGCCAGCTGGCGTCTGAACGAGCGGCATTACGGTGCCTTGCAGGGCATGAACAAGCACGAGATTTTTGCCGTCTGGGGCGAAGAAGCTTCGCGTCGCTGGTGGCGCGGCTATGTCGAAGCACCGCCGCCGCTGGACCTTGACGATCCGCGCCACCCGCGCTTCGATCCGCTGTATGCGACGCTGACTGCGGAAGAACTGCCCGCCAGCGAGAGCCTGCGGGATTGCCAGCAGCGCATGCTGCCGTACTGGAACGAGGCGCTGCTGCCGCGCCTGCGTGCCGGCCGGCGCCTGCTGGTGGTCAGCCACGGCAACACCCTGCGCGGGCTGGTGATGCATCTGGACGGTCTCAGCGCCGAGGCGATGGAGCGGGTGGAAATTGCCTCCGGCGTGCCGCTGGTTTATCGCTTTGCGCCCGACCTGCACCGTGGCGGGGCATGCGTGGCTGGACGGGCCGGCCGTCGCCTGACTTTCAGGACGCGCCCAGCTCCTGCGCCAGCCCGGCGTGGGCGATTTCCCCGGCATGAATCTGCAGGCCGGCCTTGAGTCCGGCATCGCGCTCGAGCGCGCCCAGACCATGCGTGGCCAAGGCCTGTATATAAGGCAGGGTGGCATGGGTGAGCGCCTCGGTGGCGGTGCGCGCCACGGCGCCGGGCATGTTGGCGACGCAGTAATGCACCACGCCTTCGGCGACGAAAAAAGGCGCGCTATGGGTGGTGGGGCGCGACGTTTCGGCGATGCCGCCCTGGTCGATCGCGACGTCGACCAGCACGCTGCCGCGGCGCAGGGTTTTCAGCAGATCGAGCGGAATCAGGCGCGGCGCATGGCGACCGGGAATCTGCGCCGCGCCGATCACGATATCGGCGGTCCTGAAGACTGTCGGCCAGCGCCTCCGGCGTGGAAAAGCGGGTTTCGATGTGCGAGCCGAAGAGCTGTCCGGCGCGTGAAAGCTTGTCGACAGCGCGGTCGAGCAGGGTGACGCGCGCGCCGAGGCCGATGGCCATCGCGCGCCGCATTGATGCCGACGATGCCGGCGCCGATGATGACGACATGGGCAGGCGGCACGCCGGGCATGCCGCTCACCAGCATGCCGCTGCCGCCATGGGTTTTGTGCAGCCCGAGCGCACCCATCTGCGGGGCGAGCCGCCCGGCGATTTCGGACATCGGCGTCAGCAGCGGCAAGCTGCCATCCGCGCCGCTCACAGTTTCGTAGGCGATGGCCGTGACGCCGCTGGCCATCAGGCTGTGCGTCAGCGCGGGGGCGGGGGCAAGGTGCAGGTAGCAGAACAGGATCTGGCCGTTGCGCAGGCCGGGGAGTTCTTCGGCTTGCGGTTCCTTGACCTTGACCACCAGGCCGGCGGCCCAGATGTCGGCCGCGCTGGAGGCGATGCGGGCACCTGCAGCCCGGTAGTCGTCGTCGTCGAATCCTGAACCGACCCCTGCGCCGCTCTCGACGCTGACCTCATGGCCTGCGCGGATCAGTTCCCGCGCGCCTTCGGGAGTGAGGGCGACGCGGTATTCGTGGTTCTTGATCTCTTTCGGGATGCCGATATCCATGGGGGCTGCCTTGGGGGTGCGATTGATAGCGTGATCGGGGTGACCGGGTCAAGCACGTGAGCACGTGCTCAAGGGGTGGGCGCCGCCCGGCGTTCGAAGCGATAGTAGCCGGGCGGCAGGCGATCGAGACGGAGTTCGCGCATGCCCCAGGCAATCTGAATGCGATTGACGGTGCGGTAGGGCCCCATCATCGACGGGGCGGCCTGCACGTCGTACACGCCCGGCGTGAACACGCGTGCGCTGAGGATGAGCCCGTTTTCGCGAGGCTCGCTGGCATAGCCGGCGAACGGACGCGCCAGCGGTTCGCCGACGAAGATCCCCTGGCCGGGCATCTGCACGCTTTTCCAGTAGGCCTCGATCAGCGTTTCGCCTTGCAGGTAGTGCGCCATGACGATGCGGGGGATGGGAAATTTGTTCGGAAAGTTGCACGGTTCCACCACCGCGCCGTAGCTGCCGGTGGCACCGGCTTCCAGCCATCTGAGCACGCTCATCTGGCTGCCGCCAAATAGCTCGCCGCCGCCCGAGGTGAGATGGTCGGCCACGGCCCCCGGCAGGAAGGTGTTGCTGGCGAGCGCGTCGACATGCGTGCGGCCGGTGAAATAGAACATGACGTCGGGCTTTTTTTCCAGCGCCTCGGTGCGGACGATTTCAGTCGGGATCACCGGCTGCATCAGCGTGCGCACGGCGTCGTAGTCCGCCGCGCGCACGTTGCGGGATTTGTCGCTGGTGCTCACCAGATAGGCGGTACCCGCCGGATTGCTCTGGTCGGAGGCTACGCCGCGATCGATCAGTTTTTTGGCTTCGGCCACACTGGTCGCCGCCAGGCTCATGGTCGGGCGCAGTTTGTAGCTGTCGTAAGGCAGCGCTACGCTGCTGTTGAAATAGGGGCTGGGGCGGGTCGGCTTGCAGCCGCTGGCGCAGTATGCCGGGTCGAAGCCGAAGGCGAACGCGGCGGTGATCGACATGCAGTCGACCCGGTAGGGCTGCGCCCAGGTCAGTGCGTAGGCCTGCACGCCTTTCGGCGTGGCGCGATCCACATGGCGCTTGAGCTTGACGAATTCCTCCTGTTTCAGTGTGGCGCGCCCCGGCTTGAAGCGGACGTGGATCAGGTTGTCAGCCGGGATGCCGCGTTTCTCCAGATAGTAGGCAGCGATCGCCACGCTGTCAGGATCGTCGTCGTTGACGATGACCCCCAGTTGCGCGGCGCTGAGGCCGGGCTGCGGACAGGTAGGTGACGCTGGGCGCAGGGGCTTGCGCCAGCGCGATTCGTGGCGGCAGCAGTGCGAGCGCGAGAATCAGCAGACGGATGAGCGTGTTCATGCCAGCGCCTCGACGCATTCCTTGACCAGTTCCGGGCCGCGATAGATCAGGCCGGAATACAACTGCACCAGCGCGGCGCCCGCCGCAATTTTTTCCTGGGCGTCGGCGCCCGACAGAATGCCGCCCACACCGATGATCGGCACCTCGTTCTTCAGATGGCGCGATAGCGCGCGGACGACGTGGGTGGACGTCGCGCGCACCGGGGCGCCGGACAGCCCACCGGTTTCGTCGGCATTCGGCAGGCCGGCGACGGCATCGCGCGCGAGCGTGGTGTTGGTGGCGATCACCGCGTCGATGCGGTGCATCATCAGCAGGGCAGCGATGGCGGCGATCTGCGTGTCGTCGAGGTCGGGCGCGATTTTCAGCGCAATCGGCACATATTTCCCATGCTGCTGTGCGAGTTCGGATTGCCGCAGCTTGATTGCCGACAACAGGGCATCGAGCGCCTCGTCCTTTTGCAGTTCGCGCAGGTTCTGCGTGTTGGGCGAGGAGATGTTCACCGTCACATAGTGTGCGTGCGCGTAGACGGTGTCGAGGCAGGCGAGGTAGTCGTCCACCGCGCGCTCGTTCGGCGTGTCCTTGTTCTTGCCGATGTTGATGCCGAGCACGCCGGTGAAGCCCGCTCGCCTGGACGTTCCGCACCAGATTGTCGACGCCGAGGTTGTTGAAGCCCATGCGGTTGATGATGGCCTCGGCGGCAGGCAGCCGGAACAGCCGCGGTTTCGGGTTGCCGGTCTGCGGACGTGGCGTCACCGTGCCGATCTCGATGAACCCGAATCCCAGCGCGGCCAGCGCATTGATGTGCGCACCGTCCTTGTCGAGTCCGGCGGCCAGACCTACCGCGTTGGGGAAATCGATGTCCATCACGCGCACCGGTTTGCCCACCGCATGCGGCAGCAGGTTCAGCAGGCCGAGTCGGTGCGCGATGTCGAGGCTGGCAAGGGTGAAGCCGTGGGCGTCTTCGGGATCGAGCGAAAAGAGGGCAGGGCGCAGGAGTGGATAAAGCATGGTTCAGTCGGGCAGGCTTTCGGGTCGGAACGAACCGATTGTAGCGCCGCTGGCGGCCTGACGCAGGGCGCAGACCTGTGTTGCTGCGCGTGCCGGACCGTCAGCCGGGTGCGCGCCTCGATGCGTCGCCGCCGCGAGAGTTCGGCTGGCGGCAACAAGCAGGTAACATTCGGTCTTCAGCCCCATCCCGATGTTCCACATTCAATTCACTACGAGTTCCCATGTCCCTGCTTGCCCGCCTTGCTGCTGTATCACTGCTCCTGTCGTCGTTGACCGCTCTCGCCGACGTGCCCCCGCCACCCGAGCTCGCCGCCAAATCCTGGGTTCTGATGGATGCGGCCAGCGGCGAGACCATCGTCGATGTCGACGGCTCGAACCGCCTTCCGCCCGCCAGCCTGACCAAACTCATGACCGCGCACGTTGCCGCCCTGGAGATGCAGCGCGGCCGTCTCAAGGCCGATGACCTCGTCACCATCAGCGAAAAAGCCTGGCGCATGGGCGGCTCGAAAATGTTCGTCAAGGTCGGCGATCAGGTCGCGGTCAAGGATCTGCTGCGCGGCATCATCGTGCAGTCGGGCAACGACGCCAGCGTCGCCCTGGCCGAGCACCTCGCCGGCGGCGAGGACACCTTCGCTGCGCTGATGAATCAGGAAGCCAAGCGTTTGGGGCTGGCCAACTCGCATTTCGTCAACGCCACCGGCTGGCCCGCTGCCGACCACCATTCCAGCGCGCTCGACATGGCCAAACTCGCCCGCGCCATCATCCTCGAAGACCCCGAGCACTATTCGCTGTATGCCGAAAAGGAATTCGTCTGGAACGACATCAGGCAGCCCAATCGCAATTTGTTGCTGTGGCGCGACCCGACCGTCGACGGCCTGAAAACCGGACACACCGAGGAAGCCGGCTATTGCCTCGTTGCCTCCGCCAAGCGCGATGGCCAGCGCATGATCGCCGTCGTCTTCGGCACCGACAGCGAAGCCGCGCGGGCAACCGAAACCGCCAAGCTGCTGGCCTACGGATTCAACTTCTTCGACAGCAAGATCTTTTTCACCCGGGGCCAAGTGCTGGAAACCGTGCCCGTGTGGAAAGGCGCTGCGCGCACGGTGAAGGCGGGCGTCGCTGCCGACTTCGCTGCCGTGTTGCCCAAGCGCACTGCCGGAGCGTTTCAGTCGCGCGTCGTGCTGGCCGAAAGCGCGGTGATCGCGCCGGTCAAGGCGGGGACGCAGCTGGGCCGTGTCGAACTGGTGGGTGGCGATGGCAAAGTCGTCAAACAGGCGCCGCTGGTGGCCCTCGAAACCGTCGAGGAAGGCGGCTTCTTTCGCCGCATGTGGGACAGCCTCCGCCTGTTCTTCAAGGGGCTGTTCGGTTGACGTGCCGTTAATGATGTCATTGAAGGCGGCCCGCGAAAGCGGGGCCGCTTTTTTATCGCCGGTCGACTGTTCTGGTTTCAACTTTAGAATGTTGATAGTCGCCTCGCTTCGGGAGTCGGGCGGGACTGCTCGAATGCGCGCAGCCTCTCGTTTTTCAGCGGGCCACGCGAATTGATATATGGGAATTTCCATGAAGAAAATGATACTCAGGCTTTTGCCCGCAGCAGACGTGGTTCTCATGCCATTTGTCTATCCTGCCGCATGGTTGTTGAAGCAGATTCGTCGGGCAGGCGTACAGAGACTGCCGCATTGCAAAAAAGCGTTAATGAACGTGGGGGTTTTCCCTGTCCGCAATCATTACTACGAACCGCAATTCGACAATTGGAATCCGAAGCAGGACTTCTCAGAGGACAGAGCGCTCCCCGGAATAGACTGGAATACGCCCGAACAACTCAAAACGCTTGAACGCTTCGTGTTCTCTCGGGAGCTTCTGGACACGCCTCAAGAGAAACCCACCCCTCTGAAGTTTTATTTCAATAACGGTGCGTTCGAATCAGGGGATGCCGAGTATTGGTATCAGCTGATTCGCACCATCAAACCGAAAAGAATATTCGAGGTCGGCAGCGGGAACTCCACCTTGATGGCAATCCAGGCCATTCGCAAAAACAGGGGAGACGACCCGAATTACGAGTGCGAGCACATTTGCATCGAACCGTATGAAATGCCCTGGCTTGAGGAATCTGGCGTGACTGTCGTCAGAAAGAAGGTTGAAGACATGGAGATATCGTTCTTCTCCCGGCTTCAGGAAAATGATGTTCTGTTTATTGATTCATCGCACATCATCAGGCCTCAAGGCGATGTGCTTTTTGAGTATCTTGAATTGCTGCCATCGCTCAACAAGGGTGTCATTGTTCACGTACACGACATTTTTTCACCCAGGAATTATCCGAAGCTGTGGCTGCAGGATGAGGTGCGTTTCTGGAATGAACAATATTTGCTAGAGGCATTTCTGTCGCACAACAGTAGCTGGAAGATTATCGGTGCCCTGAATTATTTGCATCATGGTTATTACGACAAGCTTAAATCGGCTGCTCCTTTCCTGACTCAAGAGCGGGAACCGGGCTCTTTCTATATCCAGAAGATCACTTGATGGCTTGGCTTTCAGGGTCGACTTCACCCTGGACTGTTCCATCACCGCCGCACTTTATGCGTTCATCTCGTTGCATACGCTTTCTGGTTCTATGCTTCCTGAGCACCTCGACTCTGGCAGCCTCGCCCGATGGCGTGGTGGCAGTGTCGCATCCAGCCGCGGCCGCGGCGGGCGCGCAGATACTGGCCCAGGGCGGCAATGCCATCGATGCGGCGGCGGCGGTGCAGTTCGCGCTCAACGTGGTCGAGCCGCAATCGTCCGGCATCGGCGGTGGCGGATTCATGATGGTGTATCTGGCGAAAACCGGCGCAACTTTCATTGTCGATTCGCGCGAGCGCGCGCCGGCCGATGCGAGTGCCGACATGTTTGCGCCCGATGGCTTGCCGATGCCGTTTCTACAGGCGTCGACTAGCGGGCTTGCGGTGGGCGTGCCCGGCACGCTGCGCGGCATCGATCTGGCGCTGCGCCGCTGGGGCAGCATGAAACTGCCCGCCACGCTGGCGCCGGCAATCGAACTGGCCGAGCGCGGGTTCCGGGTTAACCGGTTTCTGGCGGACGACATCGTCAACGACGGCGGTCGCACGCAATTGCAGCCGGAGACCGCCGCGATTTTCCGGCCGGGCGGCGTGCCGCTCGCCGAAGGCGACTGGCTGGTGCAGCCCGATCTCGCCAGAACGCTGAAGCACATTGCAGCGAAAGGCCCCGATGCGTTCTATCGCGGTCCGATGGCGCGCGCCATCGTCCAGGCGCAGCAACGCACCCGCAGCGAACTCGGCGATGCCGGCCGGGGCCGCATGACGCTCGCGGATCTTGCCCGGTATCAGGCGGCGATCCGCAAACCCCTGATCGGCCACTATCGCGGCTGGACGCTGGCCGGCATGCCGCCGCCGTCTTCCGGTGGCCTCAGCGTCATGCAGATGCTCGGCTTGCTGGAGCGTTTTCCGCTCGGCGACGCCGCGGAGGGGTACGGCTTCGGCAGCCCCAACACCTTGCACGTCATGATCGAGGCGATGCGCCTGGCGTTTGCCGACCGTGCCGTGTGGATGGGTGACGACGATTCCGTGCCGGTGCCGCGCAAGGGACTGCTGCACCGCGACTACCTCGCTACCCGTGCAGCACTGATCCGTCCCGACCAGCGCATGGAGTCGCCGCAGGCCGGTGATCCCACGCCATGGGACAAGACCGCCGCGCCGCCGAACCCGTCGCGCCGCCCGACAGACAGCCCCCACACCACCCACTTTTCCATCGTCGATCGCTGGGGCAACGTGGTCAGCTACACCAGCACCATCGAATTTACCTGGGGTTCGGGCATTACCGTTCCGGGCCATGGATTTTTGCTCAACAACGAACTGACGGACTTCAACTTCATGCCCGGCGCCGATGCTGCCTCGGGCGGCGCCAACGACGTCGCGCCCGGCAAACGTCCGCGCTCCAGCATGGCGCCGACCTTGCTGTTCAAAAATGGCAAACCGGTCGCCGCCTATGGCTCGCCGGGCGGGGCCACCATCATCAACTCGGTGCTGAATGTCACGCTCAACCTGATCGATCACGGCATGACGATGCAGCAGGCCATAGACGCCCCGCGCCTGTCGGTTACTCATGCAACGGGCAAGGTGAACTGCGAAGGCGGCCAGCATTTCATGCAACCCGGGTTCAGCATCGCCACCCAGGATGCCTTGCGAAAACTGGGGCACGTAGGCCTGGGTGAAGCGGGAGCGGAGGGCTGCAGGGATACCATCGGCTCGGTGCAGGCCGTGGCTATCGATCCTGAAACCGGAGCGCATCGTGGCACGGCCGATCCGCGCCGCGAGGGCACGGTGATTCGGGTCAAACCCTGAAGCGTCATCGTTGTTCGCCTGTCCCGCTGTACGCGGTCGTCGTGCATGCGACATAATTCGCGATGACCCGCCCAGCGATTTTCGTGGCGAACGGCAGTCCTTTCCGGAGATGTTGATGATGCGATTCCAGCGGTCCCATCGTGCAGGTGCGGTGCTTTTTGCGGCAGGGTTTGCGATGGCAGGCGCCACGCACGCGCAGGGGACCGGCTGGCAACCGTTCGTCTCGGTCACCCCGGTGTATCAGGGCGATGCCGATCTCGACGGTGGCGGCGACTACGACGCCCTGAGCGTGATCGTCTTCGCCGGCGTGTCGGGCAGCTTCGGCAATGGCAACCGCGCCGGAGTGACGCTCAACTACAGCCATACCGACTACTCGTTCTCCAACCCGGTCGACTTCGGCGGCACCGCGCCCTGGGATGCCGTGCAGCGGTACGGCATGTCGGTTCCGTTTTCGTTCGGCCTGAATGATGGCTGGAGTGTGGGGCTTACGCCCACGATCGACTGGTTCCGCGAAACTGGCGCCGACATGGGCGATTCGCTGGCCTGGGGCGGCATCGTTTCGGCGACCAAGCGTTTCGACGACGGCAACCGTCTGGGCTTCGGCGTGATCATGGTCGAGCGTATCGAGGAAACGAGCGTATTTCCGTTCCTGCTGATCGACTGGCGGATCGGCGAGCGCTGGCGTCTGCTGAACCCGCTGCCTGCGGGGCCGACCGGGCCGGCGGGCCTGGAGCTCGATTACCGCTTCGACAGTGGCTGGAATCTAGGACTCGGCGCGGCATGGCGCAACACGCGCTTTCGTCTGAGCACGGACGGCGCGGCGCCGAACGGTGTCGGCGAGGAAGAGGGAATGCCGGTGTTTCTCCGGGCAACGCGCGCCTTCGGCGAGCAGACGTCGCTTAACCTGTATGCGGGCCTCGTGTTCGAAGGCCAACTGCGGGTCGAGGACTCCTCGGGTTATGAACTGAAGGAGGTCGATTTCGACCCCGCGCCGTTCTTCGGTGCGACTTTCCTTACGCGTTTCTGAGTCGGGGTGCGGGGCGGCGCACAAGTGTGATGCCCCTTCCCGCTTGATCTGAATTGTCCCCGCAGGAAATGAGAAGGGCCGCATTTGCGGCCCTTTTCATCCAGGGTACGAGGCTTACTTCTTCGCCGTGCGGCGAAGGCGGTTCAGCAACCGGCGCGCCAACTCGCCGAACAGCTCGGTCTGCGTCGGGTGCGGGAAGATCGCCTTGGCGACCTGGGTCAGCGTCATCTCGCCCGCCACCATCATCACGCCGATGCCGATCAGGGTGTCGGTGTGGTCGGCGAGGTAGTGGACGCCGATGATGCGGCCCGTGGCCTTGTCGGCCACCAGCTTGATCATGCCCTCGGTCTCGCCGGTGATCATCGCCTTGGCGTCGATGCTCATCGGCATCTTGGCTTCCACTGCGTCGATGCCCTTGGCCTTGGCCTGCGCCACGGACAAACCGACGAAGCCGGCCTGCGGGCGCGAGAAGGTCACGCCGCAGTCCTTGTCCTGATCGTATTCGGATGCATGACCGAGCAGGTTGTCGGCGGCGACGCGGCCCTGCGTGGCGGCGGTGTGGGCGAGCATGTAGCCGCCGATCACGTCGCCGACCGCGTAGATGTGCGGCACGCTGGTCTGGCCGCGGGTGTTGACCTTGATCGCGGCGCCGTCGAGTTCGACCCCGACCTTGTCGAGATTGAGCTTGCTGGTGTCGGGGCGCTTGCCGGTGGCCATCAGCACGATGTCGCAGGCAAAGGTGTGCGCTTCTCCGGCTGCGTTTTTATACGCGACGCTCATTTTGCCCGGCGTGCCGGTCGCGCTGTCGATCGACGCATGGGTGACGACGCTGATTTCCTTTTCCAGCAGGCCGATCAGGGTCTTGCCGATTTCATCCTCGATTTCGCCGAGGATGCGTTCGTTGCGCTCCAGCATCAGGATTTCGGTGCCGAAATCGCGGAAGATCTGCGCCATCTCGACGCCGATGACGCCGCCGCCGATGATCGCCATTTTTTTCGGCGGTGCGGCGAGGTTCCAGATGGTGTCGGAAGTGACGACACCGCCGTTCGCCAGGTTCTCGCGCGCGCCGGGAATCGGCGGCACGAAGGCGGGCGCGCCGGTGGCAATGACTGCGGCACCGAACGTGACCTGATACGGCTCGCCTTCGACCGGGGTGATTTTCAGCGTGTGGGCGTCGACGAATTCGCCGTAGCCTTCGCGCACGTCGATCTTCATGCCCTTGTCGGCTTTCAGCGCCATTTCGCCGCGGCTGGTCTGCACCCAGCGACGGTGCTTCTCGACCTGTTCCCAGTTGAGCTTGGGCGTATTGGTGCCGTCGACGCCCATCTCGGCGTCGTGGGCGCGGTTGCGGATGGAGTCCGCAGCGGCACGCCACGCCTTCGACGGGATGCAGCCGCGCCACAGGCATTCGCCGCCGGGGAAGGGCTCGTTGTTGACCATCATGACCTTGATGCCGTGATCGGCCAGGTCGCGCGCGCAGTCCTCGCCGCCGGGGCCGCCACCGACGACCACGACCGGCACGTCCCAGTTGCCTTCGGGGATCGGCGACACCGGGGCACTATGCACGGCGGGTGCCGCGACCGATTCAGCCGCCGCAGCCGCCTGCGCCCATCCAGGCGTCGGGCGCTTCGACGGTCTGCTTGAGTGCGCCCAGATATAGCGCCACATCCGCGCCGTTCAGCACACGGTGATCGCAAGTCAGGGTGAACGGCGTGCCCTGCGGGCCGTTGGCGGCAATCGCCAGAATCGCGGCAATGCCGGGGGTAGGAATCGCGGTGAAGTGCGACACGCCCAGCATCCCCATATTGGAAATGGTGAAAGTGGGGTTGGCGTATTCGGCCGGCGCGAGCTTGCGCACGCGCGCGCGCTCCACCAGACCGGCCCAGTCGCCTTGCAGCGCGGCGAGGGATTTTTTCTCGATGCCGTGCAGGATCGGCACCACCAGGCCGCCGTCGTTCGAGGTGACCGCCACGCCGAAGTCGTGGTTGCCGCGCTCGACCAGCTTGTCGACCGGCTGGTAGGCCCAGTTCATGCGCGGGAACTTCGCCATCGCCACCGAGCAGGCCTTGGCGATCGCTACCGTCACCGACACCTTGTTCGCCTTGGCGGCGGCGGTCAGCGCGGCAGTGCTGATGTTCATCGTGACATTGAACGTCGGCAGCGTCAGTGCGGTGGTCATCGCATGACTGACGGCTTTTTCCATCGAGGTCATTGCGCGACCCTGGCCGGGCACGTCGACCTGCGGCAGCGAGTGCGCCACTTCCTGCATCGACGGCCGCGCGCGCGCCACGTCGGCGGCGACGATCACGCCGGACGGGCCGGTGCCGGCCAGACCGCTGAGGTTGACGCCCAGTTGCGCCGCCACCTTGCGTGCATACGGACTGGCCTGGCGGCCTTGCGGGCGCGCTACCGGCGGGACGTTGCCGCTGGTGGCAATCTGCGCCGGGGTGATTTTGGGGGTAGGGATATGCGCAGGCTTGTCGGCCGGGTGCGGGGCAACCTTGTGCGTATCCTTGACCTTGTGGTCTGCGCTGAGGGTGACGCCGGTGTCGTTGGCTTTCGACGCGTCGTCGACGATGAAGCCCATCGGGTGGCCGACTTCGACCACGCTGCCGACGTCGGCAATGGGGCCGGAGAGGAAACCTTCCTGGAACACCTCGACGTCCATGATGGCCTTGTCGGTTTCCACCGTGGCGACGATGTCGCCGCGCTTGATCGCATCGCCCGGCTGTTTTTCCCAGGTGACGACGACGCCTTCGGTCATGGTGTCCGACAGCTGCGGCATCACGATCGGCGTGCCGGCGTGGTGCGGAATCATTTCGGTCTGGGCCTGTTCTTCCACCACTTCGCCGGCGGCAATCGCCACGTCGCCTGCGGTGTCGGTGATGTAGCCGAGCGCGGCGCCGACCGCGATGGTCGCGCCGACGTCGGCCAGCGGCCCGGCCAGATAACCGGCCTTGAACACCTCGACGTCCATGATGGCCTTGTCGGTTTCCACCGTGGCGACGATATCGCCGCGCTCGACGCGGTCGCCGGCCTGTTTTTCCCAGGTGACGACCACGCCCTCGGTCATGGTGTCCGAGAGCTGCGGCATCGTGATGGCGTAATGTTGGGACATGTTTATTCCTGAAAAACTTTCATCCGCGAATACCCTGAAGGGCATAAAGAACGCGGGCAAACGCGAAGCATGCAAACCGGGAGCAAGTTTCTCTTCGCGCCCCTTCGCGTCCTTCGCGGAAAAAAGGGTTTACGCTTTTCCGAACAGCTTGAGCACGGCCTTCACCACATCCTCGTGATCGGGGATCGCCGCTTTTTCCAGCGTGTGGTTGTACGGCTGCGGCACCAGCGCCGAGTGCACGCGCACCGGGGCGGCGTCCAGTTCGAAGAAGCATTCCTCGTTGATGATGGCGATGACTTCGGAGCCGACGCCGACCGGCGCTTCGTCTTCTTCGGCGATGACGGCGCGATGGGTCTTGCTGACCGAGGCCTTGATGCCGGCGCGATCCAGCGGCGACAGCGAATAGAGGTCGACGACCTCGGCCGAGATGCCGTATTGCTTGTCGAGGATTTCGGCGGCCTTGAGGCACCAGTGCACCGAGATGTTGTAGCCGAACAGGGTGACGTCGGTGCCGGAGCGCGCGACGTCCGAGCCTTCCAGCGGGTGGAAGTATTCGCCGTCGGGCACTTCGCCCTTCATGTTGTACATCAGTTCGTGTTCGTTGATGAACACCGGGTCGTCGCTGCGGATCGCCGACTTCAGCAGACCGTAGGCCTGCTTGGGGTTGGACGGCGTCACCACGCGCAGGCCGGCGATGCCCATGAACACCTTTTCCATCCGCGCCGAGTGCTGCGCGCCGAGCTGGTGGGCCGCGCCGCCGGCGGAGCGGAACACGCACGGCGCGGTCAGCTGGCCGCCCGACATGTAGCGCACCTTGGCGGCGGAGTTGAACATCTGGTCCATCGCCAGCCAGGCGAAGTTGACCGACATGATTTCGACGATGGGACGCACGCCGAGGAAAGAGGCGCCGATCGCCAGGCCGGTGAAGCCGCCTTCGGAAATCGGCGTGTCCATCACGCGCAGCGGGCCGTATTTTTCGTACAGGCCCTTGGTCGCCTTGTAGGTGCCGCCGGCCACGCCGATATCTTCGCCCATGCAGATGACCAGCGGGTCGCGTGCCATTTCTTCGTCGTGGGCACGCTGGATCGCTTCCCAATACATGATGTTTGCCATGTTGTTCTATTCCTTAAGCGGCTTTGCCCGTGAGCCAGGGCAATTGGGTTTCACGGTCTGCAAAAACGTATTTTTCGAGGTCTTCGACGCGCGGTTCGGGCGACTCTTCGGAGAACTTGATGACTTCGTTTTCGATGTAGGCGTCGGTTTCTTTCTCGATGACTTCGAAGGCTTCCTGGGTCAGGGCGCCTTCGGCGATCAGGCGGTCGCGCAGGATGAAGATCGGATCGCGCTGCTTCCACTCTTCCTCTTCCTCGCGCGAACGGTAGCCGCGCGAATCGGACATCGAGTGGCCGCGGTAGCGGTAAGTCATCAGTTCGAGGAAGAACGGGCCGTTGCCGGAACGCACATGGTCGACCGCCTTGCGTGCGTGTTCGTAGACCACTTCGATATCCTGGCCGTCGCATTCGTCGGCCGGGATGTTGTAGCCGGCGACGCGCTTGTGCTGGTGGATCACGGCGGTGGAACGCTCGATCGAAGTACCGATGCCGTAGAGGTTGTTTTCGCAGACGAACAGCACCGGCAGTTTCCACAGCGCGGCCATGTTCAGCGTTTCGTGGAACACGCCCTGGTTGTTGGCGGCGTCGCCGAGGAAGCAGATGGCGATCTCGTCGCCACCCTTCAACTGGATCGCCTTGGCGATGCCGGCGGCGAGCGGGAAGGGGCCGCCGACCAGCGCGTAGCCGCCCATGAAGCGATGCGCGCCGTCGAAGATGTGCATCGAGCCGCCACGGCCTTTGGAGGATCCGGTTTCCTTGCCGTACAGCTCGGCCATGACTTCCTTGGGATCAGCGCCGCACTTGATCGCGTGCACGTGGTCGCGGTAGCCGGTGATCACGTAATCGTGGCCGGGGCGCGCCGCTTCCATCACGCCGTTGCAGCAGGCCTCCTGGCCGGGATAGAGGTGGAGGAAGCCGCCGATCTTGCGTTCGATATAGGCCTGATAGCAGCGCTCTTCAAAACGGCGATGCAACACCATTTCGCGCAGCACGCGTTTCTTGTCTTCAATCTTCATTCGGTTACCCTTGGGGGATGGGGTCAAAAACAGCGCTGGAAAAACAGCAAACGCTTAATTATCCGGTAAACCCCGCCAACCATCAAGAAAAACGCCACACGCCAGGGATTGCACATGCTGCCTAAACTCACTGAAAACAAACAGGAAATCACTGCCAAATCGCTGGAAACCGCAGGCCATGCCCTGCTCCTGTTGCCGGAGTCGAAGTCCCTGCCGGAGGTGCCTGGCAGTGCCGAACTCAAGGCCGTGATGAAGCGGCGCGATCTCAAAACCGATGCGCTGGCCAAGTCGCCGGTGGCGGTGCAGCTGACCGGCGGCACCCTCGCGGTCTACGCCATGCTCAAGGCCGGGGCGACTCCCTTCGAAACCCACGAAGCGATACGCAAGGCGCTGGCCGTATTGCTGGGCGAACACCCGAAGGCGGTGACGCTGGCCGTGTTCGGCGACGACGCCTTCAAGGCACGTACTGCGGAGGCGGCGGCGTATACCGCGCTGGTCAATGCCGTGTCGCTGCCGTCGCGCAAATCCAGGGCCGATGCGGTGCTTAAAACCGTGCAGCTGTTTGGCCACAAATCGGCCGACGGCTTTGCCCGCGTGAAGGCGCTGGCCGAAGGCAACACGCTCACCCGCAGCCTCACCGTGCAGGGCCCGGATGAACTGACCCCCGGGGTGTATCGCAAGCGCATCAAGGCGCTGGCCAAGCAATACGGCTGGACCGTCGAGGAATACGGTTTCGACAAGCTGAAGAAAATGGGCGCGGGCGCGTTCTGTGCGGTGGCGCAGGGCTCGCCGGCCAAGGACGCAGCGATCGTGCGTATCAGCTACAGGGGGTCGAAAGCCAAGGGCAAGAACGTGGCCTTCGTCGGCAAGGGCATCTGTTTCGACACTGGCGGCCACAACCTCAAGCCCGCCAAATACATGCAGGGCATGCACGAGGACATGAACGGCTCGGCGGTGGTGCTCGGCATCCTTGCTGCCGCGTCGAAGATGAAACTGCCGGTCGTGCTGGACGGCTGGGTTGCCCTCGCCGAAAACCATATCTCGCCCGAGGCGTATCGGCAGAACGAAGTGGTGAAAGCCCTCAACGGCACCACCATCGAAATCGTCCACACCGACGCCGAAGGCCGCATGGTGCTGGCCGACACGCTGACCCTGGCGGCCAAAGCCAAGCCCGACCTCATCGCCGACTTCGCCACGCTCACCGGCTCGATGCACTACGCGCTCGGCAGCCGCATGTCCGGCGTGTTCGCCAGTTCCAGTGCGATTGCGCACCAGGCCTCGCGCGCCGCCACAGCCAGCGGCGAACGTATCGTTGTCTTTCCCTATCCGGAAGACTATGACAGCGCCCTCGATTCCACTGTGGCCGACGTCAAGCAGTGCAGCATGGAAGGCGAAGCCGACCACATTCTTGCCACCCGCTTTCTGTCGCGCTTCGTCGGCGACACGCCGTGGCTGCACATGGATCTGTCGGGCCACAACTGCAAGGGCGGGCTCGGCGCGGTGATGAGCGATGCCAACGGCTTCGGCGTGGCGTGGGGGATCGCGCTGCTGGATGGAATGAAGGCGTAAGGACAACCCGATGGCGGCGACGCCGAATACACACAAGGTCGTCGTGGAACCTGCTTACGTCGACGACGCCTTGCTGGTGCTCGACAAACCCAGCGGCCTGCTGGCGGTGCCGGGGCGTGGTGCCGACAAGCAGGATTGCCTCGCCACACGGGTGCAGGCGCATTACCCGGACGCGCTCATCGTGCACCGGCTCGACATGGCCACCTCCGGACTGATGGTGATGGCGCGCGGCCCGGCAGTGCAACGCGCACTGAGCCAGGCCTTTGCTGCACGCGCGGTGAAGAAACGCTACATTGCCGTCGTCGCCGGGCGGCTTGATGCGCCACCGCAAGATTGGGGCGAGATTGACTTGCCCATCATCGTCGACTGGCCCAACCGCCCCTTGCGCATCGTCGATCACGCCCGCGGCAAGCCCAGCCTCACCCGCTGGCGTGTGCTGGGGGTCGACGAGGCCGGAAGCCGCACCCGCGTCGAACTTGAACCGGTCACCGGCCGCTCGCACCAGTTGCGCATCCACCTGCGTGAACGGGGTCATCCGATCCTGGGTGATACCTTGTACGCGCCGCCGGAGGTGCAGGCATTGTCCGGGCGTTTGTTATTGCATGCCTGGTCGCTGGGTTTCGTGCACCCGGTGACGGGAGAGAACCTGGCGTTCGAGAGCCCGGCGCCGTTTTGACCGGCGTCGGTTCAGGGCGAGTCCCGGCTAGCCGATAACAGTGTGTTCCTTACCGTTGCACTCCCCTCTCCCATGACTTTTCGCCGATTCCGTATTTTGATCCTGCTGGGCGGGCTGGCCGCAGCGCTCGGGTTCACCTGGATGGAGCAGGCTCTGGTGCGAGCCTGGCGGGCGCCGCTGGATGTGGTGGTGGTCCCGATCAACGGCGATGGCTCGCAACAGGCGGCGGAGATGATCGGCCGCTTGCAGGCGAGCGATTTCGACGACATCAATGCTTTTCTGCAACGTGAAACCGCGCGCTACGGCGTGAGGCAGCAACAGGCCATGCAGATCACGCTGTTGCCGGAACTCAAGGGCATGCCGCCTGCGCCGCCGCGCGATCGCAGCGTGCTGAAAACCGTGTGGTGGAGTTTGCAGCTCCGCTGGTGGGTGTACCAGCAGTCGGGGCAACTGCTGCCGCAACTCGGCAGGATCAAGCTGTTTGTGCTGTATCACGCGCCGCGGGACGGCGTCGCGCTGGAACATTCGCTGGGGCTGCAAAAAGGCCTGATCGGCGTGGTGCATGCGTTTGCCGATCCGCGCCAGACGCAGCAGAACAATATCGTCATCGCACACGAGCTGTTGCACACCCTGGGTGCGACCGACAAATACGCCGCCGACGGCAAGCCGGTTTATCCGCAGGGGTATGCCGAACCGGACTGGCCGGAGCAGATGCCGCGTCAGGAGGCCGAAATCATGGCGGGGCGGTACGTGAATGCGGCCGGGAAAGTGGTGATGCCGCCCAGCCTGGAGCGGTGCGTGATCGGTGCGCAAACTGCGCACGAAATCAATGTGGACGAAGGCTTCAGGCAGCAATACGCCTCATCGAATTGAAGCATTGCGCTGCTGCTACGCTGCGCGCCGTGGCGTTGAGTATCGTGATCAGGATGGAGGCCTCAGCGCGGATTTCGGGCGGAATACCGCGACCGTATCCGGCCGTGCTTCCAGATACGGCCCGCCGATGAGATCGATGCAATAGGGCACGGCAGCAAAAATGCCGTCGAGCGTTTCCTTGATCGCCTTCGGCTGTCCCGGCAGGTTGAGGATCAGGCTGGAACCGCGCGTTACCCCGACCTGGCGCGACAGGATCGCAGTCGGCACATATTTCAGCGACACCGCGCGCATCGCCTCGCCAAAGCCGGGCAGCACCTTGTGCGCCACCGCCAGCGTGGCTTCCGGCGTGACGTCGCGCAGCGCCGGGCCGGTGCCGCCGGTGGTGAGGATGAGCGCGCAGTGCTCGACATCGGCGAGTTCGATCAGCGTGGCCTCGATCAGCGCCTGCTCGTCGGGAATCAGCCGGCTGACGAATTGCACCGGGTTGGCCAGCACCTCGCCCAGCCAGGCTTCGAGCGCGGGCAGGCCTTTATCTTCGTACACGCCGCTGCTGGCGCGGTCGCTGATGGAGACGAGGCCGATACGGACAGGGTCATTCATGGGGGAAAAACCAAAGGTCAATGTGAGTCAAACCCAGCCGCGCTTTTTCAGCCGCCGGTACAGCCACACCATGCTGATGCCGGTGAACAGCAGTACCAGTGGATAGGCGCCGTGCCAGTGCAGTTCCGGCATGAACTCGAAATTCATGCCGTAGAGACTGAAAATCACGGTCGGGATCGCCAGCACCGCGCCCCAGCCGGCCATTTTCTGCACCGACTCGTTCTGCTTCACCGACTGCGCGGCGAGGTGATACTGCATCGCGTCCGCGGCGGAAGAGCGCAGGCGATCGATGGCGGCCGACACCCGTGCCGAGTGGTCGTGAATGTCGCGGTAATACGCCTTGAGTTCCTTGGTGGACAACTCCGGATGCAGGCGAATCAGGTTCTGCGTGATTTCCTGCATCGGATCGACGGCATCGCGCAGCAAAGTCAGGTCGCGCTTGATTTCGTAGAGCTGTTGCAACAGTTGACGTCCCGGCTTGGTACCGCTCATCAACTGGCTTTCCAGGGTCAGGAAGCGTTCCTGCATGCCTTCGATCACCGGCCGGAACTGGTCGACGATGAGGTCGAGCACCAGATACAGCGCATAGGGCGTGCCCGGCTTGATGCCGCTGGGGCAGCGCTGCAGGCGCTCGCTCACGCGCTGGTAGCCGCTGCCGCTGTCGTGGCGGATGGCGATCAGGTAGTTGCCACCGACAAACAGATGGGTTTCGCCGAATTCCATGCGTGATTCCCACAGCTGCGCGGTGCGCGTGGCAATGAACAGGTGCTGTTCGTATTCTTCCAGCTTGGAACGCTGATGGGTGGAAATGGCGTCTTCCAGCGCCAGCGCGTGCAGGCCGAGTTCATCGCCGAGGCGGCTGATGGTCTGGCTGTCGGGCGACTTCAGCTCGACCCAGACGAAGCGATCCGGCTGGCCGACATGCTCGCTGATGTCGTCAAACGGGATCGACTGGGCTTGCGTCTGGTTGTCACGGAAGAGCAGGCAGTTAATTTGGGGCTCCGCTGGGATGAATCAAAACAGGGTGATTCTATGGCGTGTTCGGGCCAATTACACCTGAATTCAATATTGGGCGTAAGCGTCCGTTATAGCGGTGGGCAGTCACGCAGCGTATCCGGACAGGGGATTTGTGAGTGCCCCGGCTCATGCGCGACATAACAGTAAGCGCAGTCACATAACAACGATCCATTGAGAAGAACATGAGGAAAATCCCGATGCACCACGCCTGGGTGCGAGGCGTAGTGCGTCTGCCCAATCGCTGGCTCAGGTGCCCTTGAATGAGTGACTTGCAGGGCGTGCGCGCCACGCGCTACAGCTTGCAGACACGTATCCAGAGCGCGGTGCTTGCGCTGGTGCTGCTGATGTATCTGGTGGCGCTGCTGGTGCTGGGCCTGCCGCTGAGGGAACGTGCGCAACAACAGCTTGATGCAGGTGCCACGCATGAACTGGGCACCATCATGGCGGCGATTCAGGATCATGCGCTGCAGCGGGATTACCCCGCGATCCAACAGGCCATCGCTGCCCGCACCGCGGGCTCCCCGCTGCTGAGCATGCGCTTTACGTCGCCCCCGGTTGATTTTGAAGCGCGCACGCCGCCGTCCTCATCGCGTTATCCGGCCTGGTTCGCCGCCTTGCTGGATATTCGCGCGCCGCAGGCGCAGTCCGAACTGGTCGTGGGGGGCACCACCTATGGCACCGTGGCGGTTGCGCTGGATGCCGCGCCGACCATCCAGGGGATATGGGAGCTGACGGTGCGCTTCACCCTGCTGATGATCTGCAGCCTGCTGGCCTCCCTGCTGCTGCTGCGCGCGCTGCTGCATCTCAGCCTGCGTGGTTTGTATTCCCTGCGTACTGCGGCACGGGCGATTGAAAGCGGCGATTTCGGCGCGCGTGCCAGCCTGGCTTACGGCTCGCCGCCCGAGGTGCGTGAAACCAAGCTGGCGTTCAATCATATGGCCGATCATGTCGATCATCTGGTCGCTGCCCTGGAAAGCGAGCACATCGAGCTGATGGCTGAAAAGGAACGCCTGCGGGTGATGATCGAATCCATTGGCGATGCCGTGGTGGTGACCGATGCCGCCGGGCTGATCGAGTTCATCAACCCGCGGGCGGAAGAACTGACGGGGTTCAGCGCGGCCGATGCCCGGGGGCGCCGCCTGGCGGAGGTGTTGCCGCTGGTAAACGAGCAAAGCGGCCTGCCGGTTGCCAATCCGCTCGAACTGGCGCTACAGCGCAATGCGGTGGTCGAGCTGGATAGCCAGAGCGTGATTCGCCGTCAGGATGGCACGACGATTGCGATCAGCGACACGGCCGCGCCGATTCGCGGCAGTGACGGCAAGGTGCAGGGAGGGGTGCTGGTATTCCAGGATGAAAGCGAGCGGCGCAGCCTGATGCAGCGACTGGCCTGGCAGGCCGAACGCGACCATCTCACCGGTCTGCTGAATCGCCGCACGATGGAAAACAGGCTCGCCGCAGCGCTGCATGGCGTGCAGAACGGAACACAGCGCTTCATTTTTTGTTACATCGATCTGGACCGTTTCAAGCTGGTCAACGATACCTGCGGCCACCGCGCGGGCGACGCCCTGCTGCAACGTCTGACTGCACTGATGGCGCGGCGCGTGGAAGCTGAAAACCATTTTCTCGCGCGCCTGGGCGGGGATGAGTTCGGCTTGCTGTTTGTCGATGCCACGCTGCCGCAGGCACTGGAACACATTCAAGGCGTGCGCGATGAAATCGATCGCTTCCGTTTCGAATGGGACGACAAGATGTTCCGTCTCGGCGTCAGCATCGGGGTGACCGAGTTGAGCAGCAGCATGACCGATGTCGGTGAAATCCTGGCGCAGGCCGATACGGCCTGTTATCACGCCAAATCGCTGGGTGGCAGCATGATCCAGGTGTACGAGAAAGCCCATCCCGCGCTACAGAAAATCAATGATGAGATGCAGTGGGTGGGCGCGATTACCAAGGCGTTCGAGGCGCACCGGTTTGTGTTGTATCGCCAGCAGAAAGTTGCGCTATCGCCGGACATCACGACGCAGCATTACGAAATCCTGCTGCGCCTGCGCGCCGAGGATGGCACGATTATTTCGCCGGGTGAATTCCTGCCGGCCGCCGAGCGCTATGGCCTGGCCCTCAGCTTCGACCGCTGGGTGGTCCGCAACACCTTCGCCTATCTCGACACCCATCCGCAGGATGACGCCAGCTACGCACTGAATCTGTCGGGCCGCAGCCTCAGCGATCAGGCGACGGCCGAATTCATTCTGGAGGAAATCGATCGCTACCATATCGATCCCACGCGGATCAGCTTCGAAGTCACCGAAACCGCCGCCATCGACAACCTGGATGCCTGCGAGCGCCTGATCCTGACGCTGAAATCACGCGGCATTCAGTTTGCGCTGGATGACTTTGGCAAGGGACAGTCCTCGTTCGGCTACCTGAAGCGTCTGCCCGTCGCCTATCTCAAGATCGATGGCGATTTTGTTCGCGGAATGAATCACAACCGTGAAAATCTCGCCATCGTCAAAGCCATGCATACGCTGGGGCACGAGTTGGGCAAGCAGACCATCGCCGAACAAGTCGAAACCGAGGCGGAGCTGGCCGACCTGAAGAGCATGGGGGTGGATTTCGTGCAGGGGTATCTGCTCCACCGGCCGGCGCCGCTGCCGGTGGGTTAGCCTTCATTGCGTCAGCCATGCAGTAGCAGTGACCTGTCGCAGCCGCCCCCTACAGATTGCTGGCTGCTGGCGGCCGAACTGGATAAAATTCGCCTGCCGCGATTTTTTAATGACTGCGCGTGCGACTTTACGATGTATCCCGTAATCCAGCGCGCTACGCCTATCCTTAACACCGGTTTCCATCCTCATGCCTCCGCTTGGCGGGCAAGCAGGTGATCAAAAACAGGTGTCTCCCCAAGTCCACTAAAAGGAAGCATTGAAGGTGCGTGTACCCTGGTTTCAAACAGTCCAGCTCGCATCGGAGAACGCGCCAAAAGTGTCTGTGGCGGCATTTTTTTTGGTGTTCGTTTTTGCCGTCAGTCTGATCTCAAAGTGGGCAACGTTGCATCTCGCGGGCCTCCTCCTGGCTTTCTCGGTGGGCTTCGCGCGTCGTTCTGATTGGCGTACGCCTGCCATGCAGACTTACTTGTTATGTACCGCGCTATGGCTAATCCCTGTCCTGCTGACGGCCGGATTGCAGCATGCGCTGGGTGTTGTCACCGCTCCGGAATGGAGGGAATTGCCGATACTCGTCCTGCGCATGCTCGGCATTGGCCTGGGTCTCATCGTGCTTGTCCAGCGTGGATGGCTCACCCTGTATTCGGCAACATTCGCGCTGCTTGCCGCGCTAGCGATCCACGCAGGAGCCGGCGTGGTTGACTGGATTCTCACTCCCGATGCGAGTCTCCACAGATGGCGCGAGTTGCGTATCAACGGGTTGCTGTATAACCCCAACCCGTTCGGTACCTTCATGGCGCTTGCCGCCATTCTTGCCGCAGGGCTTCTGCGCGAACTCGCCACGCCGCATGGCAATCTGGGCAATCCTGATTGCGGCCTTGCTGGGTGTCTGGGTTTCCGGTTCGCGCAGCGCGCTTATGGTCGCGGGCGTGGGCTTCGCCATCCTGTTCCCGCCCACCCGCCGCAAGCACTGGTATGTCTACCTTGGTGCGGTTGTACTGGCGGCGCTGTTCTTCTGGTACACCAGTCTGCGCACCTATTCGCTGTACAGCGCGAGCGACAACGAGCGTCTGATGGCGTTGTCGTATACGCTGGAAAAAATTCGCATGGCGCCGTGGATTGGTTGGGGAATCGGCGCTTACGAAGGCCTTCCAGATCGCGTCGGGCCGCAATCGCCCCACAACATGCTGCTTGATCTGGCTTTCAATAGCGGCCTGCCAGTGCTGGTTGCCTGGGTGTTGTCGACAGCGTTGCTGGTCTCTCGCCTGCGGCGCCGCGATCATCCTGCGGCGCGGTTGGCGCTCGCCTTGCTTGCGGCAACCATCATGGCAGGCATGACGGAATACTCCATCCTGCTTTCCACTCACTTCCGTGGAATCTGGGTTCTCGTGACGGCGCTCGCGTGTTGCACACTGGGCACCCGCGTCGCCGTATCCACACACCCCACCATATTGCGCACGAGTCCAGCCCCATGAATGCCATTGATCCCCGGCAACACGTCAATCTCCTCTGTCTCAAGTGGGGCACTCGCTACGGCGCACATTACGTCAACACGCTGTATCGCGCCGTCGGCCGCAACCTGAGTCGGCCGTTCCGGTTCTTCTGCTGCACGGACGACGCCAGTGGGCTGGATGCGGGGGTGGAAGTCATCCCGTTTCCCGCCAACCCTGGCGTCAAGCGCGGCTGGCCGGATATCCTGGTCAAGCTGGCGATCCTGCAGGATGGTTTTGGCGGGTTGCAGGGCCCGACGCTGTTTCTCGATCTGGATGTGGCGATCACCGGGCCGATAGATTGTTTCTTCGACTACAAGCCGGGTGAATTCTGCATCATTCACAACTGGGTGCACTGGCGCAAAGCCATGCTGGGACGTCGCCCCGCGGTAGGCAACTCCTCGGTTTTCCGATTTGAGGCGGGCCGATCGAATTACGCCTACGACACTTTCTTGCGCGAGATGCAGCGCGCCGAGGACCGCCGCATTTTCAATACCGAGCAGGCTTTCCTGACCTATGCGCTCGGCAATCCGCACTGGTGGCCGGATGAATGGGTGAAGAGTTTCAAATGGAATTGCCGTCCGATGTTTCCGCTCAACCTGTTGCGCGCGCCGCAGCTGCCCAAGGGGTGCCGGATCCTGGTATTTCATGGTCGTCCCGACCCGGATGAAGCGATACGCGGCTATCAGGGACGCAAGATCCACCACCGCACGCTGCCGGCGCCGTGGATCGCCGATTACTGGAAGCTGTGAATGTCCGCTTCCATTTCAAGAATGCGAATGCCGATTGACATTGAATAGCCCATGGACACATTGACAGTCATATTCGTTACCTTCAACAGTCATGCGGTGATTGCCAACTGTCTGGCGCAACTGGTCGACGATCCCAGCCTCAAAATCGTAATTGTGGACAACAAAAGCACCGACGACACTCCCGCGCGGATCAAAGCACGCTTTCCAGGCGTCGAGGTCATCGCGCAGCAGCAGAATGTCGGCTACGGCCGGGCTGCCAACGTGATGCTCCGAAGAGCAGACACGCCCTATGCGCTTCTGCTGAACCCGGACCTCACCACAACCCCGGCGGATATCAGAAGGCTCTGGGACTACGCAAAAAGCGACACATCGAATACGGCGATCTGGGGGCCTGCCACCCTCAGAAAGGATTTCACCGGCGAACCGCCGGAGCAGGTGGAATGGGTCAGCGGCAGTGCAATGCTGTTTGACGTGGACAAGATCAGGCGGGTCGGCCTGTTCGACGAAAACATCTTTCTGTTTTCGGAAGAGACTGAGCTGTGCGAACGAACGATAAAAGCGGGCTACTCAATCAAGTTCTGCCGGGATGTCTTCTTCGATCACCTGGTCGGACAGGCCACTCCTTTCAGCCCGAAAATCGAGTACATGAAATGGTGGCATTTCGGCTGGTCCCAGTGCTATCGCATGGTCAAGAGCGGCCGTTCCACACCCTTCAGGAATCCCGTTCGCAAGTACATTGTCTATCGCATTCACAGCCTCATTTCCACATCGGGCGCCAAACGCATGAAATGGAAGGCCAAGGCAGACGGCTCGCTTGCCTATATTCGCGGTGAAAAGGCATTCCGGGCAGACGGCACGCCGCAAATGTCATGAGACCGGGTCGGTAGCGGCATCGGTTTCACGCGAGCCGGTGAGCCTCAAAACGGCAGCGCCAGTTCCGGCGCAGCCTGCTTGATCACGCGACGGAAATCGGCCTGAATCTTTTCCAGCGCGTCGGCGGTGTCCGCCTCGAAACGCAGCACGATCACCGGCGTGGTGTTGGAGGGTCGGGCGAGACCGAAGCCGTTGGCATATTCCACACGCAGGCCGTCGAGGGTGATGACTTCCTGCGCGTCGGGGAAGGTTGCGGTTTTCTGCAGCGTATCCATCAGGGTGTAATGCGCACCCTCGGCCATCTTGATGTTGAGTTCGGGGGTGTTCACCGTGTCGGGCAGACCGTGCAGGGTGGCGTTGATGTCGGCCTGTTTGCTCAAATATTCGAGCAGCCGCGCACCCGCATACAAACCGTCGTCGAAACCGAACCAGCGTTCCTTGAAGAACACATGACCCGACATTTCGCCCGCCAGCAGCGCGCCGGTTTCCTTCATCTTGGCCTTGATGAAACTGTGGCCGGTTTTCCACAGCAGCGGGCGGCCGCCGCGGTCTGTGATCCAGTTGAACAGATTGCGCGTCGATTTGACGTCGAAAATGATTTCGGCGCCGGGATTGCGCGACAGCACGTCGTCGGCGAACAGCATCAACTGGCGGTCGGGGAAAATGATGCTGCCGTCCTTGGTGACCACGCCGAGGCGATCGCCGTCGCCGTCGAACGCGAGGCCGATTTCGGCATCGCTGGTTTTCAGCGCGGCGATCAGGTCCTGCAGATTCTTCGGCTGCGAGGGATCGGGATGGTGGTTGGGGAAGTTGCCGTCGACTTCGCAGAACAGTTCTTCCACCTGGCAGCCCATGTCGCGGTAGAGCTTGGGTGCGAAGGCACCGGCCACGCCGTTGCCGCAGTCGATGATGATCTTCATCGGGCGCGCGAGCTTGACGTCGGAGACGATGCGGGTGATGTATTCGCCGGCGATGTCGTGTTCGCGATAGCTGCCGTTGCCGTGTGCCAGGTCGTTGTCGACCAGCCGCTGGCGCAGTTTCTGGATGGTGTCGCCCGACAGGGTCTCGCCGCCGAGCACCATTTTCAGGCCGTTGTAGTCGGGCGGGTTGTGGCTGCCGGTCACCATCACCGCGCTGTTCGTTCCCAACTGATAGGCTGCGAAATAGGTCATCGGCGTGGCAACCATGCCGAGGTCGATCACCCCGATGCCGGCCTTGCGGATGCCGCGCGCGAGTGCGGCGGCCATGTCCGGCCCCGACAGGCGACCGTCGCGGCCGATGCAGATTTCGGTTTGCTTGCGTGCCACGGCCTCGGAGCCGATGGCGTGGCCGATGGCCTCGACGATTTCCGCCGTGAAGGTTTTGCCGACGATGCCGCGAATGTCGTAGGCCTTGAAGATTTCCTTGGGGTATTCCACAACGACTCCCTGAACAGTGATGCGCTGATTCTACCTGCCCCGTGTATCGAAATGCTGCATCAAGCGCTGCGGTAGCCAGTCGATGTTGCCGGGGAAGGGGCCGGACGGGAAAGCGACATGGCCGCCGTCGTCGGGCTGTTCCAGTGTGACCATCGGGGACACATCGGCAGAGGTGGGCAGCGCCCAGACTGGCAGGAAGGGATCGTTTTTCGCGTTGATGACAAGCGTCGGCACCGCGACCGACTTCAGCAGCGGCTTGGCCGCGTTCTTCAGCCAATAGTCGTCGGCATCGACAAAGCCATGCAGCCGGGCTGTCACCAGGGTGTCGAACTCGCGGAAGGTGGTGGCGGCCTGGATCGCATCGGCATCCAGCAGACCGGGAAATGTGTCGGCTTTGCGCAGGGACTTGGCTTTGAGCGAAGCGAGAAAGCGCGCGGTGTATACGTTGCGATTGAAACCCTGATCGAGGGCATTGCCTGCAGCGGTGAGGTCGAGCGGCGCCGAGACGGCCGCGGCGCGTGCAGACCAGCGCCTGTGCCGCATCCCCCGATTCACCCAGCCATTTCAGCAGCGCATTGCCGCCGAGCGAGACGCCGACGGCATACAGCGGTGCGTCGGGATAGCGGCTGTTGACATGTCGCAGGATGCGTTCGATTTCCGCGCTGTCGCCGGCGAAGTAGGCGCGCGGCAGGCGGTTGTCCTCGCCCGAGCAGCCGCGAAAATGCGCCACCACACCGGTCCAGCCGCGTTGTTGAACGGTGTGCATGAGGTCGCGCGCGTAATGGCTGTCGGAACTGCCTTCGAGGCCGTGGAACAGCACCACGACGGGTTGGCCGGGCACTCCGTCCACCCAGTCGAAGTCGAGGAAATCGCCGTCATCGAGTTCCAGTCGCTCGCGCCGATACGCCACCTGCGGTGCGTGAATGAGCAGATGGGTATAGATGGTTTGCAGGTGGCCGCCGGGCAGCCAGGCGGGGGCGACGTAGGGCTCGACGGCGTGTGCGGGCATGGCTGTCATGATGGCGGCGAGAGTCAGGCACAGGCAGGCGAGCCTGCGCGAAATCCGGTGGCCGTGGTGTGGCCTGCGTTCAATGCAAGACAACAGGCGGGGTGCGCGGGTGGGGGTGTCGCCGACCTGGAGCGGCGAAGCGTGATGCAGCACCAGCCGCCAGCCGTCGGCTTGCCTGCGAAAGACGTTGGTGGCCAGGATCGGCGGGCGTGGATCGGTTTCCTGTCCGATGATGAGGTATTCACGCACGATGCGGATCACTTGGTCGGCTTCGTGTATTTCATGCGCGATTTCCACTTGCACACGGAATTGTCCGGCTGCCTCGAATATGCTGCGCCAGCCCGCCGCCACTGCAACGCGGCCATTCAGCGGCGCGGCCAGCGGATGGATGCAGGCAATGCTGTCGTCATCCGCCCAGACTGCCATCATGCTGTCGAGCGAGCGGGCCTCGAAGGCGCCATAAAAAGCCGCTTCGGCGACTTCAGGTGTGGAAAATCCCGGATTGGACATGGTGTCTGGATGGCTGAACACCCCACGGTGTCGCAAGAGGCGAACCCGCTGCGGGGTGGGCGCTTAGTGCGAACCGCCGCTGGGTTTGCCTTTCAGGCGGTAGAGCGTGCCGCAATACGGGCACAGCGCATCGCCGCGCGTCTCGACCGGCAGATAGACGCGCGGATGGGCGTTCCAGTCAGCATGCTGCGGCATCGGGCAATGCAGTGGCAGGTCGCTTTCGGTGACTTCGATGACGCGCTGCGTGTTGTCGTGGCGGTCGCTCATGCCGTTCTCGCTTATTTGACCGGCGCTGAGCCAATCGGTGTGGGCGGCGGCTCGACCATGCACGCAGTCGAAATACATCGCCTGCAATTTTGTCGTGATCGGGCCGCGCGTGCCGTCGCCGATGGCGCGGTTGTCGAGTTCGCGGATCGGCGTCACTTCGGCGGCGGTGCCGGTGAAGAAGGCTTCGTCGGCGCAATACACTTCGTCGCGGGTGATGCGTTTTTCGATCACCGGCAGGCCGATTTCGCCGGCCAGCTGGATGATGGTGTCGCGGGTGATGCCTTCCAGCGCGGAGGTCAGATCGGGCGTGTAGAGCTTGCCGTTGCGGACGATGAAGACATTTTCGCCGGAGCCTTCGGCAACGAAACCGTCCACATCCAGCAGCAGCGCTTCGTCGTAGCCGTCCATCTCGGCTTCCTGGTGGGCGAGGATGGAGTTCATGTAGTTGCCGTTGGCCTTGGCCTTGCACATGGTGATGTTGACGTGATGGCGGGAGAACGAGGTGGTCTTGACGCGGATGCCATTTTCCAGCGCTTCCTGTGCCCAGATAGGCGCCCCACGGCCAGGCGGCGACGATGACGTGCACCGACAGGGTCTTGGCCGAAATGCCCATCGCTTCCGAACCGTAGAAGGCCATCGGGCGCAGGTAGCCGGATTCGAGCTTGTTGTCGCGCACCACGGTGCGCTGCGCCTCGGAAATGGTTTCCTTGTCGAACGGCATCTTCATGCCGAGGATGTGGGCGGAACGGAACAGGCGGTCGGTGTGCTCCTTGCAGGCGGAAAATCGCCGTGCCCTGTTCGGTCTTGTAGGCGCGCACGCCTTCGAACACGCCCATGCCGTAGTGCAGGGTGTGGGTGAGGACGTGGGTGGTGGCGTCGCGCCAGGGCACCATCTTGCCGTCGTACCAGATGACGCCGTCGCGGTCGGCCATGGACATGGTGGAGATTCTCTACGAATGGAAAAGCCGGATTTTACCGGAATCTTCGCGGCGCGAAGCGGGCGGCGACCGAAGTCGCGAGCCAAAAGTGAAAGACGGGGAACGGTGGATTGACGGGGGGGTTACAGATAAGCCCGGGCTTCTTCGCCCGGATCGGGCAGGCCGGCCATTCGCCAGGCGATACGGGGGTTGGGAAACAGATGCTGCATGCAGTCGGCGCTTTGCCCGGTGAGATGGCAGACGTGGCTGAGCGCGGTGACGCAGCCATGCTTGGCGAATTCACGCCGCAGGGCGTGCAGCAAGCCGATCTGCAATTCGCTGAGTTCGCCCAGACCGTCGTTCTGGGCAATGCGGTCAGCCAGACTTTCGCTCCACGCAGCCGGATCGAGCAAGAACCCGTTCGGAGTCGAAGATGGCCGGGATAGGGGCGTTGGATAGCGGTTTCATGACACCTCCTGATGCTGGAGACCATGAGTACATATATAGCACCGCCTTGATAATCAGCTAGTGGCGCCCCATCCCGGGTGCCACAAACTTCAAGTGCCCGCCAGTTGTGCCACCAGTTTGCGTACCGGTGCGGGCAGGGCGGCGTCCAGTGCGTCGACGGGGGGTAGCCAGATTTGGCCGGGGGATGTGGCGCGGCGGCAGGCGCAGCTGCAGCTGTACCGGCTGGATGTGCAGTTTGAAATGGGTGAAGCTGTGGCTGAGTCTGCGGCAATGCCTGCTGCGTTTGCGCGGTGAACCCGAAATGCTCGCGGCAGTGTCGTGGCCGGATCATCGCCGACCGGCGAGTTCGGGCAGGCTCCACATGCCGCCCCAGATGCCGCGTGCGGGCCGTTTTTCCAGCAGCAGCTCACCTCGGTCGAGCAGCAACAGCATCTGTATCTGCCTTTCGGGCAGGCTCTTTTTGGGGCGTGGAGTGGGCAGCTCGGTGGTGCGGCGCTGGGTGTGGGCGATGCAGTCGGCGTTGACCGGGCAGGCCGTGCAGGCAGGCTGTGCTGCGGGTGCAGACGAGGGCGCCGAGATCCATCATGCCCTGGGTGTAGGCGCAATGGTATCTGTCCTGCGCGGCAGGCATTGCGATTCCGCCAGTTGCCACAGTGCGGCTTCCACGTTTCTTGTCGCCCGGCCAGCCGGCTACCCCGCCGTGGCGCGCCAGTACACGTTTGACGTTGCCGTCGAGGATGGCGCAGCGCTGGCCGAAGGCCAGTGCCGCCACTGCGGCAGCGGTGGAACGACCGACGCCCGGTAGTTGGGCGATGGTCTCGGCGGCAGCCGGAAATTGCCCACCATGTTTGTCGGCAAGGGACGCGGCGGCAGCATGCAGGTTGCGCGCGCGGCTGTAATAGCCCAGCCCGCTCCACAGGGCGAGGACTTCATCCTCGTGTGCGGCCGCCAGCGCGGGCAGGTCGGGAAACCGCGCCACAAAGCGCTCGAAATAGGGAATGACGGTGGCAACCTGGGTCTGCTGCAGCATGATTTCAGACAGCCAGATACGGTAGGGATCGCGGCTGGCCTGCCACGGCAGGGCATGTCGGCCGTGGCGCTGCTGCCAATGGATGATGCGGGAGGCAAATGATTTCACCCCGACAGGGTAGCACCCCGTTCGGGGCACAAGCACCCTGTTCAGGGGACAGCCATGGGGCAAGCACCCAGTCAGGGGTCAATCGAAGCGCGACAGCTGAATCAGACGGTGCCGAGTTTCTGCCGGAACAGGTTCATCAGTTTGCCGAATGCCGATTCGGTGATGGATTTGCGTTCGACCAGCACGGCTTCGCCACGGCGCAACTTGTCGGCCAGGCGATGCAGCCCGATGGAAAAGCTGTTCATCCCGTCCTGATCCGAGAACAGGTAGGTGCTTTTGACGCCGCTGACCCAGCCCAGGCGTGCCCAGCGGATGGTGCTGTCGTCGTAATGGAACTCCACCCAGTCCCCCTTGTTCAGGGCGCGGGCGCGCAAGGTGAAGAGGTCTTCGAATTCCGGTACGGCGGGTTCGGTTTCGACGACGGCTTGCGCTTCAGGCGCGGTCTCGACCTCGGCTGCGACCGCCTCGGGCTGCGCGGCAATTTCTTCGATCTCTTCGGCAGTGATCTCGGGCAGCGGCACCGGCTGCGCGTTGGGACGCACGGCGTTGGCATGCAGGATGACCAGGGTGGCGAAGAAGCGGTCGGCCAGTTTGGCCGGCAAATCGATTTCGGCGGTGCCTTCGCGCAGGCGCTTCAACAATCCCGGCAGAATGCGTACCAGCATCAGCCGCGCATCCATGTCGGCCTTGGTTTGCACGCTCCACACCAGTTCGCGCATGGTTTCGATGTGGCTGTTGAAATGCGCGCCCTGTTCGCCTTCGTTGACGTAATCCGCCGTCAGCAACTGCGCCCAGTCGCGGCGCAGAAATTCACGCACGGATTCCGGCACCGGCTGATCCTTGATGGCGCGGTTGATGAAGTCATGCACGATGACCGGCGCCAGTTCGGCGCGCTCGGACTGTTTGATCTCGGCGATATCCTGCTGCAGGCTGACGTCTACCGTTTCCTCCAGGGTTTCTTCCAGCGTGGCGCCCATCGCCTCCAGTTCCGCGGCCGCGGAATCGAACACGGCGATGTCCTGTTCGAAGCCGTCGAGTACCCGGCCGACGATCTGCGAAATGGTTTCCAGGCGGCTGTTGCCGGCCTCGTTGTCAGGCAGATGGACTGCAAGGGTGGCGATCGCATCCAGCATGCGGCGCACCGGATGATTCGGCTGCGAGAAGAAATTGCGGTCCAGCATGGCCGCTTTCAACACGGGAATTTGCAGGCGCGCGATCTGTGCCTTGAGGCGGTCGGGGATGGCAGCCTCGTCGAATACCACGTCGAACAGCATCGCCACGGCATCCACCAGCACGGCGTCGAGCGGACTTGCCGACTGCATGACCGGGCTTTGCTGCAGGCTGCGCAGCACATTCTGGATGGTGGAGGCCTCCAGCAGAGGCAGTTCGAAGCGGCCGCCGCCGGGCAGCATTATGGCGCCGGTCTGCAACTGGCTGAGCGAGTCGAGCAGGCTGAATCCGCCGCCGCCCGCTGCGCCCTGATGGGCATATCCGCCGCCGCCGCGTACCCGCCAGCGCCCCCTGTGGCGTGCCCGCCCCCTCCGGCCAGTTGTTCGAACAAATTGAACATATCGCCGCCTGCCTGCCCCGGCATGGCGGCGGCAGAGCCTGGAACAGCAGTGGCGCCGGATGGCGAAGCCACATGGTGGGCACGGCTTTTGGTGCCGGCCTTGAGCTCGGGCAGGATGGCGCGATCGATCAGGTAGCGGTTGATGGATTGATAAATCGTCGCCAGTTCGGTGGTCAGCACCAGATTGAACTGGTTCAGCAGCACGATCCGGGTGTTCAGTTCCAGTTGCATCTGGGTGATGCCATCCAGCAGCGCCTCGCAGAGGGCGCGCGGGCCCAGCGGATTGTCGTTCTCGGCCAGGTCGGGGCGGCTCGTCAAATGGGCGATACGGGCGTCCAGGGCAACCAGTTCTTCGGCGCAGTTGTAGCGCAGGCGCGAGGTGGCTTTGTCGATTGCCAGGGTGAGCTCGAAATCCTGATCGCCCACCAGCGACAACTCGGACAGTTCAGCGGGGGCGGGTTTTTCACGATTATTGAGGGTGAAATCGCTGAAGGCCTGGCAATACGCATCCTTGCACGCGCTCAGCAGTTCATTGGCCTGTTTGTTGAGAATGGCCTGGGCGCCGTAATAAGTATTGCGCGTCTCCAGCAGGGGCGAACGGTCGGCCATCGCCAGCAGGGTGTTTTCCATGGCTTCGGCCTGGCGCGTCAGCACGCGGGTCGCGCCTTCGATCAACAGATCACGGCAGCCGTGCAGCATGCCCAGGGTTTCGGCGGAGGCCTGGACGCCCGCACCGCCAGGGCTGCGGCGCGAACGCTCGAATTGATTGAGGTTAACTACGACTGAATTGTCAGACATCTCGCGCTCCATAAGGTCACCTCGCGGCTTGAGCGGCTGGCCAATTGGCGAACGGGGGATGGAGTGACCGGGAGTGCTACCGGCAGTCCCGCTGTCTCGTTTCCAGTGCCATGAGCGGTGCTGGAAACGAGACCGGAAACTTTGCGTCCCCGTCTCGCGGCGGGTTTGCCCTGTTCGGTGATCGGCGATTGTGTCGAAAATTAGACGCACAGCCGCATAACTGGAGTTATCGGCTGGGTGAAATGGAACTTGAGGGCCAAGCGAAAAAACTTTAAGCGGGGCTGTCCAGCAATTGAGTTTCGAGGCGCAGCATGGCTTTGCGTGTAAGCGACTGCTCCGGAATGTGCGCGCGACCGGCGCGGATTTCGGTTGCGAGCTGTTCACAGTCAAGCGAGAAACGCCGCTCCTCTTCGCTGTCGCAGAACAGCAAATAGCCGTGGACCCCCACCCAGGCGACGCGCGCGGTCGCCAGACCGTCGAATGGCGGGTCGAAATCCACCCAGTCGCCTTCGAGCAGTTGCTGCGCCTGCTGCAAGGCGGGGTCGTCAGGGGGAAGGTCCGCCAGCCGGTGGGCGAGCGATTCGATTTCATCCTGCGACACGCGCTGCGGCACAAACGTGCTGACCACGGCTTCGCGCTGGCCCACGCCGGGACGTACCCAGCATTCCTGCGTGGCGGTGATGGCGCTGAAGAAGTCCTTCAACTGGGCAGGATCGGCGCCTTGCGCCAGCAGGCCGCGCCGCAATTCAGCGTTGGTGTGGGGGATCGATTGCAGACGGGTCTCCCGGCGTGGCGTCGTTTTCCGGGAACTGCAGGCTGAGGAACAACTGCAACAGGGTGAGGCAGGCCGCACGCCAGCCGGGGCCTTCGCCGGCCTCGCCCACGTAGAGTGACGCCATGTAGGGCACCCAGGCTGCTTCCAGGCGTCGCAACACCGATTCCGGGGCCGGGTAGCGTGCAATGAGGTCTTGCAGGTTCTCCAGCGCCAGCATGGTGCCGAGTTCCTGGCGCTCGATCTGCTCCAGATGGGCGACTTCCGAGGCCAGTTCGGTTTCGGCGCGGGCGTTCTCTTCCTCCAGCCAGGCCGTCAGCGTGGCGTGCGCCTGAGAGAACACCTCGATCTTGTGTTCGGTGTCGTTCAGGATGCAGGCACCGGTTGCTTCCACCAGCTCCAGCGCGTCGCCGTGCGTAGGGTGGTGCTCGGGGAAGCGGCGCGAAAACAGGCCCAGCAGGTCGATCATCTGCCGTGCCGGGTGAAGGTCGTCGCTGAAAAAACTCGGGCGAAACGAGGGCGGCGCGCAGGGTCGGGATTTCCAGCTGCGCGATTGCGGATTTGTAGCGCGGCGAGACGTCCGGATCGTCGAGGATGAACTCGAACAAGCCCGCTACGGCATCCAGCACGGCAAGGTCGAAAGTGCCGGCGTCGGTATGGCGGGCATCCTGCTGCAACTGCCGCAGCAGCAGAACGGGCGGGGCGCCAGACGTGATGTCTGCCAGCTGCGGCAGGCTGGCCTGCCAGTGTTCCAGACTGTCGATGAAACTGGGCGGCGGGGTGGGGATGGCCGCAAAACCGGCAGGTGCGGCTCCGCCCCCAACCCCAGCTCCAACCCCAGCTCCAACGCCAGCTCCGCCTCCAACCCCAGCTCCGCCTCCGCCTCCGGCGAACGTGCCCGTGGGCAGTGGTGCATGGGCTTGTGCTGCGACGGACTGGATATGGGCCAGGATTTCCCGGCCGATCGCCGATTCGACTCGTCTGGGCGAGGAGACAGGCGCAGGACGTGCGGCAGATTGTTCTTTCACGCCCTGCTCACTCAAATATTGATTGAGTGCGGCATAAGTGTGTTTCAGCGTGTCGCGCAGGGGGGCGACCGCGCACTGCAATAAAAAAGTGCCGCTCCGGGTGTCGATGTCGAGCGTGTCGAGGGCGCGTGAGAGTGCGTATATGACAGAGCGCGGACTATAAGGGCGGGTATGGTCAAAGCCGTCCCGGGTGTCCTGACTCAAAGCCAGCAGGCGGCTGTATAACAGCAACATTTCGGGACTCAGAACTTCGGTCAGCTGGTTGGCGGCTTTTTCTTCCGCCAGTTGGCGTCCCAGTATGGTGTCTTCCACCAATTGCAGTTCGGCCGGCTGGGCGCCAGCCTGCTGTGTGAGCAACTCGGGATGGGCGATGTGCTGCCGGAACTGATCGGCAAATGCGGTGGACAGCTTGTCCGGATAGGCATTGATCCAGTCCAGGCAGGTTTGTCCGATGGCGAGCATGGACGGCATGATCTGCTCGGCGATGGCGCGCAGGATGGTGTCCTGGATGGAAACCCGGCTGCGCTGGAAGAAATTGTCCAGCGCCTGCGCCATGCGCGTGTCCACCTCGCTTAGCAAGATGGCAGAAGAGAGGGGCTCGGGTGGAGTATTCATGGCCTGATCGCAATAACGGCCAACGTGAACTTATTGTTTAACGACCGACCGCATCTTTCATCGATGCGTGGAGCGGGCGAAGGGAATCGAACCCTCCTCATGAGCTTGGGAAGCTCAGGTAATGCCACTATACGACGCCCGCGCGGTAGAATCCGGCATGATACTGAAACTCACGCCCGGATAGAAGTTGTGATTGAATTAAGCATCAACGGCGAGCCCCGTCGTTTTCCCGCGCCGCTTACCCTGAGCCAGCTGATCGAAGCGCTGGAACTGACGGGAAAACGCATCGCCATCGAGAAAAACGGCGAAATCGTTCCCCGCAGCCTGCACGCCAACACATCGCTTGCCAGCGGTGATCGCCTGGAAATCGTTGTCGCAGTCGGCGGCGGCTGATCCGGCCTTTTCTTGCTCCTTGTCCCTGAATTACATGAACCCACTCGTCATTGCCGGAAAATCCTATTCCTCCCGTCTGCTGGTCGGCACCGGAAAATACAAGGATTTCGAACAGACCCGTCTCGCGGTCGAAGCCTCGGGCGCGGAGATCGTCACCGTCGCCATCCGCCGCACCAATATCGGCCAGGATGCCAGCCAGCCCAGCCTGCTCGATGCGCTGCCGCCGTCGAAATACACCTACCTGCCCAACACCGCCGGCTGCTACAGCGCGGACGACGCGATCCGCACCCTGCGGCTGGCGCGCGAACTGCTGGACGGCCACAGCCTGGTCAAGCTCGAAGTGCTGGGCGACGCCGCATCGCTGTATCCCAACGTGGCCGAAACGGTGAAGGCCGCCGAGGTGCTGGTGAAGGACGGCTTCCAGGTGATGGTCTACACCTCGGACGATCCCATCGTCGCCAAGCAGCTGGAAGACATCGGCTGCGTCGCGGTGATGCCGCTGGCGAGCCTGATCGGCTCCGGCATGGGCATTCTGAATCCGTGGAATCTGCAGATCATCATCGACCGCCTCTCGGTGCCGGTGATCGTCGACGCCGGCGTCGGCACCGCCAGCGATGCGACGATTGCGATGGAGCTCGGCTGCGACGCCGTGCTGATGAATACCGCCATCGCCGGCGCCGGCCATCCGGTGCTGATGGCGTCGGCGATGAAAAAGGCGGTGGAAGCCGGGCGCGAAGCCTTCCTGGCCGGACGCATGCCGAAAAAAATCTATCAGGCCAGCCCCAGTTCGCCCACCAGCGGCCTCATCACCGGCACTAAATAAGGCATGACGACCGATACCGGCGCGCATCCGCGCATCCGTTCCTACGTCCTGCGTGCCGGGCGGGTTGGCCCCGGCCAGGCGCGTGCGCTGGCCGAAATCGGGCCGCAGTGCATGCTGCCGTATCGGCCTGAACTGCTCGACCTCGATGCCGCCTTTCGGCCGTGCCGCCCCGCGCATTCTCGAAATCGGCTTCGGCATGGGCGAAGGCCTGGCCGAGATTGCCGCTGCCCATCCTGAAAACGACTACCTCGGCGTTGAAGTCCACACGCCCGGCGTCGGCGCGTTGCTGAAGCAGGTTGGCGAACGGGGTCTCACCAATGTGCGCGTCATCCAGCATGACGCCGTCGAGGTGCTGACCCGGATGCTCGCCCCGGCGAGCCTCGCCGGCGTGCATATCTTCTTCCCCGACCCCTGGCATAAAAAACGCCACCACAAGCGCCGCCTGATCCAGCCGCCGCTGGTGCACACTCTGGCGAGCCGCATCCAGCCCGGCGGCTACATTCACCTGGCCACCGACTGGCAGGACTACGCCGAGCAGATGCTGGCGGTGCTGTCCGCCGAGCCGCTGCTGACAAACACCGTGGCGGACTACGCGCCGCGTCCCGACACCCGCCCGCTCACCAAGTTCGAGCAGCGCGGCATCCGGCTGGGACACGGGGTGTGGGATCTGGTTTTCCGGCGGACATAAAAACTCCGGTGCCGTGCGGCTATGATGCACGGCATGGATATTTCCGAACTCGTCAAAGCCGCGCTCGCGCTGTTCGCCATCGTCGACCCGGTCGGCGTCATCCCGATTTTCCTTCTCGCCACCCACGGCTTTAGCTCGACGCAGCGCCACTCGGCGGCGCGCATTGCCGCATTGACGGTGATGGGCGTGCTGGCGCTGTTCACCTTTCTGGGTGAACCCATGCTGAGTTTCTTCGGCATCCGTCTCGCCGCCTTTTCGGTGGCTGGCGGCTTGCTGTTGCTGCTGCTGTCGCTGTCGATGGTGCAGGCGCATGTCAGCCCGCAGCGGCAGACGCAGGACGAGGCGATGGAGGCGGAAGAAAAAGAGGCCGTCGGCGTGGTGCCGCTGGGGGTGCCGCTGCTGGCCGGGCCGGGCGCGATCACCCACGTGATCGTGGCGGCAGGCGCGGCGCCGGGCGATCTGCTGCATCAGAGCCTGTTGCTGATCCCGGTGATGCTGGTCGCCCTGTCGGTGTGGCTGTCGTTTCGTGCGGCGCCGATGATTGCGCGGCGGCTGGGCAAAACCGGCATTCACGTCGTCACGCGTCTGATGGGCCTGATCATCGCGGCCATTTCGATCGAAATGATCGCGCGCGGGCTGGGCCAGTTGTTCCCGGGATTGCTGGCCTGAATTGGGTGCGTCGCGCACCGTCAGCGTGCACGTTTGGCGCCCGCCGCGCGCCATCCCCGCGCCGCACCATGGATAGACAGCTGGTACGTTTGATGCAGCATGGTTTCTGAATCATTCACCCAAAACTTGAACGCACGCTCGGGAGCACAGCATGGAATTCGGACTCGTCGGACTCGGTCGCATGGGCGGCAACATGGCGCGGCGGCTGGCGCGCAAGGACATCAGGATCGCGGTGCTGAATCGCAGCCATGACGTGGCCGAAGCGCTGGCGACGGAAACCGGGCATCTGGCCTGCGCCGATTACCCGGCGCTGGTCGCCGCGCTTGCCGCGCCGCGCATCGTCTGGCTGATGCTGCCCGCCGGCGCGGCCACCGAAGCGGCGCTGGATGCGCTGCTGCCCTTGTTGAGCCCGGGCGATCTGGTGGTCGATGGCGCCAATGCCTATTACAAGGACGACCAGCGGCGCGCCGAAATGGCGGCGACACATCAGATCGACTATGCCGACGCCGGGGTGTCGGGCGGCGTGTGGGGGCTGGATAACGGCTACTGCATCATGTTCGGCGGCAGCGACGCGGCAGCGGCGCGCCTCAAGCCCTACATGGAAGCCCTGGCGCCGACGCCGGCCACCGGCTGGCTGCACACCGGGCCGGTCGGCTCCGGTCACTTCGTGAAGATGGTTCACAACGGCATCGAGTACGGCATGATGCAGGCCTTCGCCGAGGGCTTCGCGCTGATGAAAAACAAGCCGGGCTTCGATCTCGATGTGAGCGAGATCGCCGAGCTGTGGCGCCACGGCAGCGTGGTGCGTTCGTGGCTGCTGGATTTGTCGGCCGACTTTCTCGCCCAGGATCAAACCCTCGACAGCATCGAGCCGTTCGTGTCGGATTCCGGCGAAGGACGCTGGACCGTGCTCGAATCGGTGGAGCAGGGCGTGCCGACGCCGGTGATGACGCTGTCCCTGATGATGCGCTTCGCCACCCAGGGCAAAAACGATTACGCAGCGAAAATGCTCGCCAAGATGCGCCAGGGATTCGGCGGCCACGCAGTCAAGGAAGAGCGCAAATGAAATCCGATCCCGATATCTTGCTGCCATGCACGTTCGTGATTTTTGGCGCCACCGGCAATCTTGCCAGCAACAAGCTGCTGCCCGCTTTGTACCATCTGGAAGCGGCGGCACGGCTGTCGGAATCGCTCAATATCGTGGCGTTTGCGCGTCGTCCCTGGAATGACGACGCATGGCGCAATCACATGCGCGAGGTGCTGGCCGACAAGATCAAGGGCGGTTTCGATACGCCCGTGTTCGAGCGCTTTCTTGCGCGCTTCAGCTACCAGCAGGGCGACCTCAACGATGTCGCGTCGTACCAGGCGCTGGCCGACCGCCTGCCACCCGAGACCGCCTGCGCGAGCACGGTGTTCTACCTGGCGATCAAGCCGGCGGAGTTTTCCGCCGTGATCCACAACCTCGAAGCCGTCGGCCTCAACAAGCCGCGCGGCCTCAATCGCGTGGTGATCGAAAAACCCTTTGGCGAGGACATCGAATCGGCGCGCGTGCTGAACCAGTTGCTGCACCAGCATTTCGGCGAGGAGCAGGTCTACCGGATCGATCACTTTCTCGGCAAGGAGACGGTGCAGAACCTGCTCGTCTTCCGCTTTGCCAACACGCTGATCGAGCCGCTGTGGAACCGCAATTTCATCGACCATGTGCAGATCACCGTGGCCGAGTCGAACGGCATCGAAAAACGCGCCGATTACTACGACCGCGCCGGTGCGCTGCGCGACATGCTGCAAAACCACCTGATGCAGCTGCTCACCGTGGTCGCCATGGAGCCGCCGCCCGCGCTCGAGGCCGATGCGTTGCGTGATGAAAAGGTGAAGGTGTTGCGCTCGATTCGTCCGATCGCCAAACGCGCGGTGCATGCGCATGCCATCCGTGCGCAATACGCGCGCGGCACGATCGACGGCAAGACGGTGCTCGGCTATCAGCAGGAAGAAAATGTCGAGCCCAACTCCATCACCGAAACCTTTGTCGCCGCCAAGTTCTACATCGACAACTGGCGCTGGCGCGGGGTGCCGTTTTACCTGCGCACCGGCAAGCGCATGCCGCACCAGACTTCGATGATCGCGATCCGCTTCCGCCATCCGCCGCAGCAGCTGTTTCGCGAAACCCCGCTCGAAACGATCGACCCCAACTGGATCCTGCTGTCGATCCAGCCGGACGAATCGATGCGCATGGAAATCCACGTCAAGCAGCCCGGGCTCGACATGGACACCCGCATGATGCAGATGAACGCGAGCTTCCTGAAGACCGACGAGCAGGCGCTCGACGCCTACGAAACCCTGCTGCTCGACGTCATCGAGGGCGACCGCTCGCTGTTCATCCGCTTCGACGAAGTCGAATGGGCGTGGCGGGTGGTCGACCCCATTCTCAAGCACTGGGCGGTCGAGCGCGAATACATCCCGACCTATCCCGCCGGGACCTGGGGGCCGCCTGACGCCAATCGATTGTTCGACAGCGACGACCAGACCTGGCGCAACGAGCTGTGAGAGAGTTGCCGATTGAAAATAGCCGAGCTGCAAGTGAGTTGCCGAATTGAAAATGCCGACGTGAGCTGCCCGAATGGCGGGTGTTCGCCAATGCGGATGCACTGGTGGCGGCACTGGCCGACGCCCTGTGCGCCGAAGCCGAAGCGGCGATCGTCGCGCGTGGCGTGTTTCATCTGGTGCTGGCGGGCGGCACCACGCCGCGTGCGCTGTATCGCGAACTGGCCACGCGGCAGGCAGGCGATGCGCGCTGGCAACTCTGGTACGGCGACGAACGTTGCCTGCCGGCCGACCATCCCGAGCGCAACAGCGTCATGGCCGAAGCAGCCTGGCTGGCCGTGTCCCGCATCCCGCCCGAAAACCGTCGCCCGATCCCGGCCGAACTTGGCGCGGTCGAAGCCGCAGCGCGCTATGCCGGCTGGCTGAAAGCCGTGGCGGATTTCGATGTCGTGCTGCTCGGCATGGGCGAGGACGGCCACACCGCCAGCCTCTTCCCCGGCCACGACTGGGGCGATGCGCCGGACAGTCCGGACGTGCTCGCAGTCTTCGACGCGCCCAAGCCGCCGCCCGAGCGGGTCAGCCTGTCGGCGGCGCGGCTGAATCGCAGCCGGCGCGTGTGGTTTGTCGTGACGGGTGCGGGCAAACGCGAAGCGCTGCTGCGCTGGAAACGTCGGTGAGAAACTGCCGGTCTCCGCGGTGCGGAGCAGGCTGGAAACCGTGGCCTGGCTGGATCAGGCGGTCTGGCCGACAGGCGAATAATCCTGCCCTGTGTCAAACCACTGTGGAGAAGCCACTCCAGCATTCCAGCGCCAGGTATAAGTGTGGCTGTGCGTGCTATCGGCCCAGGAACGGACAGTCGGGGCGACAACAATCAAGGCCCGGCACATCCCTAAACAGACAGTCAACGTCTGACATAACCGGATGGCTGGAAGCCAGTCCGTGTTGAAGGATGGGTTGGCGCCATATTTACACGCGCCACCAAGCCAACTGGTTTTTTTGGTGATCCCAATAAAAGTTGATGGGATCACAATCGCCACCGTATAACATTAGGCTTGCTGCTTTGGGGGATGCCTTGCACCCAGGAAGCATGTCATCAAGAGGCGAACACTCAAGCGGCCCCACCACAAGTTTTGCGGGGAGTTCGCAAATGGAATCAGTGGAGTGGGTGCCGATGCCAAAAGACAGCACGTCGGCTTTTTGATTTTTCGCGGATGAGGCCAACACAACGGCTACGAATACGCGTTGTTGATGGGTGCCAAGAATAGCTGCGTCCTGTTTTCCGTCACTGTTGTAATCGCCATGAACAACTGATGCGGAATCCCATGCGACTCGGGGTGCACTGAGTTTTGCCGCTTGGGCAACCTGCGAACTTCCAGCATCGGCATGTACGCCGGTGGGAAGCGATAGAAGAAATATGGATTGCAGGATGACCAGTCGCATGGCTGCTAACGTTCAAAATCACCGACCTGCCGAGGCTTTATGCGGCAGGTCCGGTGCATTGCAGGGTTGGGCGTCATGGTTTTCAAAGTGGAGGCGGCAGCGGAAAGTCGCGATGAAAGAACCAATCGGCGACAAAGAAGGCGGTTGGTGCTATTGCGAACGACAAGAGGCCAGCAAATATGCGCCAGGACAGTGATTGCGTGCGGTAGTAGCGATGAGCAACGGAGAGAGCAAGGACGGCAAGCCATGCGATGAGAGCGACGTAGGGAAGTATGCCGCCGAGCGTGATCCACTCTTCCATGTATACGCTTGTGCCGCCAGCGATATTCAGCCAGTTGTAAATGTATGCGGAATAAGCCCAGAAACAGGCGAGCAGAGCAGCAACGGCATTGCCAATAACAAGGGTGCGGAAAGGCTGCTTCGTCATGACGCCCAACAGTTATTCAAGAGACCCATGAGCCCAGACACTTATTAATATTAGAGACGGTCGTCAAAGCGTTTTATCTTGATGAATCTTAACGGTCTTTTGGGTGCTCGGTCTCTATATTACGTTATGAAAAAGGAGGCCGGTGACAGAGCCGAGCCAGATGCCTGGACGCCAATTGTAAAGTCCTGCCTCGTGCAGCGCCGTGATAGCCGATCTCCTTGCATCACGAATGTGCTGCTAGATCGTGTTCCGCAACAAAACGCGCGACGAACGCCCCCTCATAGCCCGCCGGCAGGGGAATGCTGACACGATGGCCGCTACCCGGTGCGACGTCGACCGGGGTGTTGTCCTTGCCGTGCATGGTGGTGATCGTCAGTTCCAGGTTGCCCCTGGGGTGGATGAGTTCGATGCGGTCGCCGACCGAAAACCGGTTCTTCACGTCGATCTCGGCCAGACCGTTGGCGTCATACGCCAGGACATCGCCGACATACAGGCTGCGGTCCGACTCGGAATGGCTCTTCAGGTAGCTCTGGTATTCGCGATCCGGGTGGCGTTCGTAGAAACCGCCGGTATAGCCGCGGTTGGCCAGGCCATCGAGTTCGCGCAGCAGGGCCGGGTCGAGCGGGCGGCCGGCGACGGCGTCGTCGATGGCCTGGCGATAGCTCTGGCAGGTGCGCGCCACGTAGTAGGGCGACTTGGTGCGGCCTTCGATCTTGAGCGAGTCGACGCCGATTTCCGTCAGCCGCTGCACGTGTTCGATGGCGCGCAGGTCTTTCGAGTTGAGGATGTAGGTGCCGTGCTCGTCTTCCTCGATCGGCATGTAGCTGCCGGCGCGCTGCTTTTCTTCCAGCAGGTACACGTCGCCATCCGGCGCTTCCTTGCCGGGGAGGGTGTTGTACTCCCAGCGGCAGGAATTGGTGCAGGCGCCCTGGTTGGGATCGCGGTGGTTGAAGTAGCCGGAGAGCAGGCAGCGGCCGGAATAGGCGATGCACAGCGCGCCATGCACGAAGACTTCCAGCTCCATGTCCGGGCATTCCTGGCGGATCTCGGCGACCTGGTCGAGCGAGAGTTCGCGCGACAGGATGACGCGGCGGATGCCGAGTTTTTTCCAGAACCGCACCGCGGCGTAGTTGACGGTGTTGGCCTGCACCGAGAGATGGACGGGCATGTCGGGCCAGGTTTCGCGAACCATGTCGATCAGGCCGGGGTCGGCCATGATCAGCGCGTCCGGCTTGAGGGCGATGACCGGCGCCATGTCCGCCAGGTAGGTCTTGATCTTGGAGTTGTGCGGAAAGATGTTGCTGACGACGTAGAACAGCTTGCCCCGGCTGTGCGCGTAGTCGATGCCGATGCCCAGCGCAGCTTCGTCGCGGAAGCTGTTGTTGCGGACGCGCAGGCTGTAGCGCGGCTGGCCGGCGTACACCGCATCGGCGCCGAAGGCGAGCGCCGTTTCCAGCATGGCTTGCGAGCCGGCGGGGGCCAGCAGCTCGGGTGTGTGGTTCGCGGCGTGTTTCACGCGGAAGGGCCAGGCTCGGGTTCGGGCGCGGGTTTGCGCTGCGCTGCCGCCAGCATCGCCTGCCGTGTCGCCGGCGTTTCCAGGCTGATGCGGCCGAGGGTGCCGCTGCGGTAATCGGTCAGCAGAATCATCGCGGCCTTTTCCAGGTCGAGTTCGCCGCCGCGTCCCTTCAAAACGCAGCCACGCTTTTTGGCCACGGCTTCCAGCACCCCGGTGGCATCGAGTCCGTCCAGCGCAAAACCGTAACGCGCCTTCAGCAAGGCCGGGTAGCGTTCGAGCAGAATGCCCGCCAGAAATATCGCCACTTCCTCGTCGATGACCGCGTTGCGGCCGATGGCATGGCTGGCGGCCAGCATGAAACCGTCGGCATCGTGTTCGATTTTCGGCCAGGTCATCCCCGGCGTGTCGACCAGCGACAGCGTCGGACTGAGGTTGATGCGCTGCTGCGACTTGGTCACCGCCGGTTCGTCGCCCACCGCCGCCACGCGGCGCTTCACCCAGGTGTTCATCAGGGTGGATTTGCCGACGTTGGGGATGCCCATGATCATCAGCCGCAGCGGCTTGATCGGGTCGTTGCGGTGCGGCGCCAGCTTTTGCGCCAGCGCTGCCAGCTTCGCCACATCCCCCGGCTTCTTGGCGGAAATCGCCACCGCCTTCACATTCGGCAGACGGTTGTAATAGTCGAGCCAGGCGCGGGTGGCCTCGGGGTCGGCCAGGTCGACCTTGTTCAGCAGCTTGAGGCAGGGGCGCTGGCGATGCGCGCGCAACTCGTGAATCATCGGATTGCTGCCCGCTTCCGGCAGGCGGGCGTCGAGGACCTCGACCACCACGTCGATCAGCGCCATCGTTTCGGCGGCCTTCTTGCGCGCGGTGGTCATGTGACCGGGGAACCACTGGATCGCCATGGGAGGTGGGTGATAAGGGAAAGGCGGGATTATCCTCCAGCCCCTGGCTTAACGCATTGTTTCAGCAAACAAATAACGACCGGCACGGGTGAATGCCCCTATAATTCGCGCCTCTCTGGAACGCGCAGTTGCATGCGCATGACAAGGAACTCAATGCAGGATCACTACGGAAAACTGGGCATCCCGCCCAGCGCAGCGCCCGATTCAATCAAGCTCGCTTACCGCAAGAAAGCCGCACAGTATCACCCGGACAAGAACACGGCCGCAGATGCGGCGCTGCGCTTCCGCGAAGTCCAGGATGCGTATGAAGTGCTGTCCGACCCGGTGCGTCGCCAGGCCTATGACGACTATCGGCAGCGCAGCCTGATCGAGGACCCGCTGGCCGTCGCCCAGGACATGGCGGCGAAATACATTCAGGGAATTGTCAGTTGAAAAAATCGCGTTATTTTTCCGATCTGTTCAGAAGCTATCTTGACGAGATCGATGACCTGGTGACCGATTCCGACGGCAAGTCGGTGCTGCAGAAGCGTCTGCAGGACAAGCGCCGTGAGATGGCCGCGCTCTTGTCGATGATCGATTTCAGCCCGGAAATGGTGGCGGTTGTTTTTTATGACGCCTTCGGCTTTCGTTCGGCTGACGTCATGCAGCGACTGGTGCTGAGTGAACCTGAGTTGTCCGGTTTTCTTGCCTGGGACGCCTTGAAGGAAAACCTGACGGTTGCGCCCTGGGCGGAGACGCTGATCGAGTCGTCGCTGAAAGTACAAGGCGGCGACGCCTTTCTCGTCACGACCGCCGCACTGGAATTTCTGCGCAACAAGGATACGTTTGTCGCGCCGGCAGAAGAATCCAAAGCCGAGAGCACGCGTGACGACGAAGACGGCGGCGATGACGACGCGGACGACCTGGGCGAAGCGGGCGCCGACTGGCTCGCCGAGCAGGGATTCGAAACCCTGGATCGTTGAACCTAAAAACCGCAATTGACCGCTTGCCACCTTGATGAAAGCCGCATGAATACTGGATTTTCTGCTTCCGATCACGTTCACCTGATAGGTGAGATCGCTACGCACCCGCTGGCACGCCTGCTCGTGCGCCTGCCTTTGTCGCGCCTCCTTGCAGGCCCCGGCCTGCGGCGTCGTTGCTTCGCGGCAGACACCCGATCAGACGCACCCTCGGGCGCGTCCAACTGCGGTTTCTAGGTTGAACGTCACACCCCACATCACGATACGAGTAGAAGGACGCAGCATGCACCCGGTAGTTTTGAAATCCTCACAGTTGATTCTTTCCGGCGACATCGAGGGCGCGGAGCGCACGCTGGTGGCCGTGGCCGACCAGCATGGCGACCATGCCCTGGTGAGCATTCTCGACGACCTGCCGCCCAAGGATCTGCTCGCCATCATGCGCGAGTTCGATTCTTCCAAGGAATCCGTCGTCAACATGCTGGTGACGCCGGAGCAGTTTGCCCACTCCATCGTTCTCGAAAAGCAGTACGGCGACCGCACCAGCGAGCGCTTGCGCGCGATGGTGAATGCGGTCATCCACCGCGACGAGACTGCCGTCAGTGAATACCTTGAGGCGATCGCCAACGTCGAAGGCGGCATCGCAACGCTGGCCGACTATTTCGAGGACCACTATGACGAACTCCTCAGCTTTGCCACGACCGGGGTGTTTGTGCCGGAATACGAGCAGGAAGCCGGTATTCAGGTTCACACCGCCTGGCTGATGGAAAAGCTGGAAGAACTCGACGAAACCCTGGGCTTCGGCAATGCCATCGAAAACGCGCGGCCGCTGCTGTCACGTTCGGAAGTGGCCGATGGCGACTGGATGGAGACCGCGTGGATCCTGCGCGATGCGCTGCCCGACGCGTTCGAGGAGTTGATGATCGCGCTGCGTGACCGCATGCAAAAACACGTGGAAGCACTGAATGCCGCGCTGTTTGCCGCGTCCGCCGAGGCCGGCGAGCCGACGGGCGACGAAGAAGAGTCTGCGATTTAAGGACTCGGCGCATGACCACTGCTTTGACTGCCCTTGCGGCCTTCGATAGCCGGCCGTTCTTCGACAAGGCGCTGCATCACGGCGTCAGGCAGGGCATCCTTTCGTCCGGGCGCGTGCAGGCCATCCAGACCGATTTCGCGAAAGGGATCGTGCAGATCGCCAACTATTTCGGCACCGCGTATCTGCGTCCCGATCTCGAGCTGGCATTGCGCCGCATGGTCTATCTGATGAGCCTTTATCTGGAGGACGTGTCAGGGGGCGACCTGGCGATGGCGGCCGCCTCCCTGCGCGACAACACCCTGCTGTCGCATTCCAAGGGCGGGTCGGACATGTTGAAGCGGCTGCAGACGATGCCGGACTGCAGCGTGATGGTCGGCGGCACGGTTTCGCTCGAAAGTCAGCGTGCCTATCTGGACGACAAGACCGCAGCCAATCCGCTCACCCTGGCCGAGTATCAGGCTGAACGGGCCATGCGCCAGGCCAACCAGAACACGATTGATTTTGCGCTGTGGCTGGCCCGGAAAATGGGGGTGGCGCGCGAGGATGTCGACGACGCGGAATCGCTGATCCGGAGCGCCATGCTGGTGGTCTTCGTGGACAAGGCTGCGCTGCAACTGCCCACCCGCACGGCATTTGTTCAATTGATCAAAGCCGCCAAGCGTGCCAAATCGAAACCGGACGAAGCGCGTTTCCAGGCCTTTTTCAATGACGCGCCGGCGCTGTTCCAGCCCCTCGCGCGGCGCGCGATGGATCGATTTATCGAGCAGGATCTGCCGCGGATTCGCGTGGCCGACAACACGGCAGACAAACTGCTGTACGGGGAAGCCGGCCAACCCTACTTCGTCAATGAAAGCCTGGACGAAGACGTCAGTGAATATGACCGCCTGGTCGCCAAGGAGTGGCACCGCGTCACGCATGGCGAAGCGGATGACCCGCGGGTGGTCGCCACCGTGTTCCTGTTATTGGCGACGGGCCTTCCGCCCAAGTCCTCGATGCTGCTGAAAGACGCCAAAGAAGTCATCCGCATTTTCCGGACGAATGGTTTCGATTCGCAGGCCGTGATCGATTTTGTCGACCAGCATGCGCCCGAATCGCTGCGCGAAGACCTGCGAAAAACCTGGGTGGAAGACCTCAGGCGCGAAGCCGAAGAACGCCTCGCCGACACCGACCCCAACTGGCCCGATGCCTACATGGAGCGCGCGCTCGAGTACTTGCATGGGGCGTGCCGTTCGACCTGGAAAAGCCGCCGGCGATAAGACTGTTGACTTGCAGTTTCCCGACGGGGCAGGCGAATCAGATCGTCAGCCAGTCCACGCCCACTTCCTTTTCAACGGTGACATGGCCGGCTTCGAGGCGATAGCTCAGCGAGCAGGCCTGAACCGGATTCGACAGCACCGCCGGATTGAGAATGCCGAAGGTGTGGCCGTCGCAGCGCGCCGAGCGTGACACCAGTCCCGGAAACCCTTCCCGGTGCAGCCGCTTGCCGATGGGCTGGGTGGCATCGTAGTTCGTTGGATGAACCAGCTCGGGCATCCGTTTGATTTCCGGCCGGAAATCCACCAGCGCGGCATCCCCGCGCACCCAATACACCTTGCGCTCGATGCGCACGCCTTCGCGGTCGAAGCCCGCATCGGCCAGTAGCCCGTTGCGCCAATGCCAGACGGTCTCGTGGACCGTGGTTTCGATGGTGTCCGCGCCGTACCAGATGCCGAAGGTGCCGTCCGAAAATCGGCTCCTGGACCAGTTCGGCGGCTGGAAGGGGTAAGCGACCGCCTCGATCCAGACGGCTTCTTCAAAGGGCCGATTGATTGCGGGCGAGTCCGACGTATAGGGCTTGGGCTGCGTGGCCAGCTCGTGGCGGATGGCCACGTTCCAGTCCTGCGGGTCCGGGCTCAAATCGTCGAACAGATCCTGCGATTGCCGGATGGAGACGATATTGCGCGCCAGATTCTGGTGAATGTCCGCCAGCCGCAGCGCATCGAATAGAGTGCCGGTACTCAAACCCCGCGCGCCCGGTCGAGATAGGCGCGGGTTTGCAGCAAGCCCGCGAAGCCCCATTCGGCAATCAGCTCGACCGGCGTTTTGCCAGCGAATGCCCGGTTGGCGGTGGTCATCCAGGCGTAGGCCAGATCGCGATCATGCGGGAACAGCAGGCGCAGGTTTTTGTGAATCGCCAGCAAATGTCCCGCCCGCTCCAGCAGGTCGCGCGAATTGGCCAGCGGCTCGCCCTTGCGATAACGCGCCAGCGCCGGGCGATTGCCTGCGGACAAGCCCAGCAGGGCAAGCTGGTCGTTGCTGGAGAGCTTCCAGTGTTCGAACAGCGTCGTCACCATGCGCGCCAAGGCGCCGCGCGTGTCGGGTTCTTCCTGGGGTGAGGGTGGGCTGATGAAGGCAGGCTGGTTCATGGCGGGCTGCTCCGTGGATACTTGTTATAAATATAACAAGTATTGGTTTAATTGCAACCAATCTGCCCCGGGTTGGACTGCCGCCTGGGTGGGGATTCAGCCTTGCGGCCGCCGCCGGATGCCGGCATTGGCGCGCGAAGCCGGACCCGGCCTGTCCGTCGTCTTCAACGCCCATGATGCGAACCTTCACCGTCTTGCCCTTGATCTTGCCGGCACGCCAGCCAGCGCAAGGCTTGCTGCGCGATCTCGCGCGCCACCGCCACATAGGTGTGGTATTCGGTGATGTTGATCTTGCCGATCTGGGCGCTGCTGAAACCGGCTTCGCCGGTGAGCGCGCCCAGCACGTCGCCGGGGCGGATTTTTTCCTTGCGGCCGCCGAGAATCTGCAGCGTCACCATCGGCGGCAGCAGCGGTTCGTCGCTGGCATCGGACAGTTCGGCGATGGGGTGCCATTCCACTGCGGTGCCGGTTTCCCTGGCGATGTTGTCCACCCGCCGCATCTGGTTGTGGCTGGCGAGGCTGAGCGCCCAGCCGTCCTGATCGGCGCGCCCGGTGCGGCCGATGCGGTGGATGTAGACCTCGGGGTCGGGCGTGACATCGACGTTGATCACCGCTTCGAGCTGGGCGATGTCGAGCCCGCGCGCGGCGACGTCGGTCGCCACCAGCACCGAACAGCTGCGGTTGGCGAACTGGATCAGCACCTGGTCGCGTTCGCGCTGTTCCAGTTCGCCGTGCAGGGCCAGCGCCTGGAAACCCTGCTCGCGCAGCACCTGCCAGCAGATCGCGGCATTGCTGGCGGGTGTTGCAAAACGCCAGCGTGCTGACCGGGCGATAGTGGCGCAGCAGCGTGGCCACCGCCTGCAGGCGATCCTCGTTGGCCACTTCGTAGAACCGCTGGCGAATCTTGTCGCTCTCGTGCTGCTCCAGCAGTTTGACGGTGCGCGGCTGGTGCAAGAACTGCCGCCCCAGCTTCTCGATGCCTTCGGGATAGGTGGCGGAAAACAGCAGGGTCTGGCGCTTGAGCGGACACTGCCGCGCGACGAACACCATGTCGTCGTAAAAGCCCATGTCCAGCATGCGGTCGGCTTCGTCGAACACCAGCGTGTTGAGCGCATCCAGATTCAGGCTGCCGCGTTGCAGGTGATCCATGATGCGGCCCGGCGTGCCGACCACGATGTGCGCGCCGTGTTCCAGGCTGGCCATCTGCGGGCGCATCGTGCTGCCGCCCACCAGCGACAGCACCTTGATGTTGTCCTCGGCGCGCGCCAGGCGGCGGATCTCCTGCGTCACCTGATCGGCCAGCTCGCGCGTCGGGCACAGCACCAGCGCCTGCACGTCAAAATGGCGCAGGTCCAGATTCGCCAGCAGCGTCAACGCGAAGGCCGCGGTCTTGCCGCTACCGGTCTTGGCCTGCGCGATCAGGTCATGACCTTCCAGCGTGATCGGCAGGCTGGCCGCCTGGATCGGCGTCATGTTGAGGTAGCCCAGCTGGCGCAGATTCGCCAGCACGGCGGGCGGCAGCGGCAGCTGATCGAACGAGGTGCTGAAAGCCGGATCGGTCGTTTCAGCAGGGGTGGACAGTGAGTCGGGGGCGGGCGGGTGGGGATGGGTCATGCCGGATTATAAGCGTTTGCGCATATTGCCGTGCTGCATCACTCATTCAGTTCCTGCAAGCGCAACAACCTTGCTGCCTCGGCCTCGCGCGCATCGTCGATTTCCCGCATCACGCCTTCCAGATCGACCGGCGGCAGGGTGGATTCGAAGCGGCCGGTCAGTTTGACGTCCGGATTCAATTCACCGTGTTCATACAGCGACCAGATTTCCTCGGCGTATTGCGTGGTCAACAGTGCGGGGTCGAACTGGCCGAAGTAGGTGGTCAGGTTGTTGACGTCGCGCGTCAGCATGGCCTTGGCGTGGTTGTTGCCGGCGGCGTCGACCGCTTGCGGCAGGTCGATGATGACCGGGCCGTCTGCGCTGACGAGGATGTTGTACTCGGACAGGTCGCCGTGGATGATGCCGGCGCACAACATGCGCACGACTTCCATGATCAGGGTGTGGTGGTGCTGGCGGGCTTCTTCGGCGGTGAACGACACATCGTTGAGGCGGGGCGCGGCGTTGCCGTCGGCGTCGGTCACCAGTTCCATCAGCAGCACGCCTTCGTGGAAGTTGTACGGCGTGGGCACGCGCACGCCGGCGGCGGCCAGGCGGTACAGCGCATCGACTTCGGCGTTCTGCCAGGCTTCTTCCTGCTTCTCGCGGCCAAATTTGGTGCCTTTGGCCATGGCGCGCGCCTGGCGGCTGTTCTTGGTCTTGCGGTTTTCGGTGTAGTCGACGGCCTGGCGGAAGCTGCGCTTGTTGGCTTCCTTGTAGACCTTGGCGCAGCGGATGTCGTCGCCGCAGCGCACGACGAACACCATCGCCTCCTTGCCGCTCATGAGCTGGCGCACGACGTCGTCGATCAGGCCGTCTTCGAGCAGGGGTTGAAGTCGCTTATGGGCTTTCATTGATCGGGCCTAGCCCGCGCCGCCTCCGCTGCCGACGCCGTGCGCGGCGGCAAGCACCAGCGCGTCGAATTCGGCCGCGCCCATCAGCCCGCGCTCGGCGACGATGTCGCGCACCGGGCGGCCGGATTGCTCCGATTCCTTGGCGACTTCGGCGGCCTGGTTGTAGCCGATCTGCGTATTGAGCAGGGTAGCGAGCGCGACGCTCTGGTGGATGAAGAAAGCGCAGCGTTCGCGATTCACGACGATGCCCTTGAGGTTTTTCTCGGTGGCGGCGTTCATCGCATTGGTCAGCCAGTCCATGGCGTCGAACAGCGCGCTGCCCAGCGCCGGCATCATCACGTTGAGTTCCATCTGCCCGGCCTGCACCATGTAGCTCACGGCGGCGTCCTGCCCCAGCACCTGGAAGCACACCTGGTTGAGCATCTCGAACATCACCGGGTTGACCTTGCCGGGCATGATGCTGGAACCCGGCTGCACCGGCGGCAGCTGGATTTCGCCGAGGCCGGTGCGCGGGCCGCTGGCGAGCAGGCGCAGGTCGTTGGAAATGCGGGTGAGTTCCAGCGCGAGATTGCGGATTTCGCCCGACAGCCGCGCCAGGTCGTTCATCGACTGCATCTGCGCGACCAGCTGGCCGACGCGGATCGGTTCGCCGGTGAGCGTGGCCAGTTCGGCGGCGACGCGCGCCGGGTAGTCGGGCGAGGTGTTGAGCCCGGTGCCGGCGGCCGAACCGCCCAGCCCGGTTTCGCACAGGGCGGGGCGCACCGCTTCGAGCGCGCCGGCGCAGCGGCCGAGCGTCCAGGCGTAGCCGGCGAATTCCTGCCCGAGCGTGGTGGGCACCGCATCCTGCAAATGGGTGCGGCCGGATTTCACGGTGTCCTTTTCGCGCTCGGCCAGGCGGCGTGAACTCGGCCGCCATGGCGTGCACCGCGGCGACCAGACGCGGCAGCTTGGCCAGCACGGTGAGGCGGATGGCGGTGGGGATGGTGTCGTTGGTCGACTGCCCCATGTTGACGTCGTCGTTGGGGTTGACCGGCTTGTAGGCGCCTTTTTCACCGCCCAGCGCCACGTTGGCGAGGTTGGCGATGACTTCGTTGCTGTTCATGTTGTGGCTGGTGCCGGCGCCGGCCTGAAAGCGGTCGACGACAAATTGGTCGAGGTGCGCGCCGCCGATGATTTTTTCGCAGGCGGCGACGATGGCGTCGCGCTTGTCCTCGCCCAGCCAGCCCGGCTGGCAGTTGGCGCGCGCGGCGGCCAGTTTGATGCGAACATGCGCTAGTACGAAATCCTTATCCGGAAGGCGCCCGGAAATGGGAAAATTGGCGACCGCACGCGCAGTTTGCGCGCCGTACCAAGCCTGCTCGGGAACCTGGACCTCGCCCAGCGAGTCCTTCTCGATTCGATATTGATTCATGATGAGACACTCAATGCAGACGTTACACAGACAGCGATTTTATCCGATGTGGCTGGTCGGCCTGTTGTTGGCGCTGGCTGCGTCATGGGCGCAGGCGGATTTCAAGATGACCGACACCAGCGGCAAGTCGCATTCCTTGTCCGGTTACAAGGGCAAGTGGGTGCTGGTGAACTACTGGGCGACCTGGTGTCCGCCCTGTCTGGAGGAAATTCCCGACCTGATCGCCTTGCACGAGAACAAGAAAAACAATCTGGTGGTGCTGGGCGTGGCGCTGGATTACCGCAACGCCAAACAGGTGACCGATTTTGCCGAGGGCCTGCTGGTGACCTACCCCATCGTGCTGGGGAGTCCGAAAATCACCAACCAGATCGGTCCGGTGCAGGGGCTGCCCACCACCTACCTGTTCAACCCGGAAGGCAAGCTGGTGGCCCAGCAAGTGGGGATGATTACCCGCGAGGCGGTGGAAGGCTACATCACCAGCAAAAACGCCCGCGCCAGCAAGTGAATACTGTCACGACACGAGGAGACTTCATGCGTCAGCTACTGATTGCACTGTTGCTGATGGTCGCGGCGCCCGCCTGGGCAGAAACGCGCGACCCCGGCACGCATTTCTTCCAGCCCAAGTTCGGGGATTTCAAGGCTGAACTGGCGGCGGCCAAGGCGCAGGGAAAAAAAGGCATTTTCCTGTTTTACGAGATGGACGATTGCCCGTTTTGCGCGCGCATGGAGTCGACCATCCTCAATCAGGCCGACGTGCAGGATGCCTACCGTGCGCAGTTTCTGCTGTATTCGATCGACATCAACGGCGACACCGAGATGACCGATTTCCAGGGCAAGGCCACCACCGAGAAAGCCTTTGCCCTGGCCAATCGGGTGCGCGCCACGCCGGTGCTGATGTTTTTCGATCTCGACGGCAAGGTGGTCGCCCGTTACACCGGTCCGACCAAGGATAAAGCGGAGTTCCTGTTGCTCGGCCGCTACGTGACCGAAGGCGCCTACGCGACCCGGTCGTTTACCCAGTACAAGCAAACCAAGTGATGCGGACAGCCTGGGCCGTACTGCTGGCAGGCGCATGGCTCAGCGTGGCATCGGCTGAACCGCTGACGCTGGAGGCAGCCCTGGCCACGGTGGCCGACCCGCACCCCGATCGCCTGATCGCGGAAAGCGATCTGGCGATCGCACGGGCCGATCGCGACCAGGCCGCCAGCAAGCAGGATTTCCACCTGTTTCTCGATGGCGCTTTGGCGGGCGGGGAGGGGGATGTCGGCGGCTGGCGAGCCAACAACATCGGCCGTGTCGTGGCGCGCAAGCCCCTGTTCGATTTCGGGCGCAGCAGCCAGGCCGTCGCGGCGGCCGATCAGGAAGTCGCCGCGCGCCAGACCGCGCTGTTCCATGTCCAGAGCCTGCGCCGTATCGACATCATGGCGCGTTACTTCGATGTGCTGCTGGCGGACATGCAGTACGCCGCCGACAACGAATTCATGGCAGTGGCGTATGTGTCGTGGGACAACGCGAAGGATCGTCACGAAGTGGGCCAGATCAGCCAGCCCGAGCTGCTGAAACTGGAGGCCGACTACCAGAACATCCGCGAGCGCCGCGAAGCCAGCCTGCAACGCATGCGCAGCACGCGGCAGAAACTGGCCCATGCCATGTATCGCCCCGGTAGTTTGCCGGCCGAACTGGCCGACCCGGTCTTGCAGGGCAACGCGCAGCCGGTTGCGGACTACGAGTCGCTGTTGCCCTGGGTGCTGGAGAAAAATCCCCGGGTGCAAACCTTGCAGTCGCAGCTTACGGCGACCGATGCGCGAATCGCTGCGGTGCGGGCGGAGCGCAATCCGGTGCTGGATGCCGAGGTGGTGGGGGCCGACTACAGCCGTTTCTCGAACACGCGCGACAATATCAGCGCGGGGCTGGCGTTCATGATTCCCCTGTATCAGGGAGGACGGGTGGATGCGCGGGTCGCACGCGAACTGGCGCAAAAGGAACGCAGCGCAGCCGAGCTGGAAAAGCTCAAGCTCGAACTGGCGGACAGCCTGCTCGCCACCCTGCAGGAAATCGAATGGCTGCGCAGCAGCGGCCGGGTCGCCGCCGACCGGCAGATCGATTATCGCGACTGGGCGCTGGAGCGCGCGCGCGCGGAATACGAACTCGAACTGAAAACCAATCTGGGCAACAGCATGGCGGAAACGCAAGTGGCGGCATTGCGCCGCAAACAGGTGGACTATCAGCTGGCCTTGGCGCTGGCGCGACTCGAAGCCATGTCCGGCGGCGCTCTGCCGCCGGTTGGGGAGGCAGGAAAATGAAGCGGCACGTGATGGCCTTGGCGCTGGCAGGATGGATGTTGACGGGCGCAAGTCCGCTGTGGGCGGCGGAACCGGTGGAACTCACCACCCGCGTGTCCGGCGTGGTCGAGACGGTGTGGGTCAAGCCCGGCCAGCGGGTGAAAAAAGGTACGCCGCTGTTGCGGCTGGACCGCACCATTCTGCAGGCGCGCCTCGATGAGGCCGCAGCCGAGCTGGCGCGCGCGCAGGCCGATGCAGGCGAGGCCAGGCGCGAGCGGGATCGGGCGCAGGAGTTGTACAAGCGCACCGTGTCGTCGACCAGCGAACTCGATACCGCCATGCTGCTCGATGCGCGGGCGCAGGCGAATGTGCGAGCGGCCCGTGCGCGGCGTGCGATTGCGCAAAAGAACGTGCAGGATGCCGAACTCAGGGCGCCGTTCGACGGTGTGGTGAACGCCGTGCCGGGTGTGCCGGGGACGGTGGTGGCGGCGGACTGCCAGCCCAGACCGCTGGTGATTTTCTCGGCTCAGCGCCCTGAGCCTGATTTCCGGCGCTAGCTGCGCGGAGCGGTGGCGGCGCCCGCCGACTTGGTGCTGGGAACGTAATCCCAGTGGCGTTTCCAGGCGCCGACGACGAGGGTGGGGTATTCCGGGCGTCCCAGGCTGCCGTTGAAGCGGCCCAGCGCGCGATACAGATCGCCGCGCTCGATGTCGATGTAGTGGCGCAGGATCAGCGCGCCGTAGCGCAGATTGGTGCGCAACTGGAACAGGTTGTGGTCGGGGTTGCCGATCGCCTTGACCCAGAACGGCATCACCTGGGTGTAGCCGCGCGCGCCGACCGGCGATACGGCATATTTGCGGAAGCCGCTTTCGACCTGGATCAGGCCGAGCAGCAGTTGCGGATCCACCCCGGCGCGCGAGGCTTCCCAGTGCAGGGTGGTGAGAAATTCGAGCCGTTCGGCTTCATTCGGCATGCGCTTGGCGAGGCGGCGCGACATTTCAGCCAGCCAGGCCGTCTCGTCCGCCGAATTGCGAAACGCGGTGCGGGTCACTGCGGTGTCGGCCAGCCCGCGCTGCAGCGACGAACGCACATTGGCCGACAGCGCTTCCTCGCGCTGGCCGCCCGCGTGGGCGGGCTGGGTCAGCAGCAGGGCGGCGATCAGCAGTCCGATGTGCGTCGTGCGGTTCATGTCAGCGTTCCAGCAGTCCTGTCAAAAATTCCTTCGCATCGGCGAGCGCGATTTTTTGCGCTTCGCCGTTTTCCCCCGGTGCCGCCCGGCGCGACTGATATTCGATCATGCCGTCTTTCAATCCGCGTTCGCCGAGGGTGACGCGGTGCGGGATGCCGATCAGCTCGGCATCGGCGAACATCACGCCGGGGCGCTCGTCGCGGTCGTCCAGCAACACATCGAACCCGGCGGCGGTCAGTTCAGCATATAACGTTTCGGCGGCGGTTTTAACCATCTCGCTCTTGCCGAGGCCGATTGCCACAATCACCAGCAAGAATGGTGCCATGCTCGCCGGCCAGACGATGCCCTTGTCGTCGTGGTGCTGCTCGATGGCCGAAGCCACGATGCGCGACACGCCGATGCCGTAGCAACCCATCTCCATCGCCTGCGCCTTGCCGGCTTCGTCCAGGTAGGTGGCGTTCATTGCCTGCGAATACTTGTTGCCGAGCTGGAACACGTGGCCGACCTCGATGCCGCGGCACAGTTGCAGCGATCCCTTGCCGTCCGGGCTGGGGTCGCCGGGGATCACATTCCGTATATCGGCCACAAAGTCGGGTTCCGGTAGGTCGCGGCCGAAATTCACCCCGGCCAGGTGGAGTTTGGGCTTGTTCGCACCGCAGACGAAATCGCTCATCGCCGCCACCGTGCGGTCGGCGATGACGCGTATTTTGGCGCGATCGATCCCGACCGGCCCCAGGAAACCGGGCGGGCAGTTGAAGGCCGCGCGAATTTCGGCTTCGTTCGCCAGCCGGAAATCGGCAAGCCCTCCAGCTTGCCGAGTTTGACTTCATTCAGCATGTGATCGCCGCGCAGCAGCAGGACGACCATCTGTTCGCCCGCGCCATTGTTGACCATGCCCGCGATGAGCTTGACGGTGCGGGTAAGCGGGATGTCGAGCAGGGCGGCGACGTCTTCGCAGGTGGTCTGTTTCGGCGTGTCCACTTCGCGCAGCGTTTCCTGCGGCGCGGCGCGCGGCGTGGCGGGTGCCAGCGCCTCGGCCAGTTCGACGTTGGCCGCGTAGTCGGAATCCGGGCAATAGGCGATCAGGTCCTCGCCGGAGTCGGCCAGCACGTGGAACTCGTGCGAGCCGGAGCCGCCGATGGCGCCGGTGTCGGCTGCCACCGCGCGGAAAGTCAAGTCCCAGTCGGGTGAACACGCGGGTATAGGCGGCGTACATGGTTTGATAGGTATCGACCAGGCTGTCGCGGCTGGCGTGGAAGGAATAGGCGTCCTTCATCAGGAACTCGCGCGCGCGCATGACGCCGAAGCGCGGGCGGATTTCGTCGCGGAATTTCATCTGGATCTGATAAAAGCTGATGGGCAGTTGCCGATAGCTTTTGATTTCGCGGCGCGCGACGTCGGTGATGACTTCCTCGTGGGTGGGGCCGAAGCAGAAATCGCGCTGGTGGCGATCCTTGATCTTGAGCATTTGCGGGCCGAACACCGCCCAGCGCCCGGTTTCTTCCCACAATTCCGCGGGTTGGACTGCGGGCATCAGGAGTTCGATCGCGCCGGCGCGGTTCATTTCCTCGCGTACCACCGCCTCGACCCGGCGCAGCACCCGCAGGCCCAGCGGCATCCAGGTATACAAGCCCGATCCCAGACGCTTGATGAGTCCGGCGCGCAGCATCAGCTTGTGGCTGACGAGTTCGGCGTCGGACGGGGCTTCCTTGGTGGTGGAAATGAAAAACTGGCTGGCGCGCATGGTGAAGGCCGGAGACAAAATGACGAAGGGCGGCATTTTACCGCGTGGGCGGAGGATTGCTCCGGGAAAAGCCCGACAGGCGGCTAGCGCCAGTGCAGGGCGCGCAGCTGCGCGGATTTTTTCTGCTGGTGCGCCTGCATGCGGGTCAGGATGTCGTCCAGGCTGGCAAGCGCTTTTTCGATGAAGGGCCCTTTGTTGAGCATGACGCACTCGGCGCGCTCGCCCATGGCGGCGTCGGTCAACTCGGGGCGCGAAACCGTGCCCTGCTTGGCCAGGGTCTCCAGCACCTGGGTCGCCCACACCACCGGCAGGTGAGCGGCCTCGGCCAGCCAGAGGATTTCTTCCTGCACTTCGGCCAGCCGCTCGGGGCCGACTTCCATCGCCAGATCGCCGCGCGCGATCATGATGCCGAACGGCAGGCGTCCCATCGCCGCCAGCATGATTTCCGGCAGATTGCGGAAGGCGCGGGCCGTCTCGATCTTGGCGATGACGCCGAGGTGGCCGGCCTGGCGCGCGGCCAGCTGGTCGAGCAGCGCCTGCATGTGGGGGCCCGATTCGACGAAGGAAAACCCGATGATGTCGACCACCCCGACCAGCTGGTCGAGATCGGCCAGATCCTTGGCCGACAGCGCCGGCAGGTCGATGTCCATGTTGGGGAAATTGAGGCCCTTGTCGGCCAGCAGGCGGACCCCGCCGGGGCGACATTCCTGAACGTGCAGCCGCGCACCGTTGCTGTCGACGGCCTCGACCGTCGCGCCCAGCTTGCCGTCGTCGATCCAGACCTTTTGCCCCGGCTGCAGATGATCGAACACCTCGGGGCAGGTGCAGGCAATATGCGCGGGGCGCAGCAGGCCGCCGCGCGGATCGGGTTCGGCAGGCTCACCCGGGTGCGGCGCGCGCGTCAGCAGCAAGTGATCGCCGCTGATCAGATGTACGTCGGCATCCTGCGGGGCGATCCCGCAGAACCGGCCTTCGAGTGAACCGTGTTCGCTATCGCAATGCCAGTCGAGATCGTTGACGAGGAAAGCCGATTCGGCCAGCGTGGCCCATGCGTGCGACGGTTGCGTCGACTCGATCAGCAAATGCCGCCTGGCGCCGCGTGCATCCTCGAACACCAATGTATCGCCGGGGGCCAGCGCGGCCATCGTGGCCGGCGCGATGCCCAGCCCCAGTCCATGCGCATATTCGGGTGAAGGGGGGTGCTGTGCGAACAGCACCACCCGCGCCGGCGACAACACGCGGCCATAACGGTCGCGCCGGGGTTTCAGATGCAGCACGCCATTTACCTGCGCCAGGGCGCCGGTACGGATTTTGTGGCCGGCAAGATCGGCGGCGATGCGACAGCCCCGCCCCAGTTCGCTGACGGCGCGCCGTACGTGCGCCGCCATGGCGTGCCACGCTGCGGGGTCATCGTGTGCGCAGTTGATTCGCGCCACGTCCATGCCGCCTGCCATCAGGCTCTTGACCAGGCTGTAATCGGTTGCCGCTTCGGTCGGCAGGGTCACCATGATGCGCACCCGGCGTTTGGGCGAAGCGGGGCCGAGCAGCCTGTCGGTGTTGCGGGTGAGCATGTCCTGACCCTGTTCAAGGGTGATGGCGTCGTCCGGCCTGAATGGTTCGGGATCCACCTGCAACGCGAGTTGAACCATGCGGGTGACGCGCTGGATGGCGTCGCTTACGTGCGCTTCGCAACGGCCGAGCGAGGACAGGCCCTGCTCGGTCAGCATGCGCTGCAGCAGTCGTTGATCGAGCGAGCGGAATTCCAGATAGTGCAGCAGGTTGCGTACACTGGGGTTGAGTCCCAGCGAGGGGTTGTTCATGCTGAACGGCTGCAGGCGGGTGAGGGCGCCGGCCTCGATCCGGCGCTGCAACTGGTTCAGGGCTTCCAGCAGGCGAACCAGTGCGGCGGCCTGAACGTCATGGTCAGCTGTCACGTGCGGGTGTTTCATCGACGCAGCCCTCGTCGGCAGGATGAGCGACGGCAGACTCGGCCATGCGGTCGCCTGAAACGATAGAATTGCGCGCTGTCAAAAAAGCCATTGTCTGCTCAGGGTCAAATTTCAATCATGTTAACCGTGCTCCATCTCAAATTTGTTACAACCAGTGTGGTGTGTGCCGGGACGCATGGTCGGGTCTCGTTGTGGATGGGGGATGACGCATGCGGCTGAAACTTGGTCGCGCGGGCCGCCGCGAAGTGGCAAGCGACGACACCATCGAAGTGGTGGAGGAGCGCGGCATGCGCGTGCTCCATCTGGGCAGCCAGGCGATTCAGAGCGCGATGCGGATCACCCGGCCGTGGGATCTGGAACTGGCCTACACCCGCGCGATGATGGGCTTCCTGATGTTCAATTCCACGCCGCAAGACGTGTTGATGATCGGTCTCGGCGGCGGTTCGCTGGCCAAATTCATTCGCAAGCAACGCCCGCAGACGCGCATCACCGCGGTGGAAGTCGACCCGCGCGTGATCGCCGCTGCGCGCACGCATTTCGAGTTGCCGCCGGACGATGCGACGCTGACTGTGGTCGAAGCCGACGGCGCGCTGTATGTGCGCCAGCATGCCGGCAGCGCCGATGTGGTTCTGCTGGATGGTTTCGATGCCGGCAATCAGGTGGAGACGCTGGCGACGCAGACGTTTTATGCGGCCTGCCGTCGGGTGTTGCGGCCGGGCGGCGTGCTGGTGGTCAATTTATGGGGGCGCGACCGCGATTTTGCCGAATACTTTGCGCGCCTGACGCGGGCGTTCGACGGCGAAGTCGGCTGGATTTCGGTGCAGAACAAAACCAACGTCATCGTGTTTGCGTTCACCGAGCCCGGCGCGGTGGCGCGGCTCGACGCCGTTCAGCCGCGTCTGGCCGACCTTTCGAAACGCTATGGCCTTGATTTGCGGGGTTTTGCGCGGGATTTTCAATGGGCGGCGGCGATCGCACCCTTGCTGGATCAATAGTTCGTTCGACAGGACTGCCTCGCGCAATTCCGGCCAAATGCCGCGATGCCGCCGCCTACCCTGAATAAATGTCAGAGTCGGCTGAAAAAACCAATTAAAACAAATGTTAACAGCGTTTTTTGCGTCGCGGCCGGTTTGCAATTTCTGGCCGGTGTGAAAGAATGCAGGTAATCAAACTTTACTGATGGTGGCGGCCATGATCGACCGAGAAGGTTACCGCCCGAACGTAGGCATCATATTGTGCAATGCGCACAACCAGGTTTTCTGGGGCAAGCGCGTCAATCAGCACGCCTGGCAGTTTCCCCAGGGCGGCATCAACGCAGGGGAAACGCCGGAACAGGCCATGTTCCGGGAGTTGGAAGAAGAAGTGGGGCTGCAGCCCGAGCATGTACGCATCCTCGGACGCACGCGCGAGTGGTTGCGTTACGACGTGCCGGCTCAATGGACGCGGCGCGACAATCGCGGCTTGTACCGCGGCCAGAAGCAGATATGGTTTCTGTTGCGGTTGACGGGGCGTGATTGCGATGTCTCGCTGCGCGCCAGTTCGCATCCCGAATTCGATGCCTGGCGCTGGAACGAATACTGGGTGCCGACCGATGCGGTGGTTGATTTCAAGCGTGAGGTTTACCGGCTCGCACTTGAAGAACTGGAGCGGTATCTGCACAAGGACGCACGGCACGTGCGGCAACGGACGCGCCACCCGTGCGACCGGCGCGGAATCGCGTTGAACCTGCATTTGGAGTCGTGAATTCCTGGCTGCGGAGGGGTGTGATGAAGATACGGATCTATGCTTCAACCACGCTGACGCATGTCGCAGCCCCCCAGCCGGGTTTGCCCTTGTGGCAGGTTGCGCCCACCCGCGACAGCGCGGGGAAGCGCCTCACCGATTTCATGATGCTGATTCCCCTGCTGCGCAGTCGCCCGGCCGCCGAGATAGAACGCAAATCGCGTGATATTCAGGCAGTGCTGGCATTGCATCAGGACGTGGTGTTTGCCGATCTGAATCTGAAACTGAATCTGCTGTGGGTGTCGCTGCGCCCGAGGGCGGGCGCCATCAGCGAACTGGCCGCGGCGATCAGGATGCGCGTGCCGGAAGCGGTGTTGGTGGCGCACTATGCCGAACCTCACTAGTAGCCTTCCCGGGCGAATGAAAGCCGCCTGATCTGCTGCGATCCACTGCAAATAGCCCTGTAAACGGCAGGGAATCCCGCGTATTTTCTGCGTTCCAGTCAAACAGAGTGGACCCTAAGGCAGCGGAATTCGTTAAAATGAGCGATTACTTATAAACAAACCCGCTGGAGCAAACATGGCCATTTCCGAACTTCAGGTGCAAACCGCACTGCAAGCGTTGGTCGATCCCAACACCCACAAGGATTACGTTTCGACCAAGTCGGCGCGTAACATCAAGGTCGACGGCGGCGCCGTTTCGGTCGACATCCTGTTGAGCTACCCGGCGCAAAGCCAGCTGGCGACGATCAAACAGCAAGTCGAAGACACGCTCAAATCCATCGATGGCGTCACCAGCGCCACCGCCAACGTCAGCTTCAAGGTCGTGTCGCACAGCGTGCAGCGCGGGGTCAAGCTGATCCCCGGCGTGAAGAACATCATCGCGGTCGCGTCCGGCAAGGGCGGCGTCGGCAAATCGACCACTGCCGTCAACCTGGCGTTGGCGCTCGCCGCCGAAGGCGCCAGCGTCGGCATGCTCGACGCCGACATCTACGGACCGTCGCAGCCGACCATGCTCGGCATCACCGACAAGCCCGAATCGACCGATGGCAAAAACCTCGATCCGCTGATCGGACACGGCATTCAGGCGATGTCGATCGGTTTCCTGATCGACGTCGAAACCCCGATGGTGTGGCGCGGTCCGATGGTCACCCAGGCGCTCGAGCAACTGCTGAACAACACCAACTGGAAAGACCTCGACTACCTCGTCGTCGATCTGCCGCCGGGCACCGGCGACATCCAGCTGACGCTGGCGCAGCGCGTGCCGGTGACCGGCGCGGTGATCGTCACCACGCCGCAGGACATCGCGCTGATCGACGCGCGCAAGGGTCTGAAGATGTTCGAGAAGGTCGGCATTCCCATCATCGGCGTGGTCGAGAACATGAGCCTGCACATCTGTTCGAAGTGCGGCAACGAAGAGCGCATCTTCGGCGAAGGCGGCGGCGAGCGCATGTGCAAGGACTACAGCGTCGAATTCCTCGGCGCCTTGCCGCTGGACGGCGCCATCCGCGCCGACACCGATTCTGGCAAGCCGTCGGTGGTGTCCGATCCGAATGGCCGCGTGACCGAAATCTACAAGCAGATCGCGCGTCGTGTCGCGGTCAAGATCGGCGAAACCGCTGTGGATCACTCGGCCAAGTTCCCCAACATCGTTATTTCCAATACCTGATGAGCATCAAGTCCGACCGCTGGATCCGCCGCATGGCGGAAGGGCAAGGCATGATCGAGCCGTTCGAGCCTGGTCAGATCAAGTCGATTGATGGCCGCTCGATCGTTTCGTACGGCACGTCGAGCTACGGCTACGACGTGCGCTGCGCGAGTGAGTTCAAGCTGTTCACCAACCTCAACAGCACCATCGTCGATCCCAAGGCATTCGACCCGAATTCCTTTGTCGAAGTGAAGGGCGATTCCTGCATCATCCCGCCGAATTCGTTCGCGCTGGCACGTACCGTGGAATACTTCCGCATTCCGCGCAGCGTGCTGACGATCTGTCTGGGCAAAAGCACCTATGCGCGCTGCGGCATCATCGTCAACGTCACGCCACTGGAACCCGAGTGGGAAGGCCATGTGACGCTGGAGTTTTCCAACACCACGCCCTTGCCCGCCCGCATTTACGCCAACGAAGGGGTGGCGCAGATGCTGTTCCTCGAATCCGATGAAGTGTGCGAAACCTCGTACAAGGATCGCGGCGGAAAATATCAGGGTCAGGTCGGCGTGACCCTGCCCAAAATCTAAGCTCGAAGCGTTTTCGTCTCCGCGTCGTACAATCCGCGTCTTTAACCACGGCCATCCAAAGGATTTGCCATGCGCTTCCGCTTTCCCGTCGTCATCATCGACGAAGACTTCCGTTCCGAAAATGCATCCGGACTGGGTATCCGCGCGCTCGCCGATGCGATTGAAAAGGAAGGCATGGAAGTACTCGGCGTCACCAACTATGGCGACCTGACATCGTTTGCCCAGCAGCAGGCGCGCGCATCGGCGTTTGTGCTGTCGATCGACGACGAGGAACTTGCTGGCAGCGACGAGGATACGAGCAAGGCGCTGCAAAAGCTGCGCGGCTTCGTCGAGGAAGTGCGCTTTCGCAATGCCGAAATCCCGATTTTCCTGCACGGCGAAACCCGTACTGCGCGGCATATTCCGAACGACATCCTGCGGGAGCTGAGTGGCTTCATCCACATGCTGGAAGATACGCCGGAGTTCCTCGCGCGTTACATCCTGCGCGAGGCGCGCACCTATCTCGATTCGCTGGTGCCGCCGTTTTTCCGTGCGCTCACCCACTACGCGGCCGATGGCTCGTATTCCTGGCATTGTCCGGGGCACTCGGGCGGCGTCGCCTTCCTGAAGTCGCCGATTGGCCAGATGTTCCACCAGTTCTTTGGTGAAAACCTGTTGCGCGCGGACGTCTGCAATGCCGTGGATGAACTCGGTCAGCTGCTCGACCACACCGGCCCGGTGGCAGCAAGCGAGCGCAACGCGGCGCGGATTTTCAACTGCGACCATCTGTTTTTCGTGACCAACGGCACCTCGTCGTCGAACAAGATGGTCTGGCACGCCAACGTCGCGGCGGGCGACATCGTGGTGGTCGACCGCAACTGCCATAAATCGATCCTGCACGCGATCATCATGTGTGGCGCGATTCCGATCTTCCTGACGCCGACGCGCAACCACTACGGCATCATCGGCCCGATTCCGATGGACGAATTCCGTCCCGAGAACATCGCCAGGAAAATCGCAGCGCACCCGTTTGCGAAAGACGCGAAAGGCGGCCCGCGCATCCTCACGATCACCCAGTCGACCTACGATGGCATTCTGTACAACGTCGACATGATTAAAGAGTTGCTGGGCGACACCGTCGACACCCTGCATTTCGACGAAGCCTGGCTGCCGCACGCGACCTTCCACGATTTTTATCGCGGCATGCACGCCATCGGCAAGGATCGCCCGCGCGCCGAGAACGCGCTGGTGTTCGCCACACAATCCACGCACAAACTGCTGGCAGGCCTCTCGCAGGCCTCGCAAATCCTGGTCCAGGACGCCGAGAACCGCAAACTCGATTTTCACCGCTTCAACGAAGCCTATCTGATGCACATGTCCACCAGTCCGCAGTACGCGATCATCGCCTCGTGCGACATCGCGGCGGCGATGATGGAGCCGCCCGGCGGCACCGCGCTGGTGGAGGAGTCGATCAAGGAGGCGCTGGACTTCCGCCGCGCGATGCGCAAGGTCGATGGCGAATTCGGCGATTCGTGGTGGTTCCAGGTGTGGGGCCCGGAAAAATTTGCGGACGAAGGGATCGGCGAACGCGAGGACTGGGTGCTCTCGGCCAACGACCGCTGGCACGAGTTCGGCAACATCGCGCCCGGCTTCAACATGCTTGACCCGATCAAGGCCACGCTCATCACCCCGGGACTGGATGTGGATGGGGCCTTTGCTGGCTCCGGAATTCCGGCCTTGATCGTGACCAAATATTTGGCCGAGCACGGTGTCATCGTCGAAAAAACCGGTCTGTATTCCTTCTTCATCATGTTTACCATCGGCATCACCAAAGGCCGCTGGAACACGCTGGTCACCGCCTTGCAGCAGTTCAAGTCGGACTACGATGAGAACCAGCCGCTGTGGCGCGTCCTGCCCGAATTCATCGAAAAGCACCCGCGCTACGAGAAAATCGGCCTGAAAGATCTGTGCGATCAGATCCATACGATTTACAAGGCCAACGACGTGGCGCGTCTGACCACAGAGATGTATCTGTCGGAAATGGCGCCGGCGATGAGGCCGGCCGACGCCTTTGCCAAAATGGCGCATCGTGAAATCGAACGGGTCGAAATCGATCAACTCGAAGGCCGTATCACCGCCATGCTGGTCACCCCCTATCCGCCGGGCATTCCGCTGCTGATCCCGGGCGAACGATTCAACGCCACCATCGTGCGTTATCTGCAGTTCACCCGCGATTTCAACGAGCGCTTCCCCGGCTTCGAAACCGATGTGCACGGCCTGGTCGAGAACGGAGCCGAGGGCAAGTATTACGTTGATTGCGTGATCTGATCCGGTACAGCCTTGCAGTCATTGATTTATCAGACAAAAAACGTATAATTCGCAGTCCCCGGTTTGCCGGGGATTGTTTTTTCATCTCGGCTGTTTCAAACCTAGCCGATTTAACCTTGCTCTACCGCACCGCAGCGGGGGGCTTAACCGAAAGGAAAATAATGCGGCATTACGAAATCGTATTTATCGTCCATCCCGATCAAAGCGAGCAGGTGCCCGGCATGATCGAGCGCTATCGCGCCAGCATCACCACGCGCGGTGGCAGCATTCACCGCCTGGAAGACTGGGGTCGTCGCCAGATGGCTTACCCGATCCAGAAAGTTCACAAGGCGCACTATGTGCTGATGAACATCGAGTGCGATCAGGAAACCCTGAGCGAACTCGAACACGGCTTCAAGTTCAACGATGCCGTGCTGCGTCATCTGACCATCAAGCGTGACGATGCAGTGACCACTGCCTCGCCGATGATGAAAGAAGAAAAGTCGCGCGACATTCTGGATGCTGCCAAGCCGGAAGCCGCCAAGGCCGAAACCGCCGCAGTTGAACAGCCCGCCGCCTGAGGGGCTTGAATGAGTGAACAGGCTGGTCATCAGCGGAGCGCTCATCCAGGTTGATCCCTTGCGTTACAGCCCGGCTGGCGTGCCGATTGCCGAAGCGGTGATTCATCATCGCAGCAGTCAGGCAGTGGCGACGCAGGCCCGGCAGGTGGAATGCGAGTTGACCGTACAGGCGAGTGGATCGCTAGCCAGTCAACTGACGCAATTGGCTGCCGGAACGCAGGTCAAACTGGAAGGCGCGTTGAATCGACGCAGCATGAACAGCCGACAACTGATCTTGATATTGAACCGAATCGAAAAGGAATAAATCATGGCACGTCCCATGGGTGGTAAATCAGGCGGCAAGTTCGCCAAAAAAGGTGGCCGCGACAGTGGCAACCGGGGTCTCTTCAAGCGCCGCAAGTTCTGCCGCTTCACCGTCGACAAGGTGGTTGAAGTGGATTACAAGGACATCGAAGTGCTGAAGGAATTCATCGCCGAAAACAGCCGCATCATTCCGGCGCGTATCACCGGCACCAAAGCACACTACCAGCGTCAGCTCGGCACCGCGATCAAGCGTGCGCGCTTCCTGGCGCTGATGCCTTACACCGACCTGCATTAAGGAGACGGCCATGCAAATTATTCTGATGGATAAAGTCGTCAACCTGGGCAACCTGGGCGATGTGGTCAAAGTGAAAGACGGCTACGCCCGCAACTTTCTGATTCCTACCGGCCGCGCCCGCCGCGCCACGCAAGCCAACATGGAAGCCTTCGCTGCCCAGAAGGCTGAACTGGAACGCGTTGCCGCCGAGAAACTGGCCGATGCCCAGCGTCGCGGTGAAAAGCTGGAAGGCTGCAGCGTGACCGTGACTCAGAAAGCCGGTGTGGATGGCCGTCTGTTCGGTTCCATCACCAACGCCGATATCGCCGATGCGCTGAAAGCGCAAGGCCATGATGTGGCCAAGGCGGATGTCCGTCTGCCCGATGGCCCGTTCAAGGCCGTGGGTGAATATCCTGTGGTGCTGGGCTTGCATCATGATGTGACCGCCAATATCACGGTGGTGGTGGCCGGCGAACAGTAAGCTCGCCGGATACCCCAAAAAGGGAGCCAGATGGCTCCCTTTTTGTTTGGCTCCTTCAGCTTATTCCCGCTTGTCCACGTTTTACCCACAGCCTTATCCCTTGGTGAGGGAGGGGTGCAAGACTAGAATCGGGCCATGGCCGCTATCCACTCGCTGACTGCAAACTCCGATCCGCAACTGGCGCAAATGCGCTTGCCACCCCACTCGCTGGAAGCCGAGCAGGCGGTGCTGGGCGGGCTGTTGCTCGACAACAGTGCGTGGGATCGCATCGGCGACGTCGTATCGGAAAGCGACTTTTACCGCCAGGATCACCGCCAGATTCTGCGCGCGATCGTGCGGCAGATTGCCGAGAATCGACCGGCCGACGCGGTGACGGTAGCCGAGGCGCTGCAGTCCATGGGGCAGATCGAAAGCGTCGGCGGGCTGGCCTATATTGTCGCGCTGGCGAGCAACACGCCGTCGGCCGCCAACATCCGTCGCTACGCCGAAATCGTGCGCGAGCGCTCGGTGATGCGCAAGCTGGCCGAAGTGGCCACCGGCATTGCCGATACGGCTTATTCCCCGGCCGGGCGCAGCGCCTCGCAACTGCTCGACGAAGCCGAAGCCAAGGTGTTCGAGATCGCCGAGTCCGGCAGTCGAGGACAGGCGGGCTTCATCGAGATCAAGCCGCTGCTGAAAGAAGTCGTCGAGCGCATCGACGAGTTGTATCACCGCGACAACGATTCCGGCATCACCGGCGTGCCCACCGGCTTTCATGATCTCGACCAGAAAACCTCGGGCTTGCAGCCGGGCGATCTGGTGATCGTCGCCGGGCGGCCGTCGATGGGCAAAACCGCGTTTTCGCTCAACATGGCCGAAAACGTCGCGCTCGATACCGGCTTGCCGGTGGCCGTGTTCTCGATGGAAATGGGCGGATCGCAACTGGTGATGCGGATGATCGGCTCGGTCGGCAAGCTCGACCAGCATCGCCTGCGCACCGGCAAGCTGGGCGAGGACGACTGGCAGCGGCTCACCTACGCCTTGGGCAAACTCAACGACGCGCCGGTGTTCATCGACGAAACGCCAGGGCTCAATGTGCTGGAACTGCGCGCGCGCGCGCGGCGGCTGATGCGCCAGTGCGGCAAGCTCGGCCTCATCGTGATCGACTACATCCAGCTGATGTCGGCCAGCAGCGCAGGCGAAAACCGCGCGACCGAAATTTCCGAAATCTCGCGCGCCCTCAAGGGCCTGGCCAAGGAATTGCAGGTGCCGGTGGTGGCCCTGTCGCAGTTGAACCGCGGCCTGGAGCAGCGCCCCAACAAACGCCCGGTGATGTCCGACCTGCGCGAATCGGGTGCCATCGAGCAGGATGCCGACGTCATCCTGTTCATCTATCGCGACGAGGTCTACAACCCCGACACGCAGGACAAGGGCACCGCCGAAATCATCATCAGCAAGCAGCGTAACGGCCCGATCGGCACCGTGCGGCTGGCTTTCCTGGGCGAATACACGCGCTTCGAATCGCTGGCGCAGCCGGGTTCCTATTAAGTCGATGCGTCCGATCCAGGCGCGAATTTCCACCGGCGCGATGGCGCACAACCTGCGCGTGGCGCGCAGCCATGCGGGCGCGGCGCGCGTGTTCGCGGTGGTCAAGGCGAATGCCTACGGTCACGGCTTGTCGCGTGCGCGACGTGCGCTGGCGGCGGCCGACGGCTTTGCCGTACTGACGCTGGAAGAGGCTGCCAATCTGCGGCTGATGGGGGTGGAGCAGCCCATCCTGCTGCTCGAGGGTCTGTTCGGCGCAGACGAAATCACAACCTGCGCCGAGCTGGATTTGTCGCCGGTGCTGCACCATGCGGCACAACTCGACTGGCTGCAGCGGCAGCCACCCAGGCGTCCCATACAGGTTTTCCTCAAATTCGATAGCGGCATGCACCGGCTGGGTTTCCCGCTCGCCGAACTGGATGCGGTGGTGGCGCGGGCGCGTGGCTTGCCCGGCGTGGCGGGGGTGACGTTGATGACGCATTTCGCCCAGGCCGATGAACCGACCGGGGTGGACTGGCAGTTACAGCCCTTCCTGGAGCAGAGCGTGGCACACGCGCTCCCTTGGAGCAGCGCCAATTCCGCTGCCTTGCTGCGCTATCCGCACACCCAGGGCGCGTGGGTGCGTCCCGGCATCATGCTGTATGGCGCCTCGCCTTTCGACGATCAGTCGGCTGCTGCGTGCGGACTCCGGCCGGCGATGACGCTGGCATCCGAATTGATCGGCGTGCAGACCCTGCAGCCAGGCGAGGGCGTGGGCTACGGCCAGTTGTTCCGTGCTACCGAGTCGATGCGGGTGGGGGTGGTCGCCTGTGGCTATGCCGACGGCTATCCGCGCCATGCGCCGACAGGCACGCCGGTGCGCGTGAATGGCCAGGTCACGCGCACGCTGGGGCGGGTGTCGATGGACATGCTATGTGTGGATTTGAGCGGCTTGCCCGACGCGGGCATTGGCAGTCCGGTGACCTTGTGGGGCGAGGGTTTGCCAGTCGACGACGTGGCCGCCGCCGCCGGCACCAGCAGCTATGAACTGTTGTGCGCCCTGGCAGCGCGGGTGCCTGTCGTCGAAGTCGACTAGTTCGCCGTGTCAATCAAGCTGGCGGTGCGCTGGCTGGGGAACGCAAAAACTTTCCAGATGGCGCTCGCCTTCGATGAACCGGTGGCAGTCGAGCACCTGCACGGCTTCGTCGAGCTGCCGGGCAAACGATGCGAAATCGGCGATGCCTTCGTACACCTCCATCCACAGTTCAGGTTCGTCGCAGCGCGCCAAACGGCGCGGCGGCGTGATGCAATACGGAGCGAGCTGGACGAGCAGCGCATCGACCGCACGCGCGGCCGCTGCAGCCTGCGTCGGGTCGATGCGGTAATAGACGTAAAGGTGTCGCACCTACTCGGGCAGGGCGTAAGGCAAGGGCCTGAGCGCGAGCGCCGCGCCGTCGTCGGCTTTCAGGTGCAGGGTCTGGGTCCGTGCCGATTCGATTTGGGCCACCGCCAGAATGTCGAATCCGCCGTCGGGCGCCGGGGCGGCGTTGACCACAGTGCCGGTGGCCTGCCCCGGGACGTCGGCGCTGTAGAGACTGTCGCCAGGCGCGGCGGCGGCGTCGACATGGGCGAGGAACATGCGCCGCTTCATTTTGCCGAGGTATTGGCTGCGGGCGACGATTTCCTGGCCGGGGTAGCAGCCTTTCTGGAAACTCACGCCGCCGATGGCTTCGAGGTTGACCATCTGCGGCACGAACTGCTCCTGAGTGGCGGCGACGATCATCGGGATGCCTGCGTTGAGGCGCAGCCAGTCCCACACCGGCGCGCCGACCGGCGTCGCGTGCCCGGTCAGCGCTTGCCACACGGCAGGGGCAGCCTCGGGTGCAACCGACAGCACAAACTTGTCGGCGCCGACGCGCACCACCAGGCCGGACTCGCCGACGGCGGTTGTCATCGCCGCAGCGGGCAATGCGCCCATCGCTGCCTGCACCGCTGCCTGAGCGGCGGCTCCGGCGACCACCAGCCGCACGGTTTCGTCGCTGGCGTCGCGCGCCTTGACCTTGGCGCGCAGGATGAACATCGACAGACGTTTCTGCACGCCGGGGACAATGTCGCCCGACATCTGCAGGCAGGTATCGTCGCCCTGCCGCCAGACCAGGAAATTGCCGAGCAGGCGTCCTTTGGGGTTGCAATAGCCGTTCCATTGCGCGCTGTCGGCATGCAAGGCGCGCACGTCGTTGGTGAGCTGGCCTTGCAGGAAGGTGGCGGTATCTTCGCCGCTGAACGCGATGACGCCGAGTTGCGAGAGGTCGGCGACGATGGTGCCGCCGGCAGCGGCATCGCGTTCGCGTGCCGCGTTGCCGAAATGCAGCACGGCGTGGCCGTCGAACACCGCGCCTTGGCTTTCAAGATAGGTTTTCCAGGAGTCGATCACGTTACTATCCCTACACGTTCTGAATCGGCGAAAGTGTACACGTTGATGCGCGAGATTGAGCTCAAACCCTCACGTCTGTTGGGGCTGTTGCTGGCAGGCATGGCGCTGCTGGCGCTGATCGCCATTTACCTGGCGGCGCTGCCGGGCAACGTGCAACTGGCGCTGGGCGTCGTGGTGGCGGGTTTGAGTGGGTGGGGCTGGCGGCGGGCATCGCAGCCAGCGCGTTTGCGCATAGCGATGGATGGCAGCCTGCAAGGTCTGGATGAAGCCGCCGAATGGCGCGAGGTCGAGGTGCTGGGCGACAGTTTCGTGGCGACCGGGTTGATCGTGCTGCGTTACCGGATCGGCGATCAGTCTGTGCGCAGCTTGACCTTGCTACCTGACAGCGCGCCCGCCGACGACTTGCGCCGACTCAGGGTGTCTCTGCGCTGGATACGCCGCACACGCTCGGACACATCGTCCCCGGACGCGGGTTGAGTACGGTGTTGCCGGCAATCGGCAGGGTGTCCGGATAGTCGCGGCTGAAATGCAGGCCCCGGCTTTCCTGCCGCAACTGCGCCGAACGGATGATGAGGTCGGCGCTTTGCACCAGATTGCGCAGTTCGATCAAGTCATTGCTGACGCGGAAGTTGCGGTAGAACTCGTCGATTTCGGCGCGCAACAGGCGGATGCGGTGGGCGGCGCGCACCAACCGCTTGTTGGTGCGGACGATGCCGACGTAGTCCCACATGAAACGTCGCAACTCGTCCCAGTTGTGCGAAATCACCACTTCTTCGTCCGGATCGGTGACGCGCGAGGCGTCCCACGGCGGCAGATCGAGTGCGGGCGCGGGGGGCGTGGCCAGAATGTCGGCGGCGGCGGCGTGACCGAACACCAGGCATTCGAGCAGCGAATTCGACGCCAGCCGGTTGGCGCCGTGCAGCCCGGTGAAAGTGACTTCGCCGACCGCATGCAGATTGCATAAATCGGTGCGCGCATCCATGTCGGTGATGACGCCGCCGCAGGTGTAATGCGCGGCAGGCACCACCGGGATCGGTTGCTTCGTGATATCGATGCCGAGTTCGAGGCAACGGCGGTAAATCGTGGGGAAATGCTCGCGGATAAAGTCGGTGGGCTTGTGGCTGATGTCGAGGTAGACGCAGTCGAGACCGCGTTTTTTCATCTCGAAGTCGATCGCGCGGGCCACCACGTCGCGCGGCGCGAGTTCGGCGCGTTCGTCGTGAAACTGCATGAAGCGGCTGCCGTCCGGCAGCAGCAGATGGCCGCCTTCGCCGCGCACCGCTTCGGTAATCAGGAAGGACTTGGCGTGCGGATGGAACAGGCAGGTGGGGTGAAACTGCACGAATTCGAGGTTGGCCACCCGGCAGCCCGCGCGCCAGGCCATCGCGATGCCGTCGCCGGTCGCGGTGTCGGGGTTGGTCGTGTAGAGGTAGACCTTGCCGGCGCCGCCGGTGGCGAGCACGGTGTGGCCGGCGGCGAAGGTTTCGACTTCGCCAGTGCCCTTGTTCAGCGCATAGGCGCCGTGAATTTGCCGCTCCTGCCCGCCGGCGCGCTTGCCGGTGATGAGATCGATGGCGACGTGCTGTTCGAAGGTGTCGATGTTGGGATGCGCGCGCACCTTGTCGAGCAGGCTGGTCTGCACCGCGTGGCCGGTGGCGTCGGTGGCATGCACCACGCGGCGCCTGGAATGCCCGCCTTCGCGCGCCAGATGCAGGCCGCCCGGGGTGGCCGCGTCGGGCGTGAAGGCGACGCCGTTGGCGGTAAGCCAGGCGATCATCTCGCGTGCCCGGCCGGCCACCATCCGGGTGACCGCCTCGTCGCACAGGCCGGCGCCGGCCACCAGGGTGTCGTGCACATGCGCGTCGACCGAGTCGCCGCTATCCACCGCCGCCGCGATGCCACCCTGCGCCCAGTCGCTGGCGCCGTCTGTCATCTGGCGTTTGGTGACGATGGCGACGCGGCGCTGGTCGGCCAGCTTGAGTGCGGTGGTCAGCGCGGCGAGGCCGCTGCCGAGGATGAGAACGTCGTGGCTATGCATGGTGTCGGCGGATGATAGCAGCCACGGCAGGCTCGGCGAAATTCCCGGGCGGGCGGTCAAGCGGGTCGTGAACCATGCAGTGAACTTTTGACCGGGTTCGCGCTCTTATCCTGCGAAGTTGCGGTCACGTATACTTTCAACACAATAAACACCATAAACAAAAAACCGCAGGGAGTTATGTCGGATCGCGAACTGGATCAGGTGTTGGTCGAACGCGCCCAGCAAGGCGACAAACGCGCTTTCGAGTTGCTGGTGATCAAGTATCACCGCAAGCTCGGGCGCTTGTTGTCGCGCATGGTGCGCGACGCGGCCGAAGTGGAAGACATCACGCAGGAGACCTTTATCAAGGCCTATCGCGCCTTGCCCGCCTTTCGCGGCGAAAGCGCGTTTTATACCTGGCTGTACCGCATCGGCGTGAACACCGCCAAGAACTATCTGGTGGCGCGCAAGAAACAGCCGGTGTCATCGGATGTGCTGGCGGAAGATGCCGAGAACTATGACGAAGGCGATTTGCTGCGTGATATTGCAACGCCGGATGCGGAACTCCAGACCAAACAAATCGCCCAAGCAGTCAACGAGGCAGTCGACGCCCTGCCCGAGGAATTGCGGACGGCCATTACCTTGCGCGAAATCGAAGGCATGAGCTACGAGGACATCGCGACAATGATGGATTGTCCGATCGGTACCGTGCGCTCGAGGATCTTCCGCGCGCGCGAAGCCATTGCAGTCAAGATCCGCCCGATGCTGGGCACCAGTCAGGATAAAAGGTGGTAACCATGTCAGCACTACGCAACTCAGACTTCCTTTCCCGTTCCGATGACGACAGGCAGTTGTCGTTATCGGCCACCCTCGACGGCGAAACGACTTACGCTGAAATCGAGGCGTGCATCGTGGCCATGAAACACGACGATGCCTTGCGACAAAGCTGGTCGGAATATCATTTGATCGGCGATCTGCTGCGTGGTGAACCCGCTGTGCCGGATCACTTCATGGCGCGCTTCTCGGCGCAACTGGCGTCTGAGCCGACCGTGCTCGCCCCGCGTCGCAGCGTGTGGCCGCAGCGTGTGGCAGTGGCGTCGGTGGTTTCGCTCGCGGTATGGGGCGTGGTCTCGTTCAGCGGGTTGCAGCCGGATGCGCCGGCACCTGCGATGGCGCCCATGGCAGTGGCGCCGGGCATTCAGCAAGCCGCGCTGCGATCGGAACAGGCAGGCGACGCTGCGCGACTGGCCCCTTATCTGGTGGCGCATCAGGAATTTGCCCCGATGGCGGTCGCTTCACCTTACCAACGCATGGTGGCGGTTGCGGTGGAGCCGCGCTGATGCGAGTTGGGCTGATGCGAGCGGTGTCGATGGGGGCCGGTTTCAGCAGGTCGGTGCCGGTTTGGCGGCAGGACTGGTCGATTGCAGGGTTCGGACTGCTGGTGTTGGCAATATCGGGTCTGATGTTATCGGGCACGGCACGTGCCGATACCGCGCTGACCGCCCTTGACTGGCTCAACCGCGCTGCCGCTGCAGCCAAACAGCAAAACTATAGCGGCGTGTATGTCTATCACCACGGCGAGCACGTCGAGGTGCTGCGTGTATTGCATCGTATCGATGCAAAAGGTGAACAGGAAAAGGTCGAGGTGCTGGATGGCGCGCCGCGGCAGTTTCTGCGCATCAACAACGACGTCTACTGCCATCTGCCGGATGGCAAGCACGTGCGCCTGGAGCGCAATGCGCCACGACGATTTTTCCCCGCCCTGCTGCCCGCGCAACCCGCCAGCCTGCTCGCCTATTACGACGCGAAACTGGGCGGATCCGAGCGGGTGGCGGGACGTCTGTCCCAGGTGGTGTTGCTGGAGCCGCGCGACGGTTATCGTCATGCCTACACCCTGTGGATCGACAAACAGTCAGGCGTCCCGCTCAAGTCGCGCATCGTGAACAGCAATGGCAGCGCGGTGTCGATGTTCGTGTTTTCCGAAATCCAGATCGGCAAGGCACCCGACGTCCAGCAGTTTCTCAACGACATGGCGGGCAAAAGCATCCTGAAAGCCAGTCTCGATCAGCCGGCCAGCGTGGGCTGGAGCGTGACGCCGCCGCCGGGGTTCAAGCAGGTACAGGAAGCAGTACGCGCGCTGCCGGGCAAACAGATGCCCGTCACCCACCTGGTGTTTTCCGATGGCCTGAGCGTGCTGTCGATGTTCGTCGAGCCGGTCAATCCTGAGATGCAGCGTATGGTCGGGTCTGTCGGCCGAAGGCGCGATCGGGAGTGTATGCGCGCGAGGTCGACGGCTACACCGTGACGACTCTGGGTGAGGTGCCGGGCACGGCGCTGATCGAAACCGGTAACTCGGTCAAAAGGAAATGAGCGCCACCAGATTGAAACCGGCCGGGGACGCTCCCATGCTGGAACAAACCGCCGAGGTCATCGAAACCGCAGCGGATGGCATTTGGGTGCGGGCGGTCGAGCCTTCCGGCTGCGGCACCTGTGGCGGTCAGGGCTGCTCGTCGCGCCGTATCGCCGAACTTTTCCAGCGCAAGCCGCGTCTGTTTCTGGTCGACTGCGATTTGTCCCTGTCACCGGGCGATCGTGTGGTGGTGGGTATTGCCGGTGGCAGCGTGCTGAAAAGCGCGCTGCGCGCCTACGGCCTGCCTTTGGCCTGCATGCTGACGGGCGCGCTGCTGGCGCAAGCCCTGCATCCCGGCGACGGTCCCGCCTTGGTCGGGATGTTGCTGGGAGGCGTGGTGGGCTGGCTGGCCGCGCGCAGCGGACGGGTGGCGCGGCCGGTGGTGCTCAGGCGTGAAAACGTGTTGCATCTGATGAAAGGACAAGCGTGATGAGAGCGGTTGTGGCAACGCTGGCCATGCTGGGTGCACTGTCCGCACCCGTGCTGGCTGCAGAAGTGGTGGATGTGGCCGACCTGGTGGAAAAGCAGGGGCCGGCGGTGGTCAATATCAGCACCACCAAGCTGACGAAGCGCGGCCCCAATGGCATGCCGTTCGACATGCCGAACGACGAGAACATGCAGGAGTTCTTCCGCCGCTTTTTCCCCGGCATGCCGGGCGGGCCAGGGGGGCAGGGCGGGCCGATGCAGGAGATGCCGACGCATGGGAGGGCTCCGGCTTCATCGTCGGCAGCGACGGCACCATCCTCACCAACGCGCATGTGGTGAGCGGCGCTGACGAGGTGATCGTCAAACTCACCGACAAGCGCAAGTTCACTGCCAAGGTGATCGGCACCGACGCGCGCACCGACGTCGCCGTGCTGAAAATCACCGCCAGCAATCTGCCCACGGTGAAGCTGGGCGACCCGGGCAAGCTGCGTGTCGGCGAAGCCGTCGCGGCGATCGGTTCACCGTTCGGGTTCGAGAATTCGGTGACGGCGGGCATCGTTTCCGCCAAAGGACGTTCGCTGCCGTCAGAAAGTTATGTGCCCTACATCCAGACCGACGTGGCGATCAACCCCGGCAACTCGGGCGGCCCGTTGTTCAACCTGAAAGGCGAAGTGGTCGGCATCAATTCGCAGATATACAGCCGCAGCGGCGGTTATCAGGGCGTCTCGTTCGCCATTCCCATCGACGTCGCGATGGAAGTCGTCGGCCAGCTCAAGGCGGGCGGCAAGGTCTCGCGCGGCTGGCTGGGCGTGATGATTCAGGAAGTGACGTCCGATCTGGCCGAATCCTTTGGCCTGGATCGCCCGCGTGGTGCGCTGGTGGCGCAGGTGCAGGACGACAGTCCGGCGGCGAAAGCCGGATTGCAGGCCGCCGACGTCATTCTCAAATTCGACGGCAAACTGGTGGAAAATTCCGGCGACCTGCCGCGCATGGTGGGTGCGGTCAAACCCGGCAGCAAGATTCCGCTGGAAATCTGGCGCAAAGGCAAGGCGCAGACAGTCAGCGTCGTGCTGACCGAGTTGCCAAGCGAGGATCAGGTGGCCGGCAAGAGCGGCAAATCGTATTCGCGCGGCGGCCTCGCACTGTCCGAACTCACCCCCGACCAGCGTCGTGAACTCAAGATCGACCATGGTCTGCTGGTGGAAGAAGCCACCGGCGACGCGGCGCGCGCCGGCATCCGCACCGGCGACCTGATCCTGGCGGTGAACAATGGCAAAGTCGCCACGGTCGAGGTCTTCCGCAAGGCCATCGCTGCCGTGCCTGTCGGCAAAAGTGCTGCCATTCTGGTGCGGCGCGGCGAAGGCTCGCTGTACGTTCCGCTGAAAATCTCGGGTGAGTGACACCCTCATCCTCTATATGCGGGCAGGCTGCCCGCTGTGCGAGGACATGGCCGAAGCCGTGCGCGCGCGGATGGGTACACACCATCTGCTCGAAGTGGACGTCGATACCGACGCGGAACTGAAAGCGCGGTATGGGTGGGAGGTGCCTTTATTGTTCGATGGCGATCGCGAGATATGTCGGCACGAGTTTGACGCGGTCGCCTTCGCCGCGTGGCAGAAGGGCTAAGCCCCGGCCCGCGACCGCCGTTCAAACCGACACGACGGCCCGAGCCCGGGCTGCGAGCGATCAGCCCAGCCGTGCGTGCTGCGCTTCCAGCTTGTGCAACATCCCCGCAAAGTCGGCCAGTCGAGCCTGCTCCTGCTGCACCACGGCGGCGGGGGCCCGGTCGACGAAGCTGGGGTTGGCCAGCTTGCCCTGCGCCTTGGTGATTTCGTTCTGGATGCGGGCGATTTCCTTGGCGAGACGGGCGCGCTCTTCGTCCTTGTCGATTTCGACCACCAGCATCAGGCGCAGGTCGCCGACCAGTTGCACCGGCGCATCGGCTTCCGGCAGCGCGGCGACGGCGCTGACTTCGCTGAGCTTGCCGAGCACGCTGATGTAGGGGGCCAGCGCGCCGATCACGGCGGCGTCGCCCTCGATGACCAGCGGCACGCGCTGTGCCGGTGACAGGTTCATCTCGCCGCGCAGGGTGCGGCAGGCGTTGACCAGTTCCTTCAGCAACAGAACCCGTGCCACGCTGTCGGGGTGGCGTTGCGCTTCATCGACCTGTGGATAGGGCGCAGCATGATGCTGTCGCCGCTTTTGCCGGCCAGCGGCGCCACCTTCTGCCACAGTTCTTCGGTGATGAATGGGATGATGGGATGGGCCAGGCGCAGCGTGGCTTCCAGCACCCGCACCAGGGTGCGGCGCGTGGCGCGCTGCTGTTCCGGCGTGCCGCTGGCGATCTGCACCTTGGCCAGTTCCACGTACCAGTCGCAGTATTCGTCCCAGACGAATTCGTAGATGGCACGCGCGGCCATGTCGAAGCGGTAGGCCGCGAAGGCTTCGTGCCACTTCGCCGATCGGCCTGTTGCAGGCGGCTGATGATCCAGTGGTCGGCGTCCGAGAATTCCATCGGCTGGCCGGTCGTCCTGGCCGCAGTCCTGGCCTTCGCAGGTTCATCAGCACGAAGCGGGTGGCGTTCCACAGTTTGTTGCAGAAATTGCGGTAGCCCTCGCAGCGCTGCAGGTCGAACTTGATGTCGCGACCGTGGCGTGGCGAGGCTGGCGAAGGTGAAGCGCAGCGCATCGGTGCCGAAGGCGGCGATGCCCTCGGGGAATTCCTTGCGGGTGCGCTTCTCGATGCTCTCCGCCTGTTTGGGATTCATCAGGCCGGCGGTGCGCTTGGCGACCAGGTCATCCACGGCGATGCCGTCGATCAGGTCGATCGGGTCGAGCACGTTGCCCTTCGACTTGCTCATCTTGTGGCCGTCGGAATCGCGCACCAGACCGTGACGTAGACCTCGCGGAACGGCACCTTGCCGGTGAAGTGCAGCGACATCATGACCATGCGCGCGACCCAGAAGAAGATGATGTCGAAACCGGTGACCAGCACCGAGGTGGGCAGGTAGCGATCGAGTTCCGGGTGTCTGTTCCGGCCAGCCCAGAGTCGAAAACGGCCACAGCGCACTGGAGAACCAGGTGTCGAGCACGTCGTTGTCTTGCGTCAGCGGCTTGCCGCCCGCCTGTTTGATGGCATCGGCTTCGGTGGTGGCGACGTAGATAATTGCCGTCGTCGTCGTACCAGGCAGGGATGCGGTGGCCCCACCACAACTGCCGCGACACGCACCAGTCCTGGATGTTTTCCAGCCACTGGCGGTAGGTGGTGGTCCAGTTCTCCGGCACGAATTTCAGTTCGCCGGAATCGACCACGGCGAGGCCCTGCTTGGCGAGGCCTTCCATGCTCATGAACCACTGGTCGGTGAGCATCGGCTCGATCACCGCGTGGGTGCGGTCGCCGCGCGGGATCATCAGCTTGTGCGGCTTGGCCGAGACCAGCAGGCCTTTGGCCTGCAGTTCGTCGAGCAGCTTCTGGCGCGCATCGTAGCGATCCAGGCCCTGGTATTCGGTCGGGCAGAGGTCGTTCATTTTGGCGTCGAGCGTCAGCACGCTGATCGCCACCAGCTTGTGGCGCTGGCCGACCTGCCAGTCGTTGAAGTCGTGCGCCGGCGTGATCTTGACCACGCCGGTGCCGAATTCGCGGTCGACGTAATCGTCGGCGATGATGGGGATGCTGCGCTCGGCGATCGGCAGGCGCACGTGCTTGCCGATCAGATGCGCGTAGCGCTCGTCTTCCGGATGCACCGCCACGGCGGTGTCGCCGAGCAGGGTTTCCGGGCGCGTGGTGGCGACGGTCAGGAAGCCGCTGCCGTCTTCCAGCGGGTAGTTGATTTCCCAGATGAAGCCGTCTTCTTCGGTGCTGACGACCTCCAGGTCGGACACCGCGGTCTGCAGCACCGGGTCCCAGTTCACCAGCCGCTTGCCGCGATAGATCAGGTCTTCGCGGTAGAGTCGCACGAACACTTCGGTGACCGCCTTCGACAGCCCGGCGTCCATGGTGAAGCGCTCGCGGCTCCAGTCGGGGCTGGTGCCGAGCCGGCGCATCTGGCGGGTGATGGTGGAGCCGGAATGTTCCTTCCAGTCCCACACTTTTTCGAGGAAGTCTTCGCGGCCGAGGTCGTGGCGCGAGATGTTCTGGGCGTCGAGCTGGCGTTCCACCACGATCTGGGTGGCGATGCCGGCGTGGTCGGTGCCGGGCTGCCACAGCGTGTTGTCGCCCGCCATGCGGTGATAGCGGGTGAGGGCGTCCATCAGGGTGTGCTGGAAGGCGTGCCCCATGTGCAGCGTGCCGGTGACGTTGGGCGGCGGCAGCATGATGCAGTAGGCGGGGGCGTCGGGGTGATCGCCAGCCTTGAAATAGCCTGAGCTTTCCCACTGGGCGTACCAGCGTTTTTCGATTTCAGCCGGTTCGAAGGATTTGGCGAGTTCCATGGCGTGCGCGCAAAGCCGCCATTATCCCCGAAAAAGCCGGGGACAAGTCCCCGAAAAAACCGGGCAGCCTCCGAAAGTCGGGGCGTCAGCTTTCCGGGTTGCGCGGCTGCTTGAGTTTTTCGGCGACTGCGTCGCGCACGATTTCGCGCACGTTGACATCGAGCTGGCTCAACAGACTGGCCACGGTCTGGTCGAGGTTCTTGCGCAGTTCGGCAGCGACCTGCTTTTCCATGACTTCGGACAGGCGCGGCGCGAGCTCGCCCATCAGTTGCTCAGCGAGCGTGTCGCTCACCACGGTGTTGTGCACTTCGGGCTCGGTGGGCGTCGCGGCAGCAGGAGCGGGGGCAACGACTGCGGGCGCGGTCGCTGCAGGAACGGCCGGGGGGGTGCCGCGTTCGATCACCTGGGTCAGCACGGGCAGCCAGGCGTTGGGGGGCGGTGTGCGTTCTGGCGAGTCTGTTCGGTCGGACGAAGCTTCTGGGCTGCTGTCGCCTCCGCGATGCTTTTTCAGCAGCGCGTCCATCTTGCTCAATAAAGGGCTGTCGCTCATCGTTACCTCGCTTATCCAGCGTGCTGGCGTAGATCGTGGGTTTTCAGCGCGTAGCCGCGCGCCTGATAAAAACGGTAGCGTTCGCGCCCCTGTTCGCGTCCCGCTTCATCCTGCCCGATGATTTCGACCAGACGCTCGAAACGGGCAAAAGCAGCCGGCGGGGCGGGGTGCAGGTTGATGATCACGTCGGCCGTTTTCAGCGTGTCGACGTTGGCGCCGATCAGCACCGGCGTTTCGGCGGCCAGCGCATCGCTGTCGCGACAGTGCGGCACGAAGCCCAGCGCGGGCGTCGTCCACAAGAGACGGTCGATGGCATCGGCCACCGTCGCATCCGGCGCGTAAATCATCACCTGTTTGCCCCGGCCGTACGCCTTGGCGGCGACGCGGCGAGCGACGTCGAGCGGGTTGTCGGCAAAGGTATAAAAGGTGATTTCGGTCACTTTTCCGCGCGGCTCTAGCAGGAAGTGCACCAGCAGGGAAACCGGACGGCCGGTCGAGCCTTTTTCACGCCCACCCTTGTAGGCGGTGCCGGCGATGTCGAGGTGCGCCCAGTGATATTTCTTGGCGAAGCGCGACAGGAAGCAGGCGGCAGTGATCGAGCCGGCGGGGCGGCCGCCGATATTGGCCATATCGGCGAGACTGCTTTTCAACTGGTCCTGGTAGTCGTCCCACAGCGGCATGCGCCAGACGCGGTCCCATGCGTGGTCAGCCGCGTGCTCGATTTCGCGCGCCAGCGGGTCATGGTTGCTGTAGAGCGCGCTGGGATGGGCGCCGAGCGCGATCACGCAGGCGCCGGTCAATGTCGCCAGATCGACTACCGCGTCGGGCTCGAAGCGTTCGGCATAGGTCAGCGCGTCGCACAGGATCAGGCGGCCTTCGGCGTCGGTGTTGAGGATTTCGATGGTCTGGCCGGACATCGAGGTGACGATGTCGCCCGGCTTGTTGGCATTCGCGTCGGGCATGTTCTCGCAGGCCGGAATCAGGCCGATGACGTTCAGTTTCAGCCCGAGTTCGCCGATGGCGCGGAAGGCGCCGATCACTGCGCCACCCCCGCTCATGTCGTAGTTCATCTCGTCCATTTCAGCCGGCGGTTTCAGGGAGATGCCACCGGCGTCGAAGGTGACCGCCTTGCCGACCAGCACCGTGGGCTTGTCGCCCTTGGCGCCGCCGGTGTGCTTCAGCACGATGAAGCGCGGCGGCTTGTCGCTGCCCTTGCCGACCGACAGGAAGGAGCCCATGCCGAGCTTGTCGCAAGCCGCGTAATCGAGGATTTCGCAACCGAAACCATGCGTTTTCGCCAGCTTGCGTGCTTCGCCGGCCAGATACTCGGGCGTGCAGATGTTGGACGGCGTGTTGCCCAGATTCTTGGCCAGGTTGATGCCGTGGGCGATGGCGAGGCCACGCGCCAGGCCGATGTCGCCGAACTTCAATTCGCCGCGCCGCGTCACCGCGAAGACCACGCGCTTGAGCGGACGCCGGGCTTCGTTCGACTTGCTCTTCATGTGCTCAAAGCGGTACAGCGCATCGTGGGCGGTGATGACCGCCTGCTCGATGTTCCAGGCCGTGTCGCGTTTTTTCACCGCAATTTCGGAGAGCGTGATGACGGCTTCCATCGAGCCGGTGTCGCGCAGGGTTTTGACTGCACAGGCGATGGCGTCGCGGTAGGCTTTTTCGTGGAAATCACGTTCCTTGCCGAGACCGACCAGCAGCACGCGATCCGCCAGGATATTGGGCACTTTGTGCAGCAGCAGCGTGCTGCCTGCCTTGCCGTCCATGTCGCCGCCGCGCAGGATCTCCGCCAGGTAACCGTCGCTGGCGCGGTCGATGTCGATGGCCGGGCCGGACAGCTTGCGATGATCGAATACGCCGACGACAACGCAGGCGCTGCGCTGCTTTTCGGGCGATCCGCTTTTTATGCTAAATTCGAGTTCGATTTCCTTGTTTTCCATGTCTGTGCTCAAAAAAATACAATTTGTCGGTTGGGCGATTATTGGCGCAGGCGCGACGGAATGTCAAAAGTCCGTTCGTGTCACGCACGATACACGGAACCTCTCATGCTTTATCGCCGCGCGCTGACACGCGAGATGGGGCTGACTACCGGCGCCGTGCTCACGGTGCTGATGGCGATTGCCCTGGTGATTCTGTTCATCCGCTTGCTCGGTGATGTGGCACGGGGCGAACTGGCCAACGAGGCCGTATTCACCTTTCTGGGCTTTTCGCTGCTGTATTTTTTGCCGGTATTGATGACGATTGCGCTGTTTGCCGGCGTGTTGCTGCCTTTGTCGCGCATGTGGCGTGACAGTGAAATGGTGATCTGGATGAATGCCGGCCTGTCGCTCTCACAATGGATGCGGCCCGTACTGGTCTTTGCCGTCCCCTTTGTGCTGGTGATCCTGTTGTTGACGCTGGTGCTCAATCCCTGGGCACTCACCAAGCGTAGCGAATATCGTCAGGATCTACGCAGCCGTAGCGACAGCTCGCTGATTTCCCCCGGGTTGTTCGTCGAGTCCAGCGCGGGCCAGCGGGTCTATTACGTCGAGTCCCTCAATCCGCTGACTGGCGTGGTGCGGAATGTGTTCATGCAGTCGCGTATCGACGGGCAACTGGGTCTGGTGGTCGCGCGTGAGGGCTACCACACCCAGTTGGCCGACAATTCCCGCTATCTGGTTTTCAAGGAGGGGCGCCGTTATGAAGGCACGCCCGGCCAGCTGGATTACCGCATTGTGCAGTTCGAGCGTTACTGGATGCGGCTTGATCCGGCCGCCACCGAGGCCCAGGCAATCGGCATCCGCCAGATGCCGGTAACCCGGTTGCTCGATGAGGCTTCGTCGCCGGCGCGCGCCGAACTGCAGTGGCGGCTGGGCGTGCCGCTCTCCGCACTCATCCTCGCTGTCATGGCCATTCCGCTCAGTTTCTCCAATACACGGGCCCGCCGATCTTATGGCCTGGTGGTCGCGCTGTTGCTGTATTTCGTCTACAGCAACCTGCTGTCGCTGTCGCAGGCGTGGGTGGCGCAGGACAAGCTCAATCCCTGGATGGGCATGCTGGCGCCGCATCTGTTGATGCTGCTTGCGGTGGTTGCGCTGTTTTATGTGCGCACGCGGCAGAACGCGCCGCGCTGGCGTTGGGGGCGAACATGAAGTTGTTGGCGCGTTATCTGGCGAGCCAGGTACTGGCGGCATCGGCTTTCGTGCTGCTGGGGCTGCTGCTGCTGTTCGCGTTTTTTGACGTGATCGAAGAACTGGGCAGTCTGGGGCGCAACAGCTATGGCCTGGGGCAGGCCGCAGTGGTGGTGCTGCTGAATGTTCCGGGGCATTTATATGAAATCCTGCCAGTGGCGGCGCTGATGGGCACGCTGTTCGCGCTGTCGCGTCTGGTGGGCAATTCGGAATATGCGGTGATGCGCGTATCGGGCTTGTCCACCTGGCGGGTGGCGGGGTATTTCAGCATCATCGGGGTGGCGCTGGCGCTGCTGATGTTGCTGATGGGCGAGTTTGTCGCGCCGTGGTCGGAGCAGGCGGCGCAGCGCTACAAGCTGCGGGCGACGCACTCGGTGGTGGCGCAGCAGTTTCGTTCGGGTTTGTGGGTGAAGGACGACAAGCGCTTTATCAATGTGCGCGAGGTGATGCCCGACAATACCCTGCGCGGCATCGAAATCTACGGATTCGAGGCTGACGGACGCCTCGGCTGGATACGCGCCGCCGAACAGGCGCACTGGCGCGGTAACCAGACCTGGGATTTGCAACAGGTGGTGGAGACGCATTTTGGTGCCGATGGCATTCGCGCCAGCCGCACGGCGCGCCAGGACTGGCAGTCGGTGCTGACCCCCGACATTCTCAGCGTGCTGCTGATCGCGCCGGAAAAAATGTCGGCGCGCACCCTGTGGCGCTACGTGGCGCACCTCAAGGAAAACAACCAGAAAGCGACGCGCTACGAACTCGCCCTGTGGACCAAGTTCGTCAGCCCGTTCATCATTCCGATCATGATGCTGATCGTGATGCCGTTTGCCATCCAGGGGCCGCGCGAGGGGGGTACCAGCGTCAAGATTTTCATCGGCATTCTGGCCGGGCTGGCCTTTCACCTGCTGAGCCGGCTGTTCGGCCACCTCGGCTTGCTGAACGACTGGCCGGCGGCTGTGGTGGCGAGTCTGCCGCTGTTGATTTTTCTGGCGATTGCGTTGGCGGGCATCCGGTGGGTGGATCGGCGCTAGATTGCCTGCCGCGGCGGCTGGCCGTCTGCCTGCAGGCGAGACAGCCGGAAGACAAGCTGGCCTGCGTCCATGCCTTGCAGTCGGACTGGCTGGCCGGACGTCTGGCGCCCGCTGTCGATCTCGAACGTGCTCCCATCGACCAACCCGGACAGCCGGATCGCCCCAGCCTGGTTCCGCCGCAGCAGGTTCCGCGCCGCCGCGCCGACACCTTGCCGGGCCGCGCCGCGTTGATTCATGCGCTGGCGCATATCGAGTTCAATGCCATCAACCTGGCGCTCGACGCCGCGTATCGCTTTGCCGGCATGCCACCCGCGTATTACGCCGACTGGTTACGGGTGGCGGACGAAGAAGCCCTGCATTTCGATTTGCTGACCACGCATCTGACGACGCTCGGTTTTGCCTATGGTGATTTTCCGGCACATAACGGCCTGTGGGATATGGCGCTGAAGACCGCGCATGACCCGCTGGTGCGCATGGCGCTGGTGCCGCGCGTGCTGGAAGCGCGCGGGCTCGATGCCACGCCGCTCATTGTCGATAAATTGAAGGCTGCGCAGGACACGCGCATGGTCGAAATTCTCGCCGTCATCGAACGCGACGAAATCGGCCATGTCGCGATCGGCAGTCACTGGTTCGGCTGGTTATGCGCAGCGCGCGGGCTGGATCCGGATATGACTTTCCGCCAGTTGCTGGTCGATTACGATGCGCCGCCGCTGAAGCCGCCGTTCAATCTTGAAGCACGCCGCAAGGCAGGTTTCAGCGAGCTCGAACTGGACTGGCTGAGCACGCTGTAATCCTTACAGGCCCAGCGATGTCGCCGTCACGCTGGCCTGCGAGCGCTGCCACATCGACTCGAAACTCTGCTGCAGCGCCACGCTGTCGCGCGCATCGTCCATGTGCAGCGTGCCGTGTACCGCTGCCTTGTCGGCGCGCAGGAGCACGCCGTGACGGTCGGCCAGAACAAACGCCTGGTCGGGGCGGGGTGCGTCGGGGTCGGCCTGGCGGATTTCGAGGACATGGCTGAAGTCGCGCACCAGTTGCATCAGGCGGGGCTGGTCGCGGGTGACGCGACTGATGTCGTCGAGCAACAATTCGACGCGGCGCCCACCGCCGGCCACGCACAGCGCGCGCAGCGCCGTGTGACGGGGCAGATGGTCGATGTCGAGCAGGCTCAGGTCATGGTCGTACAGACGCAACTGCCGCAGCGTGCCGGCCAGCAGGGCGTCGAATGCAGCGCGGAATTCACTTGGGGTTTCAAAGGTGTTCATGCTGTATCGATCTCCAGCCAGCCGGCTTCGTACCACTCATATAAACGCTCGCGCAGCGCGGCTGGCAAGGGCGGTGCGAGCTGACGCCGGTCGGCCAGTTGTCGCAGCGCGACGGCTTCATCCGTCGTAGGGCTAAACGCCTCGCCGTTGATGAAAAAGCGTCCGCCGGTAAACAGCAGCCGCGATTTGGGATGCAGTGCCACCCCGGTTTTGTTCGATCGCTTGTTGAATGCAGCATGACTGAGCGGGGCGTCTGGCGCGTCGAAGAAAACATTCGGCTTGGGGTCGGACAGATAGCGTCCGGCAAACTCGGCGATATCGCGTTTGTTCCATTGGATGCGGGTGATCATGGCCTCGATCTGCTTCAGCATGGCGCGACTGATTTCGCCCGGGTGGGCTTGCAGGCGCAAATCGGGGTCGGCGTAGCGGCCATCCAGGGCGAGGGTGTCCTGCAGGTGCATCAGGAAACCCTGCGCCAGTTCTTCGGTGGTGGGCGCGCGAAAACCGATCGAATAGGTCATGCAGGCATCTTCGGCCACGCCATGGTGCGCGACATGCGGCGGCAGGTAGAGCATGTCGCCGGGGCCCAGCAGCCATTCGTCTTCGGTTTCAAAATGACGCAGGATCTTCAGCGGCACGTCGTCCAGAATCGTCAGATCGGTTTGCGTGCTGATCTGCCAGCGACGATGTCCCTGGCCTTGTAGCAGGAACACGTCGTACGAATCGAAGTGCGGGCCGACGCTGCCGCCGGGCACGGCATAGCTCACCATCAGGTCGTCGAGCCGGGCGTGCGGAATGAAATCGAAGCGCGCCAGCAGCGCGTCGGCCGCGGGCAATACATGGTTGAGCGACTGCACCAGCAGCGTCCAGCCGGTCTTGGGCAAGCGCTTGAAATCGCGCTTTTCGAATGGGCCGTGATCGAGTTGCCAATGGGTGCCGCTGCCCTGGATCAGGCGTGATTCGACATCGTCGCGCGCAGCCAGTTGCCGCATCGCGTCGGGCGACAGCAGGCCGGAGAAGCCCGGCACCGCGTTGCGGATCAGCAGCGGGCGCTTGTGCCAGTAATCGCGCAGGAATTGGGCGGGACTGAGGCCGCCGAGCAGGGTTTTCATGACCCGATTATAGCGAGGCCATCCGCCCTGTTAGAATGCTGCCGGAAAAACACAAGGCGGAGTGGCACATGCTGAAAGCAGGGGATCGCGCGCCAGACTTTTCCAACCCGGATGCGGACATGAATATTGTCGAACTGTCGCAGTTTCGGGGGAAGACGCTGGTGCTGTATTTTTATGTGCGCGACGATACGCCGGGCTGCACCGCAGAGGCGATCGAGTTTTCCGAACTGGAGGACGACTTTGCCAGGCTGGGCGCCACCGTGCTGGGCGTGTCGCGCGACGATTGCATCAAGCACGGCGAATTTCGCGACAAGCACGGCATCAGCGTGGGGCTGCTGGCCGACAAGGACCAGGCGACCTGCCAGGCCTATGGCGTGTTGCAAGACAAGGAAGTGGACGGCGTCATGCGAAAAAGCGTGACGCGTTCCACGTTTATCATCGACAAGCAGGGCGTCATTCGTCACGCCCTGTATGGCGTTTCCAGCCGCGGCCATGCGGCGGAAGTGCTTGAACGGGTAGGAGAACTCAAGTGAATATCGTTAAAGACACCGTCGTTACCATCACGTATATCGTCAGGGATATGGAAGGCACGTTGCTGGAAGAAAGCAATGAGCCGGTCAGCTATCTGCATGGTGGCTACGACAATATCTTCCCGATGGTGGAGGAGGCGCTGGAAGGCAAGGCAGTGGGCGAAAAAATCGATCTCAAGCTGCAGCCTGCCGATGCATTTGGCGAATATGAAGAAAGTCTGGTTCGGCTGGAGCCGCGCGAGGCTTTCCCTCCCGATATCGAGATTGGCATGCAGTTCGTGGGCTCGCCGGAAGGCGGCAATGGCGAAGAAGTGCTCTACTCCGTCACGGACATCGCCGAGGACAAGGTGGTGGTCGACGGCAACCATCCCTATGCAGGTCAGGCGGTGCATTTTCAGTGCGTGGTGTCGGATGTGCGTGTCGCAACGGCGGACGAGGTGGCGCACCGTCATGCCCATGGCGCGCATGGTCACCATCATCATTGATCCGCGTAAAGTAAATCACGCCAGGCTGTTAAAATGGCCAGCTAACCCGTTTTCAGTGATGACTTGATGAAGACTACCTTCCTCGACTTCGAGCAGTCGATTTCCGAGCTCGAAGCCAAGATCGAAGAACTGCGCTTTGTGCAGGATGACTCCGCGCTGGATATTTCGGAAGAAATCCGTCGTCTGCAGAAAAAGAGCCAGACGCTGACCAAGGACATTTACGCCAAGCTCAATGCCTGGCAGGTGTCGCAGGTGGCGCGGCATCCGCAGCGGCCTTACACGCTGGATTATGTGGCGGGGCTGTTCACCGATTTTTCCGAATTGCACGGTGACCGCGCGTTTGCCGACGATGCCGCGATTGTCGGCGGCATCGCCCGTTTCAACGGCGAGCCGGTGATGGTGATCGGCCATCAAAAAGGCCGTGACACCAAGGAAAAAATCCACCGTAATTTTGGAATGCCGCGCCCCGAGGGCTATCGTAAGGCACTCCGACTGATGCGGCTGGCGGAAAAGTTCGCCCTGCCGATTTTTACCTTCATCGACACGCCGGGCGCCTATCCCGGTATCGGTGCGGAAGAACGCGGCCAGTCCGAAGCCATCGCACGCAATCTGTATGTGATGGCCGAACTGCGTACGCCGGTGATCTGCAGCATCGTCGGCGAAGGCGGCTCGGGCGGTGCGCTGGCGATTGGCGTTGGCGACCGCACGCTGATTCTGCAATATTCGACCTACTCGGTGATCTCGCCCGAGGGCTGTGCTTCGATTCTGTGGAAAAGTGCCGACAAGGCCTCGGTGGCCGCCGAAACGCTGGCGATCACTGCCGACCGGCTGAAAGCCAACGGGCTGGTCGACCGCATTGTCGAAGAACCGCTCGGTGGCGCGCAGCGCGACTGGGATGCGATGTTCCAGTCGATGCGTCGTGCGCTCACCGATACGCTCGGCGAGTTGCGCAAGCAGCCGCTGGACGTCTTGCTGGACGCGCGTTACCAGCGCTTGCGCGCGTATGGCAGCTTCAAGGAAACCCCCGCCAAGTAATTCCGCAGTCGCGGCGCTGTCAGACAGCCTCGGCCGCCACGTCCAGCCGCAGGCGCGCCTGACCCTGGCGCTGTCGGGTGGACTCGATTCGGTCGTGCTGCTGCATCTGCTGCTGCCGCTGCGCGACACGTTTCCGTTACAACTCCATGCCGTGCATATCCACCACGGCCTCTCGCCCCACGCCGACGCCTGGGCGGAATTCTGCGCGCAGCTTTGCGCAAGCCATGCCATTGAATTGACGATACATCGTGTGCAGATCGCGCGCGATGACCCGGCCGGAATCGAAGCCGCCGCACGGCGCGAGCGCCAGCATATTTTTGCCGCGCTCGATAGCGACTGGCTGCTCACCGCGCATCACCAGAACGACCAGTCCGAAACCCTGCTGCTGCAGTTGCTGCGTGGCGCGGGCCCCAAAGGGCTGGCGGCAATGCCCGAAGCGCAGCACCGACCCGGTTGGCACGCCGGTCAGTTGCGGCCTCTCCTGGGCGTGGGGCGCATCGAACTGTTGGCCTATGCGCGGGCACATGGCCTCGATTGGGTGGAGGACGACAGCAATCTGGACGTCCGTTTTCGCCGCAACGCACTCCGCCAGCAGGTGCTGCCCTTGCTGGACGCGCATTTTCCAGCGGTGGCTACCACGCTTGCACGTGCTGCCGCGTTGCAGGCCGATGCTGCTGAATTGCTCGATGACCTGGCGCGCCTGGATGCCACGGCGGCCATCAGCGACGACCGCCTCGATTGCGCCGCGCTCGTTGCGTTGAGCCTGCCACGTGCGCGCAACCTGCTGCGTTATTTCATCGAGAGCCGGGGGCATGCCATGCCCAGCGCGCGCCGGCTCAACGAAGCGCTGCACCAACTGCTCACGGCGCGCCACGACGCGCGCGTGCGCCTGAAACTGGGACGCGCCGAACTGGTGCGCTTTCGTGGCGGCGCCTACCTGGTGCCGCCTGCACCCGCCTGGGCGGAGCCGGTGCGCTGGCATGGCGAAGCGCAGTTGGCGGTACCGGCAGCAGGTGTGACGGTGCAATTCGAAGCCGCTGTGGGCAAAGGGCTGAAGCGCAGCGTGCTGGAATCCGGCATCGTGACGCTCGGCGTGCGGCAAGGTGGGGAGCGCCTGCGTCTGCACCCTGGCGGCCCGCATCGCAGCCTGAAAAACCTGCTGCAGGAAAAGCGCATTCCGCCCTGGCGGCGCGACCGCTTGCCGCTGCTATGGTGCGATGGAACGCTTTTGTGGGCGGAGGGAATCGGGCTGGAGGCGGACGCGCTGGCCGGGGAGACGGAACCGGGGATCGTGCCGACGCGTATGGCTGTGTAACGATGCCTGATTGTAGCCATCTGCACTGTCGCGAGTGCGTGGCTCGGCAAGACAGACAGCAGTGCGCCGTGCTATGCTAGCAGGCTGATTTTTCTGGTTTTTCACGCTATTTTTTCGTCTGTCTGGAGCATACACATGGCTGTTCAACGCACTTTTTCCATCATCAAACCCGATGCCGTCGCCAAAAACGTGATCGGCAAAATCGTCAGCCGCTTCGAGAGCAACGGTCTCAAGGTGGTCGCATCGAAAATGAAGCATCTGTCGCGTCAGGAGGCCGAAGGCTTTTACGGCGTTCACCGCGAGCGTCCTTTCTTCAAGGATCTGGTCGATTTCATGGTGTCGGGTCCGGTGGTGCTGCAGGTGCTGGAAGGTGAAGACGCGATTGCCAAGAACCGTGAACTGATGGGCGCGACCGACCCGAAAAAAGCTGCCGCCGGGACCATCCGCGCCGATTTTGCCGAGAGCATCGACGCCAACGCGGTTCACGGCTCCGACGCCCCGGAAACCGCCGCTATTGAAATCGCCTATTTCTTCCCGGCGAGCGAAGTTTATAGCCGCTGATTGGTTGCACGGATGCCGCAAAACCTGCTCGACTTCGATCTCGATGGACTGACAGCCTGGTTCGCCGAGTTGGGTGAAAAGCCCTTTCGTGCCAGACAGGTGTTCCATTGGATCCACCAGTCCGGTGTGGCCGATTTCGCGCAGATGACCGACATTGCCAAAAGCCTGCGTGAAAAACTGCAGCGCGAGGCAATGGTGGCGCCGCCACCGATCAAGCTCGCACACACCTCGGCTGACGGCACGCGCAAGTGGCTGTTCGATGTCGGGGTCGCCAACGGCATTGAAACCGTGTTCATCCCGGAAGACGATCGCGGCACGCTGTGCGTGTCGTCGCAGGTGGGCTGTGCGCTCGAATGCACTTTCTGCTCGACCGGGCGGCAGGGCTTCAACCGCAATCTGACGGTGGCTGAAATCATCGGCCAGTTATGGGTGGCGCATCACAGCCTGAAAACCGAGCCCAATCGCACCACCGGTGAAATATCCGATCGACCGGTGACCAACGTGGTGATGATGGGCATGGGTGAGCCGCTGGCCAACTTCGAGAATGTGGTGACGGCGCTTGGTGTGATGCTCGACGATCATGCCTATGGCCTGTCGCGGCGGCGGGTGACGGTGTCCACCTCGGGCATCGTTCCGGCGATGGACCGGCTCGCCGAGCGCTGCCCGGTGGCGCTGGCCGTGTCGCTGCATGCGCCGAACGATGCCCTGCGCGACCAGATCGTGCCGATCAACAAAAAGTATCCGTTGCGCGAACTGATGGCGGCATGCCGGCGTTATCTGGTGCATGCGCCGCGCGACTTCATCACCTTCGAGTATGTGATGCTGGCCGGGGTGAACGATCAGCCCGAACATGCGCGCCAGTTGATCGAACTGACGCGTGAGGTGCCGTGCAAGTTCAATCTCATTCCGTTCAATCCGTTTCCGGATTCCGGTTATGACAAGCCGCGCAACGACGCGATGCGCGTGTTCCGCGAGATTTTGCAGGAAGCCGGTTATGTCGTGACCACGCGCAAGACGCGTGGCGACGATATCGATGCGGCGTGTGGGCAGTTGGCGGGCAAGGTGGCCGACAGGAGCGGACGGGTAATGAAACGCATGAATCAGGAGGCAGCGTGAAAAAATGGATGGTGGTAGGTGCCGTTTTGCTCGCAGGCTGCTCGTCCAGCAAGCCTGTCGTCGTGCCCAAGCAGAGCAGCGGGTTCGCCACTTTGGACAAGGCCAGCGCAGAGACCCAGCGCGCGCGCGCGCTGACCAACCTGGCGGCGGCCTATTACGAGCGTGCCCAATACAAAATTGCGCTCGACGAACTCCGCAAGGCGGTTGCCGCAGACAGCAGCTACGGGCCGGCCTACAACGTCTATGGCTTGATCTACACGGATCTGGCGGATGACAAGCTGGCCGAGGAAAACTTTCGCCGCGCCATCGACCTGAATTCGGATGATTCCGAGGCGCGCAACAACTACGGCTGGTTTCTTTGCACACGCGGCCACTACGACGCAGGCCTTGAGCAGTTCAGTCTGGCGCTGAGCAACCCCTTGTATGCCCGCCCCGAGCAGGCCATGGTCAATGCCGGCCAATGTGCCGAAAGAAAGGGAGACTTTTCCCAGGCTGAAAGCAGTCTGTTGAAGGCGCTCAAATTGCAGCCCGACAATCCCAACACCATTCTGAAGCTGGCAGGCCTGAATTACCGCCAGGGCAAACTGGCGGATGCGCAACGTTTGCTGAGCCGGCATGAGTCGATGGCGGCGCCGACGGCGGAAAGCCTGTGGCTGGGGGTGCGGCTGGAGCGCAGGCTGGGCGACCGTTCGCAGGAAGCGGCTTATGGCTTGCAACTGCGCAAGCGCTTCCCAGAATCGAATGAAGCGCGGCTGCTGCAGGCAGGACAATACGAATGAGCGAGAACGGTCAGGCATCGGTTGGGCAGGTGTTGCGCGAGGCACGTGAGGCTCAGGGCGTCACGCTGGAAGATGCCGCTATCCGCCTGCATCTGATGCAGCGCCAGATCGAGGCGATGGAGACCGATGATTTCGGCAGCCTTGGGCAGCCGGTTTTCGCGCGCGGATTCGTGCGCAACTACGCGCGGCTGCTGGGGCTTGCGCCGGAGCCTTTGCTGGCACGGATGGAGGGCGCGCCTGCCGAACCCGCAGTCGTTACTCATCCTGCAGCCATCCCGCCGCATTCCTGGCTGACTTCGCCCTGGGTGATTCTGCTGTTGCTGGGATTGCTGTTGGCGGTTGCAGTGCCGGTAGCCTTGTATTGGTGGCTCAACAGTGGGGCGGATGAAGAGCAACCCAAGCCTGCGCCCAGGGTGCAATCGCGCCCGGTGCCTGTGCCCGTCGCACCTGTGGCGCCGCCGCCTGCTGCGGTGTTGCCGGCCGTTACGCCGCCGGCCGTGCCGGTGGTACCCGTCAAGCCGGTTGTTCCCGAAACGGCACCCGCCGAGGCGGCCGAAGCCGGTGCGGCCGCTGCGCCGGTGACCCCGGCCGCCAGCGGTGCACTGCATCTTGAGTTTGGCGCCGAGGCCTGGGTCGAGATCAAGGATGCCAGCGGACAGATGCTGTTGCGCAAACTGAATCCTGCGGGCAGCCGCGTGGATGTCCAGGGGCAGCCCCCGTTCGACATGGTGGTGGGCAACGCAGCTCAGGCAAAAATGACATACAACGGTCGCCCTATCGATTTGACGCCCTATATCGATGCGACGGTTGCCCGCTTCACACTGGAGTAATTGATGTCGCAGATCGTTCGTCGTCCCACCCGCCAGGTGCGGATAGGCCAGGTATGGGTCGGTGGTGATGCGCCCGTGGTGGTGCAATCGATGACCAACACCGATACCGTCGACATCACCGCGACCGTGCGCCAGGTGCAGGCGCTGGCCGAGGCGGGCTCGGAACTGGTGCGTCTCACCGTCAACAATCTCGAAGCGGCTGCCGCGGTGCCGCGCATACGCGAGCGTCTCGATGCGCTCGGTTGCCGGGTGCCGCTGATCGGCGACTTTCACTTCAACGGCCACAAGCTGCTGACCCAGGTGCCCGAGTGTGCCGAGGCGCTGGCCAAGCTGCGCATCAACCCCGGCAATCTCGGGCGCGGCAACAAACGCGACGAGCAGTTCGCCACCCTGATCGAAGTGGCCTGCCGCCACGACAAGCCGGTGCGCATCGGCGTCAACTGGGGCAGCCTCGATCAGGCACTGGCCGCGCGCATGATGGACGACAATGCGCGGCTGGCGCAGCCGGAAGACGCCGAGGTGGTGATGCGCCGCGCGATGGTGGCCTCCGCGCTGGAGTCGGCGAAGAAGGCCGAGGAACTCGGCCTCGGCGGCGACAAGATCATTTTGTCGTGCAAGATGAGCCGGGTGCAGGATCTGATTTCGGTGTACCGCGACCTGGCCTCGCAGTGCGACTATCCGCTGCATCTGGGGCTGACCGAAGCCGGGATGGGCAGCAAGGGCATCGTGGCGTCGACCGCCGCCCTGTCGGTGCTGCTGCAGCAGGGCATCGGCGACACCATCCGCATTTCCCTGACGCCCGAGCCGGGCGGCGACCGCACCAAGGAGGTACAGGTCGGCCAGGAAATCCTGCAGGCGCTGGGCTTGCGTGCGTTTACGCCGCAAGTCACGGCGTGTCCAGGCTGCGGCCGCACCACCTCGACCGTGTTCCAGGAACTGGCGCAGGACATCGAGACCTATCTGCGCACCCAGATGCCGGTGTGGCGCGGCCAGTACGCCGGCGTCGAGGCCATGCAGGTGGCGGTGATGGGCTGCGTGGTCAATGGCCCCGGCGAATCCAAGCACGCCAACATCGGCATCTCGCTGCCCGGCACCGGCGAAGTGCCGGTCGCGCCGGTGTATGTCGACGGTGAGAAGACCGTGACGCTGAAGGGCGACCGCATCGCCGCGGATTTCCAGATGATCGTCGAGGACTACGTGCGCAGCCACTACTCGGCTGCGTGACACGCAACTCTGTTGATTAATTTATGAGCAACAACATTCAATCCGTGCGCGGCATGAACGACCTGCTGCCCGATGTCACCGACACCTGGCAGGGCTTTCGAGGCAATCGTGCGCGACTGGCTGCGGCGCTACGGCTACCGCGAGATGCGCACGCCGATCCTCGAGCAGACCGGCGCTGTTCAAGCGCGCCATCGGCGAGGTGACCGACATCGTCGAGAAGGAGATGTACACCTTCGTCGACGAACTGAACGGCGAATCGCTGACGCTGCGTCCGGAAGGCACGGCGTCCTGGTGCGCGCGGTGATCCAGCACAACCTGCTGTACGACGGCGGCAAGCGCCTGTGGTACACCGGGCCGATGTTCCGCCACGAGCGCCCGCAGAAGGGCCGCTACCGGCAGTTTCACCAGGTCGGCGTCGAGGCGCTCGGCTTTGCCGGGCCGGACGTCGACGCCGAACTGATCGTGATGTGCGCCGACCTGTGGCAAAAACTCGGCATTGCGCCGACGCTGCAGATCAATACGCTGGGTGACGCTCGAATCGCGGCATCGCCATCGCGACCAAACTGATCGCCTATTTCGAGGCGCATCAGGATGCGCTCGACGAGGACTCGACGCGGCGCCTGCACAGCAACCCGCTGCGCATCCTCGACAGCAAGAATCCGGCGATGCAGGCGCTCAACGATGCCGCGCCCAAGCTGATGGATGAGCTCGACGAGGCGGCGCTGGCGCATTTCGATGCGCTGCAGGCGCTGCTGCGCGCCAACGGCATCGCGTATCGAGATCAACCCGCGCCTGGTGCGCGGGCTCGACTATTACAATCGCACCGTGTTCGAGTGGGTGACCGACCAGCTCGGCGCGCAGGGCACGGTGTGCGCGGGGGGGCGTTACGACGGCCTGATCGAGCAGTTGGGCGGCAAGCCTGCGCCTGCAGCCGGGTTTGCCATGGGCATCGAACGGCTGCTGGCCTTGATGGAAACCGGCACCACCACGCTTGCGCCCGCGGTGCCGGACGCGTATATCGTTCATGCCGGCGACGCGGCGCAGGCTTTCGCCTGGCAGGTGGCGGCGGCGTTGCGCGGCGCCGGGCTCGATACGGTGCTGCATTGCGGCGGCGGCAGTTTCAAATCGCAAATGAAAAAGGCCGATGCCAGCCGTGCGCGTTTCGCCGTGATCGTGGGCGATGATGAAGCTGCGGCGCAGCAGGTGACGCTGAAGCCGCTGCGCGACACCACCGAACAAACCCGCGTCGAACTGGCGCTGGCAATTGAATATCTGAAACAGTGAATTTTTGAAGAAGGCATAAGCAGATGGCAACCTACGATCTCGACGAGCAGGAACAACTGGACGCACTGAAAGCCTGGTGGAAACGCTGGGGCAGCGTGGCGATGCTCGCGCTGGCGGTGGTCGTCGCTGCCGCGGCAGGCTGGCGCTACTGGCAGACCCGTACGCTGACGCAAAACCTGGAAGCGGCTGCCGTGTACCAGAAGCTGACCCAGTCGCTGGCGGGCAACGACGCCAAGGGGGCGCGCGAAGCCGGGGCGATGCTGATCGATCAGTACAAGGACACGGCGTACGCCCCGCGGGCGGCGCTGTTGCTGGCCAAGCTGAATGCGATCGGCAAGGACCTTAAAAGCGCACAGACCCAGCTGGAATGGGCGGCGGCCCACAGCAAGGAGCCGGCGGTCAAGGATCTGGCACGCCTGCGGTTGGCGGGAGTGCAACTCGACCAGAAGCAATATGACGCCGCACTGAAAACCCTGGACGGCGCGCACAGCGATGCGTTCGCCTTCCGCTTCCATGATCTGAAGGGCGATGTATTGCTGGCGCAGGGCAAGCAGGCTGACGCACGTGCCGCCTACCAGACCGCGTTCGGCAAGATGTCGGAAGACAATCCCTATCGCAGCATCGTCGAACTGAAACTCGATGCGCTGGGGGGGCAGGCCAAGTGAAGCAAGGTTCGATCACGGTCGGCCTGCTGGCAGCGGGGATGGCGTTGGGATTGTCTGCCTGCAGCACGGTGAGCGAATGGGTAGGGATCGACCCGGCCCGGGCCAAGCCCGCTGCGCTGGTTGAATTTACGCCTACCGCCGCGCTTGCAGAAGCCTGGAAAGCCGACTCCGGCGATGCCAACAATTATCTGTTCCGGCCGCAGGCCGAGGGTGACGATGTGTTCGCGGCGGGGGGCAATCAGGTCGTGCGCATCGCTGTCGCCAACGGTAAGCCGGTGTGGACAACCGATGCGGGCATGAAGCTTTCGGCGGGTGCCGGTGTGGGTCAGGGGCTGGTGCTGGCAGGTGGCAGCAAGGGTGAATTGCTTGCGCTTGATCAGGCGAACGGCCAACTGCGCTGGCAAGTGGCGCTGTCGAGCGAGGTGACCGGGCAATTGCTGGTGACGGAAGATACGGTGATCGCGCGTACCGGGGATGGCCGCTTGCATGGTCTCGCCGTTTCCGATGGCAGCCGCAAATGGCTGTATACCCGCACTCTGCCCACCTTGAGCCTGCGCGGATCGGGGGGGCTGGCCGTGCGTGACGGCGTGCTGTATGCCGGGTTCCCGGGCGGCAAACTGGTTGCGCTCAACGCCGCTAACGGCGCGCAGTTGTGGGAAGCGACCGTGGCGCTGCCGCGTGGCGCCACCGAACTGGAACGGGTGGCCGACGTGATGGGCAATCCGGTGGTGGATGAGCGCCTGGTGTGCGCCGTCGCTTATCAGGGACGCGTGGCCTGCTTCGACCGCAGCAACGGCGCACCGCAATGGGCCCGTGACACCTCCAGCAACAGCGGCCTGGCGATGGACGAGCGCAATGTCTATGTCACCGACGACAAGGATGCGGTGACCGTCTACGATAAAGCGAGCGGCCGCGCCGGCTGGCGGCAGGACAAACTGGCGCGCCGTCAGGTCACCGCACCCCTGGCGCTGGGCGCCTGGGTAGTGGTGGCCGATGCCGAGGGTTATGTTCATGTGTTGTCGGCCGATGACGGCAGTTTTGTCGCGCGGGCCAAGGTCGACAGCAGTGTGCGTACGGCGCCGGTCGATATCGGGCCGGGTTTCGCCGTGCAGACCGCCAAAGGCAGTGTGGTCGCCTTCAGGCTGAACTGATTTCGCTGAACCAATTTCAATCAACGTAACGCTCCGACTGTGTCGGTGCGCCAGCAAGGATAAGCATGCTTCCCACCCTGGTTCTTGTCGGACGCCCTAACGTCGGCAAGTCCACTTTATTCAACCGTCTCACGGGTACGCGCGACGCCCTGGTGCACGACATGCCGGGGATGACGCGCGACCGCCATTACGGTCGCGGGCGCATCGGCGGCAAGCCCTATCTGGTGGTCGATACCGGCGGTCTCGAACCGGTGGCCAAGGACGGCATCATGGCCGAAATGGCACGCCAGACCTTGCAGGCCATCGACGAAGCCGACGCCGTCATTTTCATGGTCGATGCGCGCAGCGGCATGACTGCGCAGGACAAGGTGATCGCCGACCGCTTGCGCCGTGCGGCGTGTCCGGTATGGCTCGCGGTCAACAAGGCCGAAGGCATGAACCCTGCGGTGATCACCGCAGAATTCCACGAACTGGCACTGGGCGATCCGCTGGCAATTTCCGGTGCGCATGGCGACGGTATTTCTGATCTGGTGGACTTGGCGCTGGCGCCGTTTTCTGCCGAGGAAGAAAAAACAGACGATTTCGGCATCCCGAAAATTGCCCTGGTGGGCCGTCCCAACGTCGGCAAATCCACCCTGGTCAATGCGCTGGTCGGCGAAGAGCGGGTGATTGCGTTCGATCAGCCCGGCACCACGCGCGATTCGATCTATGTCGATTTCGAACGCGACGGCAAACCCTATACCTTGATCGACACCGCCGGGGTGCGGCGCAAAGGCAAGGTGTTCGAGACGGTGGAAAAATTTTCCGTCATCAAGACCCTGCAAGCCATCGAGGACGCCAACGTGGTGGTGCTGGTGCTCGACGCGCGCGAAAACATTTCCGAGCAGGATGCGCATCTCGCGGGCTTCATTGTGGAAGCCGGGCGCGCGCTGGTGGTGGCGATCAACAAATGGGATGGCCTGTCGCCCGAACAGCGTGACGACATCAAGCGCGATATCGGACGCAAACTGGCCTTCCTCGATTTCGCGCGTTTCAACTATATTTCCGCGCTGAAAGCCAAGGGGCTGGAGAACCTGCTGAAGGATGTCGAAGCCGCACACGCCGCTGCCTTCATCAAGCTGTCCACGCCCAAGCTCACGCGGGTGCTGGAGATGGCGGTGGAGCAGCATACGCCGCCCAAGTCCGGGCTGTTCCGGCCGAAGCCGCGTTACGCGCATCAGGGCGGCAAGAATCCACCCGTGATCATTTTGCATGGCAACGCGCTGGAAGGGCTGCGCGACGACTACAAACGCTATCTCGAAAGCAGTTTCCGCAAGGCGTTCAAGTTGCAGGGCACACCGCTGCGCATCCAGGTCAAGGAAGATACCGGCAAGAATCCGTATGAAGGCAAGGCGCGCGCGCCGCTGACCGAGAGCGAAGCCACCCGCATGCGGCGCAAGAAGCGGGTGCGGCGCAAGGTCTACGGCGCCGACTGAGCGCGAGCGCTGCGCTCAGTCCAGCCAGCGCACCAGATAAAACAGCTTGAAGCCTTCGGACGAACGCGACGGGCCGCTGGCGAGCGCGGCATGACGGTGTTTGGCAGGATCGGCGTGCTCCAGCGCTTCGGCTTCGCTGGGATAAATCTCCACCACGCCTTCGGGAAAACGATTGCGCTTTTTGCCGGACGGCGAGTAGATCACCACCGCCGAGGTGCCGACGACTTTCGATTCCAGATCGGTGAACAGGCTGGTGGCTTGCGGCATGCTTGATCAGGCTCGACTTTTTGAATTGGACTCAGTGCGTCTTTTTCGGAATGCTGCTGATCTTGACGGCGTGGGTGTTCGGCGTCTCGTCGCTGAAGCGCGGGCGTTCTTCGAGGGTGCGGCCGGTGAGTTGCGCCAGTTCGGTCTCGCGGCTGGCAATCACCATCAGGCAATCCTTGATGCCGAGCACCGTGGCTTCCGACAGCGGGCTGGGGTTGCCGTCGCGCGGCGCGGTGTCGCGCACGATGGAAGTGAGCGTCTTGCGCATCATGCGCATGAGGCGCTGTTCGTCGTGCAGGGCTTTTTCATCCATGGGAAATACTCCGGAATACGGCAAAGGCCCGTCATTGTCGGCGCCGGACAGGGTTGCGTCAACGCAAGGCCCTGCTCCGGTCGGGGATAAAAAGACCGAGTGGGGGCATAAGCAGAATGAACTGCCGCCGTCATGCGCCTGTTTTATGCTTGCCGGCGGAGGAAACACCCATGTCTGACACCCAAGCCGACACCGGCGAAGTCCGCGAAATCCGCATCAACCCCATCGTGCCCAGTGAATCGGTGCTGGTTGCCACCGCGCGCAGCATGCGTCCGAAAAAGGCCGAGGAACTGGCGCCGCGCGATACCCGCAAGCAGGTCGAAACCTGTCCGTTCTGCCGCGGCAACGAACACAAGACACCGCCACCGATCCTGACCTGGCCGGAAACCGGCGACTGGCAGATTCGCATGGTGGAAAACCTGTATCCGGTTTTGGGTGACGACCGGGCGCAATCCGGCTTCAACTTCGGCTTGCAGCAGACCATTGATGGCTACGGCCGTCACGAAGTCATCATCGACCACAACGAGCACGGAATCGCCGTGCACGAGATGGCCGAATCGCACCTGGCGGCCCTGTTCGGCGTGTACCAGAAGCGGATGCGGCAATTGTTCGAATCGGACGAGCGGCTGAAGTACGTGCTGGTGTTCAAGAATTTCGGTCCGGCGGCCGGCGCGTCGATTCCGCATACGCACAGCCAGGTGATCGCGATGCCGGTGGTGCCGGAAAATGTCGACGCCGAGGTGAAAAACAGCGCGGCGCATTACGCCAAGCACCACCACTGCATTTTCTGCGCATTGATCGATGAGGCGCTGACCTTCGAGGCGACGATCTACGACCGCGCCTCGGGCGCGGTGCGACGCAAGATCAATGTCGGTCAGTACGTGGTCGAGCGTGGCGAGAAATTCATCGCCATCAAGCCCTTCGCCAGCCGTTACGAGTGGGAAGTGCATATCCTGCCGCTGACGCACCAGGCCGATTTCCTCGACGTGGCCGAGGCCGATTTCGCCGATCTGGCGCGGGTGATGCGGCGCACCATGGCGCGCCTCGATGCGGTGATCGGCGGGGCGCAGTACAACTTCTTCCTGCATTCGGTGCCGCACGACGCCGGGCAGGCCGCGCATGCGCCGAGTTACCACTGGCATCTGGAAATCTGTCCGCGCACCTCGATCCCGACCGGATTCGAACTCGGGTCGGGGTTGTTCGTCAACACCATCAACCCGGAGCAGGCAGCGGAACGTTTGCGCGCGGTGAACTTGTAATTCGCAGGGCAGGGCTACAATGACGGCCTCCATCCAGCCGCCTTGAAACTCACGCCCGTGCCCCCGCTGACAGCTCCGCCTACCGACCCGGAACCCTCGCGCGCCCGTCACGCCAGCGCCGACGTCGAGCGCCTGACCGCCTTGTGGAAGCTGTCGGTGCAAGCCGGACTGACCGATCCCGAGCGGATCCGCGCCATGCTGCACATGGCGGCGGAAGTCCTGACCATGGATCTGGTGGTGCTGGGCGAATTTGGCGAGCACTACACCGTGCGTTATGTGGCCGATCCGCTGGGAGTGTTTCCGGAGGGTACGGTCATGATGGTGGAAACCGTGTTGTGCCATGACGTGTTCCTGTCGCGCGAACCCGCGCACATTACCGATCTGAGCCAGCACCCCCGCTATGCAGATCATCCGGTGGTGACCCGCCTGGGACTGCACGCCTACTCGGGTCTGCCGGTGTCGGTGGGAGACGAGAGCCGCTGGGTGCTGGCGTTCTTGCGGCGCGACTGCGAAGCGCCTCCCGATGCGGTGGATGTCGCCTACATGGGCCTGATTGCAGACTGGCTCGGCAATGCGCTGTTTCAATCCTCGCAAAAAGACCTGCTGCAGCGCATTGCCCTGACCGATCCGCTGACCGGGCTGCCCAACCGGCGTGCAGCCGAGGAACGCCTGCACATGGAGCGGGCGCGCGCGCCGCGTGATGGTCATGGTTTCGCGCTGGCGCTGGTCGATCTCGATCATTTCAAGACGGTGAACGACCGCTACGGCCACGCGGTGGGCGATGAAGTGCTCAAGGCGGTGGCGCGGCGGTTCGATACAGGCTTGCGCGAAGGGGACTGGGTCGCGCGCTGGGGCGGGGAGGAATTTCTGTTCGTGCTGCACGGCAGCAGCGTGGAAGAAGCCGCCAATATTCTGGAACGGCTGGCCAGCCAGGTGCGTGCCACGCCGGTCCAGACCAGTATCGGCGCCCTGTCGCTGAGTTTTTCGGGGGGCGTTGCGGCTTTTGATCCCCGGAACACCGAAATCCTGCCCATGCTGGAAGAAATCGATCATGCCCTGTACCGGGCCAAATCAAACGGGCGCGATCAGATCAGCAGGGTTGCGCAAACCGCCATGCCGTGGAATGGCTCGCTGCTGCGGCAGGCGCTGGCGGAAGGCCGGCTGCGGCAGGCCTCGCAGATCATCGTCGATTTGCAGAGCGGACAGGCGATTGCCGACGAGGCGCTGGCGCGGATCGAGACCGCGAACGGTCAAATCATCGAGGCCAAGGATTTTGTCGAGGTGGCGGAGGGCCTCGGCTTGATGACCGAAATCGACCGCCAGCTTATCCGCAGCGTCATGCAGCGTTGCGTCGTGCGGATGGGCGATGGTGGGGCGACCGACTTCGCCCATTTCGTGAATGTGTCGCCGCAGTTCCTGGCGCGTCGCGATCTGGTCGAGGAAATGCTCGAAAATGCCATGAGCTACTGCCAGACCTGCGGGGTGGTGCTGGGGCCGGTCAAGCCTATCGTGCTGGAATTGACCGAGCGTCAGCGCATCGTCAGCCTCGACAAGTTGCGCGCCGACCTGCAGCCCTTCATCGATTTTGGTTTCCGGCTGGCGCTGGATGACTTCGGCAGCGGCTATTCATCCTATCTGTATCTGGCGCACCTGCCGGTCAGCTTTCTCAAAATCGAAGGCTGGCTGGTGTCGCATATGCGTCAGGATCGCAAGGTGGCCGGGATCGTCGAGAGCCTGGCGAATTTTGCCCGCAAGGAGGGCATGCGCACGGTGGCGGAGCATGTCGAGGACGCGGAAACCGCGCGCATGCTGGCGGACATGGGCGTGGATTATGGGCAGGGCTGGCATTTCGGACGGCCGCAACTGGTATGAATCCGAACCCATGCACGGTAAGGATGGCAGGCATGGCGATGCCGGAACAACAGGGAGCCTGGAGTGTTTGAGCGGCATCAGGGCGGTGAGCGCGTCATTCTGGTCGCGCTCGATTTCGGAATGCCCGATTTTGCCGAAAGCGTGGCCGAACTGCGTCTGCTGGCCGGCGGCGCCGGACTCGATGTCGTGGGCGAAGTGCAAGGCAAGCGCAGTCGCCCGGATGCCGCGCTGTTCGTCGGCAGTGGCAAGGCCGACGAGATCGCCGCGCTGGTGCTGGCGACCGAAGCCGATGTCGTCATTTTCAATCATGAACTGTCACCCGCGCAGGAACGCAATCTGGAACGTCGCCTGCAATGCCGGGTGGTGGATCGCACCAGCCTGATTCTGGACATCTTCGCCCGCCGCGCGCAGAGCGCCGAAGGCAAGTTGCAGGTTGAACTGGCGCAGTTGCAGCATCTGTCGACCCGTCTGGTGCGCGGCTGGACCCACCTTGAGCGCCAGCGCGGCGGCGTCGGCATGCGCGGCCCCGGCGAAAAACAACTGGAGACCGACCGTCGCCTGATCGGGGTGCGGGTCAAGGCGCTGCGCGAGCGGCTGGCCAAATTGAGCAAGCAGCGCCGTACGCAACGTCGTGCGCGCGGCCGTCAGCAGGTGTTGTCGGTGGCCTTGGTGGGCTATACCAATGCCGGCAAGTCCACCCTGTTCAACGCGCTGACACGGGCGGGTGCTTATGCCGCCGACCAGCTGTTCGCCACGCTGGACACCACCACGCGCAAGATTTATCTGCCACCGCAGGGCGACTGGACCGGCGGCGAAGTGGTGCTGTCGGATACGGTCGGATTCATTACCCAACTGCCGCACGATCTGGTGGCGGCTTTCCGTGCCACGCTGGAAGCCACGGTCGAGGCCGATTTGCTGCTGCATGTGATCGATTCCGCCAGCCCCGGGCGCGAGCGGCAGATCGAGGCAGTGGACAAGGTACTGGGGGAGCTCGGCGCGGATGGGGTGCCGCAGCTTCGTGTCTATAACAAGCTTGATTTGACAGGCGTTGCGCCGGGAGTGGCGCGCGACGAATATGGTAAACTTCAAAGCGTCTATGTGTCCGCGCAAACTGGCGCGGGGCTTGAGCTTTTACGCGATGCGCTGGCGGAACTTCTGGCCGCCGGCCGCGTCCAGCTTGAGGTCGGCCAGGACGCAGCCGGCGCAGCAAACGAAACCTCTCCCCGATCTACAGTTCACTCTGCATAAGCTAACGATATGGCCTGGAACGACCCGCAATGGGGCAACAAAAATACCGGCAACAAAAACAGCGGCCCGCCTGATCTGGATGAGATGTGGCGGCGCATCAATCAGCGCCTCAGTGGATTGTTCGGTGGCAAGGGTGGCGCGCCGGGCGGCGGCGAGCCCTCCGGCCTGCCGGGCGGCGGCAATCTGGTGGGCCTGCTGATCGGCTTGCTGGTGCTGGTGTGGCTGGCCAGCGGGTTTTATATCGTCGACGCGGGCCAGCGCGGCGTGGTGCTGCGTTTCGGCAAGTATCTCGAAACCACCGCAGCCGGGGCCGCGCTGGCATCTGCCTTATCCGATCGAGTCGCGTGAAGTGGTGAACATCGACCAGGTGCGCACGGTCGAAATCGGTTATCGCAACAACGTCAAGAACAAGATGCTGAAAGAGTCGCTGATGCTGACCGACGATGAAAACATCATCGATATCCAGTTCGCGGTGCAGTACATCCTGAAAGATCCCAAGGAGTTTCTGTTCAATCAACCGCAAGCCGGACGACACGGTGCGGCAAGCGGCGGAAACCGCAATTCGCGAAATCGTCGGCAAGAACAAGATGGACTTCGTGCTGTATGAAGGGCGTGCCGAGGTTGCGGCGCGACGACCAAGACTGATGCAGGAAATTCTCGATCGCTACAAGACCGGTATCAGCGTCAGCAAGGTGACCATGCAGAATGCCCAGCCGCCGGAGCAGGTGCAGGCGGCGTTCGACGATGCAGTAAAAGCCGGGCAGGACAGGGAGCGCCAGAAGAACGAAGGCCAGGCTTATGCCAACGATGTGGTGCCAAGGCACGCGGCGCGGCATCGCGCCTGATGGAAGAAGTCGGAGGGTTACAAGCAGCGTGTGATCGCCAATGCCGAGGGTGATGCCGTCGCGCTTCGGCAGATTGTGGCGGAATACAAAAGGCGCCGAGGTGACGCGTGAGCGTCTGTATCTCGATGCGATGCAGACAGATGCTGACCAGCACCAGCAAGGTCCTGGTGGATCAGAAAGGCGGCAACAGCCTGCTGTACCTGCCGCTGGACAAGCTGATGCAGCAGTCTGTGCCAGCCCGTACAGCGGTGCGCCCGAAGCGTCTGTCGCAGCCGGCGAACCGGCCGACGCCGGTGCCGGCGACACACGGCGCGCTCGCGTGATGCGTTCCGTAGCCGGGATCGGGAGGACGCGTTAATGAAAAAACAATCTTGGGCTGTTCCTGACCGGTCTGGTCGTGCTGCTGATGCTGTTCAGCCTGACAGCCTGTTTACCGTCGATCAGCGGCAGAGCGCAATTGTGTTCCAGCTGGGCGAAATGGTGTCGGTCAAGACAGCAGCCCGGCCTGTATTTCAAGATGCCGCTGGTGCAGAACGTGCGCTATTTCGATACCCGCATCCTGCACGATGGATACGGCCGATCCGGAGCGTTTCATCACGTCGGAAAAGAAAAACGTGCTGGTGGATTCCTTCGTCAAATGGCGCATCGATCGATGTCGAAGCAGTACTACGTCGTCGGTGCGGCGGTGATGAAGCTCGGGCGCGCAGACCGCCTGATCGCAGACGGTCAACGATGGCCTGCGCGCCGAATTCGGCAAGCGCACCGTGCACGATGTGGTGTCCGGCGAACGCGACAAGATCATGGAGCTCATGCGCGCCAAGGCGGACCAGGATGCACGCAAGATCGGCGTGCAGGTGATGGATGTGCGCCTGAAGCGGGTGGATTTGCCGCGAAAGCGAGTCGGGTCTACCGCCGGATGGAAGCCGAGCGCAAGCGTGTGGCCAACGAATTGCGTTCGACCGGTGTCGGCCGAAGCCGAAAAAATCGCGCCGATGCCGACAAGCAGAGTGAAGTGATCCTCGCCGAGGCCTATCGCGACGCGCAGCGCGTCAAGGGTGAGGGCGATGCCAAGGCGTCGGCGACCTATGCGGCGGCGTATGGGAAGAACCCCGAGTTCTATGCGTTCTATCGCAGCCTTGAGGCCTATCGTGAAAGCTTCAAGAGCAAGAGCGATGTGATGGTGCTCGACCCCAGCTCGGAATTCTTCAAATACATGAAAAACCCGCGTGCCGACGGCGGTAAATGACGCGGCATCGAACTGGCTTGCTGGCGCTTGGCTTGATGCTGGTGATCGAAGGGATCCTGCCGTTTGCCGCGCCCGCAGTATGGCGCGAAACTTTCGCCGGATACTGGAATTGCGCGACGGGCAGCTGCGTTTTATCGGCGCTGCCTCACTGCTGGGCGGCGCTTTGTTGTTTCTGATGTCCAATTGATATGAAAGCCTGGTTGCTTCCCGAATACATCGAAGATATCCTGCCGCCACGAAGCCTGGCGCATCGAAGGCATGCGACGCGCGCTGCTCGATCTGTTCCGTGATCGCGGCTATCAGCTGGTGATTCCGCCGCTGCTGGAATATCTCGATTCGCTGCTGACCGGCATCGGCGCACGACCTCGACCTCAAGACCTTCAAGCTGGTCGACCAGTTGTCCGGGCGCATGATGGGCGTGCGTGCCGACATCACGCCGCAGGTGGCGCGCATCGATGCCCACCTGCTCAACCGCCAACGCGGTGAATCGCCTGTGTTACGCCGGCAGCGTGCTGCACACCCTGTCCGACGGCATTCACCGTTCGCGCGAACCGATGCAGATCGGCGCCGAGCTGTATGGCCAAGCCGGCGTCGAGACCGATATCGAAATCCTACCCTGATGCTGCAGGGCCTTGCCGCGTGCGGCGTCAAGACCCTGCAACTCGACATCGGCCATGTCGGGGTTTTCCGTGCGCTGGCGCAGGAAGCGCGCCTGAACGGCGCGCTTGAGCATCAATTGTTCGGCGCGCTGCAGGGCAAGGACAGCGCGCCGTGGCAGGACTGACTGCGGGCTTGCCCGCCGCGCTGCGCGAGGCTTTTGCCGCGTTGCCGCTGTTGTACGGTGACCGCAGCGTGCTGGCGGAAGCGCGTGCGCGCCTGCCGCAGTTGGCCGCGGTGCAGGCTGCGCTGGATACCCTGGAAGCGCTCGACCGCGGCCTGCCTGGTGTCGAGGCGGCTTACGATCTGGCCGAACTGCGCGGCTACCACTATCACAGCGGCGTCGTGTTTGCCGCCTACACCGGCGGGCGCAGCCATGCAATTGCGCAGGGTGGGCGCTACGACGAAGTGGGGCGGGTGTTCGGCCGGGCGCGTCCGGCGACCGGTTTCAGTCTGGATTTGCGTGAGCTGGCCATTGCCAGTTCCGATGCTTGATGAAGTGGCAGCACAATAAAGGGAGACTTCACTGTGGCAACAAAAAACGTGGCAGCAAAAAACGTCGTCGTCATCGGCACCCAGTGGGGCGATGAAGGCAAGGGCAAAATCGTCGACTGGCTGACCGACCACGCGCAGGGCGTGGTGCGTTTCCAGGGCGGCCACAACGCCGGCCACACCCTGGTGATCGGCGGCAAGAAAACCGTGCTGCACCTGATTCCGTCCGGCATCCTGCGCGACAACGTCACCTGCTACATCGGCAACGGCGTGGTGCTGTCGCCGAACGCGCTGCTGGAAGAAATGGACATGCTCGAAGCGGCCGGTGTCGACGTCGCCAGCCGCCTGAAAATCAGCGAAGCCTGCCCGCTCATCATGCCGCATCACGTCGCGCTCGATCAGGCGCGCGAGATCGCCAAGGGCGCCGGCAAGATCGGCACCACCGGGCGCGGCATCGGCCCGGCCTACGAAGACAAGGTGGCGCGCCGCGCGCTGCGCCTGCAGGACCTGTTCCACCGCGAACGCTTCGCCGCCAAGCTGGGTGAAGTGCTCGATTACCACAACTTCGTGCTGAAGAACTACTTCAAGGCCGAGGCGGTCGATTTCCAGAAAGACGCTCGACGAGCATGCTGGCGATGGCGGAGCGTCTGAAGCCGATGGTGGCCGACGTGCCGCGCAGCCTGTACGAAGCCAACAAGGCCGGCGAGCAACCTGCTGTTCGAAGGCGCGCAGGGCACGCTGCTCGACATCGATCACGGCACCTATCCCTTCGTCACCTCGTCCAACTGCACCGCCGGCGGCGCCTCCACCGGCTCCGGCGTCGGCCCGCAGACGCTGCACTACGTGCTCGGCATTACCAAGGCCTACACCACGCGCGTCGGCGCCGGCCCGTTCCCGACCGAACTGTTCGACGACGTCGGCCAGTATCTCGGCGAAAAGGCGGCATGAATTCGGCGCCACCACCGGGCGCGCGCGCCGCTGCGGCTGGTTCGACGCCGCCGCGCTCAAGCGCTCGATCCAGATCAACGGCGTGTCCGGCCTGTGCGTGACCAAGCTCGACGTGCTCGACGGCCTGGAAACCGTGCGTGTGTGCGTCGGCTACAAGATCGACGGCGAGACCTGCGACATCCTGCCGGTGGGCGCCGAATCGATCACCGACGTGCGAGCCGATCTACGAAGATCTGCCGGGCTGGAGCGACACCACCGTCGGCGTGCAGGAATTCGACAAGTTGCCGCAAAAGGCGCAGACCTATCTGAAGCGGATGGAAGCCTTGTGCGAAGTGCCGGTGGACATGGTGTCGACCGGACCGGATCGGGTGGAGACGATCGTGCGTCGTCACCCCTACGAGGTTTGATGGCTACAATAAGCCGTACAAAAGCAAAAAGCCGACACAAGGTCGGCTTTTTGCTTACAACTGGTGCCCAGAAGAGGACTCGAACCTCCACACCTTGCGGCACACGGACCTGAACCGTGCGCGTCTACCAATTCCGCCATCTGGGCAATAAGGCGCGCATTCTAGAGAGCAGAGAATAAATTGTCAACGAACAAAAAAATCGCGCAGCCGCGCCAGCAAACACCAAACCCCGGCGATCCGCCTGGCCGATCCGTTCTATGAGCGCGAAATCGAACGCTACGAATCGCCGCTGCCGAGCCGCGAATACATCCAGCAATTGCTGACCGAGGCCGGCTGCCCGGTCGATGCCGACGCCTTCGCCGAGCAGTTGCACATTACCGAGGATGAGCGCGAATTGTTCCAGCGCCGCCTCGGTGCGATGCAGCGTGATGGTCAGTTGATGCTCAACCGCAAGCGCCAGTTGTGCCTGCCGGACAAGCTCGACCTCATCAAGGGTCGCGTCGAAGGCCATCCCGATGGCTTCGGCTTCGTGGTGCCGGAAGAGGGCGGCGACGATCTGTATCTGTCGCCCAAGGAAATGCACCGCGTGCTGCACGGCGACAAGGTGCTGGTGCGGGTCGCAGGTTTCGACCGGCGCGGGCGCCGCGAAGCCAAGATCGTCGAGGTGCTGGAGCACGTCAACCAGACTGTCGTCGGCCGCTATTACCTCGAAGGCGGCGTCGGCTTCCTGATCGCGGAAAACCGCCGTATCAACCAGGACATTCTCATCCCTGCCGGTAACGCCGGCGACGCGCAGTCCGGCCAGGTGGTGACGGTGGAAATCGTCACCCAGCCCGGCGCGCACAACGAAGCGGTCGGCCGCGTCAGCGAAATTCTCGGCAGCTTCACCGGCCCCGGCATGGAAATCGAGATTGCCTTGCGCAAGCACGATCTGCCCTACGTGTTCCCGCCGGATGTCGAGGCGCAGGCATCCAAGCTGCCGAACAAGGTGCTGAAAAAGGATATGGCCGACCGCGAGGACATCCGCCATCTGCCGCTGGTCACCATCGACGGTGAAACCGCGCGCGACTTCGACGACGCGGTGTACTGCGAGCCGCTCGGCCGCAGCGGTTTCCGTCTGATCGTCGCCATTGCCGACGTCAGCCATTACGTCAAACCCCATGACGCGCTCGACACCGAAGGCTATCGCGCGCGGCAACTCGGTGTACTTCCCGCGCCGCGTCATTCCCGATGCTGCCGGAAGCGCTGTCCAACGGCCTGTGCTCGCTCAATCCCGAAGTCGACCGCCTGTCGATGGTGTGCGACATGCAGATCAGCAGCACCGGAGCAATCAAGGAATACCGCTTCTACCCGGCGGTGATTTTTTCGCACGCGCGCCTCACCTACAACCAGGTGTGGGACTGGCTCTCCGGCGCCGCCAAGCCGGAGAACAAGCAGGCTGCGTTGATGCCGCATCTGGAAGCGCTCGACAAGTTGTTCCGCGTCATGCTGAAGGCGCGCGCCAAGCGCGGTGCGATCGACTTCGGCTCGACCGAGACGCAGATCATTTTCGACGACCAGGGCAAGATCAAGGAGATCGTGCCGGTGATCCGCAACGATGCGCACCGCATCATCGAGGAATGCATGCTGGCGGCCAACGTCTGCGCGTCGGATTATCTGCACGAGAACAAGCAGCCCGCGCTGTTCCGCGTCCACGAAGGCCCGACGCCGGAGAAGCTTGCCGCGCTGCGCGGTTTTCTCGCCGAATTCGGCCTCGACCTCGGCGGCGGCGACAAGCCACACGCCAAGGATTACGCCGCGCTGCTGGACAAGATCAAGGATCGTCCCGACCATGGCCTGCTGCAAACCGTGATGCTGCGCTCGCTCAGGCAGGCGGTTTACAGCCCGGACAACAAGGGCCATTTCGGCCTGGCCTACGAGGCCTACACCCACTTCACTTCGCCGATCCGGCGCTACCCGGATCTGCTGGTGCACCGCGGCATCAAGGCGGTGTTGCAGGGCGAAAAACTGCCCGCCAAGGGCCTGGCGGAAGTCGGTGCCCACTGCTCGCTGACCGAGCGCCGCGCCGACGACGCCACCCGCGATGTCGACGCCTGGCTGAAAACCTATTTCATGCAGGATCGCATCGGCGACGAATACAACGGCACGGTGAGCGCGGTGACCAGCTTCGGCATGTTCGTCGCGATCGACGACATCTTCATCGAAGGTCTGGTCCATGTCTCCGAACTCGGCCAGGACTACTTCCACTACGATCAGGCCAAGCACATGATGCTCGGCGAGCGGACCGGGAAAAAGTACCGCCTGGGCGATCGCGTGCGCATCAAGGTGATGCGCGCCGACATCGAAACCAGCAAGATCGATTTCAGCCTGGTCGAGCAGGACAACTCCGCGCTCGACATGCAGCGTGCGTTCGAACAGCAGGCCTCGAAAAAAACGTCAGGCCCGCGTGCCGCCAAGCCTAAATCCGGCGGCAAGAAAAAATGAGCGAGAAGGCCGCCGAAAAACACGCCGCGGAAAAACTCATCTACGGCTTCCACCCCGTCCTCGCGCGCCTGCGCCAGGACCCGAAGGGCATTTTCGAAATCTATCTTGATCTGACCCGGCGCGATGCGCGCGCGCGCGATCTGGTGCATCAGGCCAAGGACAACGGGGTCAAGCTGGCGCAGGTCGAAGCCGACCGGCTGACGCGACTGGTCGGCAAAACCGCCAAGCATCAGGGCGTCGTCGCCCGCGTCAAACCGGTCGCGCTGAGCCACTCGCTCGACGAGGTGCTGGAAAACATCCAGGGCCCGCCGCTGCTGGTCATCCTCGACGGCGTCACCGACCCGCACAACCTCGGCGCCATCATGCGCTCGGCCGATGCCTTCGGCGTGCACGCCGTCATCGCGCCGAAGGACAACGCCGTCGGCATCAACGCCACCGTGGAAAAAGTCGCCTCGGGCGCGGCGGAGACCGTGCCCTACATCATGGTCACCAACCTCGCGCGCACCATCGAGGATTTGAAGGAACACAACATCTGGGTCATCGCCGCCGACATGGACGGCGACCAGCCGCTGTCCGGCATCGACGCCAAGACCGGCATCGCCTGGGTGCTCGGCGCCGAAGGCGCGGGCATCCGCCGCCTGGTCAAGCAAAGCTGCGATCAGGTCGCGCGCATCCCCATCGGCGGCACGGTGGAAAGCCTCAACGTCTCGGTGTCGGCGGCGCTGTGTTTGTATGAGACGGTGCGTCAGCGCGGCGCTTGAGCCTGCTTACAGCCCAACTTCTTCAGGTGCATTACGCATCCGGACTGACGGTGCGGAATCCCGCATAGGGGTCGCGCCGGTGCGGTAAATAGAAATTGCGGAAGCTGGCGCGCTTGAGTTGCGGATCGGTGACCGGTCCGCCGCCGCGCAACTCCCCGTGCGTGTCGAACCAGGGTTGCGAATAGTCGCGGTAGGGGTCGGGCGAAAAGCCGGGGTACGGCGCAAAGGCATCGCGCGTCCATTCCCAGCAGCTTCCCCAGCAAAACCCATGATGAGTTGCCGCGTGCACCCACTGCGCAGCGCTGGGCAGGCGGCGCCCCAGCCAGGCGGCGCAGGCTTCGGCTTCGAAACGATTCACATGCAGCATCGGGGCGTCGTCGCGTAATGCCGTCCAGTTCGCGTAGCGGCGTACTTGCCAGCCACCATCGACCTTGCGCCAGTAGAGGGGGTGATTCGCGCCGCTCGCCATGCGCCAGGCCCAGCCAGCGTCCGACCACAAGTCGCGGTTTTGATAGCCGCCCGCGTCGACAAAGGCAGCAAAGCCGGTTTCGGACACGGCGCTGAGGTCGATGTCGAACGCCGGAATCCGCAGGCTGTGCTGCCACTTTTCATTATCGAAAACGAAGCCTTCATCGGCGCGGCTGCCGAGGGTGACTTCTGCTTCGGCGCATGTCAGACGACCGGGTGGCACGGCAGGTCCGGTGGCTGGCATGAGGTGGGGCGGTGGCGCATAGCCCAGATTCTGGAAGGCCATCCACCAGGCTTCGATGTGCATCAACTCGTGGTACAGGCTCAGCTCGGCAAAGTAGCTCAGCGTCGGATCGGGGTGATCGAGCAGGCGTGCCGATACGGCGGCGGTCACCTGTGCGGCATAGTCGTCTACCGCCGCGGGTTGCAGCAAGGGCAGTTCCCAGCGGCTGTCGTGCGCCACGGCGGACGAGTCGTACAGCGCGTCCGCATTGTCGAGCCGACTCGCTGCCAGGCTGCCATCCGGCTGCGCGCGCAGGCACCAGCGTTCCTGAAACCAGACGATGTGCCCGACTTCCCACAGCGGCGGATTCAGATGCTCGGCGCGCGGCCCCAGCCAGCCGTCTTCGGGCAAGTGTTCGATCAGTGCGCGCAACTGGGCACGTGCCTGCGCCAGCTTGCCGATGAGCTGCTGCGAGGTGAAGCCGCTGACGGGCAGGATCGGGTTCATGCTATATAGATTCCTGTCATTTGAATTTCTTCACAGGTGAATTCGCAACATGAGCCATTCCAGCGTCGACTCTCCCATCCGGCTGACCCAGTTCTCCCACGGCGGCGGCTGCGGCTGCAAGATCGCGCCTGCCGTGCTGCGCGAGATATTGTCCGACACCCCCTTCGCCTCGCACATGGCCGCCGCGTATCCCGATCTGCTGGTCGGCATCGAACATGGCGACGATGCGGCCGTGTACCGCCTGAACGATGAGCAGGCGATCGTCGCCACCACCGATTTCTTCATGCCCATTGTCGACGATCCGTTCGAGTTTGGCCGCATTGCCGCCACCAACGCGCTGTCCGATGTCTACGCCATGGGCGGACGACCGCTGTTCGCGCTGGCCATCGTCGGCATGCCGATCGGCAAGCTGCCCAACGAGGTCATCCGGCAGATTCTCGCGGGCGGCGAATCGGTGTGCAAGGCCGCGGGCATTCCCATCGCGGGTGGGCACTCCATCGACGCACCCGAACCGATTTACGGCCTGGTCGGCATCGGCGTGGTCAACCCCAGGCGCGTCAAGCAAAACGCCGGCGGCCAGGCGGGGGATGTCCTTATTCTCGGCAAACCGCTCGGCGTCGGCATCTACAGCGCCGCGCTGAAAAAAGGCGCGTTGAGCGACGAACGCTATCGCGCCATGCTCGCTGCTACCACCAAGCTCAACACCGCCGGCCCCGACCTCGGCGCCCTCGACGGCGTCCACGCGCTCACCGACATTACCGGCTTCGGCCTGCTCGGCCACCTGCTCGAAATCACCCGCGCCTCGCGACTGGCCGCGCGTGTCGACATGGCGCGTCTGCCGCTGTTGCCGGGCGTCGCCGAGCTGGCGCAAAGCGGTCATGTCACCGGCGCCAGCCAGCGCAACTGGGCGAGCTACGGTGCCGAAGTCAGCCTCGAAGCCATCGCCGACTGGCAGCAAGCCATACTCACCGATCCGCAAACCAGCGGCGGCCTGCTGGTGAGCTGCTCGCCCGAATCGCGCGCAGCCGTGCAGGATATTTTCCGCCAGCACGGCTTTGCCGAGGCGGCGGAAATCGGTGTGCTGCGGGAAGGCGCCAACGTTTCGGTGAGCATGGCCTGATGGGGGTGGCGGCGGAAAGGGCGGAGCGCCTCCGGTTCATCGATTTCCCTGCCGTACTCGACGACCTGCGCGCCGACGTGCTGGAGGGTCTGGCGCGTCAGCCCAAAGCCATTCCCCCGAAATACTTCTACGATGCGGCCGGCTGCCGCCTGTTCGAAGCCATCTGCGCGCAGCCCGAATACGCAGTGTGTCGCACCGAGCGTGCGCTGATGGACAAGCATCTGCCAGCCATTTCCGCTGCCGTCGGCGCGGTCGATTGCATCATCGAGCCCGGCGCGGGCGACTGCGCCAAGGTGCGCGCCCTTATCGATGCCCTGCATCCCGGCCAGCTGGTTGCCCTCGACATTGCGGGCGCTGCGCTGGCCGCCGCCGCCGAATCGCTTGCCGGCGAGGTCCCCGGGCTGACCGTCACCGCGCTGGGCATGGATTTCATGCACCATCTGGAAGCGGCTGCGCCCTACCTCGCGTCGGGGCGCCGCCTGGTCTATTACCCCGGCTCCAGCATCGGCAACTTTTCACCCGGGCAGGCTGTCGACCTGCTCGCACGCTTTCGCCAGTTGGCGGGTGCGGACGGCCAGTTGCTGATCGGTTTCGATCTCAAGAAGGACCCGGAGCAACTGCACCGCGCCTACAACGATGCCGCCGGCGTGACCGCTGCCTTCAACCTCAACTTGCTGACGCGCCTGAATCGCGAACTTGAAGCCGATTTCGACCTCGACCGGTTTCGCCACTACGCCTTCTACAATCCGCCCGCCGGCCGCATTGAAATGCACCTGGTCAGCCTGGCCGAACAGACTGTCAGCGTCGCCGGCCAGCGCTTCCCGTTTGCCATTGGCGAAACCCTGCACACCGAGAACTCCTATAAATTTCGCGGCGACGAATTCAGCGCGATTGCCGGGCGCGCGGGCTGGGCGCTAACGGGCGAGTGGGCGCTGGATGGATTCTGCGTTCAGCTGTATGGGGTGAGGGGATGACCGTTGTTTCGCCCAAGTGAGCGCGGTGGATTTCATTGCCCGCGTACTTTGCGATACGCCTCCAGCAGGCGCTGGTGGATCGCGCTGCCCTCGAAGTTGTCGCCCAGCGTCGTCAGCCCGAAAAACCGTTCGTCCTGATTGAATAGCGCAAACGCCTGTTCCAGCGTCGCGCGGCCGTACATCAGGGCCAGCGCAGGTTCGAAGGGGCTGGGGTCGTCGAGCTGGGCGAGGTCGGCGATGCAGCGGTAGACCCTGAGGCGTGCTTCGCTGCGCTGGCCGTACTGGGCAATCCAGGTGCAGCCTTCCAGGATGGCGTCGTCGTCGCCGAGCGCGAGCGCCAGCAGCAGCTTCAATTCGCCGACGCGCAGATCGGTCCAGGGCGAATCGGCGTCCGGCGCGAGGCCGATCAGCACCGTCACCAGGCGGTCGTCGGCGAGTTCCAGGTCAGTCATCAGATCCAGCAGTTCGGCGCATTCGTCGTCGCTGAGTTCGGGCAGGCGCGCGAGTGCCGGGCGGATGAGGTTGCCGACGCTGTTGTTCTCGAACTCGAGTTCTTCCACCGGATAGATTTCGGAGACGCCGGGCACCAGGATGCGGCAGGCGTAGACGCCGAGATGGGTGAAGTCGGCGATGTAAAGGTCGTGGCCTTCGCCCTGCAGGGCGTCGACCGACCAGCGCGTAATCCTCTTCGGTGGTGGTGCCGAAATTCCAGTCGACGAAGTCGAAGTCAGGGGTGTCGCGCAGGAACTGCCAGCTGATGACGCCGCTGGAATCGACGAAGTGGATTTCCAGATTCTGCGGGTCGGCGATTTCGGCCTGATCGAAGCCGGGCGCGGGAAAGCCCGCCAGCGAATCGAGCGCGCGACCCTGCAGCAACTCGGTCAGCGCGCGCTCCAGCGCCACCTCGAAGCGCGGATGCGCGCCGAAGCTGGCGAAGCAGCCCTGGTCCTGCGGGTGCAGCAGGGTCACGTTCATCACCGGATAGCGGCCGCCGAGCGAGGCGTCCTTCACCAGGATGCCGAAGCCCGCCTCGCGCAGGCCGCGGATGCCGGCGGCGATGTGCGGATAGCGGGCGATCACGGCTTCGGGCACGTCGGGCAGGCACAGGCCTTCCTCGATGATGCGGAACTTGATGTGGCGTTCGAAGATTTCGGCCAGCGCCTGGGTGCGCGCCTCCTTCAGCGTGTTGCCGGCCGACATGCCGTTGCTGACGTAGAGGTTGCCGATGAGGTTGACCGGGAAATACACGGTTTCGCCGTCGCGCAGCCGCTGGTAGGGGATGGCGCAGATGCCGCGTTCGGCGTTGCCGGAATTGAGGTCGATCAGTTGATCGGCGCGCACGCTGTGCGTCCGGGTTGTAGTGGGCGTGCAGTTCGGGCGTGAGCAGATCTTCCGGCCAGGCGTCGCCGTCCGCGTCGAACCAGCGTTCGTCGGGGTGATGCACGTAGCTGCGGTTGGCGATCGCCTCGCCCAGATAAAAATGCGTCCAGAAATAATTGGTCGACAGCCGCTCGAAATATTCGCCCAGCGCGCTCGCCCGCGCCGCCAGCTCGGTCGCGCCCTTGCCGTTGGTGAACAGCAGCGGGCAGTCGCGGTCGCGGATATGCACCGACCACACGCCTTCCACCGGATTGAGCCAGGAGCGTTCCTCGATGTGAAAGCCGATCGCGTCGAGCTTGGACTGCAGGGTGGCGATGGAGGCTTCGAGCGAAGCGTCCTTGCCGGGGATGAAGTGTTCGGTGGCTGGCATGGGGAAACCTGAATTTTGAACAGCCGACAGCATAAGCGATGCGTCAAGCGCAGTCTCAGCCGATGCCTTGTTCGAACTCCGCCACGACTTGCCGCAAGCGGCTGGCTTCCCGCTCCGGGCGCATCAGGCTGCGCCGAATGCGGGCATGGCGCAGCAGATCGGCGTAAAACGCCGGATCGCTCTCTGCCTTCGACAGCAGCGTAGCCAGTTGGCGTTCGTCGCCGACCGGAAAATAGCCGGGGTAGTCCTCGCCGAGCATGCCGATGTTGCCGGGCATGTGCGAGGCCAGCACCGGGACGTCGGCCGCCAGCGCCTCGCAGATGACGTTGGCGCCGCCTTCCATCACCGAGCTGATGACCATGAGCTGCGCGCGCGCCAGACGCTTCAGCACCGTCTTGTGCGGCACGTCGCCGGCCCAGTGCCAGCGCGGCAATTTGGTCTGCGCCAGCTCCGCTGTTTCGGCCATTTCCTCGCTCAAGGCTCCGCCCAGATGCGTCACCTGGATGTGCGAATGCTCGGGCAGACCGGCCGTCGCCAGTGCTGCCCGGAAGGGATCTTTTTCCGTGCGCAGGTGGCCGATCACCAGCACCTCGAAGGTGTCGGGCGGCGATGGCAATCGGGCGATGTCGGGCGACGATTGATAGACCACCCGCGTCCTGGCGGCCAGATGCGCGGCGAGTTCGTCGATGCCGCGATCCTGCAGCACGATGATGCGGTGCGCGAGTTCCAGTGCCTGCTGGGCGTCGCGGTCTTCGTGGATGTCGCGATAGAGGTCGGTGCCGGTCAGCGCCAGCAACAGTGGCCGGGTCGGAAAGCGCTCGGCGAAGGCGCGGATCGAAGCGAAGCTGCGCCGCGCATGCAGCGCCAGCATCAGGTCGGCCGGCGCGGCCGTCCCATTCCATCTGTACCCGCACCGTGTGCCCCGCCTCGCGCAGGAAGCGCGCCCAGCGCGCGGCGGTGTGCCAGTTGCCGTTGCGATGAGCCGCGCCGTACGGGGTGATGAGTGCGATGCGCATGGGATGAAAGTGTACGCCTGCTTTGGCGGATAATTCGGGCATGAACGAGAGCCCGATCACGTCGCGCGACAACCCGATTTTCAGGCGGCTGAAGAAGCTTGCCGAATCCGCGCGTGCGAGGCGCGAGGCGCGAATGACGCTGCTGGACGGCGACCATCTGCTGGCGGCCTATCTGGACGCGGGCGGCCAGCCTCACACGCTGGTGCGTGCAGCTTCGTTCGATGCCGGCCCATTCAAACAATGGGCCACGCGTTGTCCTCACGCCAAGACCATCGTGCTGCCCGATGCGCTGTTCGCCGAGCTCTCGCCCGTCACCACACCGACCGGCATGCTCGCCGAGGCGGCCTGGCTCACGCCTCAGGCCATCGTGGCCATGCCGCTGGTCATCGTGCTGGAAGACATCCAGGATCCCGGCAATCTCGGTTCCATGCTGCGCACCGGCGCGGCGGCGGGCGCGACGCTGGCCGTGTTGTCCAAAGGCTGTCACGACCCGTGGTCGCCCAAGGCGCTGCGCGGCGGGCAGGGTGCGCAGTTCGTGCTGCCGCTGCAAACGGGTGTCGATCTGTCGTCCTGGCTCAACGGCTTCGAGGGGCGCAGCGTCGCCCTCACCCTGTCCGAGGAAAACCCCTTCTACACGCTTGATTTTCGTGGCCCGACGGCGCTCGTGGTTGGCAACGAAGGCGCGGGGCTGTCCGAGGCGGTGCGGCAAGCTGCAAGCGTGAGGGCCCAGATTCCGATGCCGGGCCAGGTCGAGTCGCTGAATGCGTCGGCAGCGCTGGCGGTGGCGGTGTTCGAGGCGGTGCGGCAGCGCAGGGGCTAGACCAGACTGCCCTGGCGTTCGTCCAGGCTCGAGCCGAATTCCTTCAGCCAGTCGTGCCCAAGCAGCGCGGTGATCTCTCCGGCGGGAACCGGACGGCTGATGAAATGCCCCTGCATGATCTGACAGCCCAGCTTGCGCAGTGCTTCGAGTTGCTCCCGGCTCTCCACCCCTTCGGCGACGGTGCCAAGATTCAGTCCCTTGCTCAGGGCAAGGATCGAACTGATGAGGGCTTCGCTGGCCGGCGCGTTCGGCAGGTCCTTGACGAAAAAACGGTCGATTTTCAGGATGTCGAGCGGAAAGCGCTTCAAATGGGCCAATGATGAATAGCCGGTGCCGAAGTCATCGATGGCCACGGCAACGCCCAAGACTTTCAGGGCCATTATGGTGACCACGGCCGCGTCGACGTCTTCCATGAAGATGCCTTCTGTCAGTTCAAGCTGCAGGGATTGCGGTGGCAGGCCGGATTGTGCCAGCGCGTCGCGTACGTTATCAATCAGGGTGTGGTGCCAGAATTCCTTGCTTGAAATGTTGACGGCCACGCTCAGGTCGTGGAACCCGGCGGCATGCCAGTCTGCGGTCTGCTGGCATGCCGCCACCAGGAGCGATCGCCCGACTTGGACGATGCCATCATTTTCTTCCAGTATGCCCAGGAAGATTGCCGGGTTGAGCAGCCCCTTGTCCGGCTTGTTCCAGCGGAGCAGCGCCTCGACGCCCTCGATGCGTCCGGTTTCCAGGTTGAGCTGGGGCTGATAGTGAAACACGAATTCGTTCCGTTCCAGTGCGTAGTGCAGATCGGTTTCCAGCTGCAGTCTTTCTTCCGCCATCGCGTTCATGGCGGCGTCGTATAGCTGGAAGCAGTTTCTCCCGCTGTTCTTGGCGGTGTACATCGCCGTGTCTGCGTTTTTCAGCAGGCTGCTGGCGTCGGTGCCATCACTCGGGTAAACGCTGACTCCGATGCTGCAACTGGAGAAAATTTCGCGCCCGGCAATCCGGTACGGTTCACTGACCATTGCGAGCGTTTTTTCAACGACCTGAAGAATCTGGCTGATCCTGACGGCATCGATGATGACGACGAATTCGTCGCCGCCCAATCGCGCCACGATGTCCTCGGCACGTGTCACCGACTGCAGGCGGTGGGCCACCTCGCAAATGAGCTGGTCGCCGCTGGCGTGTCCAAGTGTGTCGTTGACACGCTTGAAGTGATCGAGATCGATGAACATCACCCCGACCAGTGTGTCACGCCGCTTGGCGCGGATCAGAGACTGCTCCAGGCGATCCTGGAACAGCATGCGGTTGGGCAGGCCGGTCAGGGTGTCCTGCGTGGCGAGGCGCTCGCGTTCCCGGCTCATGCGGTTGGTGTAATACAAAACGACCCCGGCGACAAAGAGGCCCAGCAGCAGGGCGATTCCGGACAACAGATATATCCAGAAACGCGCGACCCTGTGGGCTTCATGCGCCTTGTGGCTGGCTGCCAGTGCAACCTGCTGGGCTTCAGCGTCCAATTTCGACAATACGTCCATGACGTTGTTCTGCGCAGGGATGGCTTTCCGGATAACCAGGTCTTCGGCCTCATGGGTGTGGTCGGCGCTGATCAGTTCGATGATCTGCTCCTGGATCGGCTGGGCGTAACGGATCAACTGCCGTTGCACGACGATCAGTTCATGCTCCCGCTCGTTCAGGGGCAGGTCCAGGAGCGCCCGCCGTGCCGTGACAAACTCCGAGCCTTTCTGGTGGAACTGCATGAGCAATTCGTCACGTTCGAAGGGGTCGTCTATCTTGGTGAGCATGAACATGATCAGGGTTCGCTCACGCGCGGAAACCACCATTGCCTTGGTGAAATTCTGCTTGCGCATGTGTACGTCGACGACCTGGTTGAGGTTTTGCGTGGTCACCCCCAATTGCTGCAAGCCAATGGCGGTGACAAACAAAATCAGCAGCAACTGGATGATGAATCCGGCAAGCAGCATGCGCCGCCAGGCTGTGGGACTGGCGGAACGTCGCGTCGACCTGGCTGGGGTGGCGTCAGGGTCGTCGTGCATGCTGAGTGCTCAAACCGGTGCCTTCCTGATTGATCCTGGCATATGGATATTGCATCGTCTTCAAAGGGGGCAGCAGAGCGTTTTACCAGGGGGTAGCACGGTGCCGTGTTAAATGCCGGCAAAGCGCCGACATCTCCGTGTACGGCCCGGTCGGTGGCATGGTCTTGGCATCCATAAGTTCCGCTGGTTGAGTGCAAGTCCGGATTCAAACCCCGGCCGAATCGACGTCGAGGTTACCTACAAACGGGAGAATGGCGGAGAACTTGAGGGTAGGCGGCTTGGTGCAGCTTCAGGGATGCCGCAGGCGTGCGGCGATTTCCTCCACCGACATGCGCGTGGTGTCGAGGACCGGCAGGGCATGACGCTTGAACAGCGCCTCGGCGGCGGTGAGTTCGTCGCGGCATTGCGCCAGGCTGGCGTAGCGGCTGTCGGGATAGCGTGCCTGGCGGATGGCAGCGAGCCGTTCCGCCGACAGGGTCAGCGCCCGCAGTCGGGGCAGGTGGGCGAGCAGGACGTCGGGCAGGCTTGCGATGCGCCAGGTCGTCCGGCGTCAGCGGATAGTTGGCGACGCGCAACCCGTATTGCAGGGCGAGGTAGAGCGCGGTGGGGGTCTTGCCGACACGCGAGACGCCGACCAGGATCAGGTCGGCCTGATCGAGCCGCTGCGGCTGCAGGCCGTCGTCCAGCGCCAGACTGAAATTCACTGCGTCCATGCGCGATTCGTAGTTGTTCGCCATGCTGTGGATGCGGCCGCTGCCCGGGGTGGCGGGTCTGCCCCAGCGCAGCTTCCACCGCGGGCGCGATGAGCTCGAAGGCATCGAACAGCGCTGCGCCACTTTCGCGCAGCACGGCACGCAGGGCGGGGTCGGTGAGCGTGGAAAACACCAGCGCGTCGGGTGTGGCGGCAATCTGTGCCACGGCGGCCTGGGCCTTCTCCGCGCTGTCGACGAAAGGCAGCGCAATCAGGCTAAACTCGACAGCAGGAAACTGCGACAGCACGCTCTTCGCCACCGCTTCGACGGTGACGCCGGTGTGATCGGATACGCAGAATACGATACGTGGATTCATGGAGAGAGAATGATGCCGGGCCCGACTGACTATATCGTTTCCCTGGATGGACTGTCGATGGCCGACGTGCCGCGCGTGGGCGGCAAGAACGCCTCGCTGGGCGAGATGATCGGCAACCTGTCCGGCGCGGGGGTCAAGGTGCCGGGCGGCTTCGCCACCACGGCGCAGGCGTTCTGGGACTTTCTCGATCACAACGATTTGCGCGCGCGCATCAACGCGCGATTGACGGCGCTGGATGTGGCGGACGTGACGGCGCTGGCGCAGGCCGGTGCGGAGATTCGCCGCTGGGTGGAGGCGGCCGCCTTGCCGGGCGCGCTGGAAACCGGATTGCGCGACGCCTATCGCGCGCTGGGCGACAGGGTGTCGGTGGCGGTGCGCTCGTCGGCCACCGCCGAGGATCTACCCGATGCCTCGTTCGCCGGGCAGCAGGAAACCTATCTGCACGTGCAGGGCGAGGACGACCTGCTGCTGTACGTGAGAAAGGTCTTCGCCTCGCTCTACAACGACCGCGCCATTGCCTATCGCGTGCATCACGGCTTCGCCCATGCCGACGTCGCCCTGTCGGCGGGCGTGCAGCGCATGGTGCGTTCGGACATCGCGAGCGCAGGCGTGATGTTCACGCTCGACACCGAATCGGGTTTCCGCGACGTGGTGTTCATCACTGCCGCCTACGGACTGGGTGAAACCGTGGTGCAGGGTTCGGTCAACCCGGACGAGTTCTATGTGCACAAGCCGATGCTGGCCGTTGAATCGTCCGGCCGTGGTGCGGCGCGAACTCGGCAGCAAGCTCACCCGCATGGTGTGGCGCGACGGCGCCACCGTGATCGAGGACACGCCGGCCGATCTGCGCCGGCGTTATTCGCTGACCGACGCCGAAGTGCTGGAACTGGCGCGCCAGGCGGTGACGATCGAGCGGCACTACGGCCGTCCGATGGACATCGAGTGGGCGAAGGACGGCGAGACCGGCGAGCTGTTCATCGTGCAGGCGCGGCCGGAAACGGTGAAGGCGCGCGCCGGTAGCGGCGGCGAACGCTACGTGCTGGAGGCGACCGGCGAGGTGCGCATCAGCGGCCGCGCCATCGGCCAGAAAATCGGCGCCGGCGCGGTGCGGCTGATCGCCAGCCCGGCGGAAATGAACCGGGTGCAGCCGGGCGACATCCTGGTCACCGACATGACCGACCCCGACTGGGAGCCGGTGATGAAGCGCGCGGCGGCGATCGTCACCAACCGCGGCGGACGCACCTGTCACGCCGCGATCGTCGCGCGCGAACTGGGCATTCCCGCGGTGGTGGGCACCGGCGATGCCACCACGGTGCTGAAGGACGGCGAAGTGGTGACGGTATCGTGCGCCGAGGGCGACACCGGCCTGGTGTATGCGGGCAAGCTGGCGTTCTCGGTGGAAACGCTGGCGAGCGGAACAATGCCTGAGCCGCCGGTGAAGCTGATGATGAACGTCGGCAATCCGGAGCGTGCGTTCGAGTTTGCGCAGATTCCGAATCACGGCGTCGGGCTGGCGCGGCTGGAATTCATCATCGCGCGCATGATCGGCATCCATCCGCTGGCGCTGCTGGAATACGCCGGCCAGACGCCCGCCCTGCGCGAGGAAATCGATCTGCGCATCGCCGGTTATGCCGATCCGGTGTCCTTCTATGTCGACAAGCTGGCCGAGGGCATCGCCACGCTGGCGGCCGCGTTCTGGCCGCAGCCGGTGATCGTGCGGCTGTCGGACTTCAAGTCCAACGAATACGCCAACCTGCTCGGCGGCGACCGCTACGAGCCGAAGGAGGAAAACCCCATGCTGGGCCTGCGCGGCGCGGCGCGCTACGTGTCGGCGCTGTTCCGCCCGGCGTTCGAGCTGGAATGCCGCGCGCTGAAGCAGGTGCGCGACGTCATGGGGCTGACCAACGTCGAAGTGATGATGCCCTTCGTGCGCACCGTGGAGGAATGCGCGGCGGTGGTCGAGCTGCTGGCGGCCAACGGCCTGCAGCGCGGCGACAACGGCCTGCGCCTGATCATGATGTGCGAGATTCCGTCCAACGTGCTGCTGGCCGATGATTTCCTGCAGTACGTCGACGGCTTCTCCATCGGCAGCAACGACCTGACCCAGCTGACGCTGGGCATCGACCGCGATTCCGGCCTGGTCGCCGACGGCTTCGACGAGCGCAATCCGGCGGTGAAGAAGCTGCTGGCCGAGGCGATCGCCGCCTGCAACCGGCACGGCAAGTACATCGGCATCTGCGGCCAGGGGCCGAGCGACCATCCCGATCTGGCCGACTGGCTGGTGGCACAGGGGATCGGCTCGATCTCGCTCAATCCGGACACGGTGGTGGCGACCTGGCGCCGCCTGGCTCAGGCGTGATATTTTGTCGGCCTTTCAGGGAGACAACATGCAGACACCGACAACAGCGCCACGCAGGAGTGGACTGAAATGGATCCTCTGGCTGGTCGGGCTGCCACTGGTCGTTTTCGGGCTCTACCTGGCTTTTGTCCTGAACTGGTCGTATTCCGAGGGGGAGCGTGCCGGTTATTTGCAGCGGTTTTCGCACAAGGGCTGGCTCTGCAAGACCTACGAAGGCGAACTGGCGATGACGACCGTCCCGGGCGTAGCGCCCATCGCTGTGGAATTTCACCGTGCGCGACGCGGCCGTGGCCGAACAGCTGAATGCGCTGGCCGGCAAGCGGGTGGTGCTGTATTACCGGGAGCATCGCGGGATTCCCACCAGTTGTTTCGGCGAGACCGGCCATTTTGTGAACAGCGTGCGCGAGATCGACGATATCGGGGTGCGAACCAACCCGGTCAAGCCGCTTTCGCCCCTGCCCGAATAAGGGCAACAAAAGCGTTCGCAACGCGTCGTCATTGAGCCATCACGGGTGATGGAGTAGAATCCGTCATCACCCGCCTCCGCTTATAAAATGACGAAGTATGTGTTTGTCACTGGTGGAGTGGTTTCTTCCCTCGGGAAAGGGATCGCCTCCGCCTCACTCGCTGCGCTGCTCGAATCGCGCGGTATCCGTGTCACCCTGTTAAAGCTCGATCCGTACATCAACGTCGATCCCGGCACCATGAGTCCGTTTCAGCACGGCGAGGTGTTCGTGACCGACGACGGCGCGGAAACCGACCTCGATCTGGGCCATTACGAGCGCTTTTCCAGCGCGAAGATGGGCAAGCGCAACAACTTCACCACCGGCCAGATCTACAAGTCGGTGATCGACAAGGAGCGCCGCGGCGATTATCTCGGCGGCACGGTGCAGGTCATCCCGCACATCACCGACGAGATCAAGCTGTCGATACGCGACGGGGCCAAGGGCGCCGACGTGGCGCTGGTCGAAATCGGCGGCACGGTGGGCGACATCGAGTCGCTGCCGTTCCTGGAGGCGATCCGCCAGATGGGCTTTGAAGACGGCCCGGAAAACACCTGCTTCATCCACCTGACGCTGGTGCCCTACATTCCGACCGCCGGCGAACTGAAAACCAAGCCGACCCAGCACTCGTCAAGGAACTGCGCGAAATCGGCATCCAGCCCGACATCCTGCTGTGCCGCGCCGACCGCGAAATCCCGGTCGACGAGCGGCGCAAGATCGCGCTGTTCACCAATGTGCGTCACGAAGCGGTGATCCAGATGCTGGATGCCGATTCGATCTACAAGATTCCGGCGATGCTGCACGACCAGATGCTCGACGAGATCGTCTGCCACAAGCTGAAAATCCTGGCGCGCGCGGCCGATCTGACGGTTGGAAAAATCTGGTTCATGCGCTGGAGCACCCGCAGCACACCGTCAACATCGCCTTCGTCGGCAAGTATGTCGATCTCACCGAGTCCTACAAATCGCTGTCGGAATCGATGATCCATGCCGGGATGCACACCCGCAGCAAGGTGAAAATCCACTACATCGATTCCGAGCAGATCGAAAAAGACGGCGTCGGCGAGCTTGAAGGACATGGACGCGATCCTGGTGCCCGGCGGCTTCGGCAAGCGCGGGGTCGAGGGCAAGATTGCCGCGATTCGCTACGCGCGCGAAAACAAGGTGCCGTATCTGGGCATCTGTCTGGGCATGCAGCTCGCGGTGGTCGAATTCGCGCGCGATGTCGCCGGCATGGCGGACGCGCATTCCACCGAATTCGAGCCTGCCACCACGCATCCGGTGATCGGCCTGATCACCGAATGGCTGGACCGCACCGGCCAGGTCGAAAAGCGCAGCGAACAGTCCGATCTGGGCGGCACCATGCGCCTCGGCGGCCAGCCCTGCAATCTGAAAGACGGCACGCTGGCGCGCGAAGTGTATGGCGCGGCCAGCATCATCGAACGTCACCGCCATCGTTACGAAGTCAACAACACCCTGCTGGCCGAACTCGAAGCCAAGGGCTTGGTGGTGGCCGGACGCGCGCCGGGCACCGATCTGTGCGAAATGGTCGAACTGCCGACGGCGGTGCATCCCTGGTTCGTCGGCTGCCAGTTCCACCCCGAATTCACCAGCAATCCGCGCAACGGCCATCCGCTGTTCATCGCCTTTGTGACAGGCCGCGCTGGCGCACCAACAGGAGAAGCGTGCATGAAACTCTGTCACTTTGAAGCCGGCCTGGACCAGCCGCTGTTCCTGATCTCCGGCCCCTGCGTCATCGAATCCGAGCAGCTGGCGATGGATACCGCCGGCCAGCTGAAGGAAATGTGCGCGGCGCTGGGCATTCCGTTCATCTACAAATCCTCGTTCGACAAGGCCAACCGTTCGTCGACCAAGTCCTTCCGCGGGCTCGGGCATGGAAGAGGGGCTGCGCATCCTGTCGGAAGTGAAGGCCAAGATCGGCGTGCCGGTGCTGACCGACGTGCATGAAGACACGCCGCTGGACGAAGTCGCCGCCGTGGTCGACGTGCTGCAGACGCCGGCCTTCCTGTGCCGCCAGACCAACTTCATCCAGAACGTCGCGCGCACCGGGCGGCCGGTCAACATCAAGAAGGGCCAGTTCCTCGCGCCGTGGGACATGCAGAACGTGGTCGACAAGGCGCGCGAAGTCGGCAACGACCAGATCATGGTGTGCGAGCGCGGCGTGAGCTTCGGCTACAACACGCTGGTGTCCGACATGCGCGGCGCTGGCGATCATGCGTGCCACGCAGTGCCCGGTGGTGTTCGATGCCACCCACTCGGTGCAGCAGCCGGGCGGGCAGGGCACGATCGAGCGGCGGCCAGCGCGAATTCGTGCCGGTGCTGGCGCGCGCGGCGGTGGCCACCGGCGTGGCGGGCGTGTTCGCCGAAACGCATCCCGATCCGGCCATGCGCGCTGTCGGACGGCCCCAATGCCTGGCCGCTCGGCATGATGAAGGAATTGCTGGAAACGCTGAAGGAAATCGACGTGCTGGTGAAACAGCGCGGGTTTATCGAACACAAAATGATGAAAGTCTGAACGGGGGAGCGGGTGGACGGCTGTCCGCCATCGTTCTTGTATCTGAATCTAAGGAAAGAAATTGAGCGCAATTATTGATGTCATCGCCCGGGAAATTCTCGACTCCCGCGGCAATCCCACTGTTGAAGCCGACGTGCTGCTGGAATCCGGCGTGCTGGGGCGTGCCGCCGTGCCGTCCGGCGCCTCCACCGGCAGTCGCGAAGCCATCGAACTGCGCGACGGCGACAAGTCGCGCTATCTGGGCAAGGGCGTGCTGAAAGCGGTCGAGCACGTCAACACCGAAATCTGCGAAGCGATCATCGGCCTCGACGTCGAAGACCAGGCCTTCATCGACCAGACCATGATCGACCTCGACGGCACCGAGAACAAATCGCGCCTCGGCGCCAACGCGCTGCTGGCGGTGTCGATGGCGTGCGCGCGTGCCGCCGCCGAACAGGCCGGCCTGCCGCTGTACCGCTACCTCGGCGGCGCCGCGCCGATGGCGCTGCCGGTGCCGATGATGAACATCATCAACGGCGGCGCGCACGCCAACAACAACATCGACATGCAGGAATTCATGGTGATTCCGGTCGGCGCACCGAGCTTTCGCGAAGCGCTGCGTTACGGCGCCGAAGTGTTCCACGCGCTGAAGAAAGCTGCTCGACGATGCCGGCATGGCGACGACCGTCGGCGACGAAGGCGGTTTTGCGCCCAATCTGGAATCGCACGAAGCGGCGCTGAAGCTGATCGTGCAGGCGATCGAGAAAGCCGGCCTGCAGCCCGGCATCGATGTCGCCATCGGCGTCGATTGCGCCGCGTCCGAGTTCTACAAGGACGGCCTCTACCACCTCGAATCCGAAGGCCTGAAGCTGACTTCGGCCGAGTTCACCGACTACCTGGCGGCGTGGTGCGACAAGTACCCGATCATCAGCATCGAGGACGGCATGGCCGAAGGCGACTGGGACGGCTGGAAAATCCTCACCGAGAAGCTCGGCAAGCGCGTGCAGCTGGTGGGCGACGATCTGTTCGTCACCAACGCCAAAATTCTGAAGGAAGGCATCGAAAAGGGCATCGCCAATTCGATCCTGATCAAGGTCAACCAGATCGGCACCCTGTCGGAAACCTTCCAGGCGATCGAGATGGCCAAGCAGGCGGGCTACACCTCGGTGATCTCGCACCGTTCGGGCGAGACCGAAGACACGACCATCGCCGATCTGGCGGTGGCCACCAACGCGCGCCAGATCAAGACCGGGTCGCTGTCGCGTTCCGACCGCATGGCCAAATACAACCAGCTGCTGCGCATCGAGGAAGAACTCGGCGACACGGCGAGCTACCCTGGACGCGATGCGTTCCGCCAGCGCGGCTAAGCCGAGTGCGACCGACTTTGTCGCGCGCATACGCAGCCAGGGTCTGACCTGGGCGCTGGCTGCGGCGATCGTGTTGCTGCAATATCCGCTGTGGCTGGGCGAGGGCGGCTGGTTGAAAGTGCGTGAACGTGCGCACAAAATCGACACCCAGCAGGCGCTGAATCAGCGCCTGCAAACCCGCAACGCCGGCTTGCTGGCCGAGCTCGGCGACCTCAAGCAGGGGCGCGACGCCATCGAAGAGCGTGCGCGCAATGAACTGGGCATGATTGCGCCGGACGAATGGTTCGTCCGCGTGGTGTCTGCCCACTCCGTTCAGTCGGGAAAATACGAATGAGTGATTTGCAAATCGGCTTGTTGGTAATTGGTGCGGCCATTGTGGTGGCGGTGCTGCTGTTCAACTGGATTCAGGAGCGTCGCTTCCGCAAACAGGCGGATGCGGCCTTTCAGGCGCCGGTCGGCGATGCGCTGATGCAGCCTGGCGCGGTGCCGCGCGAAACGCACAACCGGGTCGAGCCCGCGTTGCGGGAGCCGGTCTTCGATGCCGGACGGTGAATGAAGTCGCCGAAGTCCAACGAGCCCCATTTGCATGTCGATGCGGACTTCGCCGCGCGTGGAAGCGCCGGCTGCGCCTTGCCGATAGCCCGCTCGCGCCCGATGCCGCCCAGCCCCGCGCCGTCCACTCAGCCGCGTCCGGCCAGTTCGGCCGATGGCGGCACCGCCTGCGCCCTACGACGAACTGATCGAATACCGCGTTCGCATCGGCAGCGACGGCGTCGCTGGCCAATGTGTTTGCCGATGCCTTCAATCATGCGCGCACCCTGGGCAAAGCGGTGCGCTGGGTTGGACTGCCGGTGGGCGCGGCGGAATGGGAAGAGATCCAGCCCTGGCGCGACGTGCATTATCAGCAGGTGGTGGTCACCATGCAGCTGGCTGACCGCAACGGCGCGGTGCAGGAAGAACAGCTCACGGCCCTGTGCGACATGCTGCAAAGCGGTGGCGCAGACCCACTGGCCTGCGTATCGCCTGTGACGATACGGCCGATGCCCTGGAGCGCGCGCAGGCGATCGACCGTTTCTGTGTCGATGTCGATGTCCTGATCGGCCTGAATGTGGTGGCGCGCGGCGAAGGCGCGGTGAACCTGACGCGCATCGTGCGCGAGGCCGAAAGCAGCGGCATGGTGCTGGGCGTGGACGGCGTGTTCCAGTTGCTCGACAGCCGCGGCGAGCCGCTCTACGCCCTGTGCAACCATGATGCCGAGCCGTTCAGCGCCGAGGTGATCGAGGGGCAAACCTCGCAGGGCGTGACCCTGCAATTCGACGTGCCGCGCGTGCCGGATGGCCTCAAGGTGTTCGACGGCATGGTGGCGTTCGGCCGCAAGCTTGCCAACGAAGTCGGCGGCATCCTGGTGGACGACAACCTGCGCCCGCTGACCGACACCGGCATCGAAAAAATCCGCACCCAGCTCATGCACATCTACGAACGCATGGAAGCGCGCGGCGTGCCATCCGGATCCCGGCGGGCGCTGCGTCTGTTCTCCTGATGGCGTCGTCCGATGTGCTGGCGCGCGTCACTGCGCTGCGCCAGGAAATCGAGCGTCACAACCACGCCTACTACGTGCTCGACGCGCCGACGCATTCCGGATGCGGAATACGACCGGCTGTTCCGCGAACTGCAGGCGCTCGAAGCCGAACATCCCGAACTCGTCACGCCCGATTCGCCGACCCAGCGCGTCGGCGGCAAGCCGCTCGATGGTTTCGCATCGGTGCGTCACGCGGTGCCGATGCTGTCGATCCGCACCGAAACCGACACCGAGGCCAGCGGCGCGCAGGCCTTCGACGCGCGGGTGCGCAAGGAACTGGGGCTGCGGCGAAGCCGATCCGCCGGTCGAATATGCCGCCGAACTGAAATTCGACGGCCTCGCCATCAACCTGCGCTACGAGCACGGCGTGCTGGTGCAGGCCGCCACGCGCGGCGACGGCGAAACCGGCGAGGACGTCACGCAGAACATCCGCACCGTGCATGTCATTCCGCTGCGCCTGCAAACCGAGTCGCCGCCCGCCGTGCTCGAAGTGCGCGGCGAGGTCTACATGCGGCGCGACGACTTCGAGCGCTACAACGCGAAGCAGCGCGAGGCGGGCAAGCCCACCCTGGTCAATCCGCGCAACGGTGCGGCGGGCAGCATTCGCCAGCTCGATCCCAGCGCTGGCCGCGCAGCGTCCGCTGTCGTTCTTTGCCTATGGCCTGGGCGAGGTGCAGGGCTGGAAGCATGCCCCGGCCACGCACAGCGCCATGCTCGATGCGCTGGCCGCGCTGGGCGTGCCGGTGTGCGGCGAGCGCATCACCGGCCAGGGCGCGGCGGCGCTGATCGCCTTTCACGACGACATCGCCGCGCGCCGCGATCAGTCTGCCGTTCGACATCGACGGCGTGGTGTACAAGGTCAACCGCTTCGACCTGCAGCGCGAACTGGGTTTCGTCACGCGCGAGCCGCGCTGGGCGGTGGCGCACAAATATCCGGCGCAGGAAGCAGCTGACCATGGTGCTCGGCATCGACGTGCAGGTCGGCCGCACCGGCGCGCTGACGCCGGTGGCGCGCCTCGCCCCGGTGTTCGTCGGCGGCGTGACGGTCACCAACGCCACCCTGCACAACCAGGACGAGATCGACCGCAAGGACGTGCGCGTCGGCGACACCGTGATCGTGCGGCGCGCCGGCGACGTGATCCCCGAAGTCGTGGCGGCGGTGCTGGAGCGGCGGCCGCAACCGGAGCCGCCGCGTTTCAATATTCTGCAAAGCTATCCCGTGTGCCCCGTGTGCGGCTCGCACGTGGTGCGGCTGGACGGCGAGGCGGCGGCGCGCTGCACCGGCGGCCTGGTTTGCCCGGCGCAGCGCAAGCAGGCGCTGCTGCATTTTGCGAGCCGTCGCGCGATGGACATCGAAGGACTGGGCGACAAACTGGTCGACCAGCTGGTCGATCGCGGCCTGGTGCACACGCCCGCCGAGGTGTACGCGCCTCGAGCCTGGACACGCTGGCCGCGCTGGAACGCATGGCCGAGAAATCGGCGGCCAATCTGCTGGCGGCCATCGAGACCAGCAAGGCCACCACGCTGGCGCGCTTCATTTTTGCGCTGGGCATCCGTAATGTCGGGGAGGCGACCGCCAAGGATCTGGCGCGGCATTTCGGTTCGCTGGACAAGCTGATCGCGGCAACCGAAGCCGAGTTGCTGGCGGTGCGCGATGTCGGGCCGATCGTGGCGCAGTCCATCGTCCAGTTTTTTGCCGAGCCGCATAACCTGGACGTGGTCAACAAACTGCGTGCCGCCGGCGTGCGCTGGCCGGAATCCGACCGGCGTGCAACAATCGGCAGGTATCCTTGCCGGCAAGACGCTGGTGCTGACCGGCACGCTGCCGACGCTGACGCGCGATGCCGCGAAGGAAAAGATCGAGGCGGCGGGCGGCAAGGTGGCGGGATCGGTGTCGAAAAAAACCGACTACGTGGTGGCCGGCGAGGAAGCCGGCAGCAAGCTGGAGAAGGCGCAGGAACTCGGCGTGCCATTCTCGATGAGGCCGGGCTGCTGGCCTTGCTGGCATCGAACAACAAAACGAGCAGCACGACGTTGGATTTTTGAACCAAAGGACTGTACAGGGAAGAGACATGCAAAAAGTCAAAAAAGCCGTATTTCCGGTCGCCGGCCTGGGCACCCGCTTTCTGCCCGCCACCAAGGCCAGCCCCAAGGAAATGCTGCCCATCGTCGACAAGCCGCTGATCCAGTATGCGGTCGAAGAGGCGATGGACGCCGGCATCACCGACATCATCTTCATCAGCAGCCGCACCAAGCGCACGGTCGAAGACCACTTCGACAAGGCCTACGAACTGGAAACCGAACTGGCCGCGCGCGGCAAGAATCGCGATGCTGGAACTGGTGCAGTCGATCCGCCCGGCCGGCGTCAACTTCATCTACATCCGCCAGGCCGAAGCGCTGGGGCTCGGCCATGCCGTGCTGTGCGCGCAGCCGGTGGTGGGCAACGAACCCTTCGCCGTCATCCTCGCCGACGACCTGATCGACGGCACCCCGCCGGTGATGAAGCAGATGGTCGATCAATACGAGCTATTACCAGTGTTCGGTGCTCGGCGTGCAGCAGGTCGCGCCCGAGGAAACCGCGTCCTACGGCATCGTCGACGCCACCCCCATGGCCGAGCGCGTGTCGCGGGTGAACGCCATCGTCGAAAAACCCAAGCCCGAAGACGCACCGTCCAACCTCGGCGTGGTCGGCCGCTACATCCTCACCCCGCGCATCTTCCATCACATCCAGCACCTCAAACCCGGTGCCGGCGGCGAACTGCAACTCACCGACGCCATCGCCGCCTTGCTGAAAGAACAGCAGGTGCTGGCCTATGCCTTCGACGGCATCCGCTACGACTGCGGCAGCAAGCTCGGCTATCTGCAGGCGACGGTGGAATATGCGTTGAAGCACGAGCGAAGTCAGCGAAGACTTCGCGGCGTACCTGAAGAGTCGGATTTGCTGAACCGCGTTGTATCGTTCCGGGTCCAGTCGCCCGTCGGGGAGGGTGGCGTGAGTTCAAGAGGGGTGTGGGCAGCCTTGCTGCTGAGCGGCCTGCTGGCGGCGTGCCAGTCGTCGCCCGTGCGCTTGATGCCGACACCGGTCAGCTTCTCGAATGCGTCCGTCGATCCCTTCGAGACAGCGGGCGCTCATTTGCATGGCACCGAAGTCCCCGTGCTGTATGCCACCAACCGCAGCGTACTGATCGAAATACCTGAGCCGGTTCACTTGACGCTGGCGTCGCCCAGCTTGCGGATGGGGGTGGCCCATGTGCGGATTGGCGACGAAACGCTCGACTGGGAGACCCTGCACCGGCTTTCCACCAGCAAGGATCCCGATGAGCGACCCATCGTGCAGCTGGAAAAGATGGAACAGCTGGCGGTGCTGGGCCCCAAGGAGAGAGTCGAGGAGAGTCCGGATGCGCAGGCGTTTTTTGCGCTGGTGAACAAGGCGCTGGCCGCCAGCCCCAACTCCGAACTGCTCATCTATGTCCATGGCTCGAACAACACCGTGCCACGCTCGGCCGCGCAGTCCGCGCAGTTTCGCCATTTCACCGGTCGCCGCATGGTGGTGCTTGCATTCATCTGGCCTTCGGCGGGGTCGCTGTTCCATTACCTTACCGATGTCGGCAATGCCGCCGTTTCGGTGGATCCTTTCGCACGGCTGGTCAAGCTGCTGGCCGACAACACCCAGGCATCGAGGATAGACGTGCTGGCCTACAGCGCAGGCGCGCAGATCGTCAGTCCGGCGCTGGCGCAACTGGGCACGCCCGGCCGGGTGAATCACGCGACGCGCTGAGGGCACGCCTGCGCCTGGGACAGATTTATTTTGCGGCGCCCGATATCGACACGCGTCGTTTCGTCGACGAGTTGGGGGCGTATATCGACATCGCCGATCGCGTCAGCGTTTCGGCCAACCTGAACGATTTCGCGCTGCGCTTCGCGGAAGTCATCGGGCGGGCCTCGCGGGCGGGTCGTCCCAACCTGAGCGAACTGAGCCCCGAGCAGTCGCAATTCCTGGTCGATGCATCCCGAAAGTTCGGGGCCGATCTGGTCAAGGTCGATCCGAACGACATTCCCGGTCTGCCGGTCCGGTCGCATGCGTTCTGGTACGAGGATCCGTGGGTGAGCGGCGATATGCTCGCGCAGTTCGTGCTCAATGCCGACCCCGCGCGGCGTGGACTCGAAGCGCAAAGCACCGACAGCGGCGCGCGCTACTGGATATTTCCGAGCGATTTCAGCGATCGTATCGTGCGGCTCATGGATTCCTCGCTTAATCCCCGCACCAACGCCAACGCGCTAAACCCGGAACGATGCGGAAGCTTGCCAGAACCGGCGGGCGACCTACACTACAGAGCGTTCCGGTGTTTTGAGGAATGTCGTATGGATACCCGTCATCGCAGCCCCGCAGGTGCGCTTGGTGGCGCAATGTTCCGACGAAGACAGTTGCACGGTTTTTAGCTGCGCAGTCTGTCTGAAGGAAATACCCGCCGATTCGATCAAACGTGACCGATGCGCAGGATTATGTTCAGTATTTTTGCGGTCTTGAATGCTTCGAAGTCTGGCAGAAGCAGGCCGGCATTCGCCATGCAGCCAGTCCGGCGAGGCGCTCCGATCAGCTAAAATAGCGTCTTTGCCCTGTTTGCAAAGACGCTCATGTCTTCCATCGTATCGCTCCCCGGCAGCTGCCGCGCTGTCCGCCTTCCGACTCGACAAAATTCGCCAGGAGGCCGCCCGGCTGGGGTTGACGCTGGGCGAGCTGTCGGCGCGCTACTGGCATTTTCTGGAAGCTGGACGCGCGAACTCGATGCCGCGCCGACGCGGCAACTCGACAGCACGCTGGACTACGGCACGCCGACCGACACCCGGCGGCAGACGACGGTGCATCTGCTGGTCACGCCGCGTCCGGGCACGATTTCGCCGTGGTCGTCCAAGGCGACCGACATCCTCAGGAACAGCGGCCTCACCCGGTTGCGCCGCATCGAGCGCGGCGTGGCGTGTCGTGTGTGCGATGCGCAAGGTGCCGCCGCTGTCGGACAGGCGCTGACGGCCGTTGTTGCCGCTGCTGCACGACCGCATGACGGAAGCCGTGATGGCTACGCTGGAGCAGGCGCATGCGCTTGTTCCAGCATGTGCCGCCGCGCGAACTGGCCACGGTCGATGTGCTGGACGGCGGCCGTGCCGCGCTGGAAGCGGCCAACCGCGACCTGGGCCTGGCGCTGTCGGACGACGAGATCGATTATCTGGTCGAGAACTTCACCCGCATCGGAGCGCAATCCCACCGACGTCGAACTGATGATGTTCGCGCAGGCCAACTCCGAGCACTGCCGCCACAAGATTTTCAACGCCGACTGGGTGATCGACGGCGAGGCGCAGGCCAAGTCGCTGTTCGGCATGATCCGCAACACCCACGCCGCCCATCCCGCAGGGCACGGTGGTGGCGTATTCCGACAATTCCTCGGTCATCGAAGGCGCGCACCATCGAGCGCTTCTATCCGCGCGCCGACGGCAGCTATGCCTACAGCAGCGAACTCACCCACATGCTGATGAAGGTGGAAACGCACAACCACCCGACGGCGATCTCGCCGTTTCCGGGTGCGGCCACCGGCAGCGGCGGCGAAATCCGCGACGAGGGCGCGACCGGCACCGGCTCCAAACCCAAGGCCGGCCTGTGCGGGTTTTCGGTGTCCAACCTGAATATTCCCGGCTTCGAGCAGCCGTGGGAAAGCCGATGCCTACGGCAAGCCCGACCGCATCGTCTCCGCCGCTCGCAGATCATGCTCGAAGGCCCGATCGGCGCGGCGGCGTTCAACAACGAATTCGGCCGCCCCAATCTGGCGGGCTATTTCCGCACCTTTGAGGAAACCGTCGCCGGGCAGCGGCGCGGCTACCACAAGCCCATCATGCTGGCGGGCGGCGTCGGCAACATCCGCGACGATCATGTGCACAAGAAGATGCTGCCGACCGGCACGCTGCTGATCCAGCTGGGCGGCCCCGGCATGCTGATCGGCCTGGGCGGCGGTGCGGCATCCAGCATGGACACCGGCGCCAATGCCGGGAATCTCGACTTCGATTCGGTGCAGCGCGGCAACCCCGAGATGGAGCGGCGCGCGCAGGAAGTCATCGACCGCTGCTGGCAGCTGGGCGACAACAATCCCATCCTGTCGATCCACGACGTCGGCGCCGGCGGCCTGTCGAATGCGCTGCCGGAACTGGTGCACGGCGGCGGCCGCGGCGGACGTTTCGAATTGCGCGCCGTGCCGTCGGAAGAGTCCGGCATGTCGCCGCGCGAAATCTGGTGCAACGAGGCGCAGGAGCGCTACGTGCTGGCGATTCCGCCGGAACGCCTCGGCGAATTCCGCGCGATGTGCGAGCGCGAGCGCTGCCCGTTTGCGGTGCTCGGCGAGGCCACCGCAGACAATCACCTGCTGGTGACCGACAGCCATTTCCAGAATGCGCCGGTGGACGTGAGCCTCGACGTGATCCTCGGCAAGCCGCCCAAGATGACGCGCGACGTGGCGCATCAGCCCGCCATGCCCGCGCCGCTGGTGCTCGACGGCATCGACCTGAAGGACGCGGTCTATCGCGTGCTGGCGATGCCCGGCGTGGCGTCGAAAATGTTCCTGATCACCATCGGCGACCGCACGCGTCGGCGGCCTGACCGCGCGCGACCAGTGCGTCGGGCCGTGGCAGATTCCGGTGGCCGATTGCGCGATCACCCTGGCGGGCTACCGGACCACGCACGGTGAAGTGTTTGCCATCGGCGAAAAAGCGCCGCTGGCGCTGATCGATGCGCCGGCGTCGGGACGCATGGCGATCGTCGAGGCGATCACCAACCTCGCCGCCGCGCGCGTCGACGGCCTCGGCGCAGGTGAAGCTGTCGGCCAACTGGATGGCGCCGGCCGGTCATCCCGGCGAAGATGCCGCGCTGTTCGACACCGTGGCGGCGGTCTCGAATTATTGCCAGGCGCTGGGCGATTTCCATCCCGGTCGGCAAGGATTCGATGAGCATGAAAACCGTGTGGCAGGACGGCGGCGAGAAGAAAGCGGTGACCTCGCCGATCTCGCTGGTGATCTCGGCGTTCGCCAACACGCCCGATGCGACGCGCGCACCTCACGCCGCAGTTGCGCACCGACTGCGGCGACACCGACCTGATCCTGATCGATCTGGGGCTGGGCAGGAACCGCCTCGGCGCATCGAGCTTTGCCCAGGCTTACAAGCAGGTGGGCGACCGTTGCCCGGATGCGCCCGGCAGCTGCTGCGCTGAATGCATTCTTCGACACCGTGCAGCCGCTGAACGCGGACGGCAAGCTGCTGGCCTATCACGACCGTTCCGACGGCGGCCTGTTCGCCACGCTGGCCGAGATGGCGTTTGCCGGCCATTGCGGCGTCGATCTCGACGTCGACGAACTGTGCATCGAGCAGATTCGTCACGAGGTCGAAGACGAGGGCCTGCCCGAACCCGAGCAGCTGACCGACGGGCGATGTCTCGCAGCGCATGTTCAATGTGCTGTTCAACGAAGAGGCGGGCGCGGTGCTGCAAGTGCGGCGCGGCGATACGCAGGCGGTGATGCAGGCCTTCATCGAGGCCGATCTGCGCGGCGAATTCCATGTCGATCGGACAGCTCAATGCGCGACGACCGCGTGCGCATGCTGCGCGACGGCAAGCTGTTCTTCGACGAGGCGCGCACCGACCTGCAAAGCGCCTGGGCGCGCACCAGTTATGAAATGGCGAAACTGCGCGACAACCCGGCCTGCGCCGAGCAGGAATACGCCGCCCATCGGGATGCGGCCGATCCGGGGCTGCGCTATGCGCTGAGCTTCGACGCGCAGGCCGACATCGCTGCGCCCTTCGTCGCCAGCGGCAAACGCCCGCGCGTGGCGGTGCTGCGCGAGCAGGGCGTCAACGGCCAGGTCGAAATGGCCGCTGCGTTCGACGCCGCCGGTTTTGCGGCAGTCGACGTGCACATGAGCGACATTCTTGTCCGGGCGCGTCAGCCTCGGCGATTTCACCGGCCTGGCGGCGTGCGGCGGTTTCAGCTACGGCGACGTGCTGGGCGCGGGCGGCGGCTGGGCCAAGTCCATCCTGTTCAACCCGCGCGCGCGCGACCAGTTCGCCGCGTTTTTCGAGCGCGCCGACACCTTCGCGCTGGGCGTGTGCAACGGCTGCCAGATGATGAGCCAGTTGCACGACCTGATCCCCGGCGCCGAGGCCTGGCCGCGCTTCGAGCGCAACCTGTCGGAGCAGTTCGAGGCCCGCTTCGCGCTGGTCGAAGTGCTGGACTCGCCGTCGCTGTTCTTCGCCGGCATGGCGGGTTCGATGATGCCGATTGCGGTGTCGCACGGCGAAGGCCGGGTGGTATTCCGCGACCCGGCGCACGCCGCGCAGGCGCTGTCCACCCTGCGCTACGTCGATCACCACGGCGCGGCGACCGAGACCTATCCGCTGAATCCCAATGGCTCGCCGGGGGGGCTGACCGGGTTCACCACCGCGGATGGCCGTTTCAGCATCCTGATGCCGCATCCGGAACGGGTGTTCCGCAGCGTACAGCTGTCATGGAAACCGGACGATATGGCCGGCGACAGCCCCTGGCTGCGGATGTTCCGCAACGCGCGGCGCGCGGTTGGGTGATGCGTGCCGACTATGCGAAAATCGGGCCTTGTCTGCCAGCCCGTCTGGCCACACTCAATTTGATCGACTGCCCATGAACGCACCCGAAAACCTCCTGACGGATGATCACCTGCGCGCGCAGGTCAAACTATTGGGCACCTTGCTGGGCCAGGTGTTGCTGCAGTTCGCCGGCGAAGACGTGTTCGAAGCGGTGGAAACCCTGCGCCGCGGCTTTGCCGAGTTGCAACAGCAGGAAGACCAGCAACGCCGCACCGAACTGATGGCGATGATCGATGCCATGCCGGCCGACAAGGTGGAACTGGTGGTGCGGGCGTTTTCCAGCTATTTCAAGCTGGTCAACGTGGCGGAAGAAAGCTTTGCCCACCGCAATCGTCGCCGCATGCTGTCGCACGGCATGCCGCTGTGGGAAGGCTCGTTCGACCGCACCCTGGCCGATCTCAAGACACAGGGCCTGTCGATGGACACCTTGCAGGAGATGGTCAACCGCCTGCATTACGCACCGGTGTTCACCGCCCATCCGACCGAGGCGCGCCGTCGTGCGGTGATGGAAGGCATGCGCCGGGTCTTCCTGATTTGCGACCAGCTCTACAGCCCGATCCTCGGGGTGAACGATCAGCGTGAACTGGAAGCGCAGCTGACCGCCGAAATCCAGGTGATGTGGCGCACCGACGAACTGCGCAGCGCCAAGCTCGAAGTGCGCGACGAAGTGCGCAACGGACTGTATTACGTGCGCGAAAGCCTGTTCGAGGCGGTGCCCAAGGCGTATCACTTCTTCGAGAAAGCGCTGCGCAAGCATTACGGCGTCAACGCCGACGGCGTGGCGCCGGTCAGCGTGCCGAGCTTTATCCGCTTCGGCTCGTGGATCGGCGGCGATCGCGACGGCAATCCCTTCGTGACGGCGGATGTCACCGAATGGACGGTGCATACGCAGATGCAGGCGGCGCTCGACGAATACCGCGCGCGGGTGCTGGAACTGCGGCAGACGCTCACCCACAGCAGCGGCTGGTGCACGCCGTCCGCCGCGTTCCTGGAGCGCCTGAGCGACCTATGAAGAAGAGTTCGGCGAACAGGTGTTCCGCGGCACCGCGGTGCAGATCTACAGCCGCGAACCCTACCGCCGCATGGCGGCGATCATGCTGGCGCGGCTGGATGCCAACCTGTCCTACGTCCACCAGTGCCTGGCCGATGTGCCGAGCTTCACCTCGCATCTGGCGTATGAAAACGCCGCCGCTTTCCTCGACGACCTGTATCTGTTGCGCGATTCGCTGATCAGCCACGGCGACCGCATCGTCGCCCAGCAGGATTTGCAGGCGCTGATCCGGCTGGTGGAAAGCTTCGGCTTTCACCTGCTGCAACTCGATATTCGTCAGGAATCGACCGTGCATACGCGCACCGTCACCGCCGTGCTGCAGCAGATCGATCCCGATTTCGATTATGCCGGCGCGGACGAAGCCGAACGCCTGCAGCGCCTGGCCGCCTGGGTCGGCTATATCGACCCGATCGCGGTGGACGATGCCGCGCTGGACGACGAGGCGCGCGAGGCGCTCGCGGTGTTCCGCCGCATGGCGAAGCTGCAGGCCGAAGTGGGCGACGAAGTGTTCGGCGCCTACGTGATTTCGATGACGCACAGCGCCTCGCACGTGATGGAAGTGATGCTGCTGGCGCGCCTGGTCGGCCTGTGCGGCCACAGCGGCGGCGACTGGTTCTGCCGCATCCTGGTCGCGCCGCTGTTCGAAACGGTGGACGACCTGCAGCGCGGTCAGGAGATTCTCGAACAGTTGCTGACGAACAAGGTCTACCGGGCGCTGGTGACGGCCAACGGCAATCGCCAGGAAGTCATGCTCGGCTACTCGGATTCGTGCAAGGACGGCGGCACCCTGGCGTCGAACTGGAATCTCTACCAGGCGCAGCTGTCCATCATCGCGCTGACCCAGCATCACGGCGTCGAATGCCGCCTGTTCCACGGTCGCGGCGGCACCGTCGGGCGCGGCGGCGGCCCCACCCACGACGCCATCCTGTCGCAACCGCCCGGCACCGTGAACGGCGAAATCAAGTTCACCGAACAGGGCGAGATGCTGTATTACAAATACAGCAACCCGGAAACCGCCAACTACGAAATCGGCATGGGCGTCACCGGCCTGCTTGAAAGCCAGCGCCACCGCGCTGGCGCACAGCGAGGTGCGCTATCCGCAAAACTATCTCGACTGGATGCGCGACATGGCGGCGGCGGGCGAAACCGCCTACCGCGCGCTGATCGCCACGCCGGGTTTCATCGATTACTTCTACGAAAGCACCCCGGTCACCGAAATCGGCCTGCTCAATATCGGCAGCCGGCCGTCGCACCGCAAGAAAGCCGACCGCTCGCTCGGCTCGATCCGTGCGATTCCGTGGGTGTTCGGCTGGGCGCAGTCGCGCCACACCCTGCCTGCCTGGTTCGGCATCGGCAGCGCCTTGAATGGTTTCATCGCCAGCCAGCCGGATGGACTGGCGCAATTGCAGGCAATGTACCGCGAGTGGCCGTTCTTCCGCAGCCTGCTGTCGAACGTGCAGATGGCCCTGACCAAGGCCGACATGGAAATCGCCGAGGAATACGCGCGTCTGTGCGAGCACCCCAATACCATGGCGGTGTATCGCACGATTGCCGATGAATTCATCAGCACCGTGGCAGGGGTCAAGCAGGTTGCGCAGATCGGTGCGTTGCTGGAAGAAAATCCGTCCCTCTCGCTCTCGATCTCGCGCCGCCGTCCCTATATCGACCCGATCAACCACATTCAGGTGCGCATGCTGAAACGCTACCGCAGCGGCAGCGTGTGGGAATCCGAGCAGGAAACCTGGCTGACGCCGCTGAAGCGCTCGATCAACGCCATCGCAGCCGGGATGCGCAACACCGGATGAGCATGGCGGCGGCGGAAAGCGGCAGGCCGGGCGCGACAGGCGACCTGCCCGCAGCGACCCATCCGGGCAGGCGGCGGGGACTGGTCGTCTCGATCGGCCTCAATGTCGTGCTGTTCGTGCTGGTGTGCGGACTGCTGCTGTATGCCTTCATGCTCAAGGTCGACCTGGACGACGGCAAGCGGCGGCTGTCGAAGGAAGTCGAAACCCGCCAGCAGGCGGAGCGTTATCTGGCAGAGACGCGCGGCCTGCTGACCGAGAGCCTGCGCGAAGTCGAGCAGCTCAAGGCGCAACTGGCCTACAAGGAAAGCGATTACCAGGCGGCCGTCGCGGCCAAGCCCGCGTTGCCGCTGGTCGTCACCTTCCGCTCGTCGCTGCTGGGCAACGGCCTGGTCGCGGTGATCGAAAACACCAGCGACCGTTATCTGACCGTGGTGCTGGCAGTGCGCAATCCCACCTTGTCGACCGTCAAACGGTTCAAGCTGGAACTCAAGCCGCAGTCCAGCACCGACTTCGGCCACCTGGAAGGCTGGCACTTTCGCGTCGGGCGACGAAGTGGGGCTGTTCAACGACGAATTTTCCGGCCTGCAGCTGAGCGTTCCCTGACGCGTGGCTTGACCGGTGCGGCATGCCAATCATAAAATCAGACACTTGTATCTTGTTTAAGGAGGGGTGACATGCAAAGTGCGATTGCCTTGCTCCAGAAATACAGCGTCGCGGGTCCGCGCTACACCTCGTATCCCACCGCGCCGTATTTCCACACCGGCTTCGGCGAAGCGGACTGGGCCGCGACGCTGGCTGCGCCCGCGCCCGATCGCGGACTGTCGCTGTATGCCCACATTCCGTTCTGCGATTCGCTCTGCTACTACTGCGGCTGCAACATGGTGGCGACGCAGGACTACAGCAAGACCCAGCCCTATCTCGCCACCCTCGATCAGGAAATGGCGCGCACTGCGCAGCTGGTCGATACCCGATCGCGTGGTCCGCCAGCTGCACTGGGGCGGCGGCACGCCCACCTACCTGAATCCCGACGATATCCGCCGCCTGATGGCGATGATGCGCAGCCATTTCACCCTGGCGGACGATGCCGAGGTCAGCTGCGAAGTCGATCCGCGCGAACTGACGCGCGAGCATCTGGTGGCGCTGCGCGAATCCGGCTTCAATCGCCTGTCGTTCGGCGTGCAGGACATGGATCCGGCGGTGCAGCAGGCAGTCAACCGCATCCAGTCCGAGGCCCTGATCCAGCAGGTGCTCGACTGGTCGCGCGAACTCGGCTTTTCCAGCATCAATCTGGATCTGATCGTGGGCCTGCCGAAACAGACGGTGGCGAGCTTCAGCCGCACGCTGGAGCGGGTGACCGAATGGGCGCCCGACCGGCTGGCGGTGTTTGCCTACGCCCATGTGCCGTGGCTGAAAAAGCACCAGAACCTGATCCAGCCGAAGCCGATCTGCCCGATCTGGCGACGCGCCTGGGCTTGCAGCAGACGGTGAACGAGACGCTCGGCGCGGCCGGCTACGTCAACATCGGCCTCGACCACTTCGCCCGCCCCGAAGACGAACTGGTGCGCGCGCAGCAGAACAAGACCCTGTGGCGCAATTTTCAGGGCTACACCACCCACAAGGACTGCGACATCCTCGCCTTCGGTGCGTCCAGCATCAGCCAGACGGCGGATGTCTACATGCAGAACGAGAAGAACCTCAAGCGCTACCAGGAGCGCATCGCCGCGACCGGCTTCGCCGTCGAGCGCGGCCTCAAGCTCAGCCGCGACGACCAGATCCAGCGCGAAGCGATCACCCGCGTGATGTGCGACCTGGAACTCGATTTCGCCGCGTTCGGCAGCGAGTGGGGCATCGCGTTCAGCGACTATTTCGCCGACGCGCTGAACGACCTGCGCCCGCTGGCCGACGACGGCCTGGTCACCCTCGCGCCCGACAAAATCAGCGTCACCCCCAGCGGCCGCCTGTTCCTGCGCAACATCGGCATGTGCTTCGACCGCTACCTGAAGCAGGCCGCCGGCGACCAGCCGCGCTATTCACGCACCGCCTGATTCATCCTGCGGCACGTCGTCGGGGCGTGTTCGGCGACGTGCCGCCGCAATGGTGCATGCCACGTCCGGTTCGCACCAATTTGTATCAAGCCGCCAGCGGCATGCACGCAAACCGGGCAACACGCCTTGCCAGGTAGCGGCGCCATACAGTTAAGCGATTGAATTAAAACAGATAAATCAGCTGGCACCCGCTGTGCTTTAAGCTCGCAGCGAGGAATGTCTTCATGTCTGTCGTTTCATCTGTCTGTTGTTATTGCGGCACCGGTTGCGGGGTGCTGATCGAGGCCGAGGCCGGGAAAATCACCGGCGTGCGCGGCGACCCCGCGCATCCGGCCAATCAGGGCAAGCTGTGCACCAAGGGCGCGACGCTGCATCTGTCGGCGCAGGCGGGCGGGCGCGCGCTCGTATCCCGAGCTGCGCACGGATCGCGCAAGGCGCGCGCCAGCGCGTGAGCTGGGACGCGGCGCTCGACCATGCGGCAGACACATTCGCGCGCCATCATCCGCGAGCATGGGCCGGACGCAGTGGGCTTCTACATCTCCGGCCAGCTCACCACCGAGGACTACTACGTCTTCAACAAGCTGGCCAAGGGCCTGATCGGCACCAACAACGTCGACACCAATTCGCGCCTGTGCATGTCGTCCGCGGTGGCCGGCTACAAGGCGACCCTGGGCGCGGATTCGCCGCCCGGCTGTTATGACGACATCGACCACGCCGGGGTGATTTTCATCGCCGGGTCGAACACCGCGTACGCCCATCCCATCCTGTTTCGCCGCATCGAGGCGGCGCGTAAAGCCAATCCCGAACTCAAGCTGATCGTGGTCGACCCGCGCCGCACCGATACCGCAGCGGAGGCCGACCTGCACCTGTCCATCCTGCCCGGCACCGACGTGGCGCTGTTCCACGCCATGCTGCAACGTGATGCTGTGGGAGGAACTGATCGACCGCGATTACATCGCCGCGCACACCGAAGGCTGGGAAGCGCTTGCGCGCAACCGTGCGCGAATACACGCCGGAAAAAGTGGCGCCGATCTGCGGCGTGAGCTGCCGCCGACATCGTGCAGGCCGCGCGCTGGTTCGCCGCCGGGGCCGACGCTGTCGCTGTATTGCCAGGGGCTGAATCAGTCCAGCTGCGGCACCGACAAGAATGCCGCGCTGATCAACCTGCATCTGGCGACCGGCCAGATCGGCAAGCCGGGCGCCGCGCCGCTGTCGCTCACCGGCCAGCCCAACGCGATGGGCGGGCGCGAAGTCGGCGGCATGGCCAATCTGCTGTCGGCGCACCGCGACCTGGGCAACCCCGAACACCGCGCCGAAGTCGCCCGCTGTGGGGGGTGGACGACGTGCCCGGCGACGCCGGGCAAGACTGCGGTCGAGATGTTCGAAGCGGTGCAAGCGCGGCGAGATCAAGGCGCTGTGGATCGCCTGCACCAACCCCGCGCAGTCGCATGCCCGACCTGAAGCTGGTGCACGAAGCGCTGCAGACGGCAGAATTCGTCGTGGTGCAGGAAGCCTTCGCCGACACCGAAACCGTGCGCTTACGCCGATGTGCTGCTGCCGGCCTGCCACCTGGGGCGAGACGGAGGGCACGGTGACCAATTCCGAGCGCTGCATCTCGCGCGCTGCGTGCGGCGGTGCCGCCGCCCGGCGAGGCGCGCCCGGACTGGGCAATCGGCGGTGGATTTCGCCTGGCGGCTGGGCGACCGGCTGCGAGCAGTCGCCCGGATAAAAGGCGCGCGCGCTGGTTCACCTATTCCGATACGCCGAAGACATCTTCAACGAACACCGCGAATCCACGCGTGGGCGCGATCTCGACATCAGCGGCCTGCAGCTACGCGCTGCTGGATCAGCGCGCCGCAGCAATGGCCGCTTGCCCGCAGGCGCGGCCAGCGGGCACGCCGCGCCTGTATGCCGACGGCGTGTTTCCCACCGCCAGCGGCCGGGCGCACTTTCACGACGCGCCGTACCGCCCGGTGGCCGAGCCCATCGACGCGCGCTACCCGCTGCATCTCAACACCGGCCGCCTGCGCGACCAGTGGCACGGCATGAGCCGCACCGGCCTGGTGGCGCGGCTGTATGCCCACGTCGAAGAACCGCTGCTGTCGATGAACCGCATGCGACATGGAGCGCCGCCGACTTGCAGGACGGCGACCTGGTGCGGGTGAAAAGCCGGCGTGGCAGCCTGGTCGTCAAAGTGCAGGCCAGCGACGAACTGCGCGCGCGGCCAGACCTTCATGCCCGATGCACTGGGGCGGCCGCTTCATGGCGGGGCAGGGCGTGAACGCGCTCACGCAGACGCAGCGTCGACCCGGTGTCGAAACAGCCCGAACTCAAGCATTGCGCGGTGCAGGTGGAGAAAGCCGAACTGCCCTATCGCCGCGTCATCATGCGGCGCGGCGATGGCGCCAGCCTGCTGCGGCAGGCGCAGCCTTTCTGGAGCGTTTCGATTTCGCCACCGCCAGCCTCACCGGGCGCGACAACAGCGTGCTGGTGTTCCAGGCGGCCAGTTCAGGCCCGCTGCCCGAATCCCTGGTGCAGGAGATGGACGCGGGCATTTGGCCTCGACGACCCGCTGCTGATCATGAACTACCAGGACGCCCGCCGCGGCATCTGGAAAAAGGCGCGGGTGGAAGACGGTGTCATCACCGGCGCTCGCCTGTCCGGCGAAATCGCCGCCTATGACTGGCTCAAGGGACTGATCGCCGAAGGTGCACCGGCGATGGAAGTGCGCAACTGGCTGCTGGCGCCCGTCACGCAGCCGCCCGCGGGCAGCGCCGCGCGCGGCCGCATCGTCTGCAACTGTCTGAACGTGGCCGAACCCGACATCGTCGCGGCGATTGCGGGCGGGGCCGATCTGGCCGCGCTGCAAGCCACGCTCAAATGCGGCACCGAGTGTGGGTCGTGCGTGCCGGAACTGAAGCGGTTGATCGCGGGGAAGCGGGCGGCGGCGGGAAGAAGCAAATCAGTTAAGGCCTGATTTCCCGAGGTGCCATAGAAAAAGCCTCCCGTAAGCAGGATTTGCAGACAAAGGTACAAAATCCTAAGCTGTCCCATATCCCCTTGCAGCCTATAAATTAACTCGACAATTTGCCGGTACTGGTATATTGCTACCCGAGTTGCTGCCAGTGCAGTCCCATGTAATATGCCGCGCCCCCCGTAACGCAGGAGCTACGGATCGAAGGTCCATCGTGACGGCACCACATTCGGCTGTGGTTGTTACGGTAATGGTGATCAGTTGCTCGGCACCATGCAAGGCTAGACACATTTTCCAATGGCCGCAGCAAACGAGTTCACGCCGGATCACGCTTCCGCGGGCAGGCAACGCCCCATTTGCGAATGTGGTCTCGATAACCGAACCTTGGCAGCCGAGCCCACGTTAACGGCCTCAGATACACGGGCACGGACGGTGTAACCTGCTGTACGCCGGAATCGCGATTGCTGCCAGAATGCCAATAATCGCGACGACGATCATCAGTTCGATCAGAGTAAAACCTTGTTGTACTTTACGCATTTCAATTCCCCTTCAGTCGGGCAAGATGAACACGGTCTTGCCGTGTCTGGCTCATTAACGTGCAGCGGTCGTGCCAACTTTAGAAAATGACCCGGAAAATTCGGCCAATGCGGCGCAAAGCCTTGTGTGGCGCGAGATGAACGCGTGCTCGATGGCGTCTGGAGGTTCCGCGACAGCGCCCGAATCGCGCCGCAACCGGGCAGGATGCAGTATTTCGTCAGTCGAAAAACGTGAAACGGCAAACTCGGACAGAGGGCTGGTGCCGGGCGAGCGGCAGAAACTGTCAATATCGTGATGTTGCACGATGTCATCGACGTCACATGGCTTCTTCTCTCATTGTTCCCATGACCTGAGTTGGATGGCGCGAGGATCAAGGCTTACGCCATAGTAAAAATAGAAAAAGCCTCCCGAAGGAGGCTTTTGTCAGACAAAGGTTACAAAATCCTAAGATTATTATCCCCTATGCGGCCTATAAATTAGACTCGGCAGTTTGCGGGTACATGGTTGTTGCTACCCGCAGTTCTGACACAAGTCCATGTAATTGCCGCGCCCCCCGCACCAGGAGCTACGGGTCGAAGGTCCATCGTGACGGCGCCAGCATTACCGCTGTGGTTGTTACAGTAATAATGCCAGTTGCTGCGGCACAAGCCAGGCTTGCCACGTTCCCAATGGCGGCAGCAAACGTGTTCACACCGAGACACGCATTCGCAGGGAGAACGCCGCCGTTATTGGAAATATTCTCGCTAACCGAAGTCTTTGCGGCCGAGGCCACATTAACGGCCTCGGATACACGGGCACGGATGGTGTAATCCTGATAAGCCGGAATCGCCACTGCAGCCAGAATACCGATAATCGCCACGACGATCATCAGTTCGATCAGGGTGAAACCTTGCTGTGCTTTACGTGCCATGATTTTCATTTCCATTTGGAAACTCCTTAAGTTGGACAAGATTGAACACGATTCGCCGTGTCTGGCTCATTAACGTGCAGCGGTCGTGCCAACTTTAGAAAATGACCCGGAAAATTCGGCCAATGCGGCGCAAAGCCTTGTGTGGCACGAGATGGACGATGCTCGATGGCAGTTGGAGGGGCCGCTGCGGCGCGCGATCGCGCCGCAACCGGGCAGGATGTGCCGTATTTTGTCAGTCGAGTGCCGGGCGCAGCGAAAGCTCGTCAGGCTGGTCGGGGGCATTAAAGCGATGCCAACATTGACGCTGTAGATATAATCGCCCATGCCAAATGCCCGCCTGATCCACCTGAAAACCAATTCGCCATGTCTTGTTGAGTCGGCATTTGAATATTTAAGTGCCCGTTCGTGGTGAGCGTCCGTCCGGCAGGTACAGGACTGGCTGCGATTGCGTTCAGGATGACCGGAATACAGGCTCGGCGCGCACAGCGCACTATGTTGTCAGCTGATGCTGCAAACGGCGGCTGGTCACTGATACCCCACCGTTTTTCAGTTGGCCAGCATTGTGTGAAATGAGGGGGAATGAATCCTGATAAAAGCGTGAATTCACTGTCACGCAAGGCGCTCGCGAAAAATTCACAGATCAACCTTGTGGGCTTTGGTCTACTGCGGCTGGCGGATTAGTTACCATCCCGCTGATTGTGAGCGGCTTCGGTGTCGAGCGGTTCGGGGCGCAATTGTGGCCCAGTTCTGCCTGTCGAAACTAAGGATATATCAGTGTTTGCTTGCGCTGTAGGTGGGAGTGAATATTGATTGTCAGGCGCTGTGGTGTCCAACAAGAACAGTTTGACTTTACAACTGGCAACAGATGCTTCGCTACCAGTTACAAGCCGCCGACAGGCGGTTCTTGCACTACTGGTTGATAGATCATTAGAAGGAAAAACGGGTAGCATGATAGCTGCCCGCTGAAAGACGGAAACCGGGGAAACTTTTACCGTATGGTCTTTTGACCAATATCTCTCTGCCAAATATATCTCTGTAAATCACCCCGCGGTTGGCGGTGGGGAGATCTGAAACTTGACTGATACACAGCCGTTACTTTATGCAAAAAGCCATAGAACAAGTAATTACAATTGAAGCGGGGGCTACAGAGCGCCATTATTGGCGAGACCTGTGGCGTTATCGAGAGCTTTTTTTCTTTTTGGCTTGGCGAGACATTCTTGTTCGTTACAAACAAACCGCTATTGGGATTGCGTGGGCGTTAGGCGCCCATTGACTACCATGCTGGTGTTCACGCTGGTTTTCAGCAAGCTCGCGAAACTGCCATCCGATGGCGTGCCCTATCCGATTCTGGTCTTTGCCGCGCTGTTGCCCTGGCAATTTTTCTCCAACGCGTTCAGCGGCGCCGGAGACAGCCTGGTCAGCAATGCCGGGTTGATTTCCAAAGTGTACTTTCCACGGCTGGTTATTCCCACCAGCGCGGTGATCGTCAGTTTCGTGGACTTTCTGATCTCGGGGATCATCCTGGTCGGGCTGATGATCTGGTACGGGTTCGCGCCTAACTTGCGCATGCTGACCTTGCCTCTTTTTATCTTTATGGCATTTGCCGCTGCAATGGGCGCTGGTTTGTGGATCGCTGCGCTCAACGTCAAATACCGCGATTTTCGCATAATCGTGCCGTTCGTGGTGCAGTTCGGACTATACATTTCACCGGTCGGGTTCAGCAGCACCATCGTTCCCGAACAATGGCGGCTCGCTCTACTCCCTGAACCCGATGGTGGGAGTGATCGATGGATTTCGCTGGGCGATTCTGGGTGGCAGATACCCAACTCTATTGGCCCGGATTCCTGCTCTCCCTTGTTCTGGTTCTCGTGATTCTAGTCACCGGATCGTCTATTTCCGCAAAACGGAAAAAACCTTTGCGGACGTGATCTGATGTCATCCGTCATCACTGTCGAGAACCTCTCGAAAAAATACATCATCGGCCATCAGAAACAGGAGCGCTATACCACCTTGCGTGACGTACTGGCGAATGGAGCAAAGCGTGTCGCCGACAAGTTGCTCCATCCCTTTGCCGCAACGGATTGACCCGACTACATGAAGAATTCTGGGCGCTCAAGGATGTAAGTTTCGACATTCAGCAAGGCGACCGCGTAGGCATCATCGGGCGCAACGGTGCGGGCAAATCCACCTTGCTGAAAATCCTGAGCCGCATTACCGAGCCCACATCAGGCAAGGTCTCCATCAAAGGGCGTGTGGCAAGCCTGCTGGAAGTCGGCACAGGTTTTCATCCGGAACTCACCGGCAGAGAAAATATTTATCTTAACGGGGCGATCCTTGGCATGAGCAAGGCCGAAATTGCAAATAAATTTGACGAGATCGTCGCTTTTGCCGAAGTGGAAAGATTTCTCGATACGCCAGTAAAACGGTACTCGAGCGGTATGTATGTCCGCCTGGCTTTTGCAGTTGCCGCTCATCTGGAACCAGAGATACTGATTGTCGATGAGGTGCTGGCGGTAGGAGATGCGCAGTTTCAGAAAAAATGCATGGGCAAGATGAGGGAAAGAGATGAAGAAAGAACAATTCTATTTGTCAGTCATAATTTGAATGCTGTACGTACGTTATGCAATAAAGTGCTGCTCATGGAAAATGGAAAAATAGCGGCTTTCGGTGACACGTCCGAAATGATTGGAAAATACATGGAGGGCGTGGAAGTGAAGGGGGACATGTCGCGAGAGTGGCCAGATGTTATGCATGCCCCACAAAACTCAATTTCCACGCTTAAAAAGGTTTCATTGTGCGATGTTTCAGGCCGGCCATTGCAAGAAATTTTCACCAATATTCAATTTGATATTCAAATAGAGTTCATCGTAAAAGTGCCTGGCAGTACGGTGGGTATAACTCTTATTGTTTATGACGGTGAAGGTAATTGTGTGTTTAGTTCAATTAATAACAATGATGACCATTGGTATGGTAAGCCGATGCCGGTTGGTTCATATATGACAATATGCAAAATTCCCCCAAATTATTTCAACAATGGTTGGTTTAGCATTTCGATCAACATGTTTGGCAAGAATTACAGTGAACCTAAAATGGAAAGTGATGTATTACGTTTCCACATTCAGGACTCCTTTGAAATCCGGGGTGATTATCACGGTGAGTATTGTGGCTGTGTGCGGCCTTGTCTTGGATGGAGCACTCAGGCGTTGAATAGCTAGGGTTTAAGTTTTTTATGAATACAATTTGGCTGGAAAAAGAAAGTCTTACGGATGTGGCGGCGCGCGCTATGAAATCTGTTGAGATTGTGCTTGATATTGGTTGCGGCATCATGCCTCAGGATTACATTAAGCCTCTGGTAGCATATTTGCTGTGAGCCATATCGCGAATATGTAGATCACTTGCAGCAGAAAATAGCGGCGCTCGATACGCGAGATCGTAGTTATGTTGTATTGAATATGGGTTGGCAGGACGCGGTGAGATTTTTCCCGGCTAAATCGGTCGATACAGTTTTCTTGGTCGATGTTATTGAGCATTTAGAAAAGGCGGAGGGCCAAAGGCTGCTGGCGGCTACGGAAGACATTGCTAGGAGTCAAGTTGTGGTTTTTACCCCGTTGGGTTTCATGCCGCAGCATCATGGTGATGGCAAGGATGCTTGGGGCTTGAGTGGGGCCGATTGGCAGGACACAAATTCAGGGTGGTTGCCTGAAGATTTTTCAGGAGACTTGTGGGAGGTCTTTGGTGCTAAACAATTTCACCTGTTCGATAGTTCCTCTAATCCGCTTGAGCAACCATTCGGGGCATTCTGGGCAATCAAAACGTATCCCGAGAGTAAGAAAGTCCAGTCTTTTGAGGTTGATCAACAGTTACGAGATACATTGAAAACAATGGAGCTCGATCTAGGCAGAAGCAAGCCGAGCTGGAGGAAAAACATGCGGAAGTTAACTCTTTTTTTATGACGCGAATAGAGCGAAAAATCCGCCGAATGTTTTTCGGCAAATAAACAATGAACGACATGCAGCCCACTGTCAGTGTGATTATTCCCACATACAACCGAGAGAAGTTTATCGGTGCCGCCGTTAAGAGCGTGCTTGACCAAACATTCAAGGATTTTGAAATCATTGTTGTTGATGATGGCTCGACTGATGGCACCGCGGATGTGGTTAAAGAATTTTCTTCTGAAAAAATTAGATATATTTACCAACCAAATCAGGGTCGTTCCCGCGCGCGCAACCATGCCCTCGAACTGGCCAAGGGGCGCTACTTGGCATTTCTTGATTCCGATGACTTGTACCTGCCGGAGAAGCTGGGCATGCAAGTGGATTTCATGGATAAACGCCCTACTGCGGAATGGTCTACACATCGGCACATTGCATTGACGAAAACGGTAATTCGTTGCCGCACGTGTATGAGGCAAGGGCTCGCTGGATATACAAAGACATTGCCTTTTTTGTTCCAGTCACAATTACTTTGCCAACTGTCATGGCTAGGCGCGAGGTATTTGAGGTAGTAGGAGGCTTCGATGAAAATATGGAGCGCTTCGAGGATACGGACATGTGGAGGCGGATCTCCAAGACATTTCAGATTGGTGCAATGCAGGCATACACGTGCCTATTGCGCACACATCATGAAAATTCATTGATCACGCAGAATCCTGAAAAAATCTTGCTCGCCATTGAAATATTACGTGAAAAAAATTAATCGGGAAGATGTCGATGTTGGCTGGCTGGTGCGTCGAAGAGGGATTGCCAAGCTGTAGTACATATTATGGTGGGCGCACTGATGAGCATTCCGGCATGGAGAAACCAGGGGTATCTGCTGTTACTTAAGGCTGTACGCAGCTGGCCAGGCAGTTTTCACACTGGCAGCTTCATTCGGGAATCAGGAAAGCCATATCAAAACGACGAGCCCAGATGGAGGCTTTGAATTGAGCGCCAACAACCCCAAGGTATCTATTGTCATACCTGTATACAACGGCTCTGACTTTCTGCGTGAAGCGATAGATAGCGCGCTTGCCCAGACATATCGCAACATCGAGATTGTTGTGGTGAATGATGGATCGCAGGATGATGGGAAAACCGAGCATGTGGCGCTTTCTTATGGCAACAAAATTCGATATTTCTCCAAGCCGAATGGGGGGGTGGCCTCGGCACTGAACCGGGCAATCCGGGAGATGACGGGTGAGTATTTCTCCTGGCTTAGCCACGATGATCTGTACAGTAGCAACTAAGATCGAGCGCGAGATCGAGGCCCTATCCAAGCTGGATCGCGAGAGAACGATCATCTATAGCGACTATTCCGTCTTTTCGACCGACCCGGAGAGGGCTATTCCGTCGGGTTGCAGGGTGTCTCGCCAGAGCACTTCCGTTATTGGATTACGGTCGAGAATGTCCTGCACGGATGCACTCTCCTTATTCCCAAGATGGCCTTTGCGGAATGTGGCGGCTTCAATGAGGCTCTTCGAACCACACAGGATTATGATCTTTGGTTCCGCCTGGCCGAAAAATATCGCTTCGTTCATATCCCTGAACTGCTGGTGAAGGCGCGCAACCACCCTGAGCAAGGAAGCATCAAGATGGCCGGGACGGCCTTGGAAGAATGTAACACCTTGTTGTCGGGATTCGTAACAAGTCTCTCAGGCAGCGAATTGGCATCGGCCACGCAGCGGGCGCCCTTCATTGTCTACGCGGAAATAGCGGCAAGTCTGTGGCGCCGGGGTTTTCAGCAGGCTGGCCGCTCCGCAGCCCGGCTTTGCTTGCAAAACCTGGCCAAAGGTTCCCTGCTGGATGTGGCCAGGGCAATCCGGATGCTGATAGGTGGGATGCTGCGGTATTTCACAGCTAGGTTTGTTCGTGTCCTCTTGTCGCCAAGGCTGCGGCTTAGAGTCAAGGGGTTGCTCCAGCGCACGAGCAGTGCCGTGCCTGCTGGTCGGGCGTCAGTTCAAGACACGAGCCTGAAGCAGAAATTCTCGGAGATCTATGATAAAAATATCTTTGGCGGCCGGGTTTCCCGCTCCGGAGAGGGGTCAGACCTCGTCCAGACGGCGGTCATTCGTAGCGAATTGCCCAAGCTGGCCCAGGAGCTGGGCGTAAAGACATTTCTAGATGCTCCTTGCGGTGATTGGTGCTGGATGCGGCGAACCGAACTCGGCGTAGAACATTACATCGGTGTCGACATCGTTGAGACCCTGATCGAAAAGAACCAGCGCGAGTTCGGCAACGCATCGACAAGCTTTCAATGCATGAATCTGGCGGAAGGCGAGTTACCGCGGGTTGACCTTATTTTTTCCCGGGATTGTCTTGTGCACCTCTCATTTGCGGATGCCCTGAAGATCATTGCCAACTTTAAACAGTCAGGGTCGAAATATCTGCTGACAACGACCTTTGTCAGTCGTGATCGAAATAATGACCTGGTGGGAAAGGATAGTTTCTGGCGACCTTTGAACATGCAGTTGCCGCCTTTCAATTTCCCTCAGCCAATGTTGCTGATTAATGAGGGCTGTACTGAAGGGGGGGGGCAATTTACGGATAAATGCCTCGGCCTGTGGCGGCTGCAGGATATCGAGTGCTGATAGCTAGTTCTAGGTGATTTCTTGGTTATCCAGAGCACATAGCACATACCCATACAGCAGAGGCATTCTTGGCAGAAGCACTCAAGTGAAAGTTCTGATTTGGTCGCAGTATTTTTGGCCTGAAAACTTTCAGATCAACGGTATTGCCAAGACCATGTCTGAAAAAGGCATTGAGGTCGAGGTTCTGACCGGCAAGCCGAATTATCCGCGCGGCAAGATATTCGACGGGTACCGGGCTTGGGGGTGTCAGCAGGAGACCCACCACAACATTGGTATTTATCGTATACCGCTGATGGAAAGGGGGCGTAGGAGATGGCGGCTAGCACTGAACTACCTGTCTTTCGTTGTTTCGGGAATGTCGTTTGCACCCTACTTGCTGCGTGGGAAAAAATACGACGTAATTTTTGTATATGCTCCTTCGCCGATACTGCAAGCTATCCCCGCGATCTTCCTTGGGTGGTTGAAAGGCTGCCCCGTCGTATTGTGGGTGCAGGACCTGTGGCCGGAAAGCTTGTCGGCAACGAGGCACGTCCGCAATCGAATCGTGCTCAATTTGATCGAACGTGTCGTCCGTTTCATCTACCGTCATGTGGATTTGTTGCTGGTTCAGTCCGAAGCTTTTATCGTGCCGGTCAGTGCGCTCGCATCGGGTACACCGGTGAAATTTTACCCAAACTCCGTTGAAGAGAGTTTTTCCGAACCATCCTTGGCTGCTGTGCCAGAAGTTCCCGGGTTGGGGCGTGGGTTCTCAGTCATGTTCGCTGGCAATATCGGTGCCGCGCAGGCTGTTGAGGTGATCGTTGAAGCAGCTGCCTTGTTGAAAGAGTATTCTCAAATTCAGTTTGTTGTGTTGGGAGATGGAAGTCGCCGGGACTGGATGTTGCAAGAAGCGAAGAATCGTAATCTGACTAATTTCCATTTGCCGGGAAGATTTCCAGTGGAAATGATGCCGGGCTTTATGCGGAAGGCATCCGTGTTACTGGTGACATTGGCAGATCAGGAAATATTCTCATTCACCATCCCCAGCAAGGTGCAAGCCTATCTGGCTGCGGGGCGGCCTATTCTTGCATGCCTGAACGGCGAAGGCGCCAATCTGGTCGCAACATCGGGAGCCGGATTGACGGTGCCAGCCGAGGACGCAGAGGCTCTGGCGGAAGCAATCTTACAAATGTACCGTATGTCGCCGCAAGAGCGCGATGCGATGGGAACCAAGGGGCGTTTATACTTTGCGCAACATTTTTCACACAATATGCTGGTCGATCAGCTAATCGGCCTTCTTCAATCTGTGCGTAACCGAAGCTAAAGAGAAACCTGGATGAAAATACTTGTATTGGGTGCCAGCGGCATGCTCGGGAATGCCGTTGTTCGGGTGTTGAGCGAGAAAACTGATTGGCAGGTTTATGGGACTGTTCGCTCAGAAAGTGCGAAACGATTCTTCCAAGAAAGCATTGCCCAGAAATTGCTCGCCGGTGTCGATGTCGAACAGCAAGACTCCCTTACGCAGGCCTTTATTCGCGTCCGCCCTGATGTCGTAATTAATTGCATCGGGTTGGTAAAACAATTAGCCGAGGCGGATGACCCGTTGCAGGCGGTTCCGATTAACACATTGTTGCCACATAGGCTGGCCAAGCTGTGCGAACTGTCTGGTGCGCGTTTGGTGCATATGAGCACAGACTGCGTTTTTTCAGGAGATAAAGGTGGATATCGTGAATCAGATGCTTCTGATGCCAAGGATTTGTACGGCAAATCAAAATATCTTGGCGAAGTGGACTATCCACACGCGATAACATTGCGAACTTCGATTATTGGCCATGAATTGCAGAGCGCGCATGGTTTGGTCGATTGGTTTTTGTCTCAGCATGGAAAATGCAAGGGATATACTCGTGCGATATTTTCAGGCGTCCCCACTGTGGTTCTGGCAAAGATTATCCGCGATGTCGTGATCCCACATTCGGAATTGCATGGCGTGTATCATGTCGCCGCAAAGCCTATCTCCAAATGCGACTTGCTCAAACTTGTTGCTGAGGTGTACGGCAAAGAAATCATGATCGAGCCGGATGATCAAGTGGTAATTGATCCGTTCTCTTGATGCCGAGCGATTTCGTAAGGCGACAGGCTATATCGCACCGGAGTGGGGCGAAATGATCAAATTAATGTACTCATATAAATAGGCTCTAGTCATATGTTTAACGGCAAAGTGTTGATGATCACCGGTGGGACGGGGTCTTTTGGAAATACCGTGCTCAAGCGTTTCCTCTCTACCGAGGTGCGCGAGATACGTATTTTCAGTCGGGACGAGAAGAAGCAGGAAGATATGCGCATTGCGCTGAACAACAGCAAGCTGAAGTTTTATATCGGTGACGTTCGCGATTACGACAGCCTTCATCACGCGATGAAGGGTGTGGACTATGTGTTCCATGCTGCGGCCTTGAAGCAGGTGCCTTCATGCGAGTTTTACCCGATGGAGGCGGTGCGCACCAATGTCATCGGTACCGAGAACGTGATGAATGCGGCGACCGCGAACGGCGTCAAGCGCGTGGTTGTGCTGAGCACGGACAAAGCGGTTTATCCGATCAATGCGATGGGTATCTCAAAAGCAATGGCGGAGAAACTGATGGTTGCCAAGGCGCGCATGCAGCGTGAAGGTGAAACCGTGTTTTGTGCGACGCGCTACGGCAATGTCATGGCCTCACGCGGTTCTGGTCATCCCTTTGTTTGTGTCGCAGATCAAAGCGGGGAAGCCGTTGACGGTGACCGATCCGAACATGACGCGTTTTCTGATGTCTCTGGAAGACTCTGTGGATCTGGTGCTTTATGCATTTGAGCATGGCAATCAGGGCGACATCTTTGTGCAAAAGGCACCCGCCTCGACCGTGGCCGATCTGGCGCAAGCGCTCAAGGAGATTTTCAAGAAAGATAACGAGATTCGGATCATCGGTACGCGGCATGGCGAGAAGCTATATGAATCGCTCATCTCACGTGAAGAAATGGCGCATGCCAAGGACATGGGTAACTACTATCGCATTCCGGCAGATAATCGTGACCTCAATTATGCAAAATACTTCAGTGAGGGTGAGGAAAAGATATCCCATCTGGATGACTACACTTCGCACAACACCAATCGCCTGAATGTCGAAGCAAGTTAAAGAGTTGTTGCTGAAGTTGGACTACATTCAGGAAGAGCTGAATGCTTAAGGTCATGACCATCGTCGGCACGCGCCCTGAACTGATCAAAATGTCGCGAGTGATCGCCGAGTTTGACCAGCACACTCGACATGTTCTGGTTCATACCGGCCAGAACTACGATTACGAATTGAACCAGGTGTTTTTTGATGACCTCGGTATCCGCAAACCGGACCATTTTCTGGAAGCAGTCGGTGAGAATGCAGTTCAGACCATTGCACGGGTGATCGAGAGGTCCGATGATGTGCTGGAGCAGGAGAACGCCAGATGCGGTGATGCTATACGGCGACACCAATTCCTGCCTCGCGGTCATTTCCGCCAAGCGCCGGAAGATCCCGGTGTTTCACATGGAGGCGGGTAATCGTTGCTTCGACCAGCGTGTGCCGGAAGAACTCAATCGCAAGGTGCTGGATCACCTGAGTGACATCAATCTGGTGCTTACAGAGCATGCCCGCCGTTACCTGATTGCGGAGGGCATCAGGCCTGAGACGATCATCAAGACTGGTTCACACATGCATGAAGTGCTGGACTACTACATGCCGAAAATTCAGCAGTCAGATGTATTGCTGCGCATGGGTCTTGAGCCGAATAGATTTTTTATTGTGAGCGCTCACCGCGAGGAAAACGTCGATAGCCCGCAGAACCTACTAGATCTGGTTGAGACGCTCAACGCATTGGCAGAAACCTACGGTTGCCCGGTCATCGTTTCCACACATCCGCGTACGCGCAAACGGCTGGATGCGCTGGGATTAGGAAAATTTGATCCACGAATTCAATTCGTTAAACCTTTCGGATTTTGCGATTACATCAAGTTGCAGTTGGAGGCGCTGTGCGTCTTGTCTGATAGCGGCACCATTACCGAGGAAAGTTCGCTGCTGAACTTGCCGGCAATTACCATCCGCAATGCCCATGAACGTCCAGAGGGCATGGATGTGGGAACTCTCATAATGAGTGGGCTGAAGAAAGAGCGTGTACTGGATGCGGTGCGCATCATCATTGCCCAACATGACAAGACCAGGCGAGTAATGCAGCCAGTCCAAGATTACGAGTCGGGTGCGGTATCGAAACAAATGCTAAGGATTGTGCTGAGTTACGTCGATTACGTTAATCGTACCGTGTGGTCTAGCTGATCTGAGGATCTTGAGCAATCGTGTGACATTGTAATGGTTCTCTCTACTGCCCGGTTACAACGTGAACAGATTCAATTGGTTGCGGGCATGCCCTCTGATGGAATGCGTTTGCCAGTTGGAAATGCACGCTGCAATGATATCGGCTCAAACATGGGTGACCGACAGAATCAGTAACAAATTATAAAGCGAGGCGTTCAGTATGAGGCGCTTCTTGACGATGCTGGCGAGACCGATATGACGGCCAGGTTCCGAAACATATCGCATTCTCTGGGTTGCCGTAACCCCTTTTGAAGTGGCCGATTACGTGAGCTATGAACTGTCACATTGGCTGCTTCGCAACTGTTCGGCCATCTTCATCAAAGATGTCGGCCTGCTTGAGAAGATGGGGCTGCTCATCTCACAACGCCAGGTTAACCTCGGGTATGACATTCGAAAAGTTGTGTGTTCAGTCGCGCACAAAATAGAGACGGTGACAACGCTGGGATAAGCCTAGCGGTTCTCACGAGGGGTGTGTGTGAAATTACTGGTAACTGGTGCTACCGGATTTGTAGGTACAACCCTGGGTTCCAGATTGGCTGAACTCGGGTATGAGGTGGTGCCCGCTGTGCGGTGCAAATCGGGCCTCCCGAATGAAGTGGTGGTCGGTAATATGGATGATCGACAGATTGGCGCATGGCGCTCTCGAACTGCGATGCGGTCGTCCATCTGGCCGCGCGTGTCCACGTGATGACGACACGCTGCCCAGAATCCCTTGCGCTTGTATCGCGCAACCAACACCGAAGCCACGCTCAATCTTGCCCGTCAGGCGGCCCAGGCCGGCGTGAAGCGCTTCGTGTTCATCAGCAGCATCAAGGTCAACGGCGAGGGGCGCGATGCGCCGTATCGGGAAACCGATGCCGCTGCGCCCGAGGACGCGTATGCGATTTCCAAATGGGAAGCCGAGCAGGGCTTGCGGCAGATCGCGCGGGAAACCGGGCTGGAAGTCGTCATCCTGCGGCCGCCGCTGGTGTATGGGCCGGGAGTGAAGGCGAATTTCCAGCGGCTGCTGCAGATGGTTCGCCGCGGCTGGCCGCTGCCGCTGGGGGCGATTCACAATCGGCGCAGCCTGTTGTATCTGGGCAATTTTGTCGATGCGATCCGGCTGTGCGTCGAGCACCCGGCCGCTGCGGGGCAGACTTTCCTGCTGGACGATGGCGAGCCGGTTTCGACGCCGGAACTGATCCGCGCAGTGGCGCGTGCCATGGGCCGACCGGCGCGCCTGCTGGCGGTGCCGGTGGGGGTGCTGGAATTCGCCGGCGCGCTGCTGGGCAAGCGCGCGGCGGTGGCGCGGCTGACGGGTTCGCTGTGGGTGGACAGTTCCGCCATCCGCTCGCGTCTGGGCTGGACGCCGCCGTTTTCGATGGAGGCGGGATTGGCCGCAACCGTGGCGGCCTCGGCATGATGGAGTGGGCTGCCTGTTTCCGCTTTCGTCATCTGCTGGCTGACGCTGGCCTGGCTGCTGCGTCGCGGCGGCCGTCTGCCGATGGATCATCCCAATGCGCGCTCGCTGCACGAGACGCCGACGCCGCGCATCGGCGGGCTGGGCATCATGGCCGGGGTGGCCGTCGCCAGCGTGTGGCTGGCAGATGCGTGTCCTGCTGCCGGTGATGCTGGCGGCATTCGCGCTGGCTGCGCTGTCGGTGCTGGACGATGTGCGCGGCCTGCCGGTGGCGCTGCGCTTTCTGGCGCATTTTGTTGCGGCGGCGGCATGTCTGTTGGCGCTGGGCCTGACCGGCTGGGCGCTGGTCGGGCGCGGTGCTCGGCGTGGTCTGGATGACCAATCTGTACAACTTCATGGACGGCGCGGACGGGCTGGCGGGCGGCATGGCCGCGATCGGCTTCGGCGCGCTGGCGCTGGCGGCGTGGCTGGGCGATGCGCCGGAACTGGCCGCCGTTGTGCGCGGCGATTGCGGCGGCGGCGCTGGCGTTCCTGCGCTTCAACTTTCCGCCGGCGCGGGTGTTCATGGGCGACGCCGGATCGATCCCGCTGGGGTTTCTGGCTGCGACGCTCGGCATTATGGGCGCGCAGCAGGCGGTATGGCCGTGGCTGTTTCCGCTGCTGGTGTTTTCGCCGTTCATCGTCGATGCCAGCGTGACGCTCGCCCGGCGCGGGCTGCGCGGCGAAAAAATCTGGCGGGCGCATCGTTCGCATTATTATCAGCGCGTGGTGCTGCTGGGCGCGTCGCATCGCCAGCTTGGCCTGGGCGGCCTACGCGCTGATGCTGGCAAGCGCCGCGCTGGCATTCATGGTGTTGCGGCTGGCCGCAGTACACGCCTGCGCTGCTTATACTGTCGGCTGCATGCTATCTGCTCATTTTTCTGGCCATCGACTGGCGCTGGCACCGATCCCGCAATGAATCTTAATCCCCGCACCCTCGCCATCATCCTGCACGACATTCTGGTCGCGGCACTGGCCTGGCTGGGCGCTTACTGGCTGCGTTTCAATCTGGTGATGCCACCCGAATTTCAGGCGGCGGCGCTGTCCACGCTGGTCTGGGTGGTGCCGCTTGCAGGCCGTGGTGTTCTGGCGCTTCGGCCTGTATCGCGGCATCTGGCGCTTTGCCAGCCTGCCCGACCTCAAGCGCATCGTGCTGGCGGTCGGGCTGGCGGCGGTGATGATGCCGGTGGTGCTGATCCTGTTCCGGGTCAATGCGGTGGTGCCGCGTTCGGTGCTGATCCTCGATCCGCTGCTGCTGCTGATCGTGATGGGCGGCAGCCGCCTGGCCTATCGCGCCTGGAAGGAACATCGCCTCGCCAGCGTGCTGCAGCCGGACAGCAAGCCGGTGCTGGTGGCCGGGGCCGGTTCGGCGGCGGATTTTCTGCTGCGCGAACTGGCGCGCAACCCGGCGGGGTTTCATGTGGTGGGTCTGCTCGACGACAGCCGCGACAAGCAGGGGCGCCTGGTGCAGGGCATTCCGGTGCTGGGCGCGCTGGACGAGCGTGGCGCTGCATGCGCGCAAGATGGAAGTGGACGACATCGTGCTGGCGCTGCCGTCGGCCGCGCACGAGGTGCGCAAGCGCATCACCCAGACTCTGTGCCGAAGCCGGGCTGAATGTGCTGACGATGCCCTCGCTCGAAGACCTGGTGGCCGGGCGGGTGTCGGTGTCGAGTCTGCGCCGCATCGAACTGGACGACCTGCTGGGGCGCGACCCGGTGCAGCTCGACGACAGCGGCCTGCATCAGTTGCTGACCGGCCAGGTGGTGATGGTGACCGGCGCCGGCGGTTCGATCGGTTCGGAACTGTGTCGCCAGATTGCGCGTTTCGCGCCGGCGAGACTGGTGTTGTTCGAGCAGTCCGAACTGGCGCTGTATGCGATGGAGCAGGAGTTGCCGCGGCGTTTCCCCGGCCTGCCGATTGTCCCGGTGATCGGCGATGTGAAGAACGCCGCCTGGGTGAATCAGGTGATGGCCGAGCATCGCCCCGCCGTGGTGTTCCATGCCGCCGCCTACAAGCACGTGCCGCTGATGGAGAACGGCAACGCCTGGGAGGCGGTGCGCAACAACGTGCTGGGCACGCAGGTGGTGGCGGCCGCGGCGCAGGCGCATGGTGTCGGCAAGTTCGTGATGATCTCCACCGACAAGGCGGTCAACCCGACCAATGTCATGGGCGCGACCAAGCGGCTGGCCGAGATGGCCTGCCAGGCGATGCAAGCGGCGCGAGCGGCACCCGTTTCGTGTCGGTGCGCTTCGGCAACGTGCTGGGCTCGTCCGGCAGCGTGATCCCCAAGTTCCAGAAGCAGATCGAGGCGGGCGGGCCGGTGACGGTGACGCATCCCGAGATCACGCGCTATTTCATGTCGATTCCCGAAGCCGCGCAGCTGGTGCTGCAGGCCGGCCTGATGGGCGAGGGCGGCGAGATTTTCGTGCTGGACATGGGCGAGCCGGTGAAAATCGCCGAACTGGCCAGACTGATGATTCGCCTGTCGGGCGCGGACGAGGACCGCATCCGCATCGAATACACCGGCCTGCGCCCCGGCGAAAAGCTCTACGAAGAACTGCTGGCCGATGACGAGTCCACGCTGCCGACGCCGCATCCCAAGCTGCGGGTGGCGAAGGCGCGCGCGGCCGATGTCGGCTGGTATGCCGAATGTCTGGCCTGGCTGGCGCATGCCGATCCGCACGACGAAGCGACGGTCAAGCGCCAGTTGAAAACCTGGGTGCCGGAATACCAGCCGGAGTCGTTGTGAGCGAGCCGCGCCTGCGCGTCAAGGTGGTCAGCAGCGTGCCGGAGGCCATCTGGCTGCATCAGTTTCCGCACGGCGAGCCGGTGTGGGGTGGGTGCGAGTTTGTATTCGACCGCGCCGCCACCGATTACGACTGGCTGCTGGTGTACGACGATCTGCCTGCCCGCGCGGGCGAGGCCAAGAAAACCAGCCGCGAGGCGCTGGCCTGTCCGCGTGCGCATACCCTGCTCGTCACCAGCGAACCCTCGTCGGTCAAAATCTACGGCGACGATTACACCCATCAGTTCGGCGCGGTGCTGACCAGCCAGCCCGAGTGGGCGTTGCCGCATCCGCAGCGGATATTTTCACAGCCTGCCCTGCAATGGTTTTATGGCGTGGGCAGCCGCGAGATCGTGCCGTTCGACAGCCTGCTGCAGCCGCCGCCGACAAAAGCCGCGACGTATCGATGGTGTATTCGCCCAAGGCGATGCGCCATACCCTGCATTATCCATCGCGCCCGCTTCATGCGCTGGCTGGTCGCAGCACATGCCGGAGCTGGATACCTTCGGCCGCGAAACGCCGCGTCCGCTGGACGACAAGGCCGATTGCCTGCGCGATTACCGCTATCACATCGCGATCGAGAACTTTATCGGCGAGCACCACTGGACCGAGAAACTCGCCGATCCGTTTCTGGGGCTGACGCTGCCGTTTTATTACGGCTGCCCCAATGCGGAAGCCTATTTCCCGGCGGAGAGTTTCATCCGCATCGACATCCACGATCCGGCCGGCGCGCTGGACATCATTCGCGCGGCGATTGCCAACAACGAATACGAAAAACGCCTGCCTGCGCTGATCGAAGCACGGCGGCGCGTGATGTTCGAACACAACCTGTTTGCCGTGGCCGCGCGCGAAATTGCACGCCTGCATCGAGCCGATGCGCGGGTTGAACCGGGCGCGGCGATCCTGTCGCGCCGCGCCATGCGCCTGTCCAGCCCGGCGGTGGCCCTGCGCGATCTATACGGCAAGCTGCGTGGGCGCCTGCTGCATCTGCCCGGCGCCATCAGCGGCCGATCCTAGCGGGCCGATCCGCACGATCAGCGACGTGGCGTGCGCGCCAGCTGCTCGTACAAGGCCAGCGTCTGATCCAGCATGGCCTGCAGCGGGAAAAAATCGCCGGTCGGAACCGGCATCGCGGCTGTTGCAGCAGTTGCGCGATGCGCTGGCAGCTTTCGTCGATGCTGGCCGAGCGGCAAGCAGTCCGGCCGGATAGATGGTACGCAGGATTTCGCCGACGCCGCCGTGGTCGTAGCCCGCCGTCGGCACGCCCAGCCGCAGCGCCTCCAGCGTGGTGCGGCCAAACGATTCGGGCTGGGTGGAGAGCGACAGCACCAGATTCGATATCGCCAGAATGTTTTTCAGGTCGTCGCGCTGGCCGGTCAGGCTGATGTCGGCCTTGCAGTCCCATGCTGCGCACGCGGTAGCGCAGCTTTCTGCAGATAGCGCTGCTTGGACGACGAAGCGCCGCCGACGATCAGGCCATGCACCGGCAGCCCGCGCCGCTTCAGCCGCGCGATCAGTTCGATGAAGTCTTCATGCCCCTTGAGCCGCGTGATGCGCCCCGGCAGGGTGAGCAGCTGCTTGCCCGCGGCGTGCGGAAACTGGGTAAAGAATGCCTGCTGCCAGGCGGGTCGGGCTTCCAGCCGTGCGGATAGATCTGCGCCATCCACCCCGCGATGGATCACCTGGATGCGCCACGGCAGCGTGTCGGGTATTCGCGCAGGATGTAATCGCGCACGGTATTCGACACCGCGATCACCCGCTCGCCCGCGTCATGATGCGGCTGTAGCGATTGACGCCGTACAGGCCATGCACCGTGGTGACGAAACGCGGCCGCGTGGCCGGATCCATGCCGCGCCAGGCCAGCCAGGCGATCCATGCGGGCACGCGCGAACGCGCATGGACGATGTCGACTTTGTGCTCCAGCAGGAACTTCCGCAGCTTGCCGACGAGCAACAGCGTCTTGAACGATTTTTTCGCCGATCGGCCAGGCGAAATGTTCGGCGCCGCATTCAGTCAGCGGTGCGACCAGCCGTCCGCCCGCCGACATCACCAGCGCACGATGGCCATGCTCCACCAGCGCCTGGGCGACTTCGAGCGTGCCGCGTTCCACCCCGCCGGATTCCAGCGCGGGCAGCAGTTGCAGGACGGTCAGTCTTTTTTGTTCTCTTCTTCAGCCATTCCAGAATCCAGTGGCACAACGATCGGCCTCGGCCAGCGGGTGCGATGCTTGGGGGTGCAGTGTGCCGTGCGCGCACCAGTCGCGCAAAGCGGGTGATGCGCTGCGCGTCGGCGAGAGCGGCAATCGCTTGGCCAACGCGGCTTTTCGGGTTGACCGGCAGATCGAACACGCCGACCTGCGCGCCTGCCGTCAGCGCTTCGAACACCATCGAGGCGCTGTCGGGCGTCACCCACACCGTGCCGCAGCGGGCGAACTGGTCGGGCAGCCAGTCGGGCGAGGTGGCGGTGTGAGGGACGACGGTCAGATTGGGATGCGGCGGCAAGTGCGCCAGAAAATCCGTCCGGCGTGCGGCGCGAGGTGGTGAGCGTCCAGTGCATGTCGGGCGTGCGCGCGAGGATGCTCTTGATCTGCACCTGAACGGCGTCGCTGTCCCACTCGAAATGCGGCGAAGCGCCACCGATCAGCAGCAGACCGTGGTGCGGGTCAAGATCGGTGCCGACGCACGGATGCGGTTCAGCGCCCCCTCGGTGACCAGCGTATGCGCGTCTGCCGCGACGCCATCGTGTCGCGGGCAGGATGCACAGATCGAAGCAGCGGCGCGGCAGGCTCGGTTTCATCAGCACCACGGCCCGCCCGCCGCGTGCGCGTCGTGCCGCCAGCAGCGTCAGATGCGTGGCGTGCCCGGCACCGATGATCAGATCGGGGGAGGGCAGGCCGTGAACCGGTGCGCGTTTGAGCAGCAGCGCCAGCCAGGCGCGCCAGGCCGGCAGGGCCGCCAGGCGATGAATCTCGGTCGGCGTGGCGCGCGCCAGCGCTTCGGCCAGTCCCAGCGACTGGTTCACATGGCCCGGTTTGCCGTCGGCGATCGATCCACGACGATTCAGCCGGCCGCTGCCCGTCCGGGTTCAGGCGACGTCATGAGACTGGAAACGGGGTGGAGACGCGAGAGCATGCAGGGGGTGTGGGAGTTGGGCTGGCGCAAAGTGTAAAGCATCTTGCGTCGCATCGGCTTGCGGCTCACGACAGGCTGTCGCTCCAGCGGCGCGCCTGCGCGGCCTGCCCCAGCGATAGGGCGCGGGGTCGAGTGCGGGCGGTTTGCCTTCCATCAGGTCGACCAGCAATTCCGCCGAGGCCGGCGCCAGCGTCACGCCGTAGCGGTAATGTCCGGCGTTGACGAACACATTGTCGAAATCGGGATGGCGGTCGATGACCGGAATATTGTCCGGCGAACCCGGCCGCAGCCCGGCCCAGTGCTGCACCGGCTGGAACCCGGCCAGCGCGGGCAGCAGTTCGGTGGCGTCGCTGTGCAGGCGCTGACGCGTGGCAGCGTCGGTCGACTTGTCGAAGCCGACGTCCTCCAGCGTGCTGCCCACCAGCACATGGCCGTCGCGGCGCGGGATCAGATACAGCCCGTTGCGAAACAGAATCGTGTCGAGCGCGCCGGGTTCCAGCTTGAACAGCAGCATCTGGCCGCGGATCGGGCGGACATTGGGGACGCCCAGGCAGTTCGCCAGGCCCAATCCAGCCCATGCGCCGGAAGCGATGACGAATTGATCGGCTTCAAAACGACCCTGTGCCGTCTGGATGGCCAGCATCCGGCCTGACTGTGTCATGGCCGCTTCGCCTGCGCAGTGTGTATGGATGATCCCGCCCAGTTTCAGTACGGCCTCACGCAGCGCGGCGATCAGGCGGGGATTGCGTACCTGTGCGATATCCGGCAGCCAGAGGCTGTCGCCGTGTCGGGTTGCTCGGCAGCCAGCCCGTGAGACTGGCACCATGCCATGGCCAGGTCCGGGTTGGACGGTGACCGGACCTGCATCCCGCAGCGCCAGTATTCCGCGACTGCAGCTGGAACGTGATTCGATGTCCGCTATCCAGTTCGCATAGCCAGCCATCGAGCCGAGCGCCAGTTTGGCGAGCGGCTCGGCGTAGTCCCACGGCAACAGCGGAGACAGAATCCCGCCTCCCGCCCATGAAGATTCGCGGCCCGCTTCGCCCCGTTCGAGCACCGTGACGCCATGGCCGCGCTTGAGCAAGGTCAGCGCCGTGCTCAGGCCGGAAACCCCGGCCCCAAGAACAATGGCGGACGTCATTTCCCCCGGCATTCCTGGCTCAGGCATGGGCTGCGCCTAATACTAAAGTTGTATAGATGCGCCCGCGGCAGCATGGCAAGCTCATGCCATACATATAAAACGAGGGGGCAAAATGAAACATTCAGGATTCACGCTGGTGGAACTGCTGGTTGTGTTGGCGGTGATGGCCATTCTATTGGCGATTGCCGTTCCGGGCTATTCCCAATTCATGAACTTCAACCGACTGGTCGCAGCGACCAACGATCTGGTCGCTTCACTGCAATTGGCGAGGTCGGAAGCGATCAAGCGTGGCACCCGCGTCACGGTCTGTACCAGCAGCACACCCATGGCAGCAGCGCCAGCCTGCGATACAGGCGCGAGCTGGCAGCAGGGCTGGCTGGTTTTTGTCGATGGCGGCACCAAAGGGGTGCTGGATGGCGCGGATTCCATCCTGAGGGTTCATGAAAGCGTCCCGCAGGCAGTCATGTCGGCCTCCAATTTCGGTGACTATGTCAGTTATTTACCCAGCGGCGGCAGTCAGGGCCCCAATGGCCTCGGCAATGGCACATTGAATATCTGTCTCGCCGGCGGAAAAAGAAGCATCGTGATCAACACGATCGGCCGTATCAAAACCACCTCGAATACCTGTTGATCGCGGGCAATGCGCGTTCAAGTTTGATGCCTGCCTGACCGTTAACCGGGTTTGAGGTCAGAGCCAGGGAGAAACCGCTCGTGCGTAAAAATCCCCCGTTTGTCTTGTTGGGCTGGACAGCGCCATGCCGCCTTCGCTACCTTGAAACCATGTCAAATCGGACGCCAACCATGTCTAGATACTGCAGGCCAACCAGTCGGAATCGGGGGTTCACGCTCGTGGAACTCATGGTCACGGTTGCCGTTCTGGCGATTGTGCTGGGCCTGGGCGTGCCACTGTTCCAGGACTTCGTGTCCAGAAATCGCCTGGTGGCGACCACCAATGAACTGGTTTCGGCCATGGCGCTCGCCCGCTCGGAAGCGGTCAAGCGCGCTGCCCGGGTGACGGTCGCTTCGGCGGACTGGACCGATGGCTGGCAAGTGTTCGTGGATACCGGCACGGTGGGTGATGCCAGCGGCGATACGGTTCTAAGGGTCCACCAGCCGAATGCCAATGGCGCGCCCGACGATTACGGCGGACGCCAATTTTTCCGACTACATCAGCTACCTTCCTTCGGGCGTCAGCGTGGGCAGCGGTGGTGCCGGCAATGGCGATTTCGAAGTCTGCAAGGATGGCATTGCCCGGGTGATTTCCATTAGCAACACCGGGCGCGTGAGTACCGCTTCAGGATCGTGCTGATGAAAACTTCAAAATTTCCCTCGCATCCGGCTACCGTTCTGCGCAACCAGCGTGGCGTGACCTTGCTGGAGGTGCTCATTTCCATTGTCGTGCTGTCGGTGGGGCTGCTGGGGTACGCAGGCTTGCAGACCGTCTCCATGAAAAACAACACCAGCGCCTTCCAGCGCAGCCAGGCCACCATGCTCACCTACGACATCGTGGATCGCATGCGCGCCAACAAGCCCAATCTCGCCAGTTACAGCGTGGCGATGGGGTCGATCGGTTCCTACGCGGATGTGATTTCCTGGAAAAACGAAGTGGCAGCGGCCTTGCCGGATGGCGATGCGTCGGTCGCGGTGGATCTGGCCGGCAACGCCACGATCACCATCCAGTGGGACGACAACCGCGACGGCACGGATCCCGTTCAGTTCATCACCGAGACGGCATTGTGATGCAGATATCCGCTTCCTTCCTCCCTGCTGCGCCAAAAGGGTTTTTCCCTGGTCGAACTAATGGTTTCCCTGGTGCTGGGGGGGCTGATCATTGCCGCGGTCGGAACGGTTTATCTCGGCAGCCGCCAATCCTTCCGCACCCAGGACGCCATGGCGCGCATGCAGGAAGGCGCACGCTACGCCTTCGAAACCATGTCGTTCGACGTGCGGCAGGTCGGCTTCGGCTGCGAGTCGGTCAACACGAACCCGGTGGACGCGACTTGGTACAAGAATCTGTTCAAGCAGCCGCTGCTGGGGTACGAATCCGGGTCCGGCTTGCCGGCCAGCGTGACCGGCGAGATCGCAAACACCGATGCGTTCATGGTGTTGCGGGCGGACAAGGCCCGTGAATCCCGGCTGACGTCGGCGACTGACACGGCGACCGCGCATGGCCTCAGCAACGGCGGGTGGGGCGTCGTGACCGAAGCCTATTCCGACGCCACGGTGTATCAGGCCACTGCGGCGTCCGGAACCAGCATTACGCTCGATGCCGCATCGGCCCTGCCATGCAAGCCGGGTGTTCCGGTGGTGGCGACTGCCAATTATCGACTGCTGCCGCTCTCGGGGCATATCTACTACATCCGCAACAATGGCGACGGCGAGCCCAGCCTGTACCGCGAAACCCTGCTGGCGGACGGATCGTCCGAAGCCCAGGAATTGATCGAAGGCGTCGAGGACATGGAGATCACCTACGGCGAGGACACCTCGCAGGCGACCGTGGCCGAGTGCCCGGACGACATCTGCTCGGCGAATACCTATGTCGATGCCGAGTGACGTCACCAACTGGAACCGCGTCGTCAGCGTGCGGGTGGTGCTGAGCATGCGCACCCCGGAAACCGGGGTGAGCGTCGGCGGCGACGGCCGCATTCGCAGATCATTCACCACCACCATCGCGGTGAGGAATCGGCTATGAAATCCATGCAATCCAGAACCCCGCTTTCCAGCCAGCGTGGCGTCACGCTGATCCTCGCCCTGATTTTCCTGGCCATCCTGATGCTGCTGGGCGTGACGGTGGCGCAAACCAGCAGCATGGAAGAGCGCATGGCGGGCAACACCCGCGACCGCGACGTGGCGTTCCAGTCGGCCGAGGCCGCGATCGATGCGGCCGAAACCGCGCTCAAGGCATTGCCCACGGACGCCGCCGGCAAGATCACCACCGCATTCGATGGCAGTACGGCAGGCTATGTCGCCTATGACCCCGCCAGTGACAGCGATGCAGATCACTGGAATGCCTACAACTGGGCGGGCGCTTCCGTGACGGTAGGTTCTTCGCTCGGTCAGGTTGCCGTGCAACCCCAATACGTCATCGAAAAATTGCCGGATGTCGCGACCACCCAGCGATTCCGGGTCACCGCCCGCGGTTCGGGCAGCAGCAGCCAACACGGTCGTGATCCTGCAGGCCGGATACGAAAATTGAGAATGGAGCACATCATGAACCTTGGCTCAACTTGTCGAAAAATGCTGGCCCTGCTGCTGATGTTCGGCAGCCTGGGCTGGATGTCCGCTGCCCAGGCGGCTGCCCCTCTCCATTTCGGAGACCCCGCTGTTCCTGACCGCGAACGTGCCGCCCAACATCACCGTCACGCTGGACGACTCGGGCAGCATGTCGCGGGCCTTTACGCCGGACGTGTGCGGCAACCCCAACGGCATTTGCGACAACAATCCGGATTCCGCCTTGATCCGCGCTATCTGAAGTCTGTCGCATTACAACCCGATCTATTACAACCCGACGGTGACCTACACGGCGCCGGTGGATGCCGGCGGCGCAGCGCTGACCACCACGTTCGGCAAAGCCTGGGTCAACGGCTATGCGCATTCCCTGCCGGATATATAGTCCGGACTCCTTCGATCTGGCGATCGCAATATCGGCCGAGCGCCGGCCTGTTCCTGCACTCATCGACCAAAAGCCATGAGTTCATGCGCCATTTTGCCAGCGATGTGCGCTGCCAGTCCTCGCAGTGTCAGTACAACAGCAAGGTAGGCGCGGGCACCGCCACCTGGGTCAGCATGGGCGGGGCGTCCTGCTCCAGCAACTCGGCGTGCCAAACCCGCCAGATGCCGGCGTATTACTATGTTTTCGACGAGAGCAACACCAATTGCTCGGGCACCGCAGCCCAAAAGAAAGTCGATAACGACTGCTACGACATCAAGATCGTCGGCGCGAGCGAACAGCAGAATTTCGCCAACTGGTATTCCTTCTACCGCACCCGCAATCTCGCGACGATTGCATCGGCTTCGCTGGCCTTCGCGGGCATCCAGGAGACGACGCGCGTGTCCTGGCAGGCGCTGAATACCTGCCGGGGCTCAACCTCAGTCGCTGGTGGACTCGTCGTGCGATGGCTGGTCGGGACGGCTTGGGTTCAGCAATGCCATCAAGCCGTTCACCGGCACGCACAAACAGAATTTCTATACCTGGCTGTTCCGGCTCAACACCAATACCAGCACGCCGCTGCGCGAGGCGATGAAGCGGGTGGGCGACTATTATTCGACGACCGGCGAGAACTCGCCCTACGACGACGACCTGAATACCGCAGGAACGGTGACGGCGACTGCCGGGCAACTGTCCTGCCGCAAGAATTTCCACATCCTGATGACGGACGGCATCTGGAACGATTCGACCCCATCCGGAATCAGCAATGTGGACAGCGGGTTGCCGGCGCCCTACAAGGGCAGCAGCGACGCCGGCCTGTCCGATGTGGCCTACAAATACTGGAGCACCGACCTGGTCAATCTGCCGGGCAATGACAACAACCTGAAGCCCTATATCGTGGAAACGGGCGCTGATCCGGCGGCAAACCAATCACAATGCCAAGAACGATCCGGCCACCTGGCAGCATATGGTGAATTTCACCGTCGGCCTGGGCTTGACCCCCTTTCTGCAGGCAGCCGGTCTGACCTACGACGGCAGCACCTATACCGGCAGTTATCCCAGCATCGCGGCGGGCACGACCCCCTGGCCCGGCGTGGGGACCGACGGCGGCAAGGTGGCCGACCTCTGGCACGCCGCCATCAACAGCCGCGGCCAGTTCTTCAGTGCCGATACGCCGCAGAGCCTGCTCGGATCCTTCAAGGCGGTGACGAGTGCAATCGAGGATTCCACGCCTTCCGCTGCGGCGCTGGCGGCCAACTCCACCAGCATCCAGACGGGCGCGCTGGTGTATCAGGCGACCTTCAATCCCAACGGCTGGAGCGGCGATCTGGTTGCGTATCCGATCGGCTATGGCGGTGTGGTGGGGGCGACCGAATGGGAGGCTTCCAAAAAGTTGCCCGCCGCGGCTTCGCGCACCATCTTTACCTTCAATGGCAGCAACGGGGTGGCCTTCAACTGGGGGGCACTCAGCGCGGCGCAACAGAGCCTGCTGAATACCGATGCATCCGGCACGGCCGACACCCTGGGTTCGGCCCGTCTCGACTGGCTGCGCGGCGTGCAGACCCAGGAGGTTGTGGTGGAAAGTGGCGTTGTCGTGAGCGGCGTTTTCCGCGCACGTACCAGCGTTCTGGGCGACATCATCAACTCCGACCCGGCGTTTGCGCATGAGGACGATTTTGGTTATGCCGGCATGGGCGGCGGCGCGAGCGAAGCGGCTTCCTACGATGCCTATGTGGGGGGCAAGGCCGGTCGTACGCCCGCCGTCTTCGTGGGCGGCAACGATGGCATGCTGCATGCCTTCCGGGCGGACGCGGGCGACCGGAGTCCGGCCGCGAACTGTTTGCCTATGTGCCCGGTGGCGTCTATCCCAATCTCAGCGCGCTGACCGATCCGGGGTACACGCACAAATATTATGTGGACGGCGGCCCCACGGTGGGTGACGCCTACCTGCTCGGGCGGTTGGGCCACGGTGCTGGTGGGCGGCCTCGGCGGCGGCGGCAATACGGTCTATGCGCTGGACGTCAGCAATGTGGCCAGCGCCTTCGGCCAGCATGGTGATGTGGGAATACACGGAAGCGGATATGGGGCTGACCTACAGCAAGCCGCAGATTGCCCGCCTGAACAACGGCCAGTGGGCGGCGATATTCGGCAACGGCTATAACAGCGTCAACGAAAGAGCCTATCTGTACGTGGTGAATCTGGAAACGGGCACGCTGATCGCCAAGATCGAGGCAGGCACCAGCACGGCAAACGGCCTCTCGACGCCGGTGCTGCGCGATGCCGACGGCGACATGATCATGGACTACGCCTACGCGGGCGACCTGCAGGGCAATCTGTGGAAGTTCGACCTGAGCAGCTTTGCGAACCAGGCGACCCCGCAATTCGTGGCGCGCAACGGCAGCGGCCAGGTGCAGCCGATCACGGCACAACCGACGATAGGAGGTCACCCCAGTGGCGGCGTGCTGGTGTATTTCGGTACCGGGCAATACCTGACGACCGGAGATCCGCTGAACGCGCAAGTGCAGACCTTCTACGCCATCTGGGACAACGGCTCGCCGGTGACGACCACCGACAGAAGCGAACTGCAGGTGCAGTCGATCACCAATCAGACCGATCAAACTTTCACCCTCGACGACAAGAACACGGTGGATACGACTGACGACGTGACTCAGACCAGTTCGTTGCGCGAGACTTCGGCCAACGCGCTCGACTGGGGTGTCAAGCGCGGCTGGTACATGGACATGAATGAAGCCTCCTCGACCGGCGAGCGCATCGTGACCCAGGCGCTGCTGCGCTATGGCCGGGTGATCTTCCTCACGGTGATTCCGTCCGCGAATGTCTGCGAAGCGGGGGGGGATAGCTGGCTGATGGAGCTGGATGCGATCACCGGCGCGAAGACAGGCGGTTCCAGCTTCGATTTGAATGAAGATGGCGAGTTCGACAGCGGTGATTTCCTGGCCAGCGGCGCTGTGGCCAGCGGCATCAAGACGACGGTCGGCATCACCAAGCCGCCGGCCTGGTTCACCGGTCCCGATGGCAAGGACTACAAGGTGATGACCGGCACGACCGGCGCGATCCAGTCCCTGGGCAACAAGGGGGAACCCCCCACACCGCCGGGGGGTGGCGCCAGCACCCTTCGCCGCACCTACTGGCTGCAGATTCAGTGATTACCGGGAGACGCGCCATGTGCACGAGCAGAAAGCAAAGCGGATTTACCCTGGTCGAACTCATGATCACGGTGGCGATCATCGGCATCCTGGCCGCGATCGCCTATCCGAACTATGAGGAATATACGCGTCGGGCGAACCGCGCCGATGCGCAGGCGATCATGCTGGAAAATGCGCAGTTCATGGAGCGCTATTTCACGACCAACGGCACCTATGCCGGGGCGGATTTGCCCAAGCAGCAATCTCCGGAAAGTGGCACGGCCAAGTACACCTTCCCCGATCCGGCAGGCGATGCCACCAGCTTTCTCATTCAGGCTGTGCCTGCGGGGGGGTATGCAGACTCCCTGTGCGGCACGCTGACGATCGATCAAACCGGGGCGAAAACAGAAGACGGCACCGGCGCACTCTCCGATTGCTGGAAGAGCTGATCAGCTGCTGGCCGACAGTTCTTTCGGCAACGGGAAATCCGACTTTCTCCTGCACGCCATCCAGCTGGACCACCTGGGTGGCACCCAGTGCATCCAGGCGCGCGATGACCTCCCTGACCAATATCTCCGGGGCAGACGCGCCAGCGGTGACGCCAATCCGTTGTTTGCTCGAAGACCCAGTGCGGATCGATTTCGTTCGCGCTGTCCACCATATAAGCCGGCACCCCCAGATTCTCCGCCACCTCGCGTAGCCGGTTCGAGTTGGAACTGGTCGGCGACCCCACCACGATCACCACATCGCACTGTCTGGCCAGCACCTTGACGGCATCCTGCCGGTTTTGCGTGGCGTAGCAGATATCGTCCTTTTTCGGTCCGCTGATGGTGGGGAAGCGCGCGCGCAGCGCATCGACCACGCGTGCGGCGTCGTCCACCGACAAGGTGGTCTGGGTGACATAGGCGAGCTTGTCGGGGTCGTTCACGTGCAGGGTGGCGACGTCGTCGGGCGTTTCGACCAGGTACATGCCGCCGTTCGACTGTCCCAGCGTGCCTTCGACCTCGGGGTGGCCCTTGTGGCCGATCATCACGATCTCGAAGCCCTTGTCGCGCATCTTGCTGACTTCGACGTGGACCTTGGTGACCAGCGGGCAGGTGGCGTCGAAGATGTTGAGTCCGCGTGCTTCGGCTTCCGCGCGCACGGCTTGCGAGACGCCGTGGGCGCTGAAGATGACGGTGGCGCCGCTGGGGACGTCGGCCAGTTCGTCGACGAAGATCGCGCCCTTGGCCTTGAGGTCGTTGACGACGAAGGTGTTGTGGACGACTTCGTGGCGCACGTAAATCGGCGCGCCGAATTTTTCCAGCGCGCGCTCGACGATGGAGATGGCGCGATCGACGCCGGCACAGAAACCGCGCGGGTTGGCAAGCAGGATGGTGGGCGTCATGGCGGAGCTTTCCGTTCTAGAGGATGCGGACGATTTCGACTTCGAACTCGATGGACAGATCGGCGAGCGGATGGTTGAAATCGACCTTCACCGCTCGCGTCGCCGATTTCCAGAATGTGTCCGGCCAGCGTCTGGCCGCTGGGCATGGCGAATTCCACCAGTTGATCGACTTCGAGCCGGATGTCGGCGGGCAGGTCGGCTGTGGGCAGGGTGTGGATGAGGTCGGGCTGACTGTCGCCAAAGGCTTGCCAGGGTTCGAGCAGAAATACATGGCGCTCGCCGGGGACCAGGTCGATCAGCCATTGCTCCAGCTCGGGGGCCAGGGTGCCATCGCCGAGCGTGATCTGCTCCGGCTCGGCGTCGTCGAAGTTGGAAATGAGATCGTCGCCGCCGCGCGGCCGCAGGGCGTAGCGCAGCAGAAGGGTGTCGCCGAGGGCGACCGTGCGTGCGTGTCATGCTGCGTTTTCGGGTTCGGCGGGTTTGCCGCGCAGGCTGTCCCAGATCAGCAGGCCTGCGCCGATGCTGATGGCGGAGTCGGCGACGTTGAATGCCGGCCAGGCAAAGCTGCGGTAATGGAAATACAGGAAATCCACCACATGGCCGAGCACCACGCGGTCGATCACGTTGCCGAGCGCGCCGCCCAGCAACAGCGCCAGGGCGAGCGCCATGCGCGGCTGGCCGGCATGGTGTTTCAGCAGGCGCACGATGATGACCGTGGCGACGATGCCCACCGTGATGAAGAACCAGCGTTGCCAGCCGCCGGCGTCGGCCAGAAAGCTGAACGCCGCGCCGGTGTTGTGGACGCGCACCAGCGTGAAGAACGGCAGCACCGGAATGGCTTCCTGATAGGCGCAGCGTGGATGACACCCAGAATTTGGTCAGGTGGTCGGCAACGATCACGGCCAGCGCCACGCCCAGCCATTTGCGCAGTGCAGGGTCAAGCGACTTAAGCATGGCGTGCGCACCTCGCCGTCGCCGTGCAGATTGCTGACGCAGCGCCCGCACAGGCCGGGGTGGTCGGCATGCGCATCGACATCGGCGCGGTAATGCCAGCAGCGCTCGCATTTCTGTGCGCTGCTGGGGGTGACTTCGATGCGGTCGCTGTCGGCCGCGAGCACGCGCGCCTGCGAGGTGATCAGCACAAAGCGCAGGTCGTCGCCCAGCGGCGCCAGCAGCGTCGCGGGTGTCGGGACTGGCGTGCAGCGTCACTTCGGCCTGCAGCGACGAGCCGATGCCGCCGGCGGCGCGCACGGTTTCGAGATCCTTCTGTACGTCGGCACGGAGGGCGCGGATGCGGGTCCAGCGGTCGAGCAGGTCGGCTTCGCCGGCCTGCGCCGGCAGGTCGTGCCAGGTGTGCAGGAACACGACTGTCGTCGCCCGCCAGCTGTGCCCACACTTCCTCGGCGGTAAACGACAGGATCGGCGCCATCAGCGCACCAGGCTGTGCGTGATGTGGTACAGCGCGTTCTGCGCCGAGCGGCGGGCGCGACTGTCGGCGCCGCTGGTGTAGAGGCGGTCCTTCAGGATGTCGAGATAGAAACCGCCCAGATCTTCGGAACAGAAAGCTCTGCAGCTTCTGCACGATGAAGTGGAACTCGTAGGCGTCGTAATGCGCCTGCAATTCGTCCTGCAGCTGCGCGGGTCAGCGCCAGCGCGTAGCGGTCGATCTCCAGCCACTCTTCGACCGGCAAGCGCATGCTGCGTGCGGATCGAAATCGGCCAGTGTTGGCGAGCAGGAAGCGCAGCGTGTTGCGGATGCGGCGATAGCTTTCCACCACGCGCTTGAGGATTTCGTCGGAGATGGTCAGTTCGCCGGAATAGTCGGTGGACGCCACCCACAGGCGCAGGATGTCGGCGCCGAGCTGTCCATCACCTTCTGCGGCGCGATCACGTTGCCCTTGGACTTGCTCATCTTGTGGCCGTTGCCGTCGACCACGAAGCCGTGGGTGAGCAAGGCCTTGTAGGGCGCGTGGCCGTCGGTCGCGCAGCCGGTGAGCAGCGAGGACTGGAACCAGCCGCGATGCTGGTCGGAGCCTTCCAGATACAGATCGGCCGGATGCGCCAGTTCGGCGCGGCGCTTCAGCACGCAGGCGTGGGTGACGCCGGAATCGAACCAGACGTCGAGCGTGTCGGCTCGGCTTGTTGTAGTGCGCGGCGTCGTCACCGAGCAGTTCGGCCGGGTCGAGGCGAACCAGGCTTCGATGCCGCGCTGCTCGACGCGCTGGGCGACCTGCTCCAGCAGTTCGGCCGTGCGCGGATGCAGTTCGCCGGTTTCCTTGTGCACGAAGAACGGCATCGGCACGCCCCAGTTGCGCTGGCGCGAGACGCACCAGTCGGGGCGGTTCTTGATCATCGCCTCCAGACGCGCGCGGCCCCAGGCCGGGAAGAACTGCGTGTTGTCCACCGCCGCCATCGCCTGCTCGCGCAGCGACCGCCGCTCACTGCTTCCCGCTTCCTGCTCCCCGCATCCATGCCGATGAACCACTGCGGCGTGGCGCGGAAGATGATCGGCGTCTTGTGGCGCCAGCAGTGCGGATAGCTGTGCTGCAGCTTGTCGTGCGCCAGCAGGTGGCCGCTGGCTTGCAGCGTTTCCAGACATCAGCGGGTTCGCCTCCCAGATCGATCATGCCGCCGACCAGCGGCACGCTCGGCATAAAACTTGCCGTCGTCGCCGACCGGATTGTCGACCTTGCAGGCCGTAGCGGCTGCCGACCACATAGTCGTCCAGGCCGTGTGCCGGGCGCGGTGTGGACCGCGCCGGTGCCGGCGTCGGCGTGACGTGGTCGCCCAGATCACCGGCACCTGGCGCTCGTAGAACGGATGCTGCAGCAGCAGGCCTTCCAGCGCCGCGCCCGTGGTGTGCGCGATGACTTCGGCGCCGTCGTCGAGGCCATAACGCGTCAGCGCCGCTTCGCGCAGGCTGTCGGCGAGGATCAGCAGGCCCTTGGCCGTGCGGACCAGCGCATAGTCGAATTCGGGATGCACGCCACCGCCTGGTTGGCCGGCAGCGTCCACGGCGTGGTGGTCCAGATCACGGCCTGCACCGGTTCGTCGATGGCGGCGCAATGCCGAAGCGGCTGCGCCAGGTCGGCGTGGTCGGCCACCGCAAAGCCGACGTCGATCGCCGGCGAGGTCTTGTCCTCGTATTCCACTTCGGCCTCGGCCAGCGCCGAGCCGCAATCGACGCACCAGTGCACCGGCTTGGCGCCCTGATACAGATAGCCGTTGCTGGATGCTGCCCAGCGCGCGCATGATGTCGGCCTCGAACTGGAAATCCATGGTCAGGTAGGGATTGTCCCAGTCGCCCAGCACGCCGAGACGGATGAAATCGGCTTTCTGCCGCTCGATCTGCGCTGGCGGCGTAGTCGCGGCACAGTTCGCGGAACTTGGGCGGCGGTCGATGTCCTTGCCGTGCGTCTTTTCCACCTGCAGTTCGATCGGCAGGCCGTGGCAATCCCAGCCCGGCACGTAGGGCGCGTCGAAGCCGGACAGCGTCTTGCCTTGACGATGATGTCCTTGAGGATCTTGTTCACCGCATGGCCGATGTGGATGTCGCCGTTGGCATACGGCGGGCCGTCGTGCAGGATGAATTTGGGCCGCCCGGCCGCTGCCTGGCGGATCGCCTCGTAGCGTTTTTTCTCCTGCCAGCTGTTTGACCCAGCCCGGCTCGCGCTTGGCGAGATCGCCGCGCATCGGGAAGGGCGTGTCGGGCAGGTTCAGCGTGTCTTTGTAGTCAGGCATGACGGCTTGGTTTCTGTTTGATACGGGCTAGAAATTGTTTGGCGTTGTCCACATCGCGGCCGATCTGCGCAACCAGAGCTGTCGAGGTCGGGATACTTGGCCTCGTCGCGCAGCTTGTGCAGAAAATCCACCTGCACGCGGCGGCCGTAGATGTCGGCGTTGAAATCGAACAAATGCACTTCGAGCACCGGCACGGCGTCAGCGCTCTTGACCGTGGGCCGCCTGCCGAGGCTGGCCACGCCCGGCAGCGGCGCGCCGTTGAGGCCGGCCAGTTCGACGGCAAAAATGCCCATCAGCGGCGGCCGGTTGTGCTTGAGCTGGATATTGGCGGTGGGATAGCCGATATCGCGCCCCAGCTTGTCGCCATGCACCACGCGCCCGGAAATGCTGTACGGGCGCCCCAGCAGCCGGGCGGCGTGTTCAAGTTCGCCGGCTGCCAGCGCCTGCCGCACGGCGGTGGACGAGGCGCGCTCGCCGGCGACTTCCACCGTGGGCAGGAATTCGGCGTCGAAGCCGAGTGTCTCGCCCGCTTTTTTCAGGAGTGCGAAGTCACCCGCGCGTTTTGCGCCGTAGCGGAAATCGTCTCCCACCAGCACGTAGCGCGCCTGCAGCGTGCGTCCCAGCACCTGTTCGATGAAGGCCTCGGCGGTCAGCGCCGAAAACGCACGGTCGAAGCGGAACACGTGCAGCCGGTCGATCCCCAGCCGCTGCAGGCATTCCGCCTTTTCGCGCAGGCTGGACAGGCGCGCGGGGGCCTGCTCGGGGGCGAAGAATTCGCGCGGATGCGGCTCGAAACTCAACACGCAGCTCGGCAGGCCGCGCGCCCGCGCCACGTCCTGCAGGCGGGCGAGCATGGCCTGGTGCCCCAGATGCAGACCGTCGAAATTGCCGATGGTGACCGCGTGAGGCGTATTGAGCGAGCGAAAACCGTGGGTGATGCGCATGGGATGGATGCGGCGGGCGAAACGTGCGCGGAAAAGGCGTAATTCTAGCCGATTCAGTGACTTATTCGGCCGCCCGGCGTGCGAACTGGCGCGGGCGGAAGCCCATGGCGCCGAGCGCAGCGAAATACAGCGCAATGCCGCCGCCGACCAGCAGCGACAGCCGGACGAGACGGTCGAGGAATCCCGCCGCCAGCCACCAGTGCGCCTCGCCCATGGCGTAAAAGAGCGTGGCTGCCATCAGCGATACCGCCAGCAGCACCCGCAGAAAATAAGCGGTCCAGCCGGGTTGCGGCTGGTAGACACGATGCTTTTTCAGCAGATGCAGCAGCAGTCCGGCGTTGAGGCAGGCCGCCAGGCCGATCGACAGCGCCAGCCCGGCGTGGCCGAACGGCTTGATGAAGGCCAGGTTCATCAGCTGCGTGGCGACGAGGGTAAAAATGGCGACCTTGACCGGCGTCTTGATGTTCTGCCGCGCGTAAAACCCCGGCGCCAGCACCTTGACCAGAATCAGTCCCAGCAGTCCCGAGGCTGTAGGCGACCAGCGCGCGCTGGGTCATGCTCACGTCGAGCGCGGTGAACGCGCCGTAATGGAACAGCGTGGTGATGAGCGGCACCGCCAGCACCGCCAGCGCGGCGGCGGCGGGCAGCGCCAGCAGCAGGGTCAGGCGCAGGCCCCAGTCGAGCAGTTTGGAATACTCGGCGGGCGAGTCGTCGGCGTAGTGCTTGGCCAGGCTGGGCAGCAGGATGGTGCCCAGCGCCACCCCCAGCATGCCGGCGGGAAACTCCATCAGGCGGTCGGCGTAATACAGCCACGACACGCTGCCGGTGGCGAGAAACGACGCGAAGATGGTGTTGATGAGCAGGCTGATCTGCGCCACCGACACGCCCAGCGTGGCCGGCGCCATCAAAGTGAGGATGCGGCGCACGCCGGGGTCGTTGAAGCGAGCGGACAGGGCGCGGCAGCAGATCCAGTTTCTTCAGATGCGGCAGCATCCACGCCAGTTGCAGCACGCCGCCCAAGGCCACGCCCCAGCCCAGCGCCAGCACCGGCGGGTCGAAATACGGCGCCAGCCACAGGGCAGCGACGATCATCGCCACGTTCAGCAGCACCGGCGCAAACGCCGGCACCGAAAACTTGCTGTGGGTGTTGAGGATGCCGGCCGCCAGCGCGACCAGCGAAATGAACACGATGTAGGGGAAGGTGATGCGCAGCAGCGTGACGGTCAGCTGCGAATTTTTCGCCGTCGGCGCGAAACCCCGGTGCGCTGATGAACGCCACCCACGGCGCGCCGAGTATCCCCAGCAGGGCGACGGCCACCAGGGCCAGCGTCAGCGCGGTGCCCACCTGATCGACCAGGGTTTTGGTCGCGGCGTGGCCGTTGCGGTTCTTGTATTCCGCCAGAATCGGCACGAAGGCCTGCGAAAACGCGCCTTCGGCGAACAGCCGCCGCAGCAGGTTGGGAATCTTGAAGGCGACGAAGAAGGCGTCGGTCATCATCCCCGCGCCGAATGCGCGCGCGATCACCGTGTCGCGGACAAACCCCAGGATGCGCGAGAGCAGGGTCATGCTGCTGACCGCAGCGAGGGCTTTGAGTAGATTCATGGGTGCGCGCATTGTGCGGGTCGCGCGGCCGCGCCGCAACTCCGCCCCGATCGCGATTGCGCCCGCTGCCTTGCGGCGGGCGGCCCGCTTAAGCCATAATGCGCGGCTTCTGCGTCGGCCGCGTTCGCGTCCGACCCCTTGCCGGGATGGCGGAATCGGTAGACGCAGCGGATTCAAAATCCGCCGCTGGTAACAGTGTGGGGGTTCGAGTCCCCCTCCCGGCACCACTTTTCACAATCGCGCACATTCATCCAATCGGGCGTCCCTCCGGCCGCGATCCGCTTGCCCTTTCCTTCCGTTTCGCAGAATGGGATGCTTGGCACTATTCGGGTGCATATCGACCATTCGGGATGGCGGTTCCCACTGAAATGGGGCACTCATCCGCGAGAATGCTGCTTTGTCATCAGACGCACACAGCTTTTTTCTATAGTCCGGCAGGGCTTGGGGCGACGCGGCGTGGTTGGCACAGGCGTTGCTTTGTGACAAGAAAATGATGGCGCATGCTGTCGGGTGCAACTTGGGAGGACGGGATGTCGGCAGTACAGGCGAGTCAGGAAGACGATGCAATGGCGGGCCCTTGCACCGGCCGGTGTGTCGGGCGTTGCAGGCGCACCAGGCGCAGATGGCGACGCGGCACATGCGCGAGCTGTTCGCAGCCGATCCGGCGCGCTTCGAGCGGTTTTCGCTGCAGGTCGGCGAATTGCTGCTGGATTATTCGAAGAACCGCATCACCGACGAAACCATGAGCCTGCTGATGCAACTGGCAGAAGAGGCCGATGTGGCGGGCTGGCGCGAGCGCATGTTCAGCGGCGACAAGATCAACCACACGGAAAACCGCGCGGTGCTGCATGTGGCGCTGCGCAACCGCAGCAATCGTCCGGTGATGGTCGACGGCGAGGACGTGATGCCGAAGGTGAATGCCGTCATCGGGCGGATGGGCGCGTTCGCCGAACAGGTGCGCAGCGGCGAGTGGCGCGGCTACACCGGCGAGCCCATCACCGACGTGGTCAACATCGGCATCGGCGGCTCCGACCTCGGCCCGCAGATGGTGGTGCAGGCGCTGAAGCCCTACCGCCATCCGCGCCTGAAGCTGCATTTCATTTCCAACGTCGACGGCGCCCATGTGAAGGAAACGCTGGAGGTGCTGAATCCGGCGACGACGCTGTTCATCGTGTCGTCGAAAACCTTCACCACGCAGGAAACCATGACCAACGCGCACACCGCGCGCGACTGGTTTCTGGCGCAGGCGCAGGCGGAACAGCACATCGCGAAGCATTTCGTGGCGGTGTCGACCAACCGCGACGCGGTGACGGCATTCGGCATCGACCCCGCCAACATGTTCGAATTCTGGGACTGGGTGGGCGGGCGCTATTCGCTGTGGTCGGCGATCGGCCTGTCGATCGTGCTGGCGGTGGGCGGCGGAGCGCTTCATCGAATTGCTGGAAGGCGCGCACGCGATGGACGAGCACTTCCGCCATGCGCCGCTGGCGCAGAACATGCCGGTGATCCTGGCCATGCTGGGCGTCTGGTACAACAATTTCTTCGACGCCGAATCGCACGCGATCCTGCCCTACGACCACTATCTGCGCAGCCTGCCGGCGTATCTGGAACAGGCCGACATGGAATCGAACGGCAAGTCGGTCGACCGCGAGGGCAATGTGGTGGACTACGCCACCGGCGCGATCATCTGGGGCGCCACCGGCATCAACGGCCAGCATGCGTTCTATCAGTTGCTGCACCAGGGCACCAGGATGATTCCGGCCGATTTCATCGTGTCGGTCGAGCCGCCCACCGAACTGCAGGAACACCACGACATCCTGATCGCCAATTTCCTGGCGCAGACCGAGGCGCTGATGCGCGGCCGCACCCGCGAGGAAACGCAGGCGCAGACCGGCCAGTTCGTCTCGCACAAGGTGTTCGACGGCAACCATCCGAGCAACGCCATGCTGCTGCAGAAGCTGACGCCGCACACGCTGGGCATGCTGCTCGCGCTGTACGAGCACAAGATATTTGTGCAGGGCGTGATCTGGAATCTGAATTCCTACGACCAGTGGGGGGTGGAACTCGGCAAGCAGCTCGCCAGCCGCATCCTGCCCGAACTGCATGCCGATGCGCCGGTGGCCAGCCACGATGCCTCGACCAATGCGCTCATCAATTACTACCGCCGCTATGAGCCGCCCGCACGACTGGCTTATAGTTCACGATATGGAGTTGATTGCAGGCGATATCGGTGGAACCAAAAGCTGGCTGGCGTGGGTGGCGCTGCGAGTCCGGCGGCGAGCAGCATCTGCGTTTCGAGCAGGTTTATGCCAGTGCCGATTTTGCTTCGGCGGACGATCTGATTCGCCAGTTCATCGCCGATGCGCATGCTGCCGGCTCCGCCCGACGGCCTGTTGCTGGCGCTTGCCGGGCGCGCTCGACGCGCAGCGTGTCCGTCTGACCAATCTCGACTGGACACTCGATGCCGCCGACATGCAGGCAGACGCTGGGCATTGCCCGAGGTGCGTTTCATCAACGATTTTCAGGCCGCCGCGGCGGGCGTGGCGACGCTGACCGCGGCCGATGTCGTCGCGCTCAATCCGCAGCCTGCCGAGCCGGGCGGCGTGCGCGCCATCACCGGCGCGGGCACCGGGCTGGGGCTGGCGTTCATGCTGGCCGACGCCGATGGCCGCTACCGCAGTTTCGCCACCGAAGGCGGGCATATCGACTTTGCGCCGGCCAACGCGATGCAGGCGCGTCTGCTGGAACGCCTGCGCGCGGAGCTACGGCCATGTGTCGTGGGAGCGCGTGGTATCGGGTTCGGCGATGAACGATCTGTACCGTTTCTGCTGCGTCGAGCACGGGCAGCGCGCTGCCCGACCGGGCCGATCGATGGCGCCGCGCTGAGCGACGCGCGCCGAGGCGGGCGACGCCGCCGCCGAAGCCGCGCTCGATCTGTTCATCGATCTGTACGGCGCGTGGGTGGGCAATGTCGCGCTGCTGGTTCAGCCGTTCGGCGGCCTGTATGTCGCGGGCGGCGTGGCGACGCACATGCTGGCGCGCATGCAGTCGCCGCGTTTCATGGCGGCGGCCACCGACAAGGGACGGATGCGCGGCGTGGTCGAGCGCACGCCGATTTTTCTGATCACCTGCACGCGGCTGGGCGTGCAGGGCGCGATTGCACAGTGCAGTTGCCCCCATCAGGACGAATTTAGGGCGAAAATACCCACAATCAGCATTGACCAATACAACAGCAATCAGGAGGGGATATGACGATTTCCAAGGACGAACAGGCGCGGCTCTACCGTTATTACACCGAGCCGAAAATGGTGACCGATCTGACGCGCAAGACGCTGGCGCTGGTGCTGGCGGGCGGCGAGGGTTCGCGGCTGAAGGACCTGACCGCGTGGCGCGCCAAGCCGGCGGTGCCGATCGGCGGCAAGTACCGCATCATCGATTTTCCGCTGTCGAACTGCGTCAACTCGGGCATCCGCCGCATCGGCGTGCTCACGCAGTACAAGTCGCACTCGCTGATTCGCCACCTGCAGCGCGCGTGGGGCTTCATGCGCGCCGAGATCGGCGAGTTCGTCGAAATCCTTCCGGCGCAGCAGCGCACGCACAAGAAGGAGTGGTACCAGGGCACCGCCGACGCGCTGTTCCAGAACATCGACATCATGCAGCGCCACCATCCCGAATACGTGCTGGTGCTGGGCGGCGATCACGTCTACACCATGGACTACTCGGAGATGCTGCTGCATCACGTGCAGAGCGGCGCGGATTTCACCGTCGGCAGCATCGAGGTGCCGGTGGCCGAGGCGAGCGCGTTCGGCGTGATGTCGGTCGACGAGGACATGCGCATCACCCACTTTGCCGAAAAGCCCACACACCCCGACTGCATTCCCGGCAAGCCCGGCATCGCGCTGGTGTCGATGGGCATCTACATCTTCTCCAAGGATTTTCTCTACAAGACGCTGATCGACGATGCCGGCGATACCGCAGTCCTCGCACGACTTCGGCAAGGACATCATTCCGGCCAGCATCGCCGCTTCGCGCGCGATGGCCTATCCGTTCCGCAACAAGGAAGGCGAGCCGGACTACTGGCGCGACGTGGGCACGCTGTATTCCTACTGGCAGACCAACATGGAACTGTGCTCGGTCGAGCCCGAGCTCAACCTGTACGACCGCGACTGGCCGATCTGGACCTACCAGCCGCAATATCCGCCGGCCAAGTTCATCTTCGACGACGAAGGGCGGCGCGGCGAGGCGATCGATTCGCTGATCGCGGGCGGCTGCATCCTGTCGGGCGCGCGGGTCAAGCGTTCGGTGCTGTTCTTCGCCACCACGGTGGAAAACTACAGCCTGATCAAGGACAGCGTGATCCTGCCCAAGGTCAGCATCGGCAGCAACTGCCGCATCAACCGCGCCATCATCGACAAGGGCTGCGTCATCCCCGACGGCACCGTCATCGGCGAAGATCCGGTCGAGGATGCCAAGCGTTTCCACGTCACCCCGGAAGGCATCGTGCTGGTGACGCCCGGCCATGCTCGGCCAGAATCTATACGCGAGGTTGCAGAACGACTATGACGGCTAAATCGCTCAACGTGGTGCTGTGCTGGCACATGCACCAGCCGTATTACCGCGAAGGACTCAAGGGCGCGTATCACCTGCCCTGGGTCTATCTGCACGGCATCAAGGACTACAGCGACATGGCGGCGCACCTGGAGCGGCTATCCGGCGATGCGCGCGGTGGTGAACTTCGCGCCGGTGCTGCTGGAGCAGCTCGACGATTACGCGCAGCAGCTCGACGCGCTGCTGAAGCACGGCAAGCCGACCCAGGACCACATGCTGAACCTGCTGTCCGGCGTCGAGCGCATTCCGTCGGATGTCGCCAGCCGCCTGCGCATCGTGCAGGATTGCCAGCGCTGCCACGCGCCGCGCATGATCCATCCGTATCCCGCGTTTCATCGCCTGCTGCGCATGATCGGCGCCACCGACGAGGCCGGCGTCGGCAGCACCGGCCTGCAGTGGCATCTGGGCTATCTGTCCGAGCAGTATTTTCTCGATCTGCTGACCTGGTATCACCTGGCCTGGCTGGGGCATTCGCTGAAGCAGCTGCCGCTGGCGCAGCGGCTGATGGCGCAGGAAAAGGATTTTTCCGCCGCCGACCGCCATGAACTGCTGCACCTGATGCAGCACTGCATGGCCGGGCTGATTCCGCGCTATCGCGCGCTCGCCGAGCGCGGCCAGGTCGAGCTGTCGATGACGCCTTACGGCCATCCCATCGTGCCGCTGCTGAACGACTTCGCCAACCTGCGCGACGCGCTGCCCGACGTCCCCGTGCCCGAAGCGCCCGCCTATCCGGGCGGCGCCGGCGCGCGCGCGCTGGCATCTGCAGCATGGCGTCGAGGTGTTCGAGCGTTACTTCGGCATGCAAGCCGGCGGGCGTGTGGCTGTCCGAAGGCGGCGTGAGCGAGGATGCGCTGGCCCAGCTCGACGAAATGGGCATCGCCTGGACCGCCTCGGGCGAGGGCGTGTGGCGCAACAGCTGCGTCAAGTCGGGCTGCAAGGAAGACGAAACGCAAAGCCAAGCGCGCGCTGTTCTCGCCCGCGCACATCGACGGCTTCAAGACCCGGGTGTTCTTTCGCGACGACGGCCTGTCGGATCTGATCGGCTTCAAGTACAGCGACTGGCATGCCGACGATGCGGTGGGCGATTTCGTCCAGCACCTGGAAAACATCGCCAGCTTTTTCGGCAAGGACGCGAACCACCATGTGGTCTCGGTCATCCTCGACGGCGAAAACGCCTGGGAGTACTACCCCGACAACGGCCACCATTTTCTGGATGCGCTCTACGCGGCGCTGTCCAGCCACCCCACGCTCAAGGTCAGCACCTTTGCCGAGCAGGCCGCGCACACGCCGGCCAAGCCGATGAAGCGGCTGGCGGCCGGCAGCTGGGTCTACGGCAGCTTCTCGACCTGGATCGGCTCGGCCGACAAGAACCGCGGCTGGGATTATCTGGTCGCCGCCAAGCAGGCCTACGACAGCGTGGTGGCCGCCGGCAAGCTGAACGCCGATCAGCTCGCGCTGGCCACCCGCCAGCTCGCCGTGTGCGAAGGCTCGGACTGGTTCTGGTGGTTCGGCGACTACAACCCGGCGGGCAGCGTCAGCGACTTCGAGCAGCTGTATCGCACCCAGTTGCGCGAGCTGTATCGCCTGCTCGGCGTGGCGCCGCCTGCGCTGCTCGACGTGCCGCTGTCGAGCGGCGGCGGCTGGGCGGAAAACGCCGGCACCATGCGCAGGAATGCCTGATGAGTTTCGACACCCGTCGCGCCGGCCTGCTGCTGCATCCGACCTCGCTGCCGTCCGGCACCCTGGCCGATGCCGAGCGCTGGCTGGATTTCCTGCAGGCGGCGGGATTCGGCGTGTGGCAGATGCTGCCGCTGGGCCTGCCGCTGGCCGGGCTGTCGCCCTATCAGTGCGCATCGGCATTCGCGGTCAATCCCGCGCTGTTTCCCGACGGCGCAGGTCGACATGCGCCGCTTTGCCGGCTGGCGCAACAAGCAGCGCCACTGGCTCGACGATTACGCGCGCTTCATGGTCATCAAGGCGGAGCAGGGCGGCGCGTCCTGGACCGACTGGCCGCAGCCGCTGCGCGACCGCGACGCGCAGGCGCTGGCCGCGTTCGACGTCGCCCATGCCGACGCGCTGAAAGCGGTGATGGCCGAGCAGTATCGTGCCGCCGTGCACTGGCAGGCACTGCGTGCGCAGGCAGCGGCGCGCGGCATCCAGCTGTTTGGCGACATGCCGATTTTCGTCGCCCACGACAGCGCCGACGTGTGGGCGCAGCGCGACCTGTTCCTGCTGGATGACGAGGGGCATCCCACCGTGGTGGCCGGGGTGCCGCCGGATTATTTCTCCGAAACCGGGCAGCGCTGGGGCAATCCGCACTACAACTGGGCGGCGATGCAGGCCGACGGCTTTGCCTGGTGGCGGGCGCGGCTGCGCCGCGCATTTCGAATGGTTCGATCTGGTGCGCATCGATCACTTTCGCGGGCTGGCGGCAGCCTGGGTGATCCCCGCCAGCGAGCCCACCGCCATCCACGGCGAGTGGGTGCCGAGGCACCCGGCGCGGCGCTGTTGCAGGCGATTGCCGACGAGATGGGCGAGCTGCCGCTGGTGGCCGAGGACCTCGGCATCATCACCCCGGATGTCACCGCGCTGCGCCACCAGTTTGGCTTGCCCGGCATGGCGGTGCTGCAATTCGCGTTCGACCATCATGCCGACAATCCGCACAAGCCCGAAAACGTGCACGCCCGACACCGTGTATTACACCGGCACCCACGACAACGACACCACGCTGGGCTGGTGGCGCGCGCTGCCCGACGACGCGCGTCAGCAGGTGATGCGGCAGCTGGGCGTGAGCGATGACCCCGATGCGGTGCCGGATGCGATGATCGCCACCGTGCTGCAAAGCCGCGCCGCGCTGGCGATTCTGCCGCTGCAGGATGTGCTGCACCTCGGCAGCGAAGCGCGCATGAACACGCCGGGCACCGACAACGGCAACTGGACCTGGCGATTTGAATGGGACGACGCTGCCGCCCGATCTGGCATCCCGTTTGCTTGAACAATTACAGAAAGCCCATCGATGCGAGACAACCACCCCAACCCATGAAAGCGTCCCCGCAAGCCCCGCTCTGGCACCAGCCTGCCTGTGATCAGCGCGCCGATCCTGCGCGTGCAGACCGGCACGCATCACGATCCGTTCGAAGTGCTGGGGCTGCACACCCAGCCCGACGGCAGCACCCTGATCCGTGCGTTTCTGCCGGCCGCCGAAGCAGTCGAAGTGGCCGGCGGCCGCATGACGCGGGTGACGCGGAACCGACTGTTTCGAACGGCTGCTGCCGCCGCGGCAGCGCGGTCGAGCCGCATCCGCTGGTTGCGCTGGCAGGACAAGGGCGCGGGCGACTGGCACACCGCTGCAATGCCCCTACAGCTTTGCGCCGCAACTGGGCGAGATGGATCTGTACCTGCTCGGCGAAGGGCGCCATTTCGAAGCCTGGAAAGTGCTGGGCGCACGCCTGAAAACCGTCGACGGCGTGGACGGGCTGCCTGTTCGCCGTGTGGGCGCCTGCGGTGCAGCGCGTCAGCGTGATCGGCGACTTCAACGACTGGGATGGCCGCCGCCACCCGATGCGCTGCCGCGGCACCTCGGGCATCTGGGAATTGTTCATCCCCGGCCTTGACTGCCGGCCACGCCTACAAATACGAAATTCTCGGCAGCCACGGCCAGCTGGTCGAGAAAGACCGATCCCTACGCGCGGCAGATGTTCCTGCGCCCCGAAACCACCAGCCGCGTGCCGGACGACACGCCGTACGCCTGGCAGGATGGCGACTGGATCGCTGCGCCGCGCCCGTTTCGACTGGCAGCATCGCCCGATCAGCATCTACGAATTGCATCCCGGTTCGTGGCGGCGCCACGCCGACGGCAGTTTTTATACCTGGGCCGAACTCACCGCCGAGCTGATTCCCTACGTGCAGGATCTCGGCTACACCCACATCGAACTGATGCCGGTGGCCGAGCATCCGCTCGACGCCTCGTGGGGCTATCAGGTGTCGGGCTATTACGCGCCGACCGCGCGTTTCGGCACGCCGGACGATTTCCGCGCCTTCGTCGATGCCTGCCACCAGGCCGACATCGGCGTGCTGCTCGACTGGGTGCCGGCGCATTTTCCCAAGGACGACTGGGCGCTGGCGCGCTTCACCGGCGAGCCGGTGTACGAGCACGCCGACCCGCGCCGCGGCGAGCATCAGGACTGGGGCACGCTGATTTTCAATTTCGGCCGCAACGAGGTGCGCAACTTTCTGGTCGCCAACGCGCTGTACTGGATGGACGAGTTTCACATCGACGGCCTGCGCGTCGATGCGGTGGCGTCGATGCTGTATCTCGACTACTCGCGCAAAGCAGGGCGAATGGCTGCCCAACCAGTACGGCGGGCGCGAGAACATCGAGGCGATTCATTTCCTGCGCGAAATGAACACCGAGGTGCACGGCCGTTTTCCCGGCGTGCTGACCATCGCCGAGGAATCGACCGCCTGGCCGGCGGTGTCGCGCCCGGTCGAACTCGGCGGCCTGGGCTTTTCGATGAAGTGGAACATGGGCTGGATGAACGACAGCCTCGACTACATCGAAAAGGAGCCGGTCTACCGCAAGTACCAGCACAACCAGCTGACCTTCAGCCAGATGTACGCGTGGACCGAAAACTTCGTGCTGCCGCTGTCGCACGACGAAGTGGTGCACATGAAGAAAAGCCTGCTCGACAAGATGCCGGGCGACGTCTGGCAGCGCTTCGCCAACCTGCGGCTGTTCTACGCCTGGCAGTACGCGCATCCGGGCAAGAAGCTGCTGTTCATGGGCAGCGAGTTCGGCCAGTGGAACGAATGGAAGGAAGCCGGCCAGCTCGACTGGACGCTGCTCGATTTTCCGGCGCACGACAGCATTCGCGCGCTGCTGCGCGACCTCAACCGGCTGTATCGCGACGAGGCGGCGCTGCATGAATTCGACTTCGATCCGCGCGGCTTCCGCTGGATCGACTGCCACGATGCCGACCAGTCGGTGCTGAGCTTCGTGCGTCAGGGGCAGGACGCGTCCGCGCAACTGGTGGCGCTGTTCAACTTCACCCCGGTGCCGCGCCGCGGCTATCGCATCGGCGTGCCGTCGGGGTCGGCGTGGTGCGAGGTGCTGAACACCGACTCGATCGTTTTACGGCGGCAGCAACCTCGGCAACGGCCAGCCGCTGCGTCCGCAAAATCTGCCGTGGATGGGCTTCGAGCATTCCGTCGAAGTGACGCTGCCGCCGCTGGGTGCGATTTTCCTGAAACCCTGCTAATCGAATAATCAACGACGAAAAAATAATGAAACGCGGAGCAATGAAAATTCTGTTTGTGGCCAGCGAAGCCTATCCGCTGGTGAAAACCGGCGGGCTGGGCGACGTGCTGCTACAGCCTGCCGCACGCCCTGCATGCGCGCGGCGCCGATATCCGCCTGGTGCTGCCGGGCTATCGCGCGCTGCTGCGCCAGCTCGAGTCAGGTGCGCATTCTCGGCTGGCTCGACGTGCGCGGCGCCGAAGGCATCGTCAGCGCGCGCATCCTGGAAACGCGCCATCCCGATTTTGCGTTTCCGTTGTGGGTGGTCGACTGCCCGCCGCTGTTCGATCGTCCCGGCAATCCCTATGTCGACGGCCAGCGGCCAGGACTGGCCGGACAACGCCGAGCGCTTCGCGGTGTTTGCGCGGGTGGCGGCGCTGCTGGCGCAGGATGCGCTGGACCTCGGCTGGCAGCCGGCGGTGGTGCACACGCACGACTGGCAGACCGGCCTGGTCGCCGCGTTTCTGGCCGACCAGCCGATGCGCCCGAAAACCGTGTTCACCATTCACAACCTGGCCTACGGCGGCTATTTTTCCGCACAGCGATTTCGTGCGCCTGCAACTGCCCAGCCACTGGTGGTCGGCCGAAGGGCGTGGAGTTCCACGGCGGCTTGTCGATGCTGAAGGCGGGCATCGTGTATGCCGACGCCGTCACCACCGTGAGCCCGACCTATGCCGCCGAAATCTGCACCCCGGAATTCGGCTACGGACTCGACGGCCTGCTGCTTTCCCGGCAATACAAGCTGCACGGCATTCTCAACGGCATCGATACGACGATCTGGAATCCGTCCACCGATCTCGCATCTGCCCGCGCATTATCTCGATGAGCCGCATCCACCCCGGCAAGCGGCGCAACAAGCAGGCCCTGCTCGAGCGCTTTCTGCCGCAGGCCGACGACGACGGCGATGCAGGCGCCGCTGCTGGGACTGGTCGGGCGGCTGGTCGAGCAGAAGGGCATCGACTGGGTGCTGGCGGCCATGCCGGTGCTGCTGGCCGAGACCGATGTGCGCTTCGTGCTGCTGGGCAGCGGCCAGGCGGCGTACGAGCAGAAACTCGTGCGACTGGCCAAGCAGCATCCCGCAACGCGTGTTCGTCGAGATCGGCTACGACGAGCCGCTGGCGCATCTGATCGAGGCCGGCGCCGATATGTTCCTGATGCCGTCGCGCTTCGAGCCGTGCGGCCTCAACCAGATGTACAGCCTGCGCTATGGCACGCCGCCGGTGGTGCTACAAGACCGGCGGGCTGGCCGATACGGTGGTCGATGCGAACGAGGCCACCCTCGCCGATGCCAGCGCCACCGGCTTCGTGTTCGACATCGCCCGATGCGACCGCGTTTCTCGATGCCATCCACCGCGCGCTCGACCTGTACCGCCAGCCGGCCGCATGGCGGCGCCTGCAGCAGGCGGGCATGCGCCAGTCGTTCGACTGGCAGGAAAGCGCCGGCCATTACCTTTCGCTCTATTCGATCTAGTTTTTTCCATATCCGACCTTCAGGTGAATCATCATGCCAGCCAAAAAAATCCGCGCGTGCAGCAATCCCACGCTCAAACCGCTGCCGAACGACCGCGGCGGCGGTCAACCAGGATTTCGAGCGTTACCAGTTTTATCACCTGGGTCGCCTTCACGGGCTGTCCGCCGGTCTACACCTATCAGGCGCTGGCGTGGACGCTGCGCGACCGCCTCATGTCGGACTGGATGAACACCTATGCGCGCGCGACCAGCCGGGCAAGCGTCGCGCCTACTACCTGTCGCTGGAGTTTCTGATCGGCCGTGCGCTGTCCAACCATGTGCTGAATCTGGGGCTGGACGAGGCGTCGCGCAAGGCCCTGCAAGGGTTTTGGCCAGACCCTGGAAGACGTGGCCGAGGAGGAGCCCGATGCCGGTCTCGGCAACGGCGGTCTGGGCCGGCTGGCCGCCTGCTTCATGGACAGCTGCGCCACGCTGCAACCTGCCGGTGATGGGCTACGGCATCCGCTACGAATACGGCATGTTCCGCCAGCACATCGAAAACGGCTACCAGATCGAAGACCCCGACCACTGGCTGCGCGACGGCAACCCGTGGGAAGTCGAGCGTTCCGAATTCACCTGCCGCGTGCCGTTTGGCGGCCACACCGAGCACTATCACGACAAGGACGGGGTCGAGCGCGTGCGCTGGGCCGACACCAACGATGTGCTGGCGATCCCCTTCGACATGCCGATCTCCGGGCTACCGCAACCACGCGGTGAACACGCTGCGTCTGTGGAAATCCGCTGCCACCGACGAGTTCGACCTCGACGAATTCAATGCCGGCAGCTACACCGAGGCGGTGCAGGCGAAGAACCACGCCGAGCACATCTCCATGGTGCTGTATCCCAACGACAGCAGCGAAAACGGCAAGGAACTGCGCCTGCGCCAGCAGTATTTCCTGGCGTCGGCCAGCCTGCAGGATGCGCTGCGCCAGTGGCGCGCGGCGGGCAACAGCGATCTGACGAAATTTGCCGAGCACAACGTGTTCCAGATGAACGACACCCATCCCGACCATCGCGGTGGCCGAGCTGATGCGCCTGCTGGTCGACCAGGAAGGGCATGAACTGGGACGAGGCCTGGGCGATCACCACCCAGTGCATGGCCTACACCAACCACACCCTGCTGCCCGAAGCGCTGGAGCGCTGGCCGGTGGCGCTGTTCGAGCGCCTGCTGCCGCGCCTGCTGGAAATCATCTACGAGATCAACGCGCGCTTCCTGCGCGAGGTGTCGCTGAAATGGCCGGGCGACATCGAGCGCCAGCGCCGCATGTCGATCATCGAGGAAGGCCATGTGCGCGCAGGTGCGCATGGCCTAGCTGGCCATCGTCGGCAGCTTCTCGGTCAACGGCGTGGCCGCGCTGCACTCGCGAGCTGCTGCAGGAAGGCCTGTTCCGCGATTTCGTCGAACTGTGGCCGGACAAGTTCAACAACAAGACCAACGGCGTCACCCCGCGCCGCTGGGTGGCGCATGCCAACCCCGGCATGAGCGCGCTCATCAGCAGCAAGATCGGCGACGGCTGGGTGGCCGATCTGGCGCAACTGGAAAAGCTGAAGCCGCTGGCCGCGCTGAAGAACACGAAATTCCACGCCGACTGGCGCGCGGTCAAGCGCGCCAACAAGGAGCGGCTGGCCGCGCTGGTCAAGGCCGAGTGCGGCGTCGAGTTCAATCCCGACGCGCTGTTCGACGTGCAGGTCAAGCGCATCCACGAATACAAGCGGCAACTGCTCAACGTGCTGCACGTGATCCACCTGTACAACCGCATCAAGCGCGGCCGACTGGAAGGCTGGACGGACCGCTGCGTGCTGATCGGCGGCAAGGCCGCGCCGGGCTACGTCATGGCCAAGCGCATCATCAAGCTGATCAACAGCGTGGCCGAGGTGGTCAACAGCGACCCCGATGTCAATGGCCGCCTGAAGGTGGCCTTCCTGCCCAACTACCGGGTGTCCAGCATGGAAATCATCGCGCCGGCGACCGATCTGTCGGAGCAGATTTCCACCGCCGGCAAGGAAGCCTCCGGCACCGGCAACATGAAGTTCATGATGAACGGCGCGCTCACCATCGGCACCTACGACGGCGCCAACATCGAAATCCGCGAAGAGGTGGGCGAGGACAACTTCTTCCTGTTCGGCCTGCGCGCCGACGAAGTCGAGGCGCTGCGCGCGCATTACCATCCGCAAGCCTATCTGGAACAGCGATCCCGAGCTGCGCGAGGTGATCGACCTGATTGCGTCGGGCCACTTCAATCCCTGCGAGCCGGGCATCTTCGACATGATCCTCGGCGCCCTGCTGAGCCCGCACGACCCCTGGATGACGCTGGCCGACTTCCGCAGCTATGTCGATGCCCAGCACCGGGTGGCGCTGGCCTGGCACGACCCGGCCAGCTGGACGCGCATGAGCATCCTCAACACCGCGTCGAGCGGCTTCTTCTCGACCGACCGCACCATGCACGAGTACAACCGCGACATCTGGAAGCTCAGTCCGTCGCAGCCCGCTTAGGCAGTCGTGTGACCCAATAAAAAGGCCGGATATTCCGGCCTTTTTTATTGGGGATTATTCAGAAAATGTCGCTTTAAGCCGCCTGCACCGGAATCGCGTGGCGCGTGTCGAGGATGCGATTGTCCGCGTCCACGTACACCAGTTCCGGCTCGTAGCGCGCCAGTTCCAGCTCGTTGTAGGCCGCATAGGTGGCGATGATGATGAGGTCGCCCGGATTCGCCTTGTGCGCGGCGGCGCCGTTGATCGAGATGATGCCGGAATCGCGCGCAGCACGAATGGCATAGGTGGTGAAACGCTCGCCATTGGTGATGTTGTAGATCTGGATCTGCTCGTATTCGTGGATGTTGGCCGCGTCCAGCAGGGTTTCGTCGATCGCGCACGAGCCTTCGTAATGCAGTTCGGAATGCGTGACGGTTGCCCGGTGCATCTTGGATTTGAGCATCGTTCGTTGCATGACGGTGCCCCGATCAGAATGTAAGGACGGATCATTATACCCTCCCGCATTCGGCAGCCAAAGCGTACAAAAAGGCTTTGAAAACAGACACTCGCAGGCCTGCCCCGGGTGGACGGGGATGATTCAGGGGCGGTGGATTTCGAGGTTGTCGATCAGCCGCGTCTTCGCCCAGCCAGGCCGCGCCCAGCACCACCAGCCGGGTGCTGTCGGCTGTCGGCGCCTGCAGGGTGTCGGCATCGCGCACCGCAACGTAATCGACGCGCCAGCCGGCCATTTTCAGGTGGCGGCCTGCCGCGGTGCACAGCGATTCGACATCGCGTTCGCCTGCCTGCGATCGCGTTGCGACGACGGCGGCGAGTTCGCGCTGCAAGGCGGCGGCCTGGATGCGTTCGGACGCGCCGAGATAGCCGTTGCGCGAACTCATCGCCAGACCGTCGGCCTCGCGCAGGGTGTCGCCGGCCACGATGTCGATCGGCAGGTTGAACTGCCGCACCAGTTCGCGGATGACGAACAGCTGCTGGTAATCCTTCTTGCCGAATACCGCCACGTGCGGCTGCACCAGGTTGAAGAGCTTCAGCACCACCGTCGCCACGCCGCTGAAATGGCCGGGGCGGAACGCGCCGCACAGATCGTTCGCGAGGCTGTCGGGCGGCTGCACGGTGATAGGTCTGCGGTACCGGATACAGCTCGGCGACCTCGGGCGCGAACACCAGATCGCAGCCGGCGGCGGCGAGCTTGTCGCAGTCGGCTGCCAGCGTGCGCGGATAGCGCTCGAAATCCTCGCCGGCGCCGAACTGCAGCGGATTGACGAAAATGCTCGCGACCACCGGACTGGCCGTGCTGGCGCGCCAGTTCGACCAGCGACACATGGCCGGCGTGCAGGTTGCCCATGGTGGGCACGAAGGCGGTGCCGGTTTGCCCGGCGAGCGCGGCGCGCAGTTCGGCGGCGGTGTGGACGACCTGCATCAGAAGCGTGTTCGGCGGCGGGAAGCTGCCGTCCTTCACCGCGGCGACATAGGCGCGCACGGCGGCCTCGATGCTGTCGGTGCCGGCCAGAAAGTTCTTCGAGAATTTCGGCGCGCGCGGGTAAAGGCCCGAGCATGTCGTACAGCACCAGCACCTGGCCGGAACACTCGGCGCCGGCGCCGATGCCGATGGTGGGAATGGTGAGCGCCTCGGTGACGGCTTTCGCCAGCGCGGCGGGCACCATTTCCAGCACGATCAGGCCGGCGCCGGCGGCTTCCAGCGCGCGCGCGTCGGCGATCAGTTGCGCGGCGGCGGCATCCTCGCGCCCCTGCACCTTGTAGCCGCCGAGCTGGTTGCACCGACTGCGGCGGCAGGCCGAGATGCGCGCACACCGGGATGCCGCGCTGGGTGAGGAAGGCCACCGTCTCGACCATCACCGCGCCGCCTTCCAGCTTGACCATGTGCGCGCCCGCCGCCATCAGCCGCGCGGCTGGCGGCGAACGCGCGCTCGGGCGAGGGCTGGTAGCTGCCGAAGGGCAGGTCGGCGACGATGAAGGCGCGCTCGGTGCCCGCGGCCACGCAGCGCGTGTGGTAGATCATGTCGGCGAGCTTCACCGGCAGGGTCGAGGCGTGGCCCTGCACCACCATGCCGAGCGAATCGCCGACCAGCAGCACGTCGACGCCGGCGGCGTCGAGCACGCGCGCGAAGCTGGCGTCGTAGCAGGTGAGCACGGCGATTTTCTCGCCGCGTTCGCGCATCGTCTTGAGGGTGGACAGCGTGACCGCCATGTTCAGGCCGCCCGGTTGAAGAACTCGCGCGGGCCGCGCATCTTGCTCATGCGTTCGAGCAGCAGTTCGAAATCGGCTTCGCTCTGCGGCGAAGTTGAGGTTGCTCGCTGTTGACGATCAGCAGCGGCGCGGCCTCGTAGCGATGGAAGAACTCGCTGTAGCTGTTGGCCAGGCGCTGCAGGTAGTCCGCATCCATGCCGCGCTCGAACTCGATGCCGCGGCGCTGACGCGCTCCTGCAGCGCTGTCGATCGGCGCCTGCAGGTAGATCACCAGGTCGGGCGTCGGCGCCTGCGGGGCGAGGTCGGCGTAGACCTTCTGGTACAGCTCGAATTCGTCGTCGTCCAGATTCAGGCGGGCGAACAGCATGTCCTTGTCGATCAGGAAATCCGACACCGTGCCGCCGCGGAACAGGTCGCCCTGCGCCAGATCGCGCAGCTGGCGCGAGCGCTCGAACAGGAAATGCAGCTGCGTCGGCAGCGCGTAGCGCCTGGGTTCCTGGTAGAAGCGCGGCAGGAAGGGATTGTCGGTCGGCGTTTTCCAGCAGGGTGTCGGCGTTCAGGCGCTCGGCGAGCTTCTGCGCCAGGCTGGTCTTGCCGGCGCCGATCGGCGCCTTCGACCACGATGTAGCGGTAGCGGGAGAGGCTCATGCGTTGACGGCGGCGGCAGGCGGAAGAAGCGGAACCACGTGCTGATCGGCACACCGCGCGAGCCAGTCGGCGGCGCGGCCGCGGCCGGGAATCACCGTGTCGGGCGCGATTTCCAGCAGCGGCAGCAGCACGAAGCCGCGTTCGTGCATGCGCGGATGCGGCAGCGTCAGGCCGTCTTCGTGGAAATGCGCGTCGCCGTACAGCAGCAGGTCGAGGTCGAGCGTGCGCGGCGCGTTGCGAAAGCTGCGCTCGCGGCCGTGGCGGTGTTCGATGTCGAGCAGCGCGGCGAGCAGCGCGCGCGGCGCCAGTGCGGTTTCGACCTGCGCCACCGCGTTGATGAAATCGGGCTGGTCGACGTAGCCCACCGGCGCCGAGGCGTACAGGGCGGAGCGCGCGAGCAGCCGGGTGGCGGGCAGGCGGTCGAGTTCGGCCAGCGCGTATTCCACCTGCGCCGCCGGGTCGTTGAGATTGGCGCCCAGCCCGACGGTGGCCAGGACTTTCATGCAGGCACCTTCATGCGGACGGCGTCTCGCTGGCGGCCTCGCCCGGGCTCTTGCGCTTGCGGCGGCGGCGCGGCTTGGGCGAGCTGGTCGGCGATCAGCATGGCCGCGCGTTCGTCGTCGCCGGCATCCTGGAAGCGCGTCCACCAGTCGCCGAGTTCGGCGGCGACTTCGCCGGATTCGGCGCGCAGCAGCAGAAAGTCGTAGGCGGCGCGGAAGCGCGGATGCTCCAGCAGGCGATACGGGCGTTGCCCGCCGCGCTGCTCGAAGCGCGGCTGCAGCGCCCAGATTTCCTTGATCATGCCGTCGTAGCGGCGCGGGATGGCGAGCTGGCCGCGCTGCGCGTCGAGCACCTCGTCCATCGCCACGAACAGCGCCGGCTGCGGCTTTTCGCCGGCGGCTTCGAGCGCGTGCCAGCGCTGCAGCACCTGCGGCCACAGCAGCGTGCCGAACAGGAAGGCCGGCGAAGCCGGCTTGTCCTGCGCGATGCGCGCGTCGGTGGTTTTCAGCGCGGCGGTGATGAAGCGCTCGCCGGTGGTGTCGTCGAGGATCGTGTCGAGCAGCGGCAGCATGCCGTGGTGCAGGCCCTTCGGCGCGCAGCTGGTGGACGCCGCGCAGCGCATGGCCGGACAGCAGCAGCTTCAGCACCTCGTCGAAGATGCGCGCGCGCGGAATGTTGGCCAGCAGCGGCGCCAGCGTGGCGACCGGCTTGCGGGTGTCGGGGTCGATGTGGAAGTCGAGCTTGGCGGCGAAGCGCGCGGCGCGCAGCATGCGCACCGGGTCTTCGCGGAAGCGCGTTTCGGGGTCGCCGATCATGCGCAGCACGCGCTTCTTGCAGTCGGCCACGCCGCCGAAGTAGTCGTGGACTTCCTCGTTCGACGGGGTCGTAATACAGCGCGTTGATGGTGAAGTCGCGGCGCGCGGCGTCGTCCGCCATGTTGCCGAACACGTTGTCGGGCAGCAGGCGGCCGTGTTCGTCGGTCGGCCGCTCGTCTTCTTCTTCGGCTTCCTTCTGGCCGTTGGAGCGGAAGGTGGTGACCTCGATGGTGACGCGTCCGCACATCACGTGCACGATCTGGAAGCGCCGCCCGATGATGCGCGAGCGGCGGAACAGGCGCCGCACCTCTTCCGGCGTGGCATCGGTGGCGACGTCGAAATCCTTGGGCGTCTTGCCCAGCAGCAGGTCGCGCACCGCGCCGCCGACCACGTAGCCCTTGAACCCGGCCTGCGCCAGCGTTTCGCAGGTTTTCAGCGCGCAGTCGTCGAGCTGGTCGCGGCGGATGCCGTGCTTGGCCAGCGGCAGGATCTGCGCGCCGGACTGGGCGGCGCGGGATTCTTGCGGCCGAATACTTTGTTGATGATGCGACGAATCATGGGGTGCGCGGAGCGGCGGTGAAATGGCAAAGCAGAGCGCGATTATACAGGCTGGCTCAGGCCTGCCGCCGCCACAGCGCCGCTGTGCCGGGGCCGTACAGGGCCTCCAGCGAAGCCGGGGTGAGCAGCTCGGCGGGCGTGCCCAGTTGCCAGCGACCGTCGCCGTACAGAAACAGCAGGCGGTCGCACTGGCAGGCCGCCCAGTTGGGGTCGTGCAGCGTCAGCACCACCGTGTTGCCCGGCATCGGCCTCGCTGCGCGCCCAGCGCCAGCAGCCGCGCCTGATGCGCCGGGTCCAGATGCGTCAGCGGCTCGTCGAGCAGCGCGATCCGCGGCGCCTGCACCGCCAGCTGCGCCAGCCGCGCGCGCTGGCGCTCGCCGCCGGACAGGGTGTCGAGCGGGCGCTGGGCGAGATCGACAGTTCCCAGGTGGCGAGATGTGCCGCCAGATCGGCGGGCTGCTCGCCGAACGGGTGGCGTCCGAGCGCGACGAAATCGGCTCACGCTGCCGAAAAATCCGCCTTCGTCGCCCTGCGGCAACAGGCCGATATGCTGCGCACGGGTGAGCGGCGGCAGCGCATCGAGCGCATGGCCGTCGAGCGTGACGTGGCCTTGCGCCGGCGTCGCCAGGCCGGCCAGCACGGTCAGCAGCGTCGACTTGCCGGCGCCGTTGGCGCCGAGGATGCCGAGCACTTCGCCCGCTTCGAGGGTGAGATCGAGCGCCTCGACCAGCGTGCGGGTGCCGGTGTGCAGGGACAGCTTGCGGATGTCGAGGCTCATGGTTTGCGCAACAGCCACAGCATCAGCGGCACCCCCAGCAGCGCGGTCAGCACGCCCACCGGCAGTTCGCGCGGGGCGATGAGCGTGCGCGCCAGCGCGTCGGCCAGCACCAGCAGACTGCCGCCGGCGAGGGCGGCGGCGGGCAGCAGCAGGCGGTGGCGGGCGAGACCCATTCTGCGCAGGGCGTGCGGCACCATCAGGCCGACGAAGCCGATGCTGCCGGCCTGGGCGACCACCAGCGAGGTGCAGAGCCCGGCAAGGACGAACAGCGTCCAGCGGGTGGGGGCGACGGCGACGCCGAGCGAGGCCGCCTTGAGCGGCGACAGTTGCAGCACGTCGAGACGCTGCGCCAGTCCCAGCGCGGCGGCGACGGCGAGCAGCAGCGCCGCCCACAGCAGCGCGGGCTGATCTGGTCCACGCCAGATCGCCCATCAGGAAGAACAGCATGCCGGGCAGGCGCTCGGCGGGCGTGACGCTCAGCACCAGCGCGATCAGCGCGCCGAAGCCGGCGGCGAGCATCACGCCCGGCCAGCAGCAGCGGCGTGTGGTCGCGCGCCAGCAAACGGCCGCCGAGCGCAGCGGCCAGCGCCAGCGCCAGCAGACTGCCGGCGAAGGCCAGCCCCGACACCCACGGCCACGCCAAGCCCGCGGCCATGCCGAGCAGCGCCAGCAGGCCGGCGCCGCCGGAGACGCCGAGCAGATAGGGCTCGGCCAGCGGATTGCGGAACAGCGTCTGCATCAGCGCGCCCGCCAGCGCCAGCAGGCCGCCGCAGGCGAAAGCGGCGGCGACGCGCGGGCCGCGCAGTTCGGTGAGGATCTGCAGCGCCAGTTCGCGGTCGTCGGGCAGCGCACCGGCGGCCAGCCCGAGGGCGAGCGCGGCGGGCGCGGCCAGGGCGAGCAGCAGCAGTTTGGCGGCAGGAGTCAGGGTGGCTTCCGGGTGCTGGATGGCGGCTGGCTCAGCCCCGGTCAGGCGTGGGCTGCGCGGGGGCGGGTTGCGGTGCAGCTTGACCCGCCGGCGGCAGCAGGGTGACGCGCTTCATCACGATGGGATCGATCGGCACATCGCCATGCGGGCCGCGATTGCCGCGCGGCACCGCGACGATGGCGTCGACCACGTTCATGCCATCGACCACCTGGCCGAACACGGCGTAGCCCCAGCCTTCGACGCTCTTGCCGCGATGGTTGAGGAAGGCGTTGTCGGCGACGTTGATGAAGAACTGCGAGGAAGCCGAGTGCGGATCGCCGGTGCGCGCCATCGCCAGGGTGCCGCGCAGGTTCTTCAGGCCGTTGTCGGCTTCGTTCTGGATCGGCGCGCCCTTGGGTTTTTCATCCATGCCGGGGGTCATGCCGCCGGTCTGGATCATGAAGCCGGGAATGACGCGATGAAACGCCAGGCCGTCGTAATACCCGCTCTTCACATAATTGAGAAAGTTCGCTGCCGACTGCGGCGCGTTGCGGACGAACACTTCCACCGTGATGTTGCCCTTGGCTGGTTTCGATCAGCACGCGCGGGTTGGCCGGCTGGCCGGCGGCGGGTGCGGTGGAGACGGTTTGCTTGCCGGGTTCGCTGGCGCCGCAGCCGGCGATGCCGAGCGTCAGGGCAAGCAGAAAGAGTGCGATTCTTGAGGTGGGTACGGTGCGCGCCATGGTGGACTCCGAAGTCGAAAAAGCGGGGGATCGAAAAGCTGGCGGCATTTTACGCTGCGCAGCCGACGGCCTGTCAGCCTGGGCGCACGAGCAGGCGATCGAGCTCCGCGCGCACCGTCTCCAGCGGCAGGCAGCCGTCGGCGATGCGGTCGATCTGCTCGCCGCGTTGCAGGATCAGGGTGGGGAAGCCACGCGCGCCGGCTTTGCGCGCCTGCGTGAAATGCGCCTGGGTGCGGGCGCGGGCGGCATCGCTGTCGAATGCCGCCAAAAACGCAGAGGCGTCGATGCCAAGCCCGGCAGCCAGTTCGGCCAGCACGGCCGTCTGGGTGACGTCGCGGCCTGCGGCATAAAACGCGGACTGGATGGCCTTGAACATCGCGAAGATTTTCGACGGATCGAGCCCGCCCACCGTCACCACCGCGCGGCTGGCGGGCTCGGTATCGTAGATGAAGCCCTCCGGCAGCGCGCCGTCGAACTGGAAGGGCTGGCCGGTGCGTTCATGCACCTGATGCCAGTGATGCAGGATGTCGTCGCGCGCCGCGGCGGTCATCGGCGTGAGGGTGCCGGGCCGCAGCCCGCCCAGCACCAGCGCGATTTTCAGGCGATCGTGATAGGCCTCGCGCACGGCCTCGATCACCGGCGAAAAACCCCAGCACCAGGAACACATCGGGTCGGCAACATACCAGAGGAGGGGTGGGCTCATGCGGGCATCACTCGGGTCGGCGGAATGGGAAACGCAGCATACCCGATGCGTGCGATCAGGCCTGCGGCGGGTCCTTGTCTACGGGCTTGTCCTGCGGCGGGTGCGGGGTGTCGTCGTCCATGATGACGCTGTGTGCCGGACCTTCGAGATCGTCGAACTGGCCGTTTTTGGTGGCCCACAGCATGATCCAGGCGATGACGCCGACGATGGCGAGGCTCAGCGGGATGAGCAGGATGAGGATGTCCATGAGCGGGTCAGCGGGGAGCCGGGAGCGGTGAGGGGTGGGTGGATGCGGCGGCTGATGGGTTCGGCTTGTAGTCGGACAGGCGCAACGCGTTCAGCACCACCAGCAGCGAACTGACCGACATGCCGATGCCGGCCAGCCACGGCGTGACATAACCGAACGCGGCGGCGGGGATGGCGATGAGGTTGTAGCCGAGCGCCCAGCCGAGGTTCTGGCGGATGATGGTCTGGGTCTTGCGCGCCAGCGCCACGCCTTCGGACAGGGTGGCGAGGCGCGCTGCCGAGCATCACCATGTCGGCGGCGGCCTGCGCGACGTCGGCGCCTTCGCCCATGGCGATCGACACCTGCGCGCCGGCCAGCACCGGCGCGTCGTTGATGCCGTCGCCGACCATGGCGACGATGCGGCCCTGCTGCTGCAGTGTCTTCACATAGGCGAGCTTGTCTTCCGGCAAGGCGCCGGCGTGCCAGTCGGTGATGCCGAGCTGCTGCGCGGTCGCCTGCACCGCGCCTTCGGCGTCGCCCGACAGCAGGTGCAGGCGCAGGCCTTGCGCTGTCAACGCAGCCAGCGCGGCGGGCGCATCGGCGCGCGGCGTGTCGGCCAGCGCAAACCAGGCGATCAGTTCGTCGCCGGCAGCCAGCGCGATCCAGCTGGCGCCTTCTGCCGCTTCGGGCGGCGTGTGGGCGGGCGCGGCGAAGCGGGGCGAGCCGAGGCGGTAGATTTGGTCGCCGATCGTGCCTTCGACGCCGCGCCCGGGAGTATTGCGGATGTTGTCGGCGGTGAGGGTGGGGGAAGGGGATTCACGCAGTGCTTTGGCGATGGGATGTTCCGAGCCGGCTTCGAGCGCGGCGGCGATTTCGCTCACTTCGGCTTCGGTGTGTCCGTTCAGCGCGATCACCCGCCGCACCGACAGACGCCCCTGCGTCAGCGTGCCGGTCTTGTCGAACACCAGATCGGTGGCGCGCGCCAGGGTTTCCAGGGCGTGGCCGCGCGTGGTCAGCAAGCCCAGCTTGGTCAGCCGCCCGGTGGCGGTGGTCAGCGCGGCGGGAGTGGCGAGGCCAAGTGCGCAGGGGCAGGTGACGACCAGGATCGACACCACGATCCACAGCACTTTCGACGGGTCGATGAGGTACCACACGATACCGACCAGCACCGTGATCACCAGCAGCAGGCCGACGAACCAGGCGGCGGCGCGGTCGGCCAGCTGGCCGATGCGCGGCTTCTCGCTCTGCGCGCGGTCGAGCAGGCGCACGATGGACGCCAGCCGCGTGTCGGCGCCGAGCTTGTCGACTTTTACCACCAGCGGGCTGGCCTGATTGAGGCTGCCGCCGACCACTTTCGAGTTGACGGTTTTCGTCACCGGCAGCGATTCGCCGGTCAGCATCGCTTCGCTGACCGCGCTGTCGCCCTCCACCACCACGCCGTCGGCGGGCAGGGTTTCGCCGGGGCGCACCAGAATATGGTCGCCCACCGCCAGCCGCGCGACCGGCACCTGCTCCTCGTCGCGCGAGGGGAAATGGGGCAGGCGCGTGGTGGCGGCCGGAATCAGCTTCACCAGTTCTTCCACCGCGGCGCCGGCGCGGCGGCGCGCGTTCATTTCGAGAAAGCGCCCGGTCAGCAGCAGAAAGATGAACATGGTGACCGAGTCGTAATACACCTCGCCGTGGCCAAAAAACGTGGCGTACACGCTGGCGACGAAGGCGGTGCCGACGCCCAGTGCCACCGGCACGTCCATGCCGAGGGTGCGGCGCTTGAGGTCGCGCCAGGCGCCGATGAAGAACGGCCACGCCGAATAGCCCACCACCGGAATCGTGAGCACCAGACTCGCCCAGCGCATCAGCAGGCGGATATCGTCGGTCATGTCGGTGGCGGTGTAGCTCGGCAGCGCGTACATCATCACCTGCATCATGCCGAGGCCGGCGATGGCCAGCCGCTTGATCGCGGTGTTGCGTTCGCGCTTGTAGATGTCGTCGGAGCGGCCGGGGTCGAACGGGTGGGCGATGTAGCCGATGTCGGACACCGCTTTCAGGATCGCCGACAGCTGGATCCGGCTGTTGTCCCAGCGCACCCGCGCGCGGCGGGTGGCGTAGTTGATTTCCACCGACAGCACGCCGGGCAGCGCGGCGATGTGGCGTTCGTTGAGCCAGATGCAGGCGGCGCAGACGATGTTTTCCAGGATCAGCGCGGCCTCGCGGATGTTTTCCGCTTCGACGCGCACGAAGCTTTCCTGGATTTCCGGCAGGTCGTACAGGCCCAGTTGCGCCAACTCGGCTTCGGCCGCCTGCGGCGTGGCGGGCAGGGCGGTGCGGTGGGTGTAGTACGCGCCCTGGCCGCTGTCGATGATGGTCTGCGCCACCGCCTGGCAGCCGCGGCAGCAGGCCTCTTTCGTTTCGCCTTCGAACTGGATGGGATAGCGGGCGCCGTCAGGCACCGGCAGGCCGCAGTGAAAACAGTCCGAAAAAAAGGGGCGTCCGTGGGCCCGGGGGAGGTGCTCACGAAACGCCCCGCAACAAAGTGCTGTAACGCGACAAGCCCGGGAGAGAGGTCGGACCCGCCGCAAGCACCAGGGAAAACCTGCTTGCGAAACCACGACTTGCAAGCCGCCCGATGTACGGGGCAGAAGGGGTCAACGTCGATAGTGCTGGATTCAACGTCGATCCGGAGGGTGTTGAAGTCGTGTGCTTGATCATTCTTCCTGCTGTCCTGTTTCCCGTTTGTCGTCCGCCACCCGGTTCCGGGTGAGGCGCTTCATTCGGTCAATCGGCCATTATAAAAGCGGGAGCGGGTTAAGCCTGCACGCCGCGTTCAGTGAGTCCGACAGGAAGTTTCAGCATTGAAGATGTGCATATCATAATATAGCCATATTGCGGAATGCAAGCCCGGCCGCATCCGCTACCATGCGGGGCATGAGCGAAAGCGTCCAGCATGCCTCAGCCTTTCCCCCGGTCGAAACCGCGCTCGCGGAACCCAACGGCCTGTTGATCCAGGGCGGCGATCTATCCCTGCCGCTGCTGCTGGATGCCTACCGCCATGGCATTTTCCCCTGGTTCAATCCCGGCGAGCCCATCCTGTGGTGGAGTCCCGACCCGCGCATGGTGCTGGTACCGGCCGACATTCGCGTCACCCGCTCGCTCGCCAAACGCATGCGCAACGGCGGCTTCGAACTGCGCGTCGATAGCGCTTTTGTCGAGGTGATGCGTGCCTGCGGCTCGCCGCGCAAAGACGAGCACGGCACCTGGATTTCCCCGGCGATGGTGGCGGCCTACAGCCGCCTGTTCGACGCAGGCTATGCGCATTCGATCGAAACCTGGCGCGACGGCGTGCTGGTCGGCGGTCTCTATGGCGTCGCCATCGGCCGCATGTTTTATGGCGAGTCGATGTTCAGCCGCGAGGCCGATGCCTCCAAGATCGCGCTGGTGCGGCTGGCGCAGCAGTTGCAGCGCTGGGAATTCGGGCTGATCGACTGCCAGATGGAGACCGCCGCATCTGGCCAGCATGGGCGCGCGCACCCTGCCGCGCGCGGCATTCGTGGCGCAACTGGCCGAGTTGGTAAACTTGCCGCATCGACCCGGCCCCTGGATTTTCGATGCACCCGACTGAACCGCCGTTCCAGCGCATCCAGTTTTACCTGACCGCGCCCTACGATTGCAGCTATCTGCCGGGGCAGCGCGCGCGTTCGCAGGTCGCCACCCCCACCCACCTGATCGATCCCCACGCCTACAGCGCGCTGATCCGCGCCGGCTTCCGCCGCAGCGGCCAGTTCACCTACCGCCCGCATTGCGAAGCCTGCCACGCCTGCGTGCCGGTGCGGGTGCGGGTGGCGGAGTTCGTTCCCAACCGCAGCCAGCGCCGTTGCGAGAAGCGCAATCGCCACCTCGCTGCGCGGTTTCTGCCGCTGGATTACAAGGACGAGCACTTCGAACTGTATCGGCGTTACCAGCTTGCGCGCCATCTCGGCGGCGGCATGGATCGCGACGATGCCGACCAGTACCGGCAGTTCCTGCTGTCGTCGAATGTCGACAGCGTGCTGGTGGAATTCCGCGACGGCGAGACGCTGGCGATGCTGTGCGGTCATCGACCAGATCGAAGACGGCCTGTCGGCGGTCTACACCTTTTTCGATCCGGCGCGTGAAGCCGACAGTCTCGGCGTCTACGGCGTGCTGTGGCAGATCGAACTGGCGCGGCGGCTGGAACTGCCGTATCTCTATCTCGGCTACTGGATCGAAGCCAGCCGCAAGATGGCGTACAAAAAGCAGTATCCGCCGCTGGAAGGTTTGCAGGATGGGCACTGGCAGCTGATATCGGGCAGTTGAAGCTGTTAATGCCGGATACCCGGCGCGTTCAGCTTCTGCCCCTGATTGATGACGGCCAGTGCCAGTTCCAGATCGCCGTATTCGGCGTGCGTCCGGCGGCAGTTCATTGGCGCGGATGGCGACATTGCACCACTGGAAGCGTTTGCGGATATCCCAGATCTCGCCGCGGCTGGTGCGCCAGGTGGGGAAGTGGGCGAATTGCCCCCTGGTTTCGGTCAGAAACTGGCCGCGGATCCACTTGTTGGCGCCCAGGCTGTGGCAGTCCATGCAGGCGAAATTGAGCTGGCCGATTTTGCGTGTCATCAAGGCGTTGCCGCGCCTGATCGCTGCAACCGAATCTTTCGAGCGGGTATCCACCTTGATCGGCGTGCCGTTGGCAAGGTGTCGCAGATAAATCGACAGGTCGATGTTGTCCGCGCTCTGCATCAGCAAATTGTCGCCGGTGGTGCTGCGGGCATGGCGGGTGATGAATTCCTCGACACCGATGACTTTTTTCAGGCGAGCCTCGTAGCGGGGCATGCCGGCGGCCCAGGTCCTGAAGCGCTTTTCCGGGGTGGCATGGCACGAGGCGCAGGATTTTCCGCTGGCGCCGGCGCGCGAATAGATCGATCGGGCGCGTTCCACCGCAGCCATGCCGTCGTTGACGAAGGGATCCAGATTGTCGCGCGCTTCGACCGGAACCGGGCGGGTGGCGGGATTCTCCAGCGCATCCTTGAACACACTGGGTTCCTTGAGCGTTTTCAGGAAGGCCACGATGTCCTGGATTTCCTGCGTGCTGAAAAGATGGTGGGCGCCCCAGGGCGGCATCATGGAGTGCGGATTGACGCTGCGCGGGTCATACACATAATTGAACAGCCACTGGTCGGATCGTCCCCAGGTGCCGAGGGTGGACAAATCGGGGCCGACGCTGCCGGGCAGGGCGGGCGTGGTCTTGCCCATGATGTGGCACGCCACGCAACTGCCGCCGCGCGTGCGATCGAATGCCAGTTTTTCGCCGTTTTTGGGGTCGCCCGGGATTGGGTTGAGCGCATCCGGGCCGGCCAGTGTGGGCGGCGGCGCATAGGCGGGCGATGCGGTTTGAGTCAGCGTGTTGTAGTCTTTCCAGTCGGCGGTCGTCCAGTTGCTGTAGCGCAGCCAGGGCGAGGCGGCTGCGGGCTGCGTCAACTCCAGCGGCACCGGCGCTGGTTTTTTCGACTCGGCAGCGCTGTCAGGTGGAAACGCCGTCAACACTCCGCCGAGCAGGGTGAACAATGCAATGCGTGCGGCCTGGGCGGCGGGGATTTTCATCAGGATGCACTCCTCGGCTGGATAGGGCGAATCGCCATTCAATATAGTTAATTTCCACAAGATGATGGGCCCGAATTTCACTTCACGATGGCCGTTGCAAGGCCTGTTGCTGATGGCTGTCAGCATGCTGATTGCCGGCTGTGGGCTGACGGCCAGCCATCCCCGGGCGCTGCTCCCGCTTGAAAACTTTGTACCCCTGGCCTCCGATCCGCGCGTCCGGGTCGAGCCCGGATTCGAGGCCTATGGCGAGCGGGTCGCCCAGGCGCTGCCGCAAGCCGTCGCCACGGTCGAGGCCGCGCATTACCTGCCGTTTGCCCGCACGCCGCGCGTGTATGTGTGCGGAACCGATGCCTGCTTCAAGCGTTATGTGCTGACGCCGAAACTGTCCGCTGCGGTGGTGCCGGACAATCGCCTGATCCTGTCGCCCAATCTCGCTGGCAAGGAAAGCCAGCGCCTGACTGCGCTGCTGACGCACGAACTCGCCCATCTGCATCTGGGGCAACGTATCGGCCACTATCACAGCACCCTGCCGGTGTGGTTCCACGAAGGCTGGGCGTCGCTGACCGCCGGGGGCGGCGGTGCCGAATATGCCACCGACGAGCAGGCGCGGGCGGCGATCCGCGCGGGGCAGCTGGTGAATCTGAGCCTGCGCGACACCCCCGACAAGCGCCATCGCGCCGCCTCGTCCAGGCTGGACATTTTCGTGTTCTACCGCCAGTCGATGCTGCTGGTCGGCTGGCTCAAGGCACAGGATGAAGCGCGCTTCCGCCAGCTGGCGCTGGCGGTGCAGAACAACACCGACTTTGAAATCGCCTTTTGGGATATTTACGGCCAGGCAGCTGCCAGCCAGCTCGCAGGTTTTTATGAAGACGTTCTAAGCGATAATCTGCCGATTCAAGCAGCTCCAGCCCAACCATGAAACCCTACCTCGATTTGATGCGCCACGTGCTCGATCACGGCACCCGAAAAGACGACCGCACCGGCACCGGCACCCTGTCGGTGTTCGGCTGGCAGATGCGCTACAACCTCGCCGAAGGCTTCCCGCTCGTCACCACCAAGAAATGCCATCTGCGCTCCATCCTCCACGAACTGCTGTGGTTTTTGCAGGGCGACACCAACATCAAATACCTGAAGGAAAACGGCGTCTCGATCTGGGACGAATGGGCCGATGAAAACGGCAACCTCGGCCCGGTCTACGGCCACCAGTGGCGCAGCTGGCCGAAGCCCGACGGCGGCACCATCGACCAGATCAGCGAAGTGGTGAAGACGCTCAAGACCAACCCCGACTCGCGCCGCATCATCGTCTCGGCGTGGAACGTGGCGGATCTCGACAAGATGGCGCTGGCGCCGTGCCACGCCTTCTTCCAGTTCTATGTCGCCGACGGCAAATTGAGCTGCCAGCTGTATCAGCGCAGCGCCGACATCTTCCTCGGCGTGCCGTTCAATATTGCCTCGTATGCGCTGCTCACTTTGATGATGGCGCAGGTGACCGGCCTCAAGCCGGGTGACTTCGTCCACACCCTCGGCGACGCCCATCTGTATCTGAACCACCTCGACCAGACGCGCGAGCAGCTGAGCCGCGAGCCGCGCCCGCTGCCGACGATGACGCTGAACCCGGAGGTGAAAGACATCTTCGCGTTCCGCTTCGAGGACTTCACCTTGAGCGGCTACGACCCGCACCCGGCGATCAAGGCGCCGGTGGCTGTTTAGCGAGCGGTGAGCTGCAAGTAGTGAGCGGAGAAAACATGACCCCGAACAAACCCCGCGTCAGCGTCATCGCCGCGCTCGCCCGTAACCGCGTCATCGGCATCGAAAACCGCCTGCCCTGGCGGCTGCCGGAAGACCTCGCCCACTTCAAGGCGCTCACCCTCAATCACCCGATTTTGATGGGCCGCAAGACCTTCGAATCGCTCGGCCGCCCGCTGCCCGGGCGCACCAATATCGTCATCACCCGCAACGCCGGTTACAGCAGGGACGGTTGTCTGGTCGCCGATTCCATCCCCGCCGCGCTAGCGCTGTGCGCGGATGCCGACGAAGTCTTCTTCATCGGTGGAGCCGAGCTCTACGCCCAGGTCATCCCGCTCGCCGATCGCCTGTATCTGACCGAAGTCGACATCGAAGCCGAGGGCGACGCCTGGTTTCCCGACTACGACCGCAGCGCGTTCAGGGAAATCTCGCGCGCGTCGCACACGGGCGAGAAGGGCGATGCCTTGAAGTTTGATTTTGTGGTGTATGAGCGGGGGTGAATCCGCAAATTGACAACCGATGCTTAACAGTTAACAATTCGTCATGATCAACTCGTTCAGGCACAAAGGACTTGAGGCGTATTTCAGGACGGGCAGCAAGAAGGGCATCCAGGCGCATCATGCGGTCAAGCTGCAACTCCAGCTTGCCGCGCTGGACAACGCAGTCGGCCCGGAAGACATGAATGCGCCGAATTGGCGATTGCACGAATTGAGCGGTAGCCTGGCCGGACACTGGTCCGTCTGGGTGAATGGAAACTGGCGGCTGACATTCCGTTTTGACGGCAAGGATGCCGAGTTGGTCGATTACCAGGACTATCACTAGAAGGAATCAACATGACCCGAATGCACAATCCTCCCCACCCCGGCGCAGTGTTGCGCGAGTGGATACCGGAGACGCTGAGCGTGACTCAGGCGGCTGCGGATCTGCATGTGTCCCGGGTTTCCCTGAGCAAGATTCTGAACGGCAAGTCGGGGATTTCCGCCGACATGGCGATCCGGCTTTCGCGATGGCTGGGCACGTCGCCTGATGTGTGGGTTGGGATGCAGGCCCAGTACGATTTGTGGCAGGCAGAAAAGATCAAGCAGCCCAGGATTCGGCCTCTCCTGAAGCAGGCAGCATGAGCGCGCCCCAATGTCCGCAGTGCGGTTCGGACTATGCCTACGAAGACGGCGCGATGTACGTGTGCCCGGAATGCGCGCACGAATGGGCGAAGGATGCGGCGGCGGCTTCGGATGACGCACGGGTGGTGCGCGATTCCAACGGCAATGTGCTGCAGGACGGCGACACGGTGACGGTGATCAAGGACCTGAAGGTCAAGGGCTCGTCACTGGTGGTCAAGGTCGGGACCAAGGTCAAGAACATCCGCATCGTCGAAGGCGATCACGACATCGACTGCAAGATCGATGGCATCGGCGCGATGCAACTGAAATCGGAGTTTGTGAAGAAGGTGTAGCGGATGCCGAACCCTCTTTGAACCCAACAAAAACGGAGCCATGGCTCCGTTTTTGTTGGGTCGCCGCCGAGCCGCCAGACCTTCAGTTGAGTTCGGGCTCCGCTGCGGATTCCAGCGAGCGCTGCACGGGACGCCGCCCAACCTGAATATTCAGCACCCTGCGATTGCTGCTTGCGCGACACCGTCAGCTGCGCCTGCGTACCCGGTTGCAGCGCGGCAATCAGGTTGAGCAGGCTAGCCGAGTCGGTCACTTTTTTGTTGTTGACTGCCAGCAGGATGTCGCCCGGACGGATGCCGCCGACTTCGGCCGGCCCGCCTTTCAGCACGCCGGCGATCAGAGCGCCTTCGATGTTTTTCAGGCTGAAAGACTCGGCCAGTTCGGGCGTCAGATCCTGCACCTCGACGCCGACCCAGCCGCGGGTGACGCCGCCGGACTTGATGATCTGTTCCATCACCTGGCGCGCGATGCTGACCGGGATGGCGAAACCGATGCCCTGCGAGCCGCCGGTGCGCGAATAGATGGCGCTGTTCACGCCGACCAGGTTGCCGTTCGCGTCGACCAGCGCGCCGCCCGAGTTGCCCGGGTTGATGGCGGCGTCGGTCTGGATGAAGTTTTCGAAGGTGTTGATGCCGAGGTGGGTGCGGCCGAGTGCGCTGACGATGCCGGCAGTGACGGTCTGCCCGACGCCGAACGGATTGCCCACCGCCAGCACCCAGTCGCCGACCTTGAGGCTGTCGGCCTGGGCGAAGGTGATGGCGGGCAGCTTGTCGGCATCGATTTTCAGCACCGCGAGATCGGTGTCGGGGTCGGTGCCCACCACGCGCGCAGGCAGGGTTTGGCCATCCGCCAGCGCAACCTGGATTTCGTCGGCGGCTTCGACCACATGGTGATTGGTGAGGATGTAGCCATTCGGGCTGACGATCACGCCCGAGCCGAGGTTGGACGCCTGGCGCGGCCGCGCATCCTGGCGGTCGCCAAAGAAATAGCGGAACACCGGATCCTGCTGCGAAGGGATGAGCCGGGCTGCGCATCTGTTTGCTGGGTAAAGATGTTGACCACCGCCGGAATGACTTTTTGCGCGGCGACCGCGAACGATTCGCTGGGTTCATGCCCGCCATTGCGGTGCTGGGCCTGCTGGATGGTCAGACTTTGCGGCTCTGATGGCTTGTGCAGCAGATCGGGCTTGAACAAAGTGATGACGAACAGCACGCCCAGCGCCACGGTGGTGGATTGGGCAAAAAGTAACCAGAGTTTGCGCATATTGATTAAATTTCAGTGACTTGGCGTAAATTGCCACGCGGCGATTATAGCTGTGGGCGGCGCATACGCAGTTCAATACCCTTAACGGGCTTCCGGTGAGGGTGGCAAATTGGTTAGAATGCCGGTTTTATCGCAACACGTTCAGGTCAGGTAATCATGAGCCAGGAAGTTGATGGACAAAAAATGAACCCAAGTAAACGCAAATTTCTGATTGCCGCGACCAGCGCAGTTGGCGGTGTTGCTGCGGCAGCCGTTGCCATTCCCCTGGTGATGAGCATGCAGCCGAGCGCGCGCGCCAAGGCAGCCGGTGCGCCGGTTGAAGTGGATATCAGCAAGGTCGAGCCGGGCATGCTGCTGACCGTCGAATGGCGCGGCAAGCCGGTGTGGATCGTCAATCGCACCAAGGAAATGCTCGACAAGCTGCCTACGATCGATGGCCTGCTGGCTGATCCCGAAGAGCGAACATGCCGCAACAGCCCGACTACTGCCACCAACGCCACCCGCTCGATCAAGCCCGAATATCTGGTGGCCGTCGGCATCTGTACCCACCTCGGCTGTTCGCCCACCTTTCGTCCGGAAGTTGGCGCGGCTGATCTGGGTGGCGACTGGCCGGGCGGCTTCTTCTGTCCCTGCCACGGTTCGCGTTTTGACCTGGCCGCACGCGTGTTCAAGGGCGTCCCGGCCCCGACCAACCTGGTGATTCCGCCTCATCAATACCTCAGCGACACCAAGTTGCTGATCGGTGTAGACGCAAAAGGAGCCTAAATAGAATGTCTGCCCTGCAAAAAATGATGGGTTGGATCGACGACCGATTCCCGCTCACCGCCACCTACAAGGCGCACCTGTCCGAGTACTACGCGCCGAAGAACTTCAACTTCTGGTACTTCTTCGGCTCGCTGGCGCTGCTGGTGCTGGTGCTGCAGATCGTCACCGGCATTTTCCTGACGATGAACTACAAGCCGGATGCGGAGCTTGCCTTCGCGTCGGTCGAGTACATCATGCGCGACGTCGACTGGGGCTGGCTGATCCGCTACATGCACTCCACCGGCGCGTCGATGTTCTTCGTCGTCGTCTACCTGCACATGTTCCGCGGCCTGATGTACGGTTCCTACCGCAAGCCGCGCGAACTGATCTGGATTTTCGGCGTGCTGATCTATCTGGCGCTGATGGCCGAAGCCTTCCTGGGCTACCTGCTGCCGTGGGGCCAGATGTCGTACTGGGGCGCGCAGGTGATCGTCAACCTGTTTGCCGCCGTGCCCTTCATCGGTGAAGACCTGTCGATCTGGATTCGTGGCGACTTCGTGATCGGCGATGCCACGCTGAACCGCTTCTTCGCCTTCCACGTCATCGCCCTGCCGCTGGTGCTGATCGGCGCTGGTCGTGGTGCACCTGGTGGCGCTGCACGAAGTCGGCTCCAACAACCCCGACGGCGTCGAGATCAAGAAGAACAAGGATCCGGAAACGCACATTCCGCTCGACGGCATTCCCTTCCATCCCTACTACACGGTGAAGGACATCGTCGGCGTGATCGTCTTCCTGATGGTGTTCTCGGCGATCGTGTTCTTCGCGCCGGAAATGGGCGGCTACTTCCTGGAAGCAGCCAACTTCGTTCCGGCCGACCCGCTGCAGACGCCGCAGCACATCGCGCCGCTGTGGTACTTCACCCCGTTCTACGCGATCCTGCGTGCGGTGCCGCCGCTGTTCGGCTCGCAGTTCCCCGGCGTGGTGGCGATGGGCATGTCGATCGTGCTGATGTTCTTCCTGCCCTGGCTGGATCGCAGCAAGGTCAAGTCGATCCGCTATCGCGGCCCGATCTACAAGATCGCACTGGCGCTGTTCATCATCTCCTTCGTCGGTCTTGGGCTACCTTGGCCTGTTGCCCTCCACCCCGGTGGCGACGATTTTTGCCCAGGTGTTCTCAGTGATTTACTTCCTGTTCTTCCTGTTGATGCCCTGGTATACCTCGATTGACAAAACCAAACCGGAACCGGAAAGGGTGACTGGCTAAATGAAACGCTTGAAGAACTATTCTTTTCCTGCTGGCGGCAGCCCCTGTCCTGGCTTTTGCGTCGGGCGCCAGCATTCACCTGGACAAGGCGCCGATCAACCTGGCTGACCAGGAATCGCTGCAGCGTGGCGCCCGCATCTTCGTCAACTACTGTCTCAACTGTCACAGCGCGGCCTCCATGCGCTACTCGCGCCTGCAGGATATCGGGCTGACCGAAGATCAGATCAAGGACAACCTGCTGTTCGCCGCCGACAAGCCGGGCGAAACCATGAAGGTCGGCATGACCAAGACCGACGGCAAGGCCTGGTTCGGCGCGACCCCGCCCGACCTCAGCGTGATCGCCCGCTCGCGCGGCGCCGACTGGCTCTACACCTACCTGCGCAGTTTCTATCGTGACGACAGCCGTGCCACCGGCTGGAACAACACGGTGTTCGACAAGGTCGGCATGCCGCATGTGATGTGGAGCCTGCAAGGCGAGCATGGTGCCGGTCTTCAAGAAAGAGGGCGAAGCATGAAGTGATCGAGCGCCTCGAACTGGTCAAGCCCGGCAGCATGACGCTGGCCGAATACGACGCCACCGGTCGGCGATCTGGTCAACTTCCTGGTGTGGATGGGCGAGCCCGCGCAGCTCCAGCGCAAGCAGCTCGGCATCATCGTTCTGGTATTTCTGTCCATCTTCTTTGTGGTGGCCTACTACCTGAAGAAAGAGTTCTGGAAAGACATTCACTGAACCGGGTCACACCGCTCGCCAACAGCCGGACTGTGTCCGGCTGTTGGCGTTTTAAGCATTAAATACGCAACACGATAAGGAACCCCCGTCATGATGACCTTGTATTCCGGCAGTACCGACCCGTACAGCCATCGCTGCCGCATCGTCCTGTTCGAAAAGGACATGGACTTCGAAGTGATCGATGTGGACATGCACAACAAGCCGGAAGAAATCGCCAGCATCAGCCCCAGCGGCAAGATGCCGGTGCTGGTCGAGCGCGACCTGATTCTGACCGAGTCCAACATCATCAACGAATACATCGACGAGCGTTTTCCGCATCCGCAGCTGATGCCGCCGGACCCCGTCATGCGCGCGCGTGCGCGGCTGGTGCTGTTCAACTTCGAGCACGACCTGTTCAGCCACGTCAACACGCTGGAGCATTCGCTGAGCAAGGCATCGGACAAGGCGCGCCAGGAAATCCGCGACAGCCTGTCGCAGCTCACGCCCATCCTCACCAAGCAGAAATACCTGATGAACGACGAGTTCTCCATGCTGGATGTGGCGATCGCCCCGCTGCTGTGGCGTCTCGAGCATTACGGCATCGAACTGCCCAAGGTCGCCGCGCCGGTGCTCAAGTACCGCGAGCGCCTGTTCAGCCGTCCCGCCTTCATCAGCGCGCTGACGCCGACCGAAAAGGCGCTGCGCAAGTAACAGGGCAGGGCACCGGTGGCGGAGATTTCAACCAAGCCGTATCTGATCCGCGCGCTGTATGAATGGTGCGCGGACTCGGGGTATACCCCGCAGATTCTGGTTGCGGTCGATGCCCACACGCGGGTGCCGCCGGGTTTCGTCAAGGACGGCCAGATCGTGCTGAATATCAGCGCCGGCGCCACCCGCAATCTCACGCTCGACAACGACTGGATCCAGTTTTCCGCGCGCTTCGGTGGCGTCTCGCATGAGATATCCGTTCCGGTGGATCGCGTCGCCGCCATCTTCGCCCGCGAAAACGGCCAGGGCCTGCATTTCGAGCCGGTCGACACGCCGGTGCCGCCCGATCAGCCTCCTGCCCGCTTCAACTGGCGACGCGCCCGCTCCACCCAAAGGCAAGCCCGCACTCAAAGTCGTCAAATAATCGAGCGATCCCTTGCGCGACATCGCTATAATGTCGCCCGCGCCGCTTTAGCTCAGGGGTAGAGCAACCGCCTTGTAAGCGGTAGGTCGTCAGTTCAAATCCGACAAGCGGCACCACAACAAAACAAAAACCCGCATCCGTTGAGGATGCGGGTTTTTTCATGCCTGTTGCACGGCAGGTTTATTCCAGTTCGCAATTGAAACAGCACGCTGTGCGCACCAACAACAGTGGTGCGTATAACGCACCCTACGGATGACTGCCGTTTCCAATGGGAATTGGAATTACTCGATCCCCAGCCGTTCCAGCCGGTAGCGCAGGCTGCGGAAGGTGACGCCGAGCACGCGCGCGGCGGCGGTCTTGTTGTAGCGCGTCTGTTCCAGCGCTTCGAGGATGGCGGCGCGCTCGATCTGGTCGAGGTAGTCCTGCAGCGGATATTTGCTGCCGGGCGCGGCGCTGGAAGCGGGCAGGGCAGGGGCGAGGTTGAGGTCGTCGGCGCTGATGTGCTGGTTGTCGCACAGCGCCAGCGCGCGCTCCAGGGTGTTTTCCAGTTCGCGCACGTTGCCGGGGAAGGCGTAGGCGCACAGCGCCTTTTCGGCGTTGCGATCGAGTTTGACGTCGGCGCCGCCCAGCTTGTCGAGCAGAAAACGCGCCATCTCCGGGATGTCCTCGACGCGTTCGCGCAGGCTCGGCATCAGCAGGTCGATGACGTTGAGCCGGTAATACAAATCCTGGCGGAAGCGCCCGGCCTCCACCAGCGCGGCCAGGTTCTGGTGGGTGGCGCTGACGATGCGCACGTCGACCGGGTCTTCGGCGGTGGCGCCGACCTTGCGCACCTTCTTTTCCTGCAGCACGCGCAGCAGCTTCACCTGCATCGACAGCGGCAGGTCGGCCACTTCGTCGAGAAACAGCGTGCCGCCGTCTGGCCGCCTGGAAAAAGCCGTTGCGATCGGCTTCGGCGCCGGTGAACGCGCCTTTGCGATAGCCGAAGAATTCGCTTTCCATCAGCGTTTCGGGAATCGCGCCGCAGTTGACCGCGACGAAGGGCTTGTCGGCGCGGCTGCCGAGTCGGTGGATCAGTCGCGCCGCGAGTTCCTTGCCGCTGCCGGATTCGCCCGCGATATGGACCGGCGCCTGGGTGCGCGCCAGCTTGGCGATGCGCGCGCGGATGTCCTGCATGGCGGCGGACTGGCCGATCAGGTCGCGCGCGGGGTCGTCGGCCTGCGTCGTGCCGGGGATTTTCAGCGCGGATTTGATCAGCGTGCGCAACTGGTCGAGCGCCACCGGCTTGGCCAGATAGTCGAACGCGCCCGCCTTCAGCGCCGCCACCGCATTGCCCGCATTGCCGAACGCGGTGATGACCGCCACCGGCACCGGCAGCGGCAGCGCGCTGGCGATGGCGATCACCTCCAGCCCCTCGCCGTCGCCCAGCCGCATGTCGGTCAGGCAGAGATCGTAATGGGTCTTGCGCCAGCCGCGCGGTCGCCTCGGCGACGCTGGTCGCGCGGTCGGTCTCCAGCCCCATCTTGACCAGCGTCAGCTCCATCAGGTCGAGCAGGTCGGGCTCGTCGTCCACCAGCAGAATGCGCGGGGCTGTTGCCATGCTTACAGTCGCTCCCGCGCAGGCTGAGACGGAAACGCGCGCCGCCGCTGCCCGGCACATAGGCCAGCACCGCATGGTTGGCCTCGGCCAGTTCACGCGCGAGGAACAGGCCGAGCCCGGTGCCTTGCGCGTCGGTGGTGAAAAAAGGCTCGAACAGCTTGCCCTGGTGTTCGGGCGGCACGCCCGGCCCGTCGTCCGCAATCTCGATCTGCACGCTGTCGCCCGGCGTCTGCACCTGGATCCGGAGGCTGCCCGCCTGTCTGGCGGAATAACGCCAGGCGTTGCGCAGCAGATTCCACAGGATCTGGCGCAGGTGGTCGGGATCGAACTGGAAATGCAGGGACTCGGGCATGCTGACTATGACGGCGTCCGCCTGGATTTCTTCAGTCTGGCGCAGCTCGTCGATCAGGGCGGCGAGCGTCGCGGCGTCGAAGCTCGCCGGATTGAGGCGGTCGCGCCGGTTGAGCGTCAGCACTTCTTCCACCAGCCGGTCGAGCCGCCGCGCGTTGTTTTCGATGATGGCGGTCAGCCTGGTCTGGGTGTCGTCCTGCGACTCCTCGCTCAGCAGCTGCGCGGCGTGGCTGATGGCGGACAGCGGATTGCGGATTTCGTGCGCGATATTGGCGGTGAGCCGTCCCAGCGCCGCCAGCTTCAGCCGCTGCGCCGCCAGTTCGGCCTGGCTCTGGTCTTCCAGCACCAGCACCCGGCTGCCGTCCGGGGTGGCCAGCGGAATGCAGCGCACCCGCAAGCTGCGCGGCCGGGGTGTTCAGCGTGTGCGGGGTGCCGGGGCGCAGCTCCTGCGCCAGCTGCGCCAGTTCGGGCGAACAGGCCTCCAGCCGGGTGAAGCCGGGTTTCACCGGCGTCGTCACCCCCAGCAGCGCCAGCGCGCGCGGGCTGGCGTGGCGCAACACGCCGTCGCCGCGCACCGCCAGCAGGCCGTCGGGCGAGTTTTCGATCGCCAGCGCATTGATGCGGTTCAGCAGCGCCAGTTCTTCGGCCTGTCGCTGCGCCAGCGTTTCCGAGCGCAGCGCGCGTTGCGTCAGCGCGTGCGCCAGCCAGCCGATGGCGAAATAGCCCGCGCACAGCAGGCCCACCTGGAAAAAGCTGTCCAGCCCCTGGGCGCCGCCGAGGATGCTGAAGCCATGCTGCAGCAGCAGCGCAATCGACGCGATCGCCGCATACAGCAGGGTCAGCCGGCCGCTGCCGACCAGCCCGCCCGAAGCGATCGAAATCACCAGCAGCAAGCCCATGCCGTCTGCCAGCCGTGCGCTGGTGCCCATCAGCAGCATCACGATGAGGATGTCGGCGATGATGTGGGCGGTGAGCTGGATCTGGAAACCCGGCCAGCGCGCGCGGATGCCCAGCACGAACAGCGCCGCCAGCGACCAGATAAGCGTAGGCATAGCCCTGGAAGCGCTCACCCGCCCCTCGCGAAACAGGTCTCCGAGGCGCCGAACAGCAGCCGGTAAAGACCAGCGCCACCGCCAGGGTCAGGCGATACAGGTTGAAATAGTCGAGGCTGCGCCAGTGCGAAGCGAAATAGCCCTGCGTGGCAGGGCGCGGCAAGGGCGTTGCCGCTGCGTTCATTGCGCCGTGTTCATTTTTTGCCGAGTTTCTGGTGCTCGGCGTGCAGAAAAACTCGCCGCCGCGAATAAATCGCCTCGCTGCGCGGCAGATTCACCCCGCAATGCGCGCATTTCACCATGTCCTCGACGGCTGGACTCGCGCGTCGACGCCGGCGGTTTGTTGAGCGAACGCTGGTAAGCGCGGAACAGCGCCAGCACCACAAAAACCAATCGCAATCAGCAGCAGAATCTTGATCACGCCATGCTCCCAAAAATGGCGCTCAGCATAGCATGGCGCCGCACGGAGCGGGCAGCGTGATTCGGCGTCCTGGCGAAGCAATGGAGACGTGGGGAACCAGGAATGCGGGTGAGTGGAGGCCGTCGTGTCGGAATTCTTTACACTCTGCGCAAATAGAGTTGATGTATTACTTCGGTTTTGATAAAAATTATCAAGTAATCAGTGGGCTATACAAATCCTCGGTTCATTGGGTATGGATCTTGCGTGCTTCACTGGCGGAATAACAAGCTGTAGATTCAACAGTTGCTGCTTCCATTTTTGATGCCCATCAAAAGTGGCTCAATTAGACTGATTAGAGGAGTCATTTGTTATGAAACACAAGAAAGTTTTGCTGGCCTCGCTATTGGCGGTTTCCGGCTTGGCCGGCCAATCCGCTTATGCTGCCGTCAACTGGAGCGGCACCGCCAACTATACCGTCGCGCCTGGTGCCCAACTCGATGAAGAAGCGTTGGCCCCTTCGACACCTATGACATGGGGCCGGCGTCGTGCTGCTGAAAAATACCGGCGGCATAAATTACAGCGTGTCTATCAGTCCTATGTCACGAACCACGAACTGGCATCGGTACCGGTTCTTGCAGCCAAGCTCAACAATACCTACGAATTGACCATGGTGGCCAATTTCACTGAAACGGTGACTCTGTTGGTGGGGGAGCCTCCGTCATTAACGTCCCGGGGGTACTTTCAATCTGTATTTTGACAGCACGGTGATCATAACTTCGCGCTGACTCGGGCTTCACCGATGGTGCATCGATCCTGTCCGGAACGATCTTGGTGGGGTGGGTAGCGCGGTTGCGGCTGGCGGCATGATTTTTGGCGTGACCGACATCACGGTGCAGGTTACTAGCTACAACACCGCCGTGTTCGAACCCGACACCATTGCCGGTGGGGACGGTATTTTCACCCTGCGTTTGGGAAGCCCGTTGATGCCGCTCTGCTTGGCACCGTGACCTCGGTCAATGGTAACGCCGTTGCGGGCAATTATCTGTTCGCTGCCGATGGCAACCTCGTTCTGGCCGTTCCCGAAGCCGAAACCTACGCCATGATGCTGGCCGGTCTGGGCCTGGTTGGCTTTATGGCACGGCGTCGCACCCAGATGTTTGTCTGATTTCGGGTTACTGTCCCGATCAAAACGGCTTCCGCAAGGAAGCCGTTTTTTTATGGCTGAATCCTGCTCGTCGGGGTGTTGCGCCCGCAGGTCCCGCAAGCAGGGTGCGCTGATTTCAAGTTCAGGCATCCTTGATCCGTTACTTTGTTGGATAATGCACGTACCGCCATGACTTTGTCTGGCTGGGGAGACACTAATCAATTACGAGCCTGCCAGCGAGCGGCCGAGGAAAACCGCATCGTGACGATGCCTTTGGAGTAATGCCAAACCACAATCAGTGGCTGTTTCGCCAGCAACTATCCGTCGTATCGCTGACCAAAATTCTGCTCGACCCGTTTGTGGCCGTGCTGGTGCTGATCGGCTGCGCGCTGTATTTTCGACGAGCCGTTCAAGGGGCCGTATCCCGATCCTGGCGCTGATCGTCTTTACCCTGACCTTTCCGGGCAAATGGCCTGAAGTCACCCTGCGCGCCTTCTGGAATGAAGTCCGTCATGCCCTGGTTCTTTCTGTCCGGGCTGATTCTGCTGTTTGGGTATTCCACCGGGTTATCTCGATTTCTTCCCGCCCAATCTGGTGATGGCGTGGATGCTGGTCACGCCCAGTTGCCATGTATGTCGCGCATCGCATCACCCGCAAACTGCTGCCGCGCCTGCTGCTGCTCGAAGGCGGCAGGCGTCGCGCCATCATCGTGGGGGCGGGCGAGTCTGGGCACCGAATTACGCGGTCGTTTTGTCAAGCGACAGCGCGCTGGGCGTCGATGTGATCGGGTTTTTTGACGACCGCACCCTCGATCGCACCGAACTGACCGACCCTAAAAAACTGCTCGGCAAGCTGCCCGACATCCCCGAATACGTCAACCGCAACGGCATCGACCTCGTCTACATCACCCTGCCGATGGCCGCACAGCCGCGCACCCTGGGGCTGCTCGACGCGCTGCGCGACACCACCACCTCGGTCTATTTCGTGCCGGACATCTTCGTTTCCGACCTCATCCAGGCGCGGGTCGACCACATCCACGGCATGCCCGTTGTCGCCCTGACCGAAACCCCCACCCTCGGCGTGTCAGCGGCATCGGCAAGCGCCTCAGCGATCTCGTCATCGCCAGCCTCATCCTGTTGCTGATCTGGCCGATGCTGCTCATTCTGGCGATCGGCGTCAAACTGTCCTCGCCCGGCCCCATCATCTTCAAGCAGCGCCGCTACGGCCTCGACGGCCATGAAATCCTCATCTACAAATTCCGCTCCATGCGCGTCCATGAAGACAGGCGGCGTCATCCAGCAGGCCGGCCGCGAAGACCCGCGCATCACCCGTTTCGGCAGCTTCATCCGCCGCACCTCGCTCGACGAACTGCCGCAGTTCATCAACGTGCTGCAGGGCCGCATGAGCGTCGTCGGCCCGCGCCCGCACGCCGTCTCCCACAACGAGCAATACCGCAAGCTGATCAAGGGCTACATGCTGCGCCACAAGGTCAAGCCCGGCATCACCGGCTGGGCGCAGGTCAACGGCCTGCGCGGCGAAACCGAAACCCTCGACAAGATGCGCGCCCGCGTTCAGTACGACATCGACTACATGCGCAACTGGTCGCTGATGCTTCGACCTCATGATCATCGGCAAAACCCTGGTCGTGGTGTGGCGGGATCAGAACGCGTATTGACAGGAGGAAACAAAGGAACTTTAATGGTGCTTTTAAAGGTGCCTTATAAAGTTTTGTAAGGACGCTTGTTTTGCTGACAGGAGGTTCATATGGCAAACATTGTCTTGGCGGAGGTCGCGGCCAGCGTATCCGAACTGAAAAGAAACCCGATGGGAACGGTTGCAGCGGGTGAGGGTTTTCCCGTCGTCATCCTGAATCGCAATGAACCCGCTTTCTACTGTGTTCCGGTCAAGGCTTACGAAGCGCTCATGGAAAAGCTGGAGGACATTGAACTCAATGCCCTGGCTGAGGCGCGCATGTCCGATGGCAAGCCGCACCTGAAAGTCCGGCTTGATGACCTATGAGTTGCTGTTTCACCCCGACGCGCTCGACGAATGGGGCAAGCTCGACAAGCCTGTGCGTGAGCAATTCAAGAAGAAACTCGCCGAACGCTTGATCAACCCGCATATCCCCGCTTCAAAGCTATCAGGCCAGAAAAACCGATACAAAATCAAGCTGAGAAGCATGGGGTATCGCCTGGTTTATGAGGTGGTGGATACGCAATTGATCGTTACCGTGGTTGCGGTCGGCAAGCGAGAGCGCAACGCTATTTATAAAGCGGCCGCATCGAGATAAGGGGTTTTGCGGTGAAGGGGACTTGTTCAGCGCTTTACGGAAGCGCCCTGTCTGTTACGCTTCATCCACCCAGTTTTCCAGCAATAGCCCCGGAACCCGCTCGAATTCGCGCATGTTATTGGTGATCAGGGTTAAACCGATACTGCGTGCGTGGGCTGCAATATGCAGATCGTTGACGCCGATGGGTTGCCCCGACTTTTCAAGTGCTGAACGGATATTTCCGTATTGCCAGGCGGCCTTGTCATCGTAGGGGAGCACCGCCAATCGGCTCACAAAGTCTTCGACCACAGCCGTGTTACGGGATACATCGCTACTCTTTTCGGCGCCGTGAATCAGTTCGGCCAGCGTGATGGCTGAAATCGCCATGCGTCCGTGATGTCGGTTGAATATTTCAAGTACCCGTAGCGGCCGCCGCTTGATCACATAAATGACGATGTTGGTATCGAGAAGATACTTCAGCATCGCCGTGCCTAAAGGCCCTCTCGTTCGGCCTGGTGCTGGCTTGCCCGCTCGACCATGAAATCTTCGGTGACGGTCGTCGCGCCCAGAAAGAAGCTGTCCCAAGCGGCTTCCGCAGGCGCGATGATCCGCTCCTGACCGGATACCCGTACCACGACTCGCTTGACCGAATCCGGAAAACGCATTTCAGCCGGCAAGCGAACCGCCTGGGTGCGGTTATTGTTAAACACGGTGCTGGTTGCCATATGTCCCCCAATAAGTGCCATATACATGAACCATATACCCGCTGTCGGGCAGGGTCAAGTTAACCCAGGGTGATCCATTCATTAGTCATGGGGGGTACCAGTCCACCCTGAAGGGCATAAACGCCCTGCGCATCATTGCTCGTCGGTGCGCAGGCGCACCCTGCGATCCACGATCAAATGCACAATAGACCGTCACGGATGGAATCGTCAGCTCGAGTATTACCAATACCTGACTAACCGGTTCATGGACAGTCGACACGGCAGGTATTCGTTGTGGCCGGACAACGAGGCGCCCACACGGAGGATGGATCATGACTGCGAACGCCGTTGGCGTGCCCGCCGTCGAACGAGTCGCTGGTTCCGTTGGCAAGAGCGGCCATTGCGCTGTGCTGGCGTGCGCTGGCGTTTTGCTGTATCTCGATGCTTATCCGCATCATGCTCACGCGCATTACGCGCGGAAATGCTTTCGTTCGAGCCGTTGTTCTCATCGACACCACCACGCCGTTTCTTGCTTGCGAGACTCGCGCTGGGTCGCTCTCGAGACGCGTCGCGCAGCGCTGGAGCACTCGATTTCGGACCTGCACGCGGAGGATTGAACCGAGCGTGTCAGTCTCAGCGCGTGCCAGTCAAACTGTCGAAGTCAAGACGCAGCAATCGCGCAACGCTTGAATCGCTGGAACTGGACTTCCTGCCAGTCGCCGGGCACTCCGGCAAAATCAGCCGCAAGCTTTCTGCGCCCCGGCGAGCCATGCGTTCACTGGCAACTGGAAGGATCTGATCGGTGACCGCCATCGTCAAGGGCGACGACATCGTGCATGCATCCTCAACTCAATGTCCCGACGCCGAGCCGTTCCGATTCATGCGAGTTTTCCCTGGCAAATATCCAGCTTGGCTGTTTATGTTCCAGCGCCGGAAACGCCAGTCGCTGGTGAGCGCTGCCGCAAACCGCGCGCTACGCACTGCGTATAGTAATCGTGTACGGCAGAGCGTACGGGTGCCTTTACTGCCTGAAGTACCATAGGAACTGCGCCAGCGCGCCATCGCTGCTCGCCTATTATCGTGAGCACAGGCCGTGGGATGTCGAGGAGCCTGCGAGTCGACCTGGTGTCCCGCGGAAGTGCCTGGTGAGCGTCCGGCCAAACAATGTGTCGAGACACCGTGGACACGTTCTATCCGCACCGTGGCCAGATGGGCGCATGGTGCAACCTACGCTTGGATGTCAGTTCCGGCTGCTAACCGTCTCGGATCAATGACGGAAAACCACGTGGCCGTTCGAACCTGCATCGTGGGTGCGTTAACGCACGCAGACTGTTCAGTAGGGTACGCCCTGCGTTTCATCGCCCGAATCTGAGCATAGCACCCCACTCAGACTCGCTGGTGGCCGGTGTTTCAATTGCGAATTGGAATGACATGGCTATATATATGCGGGTGGGATCAAGGAGGGGAAGCACCGAACAAGCTGTTCCGTTCGTGGTGAGCCCTTCGACAGGGCGAACGGTTCGGCGTGGATACGCCCAGATCGAACAGTATTGGTTCAGGACTTCACTTAAACAGTCGGGTCAATTCAAGCGAGACCTCAAACGCGAAGCAAAAGGCCCGCACGTGCAACGTGACCTCAAACACACTGAGGCTGGCTTATCTTCCGATCAATTAAACTGATCGAAACCGGTTTGTCGATAAATTTTACAAACCTGTCGCGCTGGTACATTTGCGCTAAAGCCTATTGATTTGAAAATGATAATTTCGCATTGTGAATGGCTGGTTTACTGTCATGGTCAGGGGAGCACCATAATTGAGCAGCCTTTTAGCCAAATATTTGTCGGAAAATTTTACACATTGGGTGACTGATTCCTGAGAAAAGGCTGGTCTTAATCCTCCGGTAACTTTTATCTCATTGATAAATAATGAGTATAAGTAAATGTTTAATTAGATTGGCATTGCCATTGCTTAATGTGAAGCGCCACGAAGGGAATTAATCGGAGCCCAGTTCTCCGCCCGGGGGGTAGCAACAAATGTAGTTGTTTAATCGATCGATACTTAATCTACATGAGGAGATTTCACAATGAACTTCACAAAAACAATTTTCGCACTGCGCAATCGGCTAGCGTTGGCATCATGGGCGCAATGAGCGCAACCGCTGTTGCGGAACACTGTGTTACCCGCTGTCACGATCCGGGCAGCGGTTCCTGGCGCACGCAGCTACCGGCTTTACCTGGTTGGCTTCCATGGACAACGTGCGACCCACAAGCTTGCTACGACCGAAAGCTGCCTGAGCGAGGGTCGACCGGTCTTCGTGATCGGCGTCCCAACGCCGCTCATGGCCGAAATGCTCCCTGGACGCTTCTTCAGCGCTACGGGCTACAACTATGTCCGAACCGCAGTTACCGGCTCCACGGCTGGACTGCACATGTCCGGCTGGCTCGTGAACTGGATCGGCGGCGACATTAACATGGCGTGGCGGCGCATGGCAGCCCGCTGAACACTGATTGCGGGGGTGGCCGCGGGCCCCTACGTCGTCGCACGGTAACTTCAACTGGACGGTCGCCTTGGCCTGCCTACACCCTGGACTACACGGCAACCGGACGACGGCGGTTTCGCCGGCTTCAGTACGCCCTCCACCTTCAGGTAGTGGCGCACGCTGTGCCCGAGGCTTCGACCTACGGCATGATGCTGGCCGGTCTGGGCCTGGTCGGCTTCGTGGTTCGCGCCGTCGCAAGTCGATCTAAGTCTTTGGTCCGATCCGGATGGTGGTTTGATCCGGACGACCTGACTTGAAACGCACAGCTTAGGCTGTGCGTTTTTTTTAGCGTACTTTTCGGCTTTTCAGGCCAGGTTTGATTCAGGCCGATCTGGTCGTGCCGAGTTGACCGTGTGTGCCAGCCCCTTTGTGGTCTTGCCGAAGGGGTTGATATACTCGCCACACTTGTTCTTGACTTGAGAACGCTATGTCTCACTTTCTTGCTCCTATCGAATCAACAGTATGGCTAAACCTAACGTTCTGATCCGTTCTAAAAAAAACAAAGCTGTCGAATTGTTCAATACGAACCGGTTGCGCGAGGCAGATGCGGTTTTCGCGCAAATTTGTCAATCCAATTCCGCGGATGCCGAATCATGGGTAATGCGGGGCCTCATTCATCGTAAACTGGGTGCTTTTGACCAAGCGGAGGCATTGTGTGAGCGTGCGCTGAGTTTGCAGCCCCACTATGCATGGGGCCACCATATTCTTGGTTTCTCTGTGTTGCAGTGCCTGGGGCGACTGGATGACGCTATGGCTCATTATCGCCGTGCCATCGATCTACAGCCTGATCTGGCCAGGCGCATTACTTCCTCGCCAATACTTTGAAAGACAAGGAAGCCTACGTTGAGGCAGTAGCGTGCTATCGGAAGGCGATCAAACTTCAGCCTGACTACGTAGAGGCACTGAGCAATCTAGGGGCGGCTCTGACCATATTGGATGAGACTGAGGAGGCGATCAGTGTATTGAACAAGGCGAATGCACTCAGGCCGAATACGCCACAAATACTGTGCAATATGGGAGACTTGTTACAGCGTGCAAGCTTGCTGACCGAAGCGCTGGACAAGTATCAGCGAGCCTTGGAGTTGGCACCGGATCGCGTTGATGTCGTCACCCACACAGCGGGATTGCTAGAGAAAATTAACCGCATTGAAGAGGCTAGGTCCCTGGTTAACCAGCACTTGCTGCGTGTTCCGGATAGCCCGGAATTGCTGGTTGTGGCCGCGAAATTGGCGCGTAGGGCATTTAAAAATATCATATTAACATGCATTTTATGATACAAGAGAAATAATACATATTAAATTAAGTTTAAAAAGACTTGAAGTAGCTAATATTCTGCAAATTTTAGCTAAGCTACTTAAAATTTTAGAAAGATTAAATAATTAGGTTGATAAATTTGACATAACTTATCAGTAATTTCGGAGTGCTCTTCTTAGTAATAATCTTTATATGAAATAAACTATTCCTGATTTAGTGCTTTTAGCTGTCGTGTAACTTCCGTCTGATTTTTTTTAATGCGCGTAGAAAACGGATTTTCCGTCTTTGCGTTTG
>CAWFTM010000014.1:0-238451 GCA_963818665.1 uncultured Hydrogenophilales bacterium | reverse complement strand
CGACCCTGAACCCAGTCAGGACCTCGTCGAAGATGAGCACGATGCCGAGCTCCTTGGTGAGCCGACGCAGCTTCGTGAGGTAGCCGTCCCTCGGGGCGAAGCATCCTCCGCCCGCCTGGACGGGCTCGATTATGACCGCAGCCAGCTCGTCGGCGTTCTTCCTGATGACCTCCTCGGTAGCGTCCCAGTCGTTGTACGGATAGAGGACGACCAGGTCCGAGATGCCCTTGGGTATCCCGCGGCCGAACGGGACGGCGTGCTGCCTGCGACTGCTCCTGAGCTCCTCCGCAGGTATGTCGACGCCCTGGAGCGCGTAGTCGTGCCCGCCGTGGTACGCGCCCTCGGCCTTCGCGATCTTCTCCTTCCCCGTGAAGGCCCTCGCGACCCTGATCGGGTGCATGGTCGCCTCCGTTCCAGAGTTCGCGAACCTGAACATCTCGATGGACGGCATCGCCTTCTGGACCATGGTGACGTAGTCCAGGGCGAGGTCGGGTGACGCGCCGTACATGGTCCCCTTGCCGATCTGGTCCCTCGCTGCTTTGCTCACGGCCGGGTGGTTGTGGCCGAGGATCATTGGGCCGTAGCCCAGGGCGTAGTCGATGATCCGTTCCCGTCGAGGTCGTAGATGTACGGCCCCTTGGCACGCTTCACGTGCAAGAACGGGTAAGGCGGGAAGAAGCGGACATTGCTCTCCACGCCAGATGGCATCATTCTTCCTCGCCTTCTCGAAGTGCTCCCTCGATCTCCTGGTCCTCTTCGATGTACTCCTTCTCGTAGCTCGCAACTTCTGGCATGTTAGGATACCTCGCGCTAGCTCGCAGAAGGACCACTTGGTTAGCCCAGCACCATTGGCAGCATCAACTAAAATTGACCCACACAGACAATGCCATAGCCTCGGGCAGTCCCCACGCGCTGGGATGTGAATGAGTGGCGCCGTAGAAATAACTTGCCAGCAGCGGAAGCGCGGAGGGACCAGCAACCCTTTATTGCCCCCTCAGTGGTTCACGTCCCGTGGTGGAGAAGAGCAGCAAGCTGAGCAAGAGGACCGTCGACGGGCTGTGGGACCTGTTCGTGAGGATCAGGTACCCCAAGATGCTCCTCCTCGGGATCATGGTCTCCTTCCTCGCGTACGGCCTCTTCCAGGAGGAATCGGTCCAGGAGTACTTCCACGGGCTCAAGGAATACGGCTACGCATCCGCCTTCGCGGGCGGGGCGCTCTTCGCAGTGGGGTTCGGCGCGCCCTTCGGCGTTGCCATCCTGGTCACCATCGCGGACGAGGTCAACATCCTGCTCGCGGGGCTGCTGGGCGGACTGGGGGCGCTCCTCTCCGATCTACCTATCTCAAGTTCATCAAGGTGACGTTCAACGACGAGATCATGAGGTTCAGGAACTCGAAGGCGTACACGCTGTTCGACGGATACCGGAAGGAGGATGCCACCCAAGCTCGCGTTCTACATCGCCATAGGCATCGCGGGCTTCTTCATCGCATCCCCCCTCCCGGACGAATATCGGCGTCGCGATGTTCGCCGGCCTCACGACGGTGAAGGACAGGCCGTCGCGCTGATCGCGTTCACCCTGAACACGCTTGGGATAATCGCGGTGCTCGGCATCGGGCTCGCGGTGTGAGGGCCGGTCTATCGCTGCGGCTCGATTACGACCTTGATGGAGTCCTGCGCCTTCGCGACGGCCTCGAACCCCTTCTGGGTGTCCGCAAGGCCGAACCTGTGCGTGATGATGTCCGTGACCGTCAGGCGCCTGCTCCGGATGAGCTCGATGGCCTGCTCGATGTCCTTGGGGCTGCCAGCGTAGGTCGTGAGATGGTGACTTCGTCCTTCCAGAGGTCGGCGAATGGGACCGCCACTTCGACACCAGGGCCCGGGGGCGCGAACATCAGGAGCGTGCTGCCCCTGCCGAGTGATTTGAACGCCTGACCGAACGCCTGCGACGCACCGGTGCAGACAATCACGAGGTCGACGCCCGCCCCGCCGTTGGCCTCCTTCGCGAGCATGGGGGACGTCGTCCGTCGCCTTGAACACATGGTCCGCGCCGAACCTCTTGGCCGCGTCGAGCCTGTACTCGGAGACATCGGTCGCCATTGACTGATCCGCGCCGAGGGCCCGGGCCAGCTTGATGTGGAGCAGCCTGGCGATGCCGCTGGCCAGCACCTGGTAGGACCGATGCCGGGGCCGAGTCACAGACATCCCGTAGGCCGCGGACGACGCGGACGCCCAGAGGCTCGATGAAGGACCGCCTCGTCGACTCCTCGATGCCCGCAGGGAGGACGAACACGCCGCGGTCGACATTTATCGCGGGCAGCCGGACATACTCGGCGAAGCCGCCCGGGTCGAAGTTGGTCGTGCGCAGCGTATCGCAGGCCAGTGGTGCCCGCTGAGGCAATAGTGGCAGGTGTTGCAGGGCACGTGGTGCGCGACGAAGACGCGGTCGCCCACTTTGTACCGCTTGACGCCTTCCCCACCTCGACCATCTCGCCCGCGACCTCGTGGCCGAGCACCAGCGGCGCTCTTTTGATGCGGTACCATTCCATGACATCGCTGCCGCAGATGCCGCTGGCTCATGACCCGGACGAGGAGTTCGCCCGGGCCGTCGGGGTTTGGGCATCTCCTCGCAGCCGGACGTCGTTGTTGCTGTAGTACATCGCGACGCGCATCTCGACACTTCCTGGTCGGAGGTCACTTCTTCTTCGTGAGCTCCTTGAAGAGCTCGTAGGCTTCCTTCGCGGAGGCGTTCTCATGGACGATCTTCCTGACGGCGCGGGATTTCGGTGCTTCGTAGCGCCGCGTCACCTCGGCGATATCGCCCAGCCGCAGGCTGCGCCCGCCCAGCTTGACGATGCCTTCGCGCAGGCGCTCGACCTCGGCATACGGCCCCGACACGCGCAGCGGAATCGACAGCACGTCGTTTTCCACCCGGCCGCTGGCCACCACGCTGTTCTGTTCCTGCACCGCCTGGATCAGCTGTTGCGCGGTGATCCCCAGGGTGGCGAGCTTCTGGGTCTGCACCTCGATGTAGATTTTTTCCGGCACCACGCCGAACAGTTCGACCTTGCCGACGTTGGGCAGCCGCCGCAGTTCGCGCTGCGCGTCTTCGCCAATTTTTCGCAAATCGGCGCGGGAGAAGCCGTCGCCGGTGATGGCGTAGATCGAACCGAAGGTGTCGCCGAATTCGTCGTTGAAGAACGGCCCCTGCACCCCGGCCGGCAACTGCGGCTTGAGGTCGCCGATTTTCTTGCGGATCTGGTACCACACCGCCGCCACGTCGCGCCCGCGCACCGTCTCCTTGATGTTGACGAACAGCGCGGTCTCGCCCGGCTTGGCGTAGCTCGCCACGTAGTCCAGCTCGGGCAGTTCCTGCAGTTTTTTCTCGATGCGCTCGGTCAGCTGTTCCGACACCTCCTGGGTCGTCGCCCCCGGCCACTGCGCCTGGATCAGCATGGTCTTGAAGGTGAACGGCGGATCTTCGGCCTGCCCCAGTTCGAAATAGGAGCGCGCGCCCACCAGCAGGATCAGCACGATGAAAAAGCGCACCAGCGCCGGATGCTCGATTGCCCAGCGCGACAGGTTGCCGCGACTGGGGGTGAAGTGCGCGCCGTCGTTCACGATTGGGCGGGCGGCACCAGCCGCACCTGCTGGCCCGGCGCAAGCTTGTGCACGCCCGCGGTCACCACCCATTCGCCGGCGGCCAGCCCCGACACGATGGCCGCCCGGTCGCCCGTCAGTTCGCCGAGCTGAACACGGCGCGCCGCCACCCGGCCGGTCTTGCGATCGACCACCCACACCTGCGGCTGGCCGTTGATCTTGAACAGCGCACTCTGCGCCACCGACAGGCGCGGCGCCGATTCGCCGTCGATGCCGACCGTGGCGGTCATGCCCAGCTTCACCGCCGCATCGGGGTGCAGGATGCTGACGCGCGCACGGTAGGTGCGGCTGGCCGCATCGGCCATCGGCGACAGTTCGCGCAGACGACCCGCATAGGTCACGCCGGGCGCCGACCACAGCGTGACATCGAGCGTGCGCGCCGCACGCAGCGCTTCGAGCGCATTTTCCGGCACGTCGATGCGCACTTCGCGTTCGCCATGCTTCGCCAGTTGCGCCACCGGCTGCCCGGCCGCCACCACTTGCCCCGCCTCGACAAAAATCGCCGTCACCACCCCCGCGTACGGCGCGGTCAGGCGGGTATAGGCCTGCTGGTTGCCCTGCCGGGCCGCCTCGGCGCGCAGTTGGCGCAGCCGCGCCTGCGCCGCATCGGCGGCGGTCTGGCGACGGTCGAGTTCGGCCTGCGAAATAAAATTCTGCGCGCGCAATTCGATATACCGCTGCAAATCCTGTTGCGTCAGCCTGGCTTCGGCCTCGGCGGCCACCCGCTGCGCCTGGGCCGCGGTCGTTGCCAGCGCGTAGTCGTCCGGATCGAGCGTGGCAATCAGTTGCCCCGCCTTGACCTCGGTGCCGGCCTCCACCGCACGCGTTTGCACCCGCCCCGCCACCCGAAACGCCAGATCGGTCTCATAACGCGCGCGCACCTCGCCGGCATACCGCGTACTGCTGTGCGCGGCACGCAAACCAATCTGTTCGGCACGCACGGGGCGGACATCCGCAGGCGGCGCGGGCGGGGCATCGCGGCCGCAGGCGGCCAGCGCGATCAGGGCAGCAAATAGGGGCAGGATGGCTTTCATTTCCGGAATTATCGCCTATCATCCGGTTCGCGCCGGCGATGCCCCCGTCGCCCTGACACACCCTTGTGCTGGTACGCCTGAGCATGACCGAGTTATGATGCGCGACGCGCTCACCGCAGCCGGATGCATTTCGGTTGCCCAGCCGGGCCTGGAACCCGGCTACGCACAATTAACTGTCCTAGATGTCTGGAGTCCCTGATGCCCACCCCAACCAAACCGCTTACTGATGCCGCGCTGCTGAAAATGCCGGCTTCCGCCTACATGAACGCGGCTCAGCTCGCCTTTTTTCGCACCCGCCTCGAAGCCCTGCGCGACGAAATGCTCGCCAACGCCGCCGACACCGGTGTGACCCTGAAGGAAAACGAAAACTTTGCCGACCCCAATGACCGCGCCACGGTCGAGGAAGAGCACATGCTGGAACAGCGCGTGCGCGACCGCGAGCGCAAGCTGTTGAAGAAGATCAATTCCGCGCTGGCACGTATCGAAAGCGGCGAATACGGCTGGTGCCTGGAAAGCGGCGACCCCATCGGCCTGCCGCGTCTGCTGGCGCGCCCCACCGCCGAGTATTCGATCGAGGCGCAGGAACGCCACGAACAGAAGGAAAAACTGCACGCCTGATCTCCGTGCCAGGCTGATGGACGTTCCACTTCCAATCACGCTGCTCACCGGGTTTCTAGGCAGCGGCAAGACCACGGTACTCAACCACCTCGTGCGCACCCTGCCGCGCACGGCGATCCTGATGAACGAGTTCGGCGAAGTGGCGCTCGATCATCAACTGCTGCAAAAAATGGAAGGCCCGATGGCGCTGCTGTCGGGCGGCTGCGTGTGCTGCACGATTTCCGGCAGCCTGTCGCCGACCTTGAAGAACCTGTGGATGGCGCGGCAGAAAGGCGACATCCCGCCATTCGAACGCGTCATCATCGAAACCACCGGCATCGCCGACCCGGCGCCGGTGCTCGACAACCTGCTGCACGACAACTGGGTGCGCGCCCGCTTCCGCCTCGATGGCGTCGTCACCACGGTCGATGCCGTGTTCGGCATGGGCCAGCTGGACGCACATTTCGAAGCCGTGAAGCAGGTGGCGGTGGCCGACCGGCTGCTGCTGACCAAGACCGATCTTGCCTCGCCCGAAGCTGTTGCCGCACTGCGCGAGCGGCTGTCCGCGCTCAACCCGGCGGCTGACCTCATCACGGTGACTCACGGCGAAGTCGACCCGGCGGCGATCCAGAACCTCGGGCTGTGGAACGCCGAAACCCGATCGCTGGAAGTGACCCGCTGGCTGAAGCCGCAGCGCTACCAGCCCGCCCGCGCCGGCGCACTCGGCGGCAAGCCCCAGGCGGCCCTGCACGACGCGCGCATCCAGTCGTTCTCGGTGGTGCTCGACGCGCCGCTGGATCGCTACGGCCTGCAGTCGGCGCTGTCCATGCTCACCTCGTTTCGCGCCGACAACCTGCTGCGCTTCAAGGCCATCGTCAATCTGCAGGACGAACCGCAGCCGGTGGTGCTGCATGGCGTGCAGCACGTGCTCTATCCCGAAGTGAAGCTCGACGCCTGGCCGGACGACGACCATCGCAGCCGCTTCGTGTTCATCGTGCGCGACCTCGATCCCGAATTCGTCGCCAAACTGCTGGCCGACTTCACCGGCGCGGCGCGCACGCACGCGACAGCCGCGCAACCATGAATCTGGCGCAAAAGCTCCTCATCGGCGCGATCCGCGTCTACCAGCTGGCGCTCTCGCCCTGGCTCGGCCGGCAGTGCCGCTACCTGCCGACCTGTTCGGAATACGGCAAGGAAGCCGTCGAAAAACACGGGGCGATCAAGGGCAGCTGGCTCGCCGCCAAACGTATCGGTCGCTGCCGCCCGGGATGCGCGCACGGCTACGATCCGGTACCGCCGGTTGAGCCCGACCGGTAAAATACCGCCCATGTTGCCGCGCCGTCTGCTTCCCTGGCTGTTTGCGCTGACCCTGCTATGGGGTCAGGCGGTCGCCTTCGCGCACACTGTCTGGCCATCTGACCGACAACGAACGCCTGCCCGCGCATGTCTGCGAGTTGTGCGTGGCGCAAGCCAGCCTGGGATGCGCGGCGGCCTCCACGCCACCCGCGCTGCCGTGCCCATTGCAGCCTACGACTGGTTCGTCGCCGGCGCTGCACCCCCGCCTCGATCCCCGCCTTGCCGCCCCGCGCGCCCGCGCGCCGCCTGCCTCCGTCCACGCCTGATTCCGTTCAGCCCGCGCAGAACCTGCGCGGGCGTGTGTCATTCGTTTACGGAGTGCAAACATGTTGCGACCCACCCTGATGGCGGCGGCGCTTGGCCGTCGCCTTTCCGGCATACGCCGATGCCGACCTCGACGCCCTGCGCGCCGAACTGAAACAAATGAAGGAAAGTTACGAAATCCGGATCCAGGCGCTGGAATCCCGTCTGAAAACGGCGGAAACCCAGGCAAGCCCGGCTGCGCAAACCACCGACCAGGCCACCGCCGCCGAAGCGCAAACACGCGCCGTCGAGGCGCCCGCCGCGCCGGCGGAATCCCGTCCGACAGCCTTGCGTCACGCTTCAACCCGGAAATCTCGCTCATCCTGCAGGGCCAGTACGCCCATCTGGATGACATCGAGAACCGCTCGCATCACGGGTTTTCTGTCGCCCGGCGAGATTCGAAGCGTCACGCGGATTTTCGGTCGCCGAAACCGAACTGGTCCTTTCCGCCAGCATCGACCCGTATTTTCGCGGCTACCTGAATGCTGCGGTCGACCCGGATGGCGGCATCGAACTGGAGGAAGCCTGGTTCGAAACAACGTCGCCTCGGCAAGGCGTCACGATCAAGGCGGCCGCTTCCTGTCCGGCCTCGGCTATCAGAACTCATTGCATCCGCACGCCTGGGACTTCACCGACCAACAACCTGATGTATGACGCGTGCTGTTCGGCGAGGCCTACACCAAGAACGGCGTGCAGGTGAAATGGGTGGCGCCGACCGAACTGTTCATGGAATTCGGCGCGGAAATGGGCATGGCGACAACTTCCCCGGCACCGACAACAACTCGAACGGCTGCGGGCGATTACACCCTGTTCAGCCACTTCGGTGGCGATATCGACGTGTCGCAACAGCTGGACGGCGGGATTGTCCTATTTGTAGGCAAGCCGCGCCCGCGATCGCGAAAGCGAAATGGACGACCTCAACGACGGTCTGGGCGGACACCTTTCTTCAGCGGCAGCAGCAAAAACTGGATCGCGAATTTCGTCTGGAAATGGGCGCCCGAAGGCAACCCGACCGAGCAGAATTTCAAGTTCGTGGCCGAGTATTTCTGGCGCGACGAACAGGGCAATCTGCTGTGTGCCGACAATCTGGCCGACGGCGGGGTGTGCGACGGCACCGACAGTGCCTATCATCCAGCCAGTCAGGCGGCTATCTGCAGGGCGTGTATCAGTTCATGCCGCACTGGCGCGTCGGCTATCGCTACGACCGGCTGAGCGACGGCGACACCCACTTCGGCGCCAACGCTGCCTACTTGCCGATCTATGACTATGCGCCGACTGCCAACACGGTGATGGTCGACTACTCGCCCTCCGAGTTCTCGCGCCTGCGCCTGCAGTACACGCAGAACAAGTCGATGATCGACCTCACCGAAAACCAGTTCTTCGTGCAGTACATCATGAGCCTCGGTGCGCATGGTGCGCACAAATTCTAAGGAGCCACACCATGAAATCCATACGACTCATGCTTGTCCTGCTCGCCAGCCTGCCCGCGCTAGCACACGCCGCACTCAACGTGTTCGCCTGCGAACCCGAATGGGGCGCGCTGGCACACGAACTCGGCGGCGACGCGGTCAAGGTCTACACCGCCACCACCGCGATGCAGGACCCCCACCGGATCGAGGCGCGCCCCAGCCTGATCGCGCAGACCCGGCGCGCCGATCTGGTCGTCTGTACCGGCGCCGAACTGGAAGTGGGCTGGCTGCCTCTGCTGCTGCGCGAATCCGGCAACGCCGAGGTGCAGCCCGGACGTCCCGGCCATTTCGAGGCCGCCCGCCATGTGACGATGCTGGACAAACCCGCGCGGATCGACCGCTCGCAGGGCGACGTGCACGCGGCAGGCAATCCGCACATCCAGACCGATCCGCGCAACCTCTTGCGCGTCGGCGCGGCGCTGGCGCAACGCCTGGCCGAGATCGATCCCGCCCATGCCGCCGTGTATCAGGCGCGCTGGCAGGATTTTTCCGCACGCTGGGAGACCGCCATCGCACGCTGGCAGCAGCAGGCCGCGCCGCTGAAAGGGATGCCGGTGGTGGTGCAGCACAAGTCCTTCAGCTATCTGATCCACTGGCTGGGCCTGCGCGAAGTGGCCACGCTGGAACCCAAGCCCGGGGTCGAGCCGTCGCTCGGTCATCTGGCCGACATCGCGGCACGCCTCAAGACCATGCCCGCCAAGGCAGTGTTGCGCGCGACCTATCAGAGCCCGCGGGCGTCGGAATGGCTCGCCGAGCGCGCGAATATTCCCGCCGTCGCGCTGCCGTTCACCGTGGGCGGCGCGGCGGGCACGGACGACCTGTTCGGCCTGTTCGATGTCACGCTGGCTAAGCTGTTGAAAGTGCCGCGATGAGCCCGACCGGAATCAGCTTCGCCGCGCTCGATCCCGCGCTGCTGCTGCCGCCGCTGATCGCCGGATGGCTGGTGCTGGCCACCCACGTGCCGCTGGGGCGGCGGGTGCTGGCGCGCGGCATCATTTTTCTCGACCTCGCCATCGCCCAGCTCGCGGTGCTGGGGGTGATCGCGGCGCACGCCTTCGATCTGGCGCCGGAAGGCTGGCCGACCCAGCTCGCCGCCGCAATGGCAGCGCTGGCGGGCGCAGCGCTGCTGGCATTCTGCGAGCGCCGCTGGCCGGAGATTCAGGAAGCGCTGATCGGCTCGACCTTCGTGGTGGCGGCCAGCCTCGGCGTCCTGCTGCTGGCGGGCGACCCGCACGGCGGCGAGCATTTGTCCGAACTGCTGACCGGTCAGATCCTGTGGGTGGGCACCGCGCAGATCGTGCAGATCGCGGCGCTGTATGCCGGGTTGATCGCGTTCTGGTGGCTGCGCGGCAGCCGGCTCGGTTCGCTTGGTTTTTACCTGATTTTCGCGCTGGCGATTACCGCTTCGGTGCAGCTGGTCGGCGTCTACCTGGTGTTCGCCAGCCTGATCCTGCCGGCGCTGGCGGTGCGCAGCTGGCCGTCACGCAGCGGCCTGCTGGCTGGCTGGATGCTCGGCGCGCTGGCCTATGCCGGCGGACTGATCGCCTCGGCCCTGTTCGACCTGCCCGCCGGACCGGCCATCGTGATCGCGCTCGCCCTCGTCGCCCTGCTCGGCGGTACCCTGTTGCGAAGCCGATCCGCTCAGTCATGATCGGCACGACACAATCGGCCACGCTCTGAAACCAGCACCCATTATTCGAGTCCATCACCGCATGAAATCGCTTTTGTCCCGTTTTGCCGCCCTTCCCTTTCTGCCCTACGCCCTGCTGTTTCTGGCGATTGCCAGCCTGACGCGTCTGGCGCTGGCCCTCTACACCGGGCAGGGCAAAGTCCCGCTGGCGCTGTGGCCCGGCCTGCTGGTGCGCGGCGTCGGCTTCGATCTGGCCGTGCTGACCTGGCTGCTCGCGCCGATGCTGCTGTGGGCGGCGCTGTGGCCGGCGCGCTGGCGCAACACCCGCTGGCGGGGCGGGCTGCGTCTGGTGCTGTTCTTTCTGGCGGCAGCGCTACTGCTATTTGGCGCACTGTCGGAATGGACGTTCTGGGAGGAATTCGCCACCCGCTTCAACTTCATCGCGGTCGACTACCTGGTCTACACGCACGAAGTGATCGGCAACATCGTCGAGTCGTATCCGGTGGTTCCCCTGCTGGGCGGCGTGACGGCTCTGGCGGCCTTGCTGACCTGGCTGTTTCGCGCGCGCATCCGTGCCGCAGCCGCGCCTTCGACCCGGCCCGCATGGCGGGTGGCGTATGCCGCGCTGGCAGTGGCCCTGCCGTGGAGCGCCGGGCAGTTAAGCGATATCGACCAGATGCAGTTTTCCGGCAACGCCTACGCCAACGAACTGGCCGGCAATGGCCTGATGACGTTTTTCGCCGCCTATCAGCGTAACGAACTCGATTACGACCGTTTTTACGCCACCCTGCCGCCCGCGCAGGCCGCCCACATCCTGGGCGAACTCGGGGTCGAGCGCGAGCCGCTGTCGCGGGCCCTGCATCCGGAGCACGACGAAAGCGAAGCATTCGACCCGGCGCATTCGCCGTTCAAACGCCCGCCGCGCAACATCGTGCTGATCTCGGTGGAAAGCCTGTCGGCCAAGTTTCTCGGCAGCTTCGGCAACCCGGACGGCCTGACGCCGCACCTTGACGCACTGGCCCGGGAGGGCCTGTTGTTCACCCAGCTGTATGCCACCGGCACCCGCACCGTGCGCGGGCTGGAGGCGCTGTCGCTCGGCACCCCGCCGATTCCGGGCCAGGCCATCGTACGCCGCCCGAACAACGACCATCTGGCGACGGTGGGTGAGATTCTGCGCCGTCAGGGCTACGCAACTTTCTTCCTGTATGGCGGCTATGGGTATTTCGACAACATGAATACCTATTTCGCCGGCAACGACTATCGCGTGGTCGATCGCACCGACTTCCCCAAAGCCTCGATCGGCTTTGCCAACGTCTGGGGGGTGGCCGACGAGTTCCTGTTCGACAACAGCCTGGCCCAACTCGACCAGACTTACGCCGCCGGCAAGCCATTCCTGGCGCAGATCATGACCACGTCCAACCACCGCCCCTTCACCTATCCGGATGGCCGCATCGATATCCCCTCACCGGGCAAGCGCGAAGGCGGGGTGAAATACACCGATTACGCGATCGGCCGCTTCATCGACCAGGCGCGCAGCAAACCCTGGTTCAAGGACACCCTGTTCGTCATCGTCGCCGATCATTGCGCGTCGGCTGCGGGCAAGACCTCGCTGCCGCTGGAAGGCTATCGGATTCCGCTGATACTGTATGCGCCGGATCTCTTGAAGCCGGGGCGCAATGACATGCTGGCCAGCCAGATCGACATCCCGCCGACGCTGCTCGATGCGATGGGGCTACCCGGCGACGACCACTTCTTTGGCATCTCGCTGTTCGAGGAACCTGCACCCGGTCGCCCGCATAACCGCCGCGCCTTCATCAGCAACTATCAGGAACTGGGCTATCTGAAAGACGGCAAGCTGGTGGTACTGGGACCCAAACAGCGCATCGACACCTTCCAGCTCGATGCCCACGGCAACGCCACCCCGACCGCCGCGGTACCGCGCCTGAGCGACGAAGCGGTGGCCTACTACCAGTCCGCATTCAAGGCGTTCAAAGAGGGTGAACTGAAAATAGACGAGAGTGTCACGGGTTGCCGCAACCGGGCGACAGCGCTAGTATCCCGCTATACCCTTATTACCCAAGCACGCCTATTCCGTGGCTCTTCCGTTTTTCAGAAAAAATAGGGACAAGACGCCCAGCCCGGCGCACAAATCCGCGCCGGCGGCGGCCGACGACGATTCGTCCAACGAAACCCTGCTGACCATGAACATGGGCGCCAGCGGCATCGTGGTCGAGGAAACCAGCGGCGCGCCGCAATCGCAGGTCGACGAAGCGGCCATCCTGTACGCCAGTGGCCAGCCCGACATGGCCGAGCGCCTGTTGCAGGAGGTGCTGGAAGCGGGCGATCGCCGCGCCTGGCACATGCTGTTCGATCTGTACGGCATCCAGAACCGCGAAAAGGAGTTCGAAAAGCTGGCAATGGATTACGCGGTGCGCTTCGAAAGCTCACCCCCGGTCTGGCAAAAAATCGGCGCCGAGGCCGCCGCCAGCCCGCAGCAAGACCAGGCCGCCAGCCTGGAGTTGCCCGGCCTGCTCGACAAGTCCGCCGCGGCCACCCTGGGCCAGGGCATCGCCGACACCCCCAAGAATGCGGTGGTGCGGATCGATTTTTCGCACATCGAGATGGTGGACGAGACCGGCGCCAGCGAATGCACGCAGATCCTGGCCGCCGCGCGCAAGGCCAAGCGCAAGCTGCAGGTCAGCGGCGTCGATCGTTTCATTGCGCTGCTGCAGGACCTCAACCGCGCCACCCACAGCCGGGCGGTGCATTGGCTGCTGCTGCTGGAGCTGTACCAGACGCTCGGTCAGATGGACAATTTCGAAAACCTCGCGGTGGACTACGCCGTGCGCTTCGAGGTGTCGCCGCCGTCCTGGAGCGAGGTGCAGGCTGCCGTCGTGGTCCAGGCCGCACCGGCCGAATCGCGCGACGAGGCACTGCGGCTGAGCGGCGAGATCACCCCCGCCAACGACAGCGCGCTGCAGCAGTTCAGCAGCTATGCCGCCGACCATAACGACGTGCTGGTCGATCTGGCCCAGGTCACCCGCGTCGATTACGGCAGCGTCAGCCAGTTCATCAGCGTGCTGATGCAATGCCTGGGCAGCGGCAAGACCATCACCCTGCGCGGCCACAACGCGCTCATTCACGAACTCTTCCGCGTCATGGGCATCGACCAGCTGGCGCACCTCGTCCCGCACCATCCGGCCTGATGTCCGATGCCCTGATCGCCCAGGCCGCGCTTGCCGCCGCCGTGGCGTGGGGCGCGGGCCTGCGGCTGTACGCGGTGGTGCTGATTCTCGGCCTCGCCGGCCGCTTCGGCGGCTTCGCTCTTCCCGATTCGCTTGAAGTCCTGTCGCACCCGCTGGTGATCGGCATCAGCGGCCTGCTGGCGCTGATCGAATTCGTCGGCGACAAGATTCCCTGGCTCGACAGCGTGTCCGACTCGATTCACACCTTCATCCGCATTCCCGCCGGCGCGGCGCTGGCGGCGGCCTTTTTCGGCGACAGCAGCGGCGCCGTGCAGACCGCCGCCGCGCTGATGGGCGGCACCTTTGCCGCCGGCAGCCACGTCGCCAAGGCCGGTAGCCGTGCACTCATCAACACCTCGCCCGAACCGGTCAGCAACATCGCCGCCTCGTTCGGCGAGGAAGCCCTGCTCGGCGGCGGCCTGTGGCTGGCCATCGCGCATCCGCTGGTTTTTCTGGTCGCGCTGGCGCTGTTCATGCTCGCCACGCTGTGGATGCTGCGCCGTCTGTGGCGCTGGCTGCGACAGGGCAAGACGCCACCCGCCCACGTATAATTGCCCGATGGAACAATATCGCGGCACCACCATCCTTTCAGTCCGGCGCGGGGCGACCGTCGCCCTCGGCGGCGACGGCCAGGTCACCCTCGGCAACATCGTCATCAAGTCCACTGCACGCAAGGTACGGCGGCTGTATCAGGAAAAAGTCCTGGCCGGGTTTGCCGGCGGCACCGCCGATGCCTTCACCCTGTTCGAGCGCTTCGAAGCCAAGCTGGAAAAGCACCAGGGGCATTTGCTGCGCAGCGCGGTCGAACTGGCGAAAGACTGGCGCACCGACCGCATGCTGCGGCGGCTCGAAGCCATGCTGGCGGTGGCCGACCATGAGCACTCGCTGATCATCACCGGCAACGGCGACGTGCTGGAACCCGAACTCGGCATCGCCGCCATCGGTTCCGGCGGCGCCTTCGCCCAGTCCGCGGCCCGCGCGCTGCTGGAAAACACCGAGCTGCCGCCCCTTGAAATCGTGAAGAAGAGCCTCACCATCGCAGGCGACATCTGCATTTACTCGAACCAGAACCACGTCATCGAAACCCTGTAAGCGGCTTTGCCGTTTCCCGCTCACTGCTTACCGCTCACCGTCCATGACCCCCAAAGAAATCGTCCACGAACTCGACAAGCACATCGTCGGCCAGGCCGCCGCCAAGCGCGCGGTGGCGGTCGCCCTGCGCAACCGCTGGCGGCGCCAGCAGGTGGCGGAACCGCTGCGTCAGGAAATCACGCCGAAAAACATTCTGATGATCGGCCCGACCGGCGTCGGCAAGACCGAAATCGCGCGGCGCCTGGCGCGGCTCGCCAATGCCCCCTTCATCAAGATCGAGGCGACCAAGTTCACCGAAGTCGGCTACGTCGGCCGCGATGTCGACACCATCATCCGCGACCTGATGGAAACCGCGATCAAGGACCTGCGCGCGCAGGCGACGCAGAAAGTGAAATTCCGCGCCGAGGAAGCCGCCGAAGAACGCATTCTCGATGCTCTGCTGCCGCCGCCGCGCAGCGTCGGTTTCAATGAACCCGAACTGCCGCGCGAAGAAGGTGCGGCGCGCCAGCGCTTCCGCAAGATGCTGCGCGAAGGCCAGCTCGACGACAAGGACATCGAGATCGACCTCGCAGCGGTCAACCCCAACATGGAAATCTTCACCCCGCCCGGCATGGAGGATTTTTCGCAGCAGTTGCAGGGCATGTTCGCCAACCTGGGGCAGAGCCGCCGCCAGAGCCGCAAGCTGAAAGTGCGCGAAGCCTTCAAACTGCTGACCGAGGAAGAGGCCCAGCGCCTGGTCGGCGACGAGGACATCAAGCAGCAGGCGCTGGAAGCGGTCGAGCAGAATGGCATCGTGTTTCTGGATGAAATCGACAAGATCGCCACCCGCAGCGATGCCCACGGCAGCGATGTGTCGCGCCAGGGCGTGCAGCGCGACCTGCTGCCGCTGATCGAGGGCACCACGGTGTCGACCAAGTACGGCATGGTGAAAACCGATCACATCCTGTTCATCGCCAGCGGCGCGTTCCACCTGTCGAAGCCGTCCGACCTCATTCCGGAACTGCAGGGACGGTTGCCGATCCGTGTCGAGTTGCAGGCGCTGTCGGTGGAAGATTTCGAGCGCATCCTGACCGCCACCGACGCCTGCCTGACGCGCCAGTACGAAGCGCTGCTGGCGACCGAAGGCGTCACCCTCAAGTTCACCGACGACGGCATCCGCCGCCTCGCCGAGATCGCCTTCGAGGTCAACGAGCGCACCGAAAACATCGGCGCCCGCCGCCTCCATACGGTGATGGAAAAACTGCTGGAGGATATTTCCTTCGATGCCGGGAACGTCAGTGGCGACCATGTGGTCGATGCCGATGCGGTGACCACCCGGCTCGCCGCCCTGGCCGCCCGCGAAGATCTTGCACGCTACGTCCTGTAACCCGCATCCCGCACACTTTGCCCAAATCAACCGTTCAGCACCCGCCCAACCATGACTCCCAAAACCCCTCCCACCATCGAAGCCCGCGGCAGATTTCTCTCCACCATCCTGTTCGGCAGCCGCTGGCTGCAGGTGCCGCTGTACCTCGGCCTGATCGCCGCACAAGTGGTTTACGTCTTCCACTTCATGATCGAACTGGAGCACCTGGTCGTCGGCACCTTCACCCTCACCGAGGAAGCCATCATGCTGATCGTGCTGGGGCTGATCGACGTGGTGATGATCTCCAACCTGCTCATCATGGTGATCGTCGGCGGCTACGAAACCTTCGTCTCGCGCCTGAACCTGGAAGGCCACCCCGACGAACCCGAATGGCTGTCGCACGTCAACGCCAACGTGCTCAAGGTCAAGCTCGCCACCGCCATCATCGGCATCTCGTCGATCCACCTGCTGAAGACCTTCATCAACGCGCCCAACCTCACCGACAAGGTGTTGCTGTGGCAGACCGTCATCCACATGACCTTCGTCCTCTCGGCCATCTCGATTGCCTACATCGACCGGCTGATGCCGCATCCGGCGAAGCATTGACCCCGGCAGGCCACCCCATGAAATCGGAAACCACCATGCGCTACGCAATACCCGGACTGATCCTGATGTCGGCAATCGCAACTGCCGCAGTGGCCGCGCCCGTGCCTGCAACCTTCAATGAAGCGGCGTTCGAAAAGCGCTTCAAGGCTGCCGACAAGGGCAACAAAGGCAAGTCTCACCCGGGCAGAGGCCTATGCGGAATTTCCCCGCATGCCGGAATTCTTCGACGAGATCGACGCGAACAAGGACAACGCCATCACCCTGCTCGAAGTTCAGAACGCGATGGAGCGGCGCGTGAATGCGGCGATGAATGCGAGCCAGATCGGCAGTCAATACCCGGGCGCGGCGGAGATGAAGAATGGCGGCGAATCAACCGATGCTGACGCGGCGCAGTCCCGCCAGCAGTTCTCGAGCCAGGCCGAGGCACGCCGCTATCATCGTTACGAATACTACGACTCGCTGGCCGGCAGCCAGGAACAGGCGGGCAATCGCGGCGAACTCGTGCCCTCGACGCCCATGCAGTCGATACCCGCTGCGCCGATGCAGATCGATAAATCCTTCTGACGGCATGCGTCAGGCGCGATCTTTCAGCTGTTTCTAGCCGGCCAAATTGATCTGGCTCAATCGAGCCGGGCGGACTCAGGCCGAGCCGGCCACTTCGCTGAACCGCAGCGAGACCGCAAACCCATGGCCGCCCTGCGCGCGCGGCAGCCCGTCACCCAACTCGAGTTGCGCATGCGACAACGCAGCGATGCGGGCCACGATGGACAGTCCGAGTCCGCAGCCCTCTGCCTCGACCTCGCCGCGCACGAAGCGCGCGCTCAACTGCGAGCGCAGATCCGGCGCCACCCCCGGGCCATCGTCGGCCACGCTGAGGATGCAATCCGATCCCCTGCGCGCAAGCCGCACCTCGACGCGCGCGCCCTCGCCGGCATAGCGCAAGGCGTTGTCCACCAGATTGCGCAGCGCGATGCGCAACCACGCCTCGGTCACCGCAAGTCTGCACTCCGCCGAAACATCGACCACCAGCGTCTGACCCTGACGCTGCGCCTGCGGCAATAGCTCGGCGCACACCGCGGTGATGATTTCGGCGGGATCGAGTGCGGCGGGCAGACGGCCCTGATTGGCCGGATCGACCCGCGCCAGCGTCAGCAACTGCTCGACCAGATGGGTCATCCGGTCGACGCCCGCGATCACCTGGGCCAGTGCGTGCTGCTGGCCGTCGGCCGTTTGTGCGCGCTGCGCCACCTGCGCCTGCACCTTCAATGCGGCCAGCGGGGTGCGCAGTTCGTGCGCGGCATCGGCGGTGAAGCGACGTTCGTTGTCGAAGGCTTCGGCGACCCGTCGAATCAGGGCATTGAGCGCGCTGCGCAGCGGGGCGATTTCGCTCGGCAGGCGGATCGATTCGTCGAGCGGCGCCAGCGCCTGCGCGTCGAGCGCGCCGACCTGCCGCGCGACCGTGTCGACCGGCCGCAGCGAGCGACCGACGACCCACCACACCGCCAGCGCCATCAGCGGCAAGGCGAGCACGGCCGGAACCAGCAGCGACAGGCCGATCTCGCGCGCCAGCTGCGCACGTGCGTCGTGCGCCTGAGCGACCACCACGCGGTATTCGGCATCGTCGTCCTGCAGCGCGTAGAAGCGCCAGCGCGCATCCTGATACGGGCGTTCGCTGAAGCCGTCGGGCAGACCGGCCTCGAACGCGGCATGGCCGGGCGAAGTCGCCAGACGCCGCATCGCGCCGTCGTCGGCATGCCAGATTTCGAACACGATCGGCACCGGGTTGCGCCCCGCGTGTTCGTGCAGTTCCTTGACGAAATGCTCGACCTCGCCGCCCGCCACGATCGCCAGCAGCGTCTCGGCCACCTGCGTCAGCTGGCTGTCGAGCAGTTCATCGGCTTCGTGGTGCGCACGCTGGTAGACCACCCATGCAGACACCAGCCAGATGGCTGCCACCGCGCCGGTCAGCAGCCACACCAGCCGGTGGCGCAGCGAGTAGGATGCGGCGCCGCTCATGCTGCCGAAGCCATGTAACCGACCCCGCGCACGGTGCGGATCAGCTCGTTGCCGAGCTTCTTCCGCAGGTGGTGGATGTGGACTTCGAGCGCGTTGCTGTCGACCGCGTCGTTCCAGGTGTAGAGCTGCTCTTCCAGCGTGCGGCGCGTCAGCACCCGCCCGCTGTTTTCCAGCAGCAGGTGCAGCAGGTCGAATTCGCGCGGGGTGAGTTCGATCGCCTGTCCGGCGCACGTCACGCGGCGCGCCGCCGGGTCGAGTTCGACCTCGCCCAGACTGAGCACCGGTTGCGGCCGGCCGTGGGCGCGCCGCACCAGCGCGCGCAGCCGCGCGGCGATTTCGTCGAGATCGAAGGGTTTCAGCACATAGTCGTCGGCGCCCAGATCGAGTCCGCGCACCTTGTCTTCCAGCTGGTCGCGCGCGGTCAGGATCAGCACCGGCGTCGCGTCCTGGCGGCCGCGCAGCCATTGCAGCACCGACAGACCGTCGCGCTTCGGCAGCCCGAGGTCGAGCACCACCGCCGCAAAGCTTTCGGTCGACAGCGCCGCCACCGCCGCCTCGCCGTCACGCAGCCAGTCGACGGCGTAGCCCGCCTGCGTCAGGCCGGCCTGCAGCCCGTCGCCCAGCATCCGGTCGTCTTCCACCAACAAAATGCGCATCGCCTGGTTTTATCCTTGTGGTCTCATTTCGGAATCCGGACCTCATGTTCGTCGAACACGCCCTGCTCCGCCTGCCGGTGGCAGGCCGCGCAATTGGCGGCAGACCCCACCGCCTTGCGTGACCATGCCGCGCGCGGCACCTCGTCGTGCTTGCCCACAAACCAGCGGGTTTCGGTGATGCGCAACGGCGCCTTGTCCGCGCCAGCCTTGTCTACACCCTGGCGCCGCATCACCTTGCTGCCCATCGGGCTGTTGCCGCTGTCGGCGGCATGGGCTTCGAGAAACCGCAGAATATCAGCCTGCGTCACCGGATCAAGGCTGGCGTTCTCGCCGAAGTGCTGGTCGAGGCCGCCCATCAGGCGCTGCCAGGACGCCTTCGGCAGCAAGGCCGGGGGATACGCGAGGTGGCAGCTGGCGCATTCCTGCTGCCAGTTCTTGTGGGTGAGTTTCGGCAGCGCCTCGCCGCCGCCATCGCCGCGCGCCTCGCCCGAGGGCAGCGAAAACGCCAGCAGGCTGATCGCGCCGACCGTTGCCAATACACCGATACCACGCATCAGATAGTTCATGGTTTGCTCCTTATTTAAGCTGGCTGAGCCAGGCAATGAAATCGCCTTTTTCCTGCGCGCTGCATTCGCGCTGCAGCACATCCATGCAGTTGCGGCGGAACCATTTCTCGACCTTGGCGGCATCGGTGAAGCGCTCCGGGTTGGCGATGGGCGCCAGCGGCTCGATGCGCTTGCCGACGCGGGTGCGCCCGGCCTGGGTCGGGCTGGCGGTATGGCAACTGGCGCAACTCACCGGCTGGCCATCACGCCCGGGATGTTCGGTGCGGTACAAGGCCGCGCCGCGCTGGGTGGATAGCGCCGAAACCGGCACGCCCGCCTTCTGCGCATACTGCGTCATCAAACTGGCCGGGGTCTCGGCGGCCAGCGCCAGCGTTGAAACCATGCCCAGCATTGCCAGGCTGCCATGGAACACGTGCTTAATCATGCTGCACCCCGCTTTCTGCATCGAGATATTGCTTGCCGGTGACCATGCTCTGCGCCACCCGTTCGCCTCGGATCTGGTGAAACACCAGTGCTGCCATGTGCAGGCTGATAAAGCCGAGCATCAAGGCGAAGCCGACCTCGTGCGGTTCGCCCAGCACGTCTTCCAGCCACGGCATGTTGCCCAGCCAGCCGGCGAGCGGGCCGGTCTGAAATTCGGTGGCGGAGAGCCCCAGCCCGGTGACGACCATCAACGCCATCACGCCGTAGGCAAACAAATAAGCCAAGCTGGCGATCGGGTCGTGTCCCACGCGATGGGCGCTCGGCAGGCGCAGATTCCTGAGGCTGTCTTTCCACACAGCGGGATGCCACAGGTCGCGCCAGCGTGCGCTGAGCGGCCCCACCACGCCCCACAGCAGGCGCGTCAGCAAGCCCGCCGACAGCACATAGCCGCTGAGGATGTGCAGGTTCCACAGGGTGTCTTCGTAGGGGCCGTGCTCGAACCACTCGGCCAGCTGGCTGGTGGCGATGAGCGACACAATCGCCAGGGCAATGACCCAGTGCAGCAATCGCAGCAAGGGATCGAACACGCGCTGCGGGCGGGGGGTGGAAAGTGGTGCGGAGGAATGCGACATGACAGTCTCCTGAGGGGGGGATGCCGCAGACTGTATGCGCGCAAGCTTAGGGGAATCTTAAGAAGGGGATTTATTCCCATGGGGCAGCGGGGGATGATTGATGACGCCCACCACGCCGGGTTCGTCCGCCATCTGCCGGGGCAATCGCAGCACGCACGCTGGCCGCCCGCCAGCGGCCATGGCATGATGAAACGCATGCTCCCGGACACTTCCAGCCTGGCTGTTTTCGTCGCCCACGGCCTCACCAAGATCTACCGCATGGGCGAGGTCGAGGTGCATGCCCTGCGCGGCATCGACCTCACCCTCAACCGCGGCGAACTGGTGGTGCTGCTCGGCCCCTCGGGCAGCGGCAAGTCCACCCTGCTGAACATTCTCGGCGGGCTCGATGCCCCCAGCGGCGGCGAAGTGTACTACCTCGACCACAAGCTCACCGGCGCGTCCGAAACCGAACTCACCCGCTTTCGCCGCGAGCATGTCGGCTTCGTGTTCCAGTTCTACAACCTGATTCCCAGCCTCACCGCGCGCGAGAACGTCGCCGCGGTGACCGAGATTTCGACCTCGCCGATGCGTCCGGAAGACGCGCTTGGCCTGGTGGGGCTGGGCAACCGCCTCGACCATTTCCCCGCCCAACTCTCCGGTGGCGAGCAGCAGCGCGTGGCGATCGCCCGCGCCGTGGCGAAAAACCCGGCGGTGCTGCTGTGCGACGAACCCACCGGCGCGCTCGATTCGGCCACCGGCGTGGTGGTGCTCGAAGTGCTGGAAAAGGTGAATCGCGAACTCGGCACGCTGACCGTGCTGATCACCCACAACGCCGGCATCGCCGACATGGCCGACCGCGTGATCCGGCTGTCGGATGGCCAGATTGCCGAGATTCATGCCAACGCTGTGAAGAAGCGGGCAAGCGAATTAAGTTGGTAACAGGATGAAAGCCCTGGATCGCAAACTTTTTCGCGACCTCTGGCACATGCGCGGCCAGGTGCTGGCGATTGCCGCGGTGATCATGGGCGGTGTCGCCACCATGGTGATGTCGCTTTCCACCTACGACTCGCTGGTCAACACGCGCGACCGCTTCTTCAGCGAATACCGTTTCGCCGAAGTGTTCGTCAGCCTCAAGCGCGCGCCTGAGCCGGTGGCCGAGCGGCTCGCCGCCTTGCCCGGGGTGGAAAACCTGGAGACGCGGGTGCGGGCCGGGGTGAAGCTGGAGGTGGAAGGCTTTTCCGATCCCATCACCGGCCAGTTGCTGTCGCTGCCGGACGTCGGCGAGGCGCAGCTCAACCGGCTGCATTTCAAGCGCGGGCGCACGGTGCAGCCGTGGAGCACGGACGAAGTGGTGCTGTCCGACACCTTCGCCGACGCCCACGGCTTTCAGCCGGGCGACCGCCTCGCCGCCATCATCAACGGCAAGCGCAAGCAGCTCACCGTGGTCGGCGTCGCGGTGTCGCCGGAATACATCTACCAGATCGCGCCCGGCGCCATGTTCCCGGACTTCAAGCGCTACGGCGTGCTGTGGATGGGGCGCAGCGCGCTTGCCGCCGCCTACGACATGGAAGGCGCCTTCAACCAGGTGAGTCTGACGCTGGCGCGCGACGCCAACGAACAGGACGTGATCGACCGTGTCGATGCGGTGCTGGCGACCTACGGCGGCACCGGCGCCTACGGGCGCAAGAATCAGTTTTCCAACCGCTTCCTGACCGAGGAGCTGAAGCAGCTGCGGACCATGGCCACGATTTTTCCGGCCATCTTCCTCGGCGTCGCCGCCTTCCTGCTCAACGTGGTGCTGAGCCGGCTGATCGCGCTGCAACGCGAACAGATCGCCATCCTCAAGGCCTTCGGCTACAGCTATCTGGCGATCGGCGCGCACTACGTCAAGCTGGTGCTGCTGATGGCGTTGCTCGGGGTGGCGGCCGGGGTGACGCTCGGCGCCTGGTTCGGTCAGGGGCTGTCGCATGTCTATACGGAAACGACTTTCCGTTTCCCCTATCTCGACTACCAGGTCCTGCCCGGCGTGATTCTGATTTCACTGCTGGTCGGCAGTCTGGCGGCGGTCAGCGGCACGCTGCTGTCGGTGGTGCGGGCGGTGCGGCTGCCGCCGGCCCAGGGCATGCTCCCGGAAATGCCGGTGGTTTACCGCACCACCGTGGTCGAGCGCATCGGCCTGCAGCGCTGGTTATCCGCGCCGACGCGGATGATCCTGCGCCACATCGGGCGCTGGCCGTTGAAATCGCTGCTGACGGTGCTGGGCATCGCCTGCGCCTGCGGGCTGATGATGGTGGGCAATTACCAGAAGGGCGCCATCGACTTCATGGTCGATATCCAGTTTCGCCAGGCTTCGCGCGAGGACTTGGGGCTCACCTTCATCGAGCCCACCTCCGGCCGCGCGCTGCACGAACTGGCCGCGCTGCCGGGCGTCGATTTCGTCGAAGGCTTTCGCGACGTGCCGGCGATCCTGCGCTTCGGCCACTATCATTATCGCGGCGCGGTGTTCGGCATCCAGCCGCAGGGCCAGCTGCATCGTTCGCTCGACAGCCGCCTGCAGCCGGTGGCGGTGCCGCCGGGCGGCGTGGTGCTCACCGACCATCTGGCGAACGAGATCCTGCACGTGAAGCCGGGCGACATGCTGACGGTGGAAGTGCTGGAAGGCAGCCGCCCGGTGCGGCAGGTGCCGGTGCTCGGCATCACCCAGCAGTATCTGGGGGTGTCGGCCTACATGCAGCAGGAGTCGCTGAATGCGCTGATGCGCGAGGGCAACACGGTGACCGGCGCCTATCTGGCCGTGAAACCAGGTAACGAGGCCGAACTCTATACCAGGCTGCACGACCGCCCGCGCGTGCTCGGCATGGTGGCCAACGCCGCGGCGATCCAGAGCTTCTACGCCACCATCGGCGAGTTCATCCTGTTCTACAACCTGGTGGCCACCGTGCTCGCCGGCGCGATTGGATTTGGCGTGGTCTACAACAGCGCGCGCATCGCCCTGTCAGAGCGCGGCCGCGAGCTCGCCAGCCTGCGCGTGCTGGGCTTCACCCGCGGCGAGATCGCCTATATCCTGCTCGGAGAGCTGGCGCTGCTGACACTGGCTGCGATTCCGGTCGGCTTCGTGGTCGGCGTCGGCCTGGTGGGCATCCTGGTGCTGGCGTTCGAAAGCGAACTCTATCGGCTGCCGCTGATCCTGACGCCGGAAAACTACGCCATGGGGGCGAGCGTCGTCATCGTTTCCGCGCTGCTCTCCGGCCTGCTGCTGTGGCTGCGCCTGGGGCGGCTGGATCTGGTGGCGGTGCTGAAAACTCGCGAATAAGGGCAGACAACAAGGCATGCAGTTACGCGCAAAAATCGGAATGCTGGCGGTCGGGGTGGCGGTGGCGGCGGGCCTTGTTTACGGCTTCATGCCGCGCGCCGTGCCGGTCGATCTGGCCGAGGTGAAACGTGCGCCGCTCGCGGTGACGGTGGAAGAGGAGGGCAAGACCCGGGTGCGCGAACGCTATCTGGTGTCGGCGCCGGTGGCCGGCTATGTCAGCCGCATTGGACTCAAAGCGGGCGATGCCGTCGCTGCCGGGCAGAAGTTGGCGGTGATCGAGCCCGCGCGCTCGGTGGCGCTCGATCCGCGCAGCCGAGCGCAGGCACAGGCGCAGGTGAGCGCCGCCCAGGCCGCGCTCGCCGCCGCGCAAGCAAATGCCCGCGCCGCCAGCGCCGCTGCGCAGCTGGCGCAACAGGAACTCGCCCGCGCCGAAACCCTGCGGCAATCGAATTTCGTCTCCGCGCAGGCGCTCGACAGCGCGCGCACGTCGGAGACCCGCACCCGTGCCGTCGAGCAGGCAACGCAGCACGCGGTCAGGGTGGCGCGCTTCGACCTCGAGATGGCGCGCGCAGCCGTCTCCAGCACGGCTGGATTGCAGTCGGGCGGAGCGGCCGAAGTGGTGCAGGTGAACGCACCGGTGGCCGCACACGTGCTCAGGCTGCTGCACGAAAGCGAGGGCGCGGTGGCGACCGGCCAGCCGCTGCTCGAGATCGGCAATCCCGATACCCTGGAAGTCGAGGTCGAGGTGCTGTCCACCCACGCGGTGAAGATCGCGCCCGGCTCCAAGGTCATCCTCGACCGCTGGGGCGGCGAGCAGGCGGTGGCGGGCAGGGTGCGCGTGGTGGAACCGAGCGGCTTCACCAAGATTTCTGCGCTCGGCGTCGAGGAACAGCGGGTGCGCGTCATCGTCGACTTCACCTCGCCGCGCGAGGCATGGCAGCGCCTCGGCGACGGCTACCGGGTGGAAGCCCGCTTCGTGTTGTGGGAAGGCAAGGACGTGCTGCAACTGCCGACCAGTGCGCTGTTTCGTCACGGCGAAGGCTGGGCCGTGTTCGCGCTGGACGGCAAGCGCGCGCGCCTGACGCCGGTCGAGACCGGTCAGCGCGCGGGGCTGGCGACGCAGGTGCTGTCCGGACTCGCTGCCGGCGCCCGCGTGGTCAGCCATCCGGACGACACGCTGAGCGACGGCGCGCGGGTGAAGCCGCGCTGAAGTTCAAGTCTGTCTGAGGGTGACCTCGGTTTCCGCGTCGTTTATCTGCGGAAAGTCAGCATGGGCTGTTCTGCTGCACGACTGAATTCCGGCGCTTCCACACATACCACTTCGTCCACACAGGACGCAGCAATGGCATCGGCCTGCCATGCGGCGGATTGACGTCGGCTGGTGAAATCCTTTTTGGGTTCCGACAGGTTTGCGCTTTTATCCTGGGCAGCGGCAAACCGTGTTGGTTGTTCAATCGGACTCATTCCTTAAGCAGGTGGCGGTAGCCCGGCTAGAAACAGAAGTTCAGTCAGGCCGCATCGACCGGTTGAGCTGGCCGGCCTGAGCAGACGCGCGAAACCAGACGCAGGAAGGCGGTCGATGTCCGCTTTACGGGCATTGCCTCAATGGTTGCTCCCGGCCAGAAGCGGCAGTCCGAGTACTTGCTCGAATCGTAACAGTCCGTTCGATTAGCATGTATGAAAATGCGAAACACCCCAAACGAGCCTGCTCAACGCAGGTGCGGAACTGCGACCGACGCGATGCTTCGAAACCGAGCACGGCCTAGGCCTGCGTCCGAGAGTTTGACGACTACGGAGCCGTGGGTGCGGTGACGCTGAGACTGATAGTTGATTCAATCTGACTAAATAGGCGGTGCGTAAATAACGCCTGACCAGAGCCGTGGCTCGCCGTCCCGTCCTCAATTTAACAACATCGCTGGGCTCAGGCTTCGCTCTGTTTCCTGCGTCTTGCCGCCATGCCGACTAGCCCCAACCCAGCCAGCAGCATGGCGTAAGTCTCGGGTTTGGGGACTGCGTTAATCGTCAAGTTATCCAAGGCAAAATGCTGCCCGGCACCCACAAAGTCAGGATTTTTAACACCTCCAAAGGCGTGCGAAGCTCACCAGATCAACATTAGACCAATTAAAAATTGCCAAGGTAGGGCCGCTTGTTGACACAGTAAGAAGCGAAGAATATGTCTGAGCTCCGTCCAAGAAACCAGTAACCTGCACGTTCAGTCCGTTGTTCCACCCTGCCGTTATGTAGGCGGAATTGAAGATGAAGTGGTTGGCAGCGCTGAATGAAGCATCATCGCCACCACTGTTAAAAGCGACATTTGAGTGGCTGACCGTACCATCTTTGGTAGCCTGAGGGTAGTGCTATAAATGTCAGCATCCAACGCCGCAAAATTGTTCCAATTTAAACCAGCATAGCCGTTTCCGATCCATTGGTCACGTTTGCTAAATCATCAAAGGTAATCGAGCTAGCAGAGGCATAACTGGCACAAGACATCAACAAAATAGCTAGAACTCTGGTGAGATATATCAATATTTACTCCAATAAAAAATACTAACGTTGTGTATGTAATTGCTTTGGAACTTGGTGCCTAATAGCAATTCAAGATGCCGATGGGTTAGGTCATTTATTTAGAGGCGGGCTGTCATGATGTCCGATCTTGTTGATTCTTGTCGGTCGTTCGGTTTTGTTGTATCGGACGTTAAAGCAGGGTTCATGCCGCCACAGCATTACACTATGTAAGCTGATGATTCGTAAAAGTTCAAAAAATAAAATGCCCTAGAGTGCAGGGAGGGCGAGCAACGGTGTGTAAAACTTTCCGACAAGAACGTTGTCAGGTTTGAGCCAGAAAACCAGTAGTGGAATGGCATGCGCCGATGGTCTGCATACGCCGCCAGAGCCGACGATAAAGAAGTGAACAATGACAGTCCGCTTAGGGTCGGTTTGAGTCAGTCATGCAACAGTGAGCCAGCGCCTATTCCCCTTTGCTTTTGGTGATTAGCTAATGAGCGATGTTGATTCAGGGCGTCCCCAGAACTGACACCCTGGTGATACATTGGACTCTTTGTGCGCGAACGAGGATTGAGATGAAGAAACTGCACGTGACGATCAGGATGGTGATGGAAGTGCCTGATGAATGGGTCTTGGAAGATGTCGATGATGGCATTAGCGTGGTAAACATCGGCGACGGGAAGTACATGGACCTGGCTGCGGAGCCCCTCATCACTGAAGACAAGAACGGCACCTGGTCGAACGACTACGATGACGCGTTCGCCAACCATATACTCGACATGTGTAGCAGTGAAGAGACAACCTACGTGCTCACAGAAATGTAATTTACCCCGCGAAAATAAGTATGTGTTCTGGGCTGCTGCCGATTCCGTGGACACCGACGCGAGCTAATTGTGTGTCCGCGTCGGCCAAACAGCCGACGCTCGCGGCTCACCCCTGCGTGGCTGCTTGGGGTCGCTTCCGGCCCATTGATGTCCTTAACTTAAGGCCGTCTTAAGAATCCTGCGTCAGGATGTGCGCCTGTTTGCAGATTCGCCAGCGCCGACCCGCGCGCGCTGACCTGCCGCAGCCTATTCTTTGACCTTCAGGCCAACCCTCACTGACCTCGACCGTGCCGCACCGACTTCACCGCTTATTGATGCTCTGGCTGCTCGTCGCCCTGCAGGCGATGACGCCGTTCATCCACGCCCATGCGGGCGCGGTGCAGCTGAAACACGCGAATTTTATGCATCTGCACCAGGGTGCGCATGGCGACGCGGCCTACCATGCGCTGGCGGCCGATGAACACGGCGCGTCGTTTGAGGTAGCACAAGGCCGGCCGCTACGGATCGACCCGCTGGACGCAGCCCACGCTGTCCAGCCTGCGGTGACGCTGTCGCTGCCACGTGCCGGACGCATCGCCCAGTCTGGCGCGGGCCTGCCCGCGCCGCCCCAGCCACAGCGGGCTCCGCCTGACCACTCGCGTCCCCATGCCTTAGCCCCACCCTCGGTCTGATCGCCCTCGCGGCGCGCCGCCTGCGCGCGCCTGCCTGTCGTTTTTTATTGATGGAGATCACGCATGACTGCTGCTTTTTTAACCGCTCGAATTATTGCCGCCCCTGTTCTGCTGTTGGCTGCGTTGCCGGCTTTCGCCGCCGACGTGCTGCCGCTGACTGCGGCCCAGAAAAAGAACCTGGGCATCGCCACCGTGGCGGCTGCCACGCAAGCCGCCAGCCCGGCGCTCACCTATCCGGCACGGGTGACATTGCCGCCCGCCAGCGTGCGCGTCGTCGCCGCAGCGGGTGCGGGGCTGGTGACGCAACTCCATGTGCAGGCGGGCGACCCGGTCAAACGCGGCGCGCCGCTGATCACCCTGTCGATGCCGGGCCTGGCCGATGCGCAGAATGCCTTGACGCAGGCGCGGTTGAAATCGCAGCTCGCCGCCAGCAATGCCGCGCGTGACGAAAAACTGTTCGCCGAAGGCCTGATCGCCGAATCGCGCCTGCGCGCAACGCAAGCCGAGACGCAGTCGGCGCGCGCCAGCCTGGCGGCAGCACAGACGACGCTGGCGATGCTGGGTGCGGGCACGGTGTCCGGCAGTGCGATCACGCTGACCGCGCCGATCGCCGGGGTGGTGGTGGAAAGCGCCGCCGAGCCGGGCGAACGGGTGGATGCCGGCATGGCGCTGGTGAAAGTGGCCGATCTGTCGAAACTGGCGCTGGAGATTCCGCTGTCGACGGCGCAGGCGCGCCAGGTCGCCGTCGGGCAGGCGGTGACGGTGGCGGACAGCCCGGCCAGTGGCCGCGTCACCGCCCTGTTGCCGCAGCTCAATGCGTCGCAAAGCGTGCTGGCGCGCGCCAGCCTGGTCGACCCGCAAAAACTGTTGCGTCCCGGCCAGTCGGTGCAGGTCGGCCTTGCGGGCGCGCAGTCGGCGCAGGGGCTGGCCGTGCCCGCCGCCGCGCTGGTGTGGAAAGCCAATGTGCCGTATGTCTTCGTCGAAACCGCGCAGGGCTTCACGCCGACACCGGTGCAACTGGTTCGCCAGAACGCCAGCCAGGCCGAAGTCACCGGCCTGGCCCCCGGCAGCCGCGTCGCTGCCAAGGGCGTGGCGGCGCTTAAAGCGCAATGGCTGGGGGAGTAAGTCATGCTGAATACCCTGATCGAATTCGCGCTGGCGCGGCGCTGGCTGGTGCTCGCGATGGCGCTGGTGCTGGCGGGGCTGGGCGTGCGCGCCTACCAGCAGATTCCGATTGATGCCTTTCCCGATGTCTCGACCACCCAGGTCAAGCTGATCCTGAAAGCGCCCGGCATGACGCCGGAAGAAGTCGAAGCGCGCATCACCCAGCCGGTGGAAACCGAACTGCTGGGCATTCCGAACCAGACCATCCTGCGCAGCCTGTCGAAGAACGCGCTGGTCGACATCACCGTCGATTTTGAGGAAGGCACCGACATCTACTGGGCGCGCCAGCAGGTGGCGGAGCGCTTCGCCAATGTGAAGGGCGACCTGCCCGACAACGTGTCGGGCGGCCTGGCGCCGATTTCCACGCCATTGTCCGAACTGTTCATGTTCACCATCGAGGGGCCGCTGAGTCTGGCGGAAAAACGCAGCCTGCTCGACTGGACGGTGCGCCCGCAATTGCGCGCGATTCCCGGCGTGGCCGATGTCAACTCGCTCGGCGGCCGCGTCGCCACCTTCTGCCGTCAGCCCCGACCCGGCCGCGCTGGCCGCGCGCGGCGTCACCTACGCCGAATTGCGCACGGCGCTGGAAACCAACACCCGCAACGACGGTGCCGGGCGCGTCAACGAAGGCGAGGAAACCTGGGTGGTGCGCGTCAACGGCGGCGTCGAAATTCGCTGGACGATCTGCGCCACATCGGCATCAGGGCAGTCGATGGCGTGGTGGTCACCGTCGGCGATGTCGCGCGCGTGGAACTGGGCGAGATGACCCGCTACGGCGCGGTGACGCAGAACGGCAAAGGCGAGGCGGTGGAAGGCCTGGTGATCGGGCTGAAAGGCGTCAACGCGGGCGAGCTGATCAAGAACGTCAAGCCAAGCTCGCCGAGATTCAGGCGACCCTGCCCAAGGGCGTGACGATCTCGACTTTCTACGACCGCGCGCAACTGGTCGACCGCGCCGTCGGCACGGTCAGCAAGGCCCTGCTCGAAGCGGCGGTGCTGGTGGTGATCCTGCTGCTGCTGTTCCTCGGCAACCTGCGTGCCGCCATCGTGGTCGCGCTGATCCTGCCGCTGTCGGTGCTGGCGACCTTCGTGCTGATGCGCCAGTTCGGGCTGTCGGCCAATCTGATGAGCCTGGGCGGACTGGCGATTGCGATCGGCTTGCTGGTCGATGCCGCGGTGGTGGTGGTGGAAAACGTCGTTGCGCATCTGGCGCACGATCCGGAAAACACCAGCGAAACGCCGCTGCAACGCGTGCTGTGGGCGACGCAGGAAGTCGCCAGCCCGGTGACCTCGGGCATCGCCATCATCGCCATCGTGTTCCTGCCGCTGCTGACGCTGGAAGGGCTGGAGGGCAAACTGTTTTCGCCGGTCGCGCTGACCATCGTGTTCGCGCTGGCAGCGTCCCTGCTGCTGGCGCTGACCGTGATTCCGGTGCTGGCCTCGATGCTGCTGAAGCAGGGCTCGCATGAAGATCCGTGGCTGCTGCGCAAGGCGCAGGGCCTCTACACGCCGATGCTGGATCGCGCGCTGGCCAAGCCGAAAATCGTCTACCTCACCGCCGGCGTGCTGATGCTGGCGGCAGTCGGCGTCTATCCGCTGATCGGCAAAACCTTCATGCCGACCATGGACGAGGGCGACATCCTGGTGCAGCTGGAAAAGCTGCCGTCGATCAGCCTGGAAGAAGCGGTGGCGCAGGATATGCGGGTGCAGCAGGCGCTGTTGAAGCAGGTGCCGGAAATCCGCCGCATCGTCGCGCGCGCCGGTGCCGACGAACTCGGCCTCGATCCGATGGGACTGAACGACACCGATTCCTTCCTGGTGCTGAAGCCGATGGCCGAGTGGCGCAAGCCGGACAAGGAATGGCTGACCGGCGAAATCCGCAGCGTGATCGAAGGCTTCCCCGGCATCGCCTACAACTTCACCCAGCCGATCGACATGCGGGTGTCGGAAATGCTCACCGGCTCGCGCGGCGACGTCGCGATCAAGATTTTCGGCCCCGATCTCGCCACGCTCAACCGGCTGGCGGGCGAGATTTTCAGCGTGGTCGAAAAGGTGCCGGGTGCATCCGATGTCTACACCCAGCAGAACGAGGGCGTGCAATATCTGCAGGCGGAAATCGACCGCGATGCGGCAGGGCGCTTTGGCCTCAGTGCCGACGACATCGGCCTGCTGCTGCGCACGCAACTCGAAGGCGAAGTCATCGGCACCATCCAGCAGCAGGGGCGGCGCATTCCGCTGCAACTGCGTGGCCCGGCCAGCTTGCGCGAGTCGCCGGACGCGCTGCAGGCGATTCGTCTGACGTTGCCGGATGGCCGCGAAATCAGCCTCGACCAGGTGGCCACGCTCCAGCGCACCAACGGCCCGGTAGCGGTGAAGCGCGAGAACGCCGCGCGTTTCACGGTGGTGCAGAGCAACGTCTCCGGCCGCGATCTGGTGAGCTTCGTCGAAGACGCGAAAGCTGCGGTCGCGGCCCAGGTCAAACTGCCGCCCGGCTACAGCATCACCTGGGGCGGCCAGTTCGAAAACCAGCAGCGCGCCGCGCAGCGGCTGATGATCGTGGTGCCGGTGGCGCTGCTGCTGATCGGCTTTTTGCTCTACGTCACCTTCGGCGATGTGCGTCAGGCGCTGCTGGTGATGATGAACGTGCCGCTCGCGCTGATCGGCGGCATCTTCGCGCTGGCGGCGTCGGGCGAGTATCTGTCGGTGCCCGCCTCGGTCGGCTTCATCGCGCTGCTGGGGATTGCGGTGCTGAACGGCGTGGTGCTGGTCAGCCACTTCAACCAGTTGCGCGCGCAGGGCTTGACGCGGCGACGCCGTGGTGCGCGACGGTGCGCTGCGCCGTCTGCGCCCGGTGCTGATGACCGCCAGCATCGCCGCCTTCGGTCTGGTGCCGCTGCTGTTCGCGACCGGCCCCGGTTCCGAAATCCAGCGCCCGCTCGCCATCGTCGTCATCGGCGGCCTGGTCAGCGCCACCCTGCTGACGCTGGTGATGCTGCCGCTGCTCTATCGCCAATTCATTCTGAAAGGAGCGCGCGCATGAACGCCGTTCATCATTGAGCCATCGGCGAACGCCGTTCGCACCTTGAGTCTGGCGCTGGCGTGGGCGTTTTCCGTCCACGCGCAGGCCGATTATTTGCCCGACCCCAAGGCTGCCGAAGCTGCGCTGTGGGCGTCGCCGATGGTGACGCAGTCGCGCGGCGATTATGCCGCGCAATCGCTGCGCAGCCAGAGCCTGCAACAGGGACGCGAGGAGTGGAAGCTGGACGCGGAAGTCGACCAGCGTCGCATCCAGACCACGCCGTCTGACGATTTTGCCGAGTGGGGCCTGGCGCTGTCGCGGCCGATCCGGATGCCCGCACGCGCCGAAGCCGATCGTGCGCTGGCCGGTGCGCTCAACGCCCATGCCGAAGCCAGTCTGGGCGAAGCCCTGCACGAGTCCGGGCGGCAATTGCTGACGCTGTGGTTCGACTGGCTCAACCAGTCCAGTCAGTCGAGCCTGTGGCAGGCACAGCGCCAGCTTGCCGAGCAGCAGCTCGCGACCGTGAATGCGCGCATCCGCCTGGGCGAAGCGCCGCGTAGCCGAACGCGTCAACGCCGAAGCCGCGCTGGCGCAGATCCGGCTGCAACAGCAGCAGGCGGCCACGCGCTTGCAACAGGCGCGCAGCCGCCTGCTGGCGCAGTTTCCCGCCCTGCCGCTGACGGCGGACACGACGCTGCCGCCGCCTGCACAACCCGGCTTTCAGGGATCGGCAGACCAGTACGTCGATGCGGTGCTCGAACACAATCATGAATTGTTTCGCGCCCGCCGCCAGGCCGATGTCCTGCAAGCCGAAGCACGCAAGCTCGCCCAGCACCGCAGCGTCGATCCCACCGTGGGCGTGTTCTATCGCAATGAAATGGGCGGCAACGAGCATGTGCTGGGGCTGGGCGTCGGCCTGACGCTGCCGGGCGGGGCGCGACGCACCGATCAGGAAGCCGCCGAACAGCTCGCCGCCACGGCTCAGGACGCGGCGATCCGGCTGGAGCAGCGTTTGCGGCAGGAAGCGCGTGCGGATTTCGAGACCGCCACCGCGCAGACTGCCAACTGGGAACAGGCGCATCAGGCCGCGCAGGCGCTGGATGAAGCCGCACGGCTGGCGGCACGCGCCTACGGTCTGGGCGAAGGCAGCCTGGATCAGGTGCTGGTCAATCGGCGACTGGCGCTGGAAGGCCAACTGACGGCGCAGCAGGTGCAGCTCGATGCATTGGCGGCCAACGCGCGGCTGAAGCTGGATGCGCACCAGTTGTGGCCGCTCGACGTGGACGCGGACAGCGCACACGCACATCCGTAACGTCAGAAAGACTCAGGGTGTGACAGGAGCGGCAGCGGGCGCTGCCTGTGCGGCGGTGGGTGCGACGGGCGCGGGCGGGGCGAAGCTCATGCGCCGCGCCTCGTCCTGCATCGCCGCGATCTGCTCGGGCTTCAACTGCCAGACCAGGCTGTCGCGCGCCTTGGCGGCGGCGTCCATCCCCTGCGCGGCGGCGAGATTGAACCACAGGTAGGCGCGCGCCTTGTCGACCGCGGTGCCGGTGCCGAAGCGATAGAGTTCGCCCAGGCTGTATTGCGCTTTGGCATAGCCGCGCTTGGCGGGTTTTTCGATCCAGCTGAAGGCCGCCTGATAGTCCTGCACCACCCCGCGCCCATGCAACAAGGCCAAGCCATAGTGATATTGCGCTTCGGCCAAGCCCTGCCTGGCGGCGAGCGCAAACCACTTGGTGGCTTCCTTGTCGTTCTGGATGACGCCGTCGCCTTCGGCATAGCGCAAACCCAGTTGCAATTGCGCTTCGGCGTCACCCTGGGCCGCACGCGCGTGCGGCAGGCTGCCGGTTTCCGATGCGATCGGCGCGACGGCCTGCGGGTCGAGCGCGAGCCAGGCGGTCAGGCCGACCAGCGCGCCGACGACGATCAGCAACAACAGAGGTTTGAGCGGATTGAATACCCAGAAGCGGTGCCGGCATTCGCGGCAGCGCAGCGACGTGTGCAGCAGCATGTGGAGCACGCCGTCGTGGGCATGGAGCGAAGCACTGCGGACTTGATCACTCCCGCAGTGTGGACAGACGCGCGGCATGATTGACTTTAGCGCGAGTGCACAGCCAGCAACGGGGCGGGATGGAGTACGGTCATGGGGCGACACTGCGCCCCACGCCGCACACCCCGATTAAAGCTTGCCACCCGCCTCGACCAGCAGATAACCGACGGCGTTGGCCAGGTCCGCTTCGGACAGATCGGCGTTGCCGCCCTTGGCGGGCATGGCGTTCTTGCCGTTCAGCGCCGATTTGTACAGGCCATCGAAGCCCTGACCGATGCGCGCCGACCAGGCGGCCTTGTCGCCCGCCTTGGGCGCGCCCGCCACGCCGGTGGCGTGACACGCTGCGCAGTTGGCTTCGTACACCGCCTTGCCTTTGGCAGGATCGGGCTTGGCTGCGCTGGCGGTTTCGGCCCTGCCGCGGCCGGAGCGGCGGCTTCCGGCGCCGCGGCTGCCGGCTCGGTGAATTTTGCGCCGGCCGAGTTGGCCATGTAGGCCACCGCCCGCGCCACTTCGGTGTCGGACAAGTCGCCGTCGCCGCCACGCGGAGGCATCTGACGTATGCCTTCGATCGCGTGCTTGACCAGGGTGTCGTATCCCTGGGCGATACGTGAACCCCAGTCACCCTTGTTCTCAAACTTGGGCGCGCCCAGCGCACCCGCCGCGTGACACGAGGCACACACCGCATCGTAGACTTCCTGGCCGGATTTCTCGACCTTGGGCGCGTTGGCGTCAAGCGCGGCCAGCGTGGCCACCGGCTGGATGCGTGCGGCCGTTGCTTTCTGCGCGGCTTCGCTGGTGGTGTCGGGCTTGTGTTCCCCCTGAATGCTGAGTACCAGCTGGACCACCAGGAAAATCGCCAACAGCGGCGCGAACAATCCGGCGAGGATGGAAATGATGACTTCCTGCGACGTGGCTTGGGTCATCTTGGCGTGCGAATCGGCCATGAGAAATGTTCCTTGGGGGTGGCGTCGAAAGCCGGGATTATAAGGAAAGCCGCCCTTTCAGGAAAGGGCGGCACGCCTCGCGGATGGACGCGATGCGGCAAACCCGCTATGCTTCGGCCTCCCAAGAGACCAGTTTCAGGCGCCCGTAGCTCAGCTGGATAGAGTACTGCCCTCCGAAGGCAGGGGTCGTGCGTTCGAATCGCGCCGGGCGCGCCAGTTTTCAGTTCAGTCCCTTGCCACGCAAGGGTTTAATCTCCGCCTTGCGGGTTTAAACTTCGGGCTGAAGTGACTTCGAGAGTGTTCATCATGGCCATCCCCACCCCTACCGACATCAAACTGCACCAGGCTTCGCACAAGCTGGAAATCGCGTTCACCGACGGTGCGCGCTTTGAATTGCCATTCGAGTTTCTGCGCGTCTATTCGCCCTCCGCCGAAGTGCGCGGCCACGGCCCCGGGCAGGAAGTGCTGCAGGTCGGCAAGAAGGATGTGCTGATCAACGCCGCCGAACCGGTAGGCCTGTACGGCATCAATTTCTTCTTTTCCGACGGCCACGACACCGGCATTTATTCCTGGGAATACCTGCATGACCTCGGCGAGCAATCAGGCCGCCTTGTGGGACGAATACCTGAAGCGCATGGCAGCCGCCGGCGCCTCGCGCGAACCCGGCATTGCCAAAATGTTCGAGCAGCGTCCCAAGGGCAAGTAATGCCCGCGACGTGCTCCGTACCATCGCGCGCCCTCCGGGGCGCGCGTGGTTTGTGCGGTTGCGACAGATGACGTTTGCCCAGGCGATCGCCGACGCCATTACCGCAGCCAGCGGAACCCCCTTTACCCCCACCGCGCTGACGCCCGTCGGCGGCGGTGATATCCATCAGGCTTATCGCGTCGGCAACGGTGCGCGCCGCTATTTCGTCAAGGCAAACCGTGCCGGGTGCCTGCCGATGTTCGAGGCGGAGGCCGATGCATTGCGTGCGCTCGCCGCCACCCAATGCATCCGTGTGCCGCAGCCCGTGTGCATCGGAACGACAGCGGCGCAAGCATTTCTGGTGCTGGAGTATCTCGATTTAGGCGGCAACGGCGACGCCGCCCTGCTGGGCGAACAACTGGCGCAGCTGCATCGCGTGCCGCAGGCCCGCTTCGGCTGGGCGCACGACAACTGGATCGGCAGCACGCCGCAAGCCAATGCCTGGCAGCACGACTGGATTGTGTTCTGGCGCGAGCAGCGGCTCGGCTTTCAACTCACGCTCGCCGCACACAACGGCTATGGCGGCGCCTTGCAGCGCGACGGCGACATGCTGCTGAATCGGCTCGATGCGTTGTTCGACGGCTATGCGCCGACGCCGTCCCTGCTGCACGGCGATTTGTGGGGCGGCAATCATGGCTATCTCGCAGACGGCACGCCGGTGATTTTCGATCCGGCGCTCTATGTCGGCGACCGCGAATGCGACCTGGCGATGAGCGAACTGTTCGGCGGCTTCGCGCCGGACTTCTACGCGGCGTATCGCGCCAGCTGGCCGCTCGATGCCGGCTATGCCGTGCGCAAAACGCTCTACAATCTTTATCACATTCTCAACCACGCCAACCTGTTCGGCGGCGGCTACGCGGCGCAGGCTGCGCGCATGACCGCCGCTTTGCTGGCGCAGATTCGATAGGGTTTCATCATGCGGCGCCTGTGGATTTTACTTGTCGCGCTCGGCCTCGCCGCCTGTTCCGGCCTGCCCTGGAACGCCGTCGCGCCCAAGGTGAGCGTGGCGGAGGTCGGGATCAAGCGTCTCGGACTGCTCGAGCAGCGTTTCGATGTGGGCCTGCGGATCAGCAATCCGAACGATTTCGACCTGACCATCGAGGCGCTGGAATTCGAGCTGGAAGTGAACGGCCACCCGTTTGCCAACGGGCTGTCAGGCACCTCGACACGGGTTCCCGCCAGCTCGAGCGCGATGCTGCGGGTGGACGCGTTCATGCAATCGGAGAACCTGGCCCGGCAGTTCAAGAGCCTGACGCCGGACAGCCTGAAAGACGGCGTGCCTTATCGCATCAAGGGCCGCATCAAAATGGACAAACCCTCCGGCTGGCTGCCGTTCGATCACAGCGGTGTGTACGGGGGCGACAAGAAAAAACCCAACGGCAGACGAAGGCAGCTCGAGCGTGCCGCTGAGGCGTGACCTCAAGAACCGTGTAGCCAGCTTCAGCCGCAACGTCGGCACGGCCAGCCCGAAGCTATCCGCATGCCCGATTGCGCGTGCCAGCCGCGCCGGGGCCGAGCGCCCGGTGCAGCCGTGATTGGGGTCGCCGTCGAAGGCTTCGAGCATGCCGGCGATGAGTCTGTCGCGATCATGGGCAACGCCGGTCAGCGCATCCTGAATATCCATCACCTCGTTCGCCACCTGGCGCGCGAAAGCTTCGTGCTGCGCCCACAACTCGACCACCGTGCCGCCGGTCCTGAGGCCGGCGATATTGGTGGTGAGGATGTAGACGTTCTTGCGCACCAGCTCGAACAGCAGTTCGTCGCCCAGGGCGATTTCACGGCACGGCAAATCAATCGAAGTCAGCGCGCGGCACAGCAGGCCCGCACCCGGCCCCGCGACGGGCGAAGCGATCAGCGGCTTGGCGTCGATGCCCTTTTTCTTTTCGAACCAGACCGAGATCACGGTCGGATCGGTCAGACCGTGCGCCAGCCAGTCGCGCGGCAGCAGTTCGTTCTGGATCAGCGCGACGCGTGACTTCCAGGCGTCTGGCAGCGCGTCCAGCGCGGCGTGCAAATCGTTTTCGCCCACTGCGACCAGCACCATTTCCGGCGAGGGATGGGCTTGCGCCAGCGCTGCCATGTCGTCGCCGCGATTGACCGGGGCGACACTGCGGCCCGCTGCGCAACAAGCCGCCGGCGAACACGCGACCGAGCTGGCCGAGGCCGATGACGACTACGCTCATTCGAGACCTTTTGAATGCAGGTACTCGTCATAGCCGCCCATGTAGAACTCGACGCCTTCGGGGGTGATTTCGAGGATGCGGGTGGCGAGGCTGCTGACGAACTGGCGGTCGTGCGAGACGAAAATCAGCGTGCCCTTGAACAGGTCGAGCGCAAGGTTCAGCGACTCGATCGATTCCATGTCCATGTGGTTGGTCGGCTCGTCCATCAGCAGCACGTTGTGGCGGCCGAGCATCAGCTTGCCGTAGAGCATGCGGCCTTTTTCGCCACCGGACAGCACGCGCACCGATTTCTTCACATCGTCGCCGGAGAACAGCAGCCGTCCGAGAATGCCGCGCAGCACCTGCTCGTCGTCGCCCTGCTGGGTCCACTGGTGCATCCAGTCGGTGAGGTTCTTGTCCATGTCGAAATCGGCGATGTGGTCCTGCGAGAAATAGCCGACGTTGGCGTTTTCGCTCCAGCGCACCTCGCCGAACTGCGGCGTGAGTTCGTTCATCAGCAACTTCATCAGGGTCGATTTGCCGACGCCGTTGCCGCCGATGATGGCCATTTTTTCGCCGGCTTCCAGCGAGAAGCCGAGGTTGCTGAACAGCGGCGAGCCGTCGTAGCCGAACTTGAGCGTTTTCGACTTCGAGCGCGCGGCGATGCAGTGCCTTCTCCGGCTCGAAACGGATGTAGGGGTTCTGCCGCGAGCTGGGCTTGAAGTCCTCGATCTTGATCTTGTCGATCATCTTCATGCGGCTGGTGGCCTGGCGCGCCTTCGACTTGTTGGCCGAGAAGCGGCGCACGAATTCCTGCAGTTCGGCGACCTTGTCCTTGGCCTTGGCGTTGGCCGAGGCCTGGCGTTCCTTGACCTGGGTCGAGGCCAGCATGTAATCGTCGTAGTTGCCGGGGTAGACCTTGATGGTGCCGAAATCGAGGTCGGCCATGTGGGTACAGACCTGGTTCAGAAAGTGGCGGTCGTGCGAGATGACGATGATGGTGGCGTTGCTCTCGTTCAGCACGTTTTCCAGCCAGCGGATGGTGTTGATGTCGAGGTTGTTGGTCGGTTCGTCGAGCAGCAGGATGTCGGGGTTGGAGAACAGCGCCTGCGTCAGCAGCACGCGCAGCTTGAAGCCGGGTGCGATCTGGCTCATCGGGCCGTCGTGCTGTTCGGTGGGGATGCCGACGCCCAGCAATAATTGACCCGCCCGCGCCTCGGCGTCGTAGCCGCCCATCTCGCCGAACCGGGCTTCCAGCTCGGCGGCGTGCAGGTAGTCGTCCTCGGTCGCCTCCGGGTTCATGTAGATGGCGTCCTTTTCCTGCATCACCTTCCACATGTCGGCGTGGCCCTGCAGCACCACGTCGAGCACGCGCTGCTCCTCGTAGCCGAACTGGTCCTGGCGCAGCCAGGCCATGCGCTCGCCGGGATCGAGCGAGACGTTGCCGGCGGTCGGCTCCAGTTCGCCGGCGAGAATCTTCATGAAGGTGGACTTGCCGCAGCCGTTGGCGCCGATCAGGCCATAGCGGTTGCCGTCGCCGAACTTGACGGACACATTTTCGAACAGCGGTTTGGCGGCGAATTGCAGGGTGATGCTGGAAGCGGTGAGCACGGCGGGGTTCCTGGGGCGTGTCGAGTAAAGCGCGGCATTTTACCATCGCGCCCTCACGACCATGGCGCGCGTCTTGCCGCAGGAACCGCGAAGCCTGCGTCTAGGTTTTGCCCTGCAGTGCCGGATGGTCGGCCACCGGGTGGTCCAGATGATAGCCCTGCACCAGATCGATGCCGAAGCGGCGCAGCAGGGCCAGCGTCTTGCCGTCTTCGACGTATTCCGCCACCACCGATTTGCCCAGCCCGAGCGCGACGCTGACCATGGCCTGCACGAACACCTGATTGTCGGGGTCGTTCGGCAGGTCGCGGATGAAGAGGCCGTCGATCTTGATGGTGTCGACGTCGAGATGCTTGAGGTAGGCGAAGGAGGAAAAACCGACGCCGAAATCGTCGAGGCAGATGCCGCACCCCAACTGGCGCAGCGCTTCGATCATGCGCTGGGCATCGTGCAGGTCGGACACAGCAGCGGTTTCGGTGATTTCAACGATCAGGCGGCTCGGATTGACCCCCCCATGCCGCAGCTCGTCGCTGATGAACTGCGGCAGGCTGGGCTCGGACAGCGAACGGCCGGACAGATTGATTGCGATGGACGGAATGGACGGATGCGCGGACAGCATGCGCAGCACCTCGCGGATCACCCAGCGGTCGATATCGAGAATGCGCCCGCTTTTCTCGGCCAGCGGAATGAAATGCACCGGCATGATGAGCTGCTCGGGATTACGCTCGTCGATCATGCGGATGAGCGCTTCCAGATGCGACAGGGCGCCGTCTTCCGCACGGTACACGCCCTGGAAGTGGAGCCGGAACAGGCCTTTTTCGAGCGCATTGCTGATGCGTTCGCTCCACGACAGACGGCTGCGCATTTCAGTGTCGGCGCTGCTGTCCGCGCGGAACACGCGCCAGGTGTTCTTGCCGGCCTGCTTGGCCTGATACATCGCAATATCGGCCCGCGCCACCAGGTCATCGGCATCGGCGGCATGCGCCGGATAATAGGCGATGCCGAGGCTGGTGGTGGCGCGCAGGTTGCGCCCCTCGAAGCGGAACGGGATCTGCGCGATCGCATGCACCACGCGATCGGCCAGCGCTTCGGCTTCGTTGGCCTGCGCGGCGGGCAGCAGAATGGCGAACTCGTCGCCCCCCAGGCGCGCCAGCACCTCGTTGCGTCGCACCAGGGCGCCGATTTCGCCCGCCACCCGGATCAGCAGGGCGTCGCCGGCGCGGTGGCCGTAACTGTCGTTGATGGTCTTGAACTCGTCGAGATCGAAGAACATCACCGCGCACTGGATCTGGTGGCGGTCGGTTTCCAGCATGGTGCGTGTCAGTTCCTGCTGGAAGCGGTGGCGGTTATACAGCCCGGTAAGGGCATCGCGCTCGGCCAGATACACCAGCTGCTCGGCCGTCTGACGCTCGCGGGTGACGTCCTCGTAAATCCACAGGTGGCCGATGAAGTGGCCTTCGCGGTCACGCACCGGGTAATCGAGCTCGGTGATCACGCGGCCATCGGTCATCTGGATTTCGAAGCTGTCGGACAACTCGCGCGTTTCCAGCACCGACAGCAGATGGCGCGAGAAATGATCGGGATGCGCCAGCATCGAGCTGGACTTGGCCAGCACCTCGTGCACCGGCAGACCGACCAGCCCGGTGCCCTCCTCGATCATCCACATGCGGCTGAAAGCCGGGTTGTGGTAGATCACCCGGCTGTCGGAGGCCACGAACAGGATGCCCAGATTCATCGCCGACAGCAGCGAAATCAGGCGTGCGCGTTCCTGCTCGGTTTCTTCCAGGTACTTGCCCTGCAGGCTTTCCGCCGCCCGCAGTTCGTTCAGCGCCTGGCGCAGGCTGGCCTCGGTCGACTTGATGTCGTCGATGCTGTGGACGCTGGCGCGGATGCCCTGATAGACGCCGCTGTAATCGTGAATCGGCTGCCAGTTCGCCAGGGCCCAGAAATGGCCGCCGTCCTTGCGGCAGACACGGAAGGTGTAGCCCTGGCCCGAGGTGCCGCGCAGCGCCTGGCGCAATTGAAAATCGGCGGCGGCGCGGTCGTCCGGGTGGAAAATGTCCGCCGGAAATTCCATGCCTCCCATGCACTCGCCGACGGTATAGCCCAGCATCCGTTCGACCGAGGGATTGACCCACAGCAGCTTGCCTTCCGGCGACAGCCAGAATTCGAGATCGTGGGTGTAATCGGCGATGGCATGGAAGCGCGCCTCGTTCTCGCGTGCCCGTTCGACGTTGAATCGAACCGATTCAGCCATGCGGTTGAAGGTGCCGATCAGCTGGCCGATTTCGTCCTCGCCTTCTCCGGCCAGTTTGACGTCCAGGTCGCCCTGCGCCATGCGTTTGCTGGCAAGGGTCAGGGCATCAAAGCGGCGAATCAGCCCGCGTGTCGTCCAGGCCAGCAGGAAGCCGGTCAACAGCAGCGCGGCCACGGCCACCATCAGGCTTTGCCGGATATAGTGGGTGCGCGCTTCCTGAATGAAAGCGCCCGACAACACCAGGGTGACGTTGCCATAATCCTGGCCGGCCAGCTTGACCGGGTGCGTCGCGCGGAAATCGGTTTCGCTGCCGCCGTCGCCAACCTGGTGCACGATGCGCTGCTCGCTGTCGCGCACCTCGATCATGTTCAGGCCATTGCCACGCAGCGACTCGGCGAGGTCGCGCACGCTGGCGTCGTCGCGTTGCGACAGCGGCGCCTGCAACGCCACCGCCAGGGTTTTTGCAATTTCCTGCACGCGCTGTTCGGCCTGCCTTTGCAGCGCCAGACTGGTCGACTGCATACCGCTGCCGATCAGAAAGGCAAACATCAGCGCTTCCACCGCCAGCGCGGAGAAAGTCAGTTTGTAGCGCAGCGAGAGGGGGCCAAACCACTGCTTCATTGCGCTTTCTGCAATATTTCCTGCGCTTGCAGCGCATAGGGCCGGAAGGCGCGCAATTCGCTGCCATCCACCTGGCTGAAACCGCCGTAACCGCCGTTCTGCATGAAGAGCTTCCCCTCGGGACTGGCGGCGAAGTCCAGCAGCGCGCGGCGGATGGCCTGCACCTCGGCGTCGCGCAGCCGCGGATGGGTGAGATACATCAGGCTGGACAAGGGCGCGGTCTCGGCGAGCACGCGCAGCTGCTGGCGCCAATCGGCCGGCATCAGCTTGTAGGGATGCAGCCCCAGCATGGCGGCGTCGGCGCGGCCATTGATGACCTGCAATACCGTGTTGGTGTGGGTGCCGGATTCCGTCGTGCGGTAATCGAGGTTGTGTTTGAGCCCGCGCGCGGCCAGTTCCGCCTGCATGGCCAGCACCACCAGAGCGATGGGGTCGGCTGTGGCGATGGTGCGGCCGCGCAAGGCCTCCACGTCATCCAGTGGCGAAGCAGATTTGACCACCAGCAGACCGCGCACCGGCTCGGTATATTTCAGCAGCGGCTGATAGCCCGCGTCCTGGCGCGCCAGCCAGGCCAGGTGCGGCGCGGTCAGCAGAATGTCGTATTCGCCCTGGCGCGTGCGGGCGACGAAAGTCTTGAAGTCGCGTGCGCTGTAAATGGCAACCGGGCGGTGCAGGTACTTTTCCAGCGCATTGGCCAGCGGGCGATAGATTTCGACGGTCTGTTTCGCCGTCAAATTGGGGAATACCCCAAACACCAGCGGTCTGACGTCTGCCGCCCAGCCGGGGCGCAATACAGCCAGGCCCAGCAGCAGCGCAAGAAGGATGCGGAGAATGGATCTGCGAGACATGTCCGCCAGACAAGCCGGCAGACGCAAGCACCTCTCCTGGCTAGATGATTTTTTCAAGGACCTTGGATCGACGTTTGTAGTTGTACAGGGCCTGTTTGCGCTTCGGCAATTGGTCCGGGCTGCTGTCGACAAAACCACGCTCCTCGAACCAGTGCTCGGTGCGGGTGGTCAGCACGAACAATCGCTTGAAGCCTGCGCTCTTGCCATGTTTCTCGGCCTCGGCCAGGAGCAGGTCGCCAAACCCGCGCCCCCGGAAATCGCGGGATACCGCGAGGCAGGCGAGTTCGGCGGCCTGTTCCTCGGGAAACGGATACAGCGCCGCGCAGCCGGCCACGACGCCGTCGGATTCGAGCACCAGAAAACGTTCGATTTCCATTTCCAGCAACTCGCGCGAGCGCCGCACCAGGATGCCTTCGCGTTCCAGCGGCTCGATCAGGCCGAGGATGCCGCCGACATCGTCGATGGTGGCAGGACGCAGGGTTTCCAGCGGCGCCGGCGTGACGAGCGTGCCGACGCCTTCGCGGGTGAACAGTTCGGACAGCAGCGCACCGTCGCGATGGCGACTGATGAGATGGGCGCGCTTGACGCCCTGGGTGCACGCGGTAATGGCACAGGGCAGATAGTAGGTCACGTCCTCCGGCAACTTGCGCGTTTTGCCGGATCCCGACTTTTCCAGCAACTGCCGCGCCTCGTTGACGGTGAGGGCATTGCAGATCGTTTTGCCTTTGCCGGGCACGCCCTCGGTGTCCATCAGGAAAATCAGCTTGTCCGCCGCCAGTTCGACGGCTGCCTGCATCGCCACGTCTTCCAGGCTGAGGTTGAAAATCTCGCCGGTCGGCGAATAGCCGATGGGCGACAGCAGCACGATGTCGTGCTGGTCGAGGCGGCGGCGAATCGCGGCGGCGTCGATCTTGCGCACCTCACCGGTGTGCAGCAGGTCGACGCCGTCGCGCACCCCCAGCGGCTGCGCGGTGACGAAATTGCCCGACGCCACCCGGATGTCGGCGCCCGCCATCGGCGTGTTGGCGATGCCCAGCGACAGCAGTGCCTCGATCTCGACCCGCACCGTGCCGGCGGCTTCCTTGACGCACGCCAGCGCGGCGTCGTCGGTGACGCGCAGGCCATTGATATAGCGAATGGCGGTGCCATTTTCGGTCAGCCGCGCTTCCACCTGCGGCCGCACGCCATGCACCAGCACCAGCCGCACCCCCAGGCTGTTCAACAGATTGACGTCGTGCGCCAGCTGCACGAAGTCGCCGTCCGCCACCAGTTCGCCGCCGAACGCGATGACAAAGGTCTTGCCGCGAAAGCCGTGGATATAGGGCGCGGCGGAGCGAAACCAGTGAACGAAATCGGCGGTGTCTTTCAAGGGATTGACCCGGTCAGGATGTGGCGATGCGCAAGGATACCGAAAAACCCCTGCGCCACGCAGTCCGGGTGCTCAGAAGTCGCCCCACAAGGTTTGCATCGCGGCCAGCGCGGCCAGCGCAGCCGTCTCGGTGCGCAGCACGCGCGCGCCCAGCCGAACCGGAATGGCACCGGCTGCCTGCAGGGCGGCGATTTCATCCGCTTCGAAGCCGCCTTCGGGTCCGGCCACCAGGCAATCCATCGCAGCAGGGGCCTCCAGCTCGGCCAGCCGCCGGTCGGCCTGCGGCGACAGAAACAGCAAGCGACTTTCGGTGGCCGGCCCTGAAGCCAGCCAGTGCGCCAGCGTCTGTGGGGCCGCCACGCCGGGCAGCCGGTTGCGACCGCATTGTTCGCAGGCGCTGGCCACTACCCCCTGCCAGTGCGCCACCCGTTTGTCGGCACGCTCGCCCGCCAGCTTGACCACACTGCGCTTGGCGGCGATCGGCTGGATCGCCGCCACCCCGAGTTCGACCGCTTTTTGCAGCGTGTAATCCATGCGCTCGCCGCTCGAGATGCCCTGCGCCAGCATCACGCGCAGGCGCGACTCGCGCTCGATATCGGCAAAGCCGGTCACGCTGACCACCACCTCGTCCTTCTGGATGCGCTCGATGCACGCCGTGTATTCACCGCCCCGACCATTGAACAGGGTGATACGGTCGTCCAGCGCCAGCCGCAACGCACGCACAGCATGGCGCGCCGGACCCGGCGGCAGGCTCAGGCGGGCGCCCGGCGCAAGTGGCTGATCGAGATAAAAACGCGGTGCGGACATCTTGGTATTATGCAGGGGTTGTCACGAATTTCTGCGGAGCGCGTCATGGTTTCCCTCACCACCCCGGTGTGCGATTTTGGCTGGAAAGCGCCCGATTTCGAGCTGCCCGGCGTCGACGGCAAGCGCTGGACACTGACGGACGCCATGGGCCCGAACGGTCTGCTGGTGATGTTCATCTGCAACCATTGCCCGTACGTGAAGGCCGATCCGCCCGCGGCTGGTGCGCGATCTGGCCGAACTCAGACAACACGGCATCCACGCCATCGCCATCATGTCGAACGACCCGACCGACTATGCCGAGGACGCGTTCGACAACATGAAGACGGTGGCGGCGGAATTCGGTTTCCCCTTCCCCTACGTGATCGATGCCTCGCAACAGGTGGCAAAAGCCTACGGCGCGGTGTGCACGCCGGATTTCTTCGGTTTCAATCGCGATTTCGAACTGCAGTACCGCGGCCGTTTCGACGAATCGCGCAAGGAAACCGCGCCCGAGGGCGTGCGCCGCGACCTGTTCGAGGCGATGAAGGGCATCGCTGCCAGCCAGCGCGGGCCCGTCGAGCAGATTCCCGGCATGGGCTGCTCGATCAAATGGAAAGGGGAATGACATGGTCGACAATCGTCAGCACTGGGAGTCGGTTTACCACCACAAGGCGACCGACGCGGTCAGCTGGTTTCAGCCCCACGCCGCGTCGTCGCTGCGCTTGATCCAGGGCTGCACCGACACCCGTGCGCACATCATCGACGTCGGCGGGGGTGCCTCGGTACTGGTGGACGGTCTGCTCGACGCCGGCTATCGCAATCTGACCGTGCTCGATCTGGCCGAGTCGGCGCTGACGGCCAGCCGGCAGCGGCTGGGCGCACGCGCTCAGTCGGTGCAATGGATCGCAGCCGACATCACGCAGGCGGAACTGCCCGCTGCGCACTACGACGTCTGGCACGACCGTGCGGTGTTTCATTTCCTGACCGATCCGGACGATCGCGCACGCTATGTCGCGCAGGTGCTGAAAAGCGTGAAGCCGGGTGGCCACGTCATCGTGGCGACGTTCGGCCCCGGCGGGCCGCTGCAATGCTCGGGGCTGGATGTGATGCGCTACGCACCCGACGCACTGCATGCCGAATTCGGCGCGCCCTTTCGCCTGCTCAAGCACGAAACCGAAATCCATTACACCCCGACGGGCAAGGAGCAGGAATTTGTGTACTGTTATTGCGTGCGTGCCTGATCATGCTTGAGGACGTCAAGGCTCTGGTTCGGGAAATCGCGCAGCGCGAAGTCAGCCCGCGCTTCCTCAAGGTGGCGCACAGCCACAAGGCCGACGGCAGCCTGTTCACCGAGGCCGACGCGGCGACGCAGGCCGCGCTGGAGGCGGCCCTGCCTGCGATCAGCAAGGTGCCGGTGCTGGGCGAGGAAATGACCGAACAGCAACAACACGACGCCTGGGACGCCGGGCGCAACGGCCTGTGGTGCGTCGATCCGATCGACGGCACCTCCAACTTCGTCGCCGGCGTGCCGTATTTTGCCGTCTCGGTGGCCTATCTCTACAAGGGCGAGCGCCAGCTGGGCGTGGTCTACGATCCCATCGCCGATGAAATGTTCAGCGCCCAGCGTGGCGGCGGCGCCCATCTCAACGGCACGCCGCTGCCGCTGCGCCCCGCCGCCAGCGAGCTCAAGCGCTCGCTCGCCGGGGTCGAGATGAAGCGCATCAACCGCGAACTCGCCGGACGGCTTGCCTCCTGGCCGCCCTACGCCTCGCAGCGCAACTTCGGCGCCAGCACGCTCGACTGGTGTTACACCGCCGCCGGCCGCTTCGATATCTATGTCCACGGCGGGCAAAAGCTGTGGGACTACGCAGCAGGTGCGCTCATTCTCGAAGAAGCCGGCGGACGCCTGGCGAGTTTGTCCGGCAGTTTCGATACCGCAAACGTCTGGGAGCGCTCCGTCGTCGCCTCGGCCAGCCCGGCCCTGTTCGAGCTGTGGCGCGACTGGCTGAAGGCGGCAGGCGCGTAGATCTCGCGCGGCATCGCGTAATGCTAATGCCACCATCGACATTACTTATTGGCTGATGCCCCCCTGCCAGCGGAAAATTGCGCGGCAGATTTTTCACGGAGATTCGATCATGGCCACGCGCGACACCCTTACCCCCAAAGAAGCCCAATGCAGCAGCGGCGCAGACTACGCGGCGCTGGCGCTGGAAGCCCTGCAGGAACCGGCGGATGCGGCTTACGCCAGGGAATTGATGGATCGCGAGGCGGACGGCTGCCAGTTCACCAAGGATCTGGCGGCGTGCGCCATCGCCTACAAGGCGCTGGGCGAACAGAGCCGCGCCGAAGAACTGCTGCAAACCGCCGAAGACTATTGCATGAGCGGCGATGAGCAAATCGCGCTGGCCGAAGCCAAGTTCAAGGTGCTGGGCGACAAGGCCGCGGCAGTGGGCGCCTATGAGAAGGCGCTGAAGGAAACCGGCAACCTCGACCCGCTGATCGATCTGGCGAAAAACGTGATGAGCGTGATCGCCGACAGCGCGTTTGCCAAGAAAGTCCTGGAAAAGGCCGAAGCCAAAATCTCGCGCGCGGTGGAATACAGCAAGCTGGCGGCGGCCTCGGCCGAGCACCTGCTGGACAAGGAGTACGCGGCGGCGATTTTCAGCAAGGCCGCGGACAAGCTCTCCAGCGTGCCCGATCTGCTGTCGCTGGCGAGCGAAGTCACCAAGACGCTGGGCGATCCGCAGAAAGCCAAGGCGCTGTATGAGCGCGCACTCGCCGGTGCAACCGACTTCACCGCCGCCAAGACGCTGATCGAATCGGCGAAACAGGCGGGCGACGCGGCGTTCATGCAGTCCGCACTGAAGAAGGCGGGCGATCTGGCGAGCGCGACCGGCGAATACATCGAACTGGCCGCGGGGCTGGCGGGCGTCGGCGACAAGCCGGGCGCTACCGCGCTGCTGGACAAGGCGGAAGACGCCGTCGCCGGCCTCGATGAAATGCAGAAGCTGGTCACCGCGGTGGAAGCCCATCTGGCCGACGACGCCGAGCGCCTGACGCGCGTGAGGGCCAAGCTGGAAAAGCGCCAGGCCAACCACGCACGCTATATGGAATTCCAGCAACTGGAAAAGGACGCCATCAGCGTCAAGCAGTTCCTCGCGCTGGCCGAGCGCGTGCGCCTGGAACTGGAAGATCCGTTCTATTCGGCCAAACTGATCGAATCCGCCGAGAACCTGCTCGACGGCACCGGCTACCAGTTCTCGCGCTACAAGCCGATTCTGGTGGCGGTGGACAAGAACCTCGACGACACCGCCTGGCTCGGCCGCCTGCTCGACCGTGCCGCTGAAAACGCCACCGACTTCATCGCGTTCAAGAATCTGGTGGTCACCGCCGCGCAGCTGAAGCACCGCGAACTCGGCGTGTCCAAGGCACGCGCCTACCTTGCCACGCGCGAATCCGCCCTGGCAGCGGACGCCCACGCCACTGTGTACGACACCGCCAAGCTCGCCGAGGCGAGCTACGCCGCCACCCAGGATGCCGCCGAGGCGGGTCGTCTGCTGGAGATGGCGCGCGGCCAGGCCAGGGATCATTTCGCCCTCACCCACATCGGCCGTCTGTACGCCTCAATGGGCAACGCGGCCAAAGCCGACGAACTGTTTGCCGCCGCCGCAGCCACCTGCACCCATGGCGACGCCTGCATCCAGTTCATCGATCGCCTGAAGGGATTCGCGCTGCCGGCCGAGGCGTTGAAAAAGTGGTACGCCGAGTGCGGCACCCACCTGAAATCGCCCGCCGACAAACTGCGCTGGGCCGAGGGCATCGCCGATGCGCTGAACGACAAACCCTGGGCAACCGAAGTGTATGGCCAGCTCGCCGGGCAGTTCAGCGGCGCCGAGGCCGCACGCTTCGAGCTCAGCCGCCGCTCGCGTGCCGACCTCAACTATTTCGGCACCACCCGTCGCCATTGAGTCCCCGGCAATACCCCTAAAGGACTCCGATTCACTATGCGCTAAAGCACATGTGAAATCGTATACCCCTGAAAACAGCCCGGTTGCACGGGCTGTTTTTATTTGTACACTGGGAGTGAAGCTGTTTTCTGGAGTCGCACATGGTCGAAAACCTCTCCGCCCTCATCGACACCGTGCAGAAAAACTGCACCATTGCCGACGCCCGTCACGCGCGCGACATGACGATGTGCACCTTTCTGCTGGAAATGCGCGAGTACTACCGCTGGGAAATGGAAATCCCCTACGGCGCACGGCTCCCCAAGGACGAACTGGGCGACTGGCTGAACGCACGCGAAAGCCTGTGGGACACGGTGGAAGAAGAAGACTTCGCCCCCCTGCCGCTGAACGCAACCGGCATCGATCCGTTCGACGCCAACGACATCAATCGTGCGCTGATGCCGCTGGGCCTGGTCTACAGCAGCGGGCTGGGGCATTTCCGCAAACCGCATTTCGTGCTGGCCGAACTCAAGCGCGCCGAGGTGCGCGAAGGCGTGCAGGTGCTGGTGGCCGGCTGCGAATATGCGCGCGACCTGATCGCGCCGCCGGCGGCGATGCGCGACGGCGCGATTTTCCTGCGCATGGACGCGGTGCGTCGTCTGCTGTGGAACAAGTACGAAGAGTGGCAGTGGAAGGAAAAGGACACCGCGCTGGGACGCGCATTTGCCCACTACGACTTCGAGCGCGATATCGAGCGCGGACTCGACCGCATGGCCGAAGCCGAGAGCGAGGTGATGATCCTGCACGAAATCGGCGAGGCGCGCGCGGAATCGCTGCTGGGCGAAGACTGGAACGAAATGCTCGGCCAGCTCGCTTCACGTCATGCCGAATTGCTGGCGCGCGCGGTGCGCGACCATCTGGCTGACTGTATGGTCACGTTGCCGACGCTGCTCGAACGCGAGGCATTCGGCTCGTTGCACTTTTATCTGGCCAATCTTTCCGGGCTGCGGCGCGCGCTGTTTCCGGCGCTGTCGCTGGCGTACGAAAGCTGGCTGGGCGACCACGATACGCTCAGGCTCGCTGAGGCCGTATCCCGCGCCGAACCCCACTGGCTGAGCGTGGCGAAACAGCTGACCGCCACGTATCAGCACGATCCGTCACAGGGCGATGCGCGACTCAATGCGCTGGCAGGCGGCGACCTCGCCGGTCTCAAGCTTTAGCGGATACGCCGGGCGAAAAAAACGGGCGATCTGATCGCCCGTTTTTTTCGCCACGACCCTTGCCGGTTTACGCAGGCTGAGCGGCCTCCTGCCCTAACTGCTCGGCGATATGGTCGAGCAGCAATTGCTCCTGATACGGCTTGCCCAGGTACACATTGACGCCGATTTCCAGCGCGTGATTGCGGTGCTTGTCCGCCGTACGCGAGGTGATCATGATGATCGGCACCGATTTCAGGCGCTCGTCGCTGCGCATCACGCGCGCCAGTTCGAAGCCGTCCATGCGCGGCATTTCGACGTCGAGCAGCACCACGTCGGGCACCAGATCGCGCATTTTTTCCAGCGCATCGACACCGTCCTTCGCGCTGTCGACACGGAAACCTTCGCGGGTCAGGAGACGGGTAGTGATCTTGCGCACGGTGAGCGAGTCGTCCACTACCAGCACCAGCGGCGGCTGCAGGGCGCTGCTGACTTCGGCCGCTTCGGCAGGTGCCGTGCGTTCCACCGCGGTGCGCGGCATGCTGGCCCAGCGCAGCGCCAGCGGCACCGGGTTCAGAATCAGGATCACGCGTCCGTCGCCGCGCACCGTGGCACCGGCCACGCCGGTGATGCGCGCCATCTGCGGCCCGATGTTCTTGACCACGATTTCACGCGTGCCTTCGATCAGGTCGACCAGCACCGCCACCTGGCTGGCACCGCTCTTCAGCAGCACCACCGGGTTGTAGCGCTGCACTTCGTGCACCGCCTCGGTGTCGCCCAGCAGATGCGGCAGATAGGAGAACGGGTAACGCGCGCCGCGCCAGGTCACTTCGCCCGCCGCCATCGACTGTTCCAGTTCCGCCGGCTTGAGTTCCAGCACCTGCTGCACCAGCGGTGCCGGCAGCGCGTAATCGTGCTTGCCGGCCTGGATCATGACCGCCTGGGTCATCGCCAGCGTCAGCGGCAGATAGATGTTGAAACTGGTTCCGGCGCCCGGCACCGAGGTAATGTCGATGCGTCCGCCGAGGGCGGAGATTTCGCTCTTCACCACATCCATGCCGACGCCGCGTCCGGCGACTTCGCTCACCACGTCCGCGGTGGAGAAGCCGGCGGCAAAAATCATCTGCGCCAACAGCGTTTCGGTGGGCTCCACGCCCGGCAGCAGCAGGCCATTGGCCTCGGCCTTTTCGCGGATGCGCGCGTAATTGAGGCCACCCCCGTCGTCTTTCACGGTCAGCATCATTTCGTTGCCGGACTGGCGCGCAGACAGCACGATTTCGCCGAACTCGGCCTTGCCGGCCGCGCGACGATCCTCGGGCGATTCAATGCCGTGCGCCAGTGCATTGCGCAGCAGATGCTCGAGCGGTGCGGTGACTTTTTCCAGCACCGAACGGTCGATTTCCAGCTCGCCGCCCTGAATGTCGAGCTGGGCGCGCTTGTCCACATCGCGCGCAGTCTGGCGAACGGTGCGATACAGACGCTCGGCCACCGAATACAGCGGCACCATGCGCACCCGCAGCAAATCCTGTTGCAGTTCGCGGTTGAGGCGCGTCTGCTGGATCAGCGCGGCATCGGCTTCGCCCAGGCGGGCCAGCAGAATATGCTGCACCGTGGAAATGTCGTTCACGCTTTCCGCCAGGAAGCGCGTGACCTCCTGGAAGCGGGTGAAGCGGTCGAACTCCAGCGGGTCGAACTGTTCGGCCACGCCCTGCGTCTGGAAATTCGCCTGCATCTGCGATTCGGCCTGGATCTCGACTTCGCGGATGTGGCCGCGCAGGCGCACCAGCGCATCCGACAGTTCGCCGACATGACGCTTGAACGCGAACACTTCGCTCTCGATCCGCGACCGTGCAATCGCGACCTCGCCGGCCTGGTTGACCAGCCGGTCGATCCAGTCGGCGCGCACCCGCAGGGTCAGCGCGTTGCTGTCGCGCGTAACCGGCTGCGTGGTTGCCCGTGCAGTGGCGATTGCGGCGGATGCCAAATCAGCCGATGCCAGCACCGGTTCGACCGGCGCCTGCAGCGGCGCAGATTCGTCTTCGGCCAGCGGCGCCAGTTCGCCCCGCTTCAAGCGCTCCACGATATCGGCCAGCCGGTCGAACTGCGCTTCCAGCGTGTTGAACACCTCGGCACCCGGATTCAGATTGCCTTCGATGACCGCGATCACGCGCGATTCCATGACGTGTGTCAGTTCGCCCATGCGCATCGCGCCGACCATGCGCGCGCTGCCCTTGATGGTGTGCAGATTGCGCCGCAACGCATCGCGTGCTGCCGTTTCACCGGGCGCAGCTTGCCAGGCGCGCAGTTGCGCACTGGTATCCGGTACCAGAGCCTCGGCTTCCTCGAGGAAAATGGGCAACAACTGTTGGTCGATTTCATCGGCCACTTCGCGCCGTTCGAACACCGGCTTCGGCGCTGCGAGCTTGATATCCGGCACCAGTGCGCTGACGTCCAGCGGACCGCTGACGGCCTCGGCCGGCACATCCATCGAAGGGGGCGCGACCGGTTGTTCGATCGGAGTCGTGTCGACTGGCGGCATTTCCAGAACCGGTTCGACCGGCATGTCGACAGCCGACGTGCCGATCTCGACCGGTGCCTCATCCGCTGTGGCCACGACTTCGGCTGCCGGCGTGAACTGTTCGTTCTCCAGTTCGCCCAGAACGGCGATCAGATCGTCCGCCGCCTCGGGCAATTGCAGACGCTCGATGGCGGCAAACATGCCGTACAAACGCCCGACCGTGTCCTGCACCAGCGACAAATGGGCTGACGGCAAAGGGGTTTGCGCAAAGCGGTTCCAATACGACTCGAGCGCATGCGACAGCTCGGACAGGGCGGCAATGCCGGCCGTGCCCGCAATGCCGCCGAGCGTGTGGATGGCCCGGCGCGCGTGCTCGCTCACCGTGCTGCTGCCGGACTCGGCATGCCGCTCGATCTCTTCCTGCAGCACCGCCAGGCGCTGCTGTGCTTCGGTCATGAAAATTTCGTGCAGGCCGGCAGAGAGGCAGACCGAACCGATGCATATCTCGTCGGACACCTCCGGCTCTGCATAGGATTCGACGTCGGGCAATTCGGCTTCGACGCAGACGATGGGCTCGAATACCGTCGATTCCTGCGGGGGGGCCACGGCGTATTCGATGATGGCGCCCACATCCAGCACGACCACCTCTGCCAGTGATTCAGCAAACTCAGGCTGCAACGCGTCTGCCTGTTCCGGGGCGGCTTCGGCATAAGACTCGACGCCTTCAGCGTCGCTGGCAGATTCCGCAACATCGGCGGTCATGGCCTCGCCATACTCGACCGCAACTTCCTCTTCGCCGGATGACGGCGTCATCCAGTCGATTTCCATCTCGGCAACGGGCGCGGTCTCGAACTCCGGCTCGGCCGCGATCTCTGCTTCGATTTCAGTATGCGTCAGCACTTCCGCCACCGGCTCGACAACCGCTTCGGCTTCGCTCACCGCGTCCACTTCATCCGTCGCGACTGCCGACACCGGCGCAAGATCCAGCGGCTGGCCCTGCGCCACGCGTTCGACCGCTGCCAACAGGGCGGGCACCGGCAAGGCAATGACTTGATTGGCCTGCAGCGCGTTGACCCAGTCCTGGAAGACCTCACGCGCACGTCCGATCAGACGCAACAAGTCGCCGCTGGCCGATTTGTTCTCGGCCAGCCAGCCGTTCATCAGTTGCTCCAGATGCCATGCGGTCTCGCCCAGATCGTTCAGGCCGACCATGCGGCCGCTTCCTTTGAGGGTGTGGAAGCCGCGGCGAATCACCGTCATGGAAGCGGAGTCATCCGGATTGCTCTGGCAGACCTCGCGGGCTTCGTTCAGGGTGACCAGCACCTCGCTGGCTTCCTCCAGGAAAATCTCCAGCAGTTCCGGCTCGGAATCCTCGGGAATGGTGGCCAACAGCATGTCCTCGGACACCACTGTGGTTTCGCCTGATGCGGTGGACGTGGCTTCGGCCAGCGGTTGCGGCTGGGCGATCTCGATGACGGCGGCAGTTACCGGGACTTCGGCCTCGATCGCCAACGTTTCGATGAACGCAGCCATCTTCAGGTCCTGCGTCACCCGGTCACTTGCGACCGCAACGATCGCTTCATTGACCGTCACATCAGGCACCGGGGGAATCTCGACGGCGGCACGTTCGGGCAACGGCAGCCCGGTCAGGGCGGCGATCTCGGTATCGAGTGCCAGCGGCGCTTCGAGCGCGTCGCGCGTTGCGTCGAGCGCCGCGTGCGTCTGCCGTTTCAGCTCGGCGTCATCGATCAGCTCGGCGTCGCGGTTGAGCTCGGTCAACGCATCAAGGAACTTTTTTTTTGCGTCGTCCCCGGACTGGTCGCGCCAGTCCAGATAACCCGCCTGCACGTCAGCCTTGCGGGCAGACAGGCCGGATTCGACGGTATCTTCGAACGTGTCTTCTTCCACGCTGGTGGCATCGATCACACCAAAATCGATCAACACCGGACGCAGGATTCTGGCGGCATCGATACGGCCGGCACAGTAGGCCTCGATATAGATCCCGAGGCTGGAGAAGGCATCGGCCAGACGCCGCTGCGTAGCGTCGTCCGGATAGCCTTCAGTGGCAAACGGCTGTGCGGTCGCCGCAGCGGCGGCCAGCAGGCTGGCGGCATCGGGAAGCTCCAGCATGGTCAGCGCGCCTTGCGCCTGCTGCGCCAGCACCGGCAAATTCGCCAGCGCCTCACGCTCGTTGGCATCGCGGAAGAAGGCATCCAGCGCCTCCTCCATCTGTTTCAGATTTTGTCCGACTTCCTGCGCCATATGCACCAGCATGTCGCGCTCGGCTTCGCGCTGGTGAGTATCCGTCATCGTATTGGCAGGCATTTCGCGGCCTTCGATCAGGGCACGCAGGCGTGCCTGCTGGCCCTCGGCACGGGCCGAGAAATCGCCGTGCAGCACATCTTCCTGATCGACGGCGTTTTGCATGAACAGCAGGGTGGACGCGACCTCCAGGTTCATCTGTTCGCGCGCGTCACCTTCGCGCTGGGCGGCCAAGTTCGCCGCAGCAGCCAGCTCGCTCAGCAGCAGCGGCAAGCCGCTGCCTTCGAACATTTGCGCCTGCGGCTGCATGCGCTCCAGTTGGTTCTGGAACTGGGCCAACTGCTCGGCCTGGCCTTCCACATAGGCATGCCAGTTGTCGCGCGCAGCCTTCAGGCCGGCTTGCATGGCATCCAGCAGCGGACGCATGCGCGCCAGCGCTTCGGGATCGAGCAAGCCGCGACCCGGCAGATAGCGATCCAGACCGAGCGTCGCGCGGACTTCCGCTGCGCGGCCATCCAGCGTCTGGCTCTTGGCCACAAAAAACAGGGCATCGCGCAACAGGCGTTCGGCAACCTGCGGCGAACCTTCCATCAGGCGGCGCATTTGCAGGTCGACACGGGCCAGCAGCTGCTTGACGTGAAAATCGGCTTCGACACCATGCGCAATCAGGCTGTCGACAAAGCCGACGCAAGCCCACCAGAAAGTTTGCGAGGCCTGCGACGGTGCAATGCGTTCGATTGCCGCCAGCGCGTCGCGCATGCGCCGCAAGCCCTGCTCTGCCTCGGCATTGCGCAGGAAAGCCAGCAGGCCGCGCTGGAACAAGCCACGCGCGATTTTGACTTCGGCTGCCAGGGCCTCCTGCGTAAGGCTGTCATTGGCGGCCTTGCCCAATACGCGAGTGCGCAGATCGGGGAAGAACAGTTCGCCCTCGAATACCCGCTCGGCTCCTTGCAGTTCACGCAAGCGCTTGTACAGGGGGAACAGTGCCAGCTCGCCACTGCCGCGTCCGTCGGCCAGATCCTTGATCCAGCGTTGCAGTCCTTCCAGGGTGTTGCGCAATGCGCGCAGCACTTCGTCGTCGGGCTGCAAGCGGTTTTCGTTGATGTCGGCCAGACAGGATTCCAGCGCGCCGGCCAGGGTGGCCGCGCCCTCCAGGCCGACCATGCGCAGCGCACCGACCACCTGATGCGCATCGTCGCGAGCCAGACGCAGGGCGTTGATCAAATCGGCGTCGACATTGAAGGCCTGCACGCGCCCGAGGGCGGCTTGCAGTGCGGCATCGATGTCCCCGCGTACCCAGTTCAGGGGGCCAGTATCGTAATCGAGTAAGGCGCTCATGGTGTGTTGTTCCTGACGTTGATTGCAGTGCCGAATCGGCTGCTCGCTTCGTGTTGTAGGCAGACCGATCAGGCGAGCTTGAAGCCTGCGACCGAGCTCTTGAGGTCTTGTGCCAATTGCTTCATGCCGCCAATTGACTCGGATGTTTGCTGCGTGCCGCTGGTGGTCTGTGCAGAAATCGCCTTGATGTCCTGCATGGTTTCGGCCACCTTGGCAGTCGATTCCGCCTGATCCTGGGTCGCCGCGGAAATGTCGGCAATCAGGCCGGCCAGTTTCTTCGACACGTCGCCAATCTCGGCCAGCGTCTGACCGGCGGCATCGGACAGCTTGGCGCCTTCGACCACGCCCTGCGTCGAGACCTCCATCGCCGCCACCGTATCGTGGGTATCCGACTGAATGGTCTTCACGATCGCCGCGATCTGCTTGGTCGCATCGGCGGAGCGTTCCGCCAGCCGCTGCACTTCTTCCGCCACCACCGAGAAGCCGCGACCGGCTTCACCGGCGGACGCCGCCTGAATGGCTGCGTTGAGTGCCAGCACGTTGGTCTGTTCGGTAATGTCGGAAATCAGTTCGACGATTTCGCCAATTTCCTGTGACGATTCGCCGAGACGCTTGATTCGCTTCGAGGTTTCCTGGATCTGTTCGCGCAGGCCGTTCATGCTCGAAATAGCATTGGACACTGCCTGCTGGCCTTTTTCGGCGGCAGCCAGCGATTGTTCGGCCACGCGTGCGCCTTCGGCGGCGTTGCCGGACACCTGCTGCACCGACTGCGCCAGGTTGACGACGGCGGCCGAGGTTTCCTCGATTTCCTCAGTCTGCCGGCGCGCCGCCAGTTTCAGCGAATCAGAGATCTGACCGGCCTGACCGGCTGCCTGGTCCATCTGCACGGTGGCGTTGTTGATCCCGCGCACCAGGCTGCGCAACTCTTCCACCGTGTAGTTGATCGAGTCGGCCACTGCACCGGTGATGTCCTCGGTCACGCTGGCGTTGATGGTGAGGTTGCCTTCCGCCAGTTCGCCCAATTCGTCCATCAGACGCAGAATCGCTTCCTGGTTGCGGCTGTTTTCTTCCTCGCTCTTGCGGGCTCGCGATTTGGTTTCGTTGATGTTGACCAGCCCCAGCAACACCAGGGAGCCAATCGCCAGCACACCGAACACGGCGGCCAGCAGGTAACCCGTACCGCCGACCGACTGATAGTCTTTCGACAGCTGTTCGGTATCACTCAGCAGGGTGTCGCTGCTGGCGAACAGTTTGTTCGCCGCCAGCTTGGCCTGCAGCAGCGGTTGCGTTTTCGACAGCACCGCACCCACCACTTCCACCATGTCGCCCATGTTGGCGCCCACATCTTCCAGGATCAGCATGCTGTCCTCGTTCTGGCTGGCCGAACCTTCCATCAGTGCCTGCACCGTGTCGCGGAACAGGGTGGTGTCTTTTTCCAGCTGCTGCACCACCGCGGGATCGATCAGGTCGGAAGTAAGCAGCAAGTTGGCGTTTTTCGGCAGGCGCTGGCTCAGCATGACCAACTGGTTGGCACGCGACACTTCGCGCGCACTGGCACCTGTTTCCAGCAAGCGTGCAGACAACTGCTCGGAAACCGTCAGCAAATCGAGACTCAGGGCATTAATGCGCTTGACGTTCTTGCTCATCGCAATCAGGTTCTTCTGCTGCGACAGGATCTGCGCCACCTCGGGTTGCGATTTCTGCCACTGCGCACTGATGGCGCCCAAGGTCTCGCGGGCGGCTCCACCGGTCGCAGGCACCTCGTCGTCGCCTTCGGTCAGGGCAGTCAGGGTCGTTTCGAACGTGGCCTTGCCTGCGCTGAGTTTCTTGAACGCTTCGACGTTACCCAGCACCGATTGCTGAGCGGTCAAAGGCAGCCGCTGGCTCAACACTTTCAGTTCGCCCGACCGTGCCTCATAGCCGCTTCGGTTATCCAGTTGAACCGAACTGTAGATGGTGAAGCCGGCTGCCAGCAGCAGCGACACAATCAGGGTGCCGCCGGTATAGAGATACTGTTTGTCGACGGGCAAATGGCCGACCAATGGCACTTTGCTGGATTCCTTGCTCGCCATTTTGCGAACGGTCTGCATGATCAGGGTGGTGTGATCGCCGCCCTTGCTTCCCGTGACCTTGTCCGTCATGCGGCCTGCCAGTCCCTTGAGACCATTCATCGTAATCGCCATGTTCATCGCTCTCAGTTCTCCATTTTCTTCAGCGCAACCGCGCCGGATATTTAGTGTTCAATCCTTGCCCAACTGTGCTTCAACCTGCATGAAATCAGCGTTGCCGAGTAATTGCCCAAAATCCATGTCGCACCAGGCACTACCCGTTTCATCTGCGTATTGGCGCGCAATCCACGGGTGAGTGGAATGCGCGTCGCGTAACTGGTAACGGTTGACGTTCCTCAAGCCCAGCGCGCTGCGTACCAGCAGCGCGGCATTCACGCCAAAATCATGATGCGGAATCAGCAACCGGCAGTCGGCATGGTCGGCCGTCACGCCCTGTCCCATGAAATCGGAAAAATCACTCACCGAGTAGAGGTTGCCGCGAATATTGGCCACCCCGCGAAACCAGCGGCGCGCGCCAGGAACCTTGGCGATGGGCGGCACCGGAATGACCTCTTCGGTATCGGAAAGACTCACCAGCCAGTTCACGTCGCCCACCCGGAAGCCGAGACGGGATCCGGTGTTGTCGCGACTGGCCGCCGCCAGCAGTTGCTGCGAAAGCGTGGTCTGAAATTCGCGCAGGTTAAATTTCTTGGCCATCGCGATTCACTCAGCCAAGCGCCTTGATCTGCGACAGCAAATCTTCCGGCTTCACCGGCTTCACCAGATAGGCTTTGGCGCCCTGGCGCATGCCCCAGACCTTGTCGGTTTCCTGGCCTTTGGTGGTGCACATGATGACCGGGATATGCTTGGTCGCATCTTCCTTGGAAATCATGCGCGTGGCCTGATAGCCGTTCATGCCGGGCATCACCACATCCATCACGATCAAATCCGGCAGCGTCTGCTTGGCCTGCGCCACGGCTTCTTCGCCGCTTTCCGCCATGCTCACCAGATAGCCGTTCTTGACCAGAAGCTCGGATAAAAAGAAACGCTCGGTGGGGGAATCATCCACAACCAGAATTCGGCTGATCGACATAATTTTTGCTCCTTGAAAAACGGTTAAACCCTAGTAAATCCGTTAAACCCTGGCGCACGCGTGCTCGCGCACTGCCGTCAGCAGGGTGTCCTTGGTAAACGGCTTGGTCAGATATTCATCCGACCCCACCATGCGGCCGCGCGCGCGATCAAACAGTCCGTCCTTGGACGACAGCATGATCACCGGCGTGGTGCGGTATTTGGCGTTGCGCTTGATCAGCGAACAGGTTTGATAGCCATCGAGACGCGGCATCATGATGTCGACGAACACCACGTCCGGCTCGTGATCGGTAATCTTGGACAGCGCATCGAAACCGTCCTGCGCCAGGATGACTTCGCAGCCCGCCTGATTCAGAAAGATTTCCGCGCTGCGGCGTATGGTGTTGCTGTCGTCGATGACCATGACCTTGACGCCTTTCAATGCTTCGTTATCCACATGCTTTCTCCACCAGGACTTCCGAGTGAGTGACACTTGCCACCCCGTGTGCTAATCATTACGGCATCGGCGCCGGCATTCTTTAGTGCATGCTGCATTTGCATTGCATCTATATCGAAATCGCGCACAAACAAAAAGGGCGTTGCATCGCAACGCCCTTTCACCGACCCGTTACAGGGACAGATTTACTGCCAGGTAGAGGTTTCTTCGCTTTCCTTTTTGGCACCTGCCACTTCGCCCATGGTGTCCTGGATGTCACCCGGCAGCGACGAAATCCGCATGAACTGGCCCATGCCGACATCGGGGAAAGCCAGCGCGATGCGGAAGCGTGCAAACGGCGACTGCACGTCCTTGTCGACGATGTAAATCTCGTAAGGCAGACCCGCGACGCTGTTCTGCATTTCGATTTTCTTGATCCAGTCGCCGTCGTTGTTCTCGGCGTCGTTCATCGCCACGCCGAACACGGCCAGTTTGCGGCCCGGGATCACCACCTCGTAGATCTTGGCGGTATTGCCCACGCCTTTGGCCAGATTGCTGCGTACCGCCTTCAGTGCCTCGTCGAAGCTGCCATATTCGGCCAGCTTGCTTTTCGACGAATCCAGACGCTCCATGCCGATCATGTAGCGGTAATTGGTCAGGCCGCTTGCTTCTTCGTTGCCGCCCACGCCCTTGCCCGCACCCAGCGCAGTCTCCAGACGTCCTTGCAACGCCTTGACTTCACTTTCCTTCTTGTCGAAGGATTTACGGAAATAAGCGCGATACCAGTAATCGGGATTGGTATACGCCACGCTGCCATCCGCCTTCACGCCCACGCGAATCGCGGCACCCAGCACGGCATTGCCACCCACCGAGCCCACGGCATCCAGCATGTCGGCGTCCGTGGCAATCACGACGCCATAGCCGGCCAGATTCTTGGGAAAATACTTGCCGACCACCTTGAAGCCATGATTCTTGAGCTTCGCTTCCACTGCCGTCGCTGCAGCCTGGACGTTGCCGCCGGCCACCGAGTCGCCCTGGATATAGGGAGAGATCGCCCATACGCTTGCCGAAAAAGTGAGCAGAACCCACGTTGAAATCCACCGAATAATCATCATCGTCTCCTGATTTGAAGTTTCTATTCCCGCCCGGCCATGAAGGCTGACAGCCCTCTTGCTGGCCAGAGGCAGGGTGCGGGTGCGACCCCACTTTGCTCCGCTAACGCTCTAACGCCCGTCGCCGCACTTTTCTTGAGCACACACCCGCAAAAACTTCAGGAAACCAACCGCAAACTAAAACGCCACCATCTCGAAATCGTCCTTGCGCGCCCCGCAGTCCGGGCAGGTCCAGTTGATCGGCACGTCTTCCCAGCGCGTGCCGGGTGGAATGCCGTCGTCGGGCGCGCCGGCCTCCTCGTGATAAATCCAGCCGCAAATCAGGCACATCCAGCTTTTGTATTCAGGGGCAGAGGTCATGGGGAGCAGGGGAATCGGCTAAAATCGGAGCTTGATTTTAAAGCAGTGACGCCATGCCGCCCATTTTCTCCCCCAAACCCACGCCACCGCTGGTGCTCAGCTTTGCCGCGTCCGATCCCACCGGCGGTGCAGGCATTCAGGCCGATCTGTTGACGCTGGCCAGCATGGGTTGCCATCCGCTGTCGGTCATTACCGCACTGACAGTGCAGGACACCGCCGGGGTCGATGAGATTCTGGTGATCGATTCCGAGTGGGTGATGGATCAGGCACGCATGCTGCTCGAAGACGTCCCAGTCGCTGCATTCAAGCTGGGCATGCTGGGCAGCCCGGAATCGATGGCGGTGATCGCCGAGATCCTCGCCGACTATCCCGACATCCCGGTGGTGCTCGACCCGGTGCTGGCTTCCGGGCGCGGCGACGAGTTCACCACCGACGACATGATCGCGGCGATGCGCGACCTGCTGATTCCGCAAACCAGCATCCTCACCCCCAACAGCCACGAAGCGCGCCGCCTGGCGCTGTTCGAATCGGACGAGGACGACATGGATCTGGCCGCCTGCGCCAAACATCTGATCGATCTCGGCTGCGAATACGTGCTGGTCACGGGCACCCACGAAGCCACGCCGCGCGTACTGAACAGCCTGTACAACCTCGACGGCCACGTGCAGACCGACGCCTGGGACCGACTGCCCGGCAGTTATCACGGCTCCGGCTGCACCCTCGCCTCGGCCATTGCCGCTACCCTGGCCTACGGTCAGGACATGCCGACCGCAGTGCGCGAGGCGCAAAACTTCACCTACGAAGCCCTCAAGGCCGCGTTCCGTCCCGGCATGGGGCAATACATCCCCGAGCGGTTTTTCTGGGCGCAGGAAGGGCAGACGGAAGGCAATGCCTGAATTTCCTGGCGGCCTCTACGCCATCACCCCCGAAACCGTCGATACCGAACGCCTGCTGGCGCAGGTCGAAGCGGCTCTGGCAGGCGGCGTGGCGGCGGTGCAGTACCGCGACAAATCCGGCGACGTCGCGCGCCGCCACGAGCAGGCCAGCGAACTGGTCGCGTTGTGCCGCCGCTTCGGGGTACCGCTGATCGTCAACGACGACCTGCGGCTGGCCGACCTGACCGATGCCGACGGCGTGCACCTCGGGCGCGACGACGGCAGCCTGCGCGAAGCGCGCATCATTCTCGGCAAAAACAAATTCATCGGCGCATCGTGCTATCAAAGCGTCGAACTGGCGCAGGCCGCGCAGTCGGCGGGCGCCGACTATGTCGCGTTCGGCAGCTTTTTTCCGTCACCGACCAAACCGGATGCTGCGCGGGCTGACACCGCTTTGTTGCGCGCGGCAACCCGGACGATCCAGATCCCGATTGTCGCCATCGGCGGCATCACCCTCGCCAACGCACCCGCTTTGCTCGATGCCGGTGCCGACAGCCTCGCCCTGTTGTCGGCGCTGTTCGACGCCGCCGACATCCGTGCCAGCGCGCACGCCCTGAATCAATTGTTTGCAGCCGAACCCGAAGAATGAGACCCGAAGCATGAATCGCAACGAAACCCTGTTTGAACAATCGCAAAAAGTCATCCCCGGCGGCGTGAACTCGCCGGTGCGCGCCTTCAAGAGCGTCGGCGGCACCCCGGTATTTTTCAGCCGCGCCAAGGGATCGCGCGTGTGGGACGCCGATGGCCGCGAATACATCGACTATGTCGGTTCGTGGGGCCCGGCGATTCTCGGCCACGCCCATCCCGGCACGGTGAAGGCGGTGCAGGATGCCGCCGTCAACGGCCTGTCGTTCGGCGCACCGTCTGAGGCCGAACTCACCATCGCCCGCCGCATCATCGAACTGGTGCCCAGTATCGAGAAAGTGCGCCTGGTGTCGTCCGGCACCGAGGCGACGATGAGCGCGATCCGCCTCGCCCGCGGTTTCACCGGCCGCAGCAAGTTCATCAAGTTCGAAGGCTGCTACCACGGCCACGCCGATTTCCTGCTGGTGAAGGCGGGCTCCGGCGCGCTCACCTTCGGCAACCCGACGTCGGCCGGCGTGCCGCCGGAAGTCGCGGCGCAGACCATCGTGCTGGATTACAACGACGTCGCCGGTCTGGAAAAAACCTTCGCCGAGATCGGGCACGAAATTGCCTGCATCATCGTCGAGCCGTTCGCCGGCAACATGAACCTGGTGAAGCCGACCGCCGAATTCATGGCGGCGATGCGCCGGCTGTGCGACGCGCACGGTGCCCTCCTGATCTTCGACGAGGTGATGACGGGCTTTCGCGTCGACCTCGGCTGCGCGCAGAAACTGCTCGGCATCAAGCCGGACCTGACCACGCTCGGCAAGGTCATCGGCGGCGGCATGCCGGTCGGTGCCTTCGGCGGCCGCGCCGACGTGATGGATGCGCTGGCGCCGATCGGGCCGGTGTACCAGGCGGGCACGCTGTCGGGCAATCCGGTGGCAGTGGCCGCAGGTCTGGCCACGCTCGACGCCATCAGCGAACCGGGCTTCCATGCGCGCCTCACTGCCAGCACCGAGCGCCTGGTCAAGGGTCTCAACGCCGCCGCGCGAGACGCCGGCGTCACCTTCTGTGCCGATTCGGTCGGCGGCATGTTCGGCCTGTATTTTGCAGCGAAGCCGCCGGCGAGCTTTGCCGAAGTGATGCAGGGCGACAAGGAGAAATTCAACCGTTTCTTCCACGCCATGCTCGACCACGGCATCTACCTCGCGCCCTCCGCATTCGAAGCGGGCTTCGTCTCCGCCGCGCACAGCGACGCCGACATCGACGCCACGATTGCAGCCGCGCGTGCGGTATTCAAAGCGCTATGAACGACGAACTGTCGCCCGAGGACGAACTGCGGCTCAACGTCCTCTTCAACACCGACCTCAAGGCGGTGCGCATCGACGAATCGAACATGACGCTGTGGGCGCTGACGCCGCAGGGTGAAGCCAGCGTGCCGCTGAAGCCCAACGAGCGCGCCGACCGCTATCTGAAACGGGTGCGCGAACAACTGTCCGGCCACGCGCTGGGTTCGCCCGGCGGCTACCCGGTCCACCTCACCCGCTGGACACGGCAATCGCAGGCCGGGCTGTCGACCCAGCATCTGGCGCAGTTGCTGCTCATTGCCGAAGAGGAAGCGGTGGTCGCGGTGGTGCACTCGCCCGCGCTCACCGACGAACTGGCGCGCTACGCCTGGTGGTGCATGCCGACCATCGAGAACGCGCGCCTGATGCTGATGCGCGACGTGGTGTGCAAGGGCAGCATGGGGCGCACGCTGGCGGAATTTCTGGTCGACCATCTGGCCTTCCTGCACGAGGACGACGTCGGCATTCTCGATACCATCGCGGTGATGCTGTATTCGGGCGTGCTCACCGAAGCCGAACGGCTGTCGATGTGGAAGCGCGGCAACAGCCGCAATTCGTATTACGTCGCCTTCCTCGAATTGCAGCCCGACGACCTGCCCAACCCGCGTGCGGCACGCACGGACCATGGCAGCGTGCCGCAACTGGCCGGCAATCCGTACAGCCTGATGCTGGACAAGGCATTGTCCGGACAGGGACAGACCTTCCTCGCCACCACCGCGCTCATCCTGGATCGTCCGGAGGTGCAGGAAGTGGTGAACCACACGCTGAACGCGCTGGCCCACTGGTGCGCGCCGCTGCGTCAGGCCGATGCGGCCACGCGCGATGCGGCCCGCGCCGCGCTGCTGGCCGCCGCCCCGCAACTGGAAGCCGATTGCGCCGCGCTCGACGCGCTCGCCGCCGTGGACGCCGACACCGTGCGGCCGATCTTCCTCAAGACCACCGCGATCGGTTCGCTGATGCGGCGCAAGATCCAGCCCATCGTCACCCCTCTGATCGACGCCATCGCGGTGCTGCGGCGCCAGCCCTGAAGCAGGCGCTTACCTGCCCAGCGCGGCGTCGATGCTGGCCATGAATTTCTCGGCTTTTTCGAAACCGATCACCTGGTAATCCGACTGCGTCCCGTCGGGTGTCCAGAAAATCAGCCCGGGCGGGCCGAACAGCCCGAAGCGCTTGAGCAGCGCCTTGTCGGCGTCGCTGTTGGCGGTGACATCCGCCTGCAGCAGCACCACGTCCTTCAGCCGCGCCTGCACCTTGGGGTCGCTGAAGGTGAAGCGTTCCATTTCCTTGCACGACACGCACCAGTCGGCATAAAAGTCGAGCATCACCGCGCGGCCGTCGGCCTTGGCCGCTGCCAGACGTGCGTCGAGTTCGGCGACATCCTTGACCCTGTCGAATGCCAGGCCATGCGCCTCGGCCGCCTGCGCCGTGCCGCCCACGCCGCCCTTGAAAATGCCGAGCGGCTGCAGCAGGTCGCGGCTGCCTGCCAGCATCCCGAGTATCAGCGCCAGCCCGCTGATCAGCAGCACCACGCCGAAGCCCTTCCACAGGCGCGACCAGCCCGACACATGCGCCGGCAAGGGATCGAGCGCGTGCAGGTAGATCGCCGAGCCGATCAGCAGCAGCGCCCACAGCAGCATGTTGACCCAGGCCGGAATGATGGGCGAGATGAGATAGATCGCGATCGCCAGCATCAGCACGCCGAAGAAATACTTCACCGCGTTCATCCAGCCGCCGGCGCGCGGCAGCAAGGCGCCTGCCGACAGCCCGACCAGCAGCAGCGGCACCCCCATGCCGAGCGCCAGCACGAACAGCGCGACGCCGCCGAGCGTGGTGTTGCCGGTCTGCGCGATGAAGGCGAGCGCGGCGGCCAGCGGCGGCGCCACGCAGGGGCCGACGATGACGGCGGACAGCGCGCCCATGACGAAGACGCCGATGAAATTGCCGCCCTTCATCTTGTTCGAGGCATCGTTGAACTTGCTCTGGATGGCGCTCGGCAACTGGATTTCGAAGAAGCCGAACATCGACAGCGCGAGCAGCACGAACACGCCCGCGCCGATGCCGAGCGCCCACGGATTCTGCAAGGCGTTGGAGATCAGCGTGCCGGAGAGCGCCGCCGCCACGCCGGCCAGCGCGTAGGTGATCGCCATGCCCAGCACGTAGGCGAGCGACAGCAGGAAGCCGCTGGTCTTGGTAAGCGTTTTGTTCTGCCCGGCGATGATGCCCGACAGGATCGGGATCATCGGGAACACGCAGGGCGTCAGCGCGAGCAACAGGCCGAAGCCGAAGAAGGTGGCGACCACTGCCCAGAAGCTGCCACCCTTGAGTACGCGCTCGATCTTCGAGGTGTCGGATTCGCTGGCGGCAGCGGCCGGTGCGGCAGCAGCGGATGCAACCGTGGCGTTGACCGCAGTCGAGGCACCCCCTGCCGCGGTCAGCGTGAAGTCGCGCTTGAGCGGCGGATAGCAGACGCCGACCTTTTCATTGCAGCCCTGCCAGCCCGCCTCGATCACCAGTTTTTCGCCAGCGGACAAGGCACGCGACAGGGTCAGCGTGGCGGCCGTGTCGTGGTGATACACCTCCATCGGGGTGGGGAAATTGGGGTCGTTTTTGACTTCACCCGCGGGGAGATCGGCACGCAACACCTTCACATCGACCGGCGACTTGACCGTCCAGTCGAACTTGTCGCGATACAGATAGGTGTCGGGTGTGGGGGTGAAATCGAGCTTGACGGTTTGTGCATCGACCAGGGTCGCCGCAACCAGAAAGGCCTCGTCCGGCGGCAGCAATTTCGGCATGCCCATGCTGCTGGCCAGGTTGACCAGGCCGCCCAGTGCCGGGGCTGGCGTGCGCGAGGCAGCGGGTGCAGTTTCGGCGACAGCCGCAGGCAGCGCGACCGTCATGCTGGCAGTTTGCGGCGTGTAGCACAGCCCGGCATCGGCGCAGCCCTGCGAAACCGCCTTCAGCGTCACCGCCGTCGCACCTGGCGCGCGCTCGATCGGCAGGCGGATGCGCACGTCCTTGCGATAGGTTTCGACCTTGCCGAAATTCTCGTCCTGCTTCACCTTGCCGGCAGGCAGCACCGGCTGGCCGAGCACAGCACCTTTCAGCTCGAGCTTGAACTTGTCGCGGTACATGTAATAGCCGTCGGCAATCTGCCAGCGTGCTTCCAGCGTGTGGGCATCCAGCGCCCGGGCGGAGAACTGGAACGCGGCCTCGGGCTCGAGAAAGTCTTCTTCGGCCAGCGCCCCTTGCGAAAGCACCAGCGCGCCCCAAAGTACCGGCAATGCGCCAAGCAGTCGTATCCACTTTTCAATCATGTCGTTCAGTCTCCTGTGCCAGCCAGGCGAGCCAGGCGGGCAGTCCTTGCGTGATGGGTAGGGCGATCAGTTCGGGTACGTCGTAAGGGTGCTGCGCGCGGACGATGCGTTCAACGTCGGCGTAATTCGCCGCCGTGCTTTTGATCAGCAACGGAATCTCGTCTGCCGCCTCCACCGCGCCCTGCCACCGGTAAATGGAGCGGCACGGCGCCAAAACGTTCACACACGCCGCCGCACCTTCATCGATCAAGGCCCGCGCCAGTTTCTCGGCGGTGGCCTGATCGGGTACATTGGTCAAGATTAACAAAGGTTCCATCACATGCGCTTTGGTTGGATTGTGCTACTGCTGTTGTCATTTCCGGTGCTCGAGGCCATCGGTATCTTCTGGGTCGCCAGCGCCATCGGCGGCTGGGTGCTGCTGTGGCTGTTGCTCGCCGCCATCGCCGGCCTCGCGCTGATCCGCGTCGAGCGCGTCGCCTGGGGCGCGCGCCTGCTGTTTTCGGTGCAGTCCGGCGCGCATCCGCTGGCCTCGCTGTTCGCCACCGGGCGCATTCTCCTCGCCGGCGGTCTGCTTGTCTTCCCCGGCTTCATCAGCGATGCCATTGCGCTGGTGCTGTTGCTGATGCCCGGCAGCTGGGCACGTCGCACATCCGACCCGCTGCGCTCCGCCAACGACGATGTGCTGGAAGGCGAATTCAAGCGCGAGCCGGACGATCTGCTGCGCTGAACCGCGAATTCAAAACAAGGCCATCTGGCCGCGTTGCTGTTTGATTTCACGCAGCAGGTCGTCGGACGTCGGATAACGGTATTTCAGCCGCAGTTCGCGCGTGGTGCGCGCATTCGACAACTGCCGCGACTCGCGCAGGAACGACAGCAGGGCCTCCGACAACACCTTCTCCGCTTCGGCGCGCTGGACGCGCGGCGGCCGCGCCAGATCGAACGCATCGGCACAGCTGTCGAACCAGTCGCCCATTTTCAACGGATGCGCATCGACTGCGTGGTAGATGCGTTGCGCGCGGCCACGGAACAGCGCCGCCCACGCCAGGCGCGCCAGGTCGTCGGCATGGATGTGGTTGGTGTAGCTGTCGTCCCTGGCGATCAGGGCCGGAGTGCCGCGTTTGATCCGCTCCAGCGGCAGGCGGTCGGCGGCATAGATGCCGGGCGCACGCAGGATGCTGACCTGTACGCGAAAGGTCTCGCCCCAGGCACGCAACTGGCGCTCGGCGTCGACCCGGCGCACCGCGCGGCCGTTGACCGGCGCCACCGCGCGCGTCTCGCTCACCCAGTGGCCGCCGCAATCGCCGTAGACGCCGCTGGTGCTGATGTAGACCAGCGCGCCGGGCTTGCCGTGACGGGTCAACGCGTGCAGCAGATGGGTGGTGCGGGGATCGGTTTTGCCCTCGTTCGGCGGCGGCGCGAAGTGCAGCACGCCATCGACGCGCGGCAGACGGCGCAGGCTGGCGGACACATCCAGGTCGGCCACATAGGGGGTCACGCCCAGCGCACGCAGGTCGGCGACGCGTTCGGGACGGCGAACCAGGCCGATGAATTCCGCCTGGCCGGCGTAGAACCGAACCAGCCGCTCGGCCACGTCGCCAAACCCCACAATCAAGATTTTTTTCATCGCGTCCGCCTGTATCCCGCCCGCCTGTAACCCTTTGGATGCCAAGGTTTAATCCCGGCCGACTCGGGCGATAATTCGCCCCGTTTGTCATTGCATTTTAAGCGCACATCATGCCGTATCAGGTCACCATTCAGCCCAGCGGGCATCAGTTCAGCGTCAACGAAGACGAAACCGTGCTCGAAGCGGCGCTGCGCGAAGGCTTTGCACTGCCTTACGGTTGCCGCAACGGTGCCTGCGGCGCGTGCAAGGGCAAGGTGCTGTCGGGCCAGCTCGACTACGGCAAGCATTCGCCCAACGCGCTGAAGGACGACGAAAAAGCGCAGGGCCGCGCCCTGTTCTGCCGCGCCACGCCGCTGTCGGACCTGGTGATCGAGGCCAAGGAAATCGGCGCGGCGAAAGACATCGTGGTGAAAACCTTGCCGTGCCGCGTCGAGAAGCTGGAAAAACGCGCCGACGACGTGATGCTGGTGAAGATCAAGCTGCCCGCCAACGAGCGCCTGCAATTCCTCGCCGGGCAATACATCGACTTTCAGTTGAAGGGCGGCCGCACGCGCAGCTATTCGCTCGCCAACCCGCCGCACGACGACGCGCTGCTGGAACTGCATATCCGCCACGTCCCCGGCGGCCTGTTCACCGACCAGGTGTTCTCGGCCATGAAGGAGCGCGACATCCTGCGCCTGAAAGGCCCGCTCGGCAGCTTCTTCATCCGCGAGGACTCCGACAAGCCGATGATCTTCATCGCCGGCGGCACCGGCTTCGCGCCGATCAAGGGCATGCTGGAGCACGCCTTCGCCGAGCACACCGACCGCGAACTGATCCTCTATTGGGGGGTGCGCTCATTGAAGGATTTGTACATGGCCGAGCTGCCGCAGCAGTGGCTGGCCGAAAAGCCCAACTTCAGTTTCATTCCGGTGCTGTCCAATCCGGAGCCGGGCGACCAATGGCAGGGTCGCACCGGCCATGTCCACGATGCGGTGCTGGCCGACTTTGCCGACCTGTCCGGCTATCAGGTCTATGCCTGCGGCGCGCCGGTCATGGTGGACAGCGCGCGCGAGGCATTTACCCGCACACGCAATCTGCCCGAAGACGAATTCTTCGCCGACTCGTTCGTGTATGCAGCGGACGCCGAAGTCGCCACCACACCCTGAAACGACATCAGGCTTGCAGCCCGGAGCGGTCGAACCGGGCTAGTGTCGTGAACCAGAAATATCGAAACATAAAACGGTGTCTTTTTCCGCATGGCGGCGTTGCTCGTCGTTGCCATAGAGCCCGCTATGTCGCCTCCTCGCGCCTTGCCCTGCAAAAAAATCCATCCGTTTTATTTGTCCCGCTATTTCTGGTTCACGACACTAGCGGCTGAGCGCGAGCCCGCCGGAAACGACCCGAACCCGGTTGCCTGGCGCGTCCGGAGCCGGATCGTCGGCATCCACGACGTAGCGCACTGCGGGCAGCGTGCCCAATAAAAAACGCTGGTCCGAGTACGCCGCAGCAATGGCCTGCGGATCATACGCAGGGCCGGGAATCACGGGCGATGCAATGACTTCGAGCACGCCATCCACGTAGGTGATCAGATAATTGTCCGAGGTCTGGCCGTAGGGCGTGATCGCGTAGCTCCCCACCGGCGAGGCCAGCGTGGCCGGTGTCGAGAACGCAAGCACACCGTCCAGGCTGGCGGGCGTTTCACCCGCAACCAGGCCCGTATAAGTTGCGGTAAAGGGTGGATTCGGCGTGTTCACCGACCTGGCCTTGTCGTCGGCCGCTATCGTCAGCGGCGCCGGCGTGATCGTGCCGCTGGCCGTGCTGGTACTGACGCTGTAATTGGCGCCGCCGTTGCCGTCATTCACCACATACCCGGCATCGACGGCCAGCGTGCTGCCGTTCACGCCGAGCACGTTCTTGCTCAGGAAGCTCTGGCTCAGCCCGCCCACCGTATCGCCGCCCACCAGGCCGGTGCTGCTTGCCACACCGCTCGAAACGGTGGTGCCGTCGTAGACCTTGGTGTCGGTGACCGCGCTGAGCGTCAGCGGCGCCGGCGTGATCACGCCGCTGCTGTCGCTGACGTAGCTGATCGCATAGTTGGCGCCACCGTTGCCGTCGTTCATCACCAGACCGCTGGCGGTAAGCGTCTTGGCCGTCCCGACGTTCCTGTTGTCGTAGCTCTGGGTCGCGGCGGTGCCGATGGCGTCGTAGGTGGTGCCACTCAGCAGCGGCGCCACCGCCGAATTGGTGGTGCCGTCGTAGACCCGGCTGTCGGTCTGCGCCGTCACCGTCAGCGGCGCTGCCGTGATCACGCCGCTGCTGTCGCTGACGTAGCTGATCGCATAGTTGGCGCCGCCGTTGCCGTCGTTCATCACCAGACCACTGGCGGTGAGCGTCTTGGCCGTCCCGACGTTCCTGTTGTCGTAGCTCTGGGTCGCGGCGGTGCCGACGGCGTCGTAGAGTGGTGCCTCTCAGCAGCGGCGCCACCGCCGAATTGGTGGTGCCGTCGTAGACCCGGCTGTCGGTCTGCGCCGTCACTGTCAGCGGCGCTGCCGTGATCACGCCGCTGCTGTCGCTGACGTAGCTGATCGCATAGTTGGCGCCACCGTTGCCGTCGTTCATCACCAGACCGCTGGCGGTAAGCGTCTTGGCCGTCCCGACGTTCCTGTTGTCGTAGCTCTGGATCGCGGCGGTGCCGATCGCATCGTAGGTGGTGCCTCTCAGCAGCGGCGCCACCGCCGAATGGGTGGTGCCGTCGTAGACCCGCGTATCGGTCTGCGCCGTCACCGTCAGCGGCGCTGCCGTGATGGTGCCGATGGCCGCGCTCACCGTGCCGGGCGAGACGGCATAGCCATACACCGCGGCGGCGCCATTGACCGCACTCGCGGCTATGCCGGTTGCCGTGACGGTCTTGGCGACGCCGACATTCTTGTTGTCATAGGAACCGCTGCCGCTCAATGTCACCACATCGCCGTCGATGGCCCCGCCCGCGGTGAAGTGGGCGGCCGTCAGCGCAGCCGTGGCGGTGCCATCGTAAGGCTTGCTGACGGTGCCGGTGAGTGCCGGTGTGATGCTGGGCGCCAGCGTGTAGAGGAAACCATCGTGGCTGGAATCCGCATCGGCCACCGCCGTCACGCCATAGGTGGCGTTGTATTGCTTGAACGCATACGCAAGAGCGCCGCGGGTGTCGTTGGCGGGATTTTGCGACCAGACCAGGAAGCGGCCGCTGGCATGGCTCGCATTCAGCGCGGTGGCGCCGACCGTGTTGACGAACCGGCTGGCCGCGCCGCTGGCCACCAGTTGAATCGCATCGCCGGCACCGCTGCCGGTCAGCACGGTGCCGGCCGTGTTGAGCGTGAGGTTGCCGGTCGTGCTCCGGGCAAAAATGCTGTCGGCGCTCACCGAGCGGCCAAACGTCACCGCTGCGCCGGTCGCACTGAAATCGCCCAACGGGGTGCTGCCACCGATCACGGCGCTGGTCGTAACGGTTCCCAGCGCACCTGCATTCAGGGTCAGGTCGTAGGCGCCATTGACGGTCTGGCTGACGGCGATGTGGTCGCCCGCGCCGCCGGCGGTGGTGATCGACGAATCGCCGGTCAGCGTCACCGGGTCGCTGAACGTCACGGTGTCGGCCGCAGCAGAGCCCAGGGTGACCACATCGCCATCGAGTTCGATCCCGCCGCTGCCGGAATCGTAGGATTGCGTCGCCACCGTGTTGACCGAGCCCACCCGGATCTTGCCGGCGCCGTCCGACGCGGTCACCACCAGCGTATCCAGGTTATTGGCCAGCGTGGCGTTTGCCGGGCCGCCCGCCAGCGTGACGGTTCCGCTGCCGCCGGTGACGGTCAGCGTGCGCGTGCCGCTGTCATGGATCGGGCCCGCCAGCATGATGTCTCCGCCCTGCCCCAGCCCGGCACTGCCACCCCGGCTGCTGATGGTCCGGTTGGCCGCACCGATGTTGAGCGTATCCGCCACGGCGATGGCGCCCCCCGCCCCGGCGACACCAGTCCCGCTGCGATTGCCGCCGGTTGCGGTCAGGTTGCCACTCACGGTGATGATCGGGGTGGCCCCGCCTGCATCCAGACTGATCGCGCCGGCATGGCCGCCCGCGTTGTTGCCCGCGACAGCATTGCCGCCGCTGGTCGTGACCGCCCCGCCCAGGGACACCGTGCCCCCGGCCGTGACAACAAGATTGCCGCCGTTGCGCCCTGCCGCGTTGGTGGCCGCAACCAGGGCACCGCCGCCGGTGGCGAGGGTGCTGGTCACCGTGACGTTGCCATTGGAGACCAGCGTGACGTTGCCGCCCGCGCCGCCCGCCTGGCCACTGCTGTTGATGGCGCCGGTTTGCAACTGCGTCGCCGCGTTGTTGGTCACCGCAATGCTGCCGGCGTTGCCGCTGACGATGGCGCCGGCAGCCGCGCCGGTGCGTGCGGTCAGGGTGCCGGTGGTGAGTGTTCCGGCCGCCCCGTTGTTGCTGACCGTAATCGTTCCGGCATGGCCGCCCGCTGCGGTGGCCACGCCATTGCCGCCGCTGGCGGCCAGCGCGCCACTGGCAAGCGTGCCGTTGCTGGCGAGGTTGATGACGCCGCCCTGGCCGCCGGCCCGACCGGCGCCGACGCCATTGCTGCCACTGGCCGTAATAGCACCCGTCGTCACCGCGCCGGCGCCGCTGAGCGTGACCGCGCCCGCGTTGCGGCCCATCGTCCCGCTCAACGCCGTGCCGCCGCTGGCCGTGATGGCAGCGGCCACCAGCGTCCCGCCGGTGGCCGTGGCGGTGACCGCGCCGCCGTCGCCATTGCTGCCACCCGTGGTGGTCAGCGCGCCCGCGTTGGTGGTCACGCTCGTGCCGCTCAGGGTGATGCTGCCGGCCAGGCCACCCGCGCCAGTGCCGGTGGCATTGCCGGTCCGGGAACTGATCGCGCGTGACGCAACGGTTCCGGCAGAAGAAGCGAGGGAAACCGCAGCGGCATGACCGCCTGCCTGATTCGTCCCGAGTCCGGCACCCCCATTCGCGTTGATGGTCGCGGCGGCCGCGCTGGAAATGCCCGCGTTGCCCGTCAGGGTGATGGCGCCCGCGTGTTTCCCCGCCTGCGTGGTCGATGCTGCGTTGGCGCCGCCGGAACTGGTGATGGCCCCGTTGAGCGCCAGCACGCCGGTTGCATTCGCGCTGAGGGTGCCGCCGTTGCCATTGGTGCCACCCGAAGTGTTGAGCGCACCCAGGCTGACATTGCCGGCAGGGCCGTGTTGGTGACCGCGATGCTGCCCGCGATCCCCCCCGCGCCGGTTCCGGTCGCATTGCCGGTGCGGGCAGTGAGCGCGCCGGTCGTCACATTGCCGGCGGTGGTCGCCAGGGTGATGCTGCCAGCGTTGCCCCCCGCCGCATTGCCCGTGCCCGCATTGCCGCCTGATGCGGTAATCGCGGCAGTGACCACCGACCCCGCCGCCGTGATCCCGATATTGCCCCCATGACCTCCCGCCGCCGCCGCCGCGCCGTTGCCCCCGTTGGCGGCAAGGGCGCCCAGCAGATTGATGCCGCCGCTTGAGGTGATGCTGATATTGCCGGCGTTCTGCCCGGCGGTTCCGGTGGAGGTGATGCTGCCTGCCGCAGCACTCGTGATCGCTGCGCCGGACAGCGTGATCCCGCCCTGCCGCGACACCAGCGCCGCATTCACCGCCAGCGTCCCGGCGCCGGAGTGGTCCGCGTCGGCCTGCATGTTCAGGGCGCCGCTGCCGGCGACGGTCACCGTCGCCCCGGCGTTGACCGTGATGTTGTTGTTGGCCTGCAAAGTCAGGCTGACGTTGGCGGCTCCGCCGGTTGCGGTGGCCAGGTTGAAGGCGTTCGCCAGCGTGATGTTGTTGGTCGCCTGCAGCACCACGTTGCTGCCGGCCGCCACCCCGGCGAAGCTGCCGCCGGCGTTGACGTTGAACACGCTGTTCAGACCGGCATCATCGGTGAAGGCCTGCGTCACGTCGGCAGGCGGCGTGAACCCGGTCGTGTTCGTATCCGCGCCGGTCGACAGCGTGATGTTGGCGGGATCGAACAGCACCGTGCCCCCCTGGCCGTTTGCCGACCCCGCATCCACCTGGCCGCGAAAATCCAGATAGTCCTTGCCGGAGATCTCGATCAATCCGCCGCTGCCGGAACGGTCGGCGCGTGCGCTGGCGCTGCCGTAAAAACGGGTGGCCTCGTCGGCCCAGACCACCACCTGGCCGCCCTCCCCCTGTTCGGTCGCATCGGCGCTGATGGCCGCACCGGAACTGACGAAGGTGCGTGCGGCATTCTGGATGTCCGCATTCTTGCCCTGATAATCGCCGCCCACCCGCACCGTGCCACCGCCCGTTGCGCCGGAGGCATCGACCTCGGCGGCATTGACCAGTCCCACGCGCTCGCCCAGCAGATTGACCGACCCGCCCGTCGCACTTGTCCCGCGCGCGTCGATGCGGCCATCCGCCAGCAAGGTTCCGGACTGCGCCTGGATCTCGATGTCGCCGCCGCGCGCGCCGCCGGCCGCAATCACCGAAGTCGAGCCCAGCGTGATGTCGCCGCCCGCCCTGAGCACGATGCGCCCGCCGTCTTCAGTGAGGCTGCCGGCTTCGAGGACGCCGCTGTTGTTGACCACGCTGCTGCTCACGGCAGCCGCGCCGGCCGCGGTGAGCAGAATGGCACCGCCCTCGGCGTGGATCGCCTGGCGGTTCTCGATCAGGGTGTCGAGGGTCGCGGTGCTGACGCTGAGGCCGACCAGCCGGTCGCCGGCGAAATTCAGCGTGACGGCCTCGCCCGCACCCATGGCGACAGTACCGTGCGGGGCGTTGAGGGTTCCGTTATTGGTGATGGTCGGCGCGATGAAGGCGAGATAGCCGCCCGACGCGGCGTTGATCGTTCCGCGATTCTCGATGGCGCTGCCACTGCCGCTGAAGCGAGCGTTGCCGGCCAGGAAGTCGGTGTCGTGGATATCGAGCGTCGAAGCGACGAGGGCGCCGACGTCCACTCGCGCACCGCCGCCGAACAGGACGCCGTTCGGGTTGACCAGGAAGACCTGGCCATTGGCGCTGAGTTGGCCTTCGATGCGCGAAGCCGTCGGGCCGCTGACCCGGTTGAGGGCGACGGCGGCGGCGTTGGGCTGCTGGAAACTGACTTGCGCCTGACTGCCGATATCGAAGCTTTGCCAGTTGATGATCGCACGCTGGCTGCCCTGGGTGATGTTCATGCGTGTGCCGTCGGTGACGATGCCGACCTGTCCGGCGGCGACCGAACCGCCGCCCGGCAAGGCGCCCGCTGCCAGATCGGCAGCGGCGAGCGGCGCACTGGCGAACATCAGCACCGCGACAGCGGCACAGCCCTGCCTGCCGCAGGCGCGCGCCCACTCGGATGCGACGACCCAGCCGTTGCAACGCGTATTCCAGATGAGACGGTAGGTCCGGTTCATGATCAGAATCCCCATTCCGCGCTGACCCAGCCGCGCGCACTGCTGTCCTTGCCGTCGGCGTCGTTGCCGCTGGCCGAGCGTCCGGGATTGTTGCCGAGTTTGGTGGCGACATAGGCGGAGAAGGCCCACCCCTGCGGCAACGTCCAGTTGAAGCCGACACCGGCACCGGACAGGCTGTAATGATTGGGAATGCCCGGATCGGCAAGGCCGCCGCGCGTGCTGTCGTTGATCCAGATCGCGCCGTTGTCGACGAAGGCACGCACGGCGGCCTGGCCTGGCAGCTCGGCCAGACGCAGGGGAATCACCCAGTCGATCCGCGCCAGCCACGCCTCGTCGCCCGCCGCCTCGCCTTCCGGATACGCGCGGATGCCATTGAAACCGCCGAGCAGGAATTTTTCGGAGGAATCGAGGTTGCGGCTGGCCACCTGCCCGGACAGCCTGACGCTGAGGAAATTCCAGCTGGCCAGTGGCTGCAGGAACTCGACCTGGCCCCACGCCTTCGCGTAATGCCCCGCCGTATCGACGGTCTCGGCGTTGAGCGTGATGTAATCGGCGGGGCCCTTGATGTCGAGATCGCCGCCGGTCAGCGTCAGCCGGTAGCGGGTCTGTCCGGCCATCGCCATCGTGATGCCGTCGAGCGACAGGCTGACGACGTCAGCCCGCTTGTCGTCCAGTTCGCCGCCCACCCAGCTGTCGCTCAGACGCTTGTGCTCCAGACTCAGGCCCGCAACCATCACCTCGTGCTGGCGGAGCCGCAACGGATAGCGTGCCTGCAGCCCGGCGACGGTGGCGTCGCCTGTCCGGTCGAGGGCGGCGAACTCGCAGCACAGCGCATAGGTGTAGTAAGAGGCGCTGGCGCCCAGCGTCAGGCCGTCGTAACCGACCGGCACCTGGTAGCTGGCGAAGACGGCGTCGGTGCCCGACGAGTGCGCGAGCCAGACGCTGCCCTGATCGCCGATGCCGAGCGGACTGTTGACGGCCAGCGAGGCGGTGACCCGCCCCTGACCGGAATAGTAGGCGCCGTAGTTGTCCGCGCCGAGCGAACCGCTGAACAGCGGGCCGGGCGGCGTGGCGATCTCCATGTGCGAGGTGCCGATGGTGGCACCGGGGCGCAGCAGCGCCTGCGATGGGGCGTCAGCCCATTGTTCGAGCAGGATCAGGCTGCGCTCGAGGCGGGCCCGCTCGACCGGCTGGCCCGCCGTCACGCCCTGCGCATCGAGCAGCTGCCGCACACGCTCGCCGTCGAGACGCGCCGAACCCGTGGCCGTGACGCCGTCGTAACGGCCCTCGATCACCGCAATGCGGACGACGCCTCCGCTGATCTCCTGCGCCGGCACGTAGGCGCGGGCGAGGAAATAGCCTTTGTCCCGATACAGCTGGGTGATGCGCGCGGCTGCCTGGCGCAGGTCGGCCAGCGACACCTCCTGTCCGACGAGGCCGGCCAGCTGCGCCTCGACCTCGGCCTGCGGCAGCAAGGTGACGCCGTCGAGGACAACGCGCGTGAGCTTGACCCTCACGCCTGCCGCGTCGTCGGCAGGCAGTTCCTCGACGGGCGCGGGCAGCGTCGCCGCCGGCAGTGTCGGTGCCTCGACCGGCGGTGCATAGATGTTGAGGATCGTCCCGGCATTGGGACGAAAGGCGCCGGGCACCTGCGCCCAGCTGCTCGACAGGCCAGCGGACAGTGCGGCGAACAACAGACCGGTGAGGCGGGGGTTCCTGAAAATTCGACGGGGCGCGTTCAAGGATTCAATGTACATACGACGAAATAGGTGTCCGTGAGGGCCATGCCTGTCGGACCCATCGCCGGATCAGAGCTCGCCCTTGGCGCCTGCCTGCATGATCTCGATCAATCCCTGGCGTACAGCCTTGATGCGCGTGGTCAGTTCCTTCTGCAGCCTTTTTTCCTTCGCCACCAGATCGACGTTGATGTCCGTCATGACCAGCCAGCCCTGACCCTGGGCATCCTCGATCAGCGCAATCCGACACGGCATGTAGGTGGCGAAGTCGATGCTGAGGTCGATCAGTTCCATCGCCGTGACCGCATCGCAGAACTGGAAAATGGTGACCACGCGCTGCGGCTTGCCGGTGACGGCTTCCACCTGTTTGGATAACGGCAGTTCCGCCACCAGCTTGAGATTCAGCGCGTTGGCGCGCAAGCGCATGGATTCGGCGGCCTCGTCCAGAGTGACGTTGCGATCGATTGCCAGCTTGTAGATACCTGGCTGAGCCGTTTGCTGGGCTTTGGGGGCAGCGGCCCAGCTGGCGGGCGCGGACAGCAACAAGGCGCCGACCATCATTCCGGCTATTGAAAACAGACCTGTGCGCATGGCTGCACTCCTTCCTGAAAAATACAAGTTCAAATTGTCTACCTAACTAGGACGCGCGGCACAATGCCAGCGCCTTCTGATAGTGCTGGCAGGCTTCGCCGGTCTGGCCGCTCTGGTTCTTGAGCTCGGCCATGCGGATATGGCCTTCGGCGCTGGGCGCGATGGCGAGGCTGGCTTCCAGATAGCTCTGCGCCTTGCCCCACAGTTCCTGCACGGCACACAGCTGCGCCAGCGTCAGCAGCAATTTCGCATCGCGCGGCTGGGCGTGCAGCCATTTCTCGGCCTGCTCGATTTGCCGCGTCGGGCTGCTGCCGCGCACTTCGCCGTACAGCGTGACCAGGTCTTCGTGCCAGTCGCGGTTGAGCGCGGCCTCCAGCACGTCGAGCGCGGTGTCGTGGCCGCCACGCTGCATGAAGGCACGGGCGGCGGCGCGGGCGACGAAGGCATCGGTCTTGAAGTCGGCCGGAATTTTCTTCCAGTATTCCAGCAGCGCGCGGTCGTCTTCGGCGCGGCGCCTGAGATTTTCGGCGTAAGCCATGCGGCGCATCTGCGTGGCGACACCCGGCTCCAGCGCATTGCTGCGCGTCAAGGCATCGAGCAGTTTGTCGACCTCGTCCCACTGCCCGGTGAGCTGACGCGCTTTCAACTCCAGCCGCAGCAAGGCGGTATGCTGCGGCGCGATGGTTTTGGCCGACTGGATCGCCCCCAGCGCACCGGTCGCGTCTTTCAGGTCCAGCAGGGTTTCCGCCTCGAACAGCTGCGCGGCCAGTTCGGCGCCGTGTTCGCTGGCCTCGCGCACATGGCGCTCGCGCTGCGCCACCGCGCGCATTTCCTGCGCGGCGCGCGCCGCCAGCACCCGCGCCAGCCCCATCCGGGCGTCCTCGCCCTGCCACTGCCCCAGCGCCTGTTCGGCATCCTGAAAGCGATGTTCGGTGTACGCCCTGAGGCCGCCGACAAAGTTCTCGTCGCGTTTGTGCGCCGCGCGCCGCTCGCGCTGTTCGCGCACGATCGCGGGCAGATTGAGCGTAAGCAGCGCCAGCCGCAGCAAAACCACGCCGCCCACCACCAGCCCCACCAGCATCAGCACGAAACTGATGAAGGAGACTTCCATCCGCCACGGCGGGTACACCAGCACCACATAGCCGGGGTCGTAGCGACCCGCCATCGCCAGCGCGACCGCCAGCACCACGATGATGAGCAGGGAAATGAGCCAGCGCATCAGTGGTTCACCTTGTAGGCGTCGAGCGCGGCCATGCTGGCGTCGATGCCGGGCAGCTTGGTGGCGATTTGCAGGCTGGTCAGGCGCCTGATTTCCTTCATCGCGTCGGCGACGCCGGCGTCGCGCGTATTGAAATAGCGCGTCAGCATGCCCGACACCGCGCGCAGATCGGTCTGGAAGGCCGCCTGGTCGTGCGCCAGCAGGGCCAGTCGCGCCGACAGCAGACGCAGACGCAGGTTTTCGCGCAGGAAATAGGCCTGCTCCGGCGGCAGCAGCAGGGCTTCGTTGCCGTCCAGGCGGCGAATCTGCACCAGGCGTTTCAACTCGACCCACAGTTCCTGGCCCAGATTCCCGCTGCCGGAGGTACGCGGCGCGGGCGCCGCCTCGGACGCCTGCGCACTGGCCAGCGGCCAGCTCGGGCACGTGCGCCACCAGCGCCTCGATGCGCGCGCTCGCCCCCACTTCGTCGAGCGAGGGCACGGCGCGCAGATTCGCCAGATCGGTGGCAATGGCACGCCGCAGCGTGGTGAACTGCGGCTTGTTCAGGCGTTGCAGACGGGTGTCCGCGCCTTCCAGCGCGATGATCGCGGCCTTGACGTTGCCCGCCAGTTGCAACTGCTGCGCTGCGGTCAGCAGCACCTGCTCGATTTCGGCCAGCGCCCACTGGTCGCGCCCCTGCGCCAGATCCTTGTACAAGGTTTCGAGCGCCAGTTGCTGCTGCTGCGAGGTCGCCATCTGGCTCTCGATGCGGGCGACCTTTTCGCTGACCTGGCGCATCGCGTCGTCGGCATTGCGCGCCAGCAGACGGGTTTCGGTCACGTCCTTGCCCGACTCGGCCAGCCGGCGTCCCAGTTCGGTCTTCAGATCGCGAATGCGCTCGCGGCTGTCGGACCACGACCACGCCGCCCCCGCCAGCGCCAGTACAGCCACCAGCATGGCGACCAGCGGCAGCGTCAGGATGCGCGCCGGTGCGGGAGGCGTTGCCGGCGAAGAAGAAGTGTCGGACGTGCTATTCATGAATTGTTCCAAACCAGTTGATCAGGCCCGCCACCAGACCCGCATCACCACCCGGCGTGGCGATGACGGGTGCGATGCCGAAACGGCGGGCCGCTGCGGCGATTTTCTCATGCGGCGCGAAAAGCGGCGTGGTCGCCAGCAAGGGCGCGCCCGTTTCGCCCAGCAGCGCGGCCAGATTGTGCAGCGTTTCCGCGCTGGCGACCGTGACCGCATCGATGCCGCCCGCCTGCCAGCGCGCCCGCAAGGGTGCGGCATCGGCCTGCGGGCAGACGCGCCGGTAGCATTCCAGATAATGCACCTGCGCCCCGCGCGCGCCGAGCGTATCGGCCAGCAGGGGACGGCCGCCGACCCCGCGCACGATCACCACGCGCTTGCCGGCGACGTCCTGCAAGGCGGGCAAGGCGAGCAGCGCTTCGCTGTCCTGGCCGTCCGGCGTGATGACATCCGTGACGCCGTGCGCAGCGAGCGCGCGCGCGGTGCCCGGTCCCACTGCAAACACCCGGATCGCTGCAGGCAGGGTGCCGATCGCCGCCATGCCGAACTGCGCCGCATTGGGGCTGATGAAAATCACCATGTCGGCTTCGGCCAGATGCGAGCGCGCGCCGGTCAGCTGACTGGCCTCCACCGCCTCGACCGCCAGCGCGGGAAACGCCACCGCCGCGCCACCGGCCGCCTCGATCAACTGCACCAGCGCAGCGGCCTGATGCGCAGGCCGCGTCACCAGCACCGTGCGTCCCGCCAGCGGCTCGATCATGCAGGCGGCAAGGCGTCGAGAATGGCGCGCGCGCCTTGCGCCAGCAACTTGTCGGCAAGCTGCTGGCCGACCGCTTCGGGGTCGCGCGGATCGCCTTCGGCGCAATCGTGGATGAAACGGCTGCCGTCCGGGTGTGCCACAAAACCATTCATCACCAGCTTGCCGTCCTGCAGCACTGCATGGGCGCCCAGCGGCACCTGGCAGCTGCCGCCGAGCACGCGGCTGACCTGGCGTTCGGCGCGCACGCAGGCAGCGGTTTCGGGATGATTCAGCGCGGTCAGCATGGCGGCGACCTCGGCCTGGCCGCTGCGGATTTCGATGCCGAGCGCACCCTGGCCGGCGGCGGGGATGCTGTCTTCCACGCTGAACAGGCTCTTGATGCGGTCGCCCAGACCGAGCCGCTTCAGCCCGGCGGCGGCGAGCAGGATGGCGTCGAACTGGCCTTCGTCGAGCTTTTTCAGACGGGTGCCGACGTTGCCGCGCAGCGGCTTCACCGTCAGATGCGGATAGCGCGCGCGCAGCTGCGCTTCGCGGCGCAGGCTGGAGGTGCCGACCACGCCGCCGGGCGGCAGGTCGGACAGGCGTTCATATTGATTGGAGACGAAGGCATCGCGCGGGTCTTCGCGCTCGCCGATCACCGCCAGTTCGAAGCCGGGCGGCAACTCCATCGGCACATCCTTCATCGAATGCACCGCCAGATCGGCCTGCCCGGCTTCCAGCGCGACTTCGAGCTCCTTGACGAACAGGCCCTTGCCGCCGATTTTGGACAGCGTGACGTCGAGAATCTGGTCGCCGCGCGTGGTCATGCCCAGTATATTGACCGTGCAGCCCGGATGCAGCGCGCGCAGGCGGTCGCGGATATGCTCTGCCTGCCACATGGCGAGGGCACTTTCACGGGAGGCAATAGTCAGGGTATGCATGGCGGTAGGAATAGACTGTTTGATTTGGCACAAGGGTGACGCGACAATGGCGCTGATGGCGTGTCTGCACCCACACAAAGGAACGATCACATGACGCGACGGGACGCTGCCCGGGCCTTGATTTTAGCATGCGGGCTGGCGCTGGCCGGCCTGGCCGGCGCGGCTGACGGTCTGGTTCAGGCGAAGGATTTCAAGGCCGACGCACGCACGGCCACGCAACGCAAGGTACCGATCCTGGTGATCTTCACCAGCCCCGGCTGCCATTACTGCGAGCGCGTCAAGAACGAATATCTGATCCCGATGCACAAGGATCCGGCCTATCGCAAGCGTGCCATCATCCGCGAAGTCACCGTCGGCGCGACCACCCCGCTGACGGATTTCGACGGCGCGGCCACCACCGAAGGCGCGTTCGCCGCCGGGCACAAGGTATACATGGTGCCCACCGTCAAGGTGCTCGACGCCCGTGGTGGCGACACCGGCGAAGCCATCGTCGGCCTGCTGACCCCGGACTACTACTTCGGCTATCTGGAAGCGGCCATCGACGAGGGCGGGCGCAAGGTGCGCGGCAAGTAGCAGTGCATTCCGGCTGCACGCGTGTCGTGAAGCCATTTCGATATTTCTGATTCAGGGCACTAGTACCTCAACCCAAAAGTTTGCGTACATGCCGAGACACGCATCCGCGCGTCGAGTGCGCGAAGCGAACCGCAGCCATAGCCGTAGCTATGGCGAGGATGAGCGACAAAGCAATCGACGATGCGGGGCGTGTCGAACATAGCGAAACTTATGGGTTGAGGTACTAGAATCGCGCCATGCCTGAATCCACCCCCATGAAACTCGTGCGATGAAAATCCTGCTGGCCGACGACCATCCGCTGATGCGCGAGGGCGTGCGACAGGTGCTGGTGCAACTGGAGCCGGCAGTCGACATCATCGACGCGCACGATTACCCCAGCCTGTTTGCGCAAACCGCCGTGCATCCCGATCTCGATCTGGCGCTGGTCGATCTGACCATGCCGGGCTTCGTCGGCATCCAGGGCATCAGCCAGTTTCGCAATCGCTTCCCGGACATTCCGCTGGTGGTGCTGTCGGCGTCGGAATCAGCGCACGATATTCGCAGCGCACTCGAAGTCGGCGCGCTCGGCTACATCCCCAAGGCCGCCCCCACCGCCGTGATGCTGGCCGCGTTGCGGCAGGTGCTGGCAGGCGACATCTATGTTCCGGGCAATCTGGGCGACAGCGGGCTGCATTCGGTGGCGCCCGCCGATTTCGCCGCGCTGCAGCACAGCGGGCTGACCGCGCGCCAGCTCGACGTGGCGCGCCTGCTGGCGCAGGGCTGCACCAACAAGGCCATCGGCGGCATGCTGGCGATGACCGAAAACACCGTCAAAGTGCACATCGCCGCGATTTTTCGTGCCTTCGATGTCAGCAACCGCACCGAAGCCGTCCTCGAAATCCAGCGGCTGATGCAGCACCCGTGAACCGCCTGCGCACCTGGCTCGATCGCCTGCCGCTCACCAGCATCCGCAGCCGGATCCTGGTGATTGCGCTGCTGCCCGCCCTGCTGACCGAATTCGGGATGGTGGCGTATTTCACTTCGCAAACCCTCGCGACCGCCGAACAGGCCTTGCATGCGCGCGCCGGCAACGCAGCCCGCCATCTGGCCGATGCCCTGCCGTATGCGCTGATCAGCGGCGACACGGTGCGGGTGGATGCGCTGCTCAAAGCCGAAACCGAGAACAGCCAGCTGTCCTTCGTTCGCGTCACCGATGCCAGCGGGACGCTGCTCGCCAGCACCGATCCGTCCGCGCGTGCAACGCCTGCGAATGCCTACTACCAGATACGCAACGCGGTCCGCCTGCCGGTTGCCGATTTTCGCGACGACTCGCTGTTCGATGCCGACGCCGCTTTTGCCAGCGGCCCGCTCGCCTATGTCGATGTCGGGGTGTCGCTCGAACAGATCGCTCAATTCCAGCGCAACACCCTGATCCGTGCCATGCTCCTGATGCTGGCGGCGCTGGCGCTCACCGGTGTGCTGGCCTGGCGCCTGTCGAGCCGCCTGACCGGACAGCTGCAGCATGTGGGCCAGGTGGTCGGGCGACTCGCCTGCGACGATCTCGCGGTGCGCACGCACCTGCCGCCCGAGGGCGAAGTCGGCGCGCTGGCCGCCGGCGTCAACAACATGGCCGAAGCCCTGCAGGCGCACCGCAGCGAGCTGGAAAAGCGCATCCGCGAAGCGACCGCCGATCTGGCCGCAAAGAAGGACATGGCCGAGCGCGCCAACCAGGCCAAGACGCGCTTCTTCGCCGCCGCCAGCCACGACCTGCGACAGCCGCTGCACGCGCTGTCGCTGTTCGTCAGCGCACTGAAGGCGCGCAACCGCCAGCCCGAGGCGCAAACCCTGATCGACAACATCGAAGCCTCCACCGCCACCATGGAGCTGCTGTTCAATGCGCTGCTGGATATTTCGCGGCTGGATGCAGGCGCCATCGAATCGCACTCGGTGCATTTCCCGCTGCGCAAACTGGTGCTCGATCTGGAACACCAGTTCAGCGCGCTGGCAGCCGACAAGCAGCTGCGGCTGCGCTTCCGCCCGTGCGACGTCACCCTCTACAGCGACCCGCTGCTGATCGAACGCATCCTGGTCAACCTGATCGCCAACGCCATCCGCTACACCGACGACGGCGGCGTGCTGCTGGCCTGTCGCCGTCGCGGCCGTCTGGTGCGCCTCAGCGTGATCGACACCGGGCGCGGCATCCCGCCCGACCAGCAGGAAAGCGTGTTCCACGAATTCGTGCAGTTGCACAACCCGGCGCGCGACCGCAACAAGGGACTCGGGCTCGGGCTGGCCATCGTCTCGCGCCTGGGGCGTCTGCTCGGGCACCGGGTGGATCTGCGCTCGCGCCCCGGCCACGGCTCGGTGTTCAGCATCGACGTGCCGCTCGGCGACGCCGGCCTGATCCAGCCGCCGATGGCGGCCAGCGTGCCGGGGCCGATTCCTGCCGACGCGCTGGTGCTGCTGGTGGACGACGAAAGCGCGATCCTGCGCGGCATGGCCGAACTGTTCGACAACTGGAACATCGACCTGGTCACCGCGCACAGCGCCGCCGAAGCCGAACAGTGGCTCGCCAGCATCGGCCGCGTGCCCGACGTCATCGTGTCGGACTACCGTCTGCCCGACGACGACGGCATCGCAGTCATCGCCCGCCTGCGCCAGAAATTCGGCCGCGAGATTCCAGCCATTGTGGTCACCGGCGACACCGCGCCCGACACCATCCAGCGCATCACCCAGGCCGGTTTCCCGCTGCTGCACAAGCCGCTGCGCCCGGCCAAACTGCGCGCCCTGCTCACCCACCTGATCCAGCAGGGACGCGCCGCCGCCGTGGGATAATCCGCTCACCACTCACCCTTTACCGCTCACCCAAAATGCACCTCCATATCCTCGGCATCTGCGGCACCTTCATGGGCGGCATCGCCGCCATCGCCCGCACCGCCGGCCACACCGTCACCGGCTGCGACGCCAACGTCTACCCGCCGATGAGCGACCAGCTGCGCGCGCTCGGCATCGAGCTGATCGAAGGCTTCGACGCCAGCCAGGCCGACATCAAGGCCGACGTGCTTCGTCATCGGCAACGTCGTCACCCGCGGCAACCCGCTGATGGAAGACATCCTCGAACGCGGCCTGCCCTACACCTCCGGCCCGCAATGGCTGGCCGACAACGTGCTGCAGGACAAATGGGTGCTGGCGGTGGCCGGCACCCACGGCAAGACCACCACCTCCGCCATGCTGGCGTGGATCCTCGAAGACGCGCGCATGCGCCCCGGCTTTCTGATCGGCGGCATCCCGCAGAATTTCGGCATGTCCGCGCGGCTCACCGACACCCCCTTCTTCGTCATCGAGGCCGACGAATACGACACCGCCTTCTTCGACAAGCGCTCCAAGTTCGTCCACTACCGCCCGCGCACCGCCGTCCTCAACAACCTCGAATTCGACCACGCCGACATCTTCCCCGACCTCGCCGCCATCGAAACCCAGTTCCACCATCTGGTGCGCACCGTCCCCGGCAACGGCCTGATCGTCGCCAACGGCCGCGAGGCCAGCCTGGACCGCGTGTTCGAGCGCGGCTGTGGACCCCGGTGGAGACGTTCGGCAGCGCCGATGGCGCGGCGGCTGGACCGCCGGCGAAGTCGATGCCCAGGGCCACTTCGACGTCTTCTTCAACAGCGCCCTGCAGGGCCGCGTGAAGTGGGACGCTGATCGGCGAACACAACCGCATGAACGCGCTGGCCGCGATTGCCGCCGCGCGCCACGCCGGCGTGCCCGCCGCCGCCGCGATCGACGCCCTGTCCCGCTTCGAGAACGTCAAGCGCCGCATGGAAATGCGCGGCGCCGTCCACGGCATCACCGTCTACGACGACTTCGCCCACCACCCCACCGCCATCGCCACCACCCTCGAAGGCCTGCGCCGCAAGGTCGGCAAGGCGCGCATCCTCGCCGTGCTGGAGCCGCGCTCCAACACCATGAAGCTCGGCGTCATGAAAGACGCCCTGCCCGCCAGCCTCGCCGATGCCGACCAGGTCTTCTGCTACGGCGCCAACCTCGGCTGGGACGCCGCCGAAGCGCTGGCGCCGCTGGGCGACAAGGCGCGCGTGTTCGACGACCTCGACAAGCTGGTCAGCCAGCTGGTGGCCGATGCGCGCCCCGGCGACCATGTGCTGATGATGAGCAACGGCGGGTTCGGCGGCATACACGCCAAGCTGCTGGATGCGCTGCATCATCACTATCACGAGGATATTGTGCTGACGCCGATGCATCGGTATGGGGGGTATGCGTAAGTGGCACGAGGGCGTAGGCCCTGGCCGTTATCCGCGAAGCGGATTGGTGAAGGTGCTCGTCTTGGCTGCTGACCGTTGGCCGGGGGTAGCCCGGCGGCTAGTCACTTTCTTTTGTCTCGCCAAGAGAAAGTAACCAAAGAAAAGGCGACCCCGACATCCCCGAAACCCCGAAGATCGAGCGCTGCCGGGCGGGCGGCAAAGAACTCGCCCCGCTTGTGCTGTGTTGATTTGATTTTTGTGAGCGGGGCTCAAACACCTTTGCCGCTGATCCGCCCGACAGGCTCGATCTTCGGCGGGGCTGTGAGGGGAGGAAGGTCAAAACCAGGTGGCGATGCCGTGACGTGCGATTAATAGTTCCTGCTCAGCGCCTTAACTCACCTTGATCTATATGCCCATCGGGCATTATGCTTTCGAGCCTGAGATCGACCATCATCGCAATCTATCTCGATAATCTGCAATCTCAACCAGCGCACTAGCAATACTCGGTGTCTCTGAATCAGCGTCCGATGGGTAGATCGTCAATGACATCGTATGCGACGGCCACTCGCCATTGACGGGGAGGTTCAGTTTTCTTGGCGACCTGCTTCACAGAGACATGGACCCAGCTGCGTAAGCGCGTGCATCCCGCGCACATAGCTACAGGCTTAATCTTGGAAGCACTGTCAGACGGTGATGCTTACGCATGACGAGAAGGCTCATTTGCGAAATCGCTGATTGGATCATCAGGCAAGATTTCTTGGACGAAACAGGATCGATTCTGCGTGGAACCGATGCAGAGCTTCGATGACGATCCGACAGTCGTTATCCACGATACATTTCGTGATGACTAAGCGGCATGATCGTTTCTGCATCACTGCAATCCTGTCTACAAAGATTATCGGACAATCGCTACGTGTGAGCCTGATCAGGTGATAATGTTCACCAAAGTAAAACTCTCTTATGTTGTTCATTGGTCTCAAGAGCGTCTATTCGCATGAGATTGAAACGCAACTTTGGAGCGACAAATTGGCCTGACAAAAGCTGCAGAGATGGCCAATTCAGGCGAATCATGAGAGTTGCGATCATTCGCGATAGATCAGACATGGGTAATTCGCACTCTGACTTCTCAACTCGTATAGGGCGTCGATACACTGACGGATGGCGCAGTATGGAGTTGCGAAGCGCATAAACCATCCAGTCATTACCACCCTGGTTTTGACTTTCCTCCCCTTACAGCCCCGCCGGAAATCGGAGCCTGCCGGGTGGATCAGCGGCGAAGGTGTTTGAGCCCCGCCCACAAAAATCGAATTAAAAACAACAAGGCGGGGCGAGTTCTTCGCCGCCCGTCCGGCAGGTTCGATTTCCGGGAATTCGGGGATGTCGGGGTCGCCTTTTCTTTGGTTACTTTCTTTTGGCGAGACAAAAGAAAGTGACTAGCCGCCGGGCTACCCCCGGCCAACGGTCAGCAGTCCTCCGTGATCCTTCACTCCCCCAACAGCGCTTCGACACGCTCAGCGCGAACGGTGGTGAGGCAAGCGGTGTTCCGCAACCCCCCATCCCTCCCCATGCACACCCACCTAACCTTCCCCCCCAATGCATGGTAAGTTCCCGCTTCAAATCGCAAAATAAACGACATAACGATTCACACCTTCCTGCGCCCCAGGCGGCATGCAAGGTTTGAAACCCAGGGGGATTCGTTTGAGCCGGAATCGCGAGAGTCATCGGATCAGCATCATCGGCGGCCTGATTCTGGTTGCGCTCACCCTTGCGTCGGGCATTGCCGTCTACGTGGTGATGCAGCGGCAGGCGGAGGCCATCCTGGTCAAAAGCCTGGAAGCCTCGCTGCAAAGCGAACGACGGTTGTTCGAGCGCGAGATCGGCGCCGGGGTGGACAATGCGCTGACCGTTTCCACCCGCCCGTTCGTGATCCAGAACCTGCATCGGCTCAACGCGGACCCCGGCAGTGTCGAGAGCCGATACGAGCTGCAGCGGATCGCCGACTCCTTCCTGCCGACCGGCTTCACCGGCGTGTCTTTCCATGATGTCCGCGGCGCTGAGGTCGTACAGGCCGGCCGTATGGTGCCTGCCCCCGAACTCAGCGTTCCCCTGAACACGCAAGCCCGCGCCCACTTGTTGTGGGACGGCGAACTGATTCTGCAGGTCGTCCGCGATGTGGTGGACGATCAGGGCAGGCGCATCGGCATGGCGAAAACGGAAGCGCCGCTGTCACAGCTGACGCGTGCGATCTTCGAGGTGGCGACGATAGGCGAGACCGCGGAGCTGGCAGTGTGCGCCGCTCTGGACAAGGATTTGCAGTGCTTCCCGTTCGCGCTGTCCAGAAAGGTTCTGCCGCGGCTGCCCCGCACGATGGAAGGCAAGGCGCTACCGATGAGCCACGCCCTGAATGGCGAAACCGGGACGATCTTTGCGCAGGATTATCGGCACGAACCGGTGATTGCGGCGTACACGCCGGTGGGCTCGCTCGGGCCCGGCATGGTGCTGAAGATCGATCGGGCGGAACTGTTCGGCCCGGTGAAGCAGCAGCTCAAGCTCATCACGGTGCTGCTGGCGATGCTGGTTGCGGTTGGGATGCTGCTGCTGTACTGGCTGGTGGCGCCGCTGGTGCGCAAGCTGGTCTCGTCCGAGCAGGAGATGAGCGGCGTCTATGCCAGGCTGCGGGACGTGGAGGAACGCTGGCGCTTCGCGCTGGAGAGCACCGGCGCCGGCGTGTGGGATCTGAACGTGGCAACCAACCAGATCCTGCTGTCACCCCGCTGCAAGGAAATGCTGGGGTTTACCGACGAGGAAATCGGTACCAGCCTGGACGAATGGATGCAGCGCATCCACCCGGACAATCTGCCTGGCCTCACCTCGGTACGCCGCAAGCTCACCGAGGGCGAGAGCGACACCTTCAACAAGGAGCATCGCATGCGATGCAAGGACGGCAGCTGGAAATGGGTCAGCGCGCGCGGCATGGTGGTCGCCCACGATGCCGACAACAGGCCGCTGCGGGTGATCGGCACCTACCTCGACATCAGCGAACGCAAACAGGCCGAAGAAACCATCCAGCGTCAGGCCAACTATGATCCGCTGACACATTTGCCCAACCGGCGGTTGTTTCTCGACCGCCTGGAACAGGAAATGATCAAGGCGCGGCGCGCCAACGCGTCACTGGCGCTGCTGCTGATCGACCTCGACCACTTCAAGGAAGTAAACGACACGCTCGGGCACGACGTCGGCGACACCCTGCTGCTTGAAACGGCACAGCGGATTCGCGACTGCATCCGCGATGTCGATACGGTCTCGCGCCTGGGGGGCGACGAGTTCACGGTCATCCTCACCGAGCTTGCCGATCACAGCCACGTCGAGGACATTGCCCAGGTCATCATCGGCAAGCTGGCGCAGCCGTTCCAGCTGGGCAGCGAGGTGGCCTATGTCTCCGCCAGCGTGGGCATCACCCTGTATCCGGACGACGCCAGCGACATCGACGGCCTGATGAAAAACGCCGACCAGGCGATGTATGCGGCCAAGAAGCAGGGCCGCAACCGTTTCAGTTATTTCACCCCGTCGTTGCAGGAAGCGGCGCAGGCACGCTTGAAGCTGTCCAACGATCTGCGCGGCGCCCTGCCGGGACAGCAATTGAGCGTGCATTTCCAGCCGATCGTCGATCTTGCCAGCGGCCGCATTCACAAGGCGGAGGCGCTGCTGCGATGGCAGCACCCCGTGCGCGGCACGGTCTATCCGACCGAGTTCATTTCGCTTGCGGAAGAAACCGGCCTCATCAATTCGATCGGCAACTGGATCTTCAAGGAAGCGGCGCACTGGGCGCGTGACTGGAGCCGGCAATTCGGCGCGGACTTCCAGGTGAGCATCAACATGTCACCGATCCAGTTCAGGACCGAGGGCCGCGTGCTGGCGGATGCGTGGCTGCACGATTTCGGCGGGACCGGGCTGTCCGGGGCGAACATCATCGTCGAGATTACCGAAGGCTTGCTGCTGAAGGTTCATGCCGACGTCACCGACATGCTGTTCAGGTTTCGCGATGCCGGGATCCAGATCGCCATCGACGACTTCGGCACGGGGTATTCCACGCTGGCCTATCTCAAGCAGTTTCCCATCGACTACCTGAAAATCGACCGGTCATTTGTCCACGACCTGGAGACGGATTCCAATAACCGGGCGCTGTCCAAGGCGATCATCGTGATGGCGCACGAACTGGGGCTCAAGGTGATCGCGGAAGGCGTGGAGACGGAGGCGCAGCGCGATCTGCTGCGCGCTGCGGGCTGCGATTACGCACAAGGCAATCTTTACTCGAGGCCACTGCCGCCGGAGGCATTCGCCGCCTTGCTGCGGGACGGCTAGCGACCTCCGCAGCCCGCGGCCAGAGGATTGCTGCGTTGCCGCGCTCAATACATCTTGTACGGCAAGAACTTCCCGTTCAGCACGATCTTCACCCGATCCCCCTTCGGATCCTCCACCCGCGAAATATCCATCGAAAAATCGATCGCGCTCATGATGCCGTCGCCGAATTCCTCGTGGATCAGCGACTTGATGGTGATGCCGTACACCATGATCAGTTCATAGAAGCGATAGATCAGCGGGTCGGTCGGCACCGCGCTGGGCAGGCTGCCCTTGTAGGGCACCATCTGCAATTGGTCGACCGCTTCCGCAGACAGGCCGAGCAGCTTGCCGACGGTGGCGGCCTGCTTCTTGTCGAGCGTCATTTGCCCCAGCAGGGCGGCGGTTGTCCATTCCTTGCTCTGGCCGACTTTCTTGGCGATGTCGGCCCACTTGAGGCCTTTCTTGTGTTTGGCGGCGAGGATGAGGTCGGTGACTTCGGTGCGGGTCATGATGGTCCTTAAGCGTTGACGAGATGGATGTGGGGTTTGCCGACGGGCGGCGCGGGGGCGATCACCGGCTCGGGTTCCAGCAGGTCGGCCGGATCGAACACGGTGGGCGAGCTGGGGGCGTCGGGCGCGTCGCGCAGGGCGCCGAACAGCTTGGAGCGGCTCACCAGGAAATCGACCAGGTGGTTGCGGATCGGGTAGTAGTGCGCGTGCTTGTGGATGGCGCTGCGCTCGCGCGGACGCGGCAGGGTGTTGTTGACGATTTCGGCGATGCGCGCATGCGGGCCGTTCGACATCAGCATGATCTTGTCGGACAGCAGAATCGCTTCGTCGACGTCGTGGGTGATCATGAACACGGTCTGCTGCGTCTCGGCGCAGATCTTCAGCAGCTCGTCCTGGATGCACGCCGCGCGTCAGCGCGTCGAGCGCGCCGAAGGGCTCGTCCATCAGCAGCATTTTCGGCTCGATGGAAAACGCGCGCGCGATGCCGACGCGCTGCTTCATGCCGCCGGACAGCTGCGACGGCTTCTTGTGCTCGGCGCCCTTGAGGCCCACCAGCTCGATGTAGCGCATGGCGTGCGTCGCGAATCTGCGCCTTGCTCCACGACGCCCAGCGCGACTTCACCGCGAAGCGCACGTTCTCCAGCACGCGTGAGCCAGGGCATCAGCGCGTGGCTCTGGAAGATGACGCCGCGGTCGAGGCTGGGGCCGGAGACTTCGCGGCCATCCATGAAGACGTTGCCGGCACTCGCCGTATCGAGGCCGGCCAGGATGTTGAGGATGGTCGACTTGCCGCAGCCGGAGTGGCCGGTGACGCAGACGAACTCGCCCTTGTGGATGCGGAAGTTGACGTGGTCGAACACGGTGACATCCTCCCCGCCGGTGGGGCTGGGGTAGATGCGCGCCAGGTTCTCGACCTGCAGGAAGGGATGCGTGACAGGTGTGCTCATGGAGGTCATTCCTGGTAGGCGACGCGCTTGCTCAGCACGCCGAAAACGCTGTCGAGCGCCATGCCGACGACGCCGATCATGAAGATGGCGAACAGCACGTTGGTGATCGACAGGTTGTTCCACTCGTTCCACACGAAGTAGCCGATGCCGGTGCCGCCGACCAGCATTTCGGCGGCGACGATGACCAGCCAGGCGATGCCCATGGAGATGCGCATGCCGGTCAGGATGGTCGGCGCGGCGGCCGGCAGGATGACGCGGAACGCCTTGCGCAGCGGATTCACTTCCAGCGTGCGCGAGACATCGAGCCAGTCGCGGCGCACATTGGCGACGCCATGCGCGGTGTTGATCAGCATCGGCCACAGCGAGCAGATGAAGATGACGAAGATCGCCGAGGCCGACGCGTCCTTGATGGTGTACAGGGCGAGCGGCATCCACGCCAGCGGCGAAATCGGCTTCAGCAGCTGCACGTAGGGGTTGATCGCCTGGTAGACCACCTGCGAATTGCCGATGGCGAAGCCGAGCGGAATCGCCACCACGGCCGCGAGGAAGAAGCCGCCCAGCACGCGCGCCAGCGAATAGGCGAGCTGGATGCCGATGCCCTTGTCGTTGGGGCCGTTGTCGTAGAACGGGTCGGACAGCTTGCTCCCACAGCGTCTGCGCCATCGCCGCCGGGGTGGGAAAGCTCGACGCCGAACTGGCCGCTCCGCCCCCCATCAGCGCGGCGTATTCGGGATCGACGTCGGCCGCGACGACCGGCGGCTTCCGGCAGCGTCGCCAGCTGCCAGACCAGCAGGATCACCCCGAGCAAGGCCAGCGACAGCAGGGTGGATTTTTGGCCGAGTGAGAGTCGCGTCTTCATGTGCGTCGAATGGCGAAAGAGTTGAGGTACTCGACAGGCTTCGCGGGATCGAACACCTTGCCCATGATGGTGTGCTTGGTGAAGTTGGTCGCCGGTGCCGTCAGGCCGATCTCGGCCATGCGCTTGCGCGCATCGGTGGCGCGGAACACCTCTTCGGCCACCATCTTGAAATCGATGTCGCCCTTGATGTAGTTCCAGCGCTTCAACTGCGTCAGGATCCACATCGCCATCGACTGCCAGGGGAAGGGATCGAAATCGACGCGGTCGGGCACGTTGCGCACCTTGCCGAGGCCGTCGGCGAAGCGCCCGGTCATCACCTGCTCCAGCACCGGGATCGGCTGGTTGAGATAATTGGCCGGCGCGATCGCCTCGATGATGGCCTTGCGGTTTTCCGGCCGGTGCGCGTAGTCGGTGGCGCTGGCGATGGCGCGGAACAGCGCGGCGTAGGTGTTGGGATACTGCTTGTAGAAGCCTTCCTGCACGCCGAAGGCGCAGCACGGGTGGCCGTCCCACAGATCGCGCGACAGGGTGTGGATGAAGGCGACGCCTTCGAACACCGCGCGCTGGTTGAACGGCTCGGGGCCGAGGAAGCCGTCGATGTTGCCGGCGCGCAGGTTGGCCACCATGTCGGGCGGCGGCATCATGCGCAGCTCGACGTCCTTGTCGGGGTCGAGGCCGGCTTCGGCCAGGTAGTAGCGCAGCAGCAGGTTGTGGATCGAGTAGTCGAACGGCAGGCCGAACTTCATGCCTTTCCAGTCCTTGGGATTCATCTTGTCCTTGTGCTTGAGGTGCAGGGTGATGGCCTGGCCGTTGATGTTCTGGATCGACGCCACGTCGACCGCCTGCTTGGCCGAACCCAGGCCCAGCGACATCGCCAGCGGCATCGGCGACAGCATGTGCGAAGCGTCGTATTCCTTGTTCTGCACCTTGTCGCGGATCACCGCCCAGCCGGCGGTTTTCTGCAGGCTGACGTTGAGGCCCTCACGCTCGTAGAAGCCCATCGGCCCCGCCATGATGATGGGGGTGGCGCAGGTGATCGGAATGAAGCCGATCTTGAGGTCGGTCTTTTCCAGCTTGCCCTTTTCCGCCGCCAGCGCTTTCGCCGCGCCCATCGGGAACAGCGTCGAGATCGCCGCCAGCGCGGTGCCGGTGCCGACCGCGCGCAGGAAGTTGCGGCGCATCTGGTCGTCGGGGAAGAGCCCGCGCATCACCGCCGATTCGACCACGCGCGACACCCGCGCATCCTCGTTGGTCATGTCGGCTTCGTGGTCGGCCTGGCTGTGGTGGCGGCCGCAGCTGCACCCTGCACGATGCAGTTTGGTATCGGGGTCAAACGGGTTGTCAAAGCCGGACATGGTGCGCTCCTGTTGTGATGAAAAAATGCTCCGCGGATCACACGTCGCCTTGCACCAGCACGTCGCCCCGATGCCCTGGTGTGGTGCATGCCGAACCGGGCGACGGGCATCGACCTGTTTCGCCGAAGCGCCTGAAATGGCGCGGCTTCGGCAAAACGGCTGCGCAAAGTCGTGTTTCCACTTAGGTCGTATTCAGGAAGCGTGCCAGCACGCTCGAATTCACGCTAAGCACCTGTTTTTAAAACACTCCACAAACCATGCCTTACCCATGCCCAATTTGCTGGCCCGCTTCTTGATTACACAGTGTTGACAATTTGTTTCAAGGAAGCCCGCCATGCCCTCTGCCGCCCTCCCTACCGAACGCCTGCAGGACGAGGAACTGCTGGTGATCCGCGAGTCGGCGCGGCTGATGGGCAAGAGCCTGGAGCCCGGCCCGGTGATCCGCGAGATGCTGCACCTGATCTCGGAGTTTCTCGGGCTCAACCGCGGGCGGGTGGTGCTGCGGCAACCGGGCGGCAGCGAGTTTGCGATCCGCTACGCCTACGGGCTGACCCAGCAGGAAATCGAACGCGGCGTCTACCAGCCGGGCGACGGCGTCACCGGGCGCGTGCTGCAAAGCGGCGAAACGGCGATCGTGCAGGACATCGACGCCGACCCGCATTACCTCGCGCGCGCGGTCGAGCGCGACCGCCTGCCGAACGAAACCGTCAGCTTCATCGCCCTGCCGCTGCGCAGCGAGGGCGAGGTGCTGGGGCTGCTGGGGGTGCACCGCATCCGCGGGCGCACGCGCGCACTGGCCGACGATCTGCGCATCCTCGAAATCATCGCCACGCTGATCACGCAGATCCTCAAGCTGAACGATCGCGTGGCGGAACAGACCGCGCGCCTGGAAAACGAAAACCGCGAACTGAAATGGGTGCTCGAACGCGGCGCGCCGCAGCAGGCCACCCTCGGCATCGTCGGCGAATCGCCGGCGCTGCGTCATGCGCTGCGCCAGATCGAGCAGGTGTCGGCGACCGACGTGACGGTGCTGCTGCTGGGCGAATCGGGCACCGGCAAGGAACTGTTCGCCCGCGCGCTGCATCTGTCGAGTCCGCGCCGCGACCTGCCTTTCGTCAAGGTGAACTGCGGCGCGATCCCGGAAAACCTGTTCGAGTCGGAGCTGTTCGGCTACGAGAAAGGCGCATTCACCGGCGCCTCGACCGCGCGTGCCGGCTACTTCGAGCAGGCCCATGGCGGCACCCTGTTCCTCGACGAGATCGGCGACCTGCCGCTGGCGATGCAGGTGAAACTGCTGCGGGTGCTGCAGGAAAAATCGCTGCAGCGCGTCGGCAGCCGCCGCGAAACGCCGATCGACGTGCGCATCGTCGCCGCCACCAACCTCGATCTGCAGCAGCAGGTCGCCGCCGGACGCTTCCGCCTCGACCTCTATTACCGCCTCAACATCATTCCGATCCGCCTGCCGGCGCTGCGCGAACGGCGCGAGGACGTCCGCCCGCTGGTGCGCCACCAGCTCAACCTGATCAGCCAGAGCTACCAGCGCAACGTCGGCCTGACGCCGGAAGCCATGGAGCGGCTGGCCGACTATTCCTGGCCGGGCAACATCCGCCAGCTGCGCAACGTGCTGGAGCGCCTGGTGCTGCTGGCCGAGGGCGCGACGATTTCGGCGCAGGAGGTCGAGCGCGTGATCCACAGCGAAGCCGTCGGCGCGCCCGTCGCCCCGACACTCCCCCATCTGCCGCCCCCCTCAAGCGTGCGCCCCTACCTGCCGGCGCAATCGCACGACCGCCAGCAGATCGAGCAGGCGCTGGCGCAAACCCACGGCAACAAATCGCGCGCCGCCCAGATGCTGGGGCTGACGCTGCGCCAGCTGAATTACCGCATCAAGCGGCTGGAAATGGGCTGACAATGGTTGACAATTTGTTAGCGCGACACATCGGCAGATACGCACACACCGATAAATATCATCATATAAATCAATTGGTTGACATTGTCTGACGGAGTTGGCACGGGAATCGCAATACCGGACACATCGGTTCTCCGATCCCACCCAACCCAAGGAGTCATGCCATGTCTGAAGTCGTCGCCCTGAAAACCCAAACCGTGCTCGAACCCATCGATGGCGCCGGCCTCGCCGCGCTCGCCACCAAGGGCAAGGCCAATCCGCAATCGGTTGTCACCCTGAAGGCCAAGACCGTGTGCGAGAGCAAATTCCGCAACCTCACCTATGTGCGCAATCTGGAAGCGCACGTGATCGACGAGCCGCCGCACCTGCTCGGCGACGACACCGCGCCGAACCCGTCCGAAGCGGTGCTCGCCACGCTCGGTTCCTGCCTGTCGGTCGGCCTGCACGCCAACGCCGTCGCGCGCGGCATCACCCTGACCAAACTCGAACTCGAACTCGAAGGCGACATCAACGTCACCGCGGTGTGGGGCGTGGGCGATCTCGATCCGCTGAAGAAGCTGGGCTTCACCGATGTGCGGGTGAAAGTGCATCTGGAAGGCGATGCCTCCGAGGCCGAACTGAAAGACCTGGTCGCGCATGCCAACGCCTGGTCGCCGGTCGCCAACACGCTGCGCAACCCGGTCGCCGTCAGCGTCGAACTCGGCTAAGCCGCCCGTCACTTTTTCTGGAGCGCATCATGCCCGCCACCGCACTCGCCCCCTTCCGGACACGCCCGCTGAAATCCTGCCGGGCCTGGCCGAACTGATCGCCGCCGAACTGGCGCCCCAGGTGGTCGACATCGACCTCAAGGGCGTCTACCCCGGCGCCTTCCTCAAGCAACTGGGCGCGCTCGGCGGGCTCGGCAGCCTCACGCCGGTGGCGCACGGCGGCACCGCGAACGGCCTCAGACACGCGATCCAGCTGATCGAGGAGGTCTCCAAGGAATGCGTGTCGACCGGCTTTCTGCTGTGGGCGGAATACGCGCTGCAGTGGTACGTGGTCAACAGCTCCAACCAGGCGCTCGCGGCCGAGATGCTGCCCTTGATGGCGCGCGGCGAAGTGCTCGGCGGCACCGCGCAGTCGAACAGCATGAAATCCTGCGCCGGCATCGAGGAAGCGCGGCTGAAGGCGCAGCGGGTCGAAGGCGGCTATGTCATCAACGGCGTGCTGCCGTGGGTGTCGAACATCGGTGTCGATCATTATTTCCACATGGGCGCCACCCTGCCCGACACGCCCGGGCTGGTGATCGGCCTGATGCACGGCAGCACGCCCGGCCTCACCCTGACGCAGAACGCGCATTTCATCGGCATGGAAGGCACCAACACCTTCGCCTGCCAATTCCGCGACGTATTCCTCGCCGACGCGAACGTGGTGTGCCACGCGGATGAATTCAACGCCTTCCGCGACCGCACCAAGTCGGCCTTCATCCTGCTGCAGATGGGGATGGGCCTGGGCCTGATCGACGCCTGCGTGGCGATGATGAAGCGTGCCGACAAGCAGTTCGGCCACGTCAACCGCTTTCTCGACGTGCAGGCCGACGCGCTGGAAGCCGAGCTCGATGCCGCCCGCGCCGCCACCTATGCCCTGGCCGAAAAAATCGAGCGCGACGGCAGCGCGCCGCACGTGAAAGCCACCCTGCAACTGCGTCTGGCCGGCGGCGAACTCAGCCTGAAAGCCGCCCACGCGGCGATGCTGCACCTGGGCGCCAAGGGCTACCTGTCGAACAACGCGGCACAGCGGCGCCTGCGCGAGGCTTATTTCATCGCCATCGTCACCCCGGCGATCAAGCACCTGCGCAAGGAACTGCACGACTTCGATACCGCAAGCTGCGCGCTGTCGCAGCCGCAAGCGGAACTGGAGGAAGCATGATCCGCTTCGCGGTATCGCTCAGCGTCGACGCGGCGGCGGAGAAGCTCATCGCCGCCATCGCCGCCTACCCGATGGGGCTGGTCGCGCACGCCAACGGCCAGGCCAACTGCGCCAAGAAGGGCATCAGCGTGCCGGCCGACCAGGTGCTCGAAGTGTTCCGCCCGGACTACGCCGTCAAGGTATGGGCGGCGGACAAGGCGGCCGGCATCGACATCCCGCTGCGCATTCACCTGTACGAGGCCGACGGCCGCACCTGGGTGGCGTACCGTCCTGCCGCCGAAGTCTTCAAATCCTACGTCAACCCGCAGCTCGATGTGCTGGGCGGCGAACTCGACGCCATTTTCAACCAACTGCTGGCTGCGCTCGACGCGTGGCGAATTCCATCATGAACCTGTCTGCCACCGCACTCGCCCCTGAAACCGCCGCCTTCCGCAAATGGACCTGCGCCGTCTGCGATTATGTGTACGACGAAGCGCTCGGCGATCCCGACCATGGCCTGGCGCCCGGCACCCGCTACGAGGCCATTCCAGACGACTGGAGTTGCCCCGATTGCGGCGTAACCAAGACGGATTTCTACTGCTTCGACGACTAGTCGTTTCTGTTATCCCCATCGCCCCGGTAAAATCCGGGGATGATTGTCTATCTCCACGGCTTCAATTCCTCCCCCGCGTCCGGCAAGGCCAAGCAGCTCGGCGAATACATGGCGGGCATCGGCCGGCTGGCGGACTACTATTGTCCGGCGCTGCCCAACAGCCCGCGCGAAGCCATCGCCAAGGTCGAGTCCACGCTGGCACGCAACGGCGCCGGCGCGGTCACGCTGGTCGGCAGTTCGCTGGGCGGCTTCTATGCCACCCATCTGGCGGAAAAGCACGGCTGGAAAGCGGTGCTGGTGAATCCGGCGGTGCATGCCCACAAACTGCTGCGCGACGCGCTCGGCACCCAGACCAACTGGCACACCGGCGAGAAGTGGGTGCTCACCGAATCGCACCTGGCTGAACTCGCGGCAATGGACGCAGCCGCCATCAGCCGTCCCGAACGCTATCTGCTGCTGGCGCAAACCGGCGACGAAGTGCTCGATTACCGCAACGCCGCAAGCTACTACGCAGGCGCCACGCAGATCATCGAGGACGGCGGCGATCACGGCTTCGCCGGGTTCGAGCGCCACTTCCAAACCATTCTGGATTTCTGATTTTTCATGCACCTGATTTTTGAAGAGGACGGCCACTTCAAGGCCGGTTCCATCCTGTCCGAGACCGACGCCACGGCGCAGGTGGAAACCGCGTCGGGCAAGCGCAGCAAAATCAAGACCGCCAACATCCTGTTGCGTTTTGCCGCACCCGCGCCCGGCGAGGTGATGACCGAGGCCGAGGCACTGACGAGCGAACTCGATGCCGATTTTTTGTGGGAAGCGGCCGGCACCGACGAGTTCGGCTTCGAACAACTGACGCAGGAATACTACGGCCACACCCCGCGCCCGGCGGAGTCGGTCGCGCTGCTGCTGAAACTGCACGCGTCGCCGATCTACTTCCACAAGAAAGGCAAGGGCCGCTACCGGCCGGCGCCCGCGGAAACGCTGGCAGCGGCCAAGGCCGGGCTGGAGAAAAAACGCCTGGCAGCGGAGCGGCAGGCGCATCTGGCCGCCGAACTCGCCGCGTTCCGCCTGCCGCCGGAATACGCCTCGCTGATTCCGCGCATCCTCATCGCGCCGGACAAGAACACGCTGGAATACAAGGCGCTGGAAGACGCGGCGGCGGCCACCGGGCTGTCGCAGTTGAGGCTGATCGAACGCTGCGGCGCCATCCCGTCGACGCTCGACTTCCATCTGGCGACCTTCCTGCTGGAATACTTTCCGCGCGGCACCGGTTTCGCCCCGGTCGGCGAGCCAAGCGATCCGCCCTGAATTGCCCAAGAGCACGGTGCGCGCCTTCTCGATGGACGACGAAGCGACCACCGAGATCGACGATGCGCTGTCGGTGCAGTGGCTGGCCGACGGCACTATCCGCGTCGGCATCCACATCGCCGCGCCGGCGCTCGGCATCGCGCCCGGATCGGAACTCGACAAGCTGGCGCGCGAGCGGCTGTCCACCGTGTACTACCCCGGCGACAAGATCACCATGCTGCCGGAGGCGCTGATCCACCACTACACGCTGGGCGAAACGCACGACTGCCCGGCGCTGTCGCTGTATGTCGACGTGGCGTCCGATCTGCGCGTGCTCGGCACCGAGACCAAACTCGAAATGGTGCACATCGCCGACAACCTGCGCCACGAAACGCTGGAAGTGCTGTTCAACGACAGCGACGCTGCGCAACCCGGACACGCCCGATTACCCCTACCGCCGCGAACTGGAATGGCTGCGCGATTTTGCCGCGGTGCTGGAAGCCGGGCGCGGCAAGGCCGACACGGTCGACCGCCTCGATTACAACTTCAAGCTCGACGGCGAACGCATCAGCATCGTGCCGCGCAAGCGCGGCAGCCCGATCGACAAGGTGGTGTCGGAACTGATGATCTTCGCCAACGCGCACTGGGGCGGCTGGCTGGCGGAAAAGCGCGTGCCCGGCATCTACCGCGCGCAGGCCAACGGCAAGACGCGCATGACCACCGCGCCCGATCCGCACGTCGGCCTCGGCGTCGACCAGTACGCCTGGTCGTCGTCGCCGCTGCGACGCTATGTCGATCTGGTGAACCAGCGCCAGCTGATTTCGCTGGTGCAGCAGACCGACCCGGTGTATCCGCCGAGGAGCGAACAGCTGTTTTCAGTCGTGCGCGAATTCGAGCTGGCGTACGACGCCTACAATGAATTCCAGCGCAAGCTGGAACGCTACTGGATGCTGCGCTGGCTGATTCAGGAGCAGGTCAGCGAAGTCACCGCCAGCGTGATCCGCGAGGACCTGGTGCGCTTCGACACGCTGCCGCTGGTGACGCGCGCGCCGTCGGTGATGGGCGTCGCGGCGGGCGCCAAAGTGCGGCTGGCGATCTCCAGCATCGACCTGCTCGACATCAGCTTTCACGCCGAACTGCTGGAAACCCTGACGCCACCGCCTGACAGCACGGCGGTCGTTCCGTAGAATCGGGCTAGTCCAACTTTTACACACCCATGGTGACCGCCGCTCCGCCTCCTCTCGCCGAACCGTCCAAGCAGGGCACGCGCATGGCGCTGGCGCTGCTGGCGTCGGCCGCGGTGCACGGCATGCTGCTGTCGACCCAGTTCGTGCAGATCAACCCGCGCCTGTTCGAGGACCCCAACCTGCCGATGGAGGTGGTGCTGGTCAACGCCAAGAGCGCGGAGGCCCCGCTCAATCCCGACGCGCTGGGGCAGGTCAACCTGGCCGGCGGCGGCAACACCGACGAAGACCGGCGGCTGAAAAGCCCCTTGCCCGCCAGCGCACAGACGCAAAGCGGCAGCGAAGAAGCCGCCCTGCAGGAGCGGGTCGCCAAGCTGGAACAGCAGGCCAAGACCCTGTTGAGCCAGCTGAAACCCGACGCGCAGCTGCAGAATCCGCAGCAGGCTGCGCCGCCGACACCCGACCAGCCCGCCATCGACGCCAGCCAGATCAACCAGCAGGCACGCGAAATGGCGCAGCTGCAGGCGCGCATCTCGCAGCAATGGGACGAATACCAGAAGCGCCCCAAGCGCGCGTTCGTCGGCGCCAACGTCCGCGAATACGCGTTTGCGCGCTACGTGGAAGACTGGGTCACCAAGGTCGAACGCGTCGGCAACGTCAACTATCCCGAGGCTGCGCGCCGCCAGGGCATCTACGGCAGCCTGAAGCTCACCGTATCGATCTACGCGGACGGCCGCCTCGAAGCAGTCGAGGTGGATCGCTCGTCCGGCTCGAAAATTCTCGATGCCGCAGCCGTCAAGATTGTCGAACTCGCAACACCCTATGCGGCCTTTCCCGAGGACATGCGGAAGAAAACCGACATTCTGTCGATCACCCGCACCTGGACCTTCACCCGTTCCGACCAGCTGGTCGGCACCGACTGATCAAAACAATCACAAACAGAATCATCAAGTTAACACTGGCCTGCCATGAACGGCAGGCCATTTATTGCCCACGGCCATTGCCGACGGCGCAATACCCCCCGGTTTTCAGCCGGCTCCCCGATGCCTGGAATGCGGATTGCTCAGTCTTTCCCATGGCCTGTGTGCCCGCATCCCTTTCATCAGGAGTCGTCATGTCGTTCTCTTTGCGTTCCGCCCTGCTCGGCGCGGCCTTGTTCTCGGCCCAGGCCGCCGCAGTCGAATTCACGTTCGTGTCCGGCAACCCCGCCCCGGAAGCCTTCGGCAACAGCTACGCGCAGACGCTGGACGGCCTCACCACCACCGTCACCGCCTGGTCGACCACCGGTCGCGGCGGCCGCTACCAGACCGCCGAGCTGGAAATCTATTCCGGCTACGGCATGGGCGTGTGCAGCCGCAGCGAAGGCGTCAACTGTTCCAGTAGCGGCAACATGCATGCGCTCGACAACCAGGGCGCCGACGATCTCATCCTGTTCCGCTTTTCCAGCGCCGGTGCAGCTCGACAGCCTGACCCTGCGCCAGTTCGGCGGCGACTCCGATCTCAGCATCTGGGCGGGCAGCGGCAGTCTGAATCTCGACGGGGTGAAACCCGCTGCCCTGGGCAGCGCGACGCCCTTCAGCAGCACCAGCAGCATCAACGATATCAAGGCGGTGGACCTGTCGAGTTTCACCGGCACCTACGACTGGCTCGCCGTGTCGGCACGCCTGGCGCAGGCAAACGATTTTGCCAAGCTGCGCAGCCTCAATGTTCAGGCTGCCACGCCCGTGCCCGAAGTGGACAACTGGATCATGCTGCTGACGGGCCTGGGCCTGGTCGGATTCGCCGTGCGGCGACGCAGCTGAAGGAATGATGGGCGCCGCCGCGCCAGAATGGCGGCCTGTCTGCTCAACCCGCCCACTGGGCGGGTTTTTTTATCCTGCCCCCACCCATCACCGGTACACCCATCACGCCATGGATTGATTGGCTTTATCACGTGATAAAATGCTTGATTAGTCTAATATTTTTATTTGTTAATCCACTTTCTGGAGATTGTCATGCACACCGGCACCACCCTTACCCAGTTCATCATTGAAGAACAGCGCCGCACCGCCGGCGCCACCGGCGACTTCACCTCGCTGCTGAACGACGTCGTCACCGCCTGCAAGGCCATTTCCAACGTGGTCAACAAGGGCGCGCTGATGGGCGTGATGGGCTCGCTCGATTCCGAAAACGTGCAGGGCGAAACGCAGAAGAAGCTCGACGTCATCACCAACGAAATCATGATCCGCTCCAACGAGTGGGCCGGCCACCTGGCCGGCATGGCGTCGGAAGAAATGGACGATGTGCTACCCGATTCCCAACAAATACCCGCTGGGCAAATACCTGCTGGTGTTCGATCCGCTCGACGGCTCCAGCAACGTCGACGTCAACATTTCCGTCGGCACCATCTTCTCGATCCTGAAAGCGCCGGTTGCCGGCCGCGCCGCCAAGACCGAAGACTTCCTGCAACCCGGCGTCAAGCAGGTCTGCGCCGGCTACGCGATCTACGGTTCGTCCACCATGCTGGTGCTGACCATCGGCCACGGCGTCGAATGGTTTTACGCTGGACCGCGACGTCGGCGAGTTCATGCTGACCCACCCCAACATGAAGATCCCGACCGAAACCAAGGAATTCGCCATCAACGCGTCCAACCAGCGTTTCTGGGAAAAGCCGGTGCAGCGCTATGTCGACGAATGCCTGGCCGGCAAGACCGGCCCGCGCGGCAAGGACTTCAACATGCGCTGGGTGGCCTCGATGGTCGCCGAAGTGCACCGCATCCTGACCCGCGGCGGCATCTTCATGTACCCCAAGGACACCAAGGATCCCGCCAAGGCCGGCAAGCTGCGCCTGCTGTACGAAGCCAACCCGATGGCCTTCATCGTCGAACAGGCCGGCGGCGCCGCGACGACCGGCCGCGAGCGCATCCTCGACCTGTCGCCCGGAAGGTCTGCACCAGCGCGTGCCGGTGATCCTCGGTTCCAAGACCGAAGTCGATACCGTGACCGGATACCATCACGAAAAAGCGGCGTAAGCGGTCGCTTCAAGCCGTCTCGACAAGGCCGGGCATTGCCCGGCTTTTTTTGTGCGCATGACCTGAAACCGGCCTGCCAGACACACGACTAGCGCGATAAAAGCACGGCCAATGAAACGCCGATGGCAACGAGCGACAGCACGACGGCCGCGCTGCACAGTGCGGTTGTCCGCCTGAAACGCGACTCCGCGATTGCCGCGCCCGCCTCGAGCGCGGTCACCGTTTTCTGCAACTGCTCGGCCAGCTTCTTCACGTGCAGCGCATTCTGCGAGGCCGCCATCTGCAGTTCGGTTATCTGCTGCTGCAGAACGCCACTCTGGTCCTGCATGGGCGCGTCACTCTTGCGCGTGGTGAAGACCGGCAATGCCGCCGAAACGATCGGACTCACGAAAGGCAGAATTGCCTTGACTGCGGGAATCAGCCATGCCGCCATGGAACCTCCTTGCCAGGATGATGCGGCGATGCGCCGCGCCTTGCCACTTTAACGCACGAGGCGCGCTCTCAGTCTGCCTTCGCGCCAGAATGCCGCCCAGCCTGCTTGAAGAGCGCCAGCGCGTGCGGCCTTTGCACGGCGTGATCGACGATCGGCGCCGGGTAGTCGCGGCCGATGACGCAACCCATCCGTTGCTGTTCGGTCGCGGGCATCGTCCACGGGGCATGAATGAATTTTTCCGGCACCTTGGCGAGTTCAGGCAGATAGCGACGGATGAACTTGCCCTGCGCGTCGAACCGCTCGGACTGCGTCACCGGGTTGAAGATGCGGAACCATGGTTGCGCGTCACACCCCACTGACGCCGCCCACTGCCAGCCGCCGCTGTTGGCGGCGAGGTCGAAATCGATCAGCGTGTCGGCGAAGTAGCGCTCGCCCAGCCGCCAGTCGACCAGCAGATCCTTGGTCAGAAAACTCGCCGTCACCATTCGTAATCGATTGTGCATGTAGCCGGTCTGGTTGAGCTGGCGCATCGCAGCGTCGACCAGCGGATAGCCGGTGCGGGCCTCGCACCACGCCTCGAAATGGCCCGGCGGATTGGGCCACGGCAGCGCGTCGTATTGCGGCTTGAAGGCATGCCCATTGGCGACGTCGGGACGGTGCGCCAGGATCTGGTGGTAAAAATCCCGCCAGATCAGTTCGGACAGCCAGGTCTGCGCGCCGCGCCCGCCGTGCTGGTAGGCCGCGGCGGCCAGCTGGCGGATGGACACGGTGCCGAAGCGCAGGTGCACCGACAGGTAGGACACGCCCTTCACCGCCGGGAAATCGCGCGCTTCCTGGTAACGGTCGATCCGCTGCAGAAAGTCCTCGAACAGGCGCGCACCGCCCGACATGCCGGTGGGCAGGCTCAACTCGCGCAGGTTGGTGGGGGCAAACCCCATGTCGTGCAATTCGGGAATCGGGGTCGACTGCGACGCCAGCCGGTCGGTATAGGCATCGACCGGGTAGGCGCGCAGGTAAAACGGCGTCAAGGCCTTGAGCCAGGCATTCTTGTAGGGCGTGAACACGCTGAAGGGCGTTTTGCCGGCGGTCAGCACCTCATCCCGTTCGAAGATGACTGCGTCCTTGTAGTGATGGACGGCTACCCCGCGGCCACGCAGCGCGGCCTCGACGGCGGCATCGCGCGCCAGCGCCGCCGGGTCGTCGTCGTGATTGAAAAACACCGCCTCGGCCCGGAACTTCGTTCGCCAGTTGCACGATTTCGTCGCGCGCCGCCCCATACCGGACCACCAGGCCGCCGCCCCGGGCCTGCAGCGCCTGCTGCAATTCGCCGACGCTGGCATGGATGAACTCGACGCGGCGATCCGCCCGGTCGACCAGGGCATCCAGAATTTCCCGATCAAAAACAAAGGCGCACACCACCTCACGGGCGGATTTCAGCGCATGGTAAAGCGCGGCATGGTCGTAGTCGCGCAAATCGCGACGGAACCAGACGAGGGCGCGGGCGTATTCAGGCATGGAGTGTGCTGGCCGCTATAGTGAATGAAGCGTTGTCGAAAAAGGTGTTGACCCGATTTGAGGCAGATTACAATGGGAGCGTAATCATGGATACCGTCAATTTCACCCACAATTTCCTGATCGCCATGCCCGGCATGGTCGATCCCAATTTCAATGGCACGCTGACCTATATCTGCGACCACAGCGATCAGGGCGCGCTGGGCGTGGTGATCAACCGGCCGATCGATCTCGATTTGTCGACGCTGTTCGAACAGATCGGGCTGTCGCTGCCGGAGCGACTGCACCGCAACACGGTGTATTTTGGTGGCCCGGTTCAGACCGAGCGTGGCTTTGTGCTGCACACCCCGCCGCTCACCTTCAGCTCCACCCTCACCGTCAAGGACACGGTCAGCCTCACCACCTCGAAGGACGTGCTGGAAGCGGTGAGCCAGGGCGCGGGGCCGGATAAATTCATGGTGTCGCTGGGCTACGCAGGCTGGGCCGCGGGGCAACTGGAAGACGAACTCAAGCAGAATGCCTGGCTGTCGGTGGCGGCCGACCCGCAGGTGATTTTCGACCTGGCGCCCGAAGCACGCCTGCCTGCGGCGATGAAGCTGCTGGGCATCGACTTCGCCAGCCTGTCCGAAGAAGCCGGGCACGCTTGAACCCGGACTCCACCCACGGCACGGTGCTGGCCCTCGATCTGGGGCTGAAGCGCACCGGCGTGGCGTCGGGCGAGTTGTCGATCGGCATCGCCCATCCGCTCAGCGTCATCCAGGCCGATTCCACCGAGGCGCGACTGGCCGCCATCGCCAAACTGGTCGCCGAATGGCAGCCGGTGCTGCTGGTGATGGGTCTGCCCACCCACGCCGACGGCAGCGAACACGAGATGACACGGGTGGCCAAAAACTTCGCGCGCAAATTAGAATCGCACTTCAAGCTGCCGGTGTTTCTGGTGGACGAGCGCCACACCAGCACGGCGGCCGAATCCGAACTCCATGCACGCGGCATTCACGGCAAGAAAAACAAGGCGCTGACCGACGCGGTCGCCGCGCAACTCATCCTGCAGGGATTTTTCGATGCACGCCTCATTGCCTGACGCCAATTCACTGATCGCGCAGCTCGCCGACGCGATCGCCCCCACGCTCGCGCCCAACACCGTCATCGTCGGCATCCACACCGGCGGCGTCTGGGTGGCCGAGCGCCTGCATATCCTGCTGAAATGCACCCAGCCGCTCGGCACGCTCGACATCTCGTTCTACCGCGACGATTTCTCGCGCATCGGTCTGCACCCGCAGGTGAAGCCGTCCAACCTGCCGTTCGACCTGGAAGGCCGCGACATCCTGCTGGTCGACGACGTGCTGCACAGCGGGCGCACGGTGCGCGCGGCGATGAACGAACTGTTCGATTACGGCCGTCCCGGCCTCGATCCGGCTGGCGGTGCTGGTCGACCGCGGCGGCCACGAACTGCCGATCCGCCCCGATTTCGTCGGCCTCAGCCTCGCCGTGCCCGACCACCAGAACATCAATCTTTCCCGCCTCGACGACGGCCATCTGACCCTCTCCCTTGCATGAACCCACAACTCACTCCAGACGGCAGACTGCGCCACCTGCTCACGCTCGACGGCCTGCCGCGCGCCATCCTGACGCAGATCCTCGACACCGCCGAATCCTTCATGGATGTGGGCGAGCGCGAGGTGAAAAAAGTCCCGCTGCTGCGCGGCAAATCGATCTTCAACCTGTTCTTCGAACCGTCGACGCGCACCCGCACCACCTTCGAGATCGCCGCCAAGCGCCTGTCCGCCGACGTCGTCAACCTCAACATCGCCACCTCCAGCCAGACCAAGGGCGAGGCGATTCTCGACACCGTCGACAACCTCTCGGCGATGCACGCCGACATGTTCATCGTGCGCCACTCGCAGTCGGGCGCGGCGCATTTCATCGCGCGCCACGTGGCGCCGCACATTTCAGTGGTCAATGCGGGCGACGGCCGCCATGCGCACCCGACGCAGGGCCTGCTCGACATGTTCACCATCCGCCGCTACAAGGGCGACTTTCACAATCTGACCGTGGCCATCGTCGGCGACGTGCTGCATTCGCGCGTCGCGCGTTCGCAGATCCACGCGCTGACCACGCTGGGGGTGCCGGAAGTGCGCGTCATCGGCCCGAAAACCCTGCTGCCCACCGGGGTCGAGCAGATGGGCGTCAAGGTGTTTCACAACATGGAAGATGGCTTGCGCGGCTGCGACGTGGTCATCATGCTGCGCCTGCAGAACGAACGCATGAAGGGCGCGCTGCTGCCCTCCGCGCAGGAATATTTCAAGTTCTTTGGCCTGACCACGGAAAAACTCGCGCTCGCCAAACCGGATGCGATCGTGATGCACCCCGGCCCGATGAACCGCGGCGTGGAAATCGACTCCGAAGTGGCCGACGGCCCGCAGTCGGTGATCCTGCCGCAGGTGACCTACGGCATTGCGGTGCGCATGGCGGTGATGGCTTTGCTCGCGGGGACGGGAAACGCATGAAGATTCATATCAGGAACGGCCGCGTCATCGACCCGATGAACGCACGCGACGAAATCGCCGACGTGTTCGTGGCCGCCGGCAAGATCGTCGGCAACGGCCAGGCGCCGGCCGACTTCCACGCCAACCGCACCCTCGACGCCAGCGGCCTGATCGTCTGCCCCGGCCTGATCGACCTGTCGGTGCGGCTGCGCGAACCGGGCTACGAATACAAGGCGACGCTCGAATCGGAAATGCTCGCAGCGGCGGCGGGCGGCATCACCTCGCTGGCCTGCCCGCCCGACACCGACCCGCCGCTGGACGAGCCCGGCCTGGTCGAAATGCTGAAATTTCGCGCCAAGAACCTGCCCGGGCCGCGCGTCTATCCGATCGGCGCCCTGACCGAAAAGCTGGCCGGCAAAATGCTGACCGAGATGGCCGAGCTGACCGAAGCCGGTTGCCGCGCCTTTACCCAGGCCGACGCGCCGCCGACCGACACCCTGGTGCTGCTGCGTGCGATGGAATATGCCGCCACCTTCGGCTTCAGCCTGTGGCTGCGTCCGCAGGACGTGGCGCTGGCGCGCGATGGCGTGGCGCACGACGGCGCGGTGGCCTCGCGTCTCGGCCTGCCCGGGATTCCCGCGCTGGCCGAAACGGTGGCGCTGGCCACCATCCTGCAACTGGCGCGCGAAACCGGCGCCCGCGTGCACCTCACCCGCCTCTCCACCCGCGACGGCATTGCCATGGTGCGCGCGGCCAAGGCACAGGGGCTGGCCGTCACCTGCGACGTGGCGATCAACCATGTCCACCTGTCGGAAAACGACCTCGTCGGCTTCGATTCGCACTTTCATCTGGTCCCGCCCCTGCGCGGCCTGCGCGACCGCGATGCGATCCGCGAAGCGCTGCGCGACGGCTCCATCGACGCGCTGTGTTCCGATCACACCCCGGTCGACGAGGACGAAAAACAGGTTCCCTTCGGCGAATCGGCGCCCGGCGCCTCCGGGGTCGAACTGCTGCTGCCGCTGACGCTGAAATGGGCGCGCGAAATGGGCGTGCCGCTGCTGCAGGCGATCGACCTGATTTCATGGAAACCGGCGCAGATTCTCGGCGTGCCCGGTGGCAACCTGTCGGTCGGCAGCTGCGCCGACATCTGCATTTTCGACGAGACCGCCGAGTGGGTCGTCACCCCCAGAACCCTGGCCAGCCAGGGCAACAACACCCCCTTCCTGAATCAGCCGATGCAGGGCCGGGTGCGCTACACGCTGATCGACGGCCATATCGACTTTGAATCGTCCCGTTGATCGGCGCCGCGACACCCATGGCGGATAGGTTCTTCGCCATGCGTCGCGCCTCGTTCCCGGCCTTGCTCGTCAGCCTGCTCGCCGGCGCGCTGGCCGTCGGCGGCTTCGCCCCGCTCAACGTCTGGCCCCTGCCGGTGCTGAGCCTGGCGCTGCTGTTCGGTTTGCTGGCCCGCACCACCTCGTCGCGTTCCGGCTTTCTCATCGGCCTGATGTGGGGCCTGGGATTTTTCCTGACGGGCGTGAGCTGGATATTCATCAGCCTGTCGGTGTATGGCGGCATGCCCACCTGGCTGGCGGCGCTGGCGACCCTGCTGTTTTGCACGGTGCTGGCGCTGTTTCCGGCGGCAACCGGCGCGCTGCAGGCGTACCCTGAAGGGCATAAACGTTGGTCAGGCTCCCCCGCGCTGCGTGTGCTGCTGCTGATGCCGCTCGCCTGGGGCGTCATGGAGTGGACGCGCGGCTGGATCCTCACCGGTTTTCCGTGGCTGACGCTGGGCTATTCGCAGGTGCCCGCCAGCCCGCTGGCGGGTTACGCGCCCCTGCTCGGCGTATACGGCGTGTCGTTCCTGCTGGCGCTGATCGCCGCGCTGCTGGCGTGGAGCGCGACGCGCATCTCGCTGGCACAGCGCGCCTGGGCGGCCATGGCGATTGTGGCGCTGGGCGTCGGCGGCCAGGCCTTGCGCGCGGTCGCCTGGACGACGCCGGACGGCGCACCCACCACGGTCGCCCTGCTGCAGGGCAACATCCCGCAGGACATGAAGTGGCGGCCGGAGAAAACCCACGCCACCCTGGAACACTACGCGCGCATGGCCGCCGCCTCGCCCGCCCAACTCATCGTGCTGCCGGAAACCGCGTTGCCGCTGTTCGAATCCGATCTCTCCGATGCCTATCGCGCCGGACTGGTATCGCTCGGCCAGACAAACGGCGGCGACGTGCTGACCGGCCTGCCGACCGGCTCGCCGCAGAGCGCCTACTACAACAGCGTGATCAGCCTGGGGCGTGCGCCCAGCCAGCGTTATCACAAGGTGCATCTGGTGCCGTTCGGCGAATACATTCCGCTGAAAGCGGTATGGGGCTGGGTGCTCGAGGTGCTGCACATTCCACTGTCGGATTTTGCGCGCGGCGCCGTCGACCAGCGCCCGCTCGCCATTGGCGGCCAGCGGGTGGCGGCCAACATCTGCTACGAGGACGCCTTCGGCGAGGAAATCATTCGCCAGCTTCCCGAGGCCAGCGTGCTGGTCAATGTCAGCAATCTGGCCTGGTTCGGCGACTCGTTCGCGCCGTGGCAGCACGCGCAGATGTCGCAGATGCGCGCGCTGGAAACCGGCCGCATGATGCTGCGCGCCACCAATACCGGGCTGACGGCGATCATCGATACGCAAGGTCGTTTGCTGGCCCACTTGCAGCCCTTCACCTCCGGCAGCCTCAGCGGAACCATCCAGGGCTATGCCGGCAGCACGCCCTATGTGCGCTGGGGCAATGCGCCGGTACTGGCGCTGTGGGCAGGGCTCGGAGTCGTGTTGCTGGTGAAGGGGTTCAGGCGGCGGCCTTGATGCGCGTGGCATTGCGGCCACCGCGCTTGGCTTCCAGCAAGGCGGCATCGGCGCGTGCCAGCGCCTCGTTTTCCTGTTTGTCGTCGCGGCTGTATTCGGACAAGCCGCCGCTCCACGACAACTTTTGCGTCACGCCCTTGATCAGTTCCACGCTCTCCGGCATGCAGGCGCGCAGCCGCTCGGCCAGTTCCTGCGCGCGATCGAGCGGCGTGAAGGGGAACATCACGCAGAATTCGTCGCCGCCGAGGCGGGCGATGAAATCGCTGTTGCGCAGACAGGTCTTGAGCGCATTGCCGAACTTGATGATGAGCTGGTCGCCCGCCTCGTGGCCGAAGGTGTCGTTCACCTGCTTGAAGTTGTCGATATCCAGAATCAGCAGGCTGTGCGACCAGCCGTCTTTCAGGCTGGCGAACAGTTCCTTCTGCTTTTCATCGAAGCCGCGGCGGTTGTTGACCTGGGACAGATGATCGAGCCGCGCCTGGCTGGTGACTTCCTTCTGCTTGCCGAGCATGATCTTGCCGAGTTTCAGCATGGCCTCCAGCGGCGGCTGAAACTCCGCCAGGCTCACCGGATAATCGGTGCGCAGCCGTTGCTGCCGCAGGTCGTTGGTGAATTTCACCAGCATGCGCAGGCTGTCGCCCACCCGGTTGCGCACCGCCAGGGTAAAGGCCATCACCAGCACGGCGATCACCAGGCTGGCCAGCAGCCAGCCGAAAATATAGGGCAGGACATTTTCGATCACGGGTTTGTCGTTGCGCCACACCGCGATCGTCCACGGCGTACCCGCCAGCACGACCCGGTCCGGCTGGCTGCGCTGCTTGATGGCCTGATTGCCGCGCCGCATCAGCACGGTGACGACACCCTTGCCCTGGCTTTGCTGCAATTCGGCATAGGCGGCAGCATCCGGCAGCGGCAGCGTGTCGAACAAGGCCTGCAGTTGCGGCACGCTTTGTTCGACGATGACGAAGCCCAGGCGTTTGCCTTCAGCGTTCACCACCGGATGCGACAGCGACAGGCTGAAGCTGGCCGCCGCGCCCGCGCCGCCTTGGCCGGCATTGGCCAGCAGCCGCCGCGTTTCGACCGGCAAAAACCCGGGCAACAGCTGATTCTGTCCGGCGGTGACGAACAGCACCGTCGCTTCCTGATTCAAGGCTTGCAGGTTGGCAGCCTGCGCCTGGCACACCTCCGGCAAACCGCCATCGAAACACGCCAGTGTCTGCGGGTGCGCAGCAATGCGTGCGGCGTTGCGCTGCATGGCGTCGGCCAGGAACTCGATCTGCGTGGCCATCACCGGCTTGTCGAGGTCTTCCGGAGCTGGCAAACCCTGCGGCCGCGACAGATAAATCACGGACGTAGCGATCCCAGCCAACAGCGCCAGGGCTGTAGCCAGGATCAGACCAAATCGCAATATGGATGTGTGGTGCATGACAGATGCGCCAAACGGCCAGCCTCTTATGTTTATGTTCTCCGCAAAGACAGGCATCCCAAACTGCAGGAAACCTGCCGACATGTATGTGATATAGCAACATCCATGCCCCAACCCGGTCGCACCCGGCTGGCTGGTCTGCCGGGTGGCCCGTCATTATTGTGTAAAAAATTCCGACACTATTGGCGGCCAGTGCTACCGAACCCCCCTTCGCCACGCTGACTCGCTGCAAAATCCTCCACCACGTTGAATTCGGCCTGCACCACCGGCACGATGACCAGTTGCGCCAACCGCTCCAGCGGGACCAGTTCGAACGCCTGCTGACCGCGATTCCAGGCGGAAACCATGAGCTGGCCTTGATAATCCGAATCGATCAGCCCCACCAGATTGCCCAGAACGATGCCATGTTTGTGGCCCAGGCCCGAGCGCGGCAGAATCAGCGCGGCATAGCCGGGATCCGCCAAATGGATCGCCATGCCGGTGGGAATCAACCGGGTTTCGCCTGGTTGCAGCATCATCGGCGCATCGATGCAGGCACGCAAATCGAGTCCGGCCGCACCCGCCGTCGCGTAATGCGGCAGTTGATCGCGCAGGCGAGCGTCGAGAATCTTCACATCCATCTTCATATTCGTCGGGATTTCGTCAATCAAGCAGGGTTGCAAGGTGGCGGATCAGAAGACGCGCCTGGGTGAGTTTGTCGGCGCGCGGCAGCGGGTGCTGGCCCTGGTCGTCGAACAGCACCAGTTCGGCTGACTCCTGGCCGAGTGTGTCCTGCGCGAGATTGCCCACCAGCAGCGGCAGCTTTTTACGCAGGCGTTTGGCTTCGGCGTGCTCCGCCAGTCGCTCGGTTTCGGCGGCGAATCCGACGCAAAACGGCGCATCGGGCAACGCGGCCACCTCGGCCAGAATGTCGGGGTTGGCGACCAGCTGCAGCGTCAGGCCGTCGCCGTTTTTCTTGATTTTTTGCGGGGCAGCAAGCTCCACCCGGTAATCGGCCACCGCCGCCACCGCAATGAACACATCGCTCGGCAACTCGGCCCGCACCGCCTCGCGCATCTCGGCCGCGCTTTGCACGTCGACGCGGCGCACCCGCGCGGGCGGCGCGAGACAGGTCGGCCCCGACACCAGACAGACCTCGGCGCCCGCTTCGGCCGCCGCCTGCGCCACGGCATAGCCCATCTTGCCGGAACTGCGATTGGTCAGCCCGCGCACCGGGTCGATCGGCTCGAAGGTCGGCCCGGCGGTAATCAGGACGCGCTTGCCCGCCAGCGGCCCGACACCCAGCAAACCCGGCACGGCCGCTGCGATCTCGGCCGCTTCCAGCATCCGTCCGAGGCCGGTTTCACCGCATGCCTGCTCGCCTGCGGCCGGCCCCAGCACGCTGATAGCGTCGGCACGGAGCTGTTGAAGATTGCGCTGGGTGGGTGCCGCTGCCCACATTTCGCGGTTCATCGCGGGCGCAACCGCCAGCGGACAGGCGCGCGCCAGACACAGGGTAGACAACAGATCGTCTGCCCGCCCATGAGCGAGTTTGGCCAGAAAATCGGCGGAAGCCGGTGCCACCAGAATCAGGTCGGCCTCGCGCGACAGATGAATATGCGCCATGCCATCGCTCCCGCCCCCTTCCCACAGCGACGTCAGCACGGGCTGGCCGGACAGGGCCTGGAACGTCAGCGGCGTGACGAACTGTTGCGCTGCCGCGGTCATCACCACCTGCACGTCGGCGTTCGCCTTGACCAGCAGGCGGCACAGTTCAGCGGCTTTATAAGCCGCGACACCGCCGGTTACGCCCAAGAGGATTTTTCTGTGTGCCAGCGACACGATCTCGATTCCCAGCGCACTTTCCATGACAATGGCGCATTCTAGCAGGGGTGGACATGGCGATTTGCGATTGGCCGTTGGATGCGCGTCCGCGCGAAAAACTTCTCAAACAGGGGGCTGGCGCCCTCAGCGACGCTGAACTGGTCGCGGTATTCCTGCGCACCGGCGTGGTCGGCAAAAGCGCGGTCGATCTGGGTCGCGAACTGATCGACCGCTTCGGCGGCCTGGGCGGGCTCTGCCGCGCCGACCGCCGGGCCGCCTGCGCCGCACCCGGCGTCGGCGAAGCCAAGTACGCCTTGCTGCAGGCGGTGATGGAAATGGCACGGCGCACCCTGGCCGAGGACATGCAGGCCGGCGACGCGATGGAATCGCCCGACGCCGTACGCAGCTACCTGCGCCTGATTCTGCGCGGCAAGGAATACGAAGTGTTTTGCTGCGTGTTTCTCGACGCGCAAAACCGGGTGATCGCCGTGGAAGAACTGTTTCGCGGCACACTGACGCAAACCAGCGTCTACCCGCGTGAAATTCTCAAGCGCGCGCTGGCGCTCAACGCTGCCGCGCTGATCCTGGCCCATAACCATCCCAGCGGGGTGGCCGAACCCAGCCAGGCCGACCGCATCCTCACCCGAAAACTGGCGGAAGCATTGGCCCTGGTCGATATCCGCGTGCTCGACCATTTCATCGTCGCGGGCGCGTCTTCGCTGTCGTTCAAGGAATCCGGCCAACTCTGAGCGCACGCCAGACTTGCCCCGATCTTGCAAGCTGTGATATAAATCGCGGTTCTCGGGTTTGCCTCAACCGGCTGACCCCAACCAGTTAACCCTCAATTTTGGAGCAGCATCATGGCTCGCGTATGTGTCGTAACGGGCAAGAAGCCCATGGTCGGAAACAACGTTTCCCACGCCAACAATAGAACCAAGCGTCGTTTCCTGCCCAACCTGCAATACCGCCGGTTCTGGGTCGAAAGCGAAAACCGTTGGGTTCGCCTGCGTTTGTCTACCGCAGCGCTGCGCACCATTGACAAGAACGGCATCGAAACCGTTCTGGCTGACCTGCGCGCCAACGGCGTTGCAGTCTAAGGAGAACCACCATGGCTAAAGGCGGACGCGAAAAAATCAAGCTGGAGTCCACTGCGGGCACCGGCCACTTTTACACCACCACCAAGAACAAGAAAACCATGCCGGAAAAAATGGCGATCATGAAGTTCGATCCCAAAGCCCGGAAGCACGTCGAGTACAAGGAAACCAAGCTCAAATAAAGCGGGTTCCGCCCAATAAAAAACCCGCCGATTGGCGGGTTTTTTATTGGGCGCATTCTTCATGTGCGCTGCCTGAAGCAGGCGACCCTAGGTCGCCCTGTCCTCAAGCGTAACAGCGCAGGCGAACCGAAAAGTCTTTCAGCGACTGCACACCGCTGTCTTCAGCGCGCTTGCACCAGGCCTGCAACTGCTCCAGCAACTGCTCGCGGCTGGCAGTCGAACGTCCCCAGATGGCGGCGAGTTCCTGGCGCATGCGATAAACCGTTTGCAGGCGTTCGCTCTTGCCCAGCAATTTATCCAGTTCGGCCTTGTCGGCCGCGGCCAGTTCGTCGGGCTCCTTGTACAACCAGCCACGGAAGCTGTTGAGATTCCAGTTTTGCGGCAGATTCGAACCCGCTTTAAGCTTGGCGATCTCGGCCGCGCTGTCGTCGAGCACGCTCTTCACGTAGCGTGTCATCACGTCGTAGCGATGGGTGATGACGGCCTGCAGGGTATCCAGGTCACACAAGGGCTTGGCCGGCTGCCATTTCACCGTCGGCGCCACCTTGCGAATGGTGGCGAGGCCGACATAGGACATCAGCTTGATATACAGCCAGCCGATGTCGAACTCGTACCACTTGTTCGACAGTCGCGCCGAGGTGCCGTAGGCGTGATGGTTGTTGTGCAGTTCTTCGCCGCCGATCAGGATGCCCCACGGCAGGATGTTGGTGCTGGCATCTTCACAGGCGAAATTGCGGTAGCCCCAGTAATGGCCGACGCCGTTGATGATGCCGGCAGCCATGATCGGCATCCATGCCATTTGCACCGCCCAGATGGTCAGGCCGATAGGGCCGAACGCAGCAATGTTGAGCACCATCATCAGCGCCACCCCCATGACCGAATGACGGCCGTAAACATGCCGCTCCATCCAGTCGTCGGGCGTGCCGTGGCCGTATTTTTCCATCGTCTCGGCGACTTTGGCTTCAGCGCGATACAGCTCGGCACCTTCCAGCAGGACCTTCCAGATGCCGCGCGTCTGCGGGCTGTGCGGGTCTTCCACGGTTTCGCATTTGGCGTGATGCTTACGGTGAATCGCAACCCATTGCTTGGTGACCACGCCTGAAGTCATCCACAACCAGAAGCGGAAGAAATGGCTGGCGACAGGGTGCAGATCAACGGCGCGGTGCGCCTGCGAGCGGTGCAGGAAAATGGTGATGGAAGCGATGGTGACGTGAGTGAGCGCCAGCGCAACCAGCACATACCCCCACCACGGCAAATTCCAACCCGGCAACTCCAGCAGGCCTGACAGCATCGTTTACAGCTCCTTAAAAGGATAAATTAGTCCGCTATTTTACGGATAAAATCCATAAAAATCAAGGACTATTCATTTTGATATTAACCGCATCCGCCAGATGCAGCGTCCGCTGCGGATACGGGATTTCGATGCCTGCCGCCTTGAACCCGCGCCAGATCGCCCAGTTGATTTCCGAGCGCAGGTTACCCTGGCCTTCGTTGGCATCGCGTATCCAGATGCCCAGTTCCATCTGTATCCCGTTATCGGCAAATTCCCGCAAAAACACTTTGGGCAGATAGTCCGGCTCGTCAAGAATCACCCGCTCCTGGCTGCGCGCGGCGTCCAGCATCAGGGATTCAGCCTGCTCCAGATCGGCGCCGTAAGCCACCTGCACCGGTATCGCAACCCGCACATTGGGTTTGGACAAGGAATGATTGACCACCGTCTGGGTAATCAGCGTTTCGTTCGGCACGATGGTTTCGGTGCCGTCGAGTCCTTTCAGCAGGGTATAGCGCGTGTTGATCTGGCTGACTTCACCGTATTTGTTGTCTACCGTCACCAGATCGCCGATGCGCACCGAGCGGTCGAGCAGGATGATGAAGCCGGAGATGTAGTTGCTGGCGACCTTTTGCAAGCCGAAGCCGATGCCCACGCCGATCGCGCCGCCCAGCACCGACAGCACGGTGAGGTCGATCCCCACCGTGGGCAAGGCCACCAGAACCGCCACGATCAGCAACACGGTACGCACGGCTTTCGTCAGCGCCATGCGCAGCGACAGATTCATCTCCGTGTGGCTCATCAGGCGGTTTTCGATCAGCCGCCCCAGCGCGAGCGCCAGAACAATCGCCACCACGATCACCACCGCCGCCTGCCCCAGCAGCCACAGGGAGAAGCGATGGCTGCCGGACTGGAACGACAGCGCCTCCATCGCCGCGTGGATGCGCGGCAGCAAGCCCGTGAGATGCAGGGCGAACGCGCCCCAGATCAGCCAGGAGACCGTGCGCTCCCACACCTTCAACGATTCCTGCGGCTCGAACACATAGCGCAGCGCGTACACCATGCCTCGCACCAGCACCATCGCAAGCAACAGGGGAACCGCCACATTGAGCAGCGGCGTCGAATGCAGAAAGAGCTCCGCCGCCTCACGCCCGATCAGCAGCGCCAGCAGCATCAGCAGCGGAAAGCCTACTCGCTTGAGCCCTTCACGCCCGCGGGACTGGGCATACGCCGACTGATCGAGCCATGACCGCACCTGCCGCCGCATCCACCACGCGGCCAGCGCGCACAGCACCAGAACGCCGACCTGCCACAGCAGCCGCACGTCCTGGACGTCGGCGATCAGCTGCGTGATGAGATTGTCGAACGGGACGGTGCGCGGCAAGGTCAGAAGTCCAGCGTCAGTTGTGCAGAGAGGATATCGACCGAGCTTTCGAATTCTCCGCTCAGGGTGATGCCACTCTCGGTTTTGTTGATGCGTGCGTCGTCGATGAAGAGATGCGCGTAACCGACCTCGATCACGCTCTTGTCCGACAGGCGGTACTGCGCGCCCAACGCGAGCCAGGTGCGGTTTTCGTCGGGAATGCGTGCGGTGCGGAAAGCATCGGACACCGGCGTTTCGTCATACGCCACGCCGCCGCGCAGCATCAGCTTGTCGTCGAGGCGGTAGTTGGCGCCCACCGAATAGCGGTAGCTGTCATCCCAGTTTTCGGGTGTCACAGACACCGTCCCGCCACTGGTACTCACGATGCGCAATTCGTCGAAATCGCTCCAGCCGGTCCAGGAAATGTCGGCGAGCAATTCCCAGCGCGCATCCAGCTTGTGGAAAAGGCTCAGCGAGGCGGAGTCCGGCAGGGTGACGTCGGCGGTGACGGGAATCACGGTCGGCGCGACACTGAACGACAGATCGCCTTCCAGCGACTGATCGACCTCGGAACGGTACGCGAAACCGATGCGCGTGGCCTCGCTCAGCTGCCACAGCGCGCCGAGGTTGAAGCCCCAGCCGGTGTCGTCGCCCTCGACTGTCGCCACGCCCGGAGCACCCGCGAAATTGGTCAGCGTCGCTTCGGCATACTGAAAGCTCACCCCCGCGCCGAGCGACAGCGATTCGCTGGCTTTCCACGCAATCGAGGGATTGATATTGATCGTCTTCAGCTCGGATTTGATCGCCTGGGTACGGCCTTTCCAGGTGCTGTCGTATTCGGTTTTCAGGCCAAAGGGTGCGCCCAGCCCCACGCCCACAACGATGTCGGGCGACACCCGATACGCGAAGTAGGCATTCGGCACGAACGCCAGATCGCCCGCGTCGCCGCCGTTGCCGCCGCCAATCGCGGGGCTGACGGTGCCGGTGAACTCGGCCTGCGGATAGATCAGGCTGCCCGCCAGCACAAGCTGGCTATCCGGCAGCAGCGTCATTCCGGCCGGGTTGAAGAAAATCGTGCTGGCGTCCTGCGCGCTGGCCGCCTGACCCGCATAGGCATTGCCGAGACCGCTGGCATTCTGTTCGATCAGCGCGAATCCCGCTGCGTGCGCGAGGTTGGCGCACCCAGCCAGTGCCAGACCGATGGTCAGGCGGTTAAAACGAAGCAACATGGATTCTCCCTTGGCGTGATGAAATTTATGAGCGCGCGAAATCGGCATACATCGCTTCGACCGCCGCGCGATAACGGTCGAGCACCAGGTTACGTTTGACTTTGAGGGTGGGGGTCAGCAGACCGTTGTCCACGGTCCACGGATTGAGTTCGGGATGCAGGCGGCGCACCTGCGCGTAGCCCGGAAAATGCTTGAGATGCGCGGCCGCGCGCTGCGTGAGCGCCTTCAGCACTTTGGGGTTGCTGAGTGCGGACGGCTGGCGCGGATCGATATCGAGGCTGGCGGCGAATTCCTGCCAGTGCTCCTCGTTCAGCACGGTGAGCGCGGCCAGATAGGGCTTGCCTTCGCCGACGAGCATCACCTGCTCGAACAGCGGATCGAGCAGGATCGCCGACTCCATCTCGGAGGGCGGCACCTTCTCGCCGTTGTTCAGCACGATGATGTCCTTGATGCGGCCGATGATGGTGAAATGCCCCTGCTCGTCCAGCCGCGCCTTGTCGCCGCTGTGCAGCCAGCCGTCGGCATCGATGATGGCGCGGGTGGCTTCCTCGTTTTTCCAGTAGCCGCGCATCACGCACCTGCTGCGCGTCAGCAATTCGTCGTTGTCGCCTATCCTGACCTCGATCCCGGGCATGGGCCTGCCGATGCTGGCCGGCAGGTTGGACTCGGGCCGATTGACGCACACCACCGGGCTGGTTTCGGTCAGCCCGTAGCCCTGATAAATCGGCACGCCGAGGCCGATGAACACGCGCGCGATATCGGGTGACAGCGCGGCGCCGCCGGACACCGCCACCGTGAGCCGGCCGCCCAGCTTGTCGATGACGGTGCGCGCCACCAGCTTGTCGAGCACCGGCCACAACAACAATTCGGGATGCCAGCCTGCGCGTCCCTGCGCGCGTTCGAAGCGCCGCCAGCCGACGCGCACGGCCAGATCGAACAGCTTGCGTGCCAACGGTTTCTTCTTCGCCAGGCCATCCTGAATCCGCCCGTACACCCGTTCGTAAATGCGCGGAACCGAAATCAGCGCCGTCGGGCGAATCTCTTCCAGATCCCTGGCCAGTTGCGCGATCGATCGCGCGTAAGCGACTTCGCCGCCGATCAGCATCGGCAGGTAATACCCCGCCGTGCGCTCCAGCGTGTGCGACAAGGGCAAGAACGACAGAAACACGGCATGCCCGCCAAAGTCGGTGCACTGCGAAGCGTAATAGGCGTTCCACAACATGTTCGCGTGGGTCAGCATCACCCCCTTGGGGCGTCCGGTGGTGCCGGAGGTGTAGACGATGCTGGCCAGATCATCGGCGCCGAGCGCGCATGCGGGGACAGGCGTATCTGCTGCGGCGGCCAGCCAGTCGGCTGCAACGACGATGGGCAGCCCCGATTCGGCCAGTCCGTTTTCCGGCGCCACCAGGCTGACGATGCGCTGCAGGCACGCCACCGGGCCGGCAATCTCGGCGAGTTTCCGATGCTGGAATTTTCCCTCGACCAGCAGCAGCCTGGCGTCGGCATGTTCGAGAATGTAAGCCGCGTTGTCCGGGCGATCGTCCAGATACAGCGGCACCGTGACCAGGCCCAGACCGAGCGCGGCCTGGTCGAAAATCACCCATTCGACGCAGTTCTTCAACATCAGCGCGACCCGATCGCCGGGCACGAGGCCCTCCCTGACCAGTGCCGCCTGCCAGCGCGCCACCTCGGCAGCGATCTGCGCCCACGAGTAGGAGACCCATGCACCCGTCGCCTCGTCGAACTGACGATAGGCGACCTGGTCCGGTGTCGCCGCAACGCGCGCGCGGAACAAACCGTGCAACGTGCCCAGCGTATCGGGATGAGGAAGTGCAGCCGTCATCGCAAAATCAGGTCAGCGGGTGAATGAGGTAGCGCATTGATAACCGCAAAACCAGTGCAGGTCAAACGGCCGTTTTGACCATGACGGCGGCAAAAAAGCCATCGGTGCCGTGTACGGCAGGCGACAGCCTGAGCATGGCGCCGGTATCGAGGTCGATCTTGTGCTGCGCCAGCAATTCGTTCACCGGCAGCAGGGTGAAGCCGCCCTCCGCCAGCAGCGCTTCGACGATCGCCTCGTTCTCTTCCGGCAACAGGCTGCAGGTCGCATACACCAGCCGCCCGCCGGGTTTCAGCAGCTTCGCCGCGGCGCGCAGGATCGCGGCCTGCTTCTGCGTCAGTTCCGCCACGCTGTCGGGCGACTGGCGGAATTTCAGGTCGGGATTGCGGCGCAGCGTGCCCAGCCCCGAACACGGCGCATCGACCAGCACGCGGTCGAGCTTGCCCGCCAGCCGTTTCACCCGCGTGTCGTTCTCCGATGCGATCAGCTGCGGCATCACGTTGGACAGCCCCGAACGCGCCAGCCGTGGCTTCAGATTGGCCAGGCGCTTTTCCGCCACGTCGAACGCATACAGCCGCCCGGATGACGCCATCATCGCGCCGATGGCGAGCGTCTTGCCGCCGGCACCGGCGCAGAAATCGCACACCATTTCGCCGCGCCGCGCGCCCAGCAGCAAGGCCAGCAACTGGCTGCCGTCGTCCTGCACTTCGAGGCTGCCGTCGACGAACAGCGGATGGCGGTTGATCGCCGGATGATCCTTGAAGCGGATGCCCCACGGCGAATACGGCGTCGGCTCGACGGCAAAGCCTTCCGCCTGCAAGCGCGCCAGCACGCTGTCGCGGTCGGCCTTGAAGCTGTTGACCCGCACGTCCAGCGGCGCGGGCAACTGCAGGGCACGGCCGAGCGCGAGGATGTCGGCGTCGCTCATCGACGGCTGCAGTTTTTCGATCACCCATTCGGGCAATTCAGCGGCAATGGCCAGCGGCAAGTCGTCGGTCTTGGCGTTGCGGATATGCGCAATCAGCTCGGGCTTGGCGAACTGTTCCAGCGTCGCGCCGCTCATGCCGCGCGCCTTGATCAGCCAGGCCACGATCAGCGTGCGCGGATTGGCGGCAGGCACCACCACCGATAAATAGCGATAGCGGCGCAACACGCCGAACACCGCTTCGGCGACAAATGCACGGTCGTGCGAACCGAGTTTCTTGTGCTCGCGAAAAAACGCCGACAGCACCGCATCGGCCGGGCGCTTGAAATCCAGCACCAGATCGAGCGCCTGGGTGGCGAGTTGCAACAGGGGCGGAGTCAGTTCCATCAGTGAGCGTATGACCGGTTGGCAGGCAGCAGAGGCCTGCAAAAAGACAGATAAGGCGCCGCCTGGATTTCAGGCAGCCTTGAATTCAGGGCGGCGTATCCCGGCCTTTGTGGACGTCTTGATACGGGAAGCGCACATGGCCATAACGAATCACCAGCACGGCTGCCGCCAGCAACAGCATCGAGGCGGTCACGCCCAGCATGCGCCAGACATCGAGGCTTTTCATGTCCAGCACCAGATAACGCGCCAGCGCCACGATCGCGATATAGATGGGGAAACGCACCGGCAACTGGCCGGACTGGAAATACACCCCGACCATGGCGAAAATTTCGAGATACAGGAACAGCAACAGCAGATCGGCCAGCGTCACGGTGCCTGCCGTGACCATGGTCTTCACCTCGATCACGCCAGCCACCCCCGTCGCCAGGGTAATGACGAGGAGGCCGATGGTCTCGAACACGCTCAGTGCGTTGAGGGCCAGACGGGAAATCGTGCGGTCTTTGGCTGGATTCATGACGCCCCCGGACAAACGAGGCGCAAGGATACCTTAGCCCACACGCTTGTGCACCAGCCACTCACGCCAGATCGCCACCGAAACGGCGAGCAGCACCGGCCCCAGAAACAGGCCGATCAGGCCGAAGGCATTGAGCCCGCCCAGCACCCCCAGAAACACCAGCAGGAAGGGTATCCGGGTCGGCCCGCTGATCACCAGCGGGCGGATCAGATTGTCGACCCAACTCACCACCAGCGCCCCCCACAGAAACAGGCCCAGTGCGGCCTCGGTGTCGCCCTGCGCCAGCAGGCCGAGCGACAGGCCGATCCACACCACCGGGCCGACGAAGGGAATCAGCGACACCAGCGCCGTAATCACGCCCCACAGCACCGGCGCGGCGATGCCTGCCACCCAGTAGCCGAGCCCGGCGAGCACCCCCTGCGCCAGCGCGGTGAGGACGATGCCGAACACCACCGCGCGCACCGTGACGCCGACCGCCAGAATGTAGCCACGCGCCGACTCGCCCAGCCAGCGCGTGGCCACACCGCGAAACTGCGTCAGTATTTCGTCGCCGTGACGATACAAAAAGAACAGCGCAAACACGGCCAAGCCAAATTTCGCCACGTTGCGCCCCACTTCGCCTGCCACCACTTTCAGCGCCATGGCGTCGGACAACCCCAGCGCCGCCATTTGTACGCGCACCCACTCGGGGTCGCCCTGCACCCGCTGGTATTGCGCCAGCAGCCAGTCGCCCGCGGGCCATGCGCGCACGCCGGCAGGCAACGGCGGCAGCCCCTCGGCGGCCAGCTGTTTGAGAATGGATGATGTCGTTGCCACGTCGCCGACCAGGGTGAACATCACCCACAGCAAAGGCAGCAGCAGGGTGGCCGCCACGCCCAGCGTCATCAACAGCGCGACGAGATTCTCGCCGGGCACGCGCTGACTCAGACGCTGATGCAGCGGCCAGGTGACGTAAGCCAGGATGCCGGCCCAGGCGAGCGAGGCAAAAAACGGCGACAGCAGCCAGAAGGTCGCGCCGAAAATGAAGACCAGGAACGCAAAGGCCGCGATGCGGCGTGCGAGTGGTGAGTCGATGTTGATGGACATGAGGCCCCTCGTCAGACCAGCCGGTGGATGCTGGGGGTCAGCGCGGCGCAGGCGGTTTGCGCGTCACCCACAGGCTGGCGAACATGAAGGTCACGATGATGAGGCCCACGATACCGAGCGACAAGCCCACCGGAATCTTGTAGAAATCGGCCGCCAGCATCTTGGCGCCGACGAACACCAGCACCATCGCCAGGCCGTATTTCAGCAGATGGAAGCGATCGGCCATGCCGGCCAGCATGAAATACATCGCGCGCAGGCCGAGGATGGCGAAAATATTGGAAGTGAACACGATGAAGGGGTCGGTGGTAATGGCGAAAATCGCCGGGATCGAATCGACCGCAAAAATCAGGTCGGACAGTTCGATCATCACCAGCACCAGGAACAGCGGCGTGAACACGCGCACGCCGTTTTCCATCACCCAGAACTTCTCGCCGCGATAGTCCGGCGTCATGCGCAGATGGCGCTTGACCCAGTTGAGCATGGGATTCGTGCCGAGGTCCGGCTCGGCCTCGGCGGCCATCAGCATCTTGACGCCGGTGAAGACGAGGAAGGCGCCGAACAGATACAGGATCCAGTGGAACTCCGTCACCAGCCACGCCCCCGCCAGGATCATCACGGCGCGCATGACGATGGCGCCGATCACGCCGTAGATCAGCACGCGGCGCTGGTACTCCGCCGGCACGGCGAAGAAACCGAAGATCATCAGGAAGACGAAGATATTGTCGACCGCCAGCGCTTTCTCGATCAGATAACCGGTCAGGAACTCCATCGCCTTGGCCTCGGCGACCGCCGCGCCGTAGTCGCCCTTGAGGTGCCACCACAGGCCGAGGTTGAACAGCATGGCGAGCGCGAACCAGACGAACGACCACGCCGCCGCTTCCTTGAAGCTGACCTTGTGCGCCTTGTTGCCGCCGACCAGGAACAGGTCGACCGCCAGCATCACCAGCACGAAGCCGACGAACGCCGCCCACATCCAGGGCTCTCCGATATGCAATGCTGCGTCCATGCGTTTCCCAGGGTGTCCGGTTCGGATTTAGGCGTTGACGGCACGCAGCGCGGCGATGCGCTCTTCCAGCGGCGGGTGAGTCATGAACAGACGCTTGAGCCCCGCTGCGCCGCCCCCGCTGATGCCGAAGGCTGCCATTTTTTCCGGCAGCGGCGCCGGGTGCAGGCTGCCCAGACGCTGCAGCGCGCCGATCATGTTTTCCTTGCCGGCCAGGCTGGCGCCGCCGCGGTCAGCGCGGAATTCACGCTGACGCGAGAACCACATGACGATGATCGAGGCGAGCACGCCCAGCACCAGCTGGGCGACGATGGTCGTCACCATGAAGCCGATGCCATGGCCGTTTTCGTTCTTGAACACCACCCGGTCAACCGTGCTGCCGATGACGCGCGAAAAGAAGATGACGAAGGTGTTCACCACGCCCTGTATCAGCGTCAGCGTCACCATGTCGCCGTTGGCGACGTGGGCAATTTCGTGACCGATCACGGCTTCAGCCTCTTCGCGCGTCATCGCCTGCAGCAAGCCGGACGACACCGCGACCAGCGCGCTGTTCTTGTTCATCCCGGTGGCGAACGCGTTGGCTTCGGGTGTATCGAAAATGCCGACTTCAGGCATGCCGATACCGGCCTCCGCCGCGTACTTCTTCACCGTTTCAACCAGCCAGAACTCGGACGAATTCGACGGCGTCTCGATCACCCGCACGCCCATCGATTTCTTCGCCATCCATTTGGACATGGCCAGCGAAATGAGCGAACCGCCAAACCCGAACAAGGCCGCGAAAGCCAGTGCGTTCATGTTCAAGCCATAGCCCTCGAGACTGGGGCTGATGCCGAACACGCTCATGGCGATCGATAGCACCAGCAGGATGGCCATGTTGGTGGCGAGGAACAGGAAAATCCGTTTCATGATGTTCTCCTTGAATGAAGGGCAAAGCCTTTTGACGAACAGGCAACAGGATACCGCGACGCAATCAACAATAAAATTCGATTTTTATACTGCTATTGTTCGGTTTGAACGATTCGAGTCCGGCACCCCAGCTTGTCATGTTGAACTACAAACACCTGTACTACTTCCGCACCGTCGCCAAGGCGGGGGCGATCAACCGCGCCGCCGAGAAGCTGCACCTGACGCCGCAAACCCTGTCCGGCCAGATCAGTGCGTTCGAGACCCGTCTGGGCGTGGAATTGTTCCGTCGCAGCGGGCGGCGGCTGGAGCTGACCGACGCCGGCCGCACCGCGCTGGCCTATGCCGACGACATCTTCCACATCGGCGCCGAACTCGAAGAGGCCCTGCAGAACCGCGACACCGCGCCGGCGCATCCCTTCCGCGTGGGCATCGCCGACGCCGTCCCGAAAGCCATCGCCTATCAGTTGCTGGCGCCTGCGCTCACCCTGGCCGAGCCGGTCAAGCTGGTATGCAAGGAAGACCGCCTGGAGCAGCTCGCCGCCGAACTCTCGATCCACCGGCTCGACATGGTGCTGGCCGACCGGCCGCTGCCGCCCAACATGGACATCAAGGGTTACAGCCATCCGCTCGGCGAATGCGGCATTGCCTTGCTCGCCGCGAAACGCCTCGCCAAGAGTCTGGCCGGCGATTTCCCGGCCTGCCTCGACAGCGCGCCGTTCCTGATTCCCGGCGAGGACAGCGCCCTGCGTGTGCCGTTGTTGCGCTGGCTGGAAAAACAGGGCGCCGTCCCGCGCATCGTCGGCGAATTCGACGACAGCGCGCTGATGAGCGCCTTCGGCCAGGCCGGGGCCGGCGTCTTCCCCGCGCCGCTCACCGTGGCGCCGGCGGTGATGCGGCAATACGACGTGATCGAGCTGGGGCGCACCGCCGAAATTCGCGAGCGCTATTTCGCGATCTCGGTGGAGCGCCGGTTGAGCCACCCGGCGGTGGTGGCGGTCAGCGAAGCCGCGCGCAAAAGCCTGGCCGGCGCGTAGGCGCGATCAGCCGGCCGCCAGCCAGTCCGCCGCAGCGGCTGGCGTCATGATCGGGAACAGCGGCGCGCAGCGGCGGCGCAGTGTCAGCACCGCGCGGTCCTTGCTGACCAGCGGCACGCCCAGGGCCGCGGCGAGATCGAGGAATTTCTGGTCGTCGGCATCCGTGCAGCGCGGCACGCCGGCCATCGAGGGCGCCTCGAAAAAGGTGCAGGCCGCGCGATAGCGTTCGGCCAATTCAGCCCGCCGGACGGCATCGAGCGCGAAAGCCGGATACGCCAGCACGCGCTGCCATTCGTCGAAACTCGCCGGCGTCGCCGCGCCGCGCAGGCGGCCGCTCTCCAGCGCGTGCCTCAGCGGACGTGCAAGCGGATCGTCGAAATGCAGCATGTCGAGCACCACATTGGTGTCGAACACGACGAGGCGTTCACTCAATAGCGGTGTGCTCGGCGATGAAGTCGTGCACCCAGTGCTCGGGATGCGCGCTGGAAAAACGCCCGACGATTTCGCCCTTGACGAACAGCAGCACGGTGGGAAATCCGCGCAGGCCATAGCGGCCCGCCAGCTTCATGTTCGCGCCTTCGTCCACTTCGACCTTGGCCATGTGCAGCTTGCCGGCGTAGTGCGCGATGACGCGCTCCAGCACCGGCGTCAGGGCGCGGCAGGGCGGGCACCAGTCGGCCCAGAAGTCGACCAGGATGGGACGAACGTGCGAGGCCTCGATGACGTCGCGGTCGAAGTGTTCCAGGTGGGTATCGAAAATCAGGTCTGCCATCGGTCGGTCTTTCGGAAAGTGCCGCCATTTTGCCTCAAACCCGGCCTCCTCAAACCGGGTCAAGCCTGCTACCTTTGCGTCATGGAAGAACGCTTCTACCGAGAACAGGAAATCGCACGGCTGCCCGACTTTCTTCCGGCCGTCACCTACAACCTTGCGCACACCCTGCTGGCGCGCGCCGGGCAATGCCTGTTCGTGCCGATCCGTTCCATGCAGTACATGGCGGTGCTGGACGCGGAAGAGATCATTTTCGTCGACAGCCAGAACAAGGCCTGGGTCGAACTGGCCTGGCAGCATTTCCGCCCGCAAGCGCGCAGCGCGCTCGACGAGCGGGTGCCGTTCGAGGTGGTGCATTACCTGCCGCAGGCCGCAGAAACCATGAAACGTCTGCCGGGCGAATTTCACCAGGCGCTGCGGGTGCTCGCCGAGCGCGACCTGCCGCTCCAGGATGCGGACGTGCTGCCGCTGGTGCGTCCTCCCCGCCCGGACTGAGGGCAGGATACCCGGATGGCGTGCGCCCGACCCGCGCAGACTGGACGTCGACCGCTACGCAGTGTTAAAACCCCTACATGCTTCTCCCACCTTTCCCGGGCCTGCCGTGAGCGACCGCATTCTCTTTTCCGTCCTGGTCGTTGAAGACAGCGCCGACCTGGCGGCGAACATCGCCGACTTTCTGGAGAGCCATGGCCATCAGGTGGATGTGGCGATGGATGGCGTCACCGGCCTGCATCTGGCGGTCACCCAGCCGCACGACGTCATCGTGCTCGACCTGATGCTGCCCGGCATCGACGGCCTCACCCTGTGCCGCCGCCTGCGCCAGGACGCGCAATCCGCGACGCCGGTACTGATGCTGACCGCGCGTGCCACCCTGGACGACAAGATCGCCGGTTTCGGCGAAGGCGCCGACGATTACCTGACCAAGCCGTTTGAATTGCGCGAACTGGAACTGCGCCTCGCCGCCCTGGTGCGGCGCGCCAAAAGTGGCGAACGCCTGAACCGGCTGCAAGTGGCCGACCTGGTGTTCGACCTCGGCACCCGCGTGGTGCAGCGCGCCGGCCGCGCCCTCACGCCTGCCGATGCTGCCGCTGCGCATCCTGGAATTGCTGATGAAACGCTCGCCCAACGTGGTGTGGCGGCGCGAAATCGAGCAGGCCGCGTGGGGCGATTCACCACCCGACTCCGATTCCCTGCGCGTGCACATGCACACCCTGCGCGCGGCCATCGATCCGCCCGACCTGCCGCCGCTGCTGCATACCGTGCGCGGCGTGGGCTACCAGCTGAAAGCGCCGGATGTTCCGCCTGCATAGCCTGCGCGCGCGCGTCGCCCTCTACTTCGCGGCCTTTGGCGCGCTGCTCAGCGTGGTCATGGCGGTGATGATGTACCAGTCCGCCCACGACCTCAGCGTGCGCCTGGTGGACGAAACCCTGACCGCCGAACTCGACGACTACATCGCCCGCCGCGGGCGCAATCCCCACTCGCTGCCGCCGGCCACCGTCACCCTGCAGGGCTATGTGCGGAAAGCCGGCGAGACGGACGGCGTGCCGGATTACCTCGCCAAACTGCCGCCCGGGCGTCACGAAGTCCGCGTCGGCAACCTGTTCTACCGCGCCGCCGTGCTGGACCGCGACAACACGCGCTACTACCTGCTCTACGACATTTCGCTGAAGCTCAAGCGCGAGCAGCGCTTTGCCCAGCAGCTCAGCATCGTTGCCGTTGCCATGACCCTGCTCTCCGCCCTGCTCGGCATTTTCCTGTCCGGCGCGGTGGTGGCGCCGGTGCGCGACCTGGCAGCGCGGGTGCGGCACCGCCGCCCGGAAGACTGGGACCGGCCGCTGGCCGAACATTTTCACGACCGCGAGATCGAGGAACTGGCCGGCGTGTTCGACCGCCAGCTCGGCCGCATGCGCGCCTTCATGGAGCGCGAGCGCGCCTTCGGCGCCGACATGAGCCACGAATTGCGCACCGCGCTGGCCGTCATCCTCAGCGCCAGCGAAGTGCTGCTGGACGACGACACCCTGAGCGACAAACAGAAAGCGCGCGTGCAGCGCATCGAACGTGCCGCGCGCGACATGGCCGAACTCGGCACCGCCCTGCTTGCTGATGGCGCGCGAAGACCATGCCCAGCCCGGCGGCGGCTGCCAGGTCGCGGCAGTCGTCACCGAGGCAGTGGAAAAACAGCATCACCTGCTCGGCAGCAAACCGGTTGCCGTGGACGTGCAAACCGACCCCGCCCTCGTCGTCACCGCCGATTGCGGGCTGGTCGATATCCTGGTCAGCAACCTGGTGCGCAACGCCTTTTCCTACACCGACGCCGGCAGCGTCACCATCCACCAGGACAGCCGCAGCCTCGTCATCTCCGACACCGGCCGCGGCATTCCCGGCGACGCCATCGACCAGGCCTTCCTGCGCCACTTCCGCGACATCAGCAGCAGCGGCGCCGGCATCGGCCTGTCGCTGGTCAAGCGCATCTGCGACCGCTATGGCTGGCAGGTTCGGCTGGAGAGCGGGGAGCAGCGGGGCACGACGGTGACGGTGGTGTTCGTGCGGTAGGGAGCAGGCAGATTTCGGCCAACGGAACGGTAAGCATTGTTGTGCGACCGTTTCCTTACTCGGCCATAACAGCCGATCGTAAGTCTGTCAGTATTCTGATTAAACTCAGCATCTACGTTCGAACTCCAGTGACCATCCATCGAGATAGGGCGACCAGGAACAATCATCAATAAAAACATAAAATTTTGGACTTCTCCCGCATGAATAGGTCCTTAGAAGAACCTGCACGGCCAAACCTTTATGACAGGCTGTATGAGGGCTTAATCGAATCTGGTGAGCCACCGAAAGCCGCCGTGGAAGTCGTTGTCGAGGCCTATCTCGATGGAAAACCGAGCAACCGCGGGAAAAAGAAAATCACGCAGGCCGAGCGAGACGCGGCTTTCTGGTCGAGCGGGTTTGTGATCGACGTGCCTGCGGAATTGTGGCGGTCGGACATCCTGACACTTGCTCTGACGCCTTACTTGCGCCAAGAGCGGGTGGCGAATATGGAGTTGTTGGGGCGCATCGCATTGTTGGCCCCTGGCGCGGTGTCGCGCGCGGTCCGCCATTCCGGCCTTGTCCTCTTCCCGCATTCCCCGCGACGCGCCGAGCTTGATCAGATAGCCGGATCGACGCCTGAGATCGCTGAATTGTGTCGGGTACTGGATATTTTCGACCAAGCGCACCGAGTGCGAGTAGCGGCTGTGGACAAATGGAAGGCCGTGCTGAAAGAGCTTTCCCCCGTGGATTTGCTGATCTACGCCAGCCTGTATGCCTTCGAGCACCTCGTTCCTCGTCGGTTCGATATACCAATCCTGGCTGAGGGTGCGGATGCCTGGATGCAGGAGGCGTGGGATGCGATCAATGATCTGCTGATATGGAAGCTCAAGACTTCCGAGGCCTCCGTCAACCTGAAGGAAGCCGATATTGGCTCCATCACTCGCGAAGCATCTGTCACCGTTTTTGTTTCCATCGCCATCAGGACAGGTCCCCAGGCACGACCTGCTAGCGGCGTTTGGGACGCTCGTTGATGCTCAGACCGAGTTGAATAGCTTCATCTATCAATCGGCCGATGCGTTCAGCTACGACGATGGAATCCAGTTCGTTCGACGCGAAGAACGTCTGGAAATCGAAGAGGTGGACCCCGCTGCCAGTGCAGCCTGGCGGCGCAATGGAAGCAAGCTTGCGCGCCTTCACGGCTATTGGCTCTACCGTGCGATGGACGAGTTCGTTAGCTCCGACATGGCAATGCAGCAGATTGGGCGCCCGGAAAACCACGAAGCCAATCCTTTGGCCTACGTCAGTGCAATGCGCGCCAAGCTTCGATTGACGGACGTGTACGGGGTGGATGAGACGGTCATAACGGACACCGGTGCACGAGTCAACCTGTTTCAGGCCTTGCTGTCGCTGGAGTTGATGTCGGCGTTTTTCCAGCGGGACTATCTGCAACGCTATGCCGAGAATCTGAAGAAGTCAGGCAATTGGGTGGCGGCACTTGGCCAACTGGCTTGGGGCGGCCTGGTGGACAGTAACCAAAATCGCTTCCCCCTGACCTGGTCGGATCGTGAAGCCAAGATCGCCAAGATCATTGGCTGGACTGTCAACGCGGACTCCGCACAGGGCAGCCCCCTCGTCGCGGCTGCCATTCTCGATTTCTGGACAAGCGATTGGGTGGCGCTATCCGAGCGGTTGCGCAAGGAGGAATCTGGATTGCACCCGGAATTGTTCGAGCGCCCTATCTTGAAACTTGGGAACCTGCTCATTCAATTGCCTTGGCTTGTTGGCTTGCAGAACAACAGCACGGCTGCGATTAACAACCTTCGGCGCTTGGGGGCGCGGCGCGGTGAGGCCGGCGGCGAGACGCGACGAATCGAGGAACGCCTTGGTAAGCTCTTCGAGGCGCAGGGATTTCGAGTCGTCTTGAACTGGCACCCGCCAGCGGAAAACTATCCAAATGCCGGCGAGGTCGATCTGATCTGCGCCCGGGACGGCATCGTCCTCGTTATGGAGGTCAAATCAACCTTCCTCAGGCGTTCGCAACACGATGCGTGGCTTCACGCGACAACAACACTCAGGAAGGCGGGGCAGCAAATAAGCAGAAAGGTTTCCGCCGTGCGGCGGGCATTGGCTGAAGAAGTGGAACTTGCTTCGTCGCTTGGCATGGATAACTTAGCCGCCCCACTGACTATGCATGGCTGGATCGTCGATACGTCAATCGAGCACGACCACCAACGATTCGGTGGCTTTCTCAAGGTTTCGCTGGAAGAAGTGTTGATCGCACTTCGTGACGATCGACATCTACTGAACGATCCAGATGGAATTATTTCCGGACGACACCCAGATATCGAGTCAAAGAAAATGAATGATGCGCGACAACAAATGACACTCTACCCAGAAGGCTTTTCAGCAGCTAGGTTCATCGAGGTAATCGAGAATGAATCGGTCTGGGATGAAAAAGTCATCGCGCAGACGGTGGACTGATTTCATGCACTGAAAGTGCTGACGGGAATGTCCGTGATGGGGAGTATTGGCTGACCGCTGAGGCCGAGAACCGGACTTATGAAGCAGCCCCTTACATGCCATCAATTTAACCCTGCCTTGCCCCCCGCTTAACCATGCGTTAACGCCCGCATCGCTAGCATTCGACCATCTTCCACCGGTCGGATTTTCCAGCGATGCCTACCTCCTCTTGCCCGTTTGGGCATTCCTCCCCTCCATCTCGACTGGCCGCGTCTGCTGCCTTTTCTGCGCTGGCGCAACCGCGTCAACAAGCAGAGCCTGCGCGATGACCTGATCGCCGGGCTGACCGGTGCGCTGGTGGCGCTGCCGCAGGGGGTGGCGTTCGCCACCATCGCCGGCATGCCGCCGGAATACGGGCTGTATGCGGGGATGATCCCGGCCATCATCGCGGCGCTGTTCGGCTCGTCCTGGCATCTGGTGTCGGGGCCGACCACGGCGGCGTCGATCGTGCTGTTCTCGGTGCTGTCGCCGCATGCCGAGCCGGGCACGGCGCAGTACGTGAGCCTGGCGCTGACGCTGACCTTTCTGGTGGGGGTGATCCAGCTGGTGATGGGGCTGGCGCGCATGGGCACGCTGGTCAACTTCATCTCGCATTCGGTGGTGACCGGCTTCACCGCCGGCGCGGCGATTTTGATCGCCACCAATCAGGTGAAGCATTTCTTCGGCCTGGAGATTGCGCGCGGGACGTCGTTCAGCGACACCTGGACCACCCTGTTCCACCAGTTCGACCAAGTGCAGCCGGGCGTGATGGCGGTGGCCAGCCTGACGCTGGTGCTGGGCATCGCGGTCAAACGCTTTTTCCCGAAATGGCCCTACATGATCGTGGCCATGCTGGGCGGATCGGCTGCGGCGGCGGCACTGAGCGTCTGGCACGGCGTGCAGATGTCCACGGTGGGCGCGCTGCCGGCGAGCCTGCCGCCGCTGTCGGCACCGGCGCTGGACGGCGAAAGCATCCGCGCGGTGGCCTCCGGGGTGGTGGCGGTGACGCTGCTGGCGCTGACCGAAGCGGTATCGATCGCGCGTGCGCTGGCGGCGCGCTCCGGCCAGCATATCGACGGCAACCAGGAATTCATCGGCCAGGGCATGTCCAACCTCGCCGGCTCGTTCTTCTCGGGCTACGTCGCCACCGGCTCGTTCAACCGCAGCGGCGTGAACTACGCGGCCGGCGCGAAGACGCCGCTGGCGGCGATGATGGCGGGCGTGTTCCTGCTGCTGGTGGTGTTGCTGGTGGCGCCGTGGGCGCGCTTTCTGCCCAACGCCGCGATGGCCGGCATCCTGTTTCTGGTGGCCTGGGGCCTGATCGACTTCAAGGAAATCATCCACACGGTGAAAACCAGCCGTTCCGAACTGGCCATCATGGCCGCCACCTTCGCCGCCACGCTGTTCCTGACGCTGGAAGAGGCCATCATCATCGGCGTGCTGATGTCGCTGTCGCTGTATCTGGCGCGCACCTCCAAGCCGCAGGTGCGGGAGCGCGCACCCAACCCGCACAGCATGAAGCGCAAGTTCACCGACGCCGACAACGCGCCGCAGTGCCCGCAACTGCGCTTCGTGCGCATCGACGGCTCGCTGTTCTTCGGCGCCACCGCGCACGTGCGCGAAAAACTGGCCGCCCAGGACCAGGCCAAGCCTGAGCAGACACACGTGGCGATCATCGCGCACGGCATCAACTTCATCGACATGGCCGGCGCCGAGGCGCTCGCCGACGAGGCGCGGCGGCGACGCGCGGCAGGCGGCGGGCTTTACCTGATCGGCATCAAGGACACGGTGCAGGAACAGCTGGCCGAAAGCGGCGCGCTGAAAGTGATCGGCGGCGCCAACCTGTTCGATTCCAAGACCGAAGCGATCGCCGAAATCTACCGTCGCCTCGACCGCGATGTCTGCCGCAGCTGCAGCGCACATGTGTTCCGCGAATGCGCGCCGGTGCGGGTCGAGCCGTCCGGCCATCTTCACCCCCTTACCCCTGCAGGAGCCCACTCATGAAAACCCGTCAACGCATTCTGGTTCCCTTCACCCACGGCCACAGCGGTTCGGCCCTGCTGCACCGCGCCAGTGAGCTCGCCGCGTCCGGAAACATCGAACTGCGGGTGGTGAGCGTGCTCGACACCCGCTCCGGTTTCGAGCCGGACGGTCCTGCCGGCAATCTGCCCAGCGAGCGCGTCGCACGCCTCGCACCGGCCGAACAGAAACGGCTCGAACACGAGCTGATGCGACACGGCCTGGACCGGACACAGGCCAGCGTGATCTGGGGCGAGCCGCGCGCCGCCCTGTCCGCCCTGATCCGCAGCTGGAATCCCGATCTGGTCGTGTGCGATGGGCGGACACGCCGCATGCTGCCCGCCCGCACGAGCCAGGATGGCCCGGAGATGATGCGGATCGACCGCGACAACGCCTTTGCGCGACTCGCTGGATTTTTCTATCCGCAAGCGCAGGGACATGCCTGACGGGAACACGCCCCTGCACTATTCTTGAATCACTGCGTGCCCCGGTTCACGCCCGGGTACCGCTTTTATCTGTCACGCAACACAAGGAGCTCACCATGATTCGCCGCAACCCGCGAGGCGACCTGCCGGTCGTCCACGAGACCGCATTCGTCGACCCTACCGCCATCCTGTGCGGCCACATCATCATCGGCGAGAACGTGTTCATCGGACCCTACGCCGTGATTCGCGCCGACGAGGTCGATGAGAACGGCCACATGGACCCGATCGTCATCGGCGCACATTCCAACATCCAGGACGGCGTGGTGATCCACTCCAAGGCGGGCGGACGGGTCGAGATCGGCGAGTACACCTCGATCGCCCACCGCTCCATCGTGCACGGCCCCTGCACGGTGGGCAGCCGCGTGTTCATCGGCTTCAACTCGGTGCTGTTCAACTGCACGGTGGGCGAAGGTTCGGTGGTGCGCCACAACTCGGTGGTCGAGGGCTGCAGCGTGCCGGACGGCTTCTACATCCCCTCCACCTGCAACATCCACTCGGACGAGGAACTGGCGCGCATCGAACCGGTGACACCCGACGTGACCGGATTCTCCGAAAGCGTGGCGCAGGCGAACCACGAACTGGTCAAGGGCTACAAGCGCATCCGCAACGAGTTCTGATCTGGTTGCGCCGCTATGCCTTTTCGACCTCGTACCGCTTCAGCTTGCGCCACAAGCGACACGCGGTCGATGCCGAGCATCTGCGCGGCGAGGGTCTGGTTGCCGCCGGCTTCCTGCAGCACCCAGGTGATGTAGTCCTGTTCCTGTTTCTCCAGGGTGGGAATCCGTCCTGCCTTCTTGCGGAAGGTACGGATCGAGAGTTCGCGCAGATCGTCCGGCAGGTGGGCGGCCTCGATACTGTCGCCGGTAGCGAGCGCGACACCGCGCTCGATGATGTTTTCGAGTTCGCGCACATTGCCGGGAAAGTCGTAGGCGCGCAGCAGATCGAGGGCGTCGGCGGCCAGTTCGGTAACGTCCTTGCCCATCGCCGCAGCGTGCTTGAGCAGAAAGTGGTGGGCGAGCAGCGGCACGTCGTCCCTGCGCGCCGAGAGGGCGGGGATGTGCAGATTGACGACGTTGAGGCGGAAATAGAGATCCTGGCGAAAACCGCCCTGCTTCACCATGTCCTGCACGTCGCGATTGGTGGCGGCGATGAAGCGCACGTCGATTTTCACCGGCGCGGTGGCGCCCAGCGGCAGCACTTCCTTTTCCTGGATCACGCGCAGCAGCTTGACCTGCATGGTGGGCGACATTTCAGTGATCTCGTCCAGAAACAGGGTGCCGCCGCTGGCGGCTTCCAGCAGGCCTTTCTTGTCGGCGTGGGCGCCGGTGAACGCGCCCTTGACGTGGCCGAACAGCTCGTTGGCCAGCAGTTCCTCGTTGAAAGCGCCGCAGTTCACCGCGACGAAAGGGCCGGATTCGCGCCGGCTGTGATGGTGCAGGGTGCGGGCGAACAGTTCCTTGCCGGTGCCGGATTCGCCGGTGATGAGGATGTTGCAGTCGGTGGGCGCGACTTGCCGCGCCATCTCGAGCAGATGCTGCATGCGGCTGTCCTGGGTGAGGATGCGCACCGTGCCCGGGTCGCCCTCCGCCTGTTTCCTCAGGCTGCGGCTTTCACGCCGGAGACGGATTTTTTCCAGCGCCCCGGCCACCACCCTGCGCAGGTCATCCAGCGGGCAGGGTTTGGCCAGATAGTGGAAAGCGCCCTGCTTCATCGCCTCGACGGCTGACTCGAGCGTTGCCTGGCCGGTGATCAGAATGACTTCCGTATCGGGCAGGCTTTCGCGGCAGCGCCTGAGCAGCTGCATGCCGTCCACCTTGTCCATCCGCAGTTCGCAGAGCACCACGTCGAAGGGTTGCTTCTCCAGCAAGGCCTGGGCATTGCCGCCACTCTGGGTGGCGGTGACCGCGTAGCCCGCTTTTTTCATCGCCTGTTCCAGCTGCTTCAGGGCGACCTTGTCGTCGTCCGCGATCAAGAGCTTTCCGCCAGCCATTCGTTCTCCACCGTTCCTGCGCAGGCGGCCAGCATGACCGCTAATGTTGCTTAATGCAATACATGCATGCTGATTGCAACAATTTGTGCATGAATCATTTAACCCAGATTTAACAATGCGCGGATGGCGATGCGGAACGCCGATCCGGCCTTCACCTCGCGCAACTGTTGCATCATGCAACATTAAAGCCCTCACCCGGATATCATGCCATCCGGCTTTTTTCTTTTGATTCAACTGGTTGCAAGCATGCACCGCCCTGGCACGCTTGCTGCATTAAGGGAGCGTCCCGACAAACTTCCCCATGGAATGACCCATCCCGGCAAACAACGAACCGTCCTGCTCGCCGTGCGCGAAGGCCACGTAGACCCGCGTCTGCTGACCTCGGCGCTGTCGCTGTGCGGCCGTCTCGAAGCCGATCTGGAAATCCAGGTCATCGCCGGCAGCGCAAACCCGCCGCCTGAAATGGAGGCCTTCCTCAACACGCTGCGCACGGCGGGCCTGCCGTTCAGCCTGGAGGTCAAGCCCAGCCTGCGCCGGCGCGACCTGGTGGACTATGCCAACGCCCACGAAAACATCGCGGCGCTGGTGATCGACTCCCGCGAAGGCTGGGAAGCGCTGGCGCTGGATCGCAGCAGCGATCCGTGGAAGCGCCTGGCCTGCCCGCTGGTGACCGCTGCCGCGCAAGACAAGAAACCCACCTGACCCGAACCGAACTCAACCGACTCAGAAGACGACCATGCCTGCCTACCTGACCAAATTCCTGCCCTTCCTGCGCTGGTTCCCGATGAAGGGCGACGTGCTCAGAGCCGACTTCATGGCCGGCATCACCGTGGCCCTGGTGCTGATTCCGCAGTCGATGGCCTACGCCCAGCTGGCCGGCCTGCCTGCCTACTACGGCCTGTATGCGGCCTTCCTGCCGGTCGCGGTGGCGGCCCTGTGGGGCAGCTCGAACCAGCTCGGCACCGGGCCGGTGGCGGTGGTGTCGCTGCTGACGGCGTCGTCGCTGGCGGTGCTGGCGGCACCGGGCTCCGACCAGTTCATCGCGCTGGCCATCATGCTGGCGCTGCTGGTCGGCATCATTCAGCTGCTGCTCGGCGTGTTCAAGCTGGGGGTGATCGTCAACTTCCTGTCGCACCCGGTCATCGTCGGCTTCACCAATGCGGCGGCCATCATCATCGCGCTGTCGCAGGTGTCCAAGCTGTTCGGCGTGCCGATGGGGCGCAGCGAACACTTCATCAACGACATCGTCGGCGTGGTCAAGCTGATCGGCGACACCCACCTGCCGACGCTGGCGATGGGGGTGATGGCCATCGCCATCATGTGGAGCATCAAGAAATTCGCGCCCAAGCTGCCCGGCGTGCTGATTGCGGTGGTGGTGTCGACCGTCCTGTCGCTGTCGATCGGATTCGAGCGCAACGCCAGCGGCGCCCCCGAGCAGATCGCCGATCCCGAGCTGCTGGCCGTGGTGCAGCAGAGCATGGCCGCGGCCCAGCGCGTGGATGATCTGAATACGCAGGTTGCCGACAAATCGGCCGCGCTGAAAACCGCCCAGAAATCTGCCGGCGAAGCCAGCATCGGCACCGTGAAGACGGAGGCCGAGCTGGCCCTGTTGCGGATCGATCTGCGCGATGCCGAAGCCGCGTTCACCAAGGAAAAGGCCGGGCTGCGTCACCTGCAGGTGGTGCGCAGCACGGACGCGAGCGGCGCGACGCTGGCCATCTACCCGGTGGGCAAGGCGCCGCAGGGCGTGAAGCTGGACGAGACGCGCTACCGCCTGCGCAAGCTGAACGCCGATGGCTTCAAGCTGGTGGGCGGCGGCGAAGTGGTCGGCGCCATTCCGGAAGGCCTGCCCAGCTTCAAGCTGCCGAGCTTCAGCCTCGACGCGTTCGGTTCGCTGCTGTCGGCCGCGCTGGTGATTTCGCTGGTGGGCTTCATGGAAGCCATCTCCATCGCCAAGGCGATTGCCGCCAAGACCAAGCAGCGCATCGACCCCAACCAGGAGCTGATCGGCCAGGGCCTCGCCAACATCGTCGGCAGCTTCACCCAGGCGTTCCCGGTATCCGGCTCGTTCTCGCGCTCGCGGTCAACCTGAACGTCGGGCGCCAGAACCGGCACTGTCCTCGGTGATCACCGCACTGTTCGTGCTGCTGACCCTGCTGTTCCTGACCCCGCTGCTGTATCACCTGCCGCAGGCGGTACTGGCCGCCATCATCATGATGGCGGTGATCGGCCTGGTGAACTTCAAGGCAGTGAAACACGCCTGGCAGGCCAGCAAGCATGACGGCATCGCCGCCGTCGTGACCTTCATCGCCACGCTGGCCTTCGCCCCGCATCTGGACAACGGCATCATGGTCGGCGCGGGCCTGGCGCATCGGCCTCTACCTGTACCGCACCATGAAGCCGCGCGTGGCCATTCTCGGCCGCTACAACGACGGCACGCTGCGCGACCTCAAGGTGAATCCCGACCTGCCCACCAGCAAGCATCTGATGGCGATCCGCTTCGACGGCTCGCTGTACTTCGCCAACGTGTCCTACTTCGAGGACGCCATCCTGGAAGCGGTGTCCAATCACCCCGATGCCAAGTATCGTGCTGGTCGTCGGCGACGGCATCAACCAGCTCGACGCGTCGGGCGAGGAAGTCATCCACCATCTGGTCGAGCGCCTGCAAGAGCACCGGCATCACCCTGGTGTTCAGCGGCCTGAAGAAACAGGTGCTGGACGTGATGCGCGCCACCGGGCTGTTCGATGCCATCAGCCAGGACAACATCTTCTCCACCGAAGAGCACGCGATCGCCGCCATCTACGAGCGGCTGGGCGAGGCAGCGGCGGACGATCTGTTCTGCGCCGTCGCCCCGGCCAAATAAGCTGACTACTTCAATAACGAACCCATCGCCCACAGGCTCAGGAATCAGAACGATGAATATTTTCCCGGCAAGCTGGAAACACTACACCGCCGAACCTATTGAAAGCCGACCTGACGGCCGGCCTCATCGTCGCAGTGGTGTCGATTCCGCTCGGCCTGGCCTTTGCCATCGCTTCCGGCGCCACGCCGATCCAGGGTCTGCTGACCTCGGTCATCGCGGGTTCGCTGGTCGCGGTGTTCGGCGGTTCGCGCTTCCAGATCGCCGGTGCGGCGGCGGCGCTGATTCCGGTGCTGGCGGCGATCTCGCTGACCTCGGCCAACGGTTTCCAGGACGTGATGATCGCCGGCATGATGGCCGGCGTGCTGCTGATCCTGATGGGCTGGCTCAAGTTCGGCAAGCTGATCGAATACATCCCGTATCCGGTGGTGCTGGGTTTCACCTCGGGTATCGCCATCAGCATCATCGCCACCCAGCTCAACAACGTGATCGGCCTGGTGGCGCGCACGGCGGACGGCGAGAAAATCCTCAGCGCCGAGGGACTGGTCAAGCTGCGTGCCCAAGCATGAGTTCTTTCACGAAAACATGCTGGAAACCTTCAGTCACATCATGGACGTGAACGGCTGGGCCGTGCTGCTGACCCTGATCACCATCGCTGGCGATCAAATACGGGCCGCAGCTGCCTTACCTCAAGCGCGTCCCCGGCGCACTGATCGGCCTGGTGGTGGGCACGCTGGCGGCGGTTGTGTTCAAGTTTCCGGTCGAAACCATCGCCAGCCTGTTCGGCCAGGTGCCGTCCACGCTGCCCGCCCCCAGCCTGCCCGCAGGTCAGCCTGTCGCATCTGCTGGAACTGGTGCGCCCGGCCTTCACCATCGCCATTCTGGTCGGCGTGGAAGCGCTGCTGTCCGCCGTGGTGGCCGACAACATGACCGGCGACCGCCACCAGTCCAACCGCGAACTGCTGGCGCAGGGCGCGGCCAACATCCTGTCGCCGCTGTTCGGCGGCATGCCTGCCACCGGCGTCATCGCCCGCACCGGCACCAACGTGCTGTCCGGCGCAAAAACCCGCATGGCCGGTTTCTCGCACGCGGTGTTCGTGCTGCTGATCATCCTGCTGGCCGCGCCGCTGGCCAGCCAGGTGCCGATGGCGGTGCTGGCCGCGATCCTGATCATGGTCGCCAGCAAGCTGGGCGAGTTCCACCACGCCAAACACCTGCTGCAACACGCGCCCGCGCGCCGACCGCGCGGTGTATCTGGCGACGGTGTTGCTGACCGTGTTCATCGACCTCACCGTGGCGATCGAAATCGGCATGGTGCTGGCGTCCTTCCTGTTCATCAAGCACATGAGCGAGAACGTGCCGGAAGAAGTCGACCTGCATCAGAACAGCCAGTATCGCGGGCGTGGTCAACCCCGGTGGCGTCTGTCCGCAAATCATGTTCCACGAAGCGCACGGCCCGCTGTTCTTCGGCGTCGCCAAGGCTTTCGAGCGCAAGATCTGCAGCGACATGGTGTGCGGCGCACCCAGCGTGGTCGTGCTGCGCATGATGAAAGTGTCGATGATGGACACCACCGGCCAGCGCGCGCTCGAAGGCGTGCTGCATCATGCCCGGCGCGAGGGTCGACATGTGATCTTCACCCGCGCCAACCCGCAGGTTCACGGCATGTTGAGCGACCTGCAGGAAGACGGCCTGATCGGCAAAGATGCACTGGTTGCCAACAGCGATCAGGCGATCACGACGGCGATGCTCTACATGGATACGGAAATCTGCCGCAGTTGCACCAGCCGCATTTTCAACGAGTGCGCGCAGCAGCCCGGCGGCAGCGCAGCAGACTGAGTGCACCTGACCTTCGTTTTACGCGCCCCCTGCGTTCAACCTGACGCGGGGGGTGCCAGTGGCAAGATGTACGGGCCGGGGATGTCTCCCGGCTTTTTTTCGTCCGTACCGCAGGCGGGATGCGCATGATGGGTCGCACGCCTCTGTTCCGCCGGCTGAACGCGGGCAATGGGTACGCGCGCCACCGCCGCAGTACCATGTCATCGGCCGGGCAAGCTGATTGCCACTGAAGACCGGGCAATTTACGCGAAACTGGGCGAGAATGCGGCAGGCAGACGCTTCTGCGCCGCGTCACAGGGACGATAAATTTTCTTGAATATGGAAAACGGGTTTTCTTCCTACTTCGCCGATCCGGTCCAGTGGGCCTGGGCCGGGGTGATGTTCTGGCTGGTGCTGGGATTCGTGGCCCTGCTGCTGCAGCGCGCGCCGCACCTGCTGACCCGGCTGGTGTTTCCGCTGGGCGCGCTGGGCGCGCTCTTCATCGCCGGCGTCGGCGTGGCCGGCCTGCTGCAACCGGCCTCCACGGTGATCCTGCCGATCGGCCTGCCCGATCTGCCATTCCATCTGCGGCTGGATGCCCTGTCCGCCTTCTTCATGCTGCTGCTGGGTGGCGCGGCGTTCGGCATCACGGTGTATGCCTCCGGGTATTTCCGCAGCATGGCTGCCGGCCCGCTGGCACTGCTGGCCCTGTGGTACCACCTGTTTCTGGGCGGCATGGTCACGGTGCTGCTGGCCGACGATGCCTATGCCTTCATGGTGGCCTGGGAGGTGATGGCACTGTCGTCCTACTTCCTCGTCACCACCGACCACAAGGTTCCCGATATCCGTCGCGCAGGGTTTCTCTATCTGCTGATCGCGCACGTCGGCGCGGTGGCGCTGCTGCTCACCTTCGGCGTGCTGCAGGGCGGACACGGCGACTACACCTTCGACACCATGCGACTGGCGCAGATGACGCCGTTCTGGGCCTCGGTCGCATTCCTGCTGGCGCTGTTCGGTTTCGGCGCCAAGGCGGGCCTGGTGCCGATGCACGTGTGGCTGCCGGAAGCGCACCCGGCCGCGCCCTCGCCGGTGTCGGCGCTGATGTCGGGGGTGATGCTGAAGACCGCCATTTACGGTCTGCTGCGGGTGACCTTCGATCTGCTCGATATCCAGATCGGCTGGTGGGGCACGCTGGCATTGGCGCTGGGGCTGATTACCGCACTCTATGGCGTGATTTTCGCCGCCGTGCAGTCGGACATGAAGCGTCTGCTGGCCTGGTCGTCGATCGAGAACATCGGCATCCTCATCGCCGCGTTCGGCCTGACGCTGATTTTCACCACCGACGGCAAAGCTTCGCTGGCGGCGCTGACGCTGACCGCCATGCTGTATCACGCGATCAACCACGCCTTCTTCAAGGGCCTGCTGTTCATCGGTACCGGTTCCGTGCTGCATGCCACCGGGGTGCGCCACATGGGACATCTGGGCGGCTTGATGCGCTTCATGCCGTGGACCGCCTGGCTGACCCTGGTCGGCGCGCTGGCCATTGCCGGTCTGCCGCCGCTGAATGGCTTCGTGTCGGAATGGCTGTTGTTGCAGGCCTTCCTCCTCACCCCCGGCCTGAATCAGCCCTATCTCAACATGGTGATTCCGGTGGCCGCCGCCGCCGTGGCGCTGGCGGCGGCACTGGCAGCGTATGTGATGGTGAAATTTTTCGGCGTCATCTTCCTCGGCCAGCCGCGCGACCCCGCCCTGCACCACGCGCACGAAGCCAGCTGGCCGGAACGGCTGGGCATGATCTGGCTGGCCGCCGGGTGCGTGCTGCTGGGCCTGTTCCCCGCTCAGGTCATCGGCGGGCTCGCCCCGGTGGTGAGCCTGCTGGTCGGCGAGGCCATGGTGAATGACGGCAACTGGCTGATGCTGGCACCCGTTTCGTCTGAGCGCGCAAGTTACGCGCCGCTGATTTTCTTCGCGGTGGTGGTCGCGGTGCTGCTGTTGACCTTCCTGTGGGTGCGCCGCGTCTATCACGGCCGGGTACGTCGCAGCGATCCGTGGGACTGCGGCTATCCGGAACAGGACGCGCGCATGCAGGACAGCGCCGAAGGCTTCGGCCAGCCGATCCGGCAGATTTTCGAGGTGTTCATGAAAGTGGAGCGGGAAACCCCCGATCCCTTCGACCGCAAGCCGCGCTATCGCGGCGCCTCCCTGGACAGGCTCTGGTTCATCCTCTATGAACCGATCGCACGCGTGGCCGGCTGGCTGTCGGAACAGGCCGGGCGGCTGCAGCACGGCCGCATCCAGTGGTATCTGATCTACAGCTTCGCCACCCTGATCTTCCTGCTGATTTTCACCACACGATGAGAGCCATCCGAACAACGCTCATCTCCTTGTTGCCGACGTTTCCGCAGGGCGCAAACATGAGCGCGGGCATCCTTCTGCAACTCGCCCAGACCCTGCTGGCCATTCTGCTGGCACCCCTGCTGATGGGCTGGGTCAACCAGTGCCGCGCCTGGCTGCAGGGCCGTTCGGCACCGCCGATCACCCAGCCCTATCGCTCGCTGCGCAAACTGTTCCACAAGGACGCGGTGATCGCGCACACCGCTTCGCCGCTGTTCCGCTTCGCGCCCTACATGATCTTTGCCTGCATGGCGCTGGCCGCCGGCATCGTGCCGACCCTCGTCAACGACCTGCCGTTCTCGCCCGCCGCCGACGTCATTGCACTGGTCGGCATTTTCGCGCTGGCGCGGGTGTTTCTGGCGCTGGCGGCGATGGACATCGGCACGTCATTCGGCACCCTCGGCGCACGCCGCGAAATGCTGGTGTCCTTCCTCGCCGAGCCGGCGCTGCTGATGGTGTTCTTCACCGCCAGCCTGATCTCGCAGTCCACCGAACTGCCGATCATCGTGCAGACCCTGGCGCACCGCGAGTTCGCCATCTACCCCAGCCTGGCGTTCGCGGCGGTGGCGTTCTGGATGATCTCGGTGGCCGAAAATGCGCGCATCCCGGTGGACAACCCCAGCACCCACCTCGAGCTGACGATGATCCACGAGGCCATGATCCTGGAATATTCGGCGCGCCATCTGGCGCTGATCGAGTGGGCGGTGGCGCTCAAACTGTTCACCTATTCGGCACTCGGCATCGCGCTGTTCCTGCCCTGGGGCATCGCGGCGCAGGGCGATCTCGCTGCACTGCCGCTGGCGCTGCTGGTGATGGTCGTGAAACTCCTGCTCGGCGGCGCGGTGCTGGCGTTCCTCGAAACGATTTCGGCCAAGGTGCGGCTGTTCCGCGCGCCCGAGTTTCTCGGCACCGCCTTCCTGCTGGCGGTGCTGGGCATGCTGATCCATTTCCTGCTGGAGGTTTGAGGTGCCGCTGAACTATTACCTGCAAATCATCAACCTGCTGGCCGCACTGCTGCTGCTGATCTCCTTTGCCATGCTGTCGCAGCGCCGCATCACCGGGCTGATCACGCTGTTCGCCTGGCAGGGCGCGGCGCTCGCGGCGTCCACCGCACTGGTGGGCTGGTCCACCGACCAGCATCACCTGTACTACTCGGCGGCGCTCACCCTGGTGCTCAAGGTCATCGCCATGCCCTGGTTCTTCTACCGGCTGGTCAGAAAGCTGGACGTGGACCGGGAGGTGGAGCCGATGATCAACATTCCCACCACCATGCTGATCGGCATCGTGCTGGTGATTTTTTCCTTCAATCTGGCGCTGCCGATCTCCGAGCTGTCCGGCACGGTGACCCGCTCGACGCTGGGGATTGCCCTGGCCTGCGTGCTGCTCGCCTTCCTCATGATGATTACGCGCAGCAAGGCGATTCCCCAGGTGATCGGCTTTCTGGCGATGGAAAACGGCCTGTTCTTCGCCGCCACCAGCGCCACCTACGGCATGCCGCTGGTGGTGGAAATGGGCGTCGCGCTCGATGTGCTGATCGGCGTGTTCGTGCTGGGCATTTTCTTCTTCCAGATTCGCGAGACCTTCGATTCGCTGGATCTGAAGCACATGGAAAAGTTGAAGGAAAGATAAGGCGTGGAAATTTACTGGCTACTCGGCATTCCACTCACCGGCGGCGTTTTTCTGGCGCTGTGGGGCTGCCGTAAACATGCGCCCGAGATCAATGCGCTGTTCAGCTTGCTGACGCTGCTGGCGGCTGCGCTGCTGACCCACCGCATCATCGAGCAGGGCCCGATGATGGTGGGTGCCGGCTGGTTCTTCATCGACTCGTTCAATGTGTTCCTGGTCGCACTGACCGCCTTCGTCGCCTTTACCACCGCGCTGTTCTCGCGCCCCTACATGCGCATCGAGCAGGAACACGGCAAGCTCAACGCGCAGCGGCTGCGCCTCTATCACAGCAGCTACCAGGTCTTCATCGCCGCCATGCTGCTGGCGCTGACCACCAACAACATGGGCATCCTGTGGGTGTCGATGGAAGCGGCCACGCTCGCCACCGTGCTGCTGGTGTCGCTGTACCGCACCCCGGCCTCGCTGGAAGCGGCGTGGAAGTACTTCATCCTGTGCGGGGTCGGCATCGCGCTGGCGCTGTTCGGCACCATCCTGCTCTACTTCGCGGCGGAGAAGATCCTCGGCTCGGGCGGCACCGCGCTGCTGTGGACGCATCTGAACGGCGTCAAGGCGCAACTGGAACCGACGGTGCTGTCGCTGGCCTTCGTCTTCCTGCTGGTGGGTTACGGCACCAAGGTCGGCCTGGCGCCCCTGCACAGCTGGCTGCCGGATGCCCATGCCGAAGGCCCGACGCCGGTGTCCGCCGTGCTGTCCGGCCTGCTGCTCAACGTCGCGCTGTACGCGGTGATGCGTTCCAAGGTGCTGGTCGACGGCGCGCTCGGCAACGACATGGCGGGCAACCTGATGATGGGCTTCGGCCTGTTCTCGGTGGTGCTGGCCGCCTTCCTGATCAAGCGCCAGACCGACGTCAAGCGCATGTTCGCCTACTCGTCGATCGAGCACATGGGGCTCATCACCTTCGCCTTCGGCATGGGCGGCGCGGTGGCCAACTTCGCGGCGCTGCTGCACATGACCATGCACTCGCTCACCAAGTCGGCCATCTTCTTCGCCGTCGGCCACGCCACGCAGAAAGCCGGCACCCAGCTGATGGACGACATCCGCGGCCTGATCAGGACCAACCCCACCATCGGCTGGGGGCTGATGCTGGGCACCGTCGCCATTCTCGGCGTGCCGCCGTTCGGCGTGTTCGCCAGCGAATTCCTCATCATCACCACCGCCATGCACGAGCATCCCTGGGCCACGCCCTTCCTGCTGCTGGCACTCGGCGTGGCCTTCGCCTCGATCTTCGGCAAGGTGCAGCCGATGGTGTTCGGCGAGACCGAACTGCCGAAGCTGCCCTACCAGCCGGCGCTGACGCCGGTGTTCCTGCATCTCGGCCTGGTCCTGATGCTGGGCCTGTTCATCCCGCCGTATCTCGCTGCCTGGTACCGGCAGGCGGCGCAACTTGCTGGGAGGCTGAGATGAAGATCGGCGAACACGACTGGCACCTCGACCCGCTCGGCAAGCACATCTGGCGCGGCCAGATGGAGGCCGGCCAGCTGCTCGCGCTGGCACGTGCGGTCAAGGAAGCCGGCGGCCAACTCATTGCCTTGTGGGGCTCGGACGACCGCCACCTGGACAACGGTTTCGGTATTCATGTGGCCCTGCTCACCGGCTCGGGACTCGCCTGGGTGAGTTGCGCGCTGCCGGCGGAGACGCCGGCCTATCCCGATCTCGCGCATATCTTCCCGCAGGCCGACCGCATGCAGCGCGCGACCTTCGATCTGCTCGGCATCGTGGCCAGCGACGCGGTGGACGACCGCAAATGGCTGCGCCACGGCGCCTGGCCGGCGGATGTCTTTCCGCTGAGAAAGGACTTCGATCCCAGCCGGCCCGCCACCCACGACACCGATGCCTACCCCTTCATCCGCGTCGAGGGCGAGGGCGTGCACGAAATCCCGGTCGGTCCGATCCACGCCGGCACCATCGAGCCGGGGCACTTCCGCTTTTCCATCATCGGCGAACGCGTGCTCAAGCTGGAACAACGTCTCGGCTACACCCACAAGGGAACGGAAAAACGCTTCGAAGGCATGGACCTCGCGACCGGCGCGAAACTGGCCGGACGCGTTTCCGGCGATTCGCACAGCGCCACCACCTGGGCCTATTGCATGGCGGTGGAAACCGCCACCGCCAGCCAGGTGCCGAGCGCGCGGTGTGGCTGCGCGCGCTGTTCCTGGAAATCGAGCGCGTCGCCAACCACCTGGGCGACCTCGGCTACCTCGGCAACGACGTCGCCCTGTCCTTCGGTTTCATGCAGTTCTGGCGACTGAAGGAAGACTGGCTGCGGCTGACGGCCAAACTGTTCGGCCATCGCTACCTGTTCGACTGCATCGTGCCGGGCGGCGTGGCAAAGGACATTGCCGACGATGGCAGGGCCGAACTCGCCGTCGAAACCGACCGCATCGAGGCGGAAGTGCGTTCACTCAAGGCGATCTACGACGAGCATGCGACCCTGCAGGACCGCTTCGCCAACACCGGCATCGTGAAACCCGATCTGGCTGCGCGGCTGGGCCTCACCGGCCTGGCCGGTCGCGCCAGCGCGCAGGCCTGGGATGCCCGCGTCCAGTTCCCGCAGGCACCCTACGACCAGCTCGACGTCAATATGGCCACCCAGCGCCGCGGCGACGTGCTGGCACGCGCCGAAGTGCGCTTCGCCGAAGTCACCGAATCGCTGCGCCTGATTCGCGACATTCTCCAGCGCCTGCCGGCAGGCGCGCTCGCAGACGCTGCTCGACTCCGGTTTCGGCAGTGTGCGAAGGCCTCGGCTGGGTGGAAGGCTGGCGCGGCGAAGTGGTGGTGGCGGTGCGCATCGGCGCCGACGGCAGGCTGGATCGGGTACACCCCCACGATCCGTCATGGCAGAACTGGCCGCTGCTCGAAATCGGCATCCTCGGCAACATCGTTCCCGATTTCCCGCTGATCAACAAATCGTTCAACCTCTCCTACAGCGGACAGGATTTATAAGATGGCCACGCACCTGATCCTGCAAAAGATTTTCAAGACCGGTTTCGTTTCCGAACCGGCGCCACAAGCCGACCTCGCGCTACGCACCAAAGAGCAAGAACTGCATGCGGACATCCTCAAAGTGTTCGGCCAGGCAGTGGCGATCCGCCACGTCGACGCCGGCTCCTGCAACGGCTGCGAACTGGAAATCCACGCCCTCAACGGGCCGCACTACAACATCGAGGGGATGGGCGTGAAGTTCGTGGCCAGCCCCCGCCACGCCGACGTGCTGCTGGTCACCGGCCCGGTCTCGCGCAACCTCGAAGTGGCGTTGAAGCGCACCTACGACGCCACCCCGGAACCCAAGTGGGTGATCGCCATGGGCGACTGCGGCTGCGGATGCAATATGGCGGGCGAGCTGTTCGGCGAGAACTACGCCACCTGCGGAAAAGTCTCCAGCGTCATCCCGGTCGACGTCGAAGTGCCGGGCTGTCCGCCGACGCCTGTCGCCCTGTTGCAGGGCATCCTGGCCGCCGTCAGCACGGGCAGGACAGCACCCTGAAGCCGCGCAGAACGGCGCCATGCTGGCGACGCGCAAGTTGTCCTGCCGGCGCACGGACGTGAACAAAAACAGCGCGCGATTGCCCGCTTCGACGCATGGAAGCACACGTTTACCGGGAACAGGACATTGCCCGCCTGCCGGGCGAGTTTCACGCGGCGCTGCACCAGCGTGCCGATCGCAACCGGCCGGCTGACCGCACACGCATTACCGCTGGCAGGACAAAAAACCGGCCGAACGAGCCCGGTTCGCAGCGACCTTATTCGTCGTCGCCCAGCTCAGGATTCCAGCCCTTGGCGCGGGCCTCGGTCACGGCACTGGCGTAGATGTCGGTATGCCGCTGCTGCAGCTCGGGCGGCAGGCGGCTGGGCAGATTGGAATACTTGTCCCATTCCGCGCTGATCTTGTCCATCAGCATCTGCATGCGCCCCAGATCCCAGCCCGCGCAGTCTTCGGTTTCCGGAATGAAGCCGAAGACGCGGCCATCCAGCACGATGCGGCCCAGCTGGGTGATGCCGTGGTGATCCTGGTTCAGTCCAACATAGGTATTGTTCATGGGGTAAAACCTCTTTGTGTCCGTGAAGGATGCGAAGGGACACGAAAACGTTTTCAGGATTTGTCCCGGAAAACACTTCGTGCCCCGCATGTCCTTTACAGGGTTGTGTGTGCAGATCAATAAAGCCTAGCGCGTCAGTCCAGCATACAGCAGCGGCAGCTTCTCCGGCAGGCGCTGCACATGATCGACCACCATGAAATTGTTCTGCCCGAAAATGCGGCTGACGTAGTTGTCGGCGCGCGGGTCGAGGCTCATGCAGTAGGTGGTGACGCCGTGTCTGGCGACTTCTTCCACCGCTTTCTTGGTGTCGGCGCGCAGGTACTGCGGATCGCGCACGTCGATGTCGGCCGGCTCGCCGTCGGTGATGACGATGAGCAGCTTCTTCGCCGATCGTTGCAGTTTCAGGTGATGGCCGGCGTGGCGGATCGCCGCGCCCATGCGCGTGGAGAGCTGCCCGGTCATGCCGGCGAGTTTGGCTTTCGGCTCGTCGTCCCAGTGCTGGTCGAAGTCCTTGAAGCGGGTGTACTCGACGTCGTGGCGGCCGTCCGAGCAGAAGCCGTGGATGGCGAACGGATCGCCCACCTTGCTGATCGCGTCGGCCAGCAGCACGCAGGCCTGCTGGGTCAGTTCGCGCACCGAATATTCCTGATCCTGCACTTTTTCGTTGGTCGATTCGGACAGGTCGAGCAGCACCAGGATCGAGAAGTCGCGCGTCTTCCGCACCGAACGCATCATGATGCGCGGGTCGGGCTGGTTGCCGAGGCGGATGTCGATGAAGCTCTGAATCGCCGCGTTGATGTCGATCTCGTCGCCGTCTTCCAGCTTGCGGATGCGCTGCACGCCCTGCGGCTGCATCGCATCGAGCAGGAATTTCATGCGGTGTATTTCGCGCTTGTATTTTGAGGTGATGTCGTCGATCACCTGCAGGTCGCCCGATTTGGCGCGCTTTTCCAGCACCGTCGCCCACGCCGGGCGCTCCAGCTGGATCTGGTAATCCCACTCCGAATAATGGAAGGGATCGGACACCGGTTCCTTGCCTTCCAGCTCGTTGAAGGACTTGCCGTTGCTCTCGTCGCCGATGTTCTCGTAGGGATAGAGCTCGGTGCCGAGCACCCAGATTTCCTCGGCATCGTCGCCGGCGGTCTCGACGTCGATCTCGTTCGCCATTTCCATCACGCTGACGTACTTGCGCACCTGCTTGACGCTGTCGTAGCCGGCGCTGGCGGCCTTGTTGAAATCGAACTCCTCGAATTCCCAGAAGTAGCGGTTGTCGTCGCGGTACGGCGCGCGCAGGATGTCGGTGCGCGGGTTGAAGGCGATCTTCTTCGCCGCGAGGCTGTGCGCGAGCTGCACGCCGATTTCCCACGAGGTGTGGTTGCTGTCGAGCTTGTTGGCCTGGATCTTGAGCCGCCTGCGCGAACAGCGCGCGGCCTTCGGCGATCCACGGGTCGCTGTCGACGTAGCTGTCGTCGAGCAGGGCACGCGCGAGACGGTTCAGGTAATCGCCGACGCTGGCGTTCATCTCCGGCGTCGCGGTGTGCAGCTTGCTCCACAGCTGCTTGAGGCCAGGGAAGCGGCGGATCGACAAGGCTTCGACGCGCGCATCCTCGATCACCGAGATCACCGCCATCTGCAGCGGGTTCAGCGCCTCGGCGGAAATCGGGGTTTTCGTTTCGACCACATGCGCGGCGCAGTGCGCGGCGGTGGCGCGATACAGCTCCAGCCCGGACACCGGTTCCTGTCCTTCGATCGTGAAGTCATCGAAGGCGTCCGGCACGTGCAGCAGGTAATCCTCGATGTAGGGCCGGTAGCCCTCGCGCGACTCGAAGTCGCCCGAAGTCGGGCGCATGAAGAAATCGCGCGCCCACAAGGCCCGCAGATACATGTTGATGCGGCGCTGCACGTCGACCAGCAGGGTGCCCTTGCGCTCCTTCTGCAGCATCGCCAGCGACTCTTTCGATTCGAGGCCGAAGTACTTGATCTGCTCTTCGTAGTTGGTGCGGTGGGCATGCGCGCCCCACAGCGCCCAGCGCCGCAGGCCGCCCAGGGTGAGGTGCTGGAACAGCACTTCGAGCTTGTCGAGCATCGGCCGCACGCCGCGCGGCGCCTGCGCCAGCAGGGTGTTCACGAATTGCAGGTACTTGAGGAACAGCTCGGCGTCACCCAGCCGGGCGGCCGCGGTCGGCGCGCTGGCGAGCAGCAGTTCGATCACCGCGCCCGAGGTCTTCGACGCCAGCATCAGCGAGGCAGTAGCGAGATCGGCGACCACGTCTTCGCCCACCTCTTTCGCCACCATCGGTGCTTTTTCGATCCAGGTTTCCACCAGCGAATCGCCGCGGCCGAGGCCGCGAATCGCCGATACGCCCTTCAGGTAGTTGTCCAGGCCGCGCGGCGAAAACACCTTGGTCGCCTCGTGCCAGGCGGCATTGAGCGCATCCCGCGTATGCGGCGACAGGTCTTCCAGCAGTTCGGCGTAGTCTTCGAGTTTGATCGACATGGCGGATTGTCCTCAGAGGTAGGGTGCGCCATGCGCACCAACCAGCGTCTGACAGGTGCGCATGGCGCACCCTACGAATCGCTGCGAAGCGCTCAAAAGAACGTCGTCACCGCTGCATCCAGCGCGTCGCGCATATCGGGATCGTCGGTGATCGGACGCACCAGCGCCACGCGACACGCGGCCTGCGGGGCAACGCCCTTGGCGATCAGCGAGCCTGCGTAGATCAGCATGCGGGTCGACAGGCCTTCGTCGAGGCCGTGGCCCTTGAGGTTGCGGCTGCGCTCGGCGATCGACACCAGCTTGCCGGCGATGTCTGCAGTCACACCGGATTCGTGCGTCACGATCTCGGTTTCGATGGCATGGTCGGGATAGGTGAAATCGAGGCCACCGAAACGCTGCTTGGTCGACTGCTTCAGATCCTTCATCAGGCTCTGGTAGCCCGGGTTGTAGGAAATCACAATCTGGAAATCGGGGTGGGCGTGAACCAGCTCGCCCTTCTTTTCCAGCGGCAGCACGCGACGGTTGTCGGTCAGCGGGTGGATCACCACGGTGGTGTCCTGGCGCGCTTCGACGATTTCGTCGAGGTAGCAGATCGCGCCATGACGCGCGGCGATGGCCAGCGGGCCGTCCTGCCATTCGGTGCCTTGCGCCGACAGCAGAAAGCGGCCGACCAGATCGGACGCGGTCATGTCCTCGTTACACGCCACGGTGATCAGCGGCTTGTTGAGCTTGTGCGCCATGTATTCGACGAAGCGCGTCTTGCCGCAGCCGGTCGGGCCTTTCAGCATCATCGGCATGCGCACCGAATAGGCGGCTTCAAACAGCTCGACCTCGTCGGCGACGGGACGGTAGTAGGGCTCTTTGGTGATGCGGTATTGATCGACGATGTTGCTCATTGCGTTCTCCGTAGGGTGCGCCATGCGCACCGCTTCTTGATGGTGCGCATGGCGCACCCTACGATTTTGCGTCTTTTAGCGGGCAAACAAAAAGCCCCCGCGCCCAGCGGGCGACGGGGGCTGGTACGGTCACCCGTCGCGACTTAAACAGTCTTGCCGCGGAAAATCACCATCGACGCACCCTGCGACTGATTGAAGTTGTTGTAGCCAATCAGACGAACGTGGTTGTTGGGGTTGGCCTTGCGGCAGGCTTCGGCTTCGGCCAGCACGCGGTCGACGTCGGTTTCGCCGAACATCGGCAGCTTCCACATGTACCAGTACGAATCCATCAGGTGCTCGGGCTCGGTGTGCTCGATCGCCGGGTTCCAGCCTTTTTTCACCAGGTACTCGACCTGCTTCTTGATGTTGTCCGCGGTCATGGCGGGCAAGTAGGAGAAGGTCTCGAATTTGCGGCTGGCGGGGTCGCTCAGGCGGCTTTTGTAATCCATCACTTCAGACATTTCATTTCCTTTCGATTCGGTTTAACGCCCCGTCCGCCGAGAGGCGCACGGGAGAAAACGTTCGCTTACTTGTGAGCGACGTCCAGCTTGTCGACGGTGTCGAACTCGAACTTGATCTCTTTCCACGTTTCCATGGCGATCTTCAGCTCGGGGCTGTTGGCGGCAGCAGCGGTCAGGATGTCCTTGCCTTCCTTCTCGATCTGACGGCCCTGGTTGCGGGCTTCCACACAGGCTTCCAGCGCGACGCGGTTGGCGGCGGCGCCAGCGGCGTTGCCCCAGGGGTGGCCCAGCGTACCGCCACCGAACTGCAGCACGGAGTCGTCGCCGAAGATGCTGACCAGTGCGGGCATGTGCCACACGTGGATACCGCCGGACGCAACCGGGATCACGCCGGGCATGGAACCCCAGTCCTGATCGAAGAACAGGCCGCGGCTACGATCTTCCTTGATGAACTCGTCACGCATGGTGTCGATCCAGCCCAGGGTCGCTTCGCGGTCGCCTTCCAGCTTGCCCACGACGGTACCGGAGTGCAGGTGGTCACCACCCGACAGACGCAGCACCTTGGTCAGCACGCGGAAGTGAATACCGTGGTGCGGGTTGCGGTCGAGCACGGCGTGCATGGCGCGGTGGATGTGCAGCAGCATGCCGTTGTCGCGACACCAGTTGGCCAGACCCGTGTTGGCGGTCAGACCGCCGGTCAGGTAGTCGTGCATGATGATCGGTGCGCCGATTTCCTTGGCGAACTCGGCACGCTTGTACATCTCTTCCGGGGTCGGAGCGGTCACGTTCAGGTAGTGGCCCTTGCGCTCGCCGGTCTCGCGTTCGGCCTTCAGGGTCGCTTCGTGCACGAAGGAGAAACGGTCGCGCCAACGCATGAACGGCTGGCTGTTGACGTTCTCGTCGTCCTTGGTGAAGTCCAGACCGCCGCGCAGACATTCGTACACAGCGCGACCGTAGTTCTTGGCGGACAGACCCAGTTTCGGCTTGATGGTGCAGCCCAGCAGCGGACGGCCGTACTTGTTCATGCGGTCGCGTTCGACCTGGATACCAGCGGGCGGGCCGCCACAGGTTTTGACGTAAGCGATCGGGAAGCGGATGTCTTCCAGACGCAGGGCGCGCAGCGCCTTGAAGCCGAACACGTTGCCGACCAGCGAGGTCAGCACGTTGACGACGGAGCCTTCTTCGAACAGGTCGATCGGGTAAGCCACGAATGCGTAGAAGCAGGTGTCGTCGCCGGGCACGTCTTCGATGCGGTAGGCGCGGCCCTTGTAGTAGTCGAGGTCGGTCAGCAGGTCGGTCCACACCGTGGTCCAGGTGCCGGTCGACGATTCGGCGGCCACGGCTGCGGCAACTTCTTCACGATCCACGCCCGGCTGCGGGGTGATCTTGAAGCAGGCGAGAATGTCGGTATCGAGCGGGGTGTACTCGGGAGTCCAGTAAGTCTGGCGATACTCTTTCACGCCAGCGTTGTAAGTCTTAACAGCCATGATTCCTCCTGGTAAAAGGTTAGGTTTACGCGTCATGCCAGAAGTGGTCATGCACGATGGAACGCATCATGCAGGAGACAAATCATCAATAACAGTCGATATTTTCTATTTATAAGATAGACTTTAATCTATGAATGTTTTGACGGCATAACACACTCATGCGCCACCACACCACCTTCCGCCAGCTCGAAATCTTCGCGGCCATCGCTCGCCTGGGCAGCTTCACGCGCGCCTCCGAAGAGCTCTATCTCACGCAACCGACGGTTTCGATGCAGATGAAAAAACTGGCGGAAGCGGTCGGCGCGCCGCTGATCGAACAGGTCGGCAAGAAAATTCATCTCACCCCGGACGGCCAGCAACTCGCGGTCGCCACCCGCGAAATCTTCGGCATCCTCGACCGCTACACCATGTCGGTAGACGAACGGCGCGGATTGAAGCAAGGCAAACTCAGCCTGATGGCGATCACCACCGCCTCGTATTTCGCCCCGCGCCTGCTCGGCGAATTCGCCAAGCTGTATCCCGGCATCGACGTCAGCCTGCGCGTCACCAACAAGGAACAGGTGCTGGCCAGCATGGCCGACAACCTGGACGACCTCTACTTCGTCGGCCAGCCGCCGGAAAACATCGACGTCGTCGCCACCCCCATCATGGACAACCCCATCATCGTGCTGGCCGCGCCGGACCACCCGCTGGCGCGCAAGAAGAAAATCCCGCTCGAACGCATCGCGCAGGAATCCTGGCTGATGCGGGAGAAAGGCTCCGGCACCCGCAACGCCATCGAGCGCATCTTCAGCGGCCACGGCCTCAACATCCACCCGCGCCTGGAACTGGGCAGCAACGAAGCGATCAAGCAGGCCATCCTCGCCGGCCTCGGCATCTCCGCCCTCTCCCGCCACGCCCTCACCCTCAACCAGCCCGGCCAGTTCGCCGAGCTCGACGTCGTGGGCTTTCCCATCCTGCGCCACTGGTACGCCGTGTATCCGGCCGGGCGGCAGCTGTCGGTGGTGGCGCGGGCGTTTCTGGATTATCTGCTGGGACGCGAGGATGCGGCGCCTGCCACACAGGGCAAAACGGTGTAGGGGAGCCGAATGTATCCTGCAGGATAGGGCGGCCGTCATCCGGACTTGCCGGGGTTTTGCGAAGGCAAATTTTCTTCCTGACAGAAAAACACGGCCTCCCGCGGGAGGCCGTGTTTCTGTGCGCAAGCACTCAGTGGGTGAAGAAGAAGTCCGTCTTCACGTCGTCGTTCGACACATCGATCAACTCGGTCTGGGTCAGCGTGGGCAGGCCCGCTATCGATGCTTCCAGGGTGTATTTCCCTGCTGCGGTCTTGCCCGCGTCTGTCGAATCGGGAACGAAGTCGATCGAAACAGGATTGGCGACATAGGCCACCACCTGCGGTGAACCGATTGCAAGCGTGAGGCTGTAATTACAGTTGTAATAACAGCCAATATCGTCCATATCCGCATCAACCGGTTTGCTCGCGACTTCCACGGTGGGACCATTGTGCAGCGTCTGCATCGCGCGAACCGTGGCGTCGGTGTCGAGCGGACTGCCGTTGACGAAAACGGTACCCAGGGCATCCCTGGTCAGAGATTCAACCAGCGCAATGCGCACGGTCTCGCTGCCCACATAGGTATAGGCGCTGTTGACCACCGGCACGCCGGTCATCACCGCCGTTGCACGGCCGGGCAACGTGATCACCAGATTGTAGGTGCCCGGGGGGACGGGGTAGAGCACAAACTTGCCGCTCGCATCCGGGATCGTGGCCTTGACCACGATGCCATTCTGCTGCGCACTGACCAAGGGCCGCGCCACCGGCGGATAGGTGTTGACATAAGGCGTGACGGTGAGGGTGTCGAGATAACCGATAATGCGCTGGCCGGCTTTGCTGAGCACGGGAATCACGCTCACGACCGGCTTGAGCAAGTATGTGCCGGAGTTGCCCGCCTTGACGACCGATTTGCAGGCATCGAAATCGAGCACGAAGTCGACTACCTTGCCCGGCTGCACGGTGAGGTTCACGTTCATTTTCAAACCGGATTGCTGGCCGCTCGGCGTCTTCAATTCCTCTTCATTGCCGCTGCCCGTCAACACCACCGAGTTGGCCTTGGGCGTGGTGTCATTACTGACGAGCACCAGGCGCATCTGGGTATAGGTGCCGGCAGGGAGCGCGGTCTGTCCCAGTTCTTCCAACACGCCGTTGGTCAGGTCGAGCAGGTCGATGCGCCTGGCCGGGTTCAGCACGATCTCGTGCCAACCGCTGTCGGCGTCCCCAGCACTTCCACTCTGGTGGACACGTACTTTCTCCACGGTAATGAACACATTGTCATATCCGCAGGCGGGCTGGTCCGTAATGGCCAGGCTCATGATCCCCGTGTCGGCAGTCACCACGGAAGCGGAATCGCCACCGCCTCCCCCACATCCTGCCAGGAGTGTCAAACCGACCAGCAGGACTGCTGCCGCGCGAAATAAACCGGATAAGGGTTTCATATTGTTACCGCTTGAATTTGAATGGATATGCAACCAGCTCTTGCCGACCTGATTCAGTCTGTCAGGACTCGTCCCTGACAAAAACCCGAACACCCTGTCAAGAAGCAAGCCACATGCCTTTTTCATATCCTATTGATAACCATGAATTATTCTGTTTTATCGATAATGATATGTAAAAAATCCAGACAGATTGTTTCTTGTCACGGGTTTTCCCCACCGTTCTCCTGACACGTTTGAAAAACGGACATATCACGTGTACCACTTGGCCGAAGCGATGCCGCACCAGGCTTGGCGACGGAAGCAGTGCGAACCGAGCGGATCGAGAAATTCGAACACAACGCATAAAAACAGGGCATTCAGGGTTCCAAGATCGCGTTTGTAGGACGATAATTATTGCAGCGTTTCAGTGGCACGCCTGTTTACGGACAGGCCAGAACCGCACGAACGTTTTGGCGCACATCTTTTCTCAACCAATGTAAGGGATATCCATGAACAAATCTGAATTGATCGACGTGGCAGCAACCGAAGCCGACATCAGCAAGGCCGCTGCCGGCCGAGCACTCGACGCCATTCTCGATGCAGTCGTCAAAGCCGTCGCAAAGGGCGATTCCGTGACGCTCGTCGGCTTCGGCACTTTCAAGTCCAGCAAGCGCGCCGCCCGTACCGGCCGTAACCCGCAGACCGGCGCGGAACTCAAGATCGCAGCTACGACCGTGCCGCGCTTCACGGCAGGTGCCGGCTTCAAGGCTGCCGTTGCAGGCAAGAAAGCCGCCAAGAAGAAGTAATGCAGTAAAGGCCGGGCGTGGCGCCCTTAATCGCGCCACGCCCGGCAAATCACTACGCCGATCTTTGAACGGTGAAGCGTGACGGCAAGCGCTCCTGCCCTAGAGGCAACACTTCAGCCAGCAAAGCCACTCGCGTGTCCACCTCTACAGGTTGGCAACACGCCAACAAGTCACCCCAATTTGAATGCAACGATGGGATGCCGAGATCCACTCGATATTCCCCTGCTGTTGCGGTTTGCGCATCAACCCACACAATGCGATTCGGCGGGTTGCCGCCAGGAGGCTCCCATGTCACCCCTGCTCCCGATTCTTTCCCGGACTTGCCTGACGGCTGCGCTCGCGTTTGCGCTGGCGGCCTGCGGATCGCATGCGCCGCCGAAGTCCGATGCGCCATCGCTGGAGCAACGCGTGGACGAACTCGAACGCCGGATGGAAATTCTGGATGCGCGCCCCTTGGTCAAACCGCCTTTCCGAAGCAAGGCGGAGATTCAGGCCCACATCGAAGCGCTTGAAGTGGAGCGGGCTCAACTGCTGGCCCGCTATCTCGCACCGCACCCCGAAATCCGGAACATCGACCGCAAACTCGACATTCTCTACACACAGCTCAGGATGCTGGAATAGCGCGGCCGTCTACTGCCGCCTTTAGCGCGCCCGCGCCCTGGCGAGCCTGGTTTTCAGCTCCGGCATGATGGCGGCGGCGGCCTTCTCGCCTTCCAGGATGGCGAGGTGGCGGCCTTCGAAATCGGTGCTGCTCACCGCTGACGTCTTGGGCCGGATCACCACGTCCGCATCTTCCAGCTCGTGGCGGCTGATGGCATGACCCATGATGGCGAAGGTCTGCAGCAGCACGTCGAGGGTGCCGGTGAGCTTGTCGCGGCGGCTCACGTTGGAGATGTCCACGGCGATGACGAAGTCCGCCCCCATGGCGCGCGCCGACTGCGCCGGCACCGGCGAGGTGAGGCCGCCGTCGACATAATCCCGGCCGCTGATCTCGACCGGCTGGAACACCCCCGGCACGGCGCTGGAAGCGCGCACCGCGATGCCGGTGTCGCCGCGGCGGAACAGCGCCAGCTCGCCGCTTTGCAGGTCGGTGGCGACCACGCCCAGGGGCTTGGGCAACTTCTGGATCGTGAGGTTTTTCACTTTCTGGTTGATGAAGTCCTGCAGGGCCTCGCCCTTCAGCACGCCCCGGTTGGGCAGGGTCCAGTCCGCCACCATGTCCTCTTCCATTTTCAGCGCCACATTCTGCAGTTCGAAGCCGCTCATGCCCGAAGCGTAGAGCGCCCCCACCACCGAGCCCGCGCTGGTGCCGACCACGATATCCGGCACGATGCCCTGTGCTTCCAGCGCCTTGATCACGCCAATGTGGGCGAAGCCGCGCGCCGCACCGCCGCCCAGCACCAGCGCGATCTTGAGCGGCGGCTTGGGCACCACGACGGGGGTGGGGACGGGAGGCGTCGGTGCCGGGGGTGGCGCCGCACAGGCGGAAAGCAGGACGGCGATCAGGAGTGTGGTCAGACGGCGCATGAAAAATCGATCTCGGGTGGGATGGCGGACGATGGACAGGCGATCGGGCCGGTAGGTTCACCCGGAAGACGTGCCCGGCACCGGCAAGACCATGCTGGCGCGCGCCCTGGCGCGCTCGGTGGCGGTGGACATGAAGCGCCTGCAATGCACGCCCGACCTGCTGCCTTCGGACATCACCGGCGTGCCGATCTACAACCAGAAGACCGGCGACTTCGAGTTTCGCCCCGGCCCGGTGTTCACCCACATCCTGCTGGCCGACGAAATCAACCGCGCCACACCGCGCGCCCAGTCGGCCCTGCTGGAATGCATGGAGGAGTTCCGGGTCAGCGTGGACGGCATCACCTACGACCTGCCCAAGATGTTCATGGTGCTGGCCACCCAGAATCCGATCGACATGGCCGGCACGCACACCGCTGCCCGAAGCGCAGCTCGACCGCTTCTTCGTCCGCCTCATCGTCGGCTACCCGACGCTTGCAGGAAGAAGTGCGGATCCTCGGCGCGCAGGCCCTGGCGCACCCCATCGACAGCCTGACAGCCGGTCATCAGCGATTCCGAGATCGTGGCCGCGCGCCTTTCTTATCGCCATCGAGGTTGTCCCGCTTGCGCGGGAGGCTTTAATCGCGTGGATTCCGGCCTACGCCGGAATGAGCGGGCGATACTTGATCGGCTGGATTTCGGCTATGCCAATGTCGCCAATGTCATCGAGGTTGTCCCGCTTGCGCGGGAGGCTTTGATCAGCTGGATTCCGGCCTACGCCGGAATGATACGGGCCGATGGCTTTATTTGGTGAGCGCCATGAACAGCTGCGGCAGCCGTTCCGGCAGCCGCTCGATGTGGTCGATGACGGTGAACTGGCGACCGAAGATGTCGCCGACGTATTCGTCGGCCTTGGGGTCGAGGCTGATGCAGTAGGAGAAGATGCCCTGCTGGTCGAGTTCCTTCACCGCCTGGCGCGTGTCTTCGATCAGCAGGCGTTCGTCGTGGGTATCGACGTCGGACGGCTTGCCGTCGGTGAGGATCAGCATGAGCTTCTTGTCGGCGGAGCGCGCGCCGAGGTAATGCGCGGCGTGACGCATCGCGGCGCCCATGCGGGTGGAGTAGCCCGCTTCCATTGCAGCCAGCCGCGCCTTCACCTCATCGTTGAAATGTTCGCCGTAGCCCTTGATGTGCAGGTAGCGCACGTCGTGGCGGGTGTTGGAATGGAAGCCGGCGATGGCGAACGAATCGCCGAGTTTCTCGATCGCCCACGCCAGCAGCGAGACGGCTTCCTGGCTCAGTTCGAGGATGGTCTGGTCGCTGCCGGCGGCCTTTTCGTTGAGCGATTCCGACAGGTCCAGCAGCAGCATCACGGCGATGTCGCGGCCGTCGGTGCGGTGGCTCATGTTGATGCGCGGGTCGGGATTCGCGCCGCCCTTGAAGTCGATCAGCGAGCGGATGGCGACGTCGAGGTCGAGCTCGCTGCCTTCTTCCTGGTAGCGGATGCGCACCTTGTCCTGCGGCTTCAGCAGGTCGAGCATTTTCTTCAGCTGCTTGGCGAGCGCGCTGTGCTTTTGCAGCAGGCGGTCGATGTCGGCCGGGTTGCCGCTGGCGTGCAGCGCTTCGTACACGCTGGCCCAGTCCGGGCGATAGGTCTGGCTGTTGTAGTCCCACTCGGGGTAATGGCGCGGCGGCAGGCCCTGGATTTCCTCATCCGGCGCGGCCTTGCGGTCTTCGTCGAAGGCTTCTTCCTCGTCGCCTGCCTCGATGAATTGCCACATGTGGCGGTTGTCGTCGCGGTAATCGACCACCGTGTTGTCGAAGTGCACCTTGGCGAACTGGTCGCTCTGACGACGGGTTTTGGCGACATAGGAAAGCGCCAGCGCAGCGATTTCCTTTGTGCTCGAATCCCGCTGCCCGGATTCATCCGGCGCCATGACGCGTGGAAGCGCGCGACGAAGTCGTTGAGGTCGGCATCGACGTAGCCGTGAGCGGGGTCGAGCAGCGCGCGCGACAGCATCGCCATGCGATGGCGCAGGCAGGACGTGGTTTCCGGATCGCAGGCAGCCTCCACCGGCGTGGGATGCAGTGCGAGGAACAAGCGGCGCAGGCCGGGATATTCGCGGATCAGCAGCGTCTCGATGCGGCAGTCCTCGAAGAACTCGACCGCCATGCGCTGGAACGGACTCCAGTTGTCGGCGACCTGCGGCCGGGTCCAGCGGCGGTGGCCGACCATGTGGGCGAGCGTGGCGCGGTAGCGATCGAGACCGCTGATGCCATGTGCATCGTCCTGCACGTCCGGCACGCGCATGCCGAGCTTGTCGTAATACGGAATCGGTTTGCGCAGCTCGTCGAAGGCGGTGGAATACGGCACCAGTTGTTCCGCATCGTTCCACAGGCCGCGCAGGTACAGATCGAGCTTGCGCTCGACGTCCATGAACAGGGTGCCGTGGCGTTCGCGCTGCAGCACCGCGCGGCTGTCGGCCGACTGCAGACTGAAGTAATCCTTCTGCCGTTCGGGATGGGTGCGGTAGTTGCGGATGCCGTATTCCACCCAGTTTTTCAGGCCGGCCAGCGTCAGCTGGTTCAGCAGGTTCGGCGCCTGGGCGAAAAATTCCGGCAGGCCGGGGCTGGGAAAGGTGGTGTGGTGACCGTGGATGGAGCCGGTGGTGCGCTCCATGAAATCCAGCGTGATATCCAGATAGTGCTGCATCTGCTCCTGCGCATGCAGGCGGCGCGCGACCGGCGCCAGCGTTTGCAGGAAAGGCGTGATGGCATTGCCGTTGGGCGACTTCTGCATGCGCTGGACCAGCGCCATCACCGCCGGCAGCGCCGACTCACCCACCGCCTTGGCAGTGGACGGCCACTCTTCGAGGAACGCCAGCATCGGCTCGACGCCGCGCCCCAGCTTGCCGATGACGCGCGCGGCTTCGAGGTAGGCGTCGATGCCCTCGCGCGTGATCACCGCCAGCGCTTCGGCCATGACATCCTCGAACACCGCCTCGACCTGCGGGAAGCGGGTGTCGACCTGCGCCCAGTAGGCGCGCATCAGCGGATGCTGGTATTCGGTTTCCGTGGTCACGTTTAAACCTTAGGCAAACGTCGCGTCGATCGCGTGATCCAGCGTGTCGCGGATATCCGCGTCGTCGGTGATCGGCCGCACCAATGCCATGCGGCAGGCGTCGCGCGGGTCGACGCCATCCTTGATCAGCGTCGCTGCGTACACCAGCAGGCGGGTCGAGATGCCTTCGTCCAGCCCGTGGCCCTTGAGGCCGCGCGCGACCGCGCCGATCTTCACCAGCTTGGCTGCCATGGCAGCGTCGGCACCGGTCTCCTTCGCCACGATCTCGGTTTCCAGCGCGGCGTCGGGGTAGTCGAAATCGAAGCCGGTGAAGCGCTGCTTGGTCGACTGCTTCAGGTCCTTCATCAGCGTCTGGTAGCCGGGGTTGTAGGAAATCACCAGCTGGAAATCCGGGTGCGCGTGGATCAGCTCGCCCTTCTTGTCCAGCGGCAGGGTGCGGCGGTGGTCGGTGAGCGGGTGGATCACCACGGTGGTGTCCTGCCGCGCTTCGACGATTTCATCCAGATAGCAGATCGCGCCGATGCGCGCGGCGGTGGTGAGCGGGCCGTCGAGCCAGCGGGTGCCGTTGGCTTCCAGCAGGTAGCGGCCCACCAGGTCGCTGGCGGTCATGTCCTCGTTGCAGGCCACGGTGATCAGCGGCTTGCCGAGCTTCCACGCCATGTATTCGACGAAGCGCGACTTGCCGCAGCCGGTGGGGCCTTTCACCATCACCGGCAGGCGGTTGCGGTAGGCGGCCTCGTACAGCGCGACTTCGTTCTTCTGTTGCTGATAGAACGGTTCCTGCTGAATCTTGTATTGGTCTTTGTCAGTCATGTGTGACTCCTTGTATTTCCCCCTTTGAGAAAGCACCCTAAAGGGCATAAAGGGGACTGAGGGGGATTTTTCGGTCATCGGAAAAGATGCCGCCGTTGAATCCCCCCTAACCCCCCTTTTTCAAAGGGGGGAATCCATCACGAAAGAAAAACGCCCCCAGCGAACCGGAGGCGTTTCTCTTGCATCAATGCGGGCCGTGCTTACTTGTGCACGCCCAGCTTTTCACGCCAGCCGGGGAAGATCTTGTCGGCGTCGCCGGGGAAGGACTCGAACGCGCGGGCAAATTCCTTGTGCTCTTTCGCGTATTCGATCGGGTCGGCGCCCGACTTCCAGCACTCGTACGACTGACGCAGCGAGATCGCGCCGGCAGCCGGGCTGTCGATGTGGCCGTAGGAGCCGCCGCCGGAGGTGTTGATGACGTTGCCGTGACCCAGGTTCTCGAAGAAGCCGGGCAGACGCAGTGCGTTCATGCCGCCGGAGATGATCGGGGTGGTGGGCTTCATGCCGTACCACTTCTGGAAGTAGACCGGGCCCTGGCACTCGTCGCGCTCGATCATGTAGGCGATGTTCTTGTCGCTGTTTTCGCCTTCCATCTTGCCGTAGCCCATGGTGCCGACGTGGATGCCGGACGCTCCCTGCAGACGCGAGATCTTGGCCAGCACGAACGCGGTGTAGCCACGCTTGGCGGACGGCGAGGTGATCATGCCGTGGCCGGCGCGGTGGTAGTGCAGGTACTGGTTGGGGTACTGACGACGGGCGGTGGTGATCATGCCGGGGCCGCCGACGAAACCGTCGACCAGGAACGCCACCTTGTCGGCATCGGGGCCGAAGGCTTCCAGGATGAAGTCGGCGCGGGCGCACATTTCATAGTGGTCGTCAGCCGTGATGTTGGCGGAGAACAGCTTGGCCTGGCCGGTTTCGTCCTGGGCGCGCTTCATCGCGTCGTACACCAGCGGATACACCTTCTTGGCCGGGCAGAACACCTGGTTGCCCTGGGGTTCGTCGTTCTTGATGAAGTCGCCGCCCAGCCAGAACTGGTAAGCCGCAGCCGCGAACGGCTCGGGACGCAGACCCAGCTTCGGCTTGATGATGGTGCCGGAGATGTAGCCGCCGTCCTTGACCGGACGACCGAGGATGCGCCACATGTCGGTGATGTCCTTGGAGGGGCCGTCGAACAGCTGGATGGCGCGCTCGGGCATGTAGAAGTCGTGAATCTTGGCGTGCTCGATGTCGCCCATGCCCTGGTTGTTGCCGATCACCAGCGTCAGGAACGACACGATCATCATGCGGCCGTCGGTGATGTTGCGGTCGAACAGCTCGATCGGGTAAGCGATCCGCATGTCTTCGGTGGCTTCGTCGATGTAGTACACCAGCGCGTCGACGCCCTTGGTGAAGTCGTCGGTGGTGGAGACTTCGACGTTGGTGCCGGTCGAGGACTCGGCGGCGAAGTGAGCCGCGCAGGACAGGTAGCTGCCGAAGCCGGGCTTCGGCTTCATCTTGTAGGCGACGAGGATGTGCTTGCCACCCTTGATGAGGTCTGCTTCTTTGAGGCTGAGGTCGGCGTAACGTGCGGACTGATCCATTGCTTGGCTCCTTCGGTTGTTGAACAGGACTTCAGGAGGGATGCCCCTGAAATCGATAGGGGCGGACTATACGCACGGGTTTCTATAATTAATATTAAATTGTTATGATTAAAACCATACAATTTTGCTTATGGTTTTATGCGCCGCCTGACGCTCCGCCAGTTCCGTGTATTCGAAGCGGTCGCCCGCCATCTGTCGTTCACCCGCGCGGCGGAAGAACTGCACCTGTCGCAGCCCGCCGTGTCGATGCAGGTGCGCGGCATCGAGAAAATCCTCGGGCTGCCGCTCACCGAACAGTTCGGCAAAAAAATCTTTCTGACCGAAGCCGGGCGCGAGGTGCTGTACGCCAGCCAGAGCATCACCGCGCGGCTGGACGACCTGCAGGCCAATCTGGCGCAACTGCGCGGCATGGACAGCGGCCAGCTCAACATTGCGGTGACGACCACGGTGAGTGCGATTTCCACCGGCATCCTGGCCAGCTTTCGCGGCAGATATCCCAAGGTGTCGATCCATCTCGACGTCTCCAACCGCGAGTCGGTTCTGGGCCTGCTGTCGGCCAACCGCATCGATCTCGCCATCATGGGACAGGTGCCGGACGGCCTCGACCTGGAGGCCACCCGCTTCATGGACAATCCGCTGGTGGTGATCGCGCCGCCCGACCATCCCCTCGCCCGCAAGAAGAAAGTGTTGATCCAGGATATTGCCGCAGTGCCCTTCCTGGTGCGCGAAACCGGCTCCGGCACCCGCGGCGCGATGGAGCGCTACTTCGCCGACAAGGGCATGGACATCGTCACCAGCATGGAAATGAGCAGCAACGAGGCGATCAAGCAGGCAGTGCAGGCCGGGCTGGGACTCGGCATCCTGTCGCTGCAGACGCTGGAGCAGGAACTGGCGCTGAAGCGGCTGGCGGTGGTCGCGGTCGAAGGCTTCCCCATCATGCGTCACTGGTACATCGTCCACCGGGCCGACAAGCGCTGTCGCCGGTGGCGCAGGCGTTCAAGTCGTTCGTGCTGGAATCCGCTCGTTAGACCCGCTTACGCTGCGTACGAGTGAATCCTGACAGCTTGTAGCGACCGGGGGTTTACTTGCCGACGATAGGCGTATGCTTGCGAACGCGGGTATCCGATTGATTGCGATCGTTGCGCTCGCATCCACGGTTGAATAATAAAACTCAGCGACTATTCATAGAGTTGCCACAACCGGCTCAGCCATCCAAACAGGGGAGGAATACATGAAGAAACAGCTTTCAGGCATCAAGCGCATGTCATGGAAATCACGGGTCTGTCTGGGCGCGGGCACGGTGCTGGTCGCCGCCCAACTCGGTCAGGTGGCGATCGCCGCGCCGGAACAGGCGGACATCGATGCCCTGCGGCAGCAATTGATCGAGCAATCCAAAAAGCTGGCCGAACAGCAGCAACTGCTGGAAACCGAACTGAAGAAACTGGAGCAGCACAAGCAATCGCTGCAAGCCACCCAGCGCAGCATCGAGGCGATGCAGGTTCAGCTGGGCATGCCGGTGGCCATCGATCCGCAGCAGATTGCCGGAGCCGACCCGTCGATGTACCGCGGCCGCGGGCCCGAAGCGACTGAACGCGTCGACAACATCCTGGAAGCGGTGAACCTGTTCTCCGAGCCCAGCATCATGACCCCGCAGGGCACGTTCATTTTCGATCCCTATCTGCAATACGCCTATTCCTCGTCGGATCGCCTGTCGGTCATCGGCTTCAGCGTGCTGAACGCCGTGCTGATCGGCCAGATCGACGTGAGCAGCGTCAATCGCAGCAACTGGATCGCCAGCCTGGGCGGGCGCTACGGCGTGACCAACCGTTTCGAGGTCGAAGCCCGCGTACCCCTGATCTATCGCACCGACGACACGCTGACGCGATCCATACAGGGTGTCGCAGGAAACGAATTGTTCAGCTCGGATGGCAGCGGGGTCGGGGACGTGGAACTGGCTGGACGCTATCAGCTCAATGCGCCGCGCGACGATGGCGCTTTCTATATCGCCGGGTTGCGCTTCAAGAGTCGTACCGGCAAGGACATCTACGAGGTCGAGTACGACCCCAACTTCAATCTGCCCACCGAACTGGCGACCGGCTCCGGCTTCTACAGCCTGCAGCCCAGTCTGAGCGGCGTATTGCCTTCCGATCCGGTGGTGTTCTTCGGCGGCGTCAATTACACCTGGAACATCAAGCGCGATATCAACGAAACGGTCGGCACCACATACATCGGCGAAATCGACCCGGGCGACTCGTTCGGCCTCAACTTCGGCATGGGTCTGTCGCTCAACGAACGCAGCTCGTTCAGCCTGAGCTACGAGCACACCTGGGTCGATACATCGACGTTCGATGGCGAGGAGGCATTCAATGCGCTCAAGGTACAACTGGGCACCCTGCAGACCACCTTCGCCTATCGCCTCAACAAGACCACCAACCTGAACCTGACCATCGGCGCCGGGCTGACCGAGGATACGCCGGACACCACGGTCACCCTGCGCGTCCCGATCCGGTTCTGAGCTTCCTTCCGCGCAACAAAAAGCCGGGCAATGCCCGGCTTTTTGTTGCGCCTCGGTCGCGTGCCTGGCCTAACGCAAGCCGTTGAGGCCCTGGTTGAGAATGGCACTGAGCCGCGCCTGGGCGGCCAGCATTTGTGACTGGATGGTGAGGTTCAGGGTCGTGACATTGCGAATGACCTGGTTGTTCACCGAGTTCTGGATGTAGGTGGCCAGCGAATCGAGCGACACATTGGGCGGCAACACCACCGTATTGGCCGCGCCATTCTGGATGATGATCAGCGAGCCGTTCGTGGTCACTTGCGGCCCCGAAGGCACATTGTTCGTCGCTGGCCGGGGCAGCGCCACTGCCGGGTGGCGAACCACTATTTGCCACGCTCGTTCCGGTATCCGCTGTCGTTTGATCGGGCAAGTCCGGAGGTCACGCTGAGCCTGTCTCGCCCACGCCGCTTGCAGGTGCGCCGGAGCCGCCCGCTGTCGTGTCCACGACGGGTGTCTGGGGCGGTTGCACATTCACGGCGATCTGGCTGGAGTGCAAAGGCGCGAGCGCCTGCGGATTGACGCGTGGGGACACCAGCGTGCCGTTGATGAAAGTCTGGCCGTTGATCTGGGTCAGACGCTCGATGCCGTCGATGGAAAACGGCATCAGGAATTCCAGGCCGTTCCAGCTGACGACGAATCCGCCGCGCATGCGGTCGAGTTCTTCGTCGCTGGCGCGCGGCGCGTCGCCGAAAGGCAATAGCGATGCATGGACGAACCCGCCGGAGAGCAGGGTGAGCAGCACGATGAACAGGCGCAGGCAGGACATGGTCCTTCTCCTTAAAAGTCGCCTGGTGGTCGACGCAGCAGCGTGGAATTGGCCAGGTCGCCAAGGCTGTTGGCCATGCCGACCGGGGCTTTTTCACGCACGCGCCAGTCCATCGGGTGATTGAAAACGACCTTGTCGTTGCGGCCGTTGATGACGAACAGGATGTGGTTGATCATCATCCGCTCGAACTCGGGTTGGGCCATGACCCGGGCGCCCTGGGCGGGGTCACCGAAGGCCACCTTGCCGTCACGCACGCCCTTGACGACGACGAAATGGTTGTAGCGTCCGTCGCGGATCAGCACGATGGCGGGGATGCCCACATTGGCCAGCTTGTCGAGGCTGGCGCTGTAGCCTTCCGCCGCGTAGCCGCGCGATTCGAGAAAGCGCTTCATGTCGAGCATGGAAAACCCTTCCTTGCGGATCTTGTTCTGATCGCCCTGTTCCCACATGTCGACATACACGGCTTTTTCCTTGACCGGGTCACCGTAATGATGGGTGAGCAGGGTGGCCAGCGCAGCGGAGCCGCAACTGAAATCGTATTGCTGGCGCTCGGTGAAGCGGAACTGCCGCTCCTTCATGCTCATGGTCTTGAAATTGAACGAGCCGGACCCCGCGCCCGGAATGTCGACCGTGCCGGCCCGCGCGCCCGGCATCGCGAGCAGCGCCGTCAGAAAAAGCAGAGCGATCGTGCGCATGGCATCGCTCCTTATTGCATCTGGATATTCAGGATGACGGCATTCTGGATCAGCACGTTATTGCCTGAATTCTGGATCACGGTGTTCATCCCGGCATTGTTCGACAGCGAGCCATCGCTCACCAGGTTGTAGCCGGTGATCACATCATTGGCCGTGTTGTCGTATACGGCGCCATCGAGATTGTTGGTGTTGGTGGGGATCAGCGCCTTGCCGCGCTGACCTGCCAGAAGATCGTCGGACACTGCGGCCTCGAATGCGTCGTCGGTGCCGGGAGAAGCTCTGGCCGGATTCGGCCCATGCAGATTGCAGGGGGAAAGCCAGCATCAAAATCGGGACTGTTTTCAACATTGCGATTGAGATATTCATGACATCTTCCTTCCGGAAATCCCCGGAACCGCAGCGCGATTCCGGGGTGTCGGGTTAGTGAACGGTCAGATTGGCCTGAACCGTCACGCCGACTTGGGTCAGGGCGTTGGCCCCGGTGTTTTGCGACAGGCTGACGATGCCGGCGTCGTTGCTCACGCTGCCGGACATGTTGTTGGAGACATTGAAGACTCCAGCATCCCCGCCATGCGAGTTGCCGCCGTTGCCGCCCATGCCGCCATTGCCGGTGGTGGCATGACGCCATGGCTTCGCTGGTGGCGTTGCCGCCCATGCCGCCATCGCCGCCGTCACCCCCGGGCCCGCTGGCGTCGGCCGTGCCGCCTGCGCCGCCGTTGCCGCCTGCGCCACCGGTACCGCCGCTTGCGCCGTTACCGGCCAGGCCACCTTCGCCGGTGCCGCCGCTACCGGCTGCGCCGACCGCACCTGCGCCGCCGGTGCTGGTGCCGGTTGCACCCACTGCACCTGCGCCACCTGCGCCGCCGTTGCCTTCGGCACCCGCTGCGCCATTGCCGCCGGCGCTGGTGCCGTCGGCGCCGGTTCCGGTCGCCCCGGTTCCGGTTGCGCCGACTGCGCCTGCGCCTGCGGTGTTGGTGCCCGCCGCGCCGGTGCCGGTCGCGCCGGTGCCGTCGCCGCTGGATGCACCGGCACCTGCGGTATTGGTGCCGGTTGCGCCGGTACCCGCTGCGCCGGTGCCGGCTGCACCGGCGGCACCCGAGCCGCCTGCGCCGCCGTTACCCGCCGCAGCCGTGCTGGTGCCATCGGCCGCGCCGCTGCTGCCGCCGTCGCTGTTGCCGCCACCACTGGTGCCGCTGGCGTCGCCGCTGGCCGCACCGGTGCCGGCGCCCGCTGTGGCGGTGCCGTCCCCAGCCCGCCGTTGGCATCGCCGCCATTGGCCGTGTTGGAATTGGCATCCCCGGTCACGCTGCTGTTGCCGGGACTGGCCTCGTTGCCTGCCGTTGCGGTCGCGTCATCGCTGTGGTCGAACGGATTGTTGTTCGCGTTGGCGTCGCCGTTGGTGGTGGACGGCTGCTGGCTGACCATGCCGCTGTTGGCGCCTGAAAGCCCGCCCATTTCAGTGGCATTGCCGCCGCTGGCGCTGTTGTCGCTGTCGCCACCCGAGCCTTTGCCACCGTCGCCGGTGAACGACATCGCCTTGCTGTCGCCGCCGTAGGATTTGCCGCCGTCGCCGGTGATGGTTTTGGTGAGCTGTCGCCACCGATGCCCATGCCGCCGTCGTCGCCATTGCCGCCGTCGCCGCCGCTGCCTTTGCCGCCATCGCCGGAGCCACCGGTCGCGTTTCCGGTGTTGCCGCCGTCGCCGCCGGAACCGGTATAGCCGCTGCCGCCGTCGCCGGAACCGCCGCTGGCATCCGCCGTGTTGCCGCCGTTGCCGCCATCGCCGCCGACACCCGGAACCGCCGATGCCGAGGCCGCCGAGCGCGGCACCGCTGTTGCCGCCGTCGCCGCCGTTGCCGCCGTCGCCTTTGCCGCCGTCGCCACCGGAACCGCCATCGCCGCCATAGGCCATGCCGCCGTCGCCGCCGTCGCCGCCGTCGCCGCCGATGCCCATGCCGCCGATGCCGCCTTTGGCCGAGCCGCCGTCGCCGCCGGAACCGCCGCGGGCACCGTCGCCTGCAGTGGTGTCACCGCCATAGGCTTTGGCCGAACCATCGCCGCCATCGCCGGCCGAGCCGCCATCAGCGCCCCAGGCTTTGCTGGCGGTGTCCTGCGAACTGTTGCCGCCGTTGCCGCCCGCCGCGCCATCCCCCGCCCGGCTGCCGCCTTTGGCCGTATTGCCGAGGTCACGTACCCGGTTGTCGGAGACCTCGCCTTCGAGGTCGGTCTCGGCGGATACCTCGGTGTTGAACGACCCGTGGTTTTGCGAATAGCTATTGTTGGAATCATCGTTGTGCGATGAAGTCCGTGTTTTGCGAACTGTTGTACTGCGTCGCATCCGAACCGTCATTGGCTACCGCGCCGGAATTGGTTTCCTGGGTAGCGGTCCGGTTTTTGGAGTTCTGCGAAGCCTTGGAATATTCATTGGCCGCCGCACCCGTCTGGCTGGACTGGTCGTTGATCGCATTCGCTTCCTGGCTGGCTGCGCCGTCGTTGTCGAACGCAGCGTATCCATATCCGGAACTGCCGTTTTCGGAGAGACTCGCTGACCGGTCCGGGATAGTAGCCGAAGCCGCCCGCATTGTTGGTCGGATTGGCCCAGGCCTGGGCCGACATGCCAAACGCCAGAGCGATGGCGCTGGATAACAGAGTCTTGTTCATTTCATTCTCCTAAACAGAATTGGCACTGCGGTTCGCGTTCCCGTCCCGGCGCCGCGTCGCAGCGCCGGGATCGCGGTTTACTGAACCGTCAGGTTGGCTTGCACGGTCACGCCGATCTGGGTCAGCGCATTGGCGCCGGTGTTTTGCGACACCGAGATGATCCCTGCCCCGTTCGACAAGCTGCTGCTCATGTTGTTGGACGCATCGAAGGTGCCGGCATTGCCGCCCATCGAGTCGCCACCGTTGCCGCCCACGCCGCCGTTGCCGGTGGTGGCCGATGCCATGGCGCTGCTGGTCGCGTTGCCGCCCAGCCCGCCATTGCCACCCGTGCCGCCATCGCCGTTGGCCGTCGCCGCGCCGCCGGAACCGCCAGCGCCGCCGCCGCCGCCTGCAGCACCTGTTCCGCCGGCGCCTGCGACGCCACCTTCACCCGTGCCACCCGTGCCCGTTGCGCCTGCGGCACCATTGCCGCCGGTGCTGGTGCCGGTTGCCCCGACTGCCCCTGCGCCGCCTGCGCCACCGGTACCGGTTGCACCGACCGCGCCTGCGCCGCCCATGCTGGTGCCGGCTGCGCCATTACCCGCAGCACCCGACCCGGTCGCACCTGCTGCACCTGCGCCTGCCGTGTTGGTTCCGGCAGCACCCGTGCCCGCAGCACCCGTACCGTTGCCACTGGATGCACCGTTGCCCGCGGTGTTGGTGCCCGCTGCGCCAGTGCCCTCAGCGCCGGTGCCGGTTGCCCCGGCTGCACCTGCACCGCCTGCGCCGCCGGTGCCTGCACCCGCCGTGCTGGTGCCAGTGGAGGTACCGCTGGCGCCGCCGGTGGCGACCCCGCCTGCGCTCATGTCACTGGTGCTGCCGCTGGCGCCGCCGTTGGCCGCGCCGCCGTTGGCCGCGCCGGTTGCCGCGCCCGCCGTTGCAGTGCCGCCGGTGCCCGCGCCGGATGTTGCGACGCCGGTTTCGCTGGAGTTGGTGGGATTGGCCGTGTTGCCCGCCTCGGCCGTGGCGTTGTCGCTGCCTTCGGAGGGGGTATTGGTCGCGTTCGCGCTGCCATTGCTGGCGTCGGGTTCCTGGCTCACCATGCCGCTGTTGCTGAGCGAAATGCCGCCCACTTCAGTCGCGTTGCCGCCGCTGCTGCTGTTGCTGCTGTCGCCGGCATAGCCCTTGCCGCCGTCGCCGGTTGCCGAGATCGAAGCGCTGTCGCCGCCCGAGCCCTTGCCGCCGTCGCCGCTGGCAGTGAAGCTGCCGCTGTCGCCGCCGATGCCTTTGCCGCCATCGTCGCCATTGCCGCCGTCGCCGCCGTAGCCGCTGCCGCCGTCGCCATTGCCGCCGGTCGCATTGGCGGTATTGCCGCCATCGCCACCCGAGCCGGCCCAGCCTTTGCCGCCGTCGCCGTCGCCGCCGGTGGCGTTGCCGGTGTTGCCGCCATTGCCGCCGTCACCGCCAATGCCTTTGCCGCCGATGCCGAGACCGCCCGCTGCGAGGCCGGAATTGCCGCCGTCGCCGCCATCGCCGCCGTAGCCGGAGTCGCCGTCACCACCAGAGCCGCCGCTGCCGCCGCTTGCGCTGTCGGCATTGCCGCCGTCACCGCCGTCACCGCCGTAGCCTTTGCCGCCGAAGCCGCCCATGGCAAAGCCGCCGTCGCCGCCGGAGCCGCCTTTGGCGCCATCGCCGGCATCGGTGTCGCCACCGATCGCCTTGGCGTAGCCATCACCGCCGGAACCGGCATCGCCGCCGCCCGCACCGAGCGACATGCTGAAGCTGTTCTGTTCGACGTTGCCGCCGTTGCCGCCGCTCGCGCCATCGCCGGCACGGCTGCCGCCTTCGGCATAGTTGCCGATGTCATGCACATTGTTGTCGAACACCTTGCCATTGAGTTCGGTCTTGGCCGATACCTCGGTATTGAACGAATGGCTGTTCTGGGATTGGGTGTTGTTGGAGTCCTCGTTATGGGACCCGGTCGTGTTGTACGAATCGTTGTATTGAGTTGAGCTGGAATCGTCGTTGGCCGTCGCACCGGTGTTGCCGGTTTGCGTGGCGGTCCGATTTTTCGTGTCCTTGTAGGCTTGCGAATACTCGTTGGCCGCCGCACCCGACTGCCCGGACTGGTTCGAATCCGCTGTCGCCGTCTGACTGGCGTCACCGTCGTTGTCGAATTTCGTCGCGTTGTTGGTGGGGTTGGCCCAGGCCTGGGCCGAGAGCCCGAGCGCCATGGCGATGGCCGTGGATAGTAAGGTCTTGTTCATTTGCTTCTCCTTGAGGTAACGAACTTGATAACTGATGACCAATGGATCAAGAGCAGGCCATGCCTGGCTCAGGAAAGCCCACTGCAACTGCCATGCCAGTATCTGTATCTACTTGAATAACAAATGAATTTATTATTCTGGCACGATTATTTCTGGAAATGGGAGTGTGCCAACTGTCGCAGTTATGGGACACCCGATGCGTTCAGTTTTTTCTGCCTTCCATGATTTTTTCAGCCATAACAATACGTTACGATTTTCGAACCCGATTTGTTACAGGTGTCTCAAATTTGCGGCATCCGGCTGCCATTCGCTTTTCACGAAGCCTGATCGTCTGCTCAATCGGCAGGCAATTTGGCGCAAGCTCACCCCATAGCTGAATTGCAGCGACAGCGTGCGCTTGCGTTCGGGAAAGCATCGGACAGCCAGGATCTCAGAATGAGTTGAGCCACCGGTGTGCGCGACTCAATCCGTCGGAGTTTTTTACAGGCCAAAGAGGCTTGCTTTTATAAGCATCTGTTCTTTAATTAGAAATTCCGTATGAAAAGGTGTTGCGTGCGATACGGGCACTGACCGGTCAGTCAGTCACGTGCTTCAATCTCAGAATGGCCCGCTTCACTCAAACCATTTCAGCAACCAGTTATAAGTAAAAATCAGAAGGGGGATTCTTCATGACGATGCGCCAGGTGGTATTGCTGGCTAAGGGGGCGTTGCTCACCCAACTGCGGGAGTTGCTCGGGGCGGCCGGATGGCAGACGCTGCAGGCCCACGAATACGAAATTGCCACGTCGCTGGGAATCGACCGCGACATTCACGTCGGGCTGGTCGAACTGTCGGAGGGCAGCCAGGCCGAGATCGAGCGGATTGAAACGCTTTCGGCCAGCAATCACAACGTCGAGTGGATCGCGCTGATCACGCCTGCGATGTTGACCAATCTTTCGCTGCGCAAATTGCTCAAGCTCAGATTTCATGATTTCCACACCCTGCCGGTCGATGCGTCGCGCTTGCTGCAGAGCCTGGGGCATGCCCACGGCAAGGGCAGGCTGGCCGTGTCCAGCGCACTGCCCCCCGAGCAACAGGGCAAGTACGGCATGATCGGCCTGAGCAAGGCGATGCGCGACCTGTACCGCACCATCGAAAAAAGCTGCGAGGTGGACGCGCCGATGGTGATCGACGGCGAGAGCGGCACCGGCAAGGAACTGGCCGCGCGCGCGATTCATCAGCTATCGTCACGCTCGAGCGGGCCCTTCGTGGCGGTCAATTGCGCGGCACTGCCGGCCACCCTGATCCAGTCGGAATTGTTCGGCCACGAAAAGGGCGCGTTCACCGGTGCCCAGCAGCGCAAGATCGGACGACTCGAAGCGGCTGCGGGTGGCACCATATTCCTTGATGAAATTGGCGACTTGCCGCTCGATCTGCAAGTGAATCTGCTGCGCGTATTGCAGAACAGGACCATCGAACGACTCGGCTCCAACCAGGAGATTCACCTGAATGTGCGGATCATCGCGGCCAGTCACGTGAACCTGGAACAGGCCGTGGAGCAAGGACGTTTTCGTGAAGACCTCTATTACCGGCTGAACGTGCTCCGGCTGCATTCGCCACCCTTGCGGGAGCGCGAGGGCGATGTGACCTTGCTGGCGCATCATTATTTCGACAAGCTGGTCGGCGCATCGCATCGGTCCGCCCGCGGCTTCAGCCAGCAGGCGATACGCGTCATGACCCATTACGCCTGGCCCGGCAACGTGCGCGAACTGGTCAACCGGGTGGGGCGGGCGGCGATCATGAGCGAAAACCGGCTCCTGACTCCGGAGGATCTGGGGCTGGAGAAACGAGTGATGAACGGCGGCACCCTGACCCTGGATCAAGCCCGGGCGCAAGCCGAGGTTCAGGCGATACGCGGCGCGTTGCGGCGCAACCAGAACAACATGTCGGCGGCCGCCCGGCAACTGGGCATTTCGCGCGCCACCCTGTACCGGGTGCTTGAACGCTCCGTGCTGGTGACCTCCGGGGACCTGATGGACCACGCGGCGTAAACGCCCAGCCTCCCGCATCCGGGAGCGGGGTTGTCAGGGCGCGCGCGCCGCCTGGTATCTGGACAGCGCCAGAACCCCTGACGTATCATCCGCCGGTCGGGGCGCCTGCCCCCCGGCATCCGGGAACGGCGGCTGATTTCATTAATTCATCCCGGTTCCCACAAGACGGTGTCCCGTCCAAGTCTGGCATTACCCATCAACTTGGAGAAAACCTCGTGGACACTGCATCCGTAACCCCTCCCGCGCCCGTCAGCCTCGGCGAAGCGTTCAAATACTGGCTCAAACTCGGCTTCATCAGTTTCGGCGGCCCTGCCGGGCAGATCGCGATGATGCATCAGGAACTGGTGGAAAGACGCCGCTGGATTTCCGAGCACCGTTATCTGCATGGCCTCAATTTCTGCATGCTGCTGCCGGGGCCGGAAGCGACCCAACTGGCGATTTATATTTCCTGGCTGATGCACGGCGTCAAGGGCGCGGTGGTGGCGGGGGTGCTGTTTTTCCTGCCCGCGTTCCTCCTGCTCTCCCTGCTGGCCGGGGTGTATCTGGCCTGGGGCGATGTGCCGCTGGTGCAGGGGATTTTCTACGGCATCAAGCCGGCGGTGGTGGCGGTCGTGCTGTTCGCCGCCTGGCGCATCGGCAGCCGCGCACTGAAAAACGAAGTGCTGTGGGGGATGGCGGCGCTGGCGTTCATCGGCATCTTTTTCTTCGACATCGGCTTTCCGTGGATTGTGCTGGCGGCGGCGATCATCGGCGCCATCGGCGGAAAACTCGCTCCCGCCAAATTCAGGAGCGGCGGCGGGCATGGCGCCAGCAACAAACAATACGGCCCGGCGCTGATCGACGACGACACACCGACGCCCGCTCACGCACGATTTTCCTGGCGCAAACTGACGCTCACCACACTCGCATTTGTCGCGATCTGGTTCGCCGTGATGGCCGCGATCAGCGGCCAGCCCGTACTCACCGACATGGGCCACTTTTTCACCCGGGCCGCCTTCCTCACCATCGGCGGCGCGTATGCCGTGCTGCCCTATGTGTATCAGGGCGGTGTGGAGCACTATCAGTGGCTGACCGGCCCGCAAATGATGGATGGCCTGGCGCTCGGCGAAACCACGCCGGGGCCGCTCATCATGATCGTCACCTGGGTGGGCTATCTCGGCGGCGTGACGAAATCCGTGTTCGACCATCCTGTGGCCGCTGGTCTGGCGGGCGCCGCAGTGGCGACTTTCTTCACTTTTTTGCCATCGTTCTTCTTCATTCTGGCTGGTGGACCGCTGGTGGAGTCCACCCGCGGCGAGCTCAAATTCACTGCCCCGCTGACCGGCATAACCGCAGCTGTAGTCGGGGTGATTCTGAATCTGGCCGTGTTCTTCGCTTGGCACACCTTCTGGCCGCAGGCAACGGCGGCGGCACCGTTCGCCGGCACGTTTGACTGGTTTCCCGTCATCGTTGCCGCTGCTGCTTTTGTCGCCCTGTGGAAATACAAGATCGACATCATGAAGGTGATCGGCATGTGTGCCCTGCTGGGGCTGATTCATTCGGTTGCCCGCTGATACGAACAAAGCATGTGCTGCCGGCATTAAATTTGCTGATGCCGTTTTTGCCGCAGCCCCTGTTGCCGCTTATCGGGAAATTGGGTTGTAGCCGGCAATCCCTGCTAGCATTTGGCAGGATTTGAGTTAAGCGCGACACCCTATTTTCAGCCGGGGAGCAGAATTGCATCACTTGCCCAGAACACTGATAGCGGTTTTATTGACCCTTTCCACGGTCAATTTGGCACTTGCGGCCCCGCCCGAACGCGGAGGGCAGGCCGAGGACCGCCTGCGCCAGCACATTGATCGTTTGAACCGGGATCCGGCGCGCGCCAACGAGCGCGTCACGCTCATTCTCGAGGCCGACGCATTGCAACAAGCCGAAATCAGCCCTCATGAAGGCCTGGTTCGCTATCGCCGCGGCCGCCTGCATGAAATTTCCATCCCGGCCAACAGAGTCGAGGCCTTGCTGAATGCCCTGCCGTCCAATGTCCTGGCGCGACTGCCCTATCCTCACCAGGCCTTGGCGGTCACGGGACAAGGGGTGGCGATCACCGGTGCGGCTGACATGCAGGCGCTGGGCAAGAACGGAGCAGGCGTCAAAATCGGCGTGATCGACCTCGGTTTTGGCAGCCTGTCCACTGCCCAGGCCTCGGGCGATCTGCCGCCAACCGGCCCGAACCTGACCATTACCGACTACACCGGTACGGGCACAGGAGGCACCAACCACGGCACCAATGTGGCCGAGATCGCGCACGAAATGGCACCGGGCGCGTCCCTTTACCTCGCCAAAATATCGACTGAAGTTCAACTTGGTCAGGCCCTCGACGATATGGCCGCCGCAGGTGTCAAGGTGATCAATCATTCCGTCGCTTGGTATGGGGCGGCTTTTTATGATGGCACCGGACCCATCTGCGATATTGCCAACAGCGCAGACACGAAAGGCGCGCAATGGATCAATGCCATGGGCAACAGCCGCCTCAAGCATTATCTCGGCACATTTACCGACAGCAACGCCGACTTGCGCCACGAGTTCGCAACGGGGCAAAACTACAACACGATCAACCTGACCTCAGGCAGCGCGGTTTCGTTGATCCTCAACTGGAATGCCTATCCGACCACGACTATTGACTACGACCTGTACCTGTATAACGGCAATCCGGATAGCGGCGGGTGTCGTGGTGGCGTCCTCGCTTAACCGCCAATCCGGCAGGGCGCCTATTACCCCTACCCCTATGAGGCCATTGATTACACCCCGACAACGACCGGCACGTTTTACATCGTCGTGAAGAAGGTCAATTCCTCGCAAGCCATCCGGGCCTTGACCCTGTTCTCCACCGGTCCCGATCTTGTCACCCGGACCACGGCAAGCAGCATTCTTCAGCCGGCGGATTGCGCCAAGGTGATTGGCGTCGGCGCGGTTAACCTGAGTGACACTGCGGAATCCTTCAGTTCGGAAGGGCCGACGACGGACGGGCGGGCCAAGCCGGAGATCGCGGCCCCTGACGGCGTAAAAACCTCTTTGAGCAGTGCATTCTGGGGCACCTCGGCTGCATCCCCCCATGCTACTGGCGCTGCCGCACTCGTGCTGGCGAGTAACCCGGGCATGACCCCGGCACAACTGCGCGCAGCCCTTCCCGCTGCAGTCAAGGATGTGGGCTCGGCTGGCTTTGATTACCGCACCGGCAGTGGGCGCATCAGCCTGGATGCGGATGGGGATGGCCTGAACCATGACGCGGAGCTTGCGTACGGCACCTCGCCGACCCTCGGCCGATTCGGACGGGGACGGCTGACAGACAGCCAGGAAATTCAGGCCTACGGAACGTCACCGACGCTGGCCGATTCGGATGGTGACGGCTTAAGCGATGGCCAGGAGGTGCTGGCTTCCACCAACCCCAACGTGTCCAACAAAGGGGATCTGGCTCCGAGGAATCAGCCGGATGGCGTTGTGAATGTGGCTGATTTGTTGATTCTTAGTCGGTTTGTTGGGCAACTGGATGCACCGTCTTCACAGGAAAGCGCTCTTGGTGACATCAATAATGATGGCGTTCTGGATGTACGGGATATTTTGTTGCTGCGGCAGCAATTGGGAAACTGAGGTGGGTTATGGTTGGCATCATTAAATATTCATGCTTCGCGCTCTTGGGGTCGCTTGTACTGGCTGGCTGTTCCAGCACGACCACATTCCCCAAAATTGCACGGGCTGGCGACACCGTGTCTTTCATGGTGGGGGGATCCGCAGAAACCAGAAAACAAAATGTCACCGTTCAGCTGACTGACGCCAATAACCAGGTCTTTGATTTGCAAGCCTTGGGGTTGGTACGATCCGTTTTCAACCTGCGCCCGGAAGGGCGTGCTGTGGGCATGCATTATTCAAACTATCTGGAAAGTTATATCTCCTGGTCATCTCGGGCATGAACCGCTTCAGACCGTAATGGTCACCGATTTGCCTGCCAACGCTGCGACTGGACTGGCAACGCTGAAGGTAGGACTGGTTGGTGTAAGCGACAACAGTTCTGGAGCAAGCAATCCTTTCAATGTCAGGCTGGAAATCATCCCGGAGAATGGCGCACCCGACCCAATTAATCACAAGTCATCATCTGGAATCGTGCCAGCTGATTTTAGTAGTCTGGAAACAGCACCCAACGCAAAGGTTTCATTTGGTGCAAGCGGAACAGCAATTGGTGCGGCATCGCTCGTACTCGATTTTGATGAAAACGTTGTCAATCCCAACGACATTAATTTGTATGTCCCGGAATCAACGGTGCGAGGCTCATTTGTTGACCCCGGTGCGTTCGGGAAGACCCAGCGCATGGTGTACTGGCGTCAGGATGGGCAGAATCTTTATGTCGACATCATCGCCCCCCAAGGTATCGACCCACGATTTCTCCAGTTCTATGTTGTGCATCCGCGCGGTTTGACTGGGTCGCCCGCCTTCAACATCGTAAGCGCCCAAGTCTACGGCACCGACGGCTATCCCATCGACGTGACACCGGTCCTGACTTATTCGCCCTGAGGCCTCCACCCGATCCTGCCAGCACCTCCGTCAGGCAGGCAAACAAACGGAACAGAAACATGGACCCCACCACCCACCCCCTCAAGCGCTGCGGATGCGGCAGCCCCACCGAGAAATGCCCGGACCTGCCGCGCACCCTCGCGCCTGCCGATCTCAATCCGGATGCCGTGCTCGTTTTCGACGTTCGCCGCGAAGCCGACTTCGCCGCCTCCAGCGAAATCATTCCCGGCGCGATGTGGAAGAACCCGGACAAAATCGACGCCTGGATCGGCGCCCTGCCCCTGACCCAGGACGTGGTGATCTACTGCGTGCGCGGCGGCGCGGTGTCGAACAGCGTGGTGGATCGCCTGCAGGCTGCCGGCGTGAAAGCGCGCTTCATCGAGGGCGGCCTCGAAGCGTACAAGGCCGCAGGCGGCAAGGTCGCTGCAAAATGAAGGCCGCGAAATGAAATGGGTGACGCGCGCACGGCCAAAAATTGACCGCATCGCCTGCCCCTGGCTGATTGCGCGCTTTATCGACCGCGACGCCGAGTTTCTCTACGTGCCCACCGACCAGGTGCGCGCGGTGGCGGAGCAGACCGGCGCGATTCCCTACGACATCCCCGGCGTGGAATACGGCCATGTCGGCGAGTTGTGCAGCTTCGATGCCTTTATCCGCATCCACCAGCTTGCCGATCCGGCTTTGCACGCACTCGCCGTCATCGTGCGCGGCGCCGACACCGACCGGCTCGATCTCGCTCCGCAATGCGCCGGGCTGCTGGCGCAGTCTCTGGGCCTGTCGGCCCTGTATGCCGACGACCACGTCATGCTCGACCACGGGATGCGCATGTACGACGCGTATTACGCCTGGCTCAAACAGGCGCGCGGCGAGACGCACAGCTGGAATATGCCCGTTCCGGATAACCCGGCTTGACGATCAGGCCCTGACCCACACCTGCCCGGCCTCGACCTTCACTTCGTAGGTCCGGATCGGCTCGTCGGCCGGCTCGCAGGTCGGCTGGCCGCTGGCGAGATCGAAATAGCTGCCGTGCAGCGAGCACTTGATCTTGCCGTCCTTGATGCAGCCGAGATACAGCGAATAGTCCTCGTGGCTGCACATTTCGTCGACGACGTAATGGGTGCCGTTGGCGTTGCACAGCAGCAGACGCTTGCCGTCCACCACCACGCGTTTCATCTGCGCCGGCTTGAGTTCGTCGGCAGCGGCAATGGCTACGAATTCGCCCATCACTTCACCCGCGCGACAGCCTTGCCGGAATCCAGCACGGCACGGATCTGCGCGGCGGCATCGGCCACGCTGGCGGCCTTGCCGACGTGATGCAGGATGATCGACCCCGCTCAGCACCAGCGAATCGTAGGTCGCGCCCTTGTCGCCTTTCAGCGCCAGGATGCCGGCTTCGGCCGCGGCATGCGCGGTGGCCTTGATGTCGATCGCCGCGACGATTTCGTCCGCGCCTTCCTCGGTCGCCACACTGCCGGGCAGCGGCACCGCGCGCACCGGCTGGTCGATCCCCAGCGCCACCGGATCGATGCTGGCTTCGATTTCCTCGCCCTTGTCGTGGTAGTGGAAATACTTGCCGGTCTGACGCAGGCTGGGGATCACCCCGCCTTCGACCCCGCGGACGATGCAGGCGGTGTCGAAGCCGGCTTCGCGCGCGAGGTCGGCGTACACCGGCGGATAGGGTTTGTGCACATAGCCGGTAATGAAATGGGTGAGCTTTCGACCGGCGATCGGTTTCGACAGCACCTCCACCGTGGTCAGCACCTGGCGCTTGATCATCTGCGCCCGCAGCGGGGTCAGATTGTGCAAATCCGGGGTTGGACTGCGCCTGGTCGACATAGCTCCAGCCCAGCGCCGGATCGGCCAGCCGCGCGGCGGCTTCGGCCGGCGACAGATTCACCGGCACCCCGGCCGCCTCCAGCACATGGCGCGCGGTGACGCCGTATTTGGGGCCGACCTTGTCGAGGCCGTGCGACGACCACATGGACGCCGAATTCCGCCAGCAAGGGACCGAGAAAGGGCGCAGCCGGCAGGCAGCGGTTGTAGCCGTCGTAGGGGTCGCCGATGTCGACCACTTCATCCACGTCGGCGGTCACGCGCTGCGTGGTTTCCAGCACCGCATCGAGCACGCCGCGGTTCTCGTCCATCGTCTCGCGCTTCATGCGCAGGGCGATGAAGTAAATGCCCACCTGCACCGGATCGATCACGTTGTCGATGATCGCCTTGGTGCCGAGGTGCGCCTCGGTGCGGCTGATGTCCTTGGACAGATCGGGACCGGTGGCGATGCGCTGGATGATCGAACGCATCAGCAGTTTCGGGTCGGACGGCAGGGTGTCGGTGCTCATAAGTAACTCCAATGGAAGCCGCAAGGATACTTATGTCCGACTAAATCAGTCAACTATCAATCGCATCCCCCGCCCGCCCTGGTTGCCCATCAACCCATAAAAAAACGGAGCCGAAGCTCCGTTAGATACTGCACGAGGAGACTGCCAGGGTGAGACGTCCGGAAACGCCGCGCCCACTTACTGGATTCAATATAAAACCGATGCACCGCATGCACATCATCCAAACGGATGATGGATGCGCACACGAAAAGACCAGTGCCTGTTCACCGGCATTGGCTATCGTGATCAGACAAACAGGGTGACATCCGCGCCTTTGGCCGACGCCAGATAACTCGCCGCACCCGCCCATTCGCTTACTCCGGGAATGAAGTCATCTTTATTCCAGCCGAACAGGTCAACGGTCATCTGGCAGGCCACCAGCCTGACGCCTTCCTCGACGCAGGCATCACGCAGCTCGGCGATGGGGGCGACGCCGTGGTGCTTGAGGGTTTGCTGCATCAGCCCGGTGGCGGCGGATTCGAAGCCCGGAATGCCGGCCATCAGCAGGTTGGGCATGTTCCATTCGACCTGCTGGAACCACTGTGGGCCGAACGGCATTTTCATCGGCATCGCGGGGTTGCCGAGCGGACTGATATGCAACTTGAGATTTTTCTTAAGCAGAGTAAGGCCATAAAAGGTGAAAAACATCGTCACATCCCAGCCCATCGCGGCGGCAGTCGAGCCGATGATGAAAGGCGGATACGCCCAGTCGAGCGTGCCCTTGGTAACCATGATGGACAGCGTGGGCGTTTTCTCCGCTTGCAGCCGCGCCATGCTTTCGGCGAATTTGCGTTCGAACCATTCATCCTGCGCGGCAGGCGTGAAGGCTTGGATATTGGGGGTGATCGCGAGTACGGAAGACATGGCGGACTCCTCCGAAACTGCCCGAACAACGCCGGGCGATCTCAAACAATGCAACGAAGGGACGCTATCCGCGTCCGCTGTGCCGGGTTTACAAGCCCACGGCCTGCGCATGCAAACCGTGGTGCCGGACATCTTCCACAATCTCGGCCATGTGGGTGGTGTCCGAATCGTAGATGACCTGTACCAGATGCGGTGTGCTGGAACGATGGCCCGCGGAGACCACACCCCGGCCTTTCCGGATATCGTTTTCGATCGATTCAAGCGCGGGGGCGTTCAGGGTTTCGTCGATATGGACGATGAAGTCGGTGGTTTGCATGATGTTCTCCTGATCGATGTGGGGCACCCTGCGCGGGCAATGACCCGCCCGGCCAGACGCAGAATGTGAAATGAATGATAGGCAAGCCCGGTCCTGAGCGCATCGTCCATATGGATGACATTCAAAATCCTGATTGCTGCCAGGTTGGTCGGATGCAGACAGTGGTCAGCATGCCTGGTCATTCGGCTGATAAAGGCTAAATTGATTTTATCCACGTACTGTAAATGGTCATCGACGCACACGGGAGCCGAGATGAAGCAAGAAGACTTTGATCGTCTGGTTGGGCTGATCTACGAGTCGGCGATCGACCCGGGTGTGTGGCGGGAGGCGATGAACGACCTCTCGCGTCAGGTGGGCGCGGACACTTTTCACCTGCTCGGCTGGGACAGCGGAAATGCAGGAAATCACCCTGGGGGTGATTTCGGATCACGCCCGGCATGACGCCCTTGCGCTCTACAACAGTTACTACGGTGCGGTGAATCCACGCGGCGAACTGCCCGCCCAAGCCGATCCCGGCGTGGTCATCGCCGGCCAGCATCAGTTCGACGACCGCCTGGTCGAACTCTCGCTAGACGCGGCTGACGCCAAGGCATGCGCCACGTGATGGGCGGCTGCCTGGTTCGAACAGACACCACCGATATCGTGCTGGGCTTGATGCGCGAAGCGTCGCGCGGTCACTACTCCCAGGTGGAGGAAGCCTATCTGGGGCGCCTGATGCCCCACTTCAATCGGTCACTGCGCCTGATGGAGCACACCCAAACGGCCACCCAGTCGGGCGAACTGGCCGCTGCCGCACAGGATGCCGCGTCGCTGGCCGTCATCGCCGTCAATAAATCCGGCCAGTTGCTGTATTGCAACCGCAATGGCGAGGCGCTGCTGAAAGCGGCGCAGGTGTTGCGGATCAGCCATGGCATCGTGTCTTGCGCAGCCGACGCACAGAAAAATGGATTCGCCAGCGCGTTTGGCGTCGTCGTCAAAACCGGACGACCGGTGAATCTGTTGCTCAACAGCAGCGTCAATCCTGACGAGCGCTACAGCGCGACGCTGACACCCTTGCCCAAACGCGGCGCGTTCTCCCTGACCGGCGAACCGGAAGGCGTGCTGTGTCTGGTGGTTCCGCTCGACCATCGACGGATGGCGACAGCAGGCCAGTTGATGCAGCTGTTCGATCTTTCTGCCGCGGAAGCGCGGCTGGCGCGGGCGCTGGCCGCAGGCGACACGCTGGAATGTTATGCGGCGGGAAACGACCTCAAGCTGCCCACCGTAAAAAGTCAGTTGCGTGCGGTGTTCGAGAAAACCGGCACCGACCGTCAGGCGGCGCTGGTGCGGCTGATTGCAGGAATCCCCGCAGTGCGGGAGCCGGACTAGGGAATGGCGCGTCCAGGCTGTGCCGCAATGCCTCGACCAGCGCCTGCCCCGCGTCCGCGAGCCGTCAGGGCGACGCCCAGCGTGCGGCAGTCGGTGACCGCCAGGCCGGGATAGCCGCAGGGGTTGATCGCGGCGAACGGGCGCAAATCCATGTCCACATTCAACGCCAGGCCGTGATAGGTGCAGCCGTGCTTGACCCGCAAGCCGAGCGCGGCGATTTTTGCGCCGTCGACGTAGACGCCGGGTGCGCCGGCCCGCCGTTCCGCCGTCACGCCACGTGTCGCCAGCAGATCGATCACCGCCTGTTCCATGCGCGTGACCAGTTCACGGATGCCATAGCCGCGCCGCCGCAAATCGACCAGCACATAGACCACCACCTGCCCCGGCCCGTGGTAGGTGATCTGTCCGCCACGGTCGATGGGAATCACCGGAATGTCGGTGGTGGCGATCAGGTGTTCGGGCTTGCCCGCCTGGCCCTGGGTATACACCGGCGGATGCTCCAGCAGCCAGAGCTCATCCGGCGTATCGGTCACACGCTGCGCAGTGAAATCCTGCATCGCCCGCCAGGTCGGCTCGTAGTCGACCCGCCCCAGCCTGCGAACGATCACCTTGCTTGCCACGCTCACAACGCCATCTTCACCCACGGGTGGGCGGTGATGTCGCGGTACAGCGCATCGAGCTGGGCCTTGGAGGTGGCGCGCACGACGCAGGTGATGCTCAGATAATTGCCCTTGCTCGACGCCCGCATTTCCACCGTTTCGGCCCTGAAATCCGGCGCATGGCGCTGCACCAGCTCGACCATGGTCTGCGCGAAGTCGTCGCGCCGCTCGCCCATGATCTTGACCGGAAAGTCGGTGGGAAAGGTGAGTAACGTTTCTTCTTCACTCATGCGTGCACCCTCCGTTCGATCGTCGGGTATTCAAACATATCGCGTCGGGCGCGGCGCGCATTCGCGGACGCTCGCACGTGCCGAGGCTCGCTGCTCATGCGCGCATGACCTGTTGCTTGAAGGTTTGATACAGCGCATCCATCTGTCGCGCCAGCGGCCCCGGCGCGCCGCTGCCGACCGGCACGCCATCCAGTGTCACGATCGGCATGATTTCCTTGGTGGACGAGGTCATCCACAGCTCGTCCGCGCTGCGCAGTTCGGCTTCGCTGATTGCACGCAGTTCATATGGAATGCCATGCGCGGCGGCGAGTTCCAGCACCACGTCGTAGGTGATGCCGGTGAGAATCAGATTGGAGGGCGACGGCGCCAGCAGGACGCCATTTTTCACCGCGAAGATATTGCTGGCCGCGCCTTCGCTCAGGAAGCCTTCGCGCAGCATCACGGTTTCGGCGCAGTCGGCGTCGACCGCCTGCTGCCGCGCCAGCACATTGGCGAGCAGGGAGATCGCCTTGATGTCGCAGCGCCCCCAGCGGATGTCCGGCGCGGTGATGGCGCACACGCCCGCCGCTTTCTGCGCATCGGTCGCGCTCACCAGCGGCTGCGCAAACATGAACACGGTCGGCGGCACGCCCTTGGGGAAAGCATGGTCGCGCGGCGCCACCCCACGGGTGACCTGGATGTAGACCGACTGGTCGGCAAAGTCCTGCAGCGCGATCAGTTGCAGGATCCGTTCGCGCCACACCGCGATCCCATGCGGGTTGGCCAGGCGAATGCCGTCGAGGCTGGCCTGCAGGCGACGCAGATGTTCGTCGAGCCGGAACGGCTTGTTCGAGTACACCGGCACCAGTTCGTAGACGCCATCGCCGAATACGAACCCGCGGTCGAGCACCGGCACCCTGGCTTCGGCCAGCGGCATGAACTCGCCGTTGAGGTAAACGCTCACCGCTCGAACAACAGCCGGATCGAATCCCAGCTGCGCCCCACAAAACCGGCCACGCTGACGTCCTGCAGGGCCACCAGCGGATGGTCGCCGAGCGGCTGGCCGTCCAGCGTCAGGCGCAGGATGCCGAGGCGCTGGCCTTTACGCACCGGCGCCATCATCGGCTGTTGCGTGATGACCTGCGCCTTGACCCGCGCGCCGCTGCCATGCGGGATCAGCAGGTGAAAATCCTCGGTGAAACCAAGGTTCACCGACGGACTCGCCCCGCGATACAGCTTGACCACCTTGACCGGCTGCCGCGCGCGGTACAACAGCACGCTGTCGAAATTCTCGAAGCCATAGTTCAGCAATTGCAGGGCATCCTGCGTGCGATGTGTGTCCGAGCGCGCGCCCAGCACCACCGCGATACGGCGCTGATCGCCGCGCAACGCCGAGGCCGCCAGGCAGTAGCCCGCCTGCACGGTGCGTCCGGCTTTCAGGCCGTCGACCGTGCGGTCGCGCCACAGCAACTGGTTGGCGTTGTAATGGGTGGTGCCCTTGAAGGCCAGTTCTTTCTGGTTGAAGAAAGTCAGTCGTTCGGGAAAGTCGCGCACCAGCGCCCTCGCCAGCAACGCGAGATCGCGCGCACTCGACTCATGCCCTGGCATGGTCAGTCCGGTGGCATTCATGAAACGGGTCTTGTTCATGCCCAGCCGCTTCGCCTCGCGATTCATTCGCGCGACGAACGCCGCTTCGCTGCCGTCGGTCGCCGTGACCAGCGTCAGCACCGCATCGCCCGCCGACTGCACCAGCATGGCCTGCAACAGGGTATCGACGCTGACCTGCTCGCCGGCCTTGAGGAACACCCGCGCACCGTCGACCTCGGTGGCGGCCTGCGGCACGCTCGCCTGCTCGCCCAGGCTCAGCTTGTTTTTGCGGATATCGCCCAGCAGCACGTAGGCCGTCATCAACTGGGTCAGCGAAGCGGGCGCCAGCGGCAGGTCGGCCTGATGCGCGGCCAGTTCGCGTCCGCTGGCATGATCAATCACCACCCAGGCGCGCGCGGTCATGCCGTTGGGCGCAGCCCAGGCGGCGGCCGAAAACAGGCAGGCCAGCCCCAGCCAGAAAAATCTCATTGCCATCGATCGATTCAACCGCGTTTGACCAGAACGGCGTTCAGGCCGAGACGTTCCTGCACCCGGGTGCGATCCGAGTGTGCCGCATCGTCGCTGGGATACGGCCCAAGCTGCACCCGGTGCAGTTTGCCGTTGAGCACGAGGCGCGACTGGCTGGTATCGAGCTCCAGTTCGCGCGACAGGCGCGCGAGCAGTTGCTGGGCGTTGTCCGAACTTGAAAAGGCGCCCACTTGCAGATAGATGCCTTGCTGGATCGCCTCGCCCGTGGTGTCGTAGCTGGCGGGATCGAGGCTTTCCACCCGCACCCGGGTGCTGCCATTGCTGACATAGCCGAGCTTGGCCGCGGCGACATACGACAGATCGATGATGCGCTGTTTGTGAAACGGCCCGCGGTCATTGATCCGCACCACCACGGTTTTACCGTTGGCGAGCGAGGTGACCCGCACATAGCTCGGAATCGGCAAAGTCGGATGCGCCGCCGTCATGGCATACATGTCGTAGCGCTCGCCCGACGCGGTTTTTTTGCCATGAAAACGCTTGCCGTACCACGATGCCACCCCTTCTTCGCGATGCGTGCGACGCTGGGTCTGCGGCGTGTAGCTGCCGCCCATCACGTCATAGGGACGGTTGGCGTAGCGATGCAGCGGTTCGTCGCGCGGCACCGCATCGGGAATGGCGTCAAGATTCGGCGGCGGCGTGGCCTCGGGGCCATCGTCGAGGTAATAACCGCCGCTCTTCGCCGTCTTGGCGGGAGCGGAGGATTTGCCGGCGGCGGGGGGCGTGCTGCTGCACCCGGCCAGGGCCAGGGTCAGTACGGCAACCCCTGCATACAGGATCGTTTTCATGGGCCTATTTTACCGCGTCATCAGTTGGCGATGCGTCGCCACGCTCATCACGATGCCCATGCCCAGCAGCAGCGTGATCAGCGCGGTGCCGCCGTAACTCATCAGCGGCAGCGGCACCCCCACCACCGGCAGGATGCCCGACACCATGCCCATATTAACGAACGCATAGGTGAACAAATTGAGGCTGAGGGTGGCCGCCATCAGCCGTCCGAACAATGTGGGCGCGCGCGCCGCGATCACCAGCCCGCGCGCGACGATGGCCAGATACAGCCCCACCAGCAGGATCGTGCCGACATAGCCGAATTCCTCGCCGAACACGGCATAGATGAAATCCGTGGTGCGCTCGGGAATGAAGTCGAGCTGGTTTTGCGTGCCCTGCGACCAGCCTTTGCCGAACAGGCCGCCCGAGCCGATCGCAATGGTCGATTGAATGATGTGGTAACCGTCGCCCAGCGGGTCGGACGTGGGGTCGAGCAGGGTCAGCACGCGGCGCTGCTGGTAGTCGTGCATGAAGCCCCACATCAGCGGCAGGCTGGCGCCGGCGAGGACGCCGCCGCCGATCATCACTTTCCACGGCAGCCCGGCAAAGAACAGCAGATAAAAGCCCGACGCGCCGAGCATCAGCGCGGTACCCAGATCCGGCTGGCGCAGGATCAGCAGGAACGGGACCAGCAACAAGGCCGCGCCCACCAGATAATGCTTGCCGCGCAAGCCGCCCTCGTTGCGCTGAAAATACCAGGCCAGCATCAAGGGCAGCGCCAGTTTCAGCAGTTCCGACGGCTGGAACGCAAATCCCAGGTTGAGCCAGCGCCGCGCGCCGTTGCGCACCTCGCCGAACAGCGCCACGCCGATCAGCAGCACCACGCCCGCCACATACAGCGGCGGCCCCACCTTGGACAGCAGATGCGGCGGCACATTGGCCATCACCACCATCACCGACAGCGCCAGACCGATGTTGATGAGGTGGCCGCTGATACGCGCCGGGCTGTGGCCCGAGGCGCTCGCCACCACCGCCAGGCTGACGCCCAGCAACAGCAGCACCAGCGTCAGCAGGATGCCGTCGAGATGCTGCAGGCGCCGCACGATCCAGTGGCTATTCCGTGGCGGCATCGCTGGCTCCCAGGTTCATGTTGCCGGGACGTTTCCCGGTCAGGTAGTAATCGAACACCGCACGCGCGATCGGCGCGGCGGTGGAACTGCCGTGTTCGCCGTTCTCGACCATCACCGCCACCACGATGGTGGGGTTCTCCGCCGGCGCATAGGCGATAAACAACGCGTGGTCGAGATGCTTGCGCGCCAGACGGCTGGCATCGTAGCGCGCGCCCTGCTTGATGCCGACCACCTGTGCGGTGCCGGTTTTGCCGGCGATGGTGTAAGGCGCCCCGGCAGCAGCTCTCGATGCGGTACCGCCCGGGCTCGTCACCGCGATCATGCCTTCGCGCACCGCCTGAAGATTGCCGGAGTCGAACGCCAGCTGGCCTTTCGTCGCGGCGGGCAGGGGTTGCCATACGTTCGTGAGGGGATCGCGCACCGCCTGCACCAGCCGGGGCTCGATGCGCTTGCCGCCGTTGGCGAGCATGGCGGTGGCCACCGCCAGTTGCAGCGGCGTGGTCAGGTGAAAACCCTGGCCGATGCCGGCAATCACGGTCTCGCCCGGATACCAGGCCTGCTTGAAGCGCCGCTGTTTCCATTCGCGCGAGGGCAGCAGGCCGGCCGACTCGCCTTCCAGATCGATGCCGGTTTTTTCGCCCAGACCGAACTGCGCCAGGTAGTCGTGCATGCGGTCGATCCCCATGTCCACCGCCAGCCGGTAGTAATAGATGTCGCACGACTGCGCGATGGACTTGCGCAAATCGACCGTGCCATGGCCGCCTTTTTTCCAGTCGCGGAACTGGTGACGGCTGTTGGGCAGGCTGAAGTAGCCGGGGTCGGCAATGCTGTCCGCAGGGGTGCGCAGCCCCAGTTCCAGCCCCGCCATCGCCATCAGCGGCTTGATGGTCGAGCCCGGCGGGTAGATGCCGCGCAGTGCCCGGTTCACCATCGGCCGTTCGGGCGATTCGTTGAGCGATTTCCAGGTTTCCGGGTCGATGCCGTCGACGAACAGATTGGGATCGAAACCGGGTCGGCTCACCAGCGCCAGCACGCCGCCGGTGTGGGGATCGAGCGCCACCAGCCCGCCCAGATAATCACCGAACGCATGCTCGGCCACTTCCTGCAGGCCGAGGTCGAGGTGCAGACGCAAATCCTTGCCCGGCACCGGCGGAATGCGCGACAGCATGCGCACGGCGCGGCCGCTGGCATCGGTTTCCATCTGGTCGAACCCGGTGCGGCCATGCAGCACGGCTTCGTAACTCTGTTCCAGGCCGGTCTTGCCGATATGGACGCTGCCCTGATAATTCGGCGCGCGCTGGGTCTCGCGCAGGCGTTTCATGTCGCGGTCGTTGATGCGGCCGATAAACCCCACCACGTGCGCCATCCCCGGCCCGGCCTGGTAGTTGCGGAACAGGCGCGCCTTGACCTCGATCCCCGGCAGGCGATAGCGGTTGGCGGCGAGCACCGCCACCTCCTCGTCGGTCAGCTTGTTTTTCAGCGGGACGGTTTCGAACTCGTGCGATTCGGCCAGCAGGCGCCGAAAACGCCGCAGCTGCCCCGGCGTAATCTCGATCAGCTTGCCCACTTCGGCCAGCGTGGCTTCCAGATCGTGGGTCTGCGCGCGCGTCACTTCCAGCGTGTAGGCCGAATAGTTTTCCGCCAGGATACGGCCGTTGCGGTCGAGGATCAGCCCGCGGTTGGGCGCGGTCGGCACCTGCGAAATCCGGTTGTTCTCGGCCAGCTGGATGTAATGATCATGCTGCGCGATCTGCAGGTAAAACTCGCGCGCCAGCAACACCGTCGCCAGCAACGCGACGAAGGCCGCGCCGACTTTCAGTCGACGATAAAAACCCGCCAGCTCGCGGTCCAGATTTTTCAGCGGCGCGGTCAAGCTCATGCCGAATCCCGCAAGCCCTTGCCATGCCACAGCCGCAGCCAGCCCGCGATCAGCAACCACAGCACGGTGTTGCTGATCACCGGCAGCAGAATGGCAAGGCCGCTCGGCGGTCTGACCGCCAGCCAGCCCACCAGCAGCACCACCAGTTGCAGGCCCAGCAAAATGGGAAACAGTTGGGCCGCCTGACGCAACGGGTCGAATTGCAGCAGGCGCAAACGCAGAAACAGCACCAGGTACACGCCGATCACATAGGCGATGGCGTGCTGACCGAACACTGCGCCATGCTGGAAGTCCGCCAGCAGCCCGGCAAAAAAGGCTGCGCCGAAGCCGATGCGCGCGGGTTGATGCAGCGCCCAGAACAGCACGCCGATCAGCACGAAGTCGGGCCGCAGCGCCAGCGCCCAGCCCGACCACGGCAACTGCTCCAGCAGCAGCGCCAGGATCAGGCTCACCAGGATGCGGCGCCAGACGCCGGTGGTCTGATGGGCGGCGCTCACGGCAGCGTCACCTGGGACGGGGCAGCTTGCGGCGAGGCTTCGGCGATTTTTTCCTGGCTTGATTGTGCCTGGGCGCCAGATTGCGTCTGGCCGGGTTGCGTGGGCGGTGTGTGCGCGGGTGCAGGCTGCGGTTCGGCAACCAGCACCAGCACCGCATGCGAGCGATCCAGGCCCGCCAGCGGCACGCCTTCCACCCGCAGGTACGGACTGGATCGCGGGCGGGACACCCGGCTCACGCGCGCCACCGGAATCCCTGCCGGATACACCCGGTCGATGCCCGATGTCAGCAGGCGGTCGCCGGGCCGGATATCGGCATGGGTCGGCATGTAGCGCAATTCCATCTGGCCGCGCCCGCTGCCCGCGGCCAGTCCGCGCTGGCCCGTGCGTTCGACGAACACCGGGGTCAATTGCTCGGGGCTGCTCACCAGCGTGATCTCGCTCGATCCCGGATACAGCCGGCTCAGCTGCCCGACCAGCCCGCTGACATCGACCACCGGCAGACCGCTGCGCAACCCGGCCCGCTCACCCCGGTCCAGCGTGACGCGCTGGGCGAACCAGTCATGCCCCTGATACAGCAGGGCGGCATGCACCACCTGCTGACCGGGCCGGGTCTGCAGCTTGAGCAGCGCACGCAATTCGGCATTCTCGCGCGCCAGCGCATGCGCGGCGTTCGCGTCGACCGCCAGTTGCGCCCGTTCGGTCAGCAGGGCATCGCGTTCGTTCTGCAGAAGACGGTGGCGAGTAAAGAATCCGCCGAGTTCGGCGGCCACTTCGGCCGGTGTGCGCATGGTTTCGCGCACCGGCCGCAGCAAGGCCGCGAAGCCGTTGCGCAGGCCGTCGAGCGCGTGATAGCGGGCATCGAGCACCACAAAGGACGCGCCGACCAGCAGCCAGATCAGCAGGCGAGCGGTCGGCCCCAGTCGACGGGCGAACATGAGCTGATCAGACGTCGCCATCTGCTGCTCCCGTCACCCGCCCGCACGCAACCGCTTTCACTCGTTGGTGAACACCGATGCCAGTTTGTCCATCTCTTCCAGCGCCCGCCCGCAGCCGCGCACCACGCAGGTGAGCGGATCGTCGGCGACGATCACCGGCAGTCCGGTCTCTTCCATCAGCAGACGGTCGAGGTCGCGCAGCAGCGCGCCGCCGCCGGTCAGCACCATGCCTTTTTCGGCGATATCGGCGCCGAGCTCGGGCGGGGTCTGTTCCAGCGCCTGCTTCACCGCGCTGACGATGGCGTTGAGCGGGTCGGTCAGCGCTTCGAGAATCTCGTTGGAGGAAACGTTGAAGCTGCGCGGCACACCTTCGGCCAGGTTGCGGCCTTTCACTTCCATTTCCAGCACTTCTGCGCCGGGGAAGGCCGAACCGATTTTCTTCTTGATCAGTTCGGCGGTCGCCTCGCCGATCAGCATGCCGTAGTTGCGGCGGATGTAGTTGATGATGGCCTCGTCCATGTGGTCGCCGCCGACACGCACCGAATTGGCATAGACCACGCCGCCGAGCGAAATCACGCCGACTTCGGTGGTGCCGCCGCCGATATCGACCACCATCGAGCCGGTCGCTTCCGCCACCGGCAGGCCGGCGCCGATCGCCGCCGCCATCGGCTCCTCGATCAGATACACCTGGCGCGCGCCGGCGCCGATCGCCGATTCGCGGATCGCGCGGCGCTCCACCTGGGTCGAGCCGCACGGCACGCAGATGATGATGCGCGGGCTGGGGCGGAACATGCGGGTGTCGTGCACTTTCTTGATGAAATACTTGAGCATCTGCTCGGTGACGGTGAAGTCGGCGATCACGCCGTCCTTCATCGGGCGGATCGCCGTGAGGTTGCCCGGCGTGCGGCCCAGCATCTGCTTGGCTTCCGCGCCCACCGCCTGCACGGTGCGCTTGCCGCCCGACCGCCATCCGTGCGGATCGCCACCACCGAAGGCTCGTCCAGCACGATGCCCTGGCCACGCACATAAATCAGCGTGTTGGCGGTGCCCAGATCGATGGCGAGATCAGTGGAAAAATAGCTGGTCAGAAACTTGAACATGGTGGCGGCAACACCCGCGCAGAGCGGGCGAAGGGCAGAAAAAACAAGGGGGCTATGATACCCTACCGGGCTTCATTCCCGTCAGTTATCAAGGTGTTTCATGTCCCTCAGCCCGGACGATGTCAAGCGCATCGCCCGCCTTGCGCGCATCGAAACCAGCGACGCCGAGGCGCAGGCCACGCAGGCCCAGCTCAACAGCATTTTCGACCTCATCGCCAACATGCAGGCGGTCGACACCGCGGGCATCGCGCCGATGGCGCACGCGCAGGACGTCTATCAGCGCCTGCGCGAAGATGTCGTCAGCGAAACCGACCGCCACACGGCTTTCCAGGCGATCGCACCCGCCGTTGAAATGAGCCTGTACCTCGTGCCCAAAGTCATCGAATAAGCCACCGTCATGTCCGCCACCTCACTTTCCGCGCTCGCCGCGCAGCTCGCCGCCAGACAGATATCCAGCCGCGAACTCGCCCAGCACTATCTCGACCGCATCGCCGCGCTGAACCCGGCGCTCAATGCCTTCATCACGGTGGATGCCGGGAAGACGCTGGCCGAGGCCAGCGCCGCCGATGCGCTGCGCGCCGCCGGCAAGGCCGGCCCGCTCACCGGCATGCCGATCGCGCACAAGGACATTTTCTGCGCCGAGGGCTGGCTCACCACCTGCGGCTCGAAAATGCTGCACAACTTCGTCTCGCCCTACGACGCGCACGTGATCGAGCAGTTCAAGGCCGCCGGCATGCCGTGAATCTGGGCAAGACCAACATGGACGAATTCGCCATGGGCTCGTCCAACGAAACCTCGCTATTTCGGCGCGGTGAAAAACCCCTGGAACCCGGCCTACGTGCCCGGCGGCTCGTCCGGCGGCGCGGCGGCGTGCGTCGCCGCGCGGCTGGCGCCCGCCGCCACCGGCACCGACACCGGCGGCTCGATCCGCCAGCCCGCCGCGCTGTGCGGCATCACCGGCCTCAAGCCGACCTACGGCGCTGGTGTCGCGCTACGGCATGATCGCGTTCGCCTCCAGCCTCGACCAGGCCGGGCCGATGGCGCCGTCGGCCGAGGACTGCGCGCTGCTGCTGAACGTGATGACCGGCTTCGACCCGAGGGATTCGACCAGCCTGGAGCGCGAAAAGGAGGATTACACCCGCGACCTGGAGAAACCGCTGGCCGGCCTGCGCATCGGCCTGCCGAAGGAATTTTTCGCCGAAGGCCTGAACAACGAAGTGGCGACTGCGGTGGAAGCGGCGGTCGCCGAACTGCAAAAAACTGGGCGCCACCCCGGTCGAGATTTCGCTCGCCAACTCCAAACTCGCGATCCCGGTGTACTACGTGCTGGCGCCGGCCGAAGCCTCGTCCAACCTGTCGCGCTTCGACGGCGTGCGCTACGGCTACCGCGCGCCGGAATACGGCGACCTCGACGACATGTACTGCAAGACCCGCGCGCAGGGCTTCGGCGCGGAGGTGAAGCGCCGCATCCTGATCGGCACCTACGTGCTGTGCGCACGGCTACTACGACGCCTACTACCTGCAGGCGCAGAAAATCCGCCGCCTGATCGCCGAGGATTTCACCGAAGCCTTCAAGAGCTGCGACGTCATCCTCGGCCCGACCGCGCCCGGCACCGCCTTCAAGCTGGGCGAGAAATCCGACGACCCGGTGGAGATGTATCTGAACGACATCTACACCATCCCCGTCAACCTCGCCGGCCTGCCCGGCATGTCGCTGCCCTGCGGCTTCGACGCCAACGGTCTGCCGATCGGCCTGCAGCTGGTCGGCAACTATTTCAGCGAGGCGAAAATGCTCAACGTCGCGCATCAATACCAGCGCGCGACCGACTGGCACAGCCGCCAACCGGAGGGTTTGAAATGAAGTGGGAGACCGTCATCGGGCTGGAAGTCCACACCCAGCTCGCCACCCGTTCCAAGATCTTCTCCGGCAGCAGCACCGCCTTTGGCGCCGCGCCCAACACCCAGGCCAGCGCGGTCGACATCGCGCTGCCCGGCGTGCTGCCGGTGTTGAACAAGGGCGCGGTGGAATGCGCGATCAAGTTCGGCCTGGCCATCGGCGCCACGCTCAACCGCGTCAACGTGTTCGATCGCAAGAACTACTTCTACCCCGACCTGCCCAAGGGCTACCAGATCAGCCAGCTGGCGAAGCCCATCGTCGAGGGCGGCGCGCTGAAAATCGAGGTGGACGGCGAAGAAAGAATCATCCACCTCACCCGCGCCCACATGGAAGAGGACGCCGGCAAGTCGCTGCACGAAGATTTCCACGGCATGACCGGCATCGACCTCAACCGCGCCGGCACGCCGCTGCTGGAAATCGTCTCCGAGCCGGAGATGCGTTCCAGCGCCGAGGCCGTGGCCTACGCCCACGCGCTGCACACGCTGGTGACCTGGATCGGCATCTGCGACGGCAACATGCAGGAAGGCAGCTTCCGCGTCGACGCCAACGTCTCGGTGCGCCCGGTCGGCCAGGCCGAGTTCGGCACCCGCCGCGAGATCAAGAACCTCAACTCGTTCAAGTTCCTGCAGCAGGCCATCGACTACGAAGTGCGCTGGCAGATCGAAACGCTGGAAGACGGCGGCCGCATCGAGCAGGCCACGGTGCTGTTCGACCCCGACACCGGCGAGACGCGCATGATGCGCAGCAAGGAAGACGCGCACGACTACCGCTACTTCCCCGACCCCGACCTGCTGCCGGTGAAACTCGACGAGGACTGGATCGATCAGGTGCGCGCCACGCTGCCCGAACTGCCCGCCGCGATGCAGGTGCGCTTCCAGGCCGAATATGGTGTGTCGCCCTACGACGCCGCCGTGCTGACCGGCTCGCGCGCACTCGCCGATTATTTCGAAGCCGCTGCCAAAGCCTGCGGCCAGGGCAAGCTCGCCGCCAACTGGGTGATGGGTGAACTTTTGGCCGCCTTGAACAAAGCCGATTTGAACATCGAGCACAGCCCGGTCTCCGCCGCCCATCTCGGCGCGCTGATCGCCCGCATCCAGGACGGCACGCTGTCCGGCAAGCTGGCCAAGCAGGTGTTCGAAGGCTTGTGGGAAGGCGCGGGCGAAGTCGACGCCATCATCGAGGCGCGCGGCCTCAAGCAGATGTCCGATTCCGGCGAACTGGAGAAAATCATCGACGAAGTCATGGCCGCCAACGCCAAGTCGGTCGAGGAATTCCGTTCAGGCAAGGAAAAAGCCTTCAACGCGCTGGTGGGCCAGGTGATGAAGGCCAGCAAGGGCAAGGCCAACCCGGCGCAGGTCAACGACCTGCTGAAAGCCAAGTTGCAATAGCAAAAGGATAAAAAACCCGCCTGAACGGCGGGCCGGTTTACTGCGCGTCCGTCAGTTCGCGGAAACGCGCCTTGTCGGCCGCATATTTCTCGCGCACCTGCAGCATGGCTTCTTCGTTGTTGATAATGGTGCGCTTCAGTTCGAGACTTTCCCGGGTGGCCTGGTCGAACTGCCCCATCAGACCCGCCGGCACCTTGCGCCCGGCCTTGTCGAAACCGGCAATCCGGGTTTTCAGGTCGGCCAGATTCGCTTCCACTGCCTTGCTGCGGGTTTCCGCACCCTTGATCGCCAGCTTGTGATGTTCCAGCGCGCGGTCGCGCGCCAGATCGATTTCCGCTTCGGTGGTGTAGGTCTGGGTGAGCGCGCGATCGAGTTGCGCCTGCTTCTGCCGCTCCTGATCGATCCGCTTCTGCTCGGCCTGACGTTCGGCATCCGCGCGGCGCTCCGCTTCGGATTGCGTACGCCGGATCACGTTGCCCTGCTTGCCCAACTCGGCGCCGCCGCTTTGCTGATACGTCGTCGGCGGGGTGTCGCTGTAATGCACCCGGCCATTGCCATCGACCCAGCGGTACATCTGCGCATGCGCGCTGCCCGCCGTCAGCAGCAAAGCAACGGCCAGCGTGTTAAACCCCATACGCTGCGCGGTAACCCGCCACGGCCTGCAATTCTGCTTGTCTGTTTGCATCACGTTCCAGAAACTCCACCAGATTGTCCAGCGTGACGACCGCCACCACCGGAATACCATACTGCTCACGCACTTCCTGCACCGCGGATCGCTCACCGGTGCCGCGCTCCATGCGGTCCAGCGCAATCACCACGCCTGCAGGTTCGGCACCCGCGCCGCGAATCAGTTCCACCGATTCGCGCACCGAAGTGCCCGCCGAGATCACATCGTCGACGATCAGCACCCGGCCTTGCAGCGCCGCACCGACCACCGTGCCGCCTTCGCCGTGATCCTTGGCTTCCTTGCGGTTGTAGGCGTACGGCACGTTCCTGCCCATCCCCGCCAGCGCAATCGCAATGCTCGCCGCCAGCGGAATCCCCTTGTAGGCCGGCCCGAACAGCACATCGAACGCGATCCCCGAGTCGACAATGGCTTTCGCGTAAAATTCGCCCAGCCGTTTCAGCTTGTCGCCGTCGTTGAACAGCCCCGCATTAAAAAAGTAGGGGCTCATCCGCCCCGCCTTGGTCTTGAACTCGCCAAAACACAGCACCTGCGACGCAATGGCGAATTCCACAAAATCGGCTTTGTAATCGGACATTTCTTCACTTTTCTTTAATACGGACAGCGATGCGCATTATATCGGCCAACCTCAACGGCATCCGTTCCGCCGCCACCAAGGGCTTCTTCGACTGGCTGCCCAGCCAGCGCGCCGACGTCGTCTGCGTGCAGGAACTGAAGGCCCAGGCCGCCGACCTCAAGCCCGAATTCATCCAGTGCGACGGCCTGACCGGCGCCTTCCACTACGCCGAGAAAAAAGGCTACAGCGGCGTCGGCGTCTACACCCGCACGCCGCCGCAGCGCATCGTCGAAGGCCTGGGCGTGCCCGAATTCGACGCCGAGGGCCGCTACATCGAGGCCGATTACGGCAAGCTGGCCGTCATCTCGCTCTATCAGCCCTCCGGCTCCAGCGGCGACGAGCGCCAGCAGGCCAAGTTCCGCTTCATGGACGTGTTCTTCCCGCATCTCGAAGCCCTGATCAAGTCCGGTCGCGAAATCGTCATCTGCGGCGACTGGAACATCGCCCACAAAGAGGTCGACCTGAAGAACTGGAAATCCAACCAGAAGAACTCCGGCTTCCTGCCCGAAGAACGCGCCTGGATGACCCGCCTGTTCGACGAACTCGGCTGGGTCGACGTCTACCGCAGCCTCTACCCCGAGCACACCGGCGAGGCCTACACCTGGTGGAGCAACCGCGGCCAGGCGTATGCCAAGAACGTCGGCTGGCGCATCGACTACCAGATCGCCACGCCCGGCATCGCCGCCAAGCCGCCAAAGCCGCCAGCGTCTACAAGGACCAGCGCTTTTCCGACCATGCGCCGCTGATCGTCGATTACGATTACGGCCATGACCCCGCAAGCCTTCATCGCCAAGTGGCGCGACAACCCGCTGACCGAACGCGCGGGCGCGCAGGCGCATTTCGAAGACCTGTGCGCCTTGCTGGAAGTGGAGCCGCCGCGCATCGAGGGCGAATACCAGTACGAACGCGGGCTGATCAAGAAAAGCAGCGCCAGCCAGGGCTGGGCCGACGTGTGGAAGCGCGGCTGCTTCGCCTGGGAATACAAGGCGCCCGACAAGGACCTCGGCGCGGCGCTCAAGCAGTTGATGGTGTACGCGCTGGCGCTCGACAACCCGCCGCTGCTGGTGGTCTGCGACCGCAAGCGCATCGAAATCCACACCCACTTCACCGGCACGCCGAGCGAAGTTCATGACATCCTGCTGGAAGACATCGGCCAGCCCGAAAACCTGCAAAAGCTGCGCTGGCTGTTCGATGCGCCCGAGCGCTTCAAACCCCGCACCACCACCTACGCCGTCACCGAAGAAGCCGCGCGCAAGATGGGCAAGCTGGCCGAGCGGCTCAATGCGCGCGGCCAGACGCCGCTGCAAACCGCGCACTTCCTGATCCAGTGCGTGTTCTGCATGTTCGCCGAAGACGCCCGCCTGCTGCCGGAAAAGCTGTTCGAAACCGTGCTGGACAAGTCCAACCCCGACGGCGCCAAAGCCCAGTCCCGCCTCACCGCATTGTTCGCCGCCATGCGCAAAGGCGGCGACTTCGCGCTGGAAACCATCCCGTATTTCAACGGCGGCCTGTTCGAGCCGATCGACGTGCCGCCGCTCACCACCGAAGACGTGGTGCAGCTGCTCGACGCCGCCCGCATGGGCTGGGGCGAAATCGAACCGGCCATCCTCGGCACCCTGTTCGAGCGCGGCCTCAACCCCGACATGCGCAGCCAGCTCGGCGCGCACTACACCGACCCCGCCACCATCCTCAAGCTGATCCGCCCGGTGATCGAAGCGCCGCTGCTGGCCGAGTGGCAGCCGGTCAAGGCACGCATCGCCGGGCTGATGGAAAGCTATGTCCAGGGCGGAAAAGGTTCGCAAACCGCGCGCCGCGACGCCCAGGCCGCGTTGGCGGGATTCATCCAGCGGCTCAAGGCCTACCGCGTGCTCGACCCCGCCTGCGGCAGCGGCAACTTTTTATACCTGGCGCTGAAAACCCTGAAAGACCTGGAGCACCGCGCCAACCTCGAAGCCGAGGCGCTCGGCCTGCACCGCGAACTCGTGATCGAAACCAGCCCCGCCAACGTGCTCGGCATCGAACTCAACCCCTACGCCGCCGAACTCGCCCGCGTCACCGTGTGGATCGGCGAAATCCAGTGGATGCTGGCGCACGGCTACGCGCTGCGGCGCGACCCGATTCTGCAGCCGCTCGATCACATCGAGAATCGCGATGCGGTGCTGATCCAAGTCCCCCCGATCTAACGCCAGGGTGTCAAGGGGGAATCGCACCGGGAGCTGTCGCGACGCTGTGTCCGCCCTTTGACAAAGGGGATGCCGGTGGCGATTTCCGAACCGGAATGGCCCGCCGCCGACGCCATCGTCGGCAACCCGCCCTTTCTCGGCGACAAGAAAATGCGCGCCGAACTCGGCGACGAATACACCCACGCCCTGCGCCACGCAGTACGACGGCCGCGTCCCCGGCGGCGCCGATTTCGTCACCTACTGGTTCGAGAAAGCCCGCGCGCAGATCGAAGCGGGCAAGACGCAGCGCGTCGGGCTGGTCGCCACCAACTCGATCCGCGGCGGCGCCAGCCGCAAGGTGCTGGAACGCATCGTCGCCACCGCGCCCATCTTCGAAGCCTGGAGCGACGAAGACTGGATCAACAACGGCGCGGCGGTGCGGGTGTCGCTGGTGTGCTTTGGCGATGGCAAGGGAGCCATGCTCGACGGCCAGCCGGTTTCCGCCATTCATGCTGACCTGACAGCAGGCAACGAGACCAGCGGCGCAGTGGATTTAACGCTGGCGCAAGCGACTTGACAGAAAACACTGGCGTCTGCGTTTATCGATGGCACGCAAAAAATCGGCGCGTTCGATATTTCCGGTGAGCTTGGCCCGCCATTGGTTGAAGCCATGCCCAATCCAAACGGACAACCCAATACGCGATGTTGTTGAAGCCTTGGGCTAATGGACATGGACATCACGCGCAGACCTCGGATCACGTGGATTATTGATTTCGGCGATACGACGTGCCAGAGGCCGAAGCTCGCTTGTATGAAGCTCCGTTTCGACATACGCTTCGGAACACGTCAAGCCTGAGCGACGAAACAAGCGTCGAAGCCACGCATCAAAGTATTGGTGGCTGCATGCACGACCCGCGCCCTGAGATGCGCAATGCCATTGGCAGGCTTGCCTCGTTTCATCGCAACATCCGCACGTCGCCAAACATCGGCTATTCGTTTGGCTGGACCGCAGTCGTGTCTGCCGGATCAAGAGCTTGTCGTCATCGCCCGCGCCGACGACACCACCTTCGGCATCCTGCATTCGCGCTTCCACGAACTGTGGTCGCTGGGCTTGGGCACATGGCTGGCATAGGCAACGATCCCCGCTACACCCCCACCACCACCTTCGAGACCTTCCCCTTCCCCGCCGGCCTGACGCCGCGCGACACGCCCGCCGGCCCGCACAGGCCGACGCCATCGCCGCCGCCGCGAAGCAGCTCAACGCCCTGCGCGAAACCTGGCTCAACCCGCCGGAGTGGGTGGACTGGGTGCGCACCCAGGAAGAAGAACAGGCCGGCTTCCCGCTGCGCCCCGTCGCCAAACCCGGCCATGAAGCCGAGCTGAAAAAGCGCACCCTGACCAACCTCTACAACGCCCGCCCGGCCTGGCTCGACCACGCCCACCGCGAACTCGACGCCGCGGTGGCCGCCGCCTACGGCTGGACCGACTACACGCCGGAGATGCCGGACGAGGAAATCCTCAAGCGCCTGCTGGCGCTGAATCTGGCGCGCAGAATTCGAGCAGCGCAACTGGAACCGTGCCGGCATGATCATGAAAGAGCCCACGCCGTTTGCGCGAATGGCGAAATAACACCATCTAACTGATGATTCCTCTACCCGCCCACCCCTGGCTCAACGCCCTCAAGGTCTACACCCACCCGCGCGTCGTCGGCATGCTGTTCCTCGGCTTTTCCGCCGGGCTGCCGCTGCTGCTGGTGCTGGGCACGCTGTCGTTCTGGCTGTCGGAGGCGGGCATTGCGCGCGCGACGATCGGGCATCTCTCCTGGGTGGGGCTGGCGTACGGCTTCAAGTTCCTGTGGTCGCCGCTGGTGGACCGGCTGCCGCTGCCGTTCCTGACGGCGCGGCTGGGCAAGCGGCGGGCGTGGCTGCTGCTGTCGCAGCTTGCCATTGCGGTGTCGCTGCTGGGGATGGCGAACACCGACCCGGTGCTGAACCTGACGCATACGGTGTTCTTCGCGCTGGCGGTGGCCTTTGCCTCGGCGACGCAGGACATCGCGCTCGACGCCTACCGCATCGAAGCGGTGGAAACCGAGAAGCAGGGCGCGATGGCGGCGACCTACCAGGCGGGCTATCGCATCGCGATGATCACCGCCGGCGCGGGCGCGCTGTGGATCGCGGCGAGCGTCGATCCCTGCGAGGCCACCTACGATTTCCGCCCCTGGCAGGTGGCCTACACCGTGATGGCGGCGCTGATGGTGGTCGGCATGCTGACCACGCTGATCATCCGCGAGCCGGAGCACCACGTCTCGCGTGCCACCTGCGAACGCGAGGCGCACACGCGCGAACGCTTCGCCGCCGCCGGATTGCGTGGCTGGGTGCTGACGGCGGCGGCCTGGTTCTACAGCGCGGTGCTGTCGCCTTTCATCGACTTCATCCAGCGCTACAAATGGCAGGCTGTGCTGATGCTGGCGCTGATCGCCACCTACCGTATTTCGGACGTGGTGATGGGGGTGATGAGCAATCCCTTCTATCAGGAAATGGGCTTCACCAAGGACGAGGTGGCGACGGTGTCCAAGGTGTACGGCGTGATCATGACCATCGTCGGCGCGGGTCTGGGTGGCATCCTCACCCTGCGCCTCGGCGTGATGCGCACGCTGTTTCTGGGCGCGGTGCTGTCGGCCGCGACCAATCTGCTGTTCGTCTGGCTGGCCGGGCGCGGGCACGACGTGTCGCGCGCTGGTGTTCACGGTATCGGCTGACAACCTGTCGGCGGGCATCGCGTCGTCGGCCTTCGTCGCGTATCTGTCCGGCCTGGTGAACCAGGCGTATTCGGCCACGCAGTACGCGCTGTTCACCTCGGTGATGCTGCTGTTGCCCAAGTTCATCGCGGGCTTTTCCGGCGAGTTCGTCGATGCGTACGGCTGGGCGAATTTCTTTACCGGCACGGCGCTGATCGGGGTGCCGGTGCTGCTGCTGGTGTGGCTGGTGGGGCGCAATGCCTGAACTGTGTGCTAATCTTGCATGCCGAATGAGCCCTACCCAATGCCCTGGCCGAACGTTCCGCGATGGAGTTTTGTGGGATTCGGCACGACGATGCGCCGATTGAGTCCGCCTGGCACGACGGTGTCGATGAACGCCTGCGCGAACTGCAGAATCAGCACGACTGGCAAGCCGCCAAGAACCGCTGCGCAAGCTCACCGAACGTTGGTTCCCCATGTGCTGCGGATCGGCGCTTCCGCCGACGGGATCTGCTGATCGGCTTCGGTCTATGAATCCCAGGCCATCGGCCTGCCAGTATTGCTCGATAGCTTGATCTCAGACATCGACGCCTCGATGTCTCGTGACTCCGTTCCTTCGCGCCCTTCGCACGCGAAAACAAAAATGATCGAACTCTCCCTCCTCACCGCCCTCTCGCCGGCCTGCTCGGCGGCGTGCACTGCGTCGGCATGTGCGGCGGCATCGTCGCGGCGTTCTCGTTCCGCGCCGACGGCAGCACGCCGCCGTTCCGCCTGCATCTGGCCTACAACCTGGGGCGGGTATCGTCCTACGTGATGTTCGGCGCGCTGGCCGGGGCGCTCGGCGCCTCGCTCAAGCTGGCGGAGTTCATGCCGGTGCAGACGCTGCTCTATGTGCTGGCGCAGGTCGTGATGATTCTGCTCGGCCTGTATCTGGCCGGATTCAATCAGTGGGTGCTGGTGTTCGAGCGCGCCGGCGGCGCGGTGTGGAACCGGGTCAAGCCGCTGTTCCAGAAACTGCTGCCGGTGAAATCGCTGCCGCAGGCGCTGCTGGCGGGCATGGCCTGGGGCTGGCTGCCGTGCGGGCTGGTGTATTCGGTGCTGGTGTCGGCGCTGGCGGCGGGCAGCGCCACCTCGGGGGCGGCGCTGATGCTGGCGTTCGGCCTCGGCACGCTGCCCAACCTGCTGGGGATGGGGCTGTTCGCCCGCCAGATCCAGCCGTTCATGCAGCAGCTGTGGGTGCGCCGCGCGGCGGGCCTGACGGTGGCGGGCTTCGGCGTGTGGGGGCTGGCAAACCTGGCTTACTCGGCGTTTTAGAACAGCTGAAAGCCAGGCGGACTCTGCGTCGCCCGCATGAAAAAGCCCCGGAACCGGGGCTTTTTTGCACAGGCAAAGTCAGCGGGACAGCGCACTAGCCAAAACGAACCGGCTCCGTGCCACGGCGCTTCGATCTCACGACCACGGTGCCGGCCAGTTTGTCGTGCCAGCCCTGCTTCTTCTTGTCGAACGCCACCCAGATGATCCCGAGAAACAGGGGCAGCATCGAAACGTAATACGCGAGATAGCGCCCGATACTCTGGCCGGCCGTCAGGGTGTTGCCGGTGGCGGCATCGACGACCCGCAGGGACAGGGCCATTTTTCCGGGGGTGGCCTGTTTGGTCATCCAGAACACGACCACGGCGACAGCGGGCATCACCCAACTGATCAGGAAATCGGCCGGTCCCGCGATCAGCGCCGTTTGCTCGGCGCCGAAGTATTCCCAGCCATAGAGCGCAACCAGCAGGGGAAAGGTGACCGCCATGATCAGCAGGGTGTCGATCAATGCGGCGCCCACGCGCACCCAGAAACCTGCATATTCCATGTCGTGTGCCTGCATCAATCGCTCCGGGGTGTGGTCGGACGGGTGCGTCCGGATGACGACGGCGGCAAGTACGCTTGCCGCCGTTCGCGTTTACTTGAAGAACTTCTGATCGAAGGTCATTTCGTGCTTGGGTTCGCCCGCGACTTCGACGGTGGCGGTGAACTTCAGGGTATCGGGCGGGACGACGCGGAATTCGCCGAGGTAGTAGATCGCGGTGCCCTCCTTGATTTCGCGCATCGGAATATTGGACAGCTGCTGGGTGAGGTTGGTGGCATAGACGTTGAGCTTGGCGGGCACCGGGGTCAGCACGCCGACCTTGTTTTTCTGCAGCACCGACATGGTGACCATGCCGCGCGTCTTGCTGCGCTCGATCTTGTAGGCACGCGCGACCTCGGGCGACAGTTCGTCGGTGGTGAGGGCGTTGTAGTGAATTTCGAGGTTGCCGAACTTCTGCGAAATCTCGGCGTGGGCAACGGCGGCAACGGAACACAGGCACAAGGCGGCAAGCAGGCGTTTCATGGTCTCTCTCCTTGGGTTGTTGGCAATGATGGTAAGCGACGCTGTCTGAATAGTAGACGCTTATTTGAAGCCGGTGAGCCACGCGGTCAAATCGTCGAGCACGCGGCTGACCGCCTGGCTGGACGCCTGCGCGGCACCGGCCGCGTCGTAGCTCGCCAGCGCCACCTGCTGTTCGAATACGCGGCGCCCCAGCAGTTTGCGCTGCCGGGTGTCGACCAGGTCGGCGCGCAGCACCAGCCGCACCTGCCCCGGATTGCTGGCTGCATCGTGATAGAACTCGATCAGCTCGGTATCCAGCAGCCAGTCGGCCCCCACATGGCCGTCACCGGCGCTCACGTTCCAGCTCCCCTGATGGTCGAGACGGGTGCGCATCAGATCGGCAAAACGCCTGCCGGGGCGCTCGGTCCAGCGCGCAAACTGATAATGGCCGCGGGTGTCGGCGCTGCGGCTGAAAACCAGTCGATCGGTGTCGTAGAAACTGCCGGTGGTGGTATCGAGCACCCGCAGGGTGGTCACCGTGACAGGCGGCTGCACGGCGGGAGCCGCGGCGGCCGGCGCGGGATCGTTCAGCACGTAATACACCGCGGCCGGCGTATCGGACGAATCGCCCAGACTGACGCAGCCCGTGAGCGCCGAAGCCGTTGCGAACATGGCCAGCGCAAGGCCGGCAAAACCTGTATTCATGGCAATTTTTCTCCGGGTCCGAGTTGCTGGTGCGCCGGGCCGAACAGGATGGCGCGCGGATCGGACAGGCGCTGCCCGGTGGTGGTGAGCGCGTCGGAACTGGTGCGCAGATCGCGGCTGAGGCGGGTCATTTCCAGCGTGCCGGTGTCGCTGAGCTGCTGGATGCTGGCGGAAATCAGGCTGGCGTCGCGCTGCAGCTGTTCCATCGCGACGACCGCTTGTTTCAGCGCGGTGTCGGCGTTGCCGGCGACGCCGGTCAGGCTGCCTTCGACCCGGGTGGTGGCCTGGCCGATGCTGGCCGCGGCTATGCGAAATTCGTCAGAGGCCTGGCGGATGCCCTTCATCACATCCTGCAGGCCGTTCTTGTTGGCGGCAAGCTGGCCGGACAGCGCATTCAGATTGGCGAGCGACTGACTCAGCGCCCGCTGGTTCTCCTCCGACAGCACCTGATTCATTTTGTCCATGATCTGCTCACCGCTGGCGGCCAGTTTCGACACGGTGTCCGCCACCTTGTCGATATCGGAGCTGCCCTCGGCGATGATCGGGTAGCGTTCGCCCTCCGCGGCTTCCAGCTGTGGCCCATTTCTCGGGCCGTTGACGATCTCGAGCGCGGCGATGCCGGTGACCAGATTGCGCTTGATGTAGGCCACCGCACCCCGATGCACCTGCAAGTCCCCATCGATGCGCGCGGTCACCGCGACGGCTTCGTCGCGGGTGCTGGCGAAGTCGTAGCCATCGACGACGCCGACCTTGATGCCACGCATTTTCACCGGGCTGCCGACCGCCAGTCCATCGAGCGATTGCTGCTTGAAATAAACCGTGTAGTTGCGGTAGGCGATGGTGTCGGCCGCGCCCGCCAGCCACACGATGGCCAGCGTCATCAGCGCGATCACCGCCAGCACCAGCGTGCCGACCAGGGTGTAGCGACCTTCAGTTTCCATCCACGGTTTCTCCATTCGGCGCACGCGCGGCGAAATAATCGTTCAGCCACGGGTCGTCGAATTGTTTCAGTTCAGCCACCGTGCCGCTGCCGAGTACGCGGCCGTTCGACAGCACGATGACGCGGTCGATAATTGAAAACAGTGTATCCAAGTCGTGAGTGACGAGGAATACGGTGAGGCCCAGGCTGTCGGCCAGCAAGCGGATCAGCTTGTCGAAGGCGCGTGCCGAAATCGGGTCGAGACCGGAGGTCGGCTCGTCCAGAAACAGCAGTTCCGGGTCGAGCACCAGCGCGCGCGCCAGCGCCACGCGCTTGCGCATGCCGCCGGAGAGTTCGCTCGGGCGCTTGCCGGCCACGTCCTCCGGCAAGCCGGCCATCGACAGTTTCAGCCGCGCCAGCTGGCGGCAGAGCGGATGCGGCAGTCCGGTGTGTTCGAACAGCGGGGTGGCGACGTTGTCTTCCACCGACAGCGAGGAAAACAGCGCACCATCCTGAAACAGCACGCCGAAGCGCCGCCGCAGCAGATTCATCTGCTCGGGCGTGCTGTCCCACACCGAGTGGCCGAACAACGCGACATGGCCCGCCTGCGGTTTCAGCAAGCCGATGATTTCGCGCAGCAGCACCGATTTTCCGGTGCCGCTGCCGCCGATCAGCGCGATGACTTCGCCACGCGCAACCGACAGGCTGAGCCCGCGATGGATGCTGTTGCCGCCCAGCGTGGTGTCGACGTCGCGCACGTCGATGACGGTTTCATTCATCAAATATTCATCCGAACGAACATCACGGCAAAAATCGCGTTGAGGATGATGATGGCCACCAGGCTCTGCACCACGGTGGAGGTGGTGTTGGCGCCGACGCTGCGGGCGTCGCGGGTGACCGACAGTCCCATGCGGCAGGCGATCAGCGCGATGAACACGGCGAACACCGGCGCCTTGAAAATGCCCACCAGCAGGGTTTTCAGCTTCAGCACGCTCTCCGTCCGGTCGAGGAACATGTGCGGGGAAATATCCAGCTGCCCCTGCGCCACCAGCATGCCGCCGGCGATGCCGGCGATGTCGCCGATGAACACCAGCAGCGGCAAGGCGATCAGCAGGGCAATCATGCGCGGAATCACCAGCACCGCCAGCGGCGACAGGCCGAGCGTGGTGATGGCGTCGATTTCCTCGGTGACCTTCATGGTGCCAAGCTGCGCGGTGATCGCCGCGCCGGTGCGCCCGGCCACCAGGACAGCGACGATGACCGGCGAAATTTCGCGCAGGATCGCCAGCAGCAGGCCGTCGACGACAAAGATGCTGGCGCCGTATTGCTGCGCCTGCGCACCCAGCAGATAGGCGAACACCACGCCGAGCAGGAACATCATGCCGATCACGATCGGGATCGCGCCGGCGAAGACTTCGCTCACCTGGGCACCCAGTTCGCGCCAGCGCCAATTTCCCGGCTTGCCCATCAGCAGCGCCAGCTCGGTGGCCAGCTGGCCGACAAAATTGACCAGGCCGATCACGTGCTTCCATATCGCAAAGGTGCCACGTCCGATCGACGCACGCAGGCCTGTCTGCGGCAATTCGGGGTGCGCCACGGTGGGCGCGAAATGCTGCGCCACCAGTTCCAGCAGCGCCTGATGGCGTGGCTGGAAGCCGCGCAGCTCGGGCATCGGATCGCTTGCCTGCGGCCGCGCGGCGTTGAGCAGCAACCACGCGCCATTGGTGTCGAGCTGGGTGACGGCCGCGCCGTCGAGAATACGGACCGTTTGTCCCTTGAGTGTGGGCAGGGCCGACGCCGCATCGGCATGCCAGGCGCCACCGGCGATCAGTGCGCCGTGTGTTGCGTCGAAATGCGCCTGGGCTGCCGTCATGCCAGGCCCAACGGGTTGGCCGGATCGATGCCGGGCATGAAAGGCAGGCCGCGCTCGCGGTGGGTGACCTGATAGACGCAGCCGATCCAGTTGCCGATCACGCCTTCTGCGGTGTCATGCCAGGTATTGTCGATCTGCGGCAGCAGCAAGGTCTCAGGGAAGTCGAGCGTCTCACCCGCCTGCATGCGGCTGCGGAATTCCATCAACACCGCCTGCGCCTGCTGGTTGAAATAGCGCGCCGGGAAAGGCGGCAAGGCAGGCAGCTTGCCAGCGGCGGCCAGCAGCAGGTCGCGCTTGTATTCCTTCAACAGGGACACCGTGTCGTATTCGGGGTGCCCCTGGAAAAACACCGTGCGCAGCCCGTCGCCGCTCACCGCCAGATGCACGCCCGCATCCACGCTTTCGGCCAGCACCTTGACGCCGACCGCATCGAACTGCGCACGCGAGACGTCGTTCCAGCGCGAATGCGGCACATCGAAGCGGGTGTTGACGTCGGCCACCAGCGGGTGGCGGCCGTCGGTGACACGATGCTCGAACACGCCCCATATCTTGTGCGGCTGCTTGACGCGCGTCTGGCCGTAGCGGAACTGCATCACCGCGTGGGTGGCGAGGCACGAACACAGCGTCGAGGTGACGTTGTCCCAGGCCCAGTCGATCACCTCGATCAGCGGCTGCCAGAATGCTTCATCGGCGAGGTTGGGATGACTGACGTTGGCGCCGGTGATGATGAGCGCATCCAGCCCCTTCTCGCGAATGGCGTCGAAGCTTTCGTAAAACTGCGCGATATGCGCCTGCGCCGCCGCGCCGCGCGGCAACGTCGGCAGGGTGAAGGGATGCATGTAGAACTGCGCGATCGGGTTGGACTCGCCGACCAGCCGATAGAACTGCCGCTCGGTCGCCTCCAGCGCCGCATCCGGCATCATGTTCAGCAGGCCGACGTGCAGCTCGCGGATTTCCTGGTTGGCCGCGCGCTCGGTCGACAGCACCGTGATGCCGTCGCGCCGCAGACGGTCGAAAGTGGGCAGGGCGTTGTGCGCGACCAGCGGCATCTCAGTTTCCCTTGCGCACGATGGCGGTTTCCAGCAAGGCCATGAAATCCTGTTCGTCGCGCACCTGCGCCACCTCCTGCGAGGTCACGGTATAGCCGTGCGGCTTCGCGATCGCTTCGTAGCGCGGCAGGCGCGAGTGGAACAGGCGCGGGAACACCCAGCGTGCAAAATCGTTCGGCTCGATTTGCGCGACGTATTCGATGCCTTTTTCCTTCAGGTAAACCGGCAACTGCTCGGCGAGAAATGCCGGGCGGAAATACAGCGGCTTGGGATCGGACTGCGCGCGCTTGATCAGCGTGTCCTCTTCCTCGCGGGTGGTGGTCTGGATGTAGAGGATCAGCGTGTGCTCGGCCAGCAGCTCGACCACGCCGGGTTCGTCCAGTTCGCACAGGCTGCCGCCGACATCGTTCACAAAATGTGGATAGCCGTAGATTTCCTGGCCCTTGCGGATGAAAGCCGGGACATCCTTCATGGCCGCAATCTCCGCCTCGCGGTAGGCTGCCTGCCGCCGCGAAAACTCGTCCAGCGACAACCCGCCCCACTCCGGTCCGCCGAGCTTGCCGACGAAGGTGAGCACCGGCCCCAGATCGTGAATCTTGATGTTGTTCTTGATGTCGATCCAGTCGTTGCGCAGCAGATCGCGCAGAAACGGCACCTGCATCGCCTGCTGTTTGATCAGATCGAGAATGGGTTCGTCGAGGTAGCGCGTGCCGATGCGGTAGTCGCCGGAAAAATGGAACCAGTCGTGACCGCGCAGCATGGAAGAGATATGCGTCTTGCCGACACCGGACATGCCGAGCAGGGTGATGCGTTTGGTCGGCCAGGCGCGGAAAGATTCAGGGGTGAAATGCATGGGGCGGTCTTGTTGGGGCGTAGCGGGCAAGACTACCTAAAAGCCGCGTGATTACAAAGCCCGGGCCAAATGATGGCAGCTGCTCAGCCTCCCCGGCTTGCCAGCCACGCGCGCCAGCCACCGTATTGCGTAATGTCTTGTGCGTCGATGATGCCTATGCCTTCGCAGATAAAGCCATTCACGCTTGAGCCGTCGGCCAGCTCAAGCTTGCCGATCCCCAGCGGGGCGGGAATGCCGGCGACGAAGGATCCGAACTGGCTGGCTGGCATTTCCCAGATTTCGCAGGCGATGGCGGCTCCATCGTTTTCGACTTTGATCAGGCCAGGACGCTTGCCGTCGGGCAGGGCGTAGAAGCGATATTTCGGCGCGGTCTGCGTTGTTGCCACCAGGCGCGCATTGCGTTCGGTGAGTTGATGATTGAGTGGCAGGCCGCTCAAGATGCGCACCGACGACGGCGACGCGCACCTGTCCGTTCGCCAGCAGGCTCAGGGATTCGGCTGCGGGCAGCGGGTGCGTGGTGGCGCCCGCTTTTCCGCCGAGCGCCTGCTGCATGCGCGAGGCCAGATGCAGCAGCGGGGCGTCCTGATGCGGCGGCGCGATCAGGGTGACGCCGAACGGCAGGCCGTCATCCTGGAACCCGGCCGGCACGGCGGTGGCGGCGAGGTCGAGCAGGTTCATGAAGTTGGTGTAGTTGCCGAGATTGGAATTGAGGCGGATGGGATCGGCCTGCATCTCAGCGACGCGATAGATCGTGCCGGCGGTGGGGGTGAGCATGACGTCGATGTCGTTCCACACCGCATCGCACACGCGCTTGAATGCGCGCAGCCTGTAGAGATGGGCGAAGGTGTCGGCGGCGCTGACGTCGCGGCCGCCGGCGATGATTTCGCGCACCGGCGGAAAGACCTTGTCTGGCTGCGCGTCGAAGAAGTCGCGGATGGCGAGATAGCGTTCGGCCACCCAGGGGCCGCCGTAGAGCAGGCGCGCGGTTTCGAGGAAGGGCGCGAGGTCGACTGCGACCGGCGTGCCGCCGAGCGCCTGCATGCGGGCCACCGCTTCGCCGAACAGCCGTTCGGCCTCGGCGTTGCCGAAGAATTCCAGATCCTTGCGCCATCGGCACGCCGAAGCGGAAACCGGCCGCGCGGCCGAAGTCGAAGCCGTGCGGCGCCAGCGGCCGCGAATATTCATCCTCGGCATCGAAGCCGGCGGCGACCGCCAGCACGCGCTCGGCGTCCTCGGCGGTGAGCGCGAAGATCGACACCGCATCGAGCGAGCGGCAGGCCGGCACCACGCCGCGGGTGGACAGCGCGCCGCAGCTCGGCTTGTGGCCGACCAGATTGTTGAACGCGGCGGGCACGCGGCCGGAGCCGGCGGTGTCGGTGCCGAGCGAGAAGCTCGCCAGGCCGAGCGCCACCGCGACGGCCGAGCCGGAACTGGAACCGCCGGAAATGATAGTCGGGATTGAAGGCATTGCGGCAGGCGCCGTAGGGCGAGCGGGTGCCGTTCAAGCCGGTGGCGAACTGGTCGAGGTTGGTCTTGCCGAGGGGAATCGCGCCGGCGTCGATCAGGCGCTGCACGACCGTGGCGTGCTTGTCCGGCGTGTAGGCGTACTCGGGACAGCCGGCGGTGGTGGGCAGGCCGGCAAGATCGATGTTGTCCTTGATGGCGAAGGGGATGCCGTAGAGCGGCAGGGTCGCGATGTCCTTGCCTTCAAGGCTTCCTGCATAGGCGCGCAGGGCATCGGCGTCGAGGCGGCTGATCCAGATGGCGTGGCTGTCTTCGCCAGCCATGCGAGCAAGCAGGTCTTCCACCAGCGCAAGCGGAGTCAGCTCGCCGGATTGATACAAGCGACGCAGCGAAGCGATGTCGAGAGAACAATTCATTTGCGCCTCACTCGCTCACCAACACCAGCAGATCCTGCCCGGCGCTCACCTGCCCGCCTTCGCGGCAGAACACCTTGTGGATGCGGCCATCGCACGGCGCCAGCACGGCGAACTCCATCTTCATCGATTCGATGATGACCAGCGGGTCGCCCTGCTTCACTGCGGCGCCCTCCTCCACTTCGACTTTCCACACGTTGCCGGCGACGTGGCTGGCGATGGCGCGGCCGTTCTCCGGCAGGTCGAGTTCGCTGTCGGGCGCGGCTTCGGCCACCGTCAGGTCGCTGGCGTATTCGGCCTGGCCGCTCGCGCGCCAGCGTTCGCGCTCGGCGTCGAACGAGGCCTGCTGCCGGGTCTTGAAGGCGGTGATGGACGCGTTGTTGTCGGCGAGAAACTGGTTGTATTCGCGCAGGCTGAAGGTGGTTTCCTCGACCTTCAGCTGGTAGCGACCGAGCGGGAAAGTCCTCGCGGATTTTCAGCAGCTCGGCTTCGCTCACCGGGAAGAAGCGCACCTGGTCGAAGAAGCGCAACAGCCACGGCTTGCCGTCGGTGAAGTTGGCGGTCTGCCGCCAGCGGTTCCACATCTGCAGGGTGCGGCCGACGAACTGGTAGCCGCCGGGGCCTTCCATGCCGTACACGCACATGTAGGCGCCGCCGATGCCGACGGCGTTTTCCGGGGTCCAGGTGCGCGCGGGGTTGTACTTGGTGGTGACCATGCGATGGCGCGGGTCGACCGGCGTCGCCACCGGTGCGCCGAGGTAGACGTCGCCGAGGCCCATCACCAGATAGCTGGCGTCGAAGACGATGCGCTTCACCTCTTCGATCGACTGTCCAGCCCGTTGATGCGGCGGATGAACTCGATGTTGCTCGGGCACCAGGGCGCGTCCTTGCGCACCGACTGCATGTATTTCTCGATGGCGAGTTTGGTGGCGGCATCGTCCCACGACAGCGGGATGTGCACGATGCGGGTGGGCACCTGCATGTCCTCGATGGCGGGCAGCGCCTTTTCCGCAGCCAGCAGCAGCTCCATCAGTTGGGTCAGCGGCAGCACGCGCGAGTCGTAGTGCACCTGCAGCGAGCGGATGCCGGGGGTGAGGTCGAGGATGCCCGGCACGGCCATCGGCCTGCAGATGCGTCATCAGCGCATGCACGCGGAAGCGCAGGTTGAGGTCGAGCACCAGCGGGCCGTATTCGACCAGCAGATATTTGTCGCCGGCGCGGCGGTAGACGACGGCGACGGGGTTGTCGGTTTCGGGAATGCGGTGCAGCACCGGCTCGGCGAGTTCGTCGTCTCCCCCCTTGAAAAAGGGGGGCTGGGAGGGATTCCTGCGGGCGTTGCGGCAGGGGAACCGTGTGTCCAATCCCCCCTGCCCCCCTTTTTCAAAGGGGGGTGAGCAGGTGGCGATGGCGGCATCCTGCGCCGCTTCCATGCGCTCGGCCTGCCCTGGCTCAAGCGCTTGAAGCGCACGGTGTCGCCGGGGCGCAGCTGGCCCATCTTCCACAGCTCGGCCTGCACGATGGTGGCCGGGCAGACGAAGCCGCCGAGGCTGGGGCCGTCCGGGCCGAGGATCACCGGCATGTCGCCGGTGAAGTCGACCGCGCCGATGGCGTAGGCGTTGTCGTGAATGTTGGACGGATGCAGGCCGGCCTCGCCGCCGTCCTTGCGCGCCCACTGCGGGCGCGGGCCGATCAGCCGAACCCCGGTGCGGCTGGAGTTGTAATGCACTTCCCAGTCGGTGGCGAAGAACATGTCGATGTCGGCGTCGGTGAAGAAGTCCGGCGCGCCGTGCGGGCCGTACAGCACGCCGATTTCCCAGGCGTGGGTGTAGGTCGGGACTAATTCACCTGCAAGCACCGCCGGCACCTCTGCTCCCCCCTTTGCAAAAGGGGGGCTGGGGGGGATTCCAGCGGGCGTTGCGGAAGGGGTACGCGTTGCTTCAATCCCCCCTGCCCCCCTTTTTCAAAGGGGGGTATGTCCGGACGGAGATGCAGCACGTCGCCGACCCGCAGCGTGCGCCCGGCATGGCCGCCGAACTGGCCGAGGGTGAAGGTGGACTTGCTGCCGAGATAATCCGGCACGTCGAAGCCGCCGCGCACCGCGAGGTAGGTGCGACAGCCGGTGTCCTTGATCGCGCCGAGCTTGAGCATGCTGCCGGCCTTGACCGCATGCGCCGCCCAGTTGGCGAGCGGCTGCGCCGTCGAGCTCGGCGCCCATGTCGGCGCCGGCCAGCGCGATCACCGCATCGCAGTTGAAGCGCAGCGTGGGGCCGGCGACGGTGAGTTCCAGCGCGGCCGCGCCTTCGGCATTGCCGGCCAGGGTGTTGGCAAGGCGCAGCGCCAGCGCGTCCATCGGCCCCGACGGCGGCACGCCGACGTCCCAGTAGCCGGTGCGGCCCGGCCAGTCCTGGATGCTGCTCTGCACGCCGGGTTCGATGACGTCGATGGTCGCCGGGCGGTAGTGGAAGGCATTGAGGTAGCGCGTGGTCTGGCGCCCTTCCATGAACACCGCATCGCGCACGATCTGGCCGAGGTAGCCGAGGTTGGTCTCGATGCCGGCGACGCGGGTGTGCGCCAGCACCTGCTGCATCTTGCCCAGCGCTTCGGCGCGGTCTCTGCCCTTGACGATGATCTTCGCCACCATCGGATCGTAGAACGGCGGCACGTCGGAGCCGCGCTCGACCCAGGTTTCGATGCGCGCGTCGGCCGGAAACACCACTTCGGTCAGCACGCCGGCGGCGGGCTGGAAATCCTTGCCCGGATCTTCGGCGTAGAGGCGCACCTGCATCGATGCGCCCTTGGGTTCGGCCTTGAAGCCGGCGAGATCCAGTTCGCCCGCGGCCTCGCGCACCATCCACTCGACCAGGTCGACGCCGGTGACTTCCTCGGTGACGCCGTGCTCGACCTGCAGGCGCGTGTTCACTTCGAGGAAATAGAATTCGCCGCTCAAGGTGTCGTAGACGAACTCGACCGTGCCGGCGGAACGGTAGCCGACCGCTTCGCCCAGGCGCACCGCGGTGGCGAGCAGGCTGCTGCGCTGCATATCGGTGAGGCCGGGCGCCGGGGTTTCCTCGATGACCTTCTGGTTGCGCCGCTGCACCGAGCAATCGCGCTCGCCCAGCGCGACCACATGCCCCTTGCCGTCGCCGAAGATCTGCACCTCGATGTGGCGCGCGTGCTCGACGTATTTCTCGAGAAAGATGCCGGCCTCCTTGAAGTTGGCGCGCGCCAGCCGCTCGACCGACTGGAAGGCTTCCACCAGTTCGTCGCTGCTCCAGATCAGGCGCATGCCGATGCCGCCGCCGCCGGCGGTGCTCTTCAGCATCACCGGGTAGCCGATGCGCGCCGCTTCGGCCTGGGCGTGGCCGGCGTCGGACAACAGCCCGGAACCCGGCAGCAGCGGCACCTTGTTGTGTTCGGCCAGATCGCGCGCGGTGTGCTTGAGGCCGAAGGCGCGCATCTGATCCGGGCTGGGGCCGATGAAGGCGATGCCGGCGGCGGCGCAGTCCTCGGCGAAGCCGGGGTTCTCGGACAGGAAGCCGTAGCCGGGGTGGATCGCCTGGGCGCCGGTGGCCTGGGCCGCTTCCAGAATCTTCTCGGCGCGCAGATAGCTCTGCGCCGCCGGCGCCGGGCCGATCTCCACCGCCTCGTCGGCGAGCCGCACGTGCAGCGAATGGCGGTCCGCCTCGGAATAGACGGCGACCGATTTCACCCCCATCGTGCGCAGGGTGCGGATGATGCGGCAGGCGATGGCGCCGCGGTTGGCGATGAGAACCTTGTCGAACATGCAATCTCCGGCGGGTCGTCCCGCTTCATTCAATGCAGCGGGTCGTCCCGCCGTCAGGCTTTATTGTTCAGGCGCGTCCCAGATCAGCACCCGCACCGGCGTCGGGTTGTAGGCGTTGCACGGGTTGTTGAGCTGCGGGCAGTTGGAGATCAGGCACAGCACGTCCATCTCGGCGCGCATCTCGACGTACTTGCCGGGCGCCGACACGCCGTCGGCGAAGGTCAGCCCGCCCTCGGGCGTCACCGGCACGTTCATGAAGAAGTTGATGTTGCTGGTGATGTCGCGCTTGGTCAGCCCGCCGTCGTAATGCGCCAGTGCATGCAGAAAACTGTCGCGGCAGGAATGCATCGGCCGCTTGTTCAGCGCGTAGCGCACGGTGTTGCTCTCGCACGAACAGGCGCCGCCGAGGGTGTCGTGGCGGCCGCAGGTGTCGGCGGTGATGGTCAGCATGACCCTGCCTTCGGTCGACATCAGCTGGGTGCCGGCGGTGAGGTAGAGCGCGCCCTGCGCGCGCACGGTGTCGGCGGCGCTGTAGCGCTCCTCGGGGTCGCGCGCATTGAAGAACAGCGTGTCGACCGCCTGGTTGCCTTCGAGGTCGAGGATGCGGAAGACCTGGCCCTTCTTGATTTCGTGGATCCACGGATCGCCGGCGTTGACGACGGCGTCGACGACGGCGGTCTTGGGATCGAAGGGACTTTCGACGAGGTTGAAGCTGCTCATGATTTCACCTCAGCGATAAAGGATTTCGGTTTGATAGAAGCCGCGCTGGTTTTCCGCGCAGGCGTTGCGGCAGAGGTCGTCCGCACCCGGCGCGCCGGCCTTCCATGCGGTCAGCATGACGTCGCCCGGCGCGTAGTCGGGGCGCGGATCGAGCGGATGCGGCGCGGCGGACAGCACCACCAGCACGTTCATCTCGAAGCGCAGATCAACGTAGGCGCCGGGATGCGAATTCGCGGCATCGAAGTGCAGACGGCCCGCCTCGTCGGCCACGACCTTGCTGAAGAAGTTCACGTTCGGCACCACGTCGCGCTTGCCCAGGCCCCACTTGCCGAGCTCGACCAGCAGGCCGTCGCGGCCGTTGCGGTGCATGGCGTTGCGGTGGGTCTGGTAGGTGGCTTCGCCGTACTTCGCCTTGCACCATCTCGGCGTTGCTGGTGCCGCACACGGTGTCGTGCCAGCCGCAGCTGTCATGCGATCACCGAGCACAGCACGTGGCCCATGTCGGAGTAGCAGCACGTGGCCCGTCGTCAGGTGCGCGGTGTGCTGCGCCTTCAGCGTGTCGGGCATGTTGTAGCGCTCGAGCTTTTCCTCGGCGTTGTAGAACAGCGCCGAGACGTTGGCGCGGCCGGTCAGATCGGTGAGCCGCAGCGCGTTGCCGCGGCGCAGGATGCCCGACCAGTGGCAGCCGCCGGGCAGCGCTTCTTCCCACAGGAACAGCTCGGGCGGGATGGGGTTGAGGTTCTGTGCCATGACGATTCTGCTCAGAAAAACTTCAGGTAACGGTCGAGTTCCCACTGCGACACATGGGTGTGATACGCCTCCCACTCGTCGCGCTTGAACTTGACGAAGGCGTCGGCCATCAGCGGGCCGAACACCTCTTTCGTCAGCGGGTCGGCCTCGAAGGCGTCGATCGCCTCTTCCAGCGAGCGCGGCAGGTGGCTGACACGCCCATCGCCTGCAGCTCTTCCTCGGTGTGCTGATACATGTTCTCGCCGTGCGGCTTGCCGGGGTCGAGATCTTCGCGGATGCCTTCGAGGCCGGCGGCCAGCATCAGCGCGGCGGCCAGATAGGGGTTGCACGACATGTCGACGGCGCGGCATTCGACGCGGCCGCCGGCGAGCGGCACGCGCAGCATGTTGGTGCGGTTGTTGCTGCCGAAGGAGACGTGGATCGGCGCCCAGGTGAAGCCGGACATGTTGCCGCGGCGCACCAGGCGCTTGTAGCTGTTGACCGTGGGGGCGATGACGGCGGAGATCGCGTGCGCGTGCTTCAGCACGCCGGCGACGAACTGGTAGCCGAGCTTCGACAGCTTGAGCCCGTTGGCGTCGGCTTCGGCGTCGAACAGGTTCTCGCCGGTTTCCAGGCTCGCCATCGACATGTTGAAGTGGGCGCCGCTGCCGGTGCGGTCGGCGAAGGGCTTGGCCATGAAGGTGGCGAAATAGCCGCGCTTCTTCGCCATCTCGCCCAGCATCAGGCGGAAGAAGGTGAAGCGGTCGGCCATGGTGAGGCCGTCGGCGTACTGGAAGTCGGTCTCGAACTGGCCGTTGGCGTCCTCGTGGTCGAAGGAATAGACGTCCCAGCCGAGGCCGTCCATCGCCTGCACGATCTCGTCGAGCAGGCCGTAGTTGTCGAGGAAGCCGCGCACGTCGTAGCAGGGCTTGGCCAGGGTGTCGGCCTCGCTGGTCGGGACGATGCTGCCGTCGGCGTTCTGCTTGAGGATGAAGAACTCGGTCTCGATCCCGAGGTTGAAGCGCAGGCCGAGATCGGCCGCGGCCTTCGAGCTGCTTTTTCAGGATGCCGCGCGAGCAGGCCTCGAAGGGCTGGCCCTTGAGATAGAGGTCGCTGGCGTACCACACCACTTCCGGGTTCCACGGCAGGATCGCGGCCGACGCGAGATCGGGATGCGCCGCCACTTCCTCGTCGTTGACCTCCTGCGGCACGCCGTCGAGCGCAGCGCCGGTGTAGAGCTCGGAGCCGCCGACCATCTGTTCGAAATGGCTGATCGGCACCACCTTGCCCTTGGACATGCCGTGCAGGTCGGCAAAGCTGGCGAGCGCGTATTTCACACCGGCGGCTTTCGAGTTGCGCCTTGGCGGCCTGCGTTTCGACCGCCTGGGTTTCGGATGGGGAATGCATGGTCATCGGATGACTCCTTAAAACGGGGGTGGGGTGATGCCGGCGCGTTCGAGAGGCGTGGCCTCGGTGAGCGCCTGGGTGAGTTGCTGCGCGAGTTCGCTGACGCAGAGGTCGAGCAGATTCTTGCCAGCCGCCGCCTCGGCCTGACTCGGGGTGCCGACGGTGCCGTGCACGCTTTCGTCGCTGACGCGGTAGGCGAAGAAGCAGCCGGCGGAACGGTCGGGTTCGTCGACCACCTTGTCCATGCGCACCAGTTCGGGATGCAAGGCCAGCATCAGCGAGGTCTCGGCGCAGTTGGCGTGGAAGTTGGCGGCGTCCTCGTGATAGCGGCGATGCGCCTCGTCCGAGATGTCCCAGATCGAGCGCAGCGCGACGCGCATGTCGGGATACGTGTGGCGGATGTTCTCCAGCCCGCAGCGCAGCGGCGCCCAGTTGGTGACGTGGCCGTTGAGCAGCAGCAGGCGGTCGAAGCCGGCGCTGTTGAGCCACTCGGCGATTTCCAGCACCAGCTTCGACAGCGTCTCGGGCCTGCAGCGAAATCGTGCCCGGCCACTTCGGCGAATGGCCCGAGCGAGCAGCCGTAGGCGAGGCTGGGCAGCACCGGAATGCCGGTGAGCGCCGACGCGCCGTGCGCCACCGCTTCGGCCGACAGCGTGTCGACCCCCAGCGGCAGATGCGGGCCGTGCTGCTCGGTGGCGCCCACCGGCAGGATCGCCATGCGGATGCCGCTGGTCGCGCAGCGCGGCGACGTCTTCCCAGGTGAGGTTCTGCCACAGAACGGGCTTGCCTGAACTCACACGATGCCTCCTGCATGTTGAGCTGATCCAGCATGCCCTGGTCGGTCTTCATGCCCGAGGTCTCGCGGATGCGCGCAAGGATCTCCTTCTTCAGGCGCAGGAATTCCGGCGTGTGCTTCATGTCCTGCTCGCGCTCGGCCGGCAGCGGCACCTGGTAGATGGTGTCGATGCGGCCCGGGCGCGGCGCCATCAGCACCACGCGGTCGGCGAGATAGATCGCTTCCTCGACGTCGTGGGTGACGAAGGCGAGCGTCGGTTTTTCCAGCCGGTGCACGTGCAGGATCAGGTCGTGCATGACCTCGCGCGTCTGCGCGTCGAGCGCGCCGAAGGGCTCGTCCATCAGCAGGATCTCCGGACGCCCCATCAGCGCGCGGGCGATGGCGACGCGCTGCTGCATGCCGCCGGACAGCTGGTTGGGGTAGGCGTTGGCGGCAGCGTTGAGACCCATCAGGCTCAACAGCGCGTCGGCGCGGCCGGAGGCGGCCTCCACCTCGGCCGAGGTGAGGTTCTCGCGGCCGTGCTTCAGGCGGCGGCTGAACTTGATGTTCTCCATCACCCTGAGCCAGGGATACAGGCTGTAGTGCTGGAACACCATGGCGCGGTCGGCGCCGGGGCCGGCGACCGGCTGGCCGTTGGCCAGCACCTCGCCGGAGGTGTGGTATTCGAGTCCGCCGATGATGCGCAGCAGCGTCGACTTGCCGCAGCCGGAGGCGCCGACGAAGGTGACGAACTCGTTGTCGGCGATGTCGAGGCTGACGTCCTTCAGGGCCTCGACGCGGTGGCTGCCTTCGCCGAACACCTTGCCGACCTGCTGGATGGAAATTTTCGGCATGCTCATGATTTGAGATGGAGCCAGGGGAAGGCCTTGCGATGCGCGAGGCGGAACAGCTGATCCATGACCAGGCCGATCAGGCCGATCAGCAGGATGCCGACGAAGATCTTGTCGGTCTGCAGGAAGCGCTGCGCCTTCAGGATCGAATAGCCGAGGCCGGAGTTGGCGGCGACCAGTTCGGCCACCACCAGGTAGGTCCAGGCCCAGCCCATGGTGACGCGCAGGGTGTCGAGCAGCGCCGGCTTGGCCGACTGGAAGATCACCAGCTTGACCGATCTCGCCGCGCGTCGCGCCCATGGTCTGCGCCGCCTCGATCTGCGCCAGCGGCACCCGGCGCACGTCCTCGGCCATCATCAGCACCATCTGGAAGAAGGTGCCGATGAAGATGATGGCGATCTTCGACGACTCCTCGATCCCCACCCACAGCATCACCAGCGGAATGAAGGCCACCGCCGGCATGTAGCGGATGAAGTCGGTGAGCGGCTCCAGCACCGCCTGCACCGGGCGGAAGGTGCCGATCATCAGCCCCAGCGGCAGGGCGATCAGCGCCGACAAGGCAAAGCCCGCCGTGACCCGGTAGACGCTGATCCAGATGTCGGACATCAGGTCGTCTTCCGTGTACCACGTGACCAGACGGTGATAGACATCCACCGGACCGGGCATGAACACCTTGTCCACCGAGGCCGAACTGGACACCAGCCACCACAGGGCGAGCGGCGCCAGCAGGCCGAGCACGGCGAACAGCCAGTACTGGCGGCGGGACAGCGGTCCGCGGATCGCCCACATGCCTGGCTTGCCAGCGTTGGACTTGGCGCGGCGCGTCCGGGTGCTGACGGTCTTGCTAGCGTCATGGCCTGGTCCAATACTTACTTGACGCCAGCCACTTCCTTGACCAGCGAGGCATCCAGCCCCTTGGCGAAGTCGACCTTGCCTTCCATCAGCTTGTTGTCGAGCAGGAACCTGGAAATGGTCGGCGCCACGCCCAGCAGCGAGGTCTTGTCGGTCGCCGGGCCGAAGGCCTGCAGGTTGGCCTTCTGGTCGAAGAACTTGGTGCCGGGCAGGAAGACCATGTACTCCTTGGCATCCAGGCCGACCACCTTGGCCATGATCTTGGCTGCTTCATCGGGGTTGCTGCGCAGGAAGGCTTCGACGTCGTACCAGGCCTTGACCATGCCGACGAAGTCCTTGCGCTTGGCCTTGAGCGATTTCTCCTGCACCACCAGCAGGTCGGGGATCAGGCCGGGAACGTCTGCCGAGGTGAACAGCGGCTTGCCCTTGCCGCTGGTCTGGATGGTATTGACCCACGGGTTCCACACCACGGCGGCGTCGACGCGGCCGGCCATGAAGGCGGCGGCGGCGTCGCCGGCGGAGAGGTTCACCACGTTCACGTCCTTCAGCGTCATGCCGTTCTTGTTGAGCGCCATGGTGAGCAGGAAGTGCGACACGCTGAATTCTTCCAGCGCGATTTTCTTGCCCTTGAGGTCCTTGAACGACTTGATCTTGGGGCCGACCATCAGCGCGTCATTGCCGGCCGAGTTGTCGTTGACCAGGATGGTCTTCAGCGCGATGCCCTTGGCCAGCGGCGCCATGGTGTCGCTCCAGGTCTGCGAGTTGCCGTCGACCTGGCCGGCGGACAGCGCGCTGATCGAATCGGTGTAGTTGGCGAACCAGACCAGCTTGACGTCGGCGCCGTGCTTCTTGAAGAAGCCCTTCTGTTCGGCGACGTACCAGGCCACCCAGCCCGGCCAGTCGGACACGCCGATCTTGACTTCGGCTTGTGCCGCCAGCGGTTGGGTCAGCAGGGCAAAGCCGATGCCGGCGATGAGGGTACGGGTGAGACGCGCGATTTTCATGTGAAGCTCCTGAGTGGAAGGCCAAGGTCGAGTCCGGAGAAAGCGTCGCGCAATCGCTGTCTCCCGGGCTTTTGTCCCTCCGTGGAGCCCCGCCTGAGCGGTGCCGGCAGCTCTCGGACCAGACATCTCGCAAGAGACCGGAACCCTAGCCACACATCGCGGTTCATGCAGGCGACGTGCGCCGCTTTTACCGTTATCCCATTACTAGCAACGGCTATGCCAAACCGAAATGGAAAACACAGGCAATTGTATTGATTGATATATTTTGACTGGAAGGGCAAGCCGAACATGCCAGCCCATAAATCAAAGTGCTATTTTGGTGCATGCCGCATCCCCCTGGCACCAAAGCAGTTCCCAGGCCGGCAAATCCTCTGGCTCATTCAGGATGCTGTTTTAAAAGCAGTGAAATGCCAGCGCGCACAGTACGCGCTAGAGCATCAAACGCCGCGCGCCCAGTCGCGTCGTCTGCCAACCCAATCGTTCGTAAAACGCCAGCGCCGGTGCGTTGTCGAGGTCGGCCAGCAGTTGCGCGCGGGCGGCACCCTGGCTGCGCGCCCAGTCCAGCACGGCGTCGAGCAGGGCGCGGCCGAGTCCGTGTCCGCGCCAGTCCTCGCGCACCACCACGTCCTCGACCCAGGCCGAAGGGGCACCCTCGGCAGTGGAGATCACCAGTTGCGCGGTGGCCATACCGACCGCACGCAGAGTCTCGTCGCGGGCGATCGCGATGTGGCCTGTTGCGGAAGCGAGCAGGGCGGCGAGGCCGCGGCGCTGCTTGTCGTTGTCGGGCGTGAAGTCCTGCTCGATGGAGAACAGCACGCCGAGCAGATCGATCAGCTCGGGAATGTCGGCTTCGCTGGCGGGAGTGATCGCGAACGACTTCATGTCTCGACCGGCGTGGGGTAGACGATGGTGGCGAGGAAGCGGATCGGCAGTTCGATCAGCTTTTCCGGGCCGTGCGGCACTTCGCCGCGGAAGGTCAGCGCATCGCCCGGCGTCAGCAGATAGGTGTGCTGGCCGTGGCGGTATTCCATGCGGCCTTCCAGCATGTAGAGGAACTCGGTGCCGGGGTGTTCGAACACCGGGAAGGTCGCGTCCGGCGAATCGATGGTGATGAGGAAGGGCTCGAACAGCTTGGTCGGCCCCTGCTCGTGCGCCAGCAGGTGATAGGTGTGGCCGCGTTTGGTGCCGCGCCGTACGACTTCCATGCCTTCGCCCTTCTTCACCAGCTGCGCGCTGCCTTCGGGCACGTCGTAGTTGCGGAACAGGGTGGCAAGCGAGACGCCGAGCGCCTGCGCCAGGCGGTGGAGGACATCAAGGCTGGTGGCGGTCTGCGCGTTCTCGATTTTCGACAGCATGCCGCGGCTGATGCCGGCGCGGTCGGCGACTTCGGCGATGGTGAGGCCGTGGCGCAGGCGCAGGTCGCGGATGGCGTTGCCGAGGTAGCGCTCCAGCGTGCCGCTTGCCGCGTCCGGCGTATCTGAGTCCAGGGTGTCAGGTGGGGTGTCCATGGGCGAATTATGGCACGGCCAAATGATTCACATGAAGAAATAATAGTTGACCATGGTTAATCATATGATGCATGATATGAACAAATGTTTCATTGTGAGAAAACCTGATGGCTGCCTCCCGCCGCTACACGCTGACGCTGTCCTGCCCCGACCGGGTCGGCATCGTCGCCGCCGTCAGCGGGCTGATCGCGCAGCACCACGGCTGGATCGTCGAGGCGAGCTACCACGCCGACGAACCGGCGCAGCGCTTTTTCATGCGCCAGGAAATCCGTCGCCGACTCGCTGCCGTTCGACCTGGCCACGCTGCGCGATTCGCGCCGATTGCACGGGAGTTCGGCATGGACTGGCGCATCAGCGACTCGGCGGAGAAGAAGCGGGTGGTGATTCTGGTGTCCAAGCAGGAGCACTGCCTGGACGACCTGCTGCACGCTGGCGAGTCGAAGGAGCTGGATGTCGAGATCCCCTGCGTGATCTCCAACCACGAAACCTTCCGCGGCTTCGTCGAGTGGCACGGCATTCCCTTCCATCATGTGCCGGTGATGCCGGACAACAAGGACGCCGCCTTCGCCGAGGTCGCAGCGCCTGTTCGAGGAAGCGCGCGGCGACACCATGGTGCTCGCGCGCTACATGCAGATCCTGTCCGCCCGAGCTGTGCCGCGCCTATCCGGGGCGCATCATCAACATCCACCACAGCTTCCTGCCCTCTTTCGTCGGCGCCAAGCCCTATCACCAGGCCTACGCGCGCGGCGTCAAGCTGATCGGCGCGACCTGCCACTACGTCACCGACGAGCTCGACCAGGGGCCGATCATCGAGCAGGACGTGATCCGCATCGACCACTCGGACACGCTCGAGGACATGGTGCGCTACGGCAAGGACATCGAGAAGACGGTGCTGGCGCGCGGCCTGCGCTACCACCTGGAAGACCGCGTGCTGGTGCACGGCAACAAGACCGTGGTGTTCCGCTAGGAGAACCGCATGCCCTGGAGACTGCTGCGCTTCGCGCTGTCCGAACAAGCACCCGGAACCGCGGATGTTCCGCGCCGGAGAAGCTCGCCGGCCTACGACGTCGTCATCATCGGCGCCGGCGGGCATGGCCTGGCCAGCGCGTACAACCTCGCGCAGCACCACGGCATACGCATCGCGGTGCTCGAGAAGGGCTACATCGGCAGCGGCAACACCGGCCGCAACACCACCATCATCCGCTCGAACTACCTCACGCCCGAAGGCGTGCGCTTCTACGACCGCAGCGTGCAGCTGTGGCGCGACCTGGGCGACGAGCTCGGCCTCAACCTGTTCTATTCCACCCGCGGCCACTACACGCTGGCGCACACCGACGCGACGCTGCGCACGCTGCGCTGGCGCGCCGAGGTGAACAAGCACCTGGGCGTGGATTCGCGCGTGGTCGAGTCCCGACGAGATCGCGCGCGCGCTGCCGATGATGGACATGAGCTGCGGCGGCCATGCGCCGATTGTCGGCGCGCTGTACCACGCGCCCGGCGCCGTGGCGCGGCACGATGCGGTGGCCTGGGGCTATGCGCGCGCGGCGGACCGGCTCGGCGTGGAGATCCACCAGCAGACCGAAGTGCTGGGCATCGACGACCGCGGGCGGGCGCATCAGCGGCGTGCGCACCACGCGCGGCAACATCGCCACCGACTGCGTGGTGTGCGCAGTGGCCGGCTACACGCCGCGCATCCTGCAGATGCTGGGGCTGACCAGCCCCATCTACGTGCATCCGCTGCAGGCCATGGTGTCCGAGCCGCTGAAGCCCTGGCTCGATCCCATCATCGTCTCCGGCTCGCTGCATGTGTATGTGTCGCAGACGGCGCGCGGCGAGCTGGTGATGGGCGCATCGCTCGATCCGCGCGAACTGCACAGCACGCGCTCCACCCGCGAGTTCATGACCGATCTCGCGCAGCACATGCTCGACCTGTTTCCGTTCCTGGCGGGCGTGAAGATCAATCGCCAGTGGGCGGGCCTTGCCGACATGACGCCCGACTTCGCGCCGATCATGGGCCGCACACCGGTCGATGGCTTCTTCCTCGATGCGGGCTGGGGCACCTGGGGCTTCAAGGCCACGCCGGTGGCGGGCGAGACGATGGCCGCCACCGTGGCCACGAACCGCAACCACGAACTGATCCCGAGCTTCGACTGGGGGCGCTTCGAACGCTTCGAACTCACCGGCGAGAAAGGCGCGGCCTCGGTGGGGCACTGATGAAACTGATTCCCTGCCCGCTGAATGGCCTGCGCCCCGCCGATGAATTCATCTATGGCGGCGAAGTGCGGCCGATGCCCGATCCGGCCGCGAGCAGCGATGCCGAGTGGGCGAAATACGTGTTCCATCGCAGCGGCGTGCCCGGCGTGAAGCGGAATGGTGGTGCCATGCGCCATCGGGCTACTGGTTCATGCCGAGCGCGACACCACCACGCGATGAAATCCTGCGCAGCTATCCGGCGGCCCGGCGCAAGGCAGCGAGCTCATGATGTGCCGACTGCCGCTCCGGTCGAGGGCGAGTGGATCGATCGCAGCAGCCCGCTGCAGCTCACCGTTCGAAGGGCGGCCCGTCGCGGCACTTCGAGGGCGATACGCTCACCCCGCGCTGGCCGCTGCCGGCATCATGACCGTGGCGCGCAGCTTCAAGTATCACCGGCCGCGCGGCATCGTCTCCGCCGCCGGGCACGACGCCAACAATCTGTTCCAGATCGGCGCACGAGCCCAACCAGCGTGGCGACGCAGATCGCTCGCTGCGCGACGGCATGGAGTTCGAGGCCGTGAACACCCGCGGCGGCGTAGAGCGCGATCGCGCGTCCGCCATCGGGATGCTTCGCCCGGTTCCTGCCCGTGGGCTTCTATTACAAGGCATTCCTGGGGCAGCGCAGCTTTCCCGTGGTTCGAGCGCCTGATCCGCAATTTCAGTGGCCTGGGGCGCGTGCGACTTCGACCGCGTCGACGCCACCGCGCGAGCGGCGCTACCTGCACTGCGATGTGGCGGTGATCGGCGCGGCCATCGCGGGGCTTTCGCCGCGCTGGCGGCAGCAGAGCACGGCGCGCGCCGCATCGTGGTGATCGACGAAGCCCAGCAACCCGGCGGCAGCGGGCTGTGGCATGCGAAGACACGGCCGCAGGATGCCGCGCAATGCCGCGCGCTGATCGCGGCACTGAAGGCCGCGTCCCGGTGTGGAGCTGCTCTGCTCGCAGCGTCGTGGGCTACTACACCGACCACGAGCTGGTCGTCTCGCGCATCGATCGCGAAGCAGGCGGCCTGCGCCTGCTGCGCGCCCGGGCGGTGGTGATGGCCACGGGCTGCATCGAGCAGCCCGCGGTGTTCCGCAACAACGACCTGCCCGGCGTGCTGCTGGGCTCCGCGGCGCAGCGGCTGCTGTATCGGCATGGCATCGCGCCGGCGAGAAGAGTCGTCGTGCTCGGCGCCAATGACGAAGCCGTTGCGCTGCGCACTGGATCTGGCCTCGCAGGGGTTGCGGGTTACGGACCTGCGCGATTCCGGAAGACTCGCCACTCGATCCCGCCGCTGTGCCGGTGAGTCACATTGCATGCGGCCGGCATCCGCGTTCATGCGCGGGTGCGCGACATTGCCGCGCAGGCCAAGCACGTCGCGGGCGGCCATTGCTGCGGTGGAATGGATGTCGCAGACCGGGCGCGAACGGCTGACCTGCGATTGCCTGCTGATGTCCACCGGCTGGATGCCGGCCGCTGCAGCTGGCGCTGCATGCGGTGGCAGCATCACCTTCGACGCATCGATCGGCCAGCATGTGCCGCAGCAGTTGCCATCGGGATTGTTCGTCGCTGGCCGCGCCAATGGCTGTTTTGATTTTGCAGCGCGCGCCGCAGATGGTGCCGCCGCGGGTCAACGCGCCGCGCGCCATGCGGGCGCGAGCCGCTGCCCCGGCGCCCAGCGTCCCGCCACGCGCTGCACACAGCCACTCGCATCCCTGCGCCGCTGTTCACCCATCCTTCCGGCAAGGAGTTCGTCGATCTGGACGAGGATCTCACGCTCGCGGATCTCGCCAATGCCGCGCAGGAAGGCTTCGACAGCGTCGAACTGATGAAGCGCTACAGCACCGTGGGCATGGGGCCATCGCAGGGCAAGCTCTCCAACCTCAATGCAGCGCGCGCAGCTGGCGCGCGTAACGGGCGCGAGCTGCCCTCGCTGGGGTCGGACCACGCGCGCCCACCCTGGCAGCCGGTGAGTCTCGGCGCATTGGCCGGTGCGCGCCTGGCGCCGCTGCGACGCACGGCGATGGATGCCTGGCATGCAGCCGCACGGCGCTGCGTGGATGCCAGCTGGCAACTGGCGGCGCCCGGCTCACTACGGCGCCGCGACGAACCCGCAGCAGGCCATCGCAGAGGAAGTGCATGCCGTGCGCAACGCCGCCGGTCTCATCGATGTCTCCACGCTCGGCAAGATCGAAGTGCTGCGGCCGCGACGCCGGCCTGCTGCTCGACCGGATGTACATCGGCACGGTCAGCGATCTCGCGCCGGCCTGCACGCGTTATGCCGTGATGCTCGACGAGGCCGGCACCGTTGATCGACGATGGCGTGGTGGCGCGGCTCGCGGATGGCCGCTTCTACGTCACCACCACCACCAGCGGCAGCACCGCGATCTACCGCGAACTGCAGCGGCGCGTGGCCGAGTGGCAGCTCGACTGCACGCTGCACAACCTCACCGGTCACCTGGCGGCGATGAACATCGCCGGTCCGCATGCCCGGCGAATTCTCGCGCAGTGCACGCGATGGCGCTGGATGACCAGTCCTTCCCGTATCTCGCAGTGCGCGAGGGCACGTGTTGCCGGCGTGGATGGCGCGCCTGCGCGCGTGGGCTTCGTGGGTGAACTCGGCTTCGAGATCCATGTGCCCTTCGATCAGGCGCAGGCCGTGTGGGATGCGCTCGTGCTTGCCGGCCAAGCCCCGGCCTGCGGCCCTTCGGCGTCGAAGCCCAGCGCATCCTGCGGCTGGAGAAGGGGCACATCATCGTCGGTCAGGATACCGACGGCGTCACCAACCCCTTTGAAGCCGGCCTCGCGCGCATGCTGCGCATGAACAAGCCCTTCTTCGTCGGCCAGCGCAGCCTCACGGCTTTGCCGAAGCGCGACCGGCAGCAACTGATCGGCTTCAGCTCGCTTCGGCTCAGGTGCCGCTGGCCGAATCGCATCTGGCCATCGACGACGGCGACATTGTCGGCCGCATCACCAGCGTTGCGTATTCCGCGGCGCTGGGCCGCACCATTGGTCTTGCGCTGCTGGCGCCATCGCAGGCGCATCGTCGGCAACACCGTGCGGTTCGTGATGACCAGGGCGCACTGCATGCCGCCACGCTGGTTGCACCACCCTTCTACGATCCGAATGGCGAACGGCAGCGCATCGAGGTGCAGACATGAGCACCCGCTTCGGCATCAAGGGCAGTGATGCACCGGCTCTGCTGCAGCACCTGGGGTTGCCGCATCCCGCCGCAACCGAATCGGGTGACGCATTGGCAGGCGCATGATCCTGGGGCAGCGGCCGCTGCCTGCGACAGGGCAACACCGAGTTCCTGATCGAGACTCGATGCTGCCGACAGCCGGCGCCACCGGCAGATGTCGCATTCCCGAACGCGTACACGCTGATCCGCAGCGATCACAGCCTGGTACTCCCGGCGAGTCAACTGGCCGCGGATCTGGCGCAGATCTGCAGCTTCGACTTCACGCAACTGGTCGATGAGCCGGATCTGGTCGTCATGACCTTGATGGCCGGCATCGGCGTCACGCTGATTCGCGAGCCGTCTCCGGCGCCATCGGACTTCGCATTGCGCCTGTGGTGCGACGCCGCTTTTCCACTTACCTGCAGGAATGCCTGAACACCATCCGAGGATCACGATGAACAGCAAAGAGCTCCAGTCCGGATTGCGCGCCCAGGACGTCCGCTATGTGCTGGCGCAGTTCGTCGACATCCACGGCGCCGCCAAGGCCAAGGCCGTGCCCATCGAGCATCTGGACATGGTGCTCGGCGATGGCGCCGGCTTCGCCGGCTTCGCGCTGTGGGGTTTCGGCATGGGCCCGCATGGCCCGGACTACATGGCAGTGGGCGACCTCACTACCCTGCGCGCGCTGCCGTGGATGCCCGGCCATGCGCGCATCGTCTGCAATGGCACCGTGAAAGGCGCGCCCTGGCCCTACTGCTCGCGCGTGGTGCTGAAGCGCCAGCTCGCAAGACTGGCCGCAGAGGGCCTCACGCTCTACACCGGCATCGAACCGGAGTTCATGCTGCTGGCGCCGCGATGCCGACGGCGCGCTCAAGCCCTTCGATGCAACGCGACACACTCGAAAAGCCCTGCTACGACTACAAGGGCCTGTCGCGCGCCAGCGGCTTCCTGGACGAAGCTCACGAGCTCGCTGCGCGCCGCCGGCGTCGACGTCTACCAGATCGACCACGAGGACGCGAACGGCCAGTTCGAGGTGAACTACACCTATGCCGACGCGCTGACCTCCGCCGACAACTTCACGCTGGTGAAGATGGCGGTGAGCGAGATCGCCCGCAAGCACGGCATGATCGGCACCTTCATGCCCAAGCCGTTCTCGAACCGCACGGGCAGCGGCGCGCACTTCCATATCTCCGTGGGCAGCGCGCAAGAAGAGCAACCTGTTCCACGATGCGAACGACCCGCAGGGCCTGGCGCTGTCGGAGATGGGTTATCTCTTCCTCGGCGGCCTGTTGAAGCACGCCCGCGCACTGACGGCCATCTGCGCACCCACGGTCAACTCGTACAAGCGGCTGGTGGTGGGCCGCGCGCTCTCCGGTGCGACCTGGGCGCCGGCCTACATCGCCTACGGCGACAACAACCGCACCAGCTGCGTGCGCATTCCGGGCGGCCGGCTCGAGATGCGGCTGCCGGATTCCGGCTGCAATCCGTACCTCGTGTCCGCCGCGATCGCTGCAGCGGGCATGGATGGCGTGAAGCGGCGCCTGCATCCAGGCCCGGCCGTCAACATCAATCTGTACGAGGCCACGCCGAGATCTGAAACGCCTGGGTATCGAGCCTGCTGCCGCAGAACCTGCTCGAAGCCATCACGGCGCTGGAGCAGGACGAAGTGGTGCAGGACGCACTCGGCGCGCAAGCTCGCCGCCGAGTTCATCGCGCTGAAGCGCATGGAATGGACCGAGTACGCACGCCATGTGTCGGACTGGGAAACCAACCGCTATGTGGAGTTCTTCTGAGACATGTGTGGAATCGTCGGACTGCTGCTGAAGAACCCCTCCTGGGATGATCGCCTCGGCGAACTGCTGGTGCCGATGCTGGTCGGCATGACGGATCGTGGCCCGGACTCCGCCGGGCCTCGCGGTGTTCGCCGAACCGCTGGCGAGACGCGCACCAAGATCAGCCTGTTCCAGCTGCTGCGAGGAGAGCGCGGCATTCGCTGGCGCGCGCTCGGCCAGAGCTGCAGGTACCCGGCGAGCATGCCCGCTGCATCGCAGGGCCGCCACGCCATCGCTCACCGCCGACATCCCGCCGAGTGAAGCGCGGATCGAGCCAGCGCTCCCCAGGCTCATGATGCTGTCGAAGGGCATCGCATCGATCTCTACAAGGACATCGGCACGCCGGCGCGATCGCGGAGCGCTATGGCTTCGCGAAGCTGGCGGCAGCCACGCGTGGGCCACACCCGCATGGCCACCGAGTCGGCGGTGACGCCCGCACACGCGCATCCGTTCACTGCCGGCGAGGATTTCTGCCTCGTGCACAACGGCTCGCTGTCCAACCCCTACCTCATGCGCCGCAAGCTCGAGCCACTCGGCATCCACTTCGAAACCGACAACGACACCGAAGCCGCCTGCCGCTTCCTCGAATGGCGCATGCGCGAAGGCGACGAGCATCGAGCAGGCCCTCAGACAAGGCTTCACCGAACTCGATGGCTTCTTCACCTTCCTGATCGGCACGCAGACACGGCTGTCGCTGGTGCGCGACCCCTTCGCCTGCAAGCCGGCCATCGTCGCGGAGACCGACGACTACGTGGCGGTCGCCTCGGAGTTCCGCTCGCTGGCGCATCTGCCTGGCGTCGCACGCCACGGTCTTCGAACCGCCGCCCGAGGAGATGTACTCATGGACGATGCATGAGCTTCGACCTGGCGCCACGAGCGCTGCGCGAGCTGAACGGCTGGCTGCACGCGACGCTCCGGCGCCAGCTGCCGAAGGTGCGGGTGCTGAACCCGGATGGCGCGCACGCCATCGCCTGCGGCGTCGACGGGCCGTTCGAGATCGATGTCATGGGCACGCCGGCTACTACGTCGCCGGCATGAACAAGACAGGCGACGGTCACCGTTCATGGCAATGCCAGCACCGGCGCGGCGGAGAACATGATGACGCGGCGAGGTGCGCATCAAGGGCTTCGCCTCCAACAGCGCCGGCGCCTCCGCGCATGGCGGCTGCCTGATCATCGACGGCGACGCCGCGCCTGCGCTGCGGCATCTCCCTCAAGGGCGGCGACATCGTGGTCGGCGGCATGGTCGGCAGCTTCTCGGCCTTCATGGCGCAGGCCGGGCGCATCGTGATCTGCGGCGACGCCGGCGAAGCGCTGGGCGATTCGCTTTACGAGGCCGTCATCTACGTGCGCGGCAAGGTTGCATCGCTCGGCGCCGACGCGCAGTTCGAGCCGATGAGCGAGGCCGACCTCGCCGCCGTGAAGGCGCTGCTCGACGCGGCCGGCTTTCACACGACCCCAGCGAGTTCAAGGGTGGCGTCCGCGCGCAGCCTGTATCACTGGAACGCCGACGCCAATCAGGAGTACTGAAGTGGCAGCAACGACATCCCAAGACAGTCGCCGAAGAGTCCTCGGCTACGCCGCAATACCATCGACTACATCCAGCGCGCCGGCCACCGGCCTGTACGAGATCCGCGGCATGGGCGCCAAACGCACAGCTGCCGAATTTCGACGACCTGGTGCTGCTCGGCGCTTCGCTGTCGCGTTATCCGCTGGAAGGCTATCGCGAGAAGTGCGTCACCCGCACCGTGCTCGGCTCGCGCTACGCGAAGAGGCCGCTCGAGCTGGACATCCCCATCACCATCGCCGGCATGAGCTTCGGCGCACTCTCCGCCAATGTGAAGGAAGCCCTCGGCCGGGCCGCCAGCGCCGTCGGCACCTCGACCACCACCGGCGACGGCGGCATGACCGATGAAGAGCGGCGCTCGTCCAAGACATCTGGTCTACCAGTGCCTGCCGTCGCGCTATGGCTTCAATCCCGATGACCTGCGCCGCGCCGATGCCATCGAGGTGGTGATCGGCCAGGGCGCGAAGCCCGGCGGTGGCGGCATGCTGCTGGGGCAGAAGGTCAACGCCGCGCGTGGCGAACATGCGCACGCTGCCGGAGGGCGTCGACCAGCGCTCCGCCTCCCGCCACCCGGACTGGACGGGGCCCGATGACCTCGCCATCAAGATCCGCGAGCTGCGCGAGATCACCGACTGGCAGAAGCCCATCTACGTGAAGGTCGGCGCCACGCGCGTGTTCCACGACGTGAAGCTGGCCGTGCATTCCGGCGCCGACGTGGTCGTGGTCGACGGCATGCAGGGCGGCACCGCCGCCACGCAGCCCGGTGCTTCATCGAACACGTGGGCATTCCCACCCTGGCCGCCGTGCGGCAGGCCGTCGATGCGCTCGAAGACCTCAACATGACGGGCGTGGTGCAGCTGATCGTCTCCGGCGGCATCCGCACCGGCGCCGATGTCGCCAAGGCGCTGGCGCTGGGCGCCGACGCGGTGTCGATCGGCCAGGGCGTCCTGGTCGCGCTGGGCTGCAACCAGCAGCTATACCAGCGGCAAGCACCTCGATGCAACCGCCGACTACGAAGCCCTCGGCACGCGCCCGGTTTTTGCCATCACTGTCACACCGGCCGCTGCCCGGTGGGCGTCACCACGCAGGACGCCATCCTGGAACAGCGGCTCACGCCCGAGGTCGGCGCGCGCCACCTGAAGAACTACCTGAAGACGCTGAACA
>CAWFTM010000013.1:0-66439 GCA_963818665.1 uncultured Hydrogenophilales bacterium | reverse complement strand
CCTGGTCGTCGGTCTCGACATTGGCACCTCCAAGATCGTCTGCATCGTCGCCGAAATCAACGATGAGGGCGCGCTCGACATCATCGGCATGGGCACCCATCCGTCGCGCGGCCTGCGGCGCGGCGTGGTGGTCAACATCGAAGCCACCGTCAACGCCATCCAGCGCGCGCTGGAAGAAGCCGAGCTGATGGCCGACTGCAAGATCCGCGAGGTGTACACCGGCATCGCCGGCAGCCACATCAAGAGCTTCAACTCGCACGGCATGTTCGCCATCAAGGACAAGGAAATCAGCCAGATGGACGTCGACCGCGTGGTGGACACCGCGCGCGCGGTCAACATCCCGACCGACCAGCAGATCCTCCACACCATCCCGCAGGAATTCATCGTCGACGGTCAGGAAGACGTGCGCGACCCGCTCGGCATGAGCGCGGTGCGGCTCGAGGTGAAGGTGCACATCGTCACCGGCGCGGTGTCGGCGGCGCAGAACATCATCAAGTGCGTCCGCCGCTGCGGGCTCGAAGTCGGCGACCTGGTGCTGCAGCCGCTGGCTTCGGCGATGGCGGTGCTGACCGAAGACGAAAAGGAGCTCGGCGTCTGCCTGGTCGACATCGGCGGCGGCACCACCGACATCGCCGTGTTCACCGACGGCGCGATCCGCCACACCGCGGTGATTCCGGTGGCCGGCGACCAGGTCAACAACGACATCGCGGTGGCGCTGCGCACCCCGCCGAAGGAAGCCGAGGACATCAAGATCCAGTACGGCTGCGCGCTGCGCCAGCTGGCCGACGCGCGCGACATGATCGAAGTGCCCGGCATCGGCGACCGCCCGCCGCGCACGCTGTCGAAGCAGACGCTGGCCGAATTCATCGAGCCGCGCATGGAAGAACTGTATTCGCTGGTGCAGGCGGAACTGCGCCGCAGCGGCTTCGAGGAGTTGCTGTCGTCCGGCATCGTCATCACCGGCGGCTCGGCCGGGATGCAGGGCATGGTCGAGCTCGGCGAGGAAGTGTTCCACATGCCGGTGCGCATGGGCTGGCCGCGCTACGAAGGCGGGCTCGCCGACGTGATGCGCAACCCGCGTTACGCCACCTGCATGGGCCTGCTGATGGCCGGGCTGGAGGCGCGCGGACGCGATGCGCCGAAGCTGTCGGGCAACAGCTTCAAGGACATATTGGAACGCATGAAAAGCTGGTTCAAGGGGAATTTCTGACGTCGCTGCGCTGAGGTAGCGCGGCGTCGTCGAAACGGAATTTGGCGGTTGTGCCGCCTGGACAGAATCCATCGCGGCAGACACGCCAAAGGATTTGTGAATGTGGTTTTTGTATTGGCAATAAGGAGGAAGGCAACATGTTTGAACTGATGGATGTAGATACCCAGGATGCAGTGATCAAGGTGATCGGCGTGGGCGGCTGCGGCGGCAACGCGGTCGACCACATGATCACGTCGGGTTTGAGCGGCGTGGAATTCATCGCCATCAACACCGATGCGCAGGCGCTGAAACGCAACCAGGCCAAGCTGCAACTGCAACTCGGCAATGGCGTGACCAAGGGCCTGGGCGCCGGCGCCAACCCCGACATCGGCCGTGAAGCCGCGCTGGAAGACCGCGAGCGCATCGCCGAACTGATCGACGGCGCCGACATGCTGTTCATCACCGCCGGCATGGGCGGCGGCACCGGTACCGGCGCCGCCCCCGTGGTGGCCGAAGTCGCCAAGGAACTCGGCATCCTGACCGTCGCCGTCGTCACCAAGCCCTTCATCTTCGAAGGCAAGCGCGTGCGTGCCGCCAACGCCGGCATCGAGGCGCTGGCGCGCCACGTCGATTCGCTGATCATCATCCCCAACGAGAAGCTGATGCAGGTGCTGGGCGACGACGTCTCGATGCTGGATGCCTTCAAGGCCGCCAACAACGTGCTGCACGGCGCGGTCGGCGGCATCGCCGAAGTCATCAACTGCCCGGGCCTGGTCAACGTCGACTTTGCCGACGTGCGCACCGTGATGAGCGAAATGGGCATGGCGATGATGGGCTCGGCTGCTGGCCAGCGGCGAAAACCGCGCGCGCATCGCCGCCGAACAGGCCGTGGCCAGCCCGCTGCTGGAAGACGTGAATCTGGCCGGCGCGCGCGGCGTGCTGGTCAACATCACCGCCTCGTCCACCGTGAAAATGCGCGAAATCCACGAAGTGATGAACACCATCAAGGGCTTCACCGCCGAGGAGGCCACCGTCATCGTCGGCCAGGTGCTCGACGACAGCATGGAAGACACCCTGCGCGTCACCATGGTCGCCACCGGTCTCGGCAATCCCCTCGTCAGCGGACAGCGCAAGCCGATGCAGATCATCCGCACCGGCACCGACGATGCGCCGATGGTGGTCGGCGGCGAAGAGGAACTGCCCAGCGTGATGAGCAGCCGCCGCAACCGCACGGTGCAGGCGATGAGCGATTCCGGCATCGACACCCTGGATATTCCGGCCTTCCTGCGTCGTCAGGCGGACTGAGGGTATTGTGGTGGCGACTGCAACCTGGCACGCGTGGCGTGCCAGGTTATGGGCGTGCGCCCCGAGCGGTTAAAATGACAGCATGATGAAGCAACGCACATTGAAAACGTCGGTCAAGGCGGCCGGCGTGGGCCTGCATTCAGGCGTCAAGGTCGAGATGACCCTGCGTCCGGCTGCGCCCGATACCGGCATCGTGTTCCGCCGCATCGATCTCGATCCGCCCGCCGAACTCAAGGCCGATCCTTATCTGGTCACCGACACCCGGCTGTGTTCCATGCTCGAATCGGGCGCAGCCAAGGTGTCCACCGTCGAACACCTGATGTCCGCCCTCGCCGGGCTGGGCATCGACAACCTGCTGGTCGATCTCACCGGCCCCGAAATTCCCATCATGGACGGCTCCTCGGCGCCGTTCGTGTTCCTGCTGCAATCCGCCGGCATCGTCGAACAGGATGCGCCCAAGAAATATGTGCGCATCAAGCAGCCGATCGAAGTGCGCGACGGCGACAAGTGGGCGCGCTTCGTGCCGCACAACGGCTTCAAGGTCGAGTTCACCATCGACTTCAAGCACCCCGTGTTCGACAAGAGCGGCAAGACCGTCGTCATCGACTTCGCCGACAGCACCTATACGAAGGAAGTCGCCCGCGCCCGCACCTTCGGCTTCATGCACGAGGTCGAATACCTGCGCAACAACGGCCTGGCGCTGGGCGGCTCGCTCGACAACGCCATCGTCATGGACGAATTCCGCGTGCTGAACCAGGACGGCCTGCGCTACGACGACGAATTCGTCAAACACAAGGTGCTCGACGCCATCGGCGACATCTACCTGTTGGGCCATCCCATCATCGGCGCCTTCGAAGCCTACAAATCCGGCCACGCGCTCAACAACGCCCTGCTGCGCGAACTGGCGCAACACCAGGAATCCTGGGAGTTCGTCAGCTTCGAGCACGACGAAGACGTCCCGCAAGCCTTCGCCCGCCTGCTATCCGCTCGCCGCATGATCGTCATTCGCCTGCTGCTCGTCGCCCTGCTCGTCGCGGTGGTGGCGCTCGGACTGGCATGGCTGTTCACCGGCAACCGCAAATACCTCGGTTACATCGGGCGCGTGCTGCGCTTTGCGCTCGTGGTCGGCGTGATCGCGGCGCTGTTTTATGTGGTGGAGCGGGTGGTGTTGCGGTGAGGGCGCGCGGATATAAGGAGTTACAAATGAGAAATTTCAAGACATTGCAACTAGCAGCAAGGCCTTTGGCGTGCATAGGCGTCGCAGCCGCTCTGGTAGCGGTAGTGGGATGTTCCAGCGCGCCAAGCACGCAGAAGAAATTGAAAATACCGATGGCTACAGTTTCTGCGCCAAGCTTCAAGCTGATCGATGCGCGTCCGGAAGCTGCGCGTGTTTTTCAACAAACTGATAGAACTACGATTTTAGGAGATGAGAATTTCGAGATCTCGCCACCCCGAATGGTCGAGGGCCGTTTCAATGCAGAATTGGGCGAGCGGCTCAGTGGAAAAGAAATCACCTTGCTTCAGTTTGATGCCCGCGTCGTTGCGCCTGGGTTCCAGTCCTACCCGGGAATGCCTCTGGCCGCTGAACTTTTGGGCCCGTATCTTAAATTGCCGCAGCTTGGATACCCGCACTTTGCAAACGTTAGTCTGCGCGGGGTGATTGATCAAAATGAATTCTCCGGAAGCGGGTCCGTGCAATTCTATCTTGGGTCAGGTGAAGCGGAATTGGTTGAAGCATTTGATGCGGCAATTAACGATGCAGTCAAGCACTTGCAGGTGAGGTTGACTAACAAGCAATAGTCATGCGCCGAGGGGGCTTGGCTTCACAAAGAACAATCAGGGTCTTGCAATGACACATTTCACTCGATGCGAAACGAGAGAGGATGTTGCAATGCAAGACCTGACCCCGAAGTTCGCAACACGTCGTGCAAGCGGGACCGGCTTTCAGCCGGCCCCATCAGTCAGCGTTAGGCTCCACTTGCAGCGACAGCACTTCTTCACAACTGCATTCATTGGAGCAGCGTCACTACTCGCGGCCTGTGACGCGGCCCACAAAGACGTTTCTGGCGAAGTAGAGTACAGGCAGATGGTCGGCGCAATTTGCGAAGTTCAGTTTCCTCTGAACGCGTACGGCGTGACCATGAACCTGGAGCGAGAGAAGAAGACAGACCTCGTGGTCCTGACAGCATTAGGGCTAAGCGGCCCGGAGTTCACGTTTTCCACCACATTGGGCACCGGCGCAAAGCTTCAAGTATTGGCCGTTCGTAAGTGCACGAACTGCCCTTTTGAAACCCGGATCGAATACCAGGTGAATGTCGCACCTGAGCCAAAGCAGTTCGCAGGCAAGCCAGTCTTTCTGACTGCCGAGCCAGTGACTTCTGGGCAAATTAAGTGCGGGGTTACCAAGAGTGCGCTCTAACGAATCAAAGGTGCCTGGTTCGAATTAACTGTCGCCCCCCCAGCCATGACGGCTACTCAACCTGTCATGACTAGTACATAAATCTCATCTATAACTGGTACGAATTAAAGTCCCGCCCGGCCCCGGTCGTTAAGGGACGGCCAGCCCTGCCGTGTGCGCCGGGCGTTCCAAGCAGGAGACCGTCGTGCCGAATATGCAAGCCTTGTATGCCCGTCATCGCCATCCGGCCGGCGCGCTGGTGCGCGTGCCGACGCCGGCGCCCGAGGATGCGTGCCTCACCGTCGAATCGGCGCTGGCTGCGCTGGAAACCGTGGCGGCGCGCCCGGCCTTTGCCCGGCCCGAAGGGCTGACGCAGGACGATGTGCTGGCGTACGCGCTGGCGCTGATGCACTTGCGCGACAGCGCGCATGCGACCGGCCGGACGCGGCTGACCCAGGCCTGCGATGCGCTGTCGGTGACGGTGGCGCGGCTGATCGATCATTGCGCGTCGGCGCGCTGCGACCAGTGCGTGGCCCTGACGCGTTTCGTCGCCCATGCGCGGGCGATGCTGCGGATGCCGGCCGACGCGGCGGCGCGCTTCCACACGCACTGAATCGCGGGCCGTCGGGCCTGCTAGGATGCGGCTCTCGCATCCTGTCCTGTGCCGTTGCCCATGTCCTGCCCCGGAACGCCGGTCCTTCTCTCCCTTCTGGACGAACACCCTGATCTGTTGCCGGCCGCGCCCGAGCTTGCCGCGCTGGATGCGGCCGGGCGGCTGGCCCTGTACGACCGACTGCTGCCCGAAGCCGAACGCCACCTGTGGCAGGCCGACGCCGGCGGCATTCGATGCCCGGCTCGCGCGCTACCAGGCGCTGATCCGCGAGCAGCAGGCGCTGATCGACGCGACGGGCGGCGACCAGCACCGTTTTCTGCTGGCCATCACCGTGGCCGACCGGCCGGCGCACGTGCGCACCTGCCTGGAAAGCCTCCTGCGGCAGTTCGAGCTGTACGGCTACGGCGGATTGGATGCGAATGGACGCGCCGCGAAGCTGACGGTGATCCTCGCCGAGGACAGCCGCGAGCCGCGCCATCGTGCCGCCCACCGCGCGCTGGCGGACGCATTCTGCGCGCGCGGCCTCACGGTGCTGCATTACGACCTGCCGGAACAATTCGCGCTGCTGCAGGCGATACCGGAGGCGCAGCGCCGGCAACTCGCGCGCCTGCTCACCGACCAGCCGGCGGAGCGCTTCTGGCGCAAGGGGCAGGCGGCGAACCGCAATCTCGCCTACCTCAAGTTCCTGCAACTCACCGAAGACAGGGCGCGCACGCTGTATTACCTGGTGGACAGCGACCAGGCCTTCGAGGTGAACCTGGCCGGGCCGGACGGCGAGCGCGTCGCGGCGCCGTTCAGTTATTTCCACGTCATCGACCGCCTGTTCCGCACCCGCGACATCCGCGTGCTCACCGGCAAGCTGGTCGGCGATCCGCCGGTGTCGCCGGCGGTGATGGCGGCGAACTTCCTCGACGACGTGGCCGCGTTCCTCAACGAAATCGCCGCGCTCGACCCGCACGCCGCGTGCAGCTTCCACGGCCGCGCCGCGCCCTTGCCGGGCGAGGCGGCGTACCACGACCTCGCCGCGCTGTTCGGCCTGGGCGCGGCGGCGGATCACTTCGACTACCGCTGCCCGCTCGCGGGCGCGCACGACCACGCGGCCTGCCTCGCGCATTTCGCGAACCGCCTCGACCGCTTCTTCTTCGGCGAACACCTCACCCGCCGCACGCGCTTCGAATACGCGGGGCCGCTGGAGACGCTGACGCCCGCGCGCACCATCTACCCCGGCAACACCGTGGTGAATTACGCCGGACTCAAAACCATCATCCCCTTCGGCCACCTGCGCCTGCGCATGTCCGGCCCCACGGCGGGGCGGCTGATCCAGGCCGAAATCGGTGAACGCTTCGTCTCGGCCAACCTGCCGATGCTGCACCGCCGCACCGCGGAGGACGACGCGGCCGAGGAATTCCGCCCCGGCGTGGCGGCGGACGACAGCGCGATCGACATCGCCGACGAATTCGAGCGCCAGTTCTTCGGCGACCTGATGCTGTTCTCGGTGGTGGCCTGGCTCAAGGAACACGCCCTCGACGAACTGGCGACGCATCCCGCGCTGGAAGACACGGTGCGCGGCGTCGAGACGGATTTGCTTGCGCGCTACGCCGCCACGCACCAGGCCGTGGCGCAGCGACGCGACGAGATTGCGCGCTGGCTGGACGATGCGCGCGCGCGCGATCTGGATGCCGCTTCGCTTGCGCGCATCGAACGCTTTCTCGCCCATATCGAAGCCAACTTCGGCGACGCCGCGCCGGCGTGGGTGCAGATCCAGTCGGAATCGCACCGCGCCGCGCGGCGGGCGCAGATCGTCGATGCGCTGCGGCAGTACTGCCGAGCGCGACGCCGGAGGCCGTTGCATGAGACTTGCCCCTGGATGATGGCCGCGCACCCTTGTCAAGTGCCAGACCTCGTTGAACGCGTTCAGCTGAGCACGGACTCGGCCGCGTGCGCGATGAGCTGCGCGCGGCAGTCGCGGTAAGCCGCGTCGGCACGCGCCAGCAGGACGGGATCGAACGCGGCGGGCGGCGACGCGCGCTGGATGCGGCCGGAGGCGAGCGCGGGCGAGGCGTCGCCCGCGCCGTCGACGCCGGTTTGCGAGAAGCTGCGGTAATCCGCGGCGAGCGGCGTGTCGAGCCTGAGCCAGCGTTCGAGCGCGGCGAACAGGCGCGGCGTGTCGGCGAGCAGGGTGTCCGCGTCGAAGTAGTGGAAGCGGCCCGGATGCCGCGCGGCGAACCCGGCCAGCGCCGCGAGGCGGTCGACGTAGTAGCCGGTCGCGCCTTCGGGCGTGGCGTAGAGGTCGTCGCGGTCTTTCTGCGCGAACAGCGCGACGATGCTCGGCAGCGTCGCCGCGGGCGGACGCAGCGCAAGGAGCAGCGTGGCGTCGGCGAGCTCGGGCAGCGCCAGGTTCAGCGTGTAGTCGTTGTGCAGCAGCTTGTCGAACAGCAGGCGGCCGGCTGGGCTTGAGGGCGTCGTGCGCGGCGTATTGCCCGAGTTGCCGGTCGAGGTCGTCGGCCAGCACGTAGGACCGGTGCATTTCGTAGTAGCCGTCGATTTCCGGATGCGAGCCGAGAATATGCCCCACCAGGCTGGTGTAGGCGCGCATGTGGCTCAGCAGGAAAATTCTTGAATAGGGCCGGGACACGCGCGATCAGGCCGGAGTGAGGCGCCGCGCCGGCCGGCTACCCGATTTCCGGCACGTCTTGCGGGCTTGCCCGGCCGGCCGGCGGTTCAGCCGTGGCCGGGCGGCGCATGGTGGCGCAACAAGCGGGTGAGCGCATCCTTGAGCGGGCCTTCGTCGATATCGGCGCCAAGGCGCGCCAGTCCTTCCAGCGCGGCAGGCGGCAGGCCGGTTTTTTCGACGGGATGGGTGTAGCGCGCCATCAGATCGGGATTGACGCTGACGCGTACGTCGCTGGCGACGATGCCCTGTTTGCCCAAACTGGCGATCAGCGCTTCGGTCTGGTGGCGCAGACGGCTGGCGACGGCGCCGCTGTCGCAGGCGAGGCTTAATACGGCGTTTTCCAGTTGCATGACGCGGACATGTCCGCTGAGCGCGGCGGGCAGGGCGCGCTCGATGGCCGCCTGGGTTTTCAGCAAGGACTGGGCGCGCACCACGAGGCCGTGCGGCAGCTGGCTGGCGAGCAGGTCGCTGAGGCTGGTGGTGCTCATGGGCGCGCTTCGCACGGGGCGGGAGCCCGCTGCGCCGTCATCACGCCGCTGTCACGGGAAGCGTGCCGGGCCATGTTAAAATTCAACGATTTACCTCGCCCCACGGGCATCTCGGATTCCTCATGCTGCAATCCCTTTTCAAAAAAGTCTTCGGCAGCCGTAACGAACGGCTGGTCAAACAATACCTGCAAAAGGTCAAAGCGATCAATGCGCTGGAACCGGCGATGGAGCAATTGTCCGATGCCGAGCTGGCCGGCAGGACCGCCGAGTTCAAATCCCGCCTGGACAAAGGCGAGTCGCTCGACAAGCTGCTGCCCGAGGCTTTCGCGGTGGTGCGCGAAGCCTCGAAGCGCGTGCTCGGGATGCGCCATTTCGACGTGCAGATGGTCGGCGGCATGGTGCTGCACGACGGCAAGATCGCCGAAATGCGCACCGGCGAGGGCAAGACGCTGATGGCGACGCTGCCGGCCTACCTGAACGCGCTGACCGGCAAGGGCGTGCATGTGGTGACGGTGAACGATTACCTGGCCAGCCGCGACGCCGAGGCGATGGGGCGGGTGTTCGGCTTTCTCGGCCTGACCACCGGCGTGAATATGTCGCAGATGCCGCACGACGCCAAGCAGGCTGCGTATGCCGCCGACATCACCTACGGCACCAACAACGAATACGGTTTCGACTATCTGCGCGACAACATGGTCCACCAGATGAGCGAGAAAGTGCAGCGCCCGCTGGCTTTCGGCATCATCGACGAGGTCGATTCGATCCTGATCGACGAGGCGCGCACGCCGCTGATCATTTCCGGCCAGTCGGAAGAAAACACCGCGCTGTATCAGCAGGTGAATCTGGTGCCGCAGCGACTGGATCGGCAGGAGAAGGAAGACAGCGAAGGCGATTACTCGGTCGACGAAAAGACGCGTCAGGTGCTGTTGTCCGAAGCCGGACACGAGAAGATCGAGGCCATCCTCACCGAAATGGGCCTGCTGCCGGAAGGCGGCAGCCTGTACGAGCCGGCCAACATCATGCTGATGCATCACGTGTACGCCGCGCTGCGCGCGCATGCGCTGTTTTTCAGGGATCAGCATTACGTGGTGCAGAACGGCGAGGTCATCATCGTCGACGAATTCACCGGGCGCCTGATGAGCGGCCGCCGCTGGTCGGAAGGCCTGCATCAGGCGGTCGAGGCGAAGGAAGGCGTGGCGATCCAGAAGGAAAACCAGACGCTGGCGTCGATCACCTTCCAGAATTACTTCCGCATGTATCAGAAGCTGTCGGGCATGACCGGCACGGCGGACACCGAAGCCTTCGAATTCCAGAGCATCTACGGTCTGGAAACCGTGGTCATCCCGACCCACCGGCCGATGATCCGCAAGGACGAGCACGATCAGGTCTACCGCACGGCAGGCGAACGCGACCAGGCGGTGATCAACGACATCCGCGCGCGCAACGCCAACGGCCAGCCGGTGCTGGTCGGCACCACCTCGATCGAGGCCAACGAACACCTGTCGGCCGAGCTGAAGAAAGCCGGCCTGCCGCACAACGTGCTGAACGCCAAGCAGCACGCGCGCGAAGCCGAGGTGATCGCGCAGGCGGGCATGCCGGGCGGCATCACCATCGCCACCAACATGGCCGGCCGCGGTACCGACATCGTGCTGGGCGGCAGCATCCAGAAGGAAATCGACGCGATCCGCACCGACGAAGCGCTGTCCGACGCGGACAAGGAGGCGGGCATCAATGCGCTCAAGGCCGACTGGCAGCCGCGTCACGACGCCGTGGTGGCGGCTGGCGGCCTGCACATCATCGGCACCGAACGTCACGAATCGCGCCGCGTCGACAACCAGCTGCGCGGCCGTTCCGGGCGCCAGGGCGACCCCGGTTCCAGCCGCTTCTTCCTGTCGCTGGAAGATCCCCTGCTGCGCATTTTTGCGTCCGACCGCGTCGCCGCCATCATGAACCGGCTGAAGATGCCCGAGGGCGAGGCGATCGAGCATCCCTGGGTGACGCGTGCGATCGAAAACGCGCAGCGCAAGGTGGAACAGCGCAACTTCGACATCCGCAAGCAGCTGCTCGAATACGACGATGTGTCGAACGATCAGCGCAAGGTCATTTACGAGCAGCGCAACGAACTGCTGGCGAGCGAGAACATCGCCGACACCATCCGCGCCATGCGCGACGATGTGCTGCACGAAACGATCAGTCTGCACATCGTGCCGGGCAGCATGGACGAGCAGTGGGACGTGCCGGGCCTGGAAAAAGTCCTGGCCGCGCAGTTCACCCTCGACCTGCCGCTGACGCAATGGCTGGACGACGACAAGACGCTCAACGAGGAAGGCCTGCGCACGAAAATCTGCGAAGCCGCCGACGCCTTGTACAGGGAAAAGGAAGCGCTGGTCGGTGCCGAGGGGTTGCGCCAGTTCGAACGCGCGGTGATGCTGCAAAGCATGGACACCCACTGGCGCGAGCATCTGTCGGCGCTGGATCATCTGCGCCAGGGCATTCACCTGCGCAGCTACGCGCAAAAGCAGCCCAAACAGGAATACAAGCGCGAGGCCTTCGAGCTGTTCTCCGCCATGCTCACCGGCATCAAGGCCGAGGTCACGCAGATCACCACCACCGTGCAGGTGCGCGCGCCCGAAGACATCCCGGCGGTCGAACTGCACGACGATCTGGCCAACGTGGAATACCAGCACGCGGGTTACGACGAGGCGCAGGATTTTGCCGAAGCCGAGACTTCAGCCGCGACCGCGGCGGGTGCCTACGCTCATGTCGGACGCAACGACCCTTGTCCGTGCGGGTCGGGCAAGAAGTTCAAGCAGTGCCACGGCAAGCTGAGTTAAGGAGCAACCATGCCGTACTACGTTTTCCGGATGGGCATGTTCAAGGTGCTGGAAAAGCAGGGCGAGTGGGCGACTTTCAAGGAAGCCAAAGCCCAGACCAATGCGCTGCGCAAAACGCTCGACCCCAAAACCGGCGATAAATACAAAATGATTTTTGCCGAGAATGAAATTGCCGCGCAGGACACGCTGATCGCGGAGCGCGAGCTGGAGAAAACCCTGTCCGGTGACGACTGGTAAATCGCGTGTTCGCCGCGAAATGATCCGATGGCCGAATACAACGAAGACGCCTACAAACTGGCCCGCAAGGCTTACATCGAACACAGCTGCCCGTTCGAACGCGCCTTGCTGTCACGTTGCGTCGGCTGCAGCCGCTCGCGCAAGCTCAACCTGGCCGAGCGCGAAGCCATCGCCTGCGGCGATCCGGCGGTGCGCGAACACTGCCTGAGTTTCTACCAGGCGCTACACGAGAACGCGCAGTTCGCGCTGAAGCTCAATCCCGATGCGCCGTGGCCGTTCGGCAAGGAAATTCGCGCGCAGTGCGGCGGGGTGCGCGGGCTGGCGGAGGCCATGGGCAGCGTGAGCGATGAAACCACCGACATCGCCGCTGCGGTATTGCTGGCCAATGATCGTTTCGGCGGCAGCGACGCGTTTCCCTACTCCGAGATCATGCGAGCGGTGGTGCATTACGAGCCGCGCAAGCGGCACCCGTGACGCGCTTTCAACGGGGGAACTTGAGCGGTGCTGCCGCAGTCTCTTGGGCAAGCCTTGTTTTCTGACTACACTGCCAGCGTGCGCGCCACCCTCCACCGATTCCTGCTGATACTGCTGATGCTGGCCCTGCCGCTGCAGGCGTTTGCGTCTGCCGCCATGCTGGGCTGCGTGTTTTCACATCAGGCAGCGGCGGAACAGATGGCCATGGCCGACGGAATGATGGCAGGCTGTCACGAGCCAGCACAATCCGAAGCGCCACCCGCGCAGCACGATTGCACGCATTGCGCGGTGTGTGCGCTGGCCTCGGCCTTGCCGATTCCGACAGCCGCCGCGCCGGCCGTCATGTCTGTCCGGCAAAGCTACGCATTACTTCCCGCTGCAACTTTCAGCGGCCATGTCCCCGAAGGTCCCGAGCGGCCCCCTCGACCCCACCTCGCCTGAATCCCGCGCCGCTTGACGGCGCGTTTATCGATTCTGAGCGCGGCGCGTTTGCCGCGCGGTTTGCGAGGTTCGTCATGTCGAACGTTTTATGCCGTCGTGCGGCGCGGCTGTCGCGCGCGTCCCTTTTCCTGTTGGCGTGCGTCCGGTTTTTGTGGGCGCCCGCCGTTCACGCCGCCGAGCCGCCGTCGCCTGAACAGGCTGCGGCGCCCGCGCCTTTCGAGCGCTATCAAGGGTGGCGCGACGAGCCGCTGCTGGACTGGCGCGCGGTCAACGACCGGGTCGGCGAAGTCGGTGGCTGGCGCACCTATTTGCGCGAAGCGCAGCCGGAAAGCGGCGACGCGGCGGGCCAGCATGACCACCGCGGACATTGAGGGGATCGACGAACATGAATGCTTCGACCCCACGCACGTTCACGCTTGCCGTGCTGTCTGCCGCCCTGCTCGGCGGCTGCGCCGGTTTTTCACCGGACGGCGGATTTGATGCGATCCAGTCCGCCACCCAGACGCGCATCCAGAAAGACGTGGTCTGGTCGCGCGACGACGCCAGCCTCAGCCAGGCGCAGGCACGCATCGACGCGCTGCTGGCGCAGCCGCTTGCTGCCGACGATGCGGTGCAGATCGCGCTCCTGAACAATCCTGGCCTGCAGGCGGCGTTCAACACGCTGGGCGTTGCCGAGGCCGACTGGGTGGCTGCGCAGCGCCTGCCGAATCCAGGCTTGAGCCTCGCCCGCAAGACCCGTGGGACGGAAGTGGAGTTGGAGCGCACCCTGTCCTTTAATCTGGCGGCGCTTTTGACCATGCCGATGCGTGCCGACATCGAACAGCGCCTGTTCGAGCAGACCCGGCGTGCGCTGGTGCTCGACGTGCTGCGACTGGCGGCCGAGACCCGCAAGGCCTGGGTCGTTGCCGTCGCTGCCGGGCAGACGGCGCAATACCAGCAGCAGGCGATGGACGCCGCCGAAGCGGGCGCCGAACTGGCGCGCCGTATGGCGCAGGCGGGCAACTGGAGCAAGTTGAAGCAGGCGCGCGAACAGTCGTTCTATGCCGACGCGGCGCTGGCGGTGGCGCGCGCCGGTCAGGCGAAGCTGGCGGCGCGCGAACGGCTGGTCCGCCTGATGGGCCTGACGCACGCTACCTCCCTGCAATTGCCTGATCGCCTGCCCGACCTGCCGGCCTCGGTGCCGCCACTGCCGGATGTCGAGCAGCAGGCGATGGATTCGCGCATCGACCTGCAGGTGGCGAGGCAGCGGACCGAAACGCTGGCGAACAACCTGGGGCTCACGCGCAGCACGCGCTTCGTCAACGTGCTGGAGTTCGGCATCATCAACAACGGTTCGAACGAGGCGCCGCAGCAGCGCGGCTACGAAATCAGCTTCGAACTGCCGCTGTTCGACTGGGGGGAGAGCCGGGTGGTGGCCGCCGAGGCGCGCTACCGGCAGGCGCTGGAGCAGGCCCGCGAAACCGCGGTGAATGCACGCTCCGAGGTGCGCCAGGCCTACGCCATGCAGCAGAGCCAGTACGCCATCGCGCGCCACCTGCGCGACGAGGTGGTGCCGCTCAAGCAGCGTATCTCCGAGGAAACCCTGCTGCGCTACAACGGCATGCTGATCGGCGTGTTCGAATTGCTGGCCGATGCGCGTTCACAGATCGCGTCGGTCAACGCCGCCATCGAGGCGCAGCGCGATTTCTGGCTGGCCGACGCCGATTTGAAGATGGCGATGGTCGGCACGCCCAGCAAGACTGCTATCACCGTCTCATCTGCCCCCGCTGAAGCGTCGGGCGGGCACTGAAAGGATTTCACATGACCTCACGACGTGATTTTTTCAAGCTCACCGGCGCGGTCGCGGCCGTCAGCGTGAGCCCGGTAGCGATGGCGCGGCTTCCTGAAATTGTCAGCATGGACACGCCCGCCACCCAGCCGCCGCTGACGCCGCCAAACGGCCGTCCCTACAACCCGGTCGTGACGCTGAACGGCTGGACGCTGCCGTGGCGGATGAAGGACGGGGTGAAGGAATTCCATCTCGTCGCCGAGCCGGTGGTGCGCGAGATCGCCCCCGGCATGAAGGCGCATTTGTGGGGCTACAACGGCCAGAGCCCCGGCCCCACCATCGAAGTGGTCGAAGGCGACCGCGTGCGCATCTACGTGACCAACCGCCTGCCCGAACACACCACCATCCACTGGCATGGACAGCGCCTGCCCAACGGCATGGACGGCGTCGGCGGCCTCACCCAGCCGCAGATCAAGCCGGGCAAGACCTTCGTCTACGAGTTCGTCGCACGCCGCCCCGGCACCTTCATGTACCACCCGCACGCCGACGAAATGACGCAGATGGCGATGGGCATGATGGGCTTCTGGGTCACCCATCCGAAAGGCAGACACCCGCTGATCGAGACCGTCGACCGCGACTTCTGCTTCCTGCTCAATGCCTACGATATCGATCCCGGCAGCGCCACGCCGTCGGTCAATACCATGCTCGACTTCAACCTGTGGACCTGGAACAGCCGCGCCTTCCCGGGCATCGACAGCCTCAACGTGCGGCTCAACGACAAGGTCCGCATCCGCATCGGCAACCTCACCATGACCAACCACCCGATCCACCTGCACGGGGTGGAATTCGAGGTGACCGGCACCGACGGCGGCCCGACGCCCAAGGGCTCGCGCTGGCCGGAAGTGACCACCGACATCGCGGTGGGGCAGATGCGCCAGGTCGAGTTCCTCGCCGACGAGGAGGGCGACTGGGCGTTTCACTGCCACAAGAGCCACCACACCATGAACGCGATGGGGCATGGCGTGCCGACCATGATCGGTGTCGATCACACGGGGCTCGCGGGCAGAATTTCGAAACTCATCCCCGACTACATGGTGATGGGTGAGCGCGGCATGGCCGACATGGCCGAGATGGAAATGCCGCTGCCCGACAACACCCTGCCGATGATGACCGGCCAGGGGCCGTTACGGCCCGGTGGAAATGGGCGGCATGTTCACGACGATGAAGGTGCGGCGCGGCCAGAAGCCCGGCGACTATTCCGATCCCGGCTGGTACCGGCAGCCGGCCGGCACCCAGGCGCACGAGGTCGGTGGCGAAGTGGCCGAGCCGGTGCGGGCGCCGCAGGCCGCCTCGCCCCAGGGCAAGCCGGGCGATGTCGAAGTGAGTGTTCGCAAACCCACCGGCCATGCCGGGCATTGACAAGGACAAGCCATGAAAACCGCTCTGTTGTTGACGGCCCTGCTGGCGGTGCCGCTGGCCCATGCCCACGGCGACAAGAAATCGATGCCGGCCGAGGAAACGGTATCCGAGCAGACCGACTGGGGCATCGCCGGCAAGCGTGCGCAGCTTGCTCGCACGATCACCCTCGACATGACCGATGCCATGCGCTTCACGCCTGACACCCTTGCTGTGCAGGAAGGTGACACCGTGCGCTTCGTCGTCAGGAACACGGGCCGCATGCTGCACGAGATGGTCATCGGCACCCCGGCGGAGCTGGCGAAGCACGCCGCCCTGATGGCCAGATTCCCCGGGATGGAGCACGACGCGCCCTACATGGTGCACGTCAGCCCCGGCAAGACCGGCGAAATCGTCTGGCAGTTCAACCGCGCCGGCAGCTTCGAGTTTGCCTGCCTGATCGCCGGCCATTACCTGGCCGGCATGCGCGGCACAATCACTGTCACCCCCAAACAAGGAGATGCAAAATGAAAAAATGGATTCCTCTGCTGGCCGTACTGGCGTTCGCGACTCCGCTTTACGCCCAGCCCGTGACCCCGCCGGCCGTCGAGGCCGGCACGATGGCCGAAGGCGTGGTGCGCAAGATCGATGCGGCCAACGGCAAGATCACCCTCAAGCATGGCCCTATCGCCAATCTCGACATGCCGCCGATGACCATGGTCTTCCGGGTGCAATCGCCCGAACTCCTGAATACGGTGAAAGCGGGCGACAAGGTGCGATTTCATGCAGAGCAGCGCGACGGCGGCCTCACGGTGACGGCGATTGAGTCACTGCCGTAGCCGGGCTGTCGACGCCATGGCGAGTGGCCGTTTTTAGGGCGCGGAATGCCGAACCGGCCCCCAGTACCGCGTGAGGCGTTACGCCAGGCTGGCTTTCAGCGCCTTCAGGCAGTAATCGACGTTTTCCTGTTTGGCCGAATAGCCCATCAGGCCGATGCGCCAGATCTTGCCCGCCATGTCGCCGAGGCCGGCGCCGATTTCGAGGCTGAAATCGTTCAGCAGTCTGGCGCGCACTGCAGCCTCGTCGACGCCTTCCGGCACATAGATCGAGTTGAGTTGCGGCAGGCGGGCCGATGCTTCGACCACGTATTTCAGCCCCATGGCTTCGAGTCCGGCCTTGAGTTTTTCGTGCATCGCGCGGTGGCGCGCCCAGGCGTTTTCCAGACCTTCTTCTTCGAGGATCACCAGCGCTTCGTGCAGGCCGTACATCGGGTTGATCGGCGCGGTGTGGTGGTAGGTGCGCTTGCCCGCGCTCTGCCAGTAGCCGAGCACCAGATTCAGATCGAGGAACCAGCTTTGTACGACGGTGGTGCGCGCCTTGATGCGGGCGATGGCACGCTCGGAGAACGACACCGGCGACAGTCCGGGGGTGCACGACAGGCATTTCTGGCTGCCGGAATACACCGCATCGATGCCCCACTTGTCCATGTAGACCGGGGTGCCGCCGAGGCTGGTGACGCAGTCCATGATGGTGAGCGCACCGAACTCCTGCGCGATCTTGCCGAGCGTTTCCGCATCCGACTGCGCGCCGGTTGAAGTTTCAGCGTGGACGAAGGCCAGCACTTTTGCATCGGGGTTGGCCTTGAAGGCGTCGCGCACTTTTTGCGGATCGACCGGCGCGCCCCAGGCGTCTTCCACCACGACCGGCACGCCGCGGGTGCGCTTGACGTTTTCCAGCATGCGCCCGCCGAACACGCCGTTCTTGCAGACGATGACCTTGTCGCCCGGTTCCACCAGATTGACGAAGCACATTTCCATCCCCGCAGAGCCCGGCGCCGAGACCGGGAAGGTCAGCGCGTTCTCGGTCTGGAACGCCATCCGCAGCATGGACTTGATCTGTTCCATCAGGTCGACGAAAGCCGGGTCGAGGTGACCGATGGTCGGACGCGCCATCGCGTCGAGGATGCGCTGCGGCACGTCGGACGGGCCGGGGCCCATGAGGACGCGCTTGGGGGGGATGAAGGAAGCAGTCATAAACCTTGTTCTCGCTATGGAAAATATCAATTAAAACAAAGGTTTGATTCTACGGGCAAATGCGGCGCCGGGAAACCCGTCGCATCGTCACCATAGTGTCTATGGTGAAGTTTCCGACAGCGAAGGAGACGGACGATGAACACGATTCGGATGGCTGCGTTGGGAGGGGTCTGCTCGCTGGCCTTGATGCTGACGATGGCGCAGGCTGCAGTGGATAGCGCGGACGTGACGCTCAGCGACGCGGACAAGGCGGCGCTGTTCAAGGCAGCGGGCGCGGTGCAGCGCAAGGGGGTCTGGGTGATCTGCGAGCCGCCGGCGGATTCCGGCGCCCCCGCGTCCTCGGGCGCGACCCTGGACACGGTGCGCGACCTGAATGGCGACGGTCGTCCCGAAGCGGTGGTCAGCGACGGCGGGACGTATTGCTACGGCCACGCGGGCACGGGATTTCAACTGCTGAGCAAGCAGGCCAACGGCAGCTGGAAAGTGATGACCGGCAACAGCGGCATGCCCGAGTTCCTGAAAACCAAAGGCAAGGATGGCTGGCCGGATATTTCGGTCGGCGGTCCGGGGTTCTGCTTTCCGGTGGAGCGCTGGAACGGCAAGGCGTATGAGCTGAACCGTTTCGAATACGAGGGCAAACGCTGCAAGCCGCAGCGCTGAGGTTTCGGGGTTTAAGCCGGCGGCTCGCCCATCAGTGGCCGCATTGCGGTGAGCAGGCTGTTGAAAATGCGCGGGTGCAGCTTTTCCTGATCGGCCAGCATCTGCTTCATCGCGTAGCGCTGCTGCGGCTTGGCGAAGCAGGCGGGGCAGTTTTCGAAAATCACCGGCAGGCCGGCATCGGCTGCAAAGGCGCGGGTCTGGCGTTCGCGCGCGTAGACGAAGGGGCGGATGAGGCGCAGGTCTCCAGCGTCGATCAGATAGTGCGGCGACATGGTGCGCAGCTTGCCGCCGAACAGCATCGACATCATCAGCGTCTCGGCGAGGTCGTCGAGATGGTGCGCCATGGCGACGACGTTGCAGCGCTGTTCGCGCGCCACGCGGTAGAGAATGCCGCGCCGCATGCGTGAACAGTAGGCGCAGTAGGAATCGGAATCCTTGGTCAGCGTTTTTTGCGCCTCTTCGAGAATCGGCTGCGACTCCAGAAAGTAGGGCACGCCGAGCGCAGCCAGATACGGCGTCAAAGGCGCGGGATCATACTGGTCGGACTGCGGGTCGACGGTGCATGCCAGCAGCTCGAATTTCACCGGCGCTTTTTGTTGCAGATGATGCAGGGTGTGCAGCAGGGCGAGCGAATCCTTGCCACCCGACAGACCGAGCAGGATGCGGTCGCCGTTCCTGATCATGCGCCAGTCGCCGATGGCGCGGCCAGCCAGGGTAACGAGCGAACGGGACGGCTTGACCCAGCCGGCGGGGATGTCCTGACTCATGGTGCGGCGTGGCTCATGCGGAAAATTGCAGTGCGTGAAGCTGGGCGTAGCGGCCTTGTTTGGCGATCAGCTCGGCGTGGCTGCCGATCTCGACGATGCGTCCGCCTTCCAGCACCACGATGCGGTTGGCGCGTTCGATGGTGGACAGGCGGTGCGCGATGACCAGGGTGGTGCGGTTTTCCATCAGGGTTTCGAGCGCGGCCTGCACGTGGCGTTCGGATTCGTTGTCGAGCGCCGAGGTGGCTTCGTCGAGGATGAGAATCGGCGCGTTTTTCAGGATGGCGCGGGCGATGGCGATGCGCTGGCGCTGGCCACCGGACAGGCGCATGCCGTTTTCGCCGATCAGGGTGTCGAGGCCGTCGGGCATCGCCTGGATGAAGTCCCAGGCGTGGGCGGCGATGCAGGCGGTGCGGATCTCGTCGGCCGTGGCGTCACGCTTGCTGCCGTAGGCGATGTTGTGGCCCAGCGTGTCGTTGAACAGCGTCACGTCCTGCGACACCAGCGCGATATGGCTGCGCAGGTTCTGCAGCGGAATGTCGCGGATGTCGTGGCCGTCGAGGGTGATGACGCCGGCATCGGGGTCGTAGAAACGCGGCACCAGATTCGCCAGCGTGGTCTTGCCCGAACCGGATGCGCCGACCAGCGCGACGGTTTCGCCGGGCGCGATGTCGAGGCGGATGGCGTCGAGCGCGGGCACGTTCTTGCCGGGATAGCTGAGGCTGACGTCGTGGAACGCGAGGCGGCCTTCGATGCGGGCGAGCGTTCGCGTGCCGTGATCGCGTTCGGCGTCCTGGTCGAGCATGGAAAAAATCGTCTCGGCGGCGGCGAGCCCGCGCTGCAGCTGGTCGTTGACGGCGGTCAGGCGCTTCAGCGGCGCGAACAGCAGCAGCATCGCCATGAAGAAGGCAACGAATCCGCCGACCGTGGTGGTGTTGCTCGACGCCTGCCCGGCGGCGATGTAGACGATGACGGCGAGGGCGACCGCGGCAATGAGCTGGATCACCGGCTCGTATACCGCGTTGGCGGCGACGCGCTTCATTTCGTAGGCGCGCGCCAGATTGGCCGCGCTGCGAAAGCGTTCCTGCTCGTAGGTTTCGCCGCCGTAGAGCTTGACCACGCGATGGCCGCCGACCGCCTCGTCCACCACCTGGGTCAGGTCGCCGATGTTCTGCTGCGCCTTGCGCGACAGCCCGCGCAGGCGCTTGCTCGCCAGCCGCACCACCCACAGCGTCAGCGGCACCAGCGCGAACACGATCAGCGTCAGCCGCCAGTTGAGCCACAGCAGGTAGCCGAGCAGGCCCAGCACCGTCACCGTGTCGCGCACCAGCGTGGTGAGCGAACTGGTGGCCGACTGCGTCACCTGCGTCACGTTGAACGCCAGCTGCGCGATCAGCTGGCCGCTCGGGTTCTGATCGAAGTAGCGCGTCGGCAGGCTCATCAATTTGTCGAACATCGACGCCCGCAAATCCATCACCAGGCGGCTGCCCACCCACGCCATGCAATAGGTGCTGACGAAGCTGGTGAGGCCGCGCACCACGAACAGCGCCAGCAGCAGCACCGGCACCCAGCGGATGAAGGCCTGATCCTTGGCGACGAAGCCTTGATCCAGCAGCGGCTTGAACAGCGCGGGCAGCATCGGCTCGGTGGCGGCGGTGAGGATCAGCGCGACAATGGACAGCGCGAACATGCGCCAGTGGGGTTTCACATAAGCAAGCAGCCGGCCGTAGAGCGCCCGGCTATTGGGTGCGGGGGTCATAGCAGCAGCAGGGTGGCGAGGCCGAGGAAGATGAAGAAGCCCATGCTGTCGGTGACGAAAGTGAGCAGCACGGACGAGCCGATCGCCGGGTCACGCTTCACCCGCTCCAGCGTCATCGGGATGAAGATGCCGGCGAGCGCTGCCACCAGCAGATTGAGCAACATCGCCAGTGCCATCACGCCGCCCAGCGCCGGATTGTCGTATAGCAGCCAGGCGAACAGGCCGACCGCCGAGCCCCACATCAGGCCGTTCAGCAGGGCGACGCCGATTTCCTTCACCACCAGCCGTTTCGCGTTGGCTGGGGTGATGTGGCCGAGCGCCAGGCCGCGAATGATCAGGGTGATGGTCTGGTTGCCCGAGTTGCCGCCGATGCCGGCAATGATCGGCATCAGCGCTGCCAGCGCGGCGAGTTTTTCGATGCTGCCCTCGAACGCACCGATCACGCGCGAGGCGACGAAGGCGGTGCCCAGGTTGATCGCCAGCCACATCCAGCGGTTTTTCGCTGCATTCCACACGGTGGAAAACAGGTCTTCCTCTTCCTTCAGACCGGCCATCGACAGCATGTCAGCGTCGGCCGACTCGCGGATGTAGTCCACCACCGCATCGACGGTGAGACGGCCGATCAGATGGCCATTGATATCCACCACCGGCGCCATCACCAGGTCGTAACGTTCGAACGCCTGCGCCGCTTCGTGCGCCTCGTCCTCGGCGTGGAACTTGACGAAGTCCTCCACCATCACCGCTGCCACCGACACCTCGGGGTCGGTGGTCAGCAGACGTTTCAGCGGCAGCACGCCGATCAGCAGTTCGCCCTGATCCACCACGAACAGCTTGTCGAGTTGATCCGGCAGTTCGCCCAGCCGGCGCAAATAACGCAGCGCGACCTCCAGCGTCACATCGGCGCGGATCGTCACCATTTCGTAATCCATCAGCGCGCCCACCGTGTCCTCGGGGAAGGACAGCGCCGATTGCAGGCGCGCGCGCTTCTGCGCGTCGAGCGTGGTCAGCAGTTCCTGGATCACGTCGTGCGGCAGGTCGGCCGCGATGTCGGCGATTTCGTCGGTGTCGAGCGATTCGGCGGCGGCCAGCAGTTCCGCCTTGTCCATGGTCTGGATCAGCGATTCGCGGACCGAGTCGGAGACTTCCAGCAGAATTTCGCCGTCGTTCTCCGCGCCGACCAGATCCCACACCAGCCGCCGTTCGTCGAGCGGCAGCGCTTCCAGGATGTAGGCGATGTCGGCCGGGTGCAGCGTTTCCAGCGTGCGCTGCAGCTCGGCCAGGTTCTGCTTGTGCACCAGGTTTTCGACCAGCGCCTGGCGCGGCCCGCCCTGCTTGTGGACGAGTTCCTCCACCAGCCGCATCTTGGCGAGCAGCGACTGCACCTGAATCAGGTGCGTTTCCAGGTTGTCCTGCGACTGGGTTTCGAGGGAATCGGTCATGATCGGGCTGGCGATTGAGCGCCCGATTGTAGCGCGTTAGCGTGGATTTCCGGGCGGCGGCAGCCAATCCGGAGGCGCTTCAATCCTGGTCAGAACATCCACTTATCGCGGCACTTGTGCCTGCCCCATGTAACGTTTGATGATGGCGACACGGCGCTGGTAGCTACGCGAGCTGCGGTGGTTTTCGTACCAGCGCGGGTTCGGCACCATCGCCGCCAGGCGCGCGGCCTGGTCGCGATTGAGCTTGGCGGCAGGGATTTTGTAGTAACGGCGGGCGGCGGCCTCGACGCCGTAAATGCCGTTGCCCCATTCGATGACGTTGAGGTACACCTCGAGGATCCGCCGCTTGCTCCAGGTGGCTTCGATCATCAGGGTGATGATGGCTTCCTGACCCTTGCGGATGAAACTGCGGTCGCCGGACAGGAACAGATTCTTGGCGAGTTGCTGGCTGATGGTGGAGCCGCCGGCGACCAGCCGGCCTTTCTTCAGGTTCTTTTTGACGGCGGCTTCGATGCCCTCGACGTCGAAGCCTTCGTGCTCGTTGAATTTGGCATCTTCGGCGGCGACGATGGCGCGTTTCATGTGGATGGAAATGCGGTCGTACGGCACCCATTTGTGGCGCAGTTCGGCGTCGGGATTCTTGTCCTGCTGGCGCGTCAGACCCGCTTCCATGAAAGCGGTGGAGGTGGGGTTGTGATCGATCCACCACAACACGTGGGCGAAGATCCACAACTGGTACAGCAGGATCAATGCGATCGCCGCGGCGATGCCCTTGCCGAGCCAGCGCAATGCCGTCCTCATTTGCGCAGCTCCCGCAGGGAGGACGCCGCCAGACGCTCGCCTTCCAGGCGGTCTTGGCGCAGGCTCGCGATGACCGGTGCGGTGTCGGGCCGCACGCCGCGCCACAGATAAAACGCTTCGGCCGCCTGTTCGACCAGCATGCCGAGGCCGTCGGCAGTGGTGGCGCCGTGGGCGCGCGCGAAATCGAGGAAGGGCGTGTCGCGGCCGTACATCATGTCGTAGGCCAGCGTGTCGGCGCCGAAAATGCGCGGCGACAGCGGCGGCAGTTCGCCCGCCAGACTGGCGGCGGTGGCGTTGATGACGACATCGAAGGGGGTGTCTGCCGCCTCAAACGTGGAGGCGCGGATGCCGCGGCCAAACAGCGCCGCCAGTTCTTCGGCGCGGCTGAGCGTGCGGTTGGCGATCACCAGCGCGGCAGGCTGCTGATCGAGCAGCGGCTCGATCACGCCGCGCGCCGCGCCGCCCGCACCGAGCAGCAGAATGCGCTGGCCGGCGAGCGAGCGCTTGAGGTTGCGGGTGAGGTCGGCGACCAGTCCGGCGCCGTCGGTGTTGTCGCCGAGGATGCCGTCGGCATCGAAGCTCAGCGTGTTGACCGCGCCGGCGCGGTCAGCGCGCGGGCTCAGGCGCTGCGCCATCTTGAACGCGGCTTCCTTGAACGGCACTGTAATGTTTGCGCCGCATCCGCCTGCCGCCACAAAGGCCGCCACGCTGTCGGCAAAGCCGTCCAGCGGCGCGAGGATGGCTTCATACGTCATATCCTGCCCGGTCTGGCGGGCAAAGGCAGCGTGGATGAGCGGCGATTTGGAATGGGCGATGGGGTGCCCGAAAACAGCATAGCGATCAGTCATGGCGCGCTATTCTAAAGCGCGTTGGGTCTGATGTGCGTCGAGGGCGGACGGGTCAGCTTTGTGTCCAGGGCAGGCCGCGCTGTTTCCAGCCATTCAGCGAGCTGCGATGGCCGCTGTTTTTGTCGAGGTCGCCCTCGAAGCCTTCCAGCACGTTGTAACAATGGTTCAGCCCCGCCTCGGTGCTGGCAATGGCGGCGCGATGCGAGCGGGGACCGCTGCGGCAGATGAAAAAAAGCAGCGACTCCGGATCGACCGCCTGCGCGAGCTGCGCGTGAAAATAGGGGTTGATGACCCAGCCCGGCCAGGATTGCCACTCGACATGCACTGCACCGGGCAGGGTGCCGGTCAGTTCCAACTCGGCGCGCGAACGCACGTCAATCAGACATGCTCCCGGCGCCCGTTGCAGCAATTCATACGCCTCGTGCGGGAGCAAGGCACCGCGAAAAGCCCATCCTTGGGCTTGGCTGCGGGTGTGTGCTGCGTCGAGTAATTCGGTGATGCGTCCCATGATGTCCACCTCATCCAGTTCCGCTTCCAGTATATGTATGGCGCGCCAAGTTTCAATTTGCACTTAAACAGTGCATTAAATAAGCTCAATCGCATCAAAATGGCGCACTGATAAGAGCGCCGCTGGGCTTGCCAAGCGCGCCGACCTTGTGGCACAATGACAAACCGATGTTTTGACGCATGGCACGGTTACTGCTAACCGTAGCTCGTGCGTCAAAATCAGTGATGCCTTTCAATCCAATTTCAGCTTGAGGAGATTCAGCATGGCCGTGGCCAAAGTGATCAAAATGATTCAGGACAACGAAGTGAAATTCGTTGATCTGCGCTTTACCGATACCCGCGGCAAGGAACAGCACGTTTCGATTCCTGCGCGCATCGTGACCGAAGACTGGTTCGAAGACGGCCACCCGTTCGACGGCTCCTCGATCGCCGGCTGGAAAGGCATTCAGGCGTCCGACATGCTGCTGAAAGCCGATCCGGATTCGGCCTACATGGACCCCTTCTTCGACGAAGCCACCCTGATCCTGACCTGCGACGTGATCGAGCCGTCCGACGGCAAGGGCTACGAGCGCGATCCGCGTTCGGTCGCCAAGCGCGCCGAAGCCTACCTGAAGTCGACCGGCATCGCCGACACCGCCTACTTCGGCCCGGAGCCCGAGTTCTTCATTTTCGATTCCATCACCTGGCACGACAACATGTCGGGCTGCGGCGTGCAGATCAATTCCGAAGAAGCCGCCTGGTCGTCCGCTGAAAAATTCGAGAACGGCAACACCGGCCACCGTCCCGGCGTCAAGGGCGGTTACTTCCCGGTGCCCCCGGTCGACAGCCTGCAGGACATCCGCGCTGCCATGGTGCTGGCGCTGGAAGAAGCCGGCATCCCGGTCGAAGTGTTCCACCACGAAGTGGCGACCGCCGGCCAGTGCGAAATCGGCACCCAGTTCAGCACGCTGACCAAGCGCGCCGACTGGACGCAGACGCTGAAATACATCGTGCAGAACGTCGCCCACGCCTACGGCAAGACCGCGACCTTCATGCCCAAGCCCATCGTCGGCGACAACGGCTCCGGCATGCACGTGCACATGTCGCTGTGGAAAGACGGCAAGAACCTGTTTGCGGGCAACGGCTACGCCGGCCTGTCTGAAATGTGTCTGTATTACATCGGCGGCGTCATCAAGCACGCCAAGGCACTGAACGCGATCACCAACCCGTCGACCAACTCGTACAAGCGTCTGGTGCCGGGCTTCGAGGCGCCGGTGATGCTGGCCTACTCGGCACGTAACCGTTCGGCTTCGATCCGGATCCCGATTGCCGCCTCTGAAAAAGCGCGTCGCATCGAAACCCGCTTCCCGGACCCCACCGCCAACCCCTATCTGTGTTTCACTGCGCTGATGATGGCCGGTCTCGATGGCATCCAGAACAAGATCCACCCCGGCGATCCGTCGGACAAGGATCTGTACGACCTGCCGCCGGAAGAAGATGCGAAGATTCCGAAGGTCTGCCACAGCCTGGAAATGGCACTGGAAGAACTCGACAAGGATCGCGAGTTCCTCACCCGTGGCGGCGTGTTCACCAACGACATGATCGATGCCTACATCGAACTGAAAATGCAGGAAGTGACCAAGTTCCGCATGACGACCCACCCGGTCGAATTCGCGATGTACTACTCGCTGTAATTGCAGCGGGTTGCGATCAAAAGGGCGGCTTCGGCCGCCCTTTTTTATGGCCGCCGGAGCTCAACGGCGGTTCAAGCTTGTCCGGTTTTGGTCGTAAATACACGGGTACGCTACACTCGATTCTATGCAAAATCTCCGCTTCCCCTTTCTGATGTGCCTGCTTCTGGTCACCCCCGTCCAGGCAGAAATCTACAAGTACGTCGATGAAAGCGGCAACGTCACGTTTACCGATGTGTACAAAAAAGGTGCCAAGCGGATCGACATTCCGGGTGCGCCGGCGCAGCAGTCGGGCAGTGGCAAATCGTCCTCCCGGCGCGCGTCCTACACGCCCAGTCCGACGGATTTCCCGCGCATCGATGCGGGTACGCAGAAACGTCGTGACGATATTCGTCGCCAGGTATTGCAGGATGAAATCACGGGCGAACGCAAGAATGCCGACGAGGCACGCCGTCAGCTGGCGCTGGGTGAGCGGTTGGCGCCGGGTGAGAAGGCGACCGATTCCAGCTATGTCAGCCGGGTCAAAAAACTGCGTGAAAGCGTGAAACAACACGACCAGAACGTGGCCTCGATCCAGCGTGAGCTGGCGAACTTGAAGTAAGCGCAAGGCCATCTCTGCTGCTACCCGCAAGGGGAGGCTTGGTTGTAAAGATGCTCAAGCATCAACAACCACGCTCTGGCACAATCGGTGCTTACTCTGACTGCATGAACACCATGCCGTTTCCTACCCACGAATTTTCCGGACTTGATTGCCTGGCGACCGGCGCGATGGTGCTGGATGCCGATGACCATATCCAGTACGTCAATCCGGCAATCGAAACCTTGCTCGGGGTGTCGGGTGTGCTGCTGATCGGCGATACGGCCGAGCACACGTTTGAGCGCAGCCTGGAACTGTTGGCGGCGATTCTGACTGCCCGTACGCAGCAGGAAACCGTGATCGAATATGAGATCGATGTGGCGGTGAACGGGCATCCGCCGCTCCGCGTGGGATGCAGCATTTCACCGCTGGAGCGGCCGCCGCACGCTCTGCTGATCGAAATGCGTGCGGTCGATCCGCACCTGCGTATCGCCCGTCTGGAGCAGGCGCGCTTGCAGCAGGAGGCCAATCGCGAGTTGCTGCGCAATCTGGCGCACGAGATCAAGAACCCGCTGGGCGGTATCCGCGGCGCCGCGCAATTGCTGGAACACGAACTGCCGCGCGAGAGCCTGCGTGAATATACCCAGGTCATCATCAAGGAATCCGACCGTCTGCAGTCGCTGATGGAGCGCCTGCTGACGCCGCACCGGACGCCCCGTTTTGGTGCGGTGAATATCCATGAAGTGCTGGAAAGAGTGCGCAGTCTGGTGCTGGCCGAAACCCCGAGCATGAGTTTGCAACGTGATTACGACATCAGCCTGCCGGAAATCCGCGCCGATGCCGAGCAGCTGATCCAGGCCACGCTCAATATTGCGCGCAACGCGGTGCAGGCGATGCACGGCCAGGGAAAAATCATTTTCAAGACCCGCGTGGCGCGACAAAGCACGCTGGAAAGCCGGCGTAACCAATTGGGTCTGCGGGTCGAGATCATCGATAACGGCCCCGGGATTCCGGCTGAAATCCGTGACCAGATCTTCTATCCGCTGGTGTCAGGGCGCGAGGGTGGCAGCGGGCTGGGGCTCGCAGTGGCGCAGACCTTGATCGCACAAAACCACGGCACGATCGATTGCGAAAGCCGTCCGGGCCACACTGTTTTCTCGATTTTCATTCCCCTTTTCAACTGAACGCCATGCCGAAATCAAGCTGTGTCTGGATTATTGACGACGACCGTTCCATCCGCTGGGTGCTCGAAAAGGCCTTGCTGCGCGAAGACATTCCCTGCATGACCTTCAGTTCGGCCAGCGATGCGCTGCGTGAACTGGAACGCAGCCAGCCCAGCGCAGTGCTGTCCGACATCCGCATGCCGGGCGTCTCCGGACTCGAATTGTTGCAGGCGCTGAAAGAGCGCCTGCCCAAGGTGCCGGTCATCATCATGACGGCGTACTCCGATCTGGATAGCGCGGTGTCGGCATTCCAGGGCGGTGCGTTCGAATACCTGCCGAAGCCGTTCGACGTCGATCAGGCGCTCGAACTGGTGCGGCGCGCGCTGGCCGAAAGCGCCAGCCGTGACGACGTGCCTGCCAGCAGCGATGCGCCGCCGGTGCCGGAAATCCTCGGCCAGGCGCCGGCGATGCAGGAAGTGTTTCGTGCCATCGGGCGGCTGGCGCATTCGCACACGACCGTGCTGATTACCGGCGAATCCGGCAGCGGCAAGGAACTCGTCGCGCATGCCCTGCACCGCCACAGTCCACGCGCCGGCGCGCCCTTCATTGCGCTCAACACCGCCGCCATCCCCAAGGACCTGCTCGAATCCGAGCTGTTCGGCCACGAGCGTGGAGCCTTCACCGGTGCGGCGGCCCAGCGGCGCGGCCGTTTCGAGCAAGCCGATGGCGGCACCCTGTTTCTGGACGAAATCGGCGACATGCCCGCCGAGTTGCAAACCCGTCTGTTACGCGTACTGTCGGACGGCCAGTTTTATCGCGTCGGCGGTCATACGCCGATCAAGGTCAACGTGAGGGTGATCGCTGCCACCCACCAGGATCTGGAGGTGCGCGTGCGCGAAGGCCTGTTCCGCGAAGACCTGTTCCACCGGCTCAACGTCATTCGCCTGCGGCTGCCCGCGCTGCGCGAACGGCGCGAAGACATTCCGCTGCTGGTGCGCCACTTCATGCAGAAGAGCGCGCACGAACTGGGAATGGAGGCGAAAGGCGTGTCAGACGCTGCGATGAAGACGCTGGTCAATTTGCCGTGGGGGGGCAACGTCCGGCAACTGGAAAACGTCAGCCATTACCTGACGGTGATGGCGCCAGGCCAGATCGTCGAAGTGAGCGACCTGCCGGCCGACCTGATGCAGGGGGGTGCCGAGCCGGCCGGCGGCGACTGGCTGCATGGACTGGCCGCCGAGGCGAGCGCGCGTCTGGCGCGTGGCGAGACGGCGATTCTGAATGAATTGACGCAAAGCTACGAAAAAACCCTGATCGAAGTGGCACTGCGTCACACCGGTGGGCGCCGCATCGAGGCCGCTCACCTGCTCGGCTGGGGGCGCAATACGCTGACGCGGAAAATACACGAACTGGGAATGGATGGCGATGCCGGGGCGGACGACGAGTCGAAATGATTCCTGCGTGTACGCTGATCGGGCGCAACAAAAAAGCCGACTTGAAGTCGGCTTTTTTGCGTTCGAGGTGTGGCGTCAGGCAGCCTGCGCTTCTTCCAGTACTTTCTGGATTTCACCCTTCTGGTACATCTCGATCATGATGTCACAGCCGCCGATCAGTTCGCCCTTCACGTACAGCTGCGGGAAGGTCGGCCAGTTGGCGTAGTACTTCAGGTTTTCGAAAATTTCCGGGTCAGCCAGCACGTTGACGGCCAGAAAATCCTTCACGCCACAGGCCTGAAGCACTTGCGCGGCGCGCGACGAAAAGCCGCATTGCGGAAACTGCGGGGTGCCTTTCATGTAAAGCACGACATTGTTGGTGGTGACTTGGTCACGGATGCGGTCGAGAGGGGTCATTGTTCGGCTCCTGATTAATACTTGAGTGGAATGCTCAACAATTATACGCGCGACGCAGTCTGCGTCAAGCCGCTTTAGGGGCACCGTGGCTCAGATAGGGACTGATGAACGCTTTGTGGAAAAGATGCGGGATCAGCAGGTGCGCGGGCATACGCAGCCAGTGCGCGCGCACGAAAGCGGCGAGGCGGGCAGTGGACGTGAATTTGTCATCGCAGCTGGCGTGAGCGGGCGCAAGCACGCGGGTGAAAATGCGATCCATCAGCGCGAGCGTGACGCGGTTGGGCGCGACGGCATCCAGGCTGGCCATCGCGCTGTCGGGAACCGGCGTGTCGAGAAAATGGCGCAGATACCGCAGGGCATAGAACAACGAGCGGCTGAGTTGCAGTTCGTCGGCGCGCGCGCTCAGGCGTGGCCAGAAACCGGGCTCAGCGGCGGCCTCGCGCAGCAACAGGTCGAGGTCGGTGAGGTCGCGCAGGCCATGCGGCAATTCGCCATCGTGAAACAAGTGGGTGGCGGAATGCAGAATGCGATCTTCTGTGGCCAGCACATACACGCCCGGCAAATCCTCCACCGCGACAGCGCGGCTGCGCAGCTTGGCGGAGTCGGGATGGTAGCGCGCGGTGTCGGGCAGGATTGCGTGATGGACGTCGACGACCGTGGCGCGCTGGCTATGCTGCAGCGGCGGGAGCTCGTGCATCCAGCGGCGGTAATAGCGTTTGTCGTATGCCGACAGACCGGTGGCATGCCAGCCCGCCAGCATCAGCGAAGCTTCGGCCTGCTCCAGTTGCTCGCGCGGCACCAGAATATCGATGTCATTGAACAATCGCCCTCCCGCCGCGGGCAGGTTGGCCGCGACGTAGGCCGCCCCTTTGAGCACGATGAGCGGGCTGTCGAGATCGGTCAGGGCGGCGCGAAGCTGCTGGAGTTCCCAGCGCACCGCAGTGTGCTGTTTGTCGGCCAGTGTCTCGGCTGCTTCGAAATGCCAGCGTGCCATGGCCGGAATTTCGTCTGTCAGCCCATGCTGGCGAAAGCGGTTTGCCAGCCGTGCCAGCAGGCCGGCTGCCCGCGCCTGCCGCACCAGGATGTCCCATTCGCTCATCGAAAAACGGGTGACGACGTCGGGTGTGCGCAGGGTGCGGACGAGCAGATCGCGAGGCGTCGGCATGGTTCAGGCAGATTGGGTGCGATCGGCCAGGCGGTCGAATGCTGCGATGGCGTCGTGCAAATCGCTGTAATGGAAGTCGTAACAGGCGGTCTGGTCAACCAGCGCCGCGCCGACGCGAAAGCCATCCGCGCCCAGGTGACTGTAGTTGAAAGCGTTTTGCGCCAGAAACATGAAGGTCTGCGCCTGCGAGCGCGGGGTCAGGGTGGTCGGCGCGCCGGCCTCCCATTTGGGAAAAATCACCCAGCCGGGGCGTGCCGTCTCGTGCTGGCGCCGCACACTTTCGCGCGGCGGACGCATGTGCGCCACCGTGCCTTTCACGGTGTCGTGCGAGGCGCGGTTGATGTAGGCGTCCGGGTCGAATTGGCGGATGACATCGATCGACTGGTTCTTCAGGCTGACCGGACGTGGCAAGGGTTGAATCAGGCCGGTTTTGCGATCGATCAGCGTGAGTTCGTCGGACAGCAGACGCCAGCCCGACAGCACCAGTCCGGCGGTCAGCGTGCTTTTTCCGGAACCCGGCGGGGCCGGCAGAATCGCGGCCAAGCCATTCTTTTCGACCACGGCAGCATGGATGATGAGGTAGTGATGCGCCTGCGTCGACACGCACCAGTTGAGTCCCCATTCCAGCATTGGAAATGCCTGGTCGCGCGGCAAGGGTTTGAAGGGTTGCATGCCGTCGAACGAAAAGGCGGCCTGCGGGCGCAGCCAGCGCCGCAGGCTGGCGGGCGGGTTCACCGACACATGAAAGTCGGCAAAGGCCTCATGCGCACTGCGCACCTCGAACTGGCCGTAGAGTTCGGCCAGTCCCTCTGCCACATAGGGAAATGCGCGATTGCACCTTGAGCGAAAACGGGCCGGTGCGGATCCATACGCCGGCATTCGCCAGTTGCCGCCGCAATTCGGCGGGGGGCAGTTGCAGCAGCTTCATGCGGATTCCAGCAGGCCGATTTGCCGGAGGCTGTCGAGTGTGTCGTCGGCCAGTTCGAGGAATTGCGGTGTTTTGGCCACGCCGAGACGCGTGGCCAGCACATCAGCGAGCTGGGCCGAGGTGTAACCGGGATGGTCGCGGCAAGTCTGGTAGAGCGCCAGGGTGAGCGGCTTCAGATAGTGGGTGTCGCCCGAGGCCGTGCTGAACAGGACGGCCTCGTTGCCCCAGGTTTTGAATAACCAGCCATGAGAAGTTGGAACTGCTGCCACTGGGTCTGATTAACAGGATGCCTTGCACACGACAACAGCTGCTTCAAGTCGGCGTGGGGGTGCATTGCTGCATGTCCCCTTCGTTGCCGAGCGGACAGCTGCGTTCATTCAAGGACTGGTACATGCCTTTTAAACCCTGGGGATTGGAGAAGGCATATTTGTTCCACAGGTCGAGAATATCGCCGGGGAGATACCCAAAGCTGTAGTTTCCCGGGTAGGTGGCAGCCGAATTCAGCAGGGCTGCAATGGCGTGGGCGCCCAACTGGTAGGGGTCCTCGTTCCCCGTCATGGCCAGAACCTGCATCATGGTCTTGCCCTGGTTCTTGAAGGTGCTCGGGAAGGGGAAGACCGTGCCATCATTTTTCCATGCCTTGCACTTGTTGCCGCTGCCGGTGGCCTGGCATTCGAGGCAGGTGCCCGGCAGGTAGGGGGCGGGCCAGTTCAGCGGGTGGTTGAGCCAGTAGCCGGGTGTGCAACCCGCGCAGGCGATGTTATCGGGGGACGATAAATTGCCTGAGGCCATGCCGGAAATCGTGCACTGGTTGGCCCACACCGGGCGGCTCGCCAGCGTGAAAACGGCCGACACGCCGAGCGTGGCGGCGCCGGTCAGCTTGCGGCGGGACTGGTTGACCTCATCGCTTGGCGATGACTCCGGCTGGGCGCCTTGGGGTTCAGGTGTGTGATCAGACATGGCAGACCTCGATAAGGGTTTTGAATTCTGTCTAAACAGCAGCAAGAATCGCGCCAATATACATCGAATCCGCTGGAAATGACCGCTGGAAATGCCTGCGCACGCAGTGTGCCGGCTATCGGGTCTTCGTCCGGTTCCGGCGAAGTGTAAATTATTCCGACAGATCGCCGCCGCTGACGCGCTGGATGCCCGCCAGGTCGGCCCAGCTTCGAGGGTGGTGGAAGCCATTCTTTCGCAACAGGGCCGAACGCAAAACGCCGTCCGCCTGGTCGTAGCCATGTTCCAGCAGCAGCGTGCCACCGGGCTTGAGGTGGGAGGGGGCGGCTGTGGTCAGCGTGCGCAGGTCGTCGAGGCCGTCGGTGCCCGCGGCCAGCGCGGTCAGCGGTTCGAAGCGCACATCGCCGCGCGCCAGATGGGGGTCAGCGGCAGCGATATAGGGGGGATTGCTGACGATGAGGTCGAAACGCCGTTCGGCGACGTATGCGGCAAACCAGTCGCTGTTCAAAAATTCGACACGGGCGTTGAGGATGTCGGCATTGCGTTGCGCGATGGCCAGTGCTGCGGGCGAGCGATCCACCGCCGTGACTCGCGCCAGCGGACGTTCCAGTGCCAGGGTGATGGCAATGCAGCCGCTGCCGGTGCCCAGGTCCAGAACGTCCGTGACCTGATCGGGCGGAATGCGTGCCAGGGCGTGTTCCACCAGCAGTTCGGTTTCGGGACGCGGGATCAGGACATCGGGCGAAACCTGGAAAGGGCGGCCATAAAATTCGCGTGCGCCGACGAGGTAGGCGATCGGTTTGCCGGCGAGCCGCTGTGTCAGAAGTGTATCGAACGCGATACAGGCGGCGTCTGCGACCGGATCGGTGTCGTGCGCGATCAGCCAGGCGGCGTCCACGTGTAACACATGAGCAGCCAGTACCCGCGCATCGAGTCGCGCGTCGCGTCGAGACAAATCAAGCGCGGCGGCGATGCGGGCGGTGGCGTCATCGAGCAGGCTGGCGACGGTCGTCACGCCTCACCCGACAGCGTCGCCAGCAGTTCGGCCTGATGTTCGGCGGAGAGTGCGTCGAACAATTCGGTGAGGTCGCCATCCATCATCGCGTCGATCTTGTACAGCGTCAGGTTGATGCGGTGGTCGGTGATGCGCCCTTGCGGGAAGTTGTAGGTGCGGATGCGGTCGGAGCGGTCGCCGCTACCGACCAGGCTTTTGCGGGTGCTTGCTTCGGCGGACTGTTGCGCCTGGATTTCGCGGTCTTTCAGGCGCGCCGCCAGCACGCTCATCGCCTGCGCACGGTTGCGGTGCTGCGAGCGGTCGTCCTGGCATTCGACCACCAGGCCGGTCGGCAGGTGGGTGATGCGGATCGCGGAATCGGTCTTGTTGATGTGCTGGCCGCCGGCGCCGGAGGCGCGGAAGGTATCGATGCGCAGGTCGGCCGGGTTGATGTCGACTTCGCCGACTTCGTCCGCTTCCGGCATCACCGCGACGGTGCAGGCCGAGGTGTGGATGCGCCCCTGCGATTCGGTTTCCGGCACGCGCTGCACGCGATGGCCGCCGGATTCGAATTTCAGGCGCGAATAGGCGCCGTGGCCGACGATGCGGAGGATGGCTTCCTTGTAGCCGCCGACTTCACCGGGACTTTCCGACACCAGTTCGACCTTCCAGCCCTGACGTTCGGCATAGCGCGTGTACATGCGCAACAGATTGCCGGCAAACAGGGCGGATTCGTCGCCGCCGGTGCCGGCGCGGATTTCCAGGAAGATGTTGCGCTCGTCGTTGGGGTCTTTCGGCAGCAGCGCGGTTTGCAGGTCGGATTCCAGCCGGCTGATCCTGGCCGCGCTGTCGGCGAGTTCGGCTTCGGCGAGTTCGCGCATGTCCGCATCGGCCAGCATTTCGTGCGCGGTTTTCTGGTCGGCCTCGGCCAGCCGATATTGCCGATACAGCGCGACGACGGGGTCGAGATCGGCGCGTTCGCGGGTGAGCTTGCGGTAGGTTTCCATGTCGCCCGCGATTTCCGGCTGCGACAACAGCGCGTCGAGCTCTGTCAGCCGCTCGTCGGCGCGAGCGAGTTTGTCGGCCAAAGACGCTTTCATTCGGCCGCGTTCAATTGTCCCGGCCCAGCCCGTAAAGCTGGCTGATCAGGCGGGCGAACTGGTCGCGCTCGGCACGGCTGGCATGGTTCAGCGCGTGGGTGGGAGCGTGCAGCAGCTTGTTGGCGAGCGCATGGCTCATCGCGTCGAGCACGGCGCGCGGGTCGTCGCCGCGTGCCAGCGCCTTTTCGGCTTTTTCGATTTCGTGGCGGCGATGGCGCTCGGCGCTGTCGCGCAGGGCGCGGATGGTCGGTACCAGTTCGCGGCCTTCCATCCAGTGGACGAAGCTTTCGACGCTGGTTTCGATGATCGCTTCGGCCTGCGCCACCTGCGCCACCCGGGTATCCATGCCTTCGCGCACCACTTCGCCGAGATCGTCCACGCTGTAGAGGAACACGTCGTCCATGTCGGCGACCTCGGCTTCGACGTCGCGCGGCACCGCCAGGTCGACGATGAAAATCGGGCGGTGGCGGCGCTGCTTGATCGCGCGTTCCAGCATGCCCTTGCCCAGGATCGGCAACGGGCTGGCGGTGGAGGTGATGATGATGTCGTAGGCGGCGACTTCGTCCGGCAGCGCGGTCAGCGGAATCACCCCGGCGTTGAAGCGTTCGGCCAGCGGACGGGCGCGCTCGGCAGTGCGGTTGGCCACGGTCATGCGGCGCGGATGCTGTGCGGCGAAGTGGGTCATGCACAGCTCGATCATTTCCCCGGCGCCGATGAACAGGCAGGCCTGCTCCTTCACGCCGGGAAAAATGCGCTCGGCCAGGCGCACTGCGGCGGCGGCCATCGACACCGAATTGGCGCCGATTTCGGTGCTGGTGCGCACTTCCTTGGCCACCGAGAAGGTGCGCTGGAACAGCTTGTGCAGCAGCAGGCCGAGGGTGCCGGCCTCTTCGGCGGTCTGCACGGCCTGCTTCATCTGGCCGAGGATCTGGGTTTCGCCCAGCACCATGGAGTCGAGCCCGGCGGCGACGCGAAACGCATGTTGCGCGGCCTTTTCGCGCGGCAGCGCATACAGATAGGGCGCCAGCTCGCGGCGCTCGATATGGTGGAAATCGGCCAGCCATTGCGTCACGTCCTCGGGCGAGGGCGTGTTCACATACAGCTCCGTACGATTGCAGGTCGACAGGATCGCCGCTTCGGATGCATGCTGGTTCTGCGTCAGCTCGCGCAGCGCCAGCGCCAGCTTTTCGGGGCCGAACGCCACCTGCTCGCGGATCGCGAGCGGTGCGGTGTGATGATTGACCCCGAGGGCGAGAAGCTGCATGACGGCAGGCGGCCGGAAAACAAAGGCCGCTATTTTACCTGCTCCCGCTAGGCGGGGCGTGCGGGGCCGGCCAAATCGAAGCGCAGGCGGTCGTAATAACGACCGCGATAGAGCAATCTGCGGTGGCCGGGAGAATCGGAAAACCCGCTGCGGGTATGCAGCACGTTGTTGCAGAGGAGCCCCATGCCGGGTGTCATCCGTGCGGTCAGCGTGTATTCGGAATGGGCGAGAATCTCGGAGAGCGTTTTGACGGCAGCCTGCGTCGTCGGGTCGGCTTTCCACACGATGGAGCGGGTGCGCGCGGTATAGCGCATGTGCAGGAAGCCCTGTTCGGGGTCTACCGAAAACACCGGTCCGGATTGTTCGGGGCGGGCAACGTTGTCTTCATCCATGCGCGCGGGGATGGTCATTGCGTCCGGCTGCATCAGGGCGGCAATGTAATCCGGGTTGGCGTCGCGCAGCTGGATATAGGCGATCTCGTGGTCGAGCAGCGCGTTTTCGCCGCCGGACTCGGCGTCCTGCGCGCAATGCAGCGACATGCCGAGAATGCGGCGATCGAGTGCGTTGTAATAGCCGTCGGTGTGCCAGTTGATCGGCTTGTGCGTGTACGGGATGTAGTCGCCGCGCACGTTCGTTTCGTCGTCGTTCGGGGTGATGCTCGACAGGCCGTCTTCGTCCGCGAGGTAGTTGCCTTCGAGCCGGGTGAGTCCGAGTTGCTGCCCAAGCCGTTTGGGCAGGCTTTTGTCGGCGGCGGGCAGATGCGGCGCGGCGTAAAAAACCAGGTTGGCGCGCGCGACGGCGGTGGCGAGCGCGCGCGTCTCGGCCGCGGTCAGTGCGCGTGGGTCGGCCAGCGGCACGACCAGCTCGTCGATGCTGCGCGGGTAGGCCGCGAGCTTGGCGTCGCGCCAGGCGCGATAAGCCGTGTCGTCGGCGAGGTCGAACGGTGATGCCATGCGCTAGCCTTACTCCGGCGGCAGCATGTCCGGCGAACCGAAACCGCGTTTGACCGGCGCGTCGGACAGCAGGCCCTTGAAGCTCTTCCTCACCGTGCCCATCATTTCGGGCATTTCGATATCCATGATCTGATCCATGATCCAGGTTTTGTCGCTGTCGCCCATTTCGTCGCGGATTTGCAGTCCAAGGAAACGCAGCGCAGGGAAACTGGCTTTATCGTCGTCGGGAAATTCGAATTCGGCGTAGTCATTGAAGCGGCGGTTGAGGAAATCGATGAATTCCTGCTTGTAGTTGCGCGGGTCATCCTTGCCCACGACTTCGCGCACGTTCTGTTCCATCACTTCGCCCAGGCGGTTGCTGACGGCCTGCAGCACCGCGACGCGACGTTCTGGACTGAGGGTCGCGTAGGCCATGCGGTCGCAGTAATGCACCAGAAAGGCGAGGAATTCGGCGATCAGCTTGAAGCCGCGATCGGGGGTGATGATGTCGTAGTTCTCACGCCCCAGATTGTCGATCGCCTTGTCGGCAACGCGCCAGGTGGTGGTGGCCACCGCCGAGGCGATTTCTTCAGCGCTGCGTTCGCCGTCTTTCTTGAACCAGATGGTTTTGACGCGGATGGGCATGGCCATGATTATTCTCCTGTGGCAACGGGGCGGGCGGGATCGGTGATCCACTCGCTCCATGAGCCGGGGTACAGCCGTGAACCGGGCAGGCCGGCGATTTCCATCGCCAGAATATTGTGGCAGGCGGTGACGCCGGAGCCGCACATGTGGATCACCTGCCAGGCCGCTTTGCCTTTGAGCAGCGCCTGGTAGTTTTCCCGCAGCGCCTCGGGCGGCAGGTAAGTGCCATCCATATCGAGGTTTTCATCGAAAGGATAGTTGATGGCGCCCGGCACGTGGCCGGCCACCGGGTCGAGCGGTTCGAATTCGCCGCTGAAACGGCGATCCGGGCGCGCATCGATAATGAGTTGGTCGCCTGACCGCGATGCGTGCAGCACCTCGTCCGCACCCACGATCTGAGTAGGTTCGGGCAGGCAGGCGCAGCTGGCCGTGTGCGGCACGGGCGGCTCGGCGGTGACCGGCCGCTTCTCGCGCAGCCATTTCGGGTAGCCGCCGTCCAGCAAGGCCACGCCGGGATGGCCCAGCCAGCGCATCATCCACCACAGCCGGGTGGCCATGGCGCCGTAACTGTCGTCATACACGACGACCTGCTTGTTCACCCCAACGCCCCACTGACACAGTTTTTCGGTCAGCACGCGCGGATCGGGCAGGGGATGGCGCCCTGTCAGCTCGCCTGTGGGCGCTGAGAGATCGTCGTCCAGATGCACGTAACGCGCACCCGGGATATGGGCTTTCTCGTAAGCCTGTCGCCCCGCCACGGTGTCGGTGAGGGTGAAGCGGCAATCCAGAATGACCCAGTTCGGATCGTTCAGGTGGGCAGCCAGGTCTTCGGTCGTGACTAGGGTGTTGGAAAACATGAAAGGCTCTGCAAATTAGGTGAGCTGCAAGTTGGAAACGGGCAGCATGGCTCGCGCCACGCTGCCCGCTCAACGGATGCGACCGGCTGATTAAATCAGTAGCCGCCCTTGCCGTAAGGCTTGGTCAGGCCGGCAACGCGGCAGGCCTGGCGAGCGGGCTGGTTGGGGAAAAGGTCATACAGCTTTTTCTTCCAGTCCACGCCTTCGTGCAATTCATCCAGTTCGGCAACCATGTTGCGGAAGTTGGGGGTGTGGCCATCCTCCTTGTACTTCTCGCGCAGGTAATTGATGACCTGCCAGTGCTCGTCCGTCAGCGTGATTTTTTCGGCTGCGGCGATGACCGGGGGAACGTCGTCGCTAAAGTTGGCTTCCAGCAGAAATTCCTCTTCGCCGGTTTCGAGCTCTTCGCCGTTTACAACATAAGACATGTTTTCTCCTTTCGGGTTGGTCAATTAAAAATCAAAGGGTGGCCGGCACAACCGGCGCGATGGATTTATGCGGGATGAAAATCCCGCAACCTAACAAACGGTTGCGTCCCATGCCTTCGTCCTGCAATTGCAGGGATTTGTGCGGCGGCACGTCGTGCAACATCAAACTATAACCGTGCAAGACGCCAGATGCACTCTGCAGCGTTTGCTGCCTGCCGCAAATAAAGCCGCAGCGCAGCTTGAAATGACCGTCGAGCTCCTGCATCACGTCCTGCACGAATTGTTCTTCACCGCTGCTGCCGGTGTCAACGAAATGTGCGTAGATATTGCTGAATGGACTGAATGCGCGGGTCTTGAAACTGCCGATTTGCAGCAGATGACCCGCCAGGTCGAGCGTCTTGCCGACCAGCTGCAGCATGTCGTCCACCCGAACCTGCGGCACGCGGACAAACAGCTTGGTACGCCGGTTGATGTTGAGCGTCGCATCGCCCTTGTTGGTTTCCGCGCCTTTCAGATGCTGGATCCCCGCGCCGCTGTTTTCGCCGAGCCAGGGCACATGAGCCTGTATCGCATCAGCCAGCAACTGGGCGTTGTCAGCCGGGATGGTCGTGCCGACCAGGTCAAACTGCAGATCGGTCAGCTGCGGCGTGTACTCCTCGGGTTTGTTTTCAGGCCAGCCCGCCCAGCTCATGGCGCATCCCCGGCATGCTGCTTGGCCCAGGCGAGCATCAGCTCCGCCCATTTTTGCGCGCTGACCGGATCGACGTCGAATATGGTGAAGCGCTTGTTTTCACGGATGCGGATGCGCATGAACGGCACCCCGCCCGATTCATGGGTGAGATGCTGAAACTCGATCTCCTGCCCCCCAAAAGGAAGCCGCATCTTGTCTAGGGGAGTGATTTCAGGCATGGAGTCTCAATCTGGGGCTGTGTGCTGTTTGCATTATGTGGTGGCCGCATGTATGCGGTGGTGCGACCGCTCGGATATGGCGACTCGACGAGGATAATCAACCCCGCCATTAAAATGGGCTTGCGCTGACAGCAATATTTTAATACTCTTGTGAGTTCCTGTGGCGGCCGCGTAATGTCTCACCATTTGTATAAATGAGGCATTACCGTGTTGGGGAGCCGAAACTACTCCCTTTGGGTAGGTTGGAGCCTACCGCGATGGAGTAATCGTTTTACCCATGAGAATGATGGCGACACAGCCGCCAAGCCCATACGATGCTGAGATACCGTTGGGCTGTTGGCTAAGCGGGCATTTCGAAATTTTCTAGGAGAGAAAAATGGCAAAGCAAATGATTGATACGCCCAATCTGGACCAGCTCGAAAGCGGCCCGTGGCCCAGTTTCGTGACCGGCCTGAAGCGTCTGGCAAAAGATAACGACATGATGGTTGACCTGATGGGTCAGCTGGAAACCTCGTACCAGACCAAGTTCGGTTACTGGAAGGGTGGTACGGTGGGCGTGTTCGGTTACGGTGGTGGCGTGATCCCCCGTTTCACCGAGCTTAAGGATGCTGACCACAAGCCGCTGTTCCCTGAGGCTGCCGAATTCCATACCCTGCGCATTCAGCCGCCCGCCGGCATGCATTACAGCTCCGATCTGCTGCGCAAGATGTGCGACGTCTGGTCGGCTACCGGTGGTTCGGGTCTGATCGCGTTCCACGGCCAGTCCGGCGACATCATGTTCCAGGGCATCAAGACCGCTGACGTGCAGGGCGCATTCGATGCCTTCAACGAAATGGGTTTCGACCTTGGTGGTGCGGGCCCCGCGCTGCGTACCTCGATGTCTTGCGTGGGTGCTGCCCGTTGCGAAATGTCTTGCTACGACGAAGCCAAGGCGCTGCGTACCGTCATCAACAATAACCTGGACGACATGCATCGTCCGTCGCTGCCGTACAAGTTCAAGTTCAAGTTCTCCGGTTGCCCGAACGATTGCGTCAACGCGATCCAGCGTTCCGACATGGCGACCATCGGCACCTGGCGTGACAACATCCGCGTCAACGAAGCGCAGGTTCAGGATTACTACAAGGCTCACGGCATGCATGATCTCGTCAACGACGTGATCAGCAAGTGCCCGACCAAGGCTATCACCCTGGTGTCCAGCGACAAGTTCAAGGCCAGCGCCAACGTGTCCGCCGCCAGCTTGGGCGACGGTAACACCCTGTGCATCGACAACAAGAACTGCGTGCGCTGCATGCACTGCCTGAACGTTATCCCCGGCGGCCTGCTGCCCGGTAACGACAAGGGCGTGTCGATCCTGGTGGGCGGCAAGGGCGTGCTGAAGATCGGTGCAACCATGGGTACTGTGGTGATTCCGTTCATGAAGCTGGAGTCCGACGAGGACTTCGAGAAGCTGAACGAACTGGCTCGCAACATCCTCGACTTCTTCGCGGAAAACGCGCTGGAGCACGAGCGTACCGGTGAGATGATCGAGCGTATCGGCCTGACCAACTTCCTCGAAGGTCTGGATATTCCGGTTGACCCGCGCATGATCAAAGAGCCGCGTTCCAATCCTTACTTCCGTTCCGATGATTGGGACGAGCAAGTCGAGAAGTGGAACGAGTACAAGCAGACCGCCGCTTAAGTTTCGTGTACCGCGGGCCTTGGTGAACGCTGAGGCTCGTGCATTAAATCTGTTGGAGATAAAACATGGCTGAACTACGTCCGCCTATCGAATCCGGCGCACCGGATCCGATGCCCTACATGCACCCCGTGATGGTGAAAAACTATGGCAAATGGTCTTTCCATAGCCATCCGAAGCCGGGTGTTCTGTATCACCGTGCCGAGTCCGGCGATGAAGTTTGGACCGTCAAAGCGGGTACGGCGCGTCAAATGGATCATTACACCATTCGTGAGTTGGCGGACATTGCCGACCAGTACGGTGACGGCTTCGTGCGTTTTACTGCGCGTTCCAACATTGAATACATGGTGGCCGACGGCTCCAAGGTTGAGCCGCTGATCAAGGCGCTGTCCGACAAGGGCTACCCCATCGGTGGTACCGCCAACTCGGTGTCCATGATTGCGCACACCCAGGGCTGGTTGCACTGCGACATCCCTGGTACCGACGCTTCCGGCGTGGTGAAGGCGCTGATGGATGAGTTGTACGACGACTTCGTCAAGTGCGAGATGCCCAACCGCGTCAAGATGTCCACCTCCTGTTGCGAAATCAACTGCGGTGGCCAGGCCGACATCGCCATCATCGTGCAGCACACCAAGCCGCCGAAGATCAACCATGATCTGGTTGCCAACGTGTGTGAGCGTCCCTCCGTCGTGGCGCGCTGCCCGGTGGCTGCGATCCGCCCCGCTCTGGTGAACGGCAAGCCCTCGCTGGAAGTCGACGAGAAGAAGTGCATTTGCTGCGGCGCCTGCTTCCCGCCCTGCCCGCCGATGCAGATTAACGACCCCGAGCACTCCAAGATTGCGATCTGGGTGGGGGGCAAGAACTCCAACGCTCGTTCCAAGCCGACCTTTCACAAACTGGTTGCTTCGGGCTTGCCGAACAGCGCGCCGCGCTGGCCGGAAGTTGCTGAAGTCGTCAAGAAGATCCTGTCCACCTACAAGGCCGATGGCAAGCCTTGGGAGCGCATGATCGACTGGATCGACCGCATTGGCTGGCCTGCATTCTTCGAGAAGACGGGTCTGCCTTTCACCAAGTATCACATTGATAACTGGCGCGGTGGTCGTGCCAACCTGAACGCGTCCGCGCATATCCGTTTCTAAGCGGGTCAGGTTGGGGTAGTCAGCACCGCCGCAGCCCAGATGCTGCGGCGGTTGCTTGATAATAATCGCTGATTTTTTCGGAGTTTGAGCAAGCCATGCAATTCGGCATTCTTGTAAATGAAGGGCCTTATACCCATCAGGCCAGTGACTCCGCTTATCTCTTCGCCCGCACGGCGATCGAGAAGGGTCACACAGTTCCGCGTGTTTTTTTCTACCATGACGGCGTGAATAATTCCACGCGTCTGGCCACGCCTCCTCAGGATGATCGCAATGTGTCCGCCCGCTGGTCCAAACTGGCTGCCGACCATGGCGTTGATCTGGTGGTATGTGTTGCGGCTGCGCAGCGTCGCGGCATCAACGATGACGTGCTGGCTCCGGGCTTCCGGATTTCCGGCCTGGGTCAGTTGGTGGAAATGGGTATTCAGTACGATCGTCTCGTGACGTTCGGTGATTGAGGAATAACGAGATGAGCGATATGGACGATATGGATGACGGCTCCGGCGTTATCAAAAAATTCATGTTTCTGAACCGCAAGGCGCCGCACGGTACTGTGTATGCGCTGGAAGGTCTGGAAGTGGTGCTGATTACCGCAGCGTTCGATCAGGACGTCAGCATGGTGTTCACCGACGACGGTGTATATCAGTTGGTGAAGGGCGTCGACAGCAAGGGCATCGAGATCAAGGATTTCTCCAAGACCTACCGTGCGCTGGAGGGCTACGACATCGAGAAATTGTATGTCGATCAGGCGTCGATGGATGCGCGTGGTCTGACCGAAGACGATCTGATTGTCGATGTGACGGTGTTGTCGGTTCCGGAGATGGCGAATCTCATGGCCGAACAAGACGTCGTGATCAGTTTCTAAGGGGACGAACATGCTGCATATTGTGAACAAATCGGCCACGGAGCGCGGTTCGCTGGATAGCTGCCTCGCCATGGCCACTCAAGGTTCTGCTGTTTTGTTGATCGAAGACGCGGTTTACGCGGCAACGGCTGGCAGCGCGGCGGCGGCGAAAATCCAGGCAGCGGCAGCTGGCCTCAAGATTTACGCACTCGGTCCTGATCTGGCAGCGCGCGGCATGGCCGGGCGTGTGCTGGACGGAGTCAATGTCGTGGATTACGGCGGTTTTGTGGATCTGGTCGCAGAACACAGCAGCTGTCAGTCTTGGCTGTAATTTTAAATAAAGGAGTATTGCTATGCCTATGGTAAATATCGCTGGTAAAGAAGTCGAAGTCGACGAAGAAGGCTATCTGGTCGATCTGTCGCAGTGGAACGAAGACATCGCCAAATACATGGCCGTCGAAGAAAAAGTCGATCTGACCGAAAGCCACTGGGAAGTCGTCAATTTCCTGCGCGAGTACTACGCTGAATACCAGATCGCTCCCGCAGTGCGCGTGTTGACCAAGGCTATCGGCAAAAAACTCGGACCTGAAAAAGGCAACAACAAGTACCTGTATGAGTTGTTCCCCTACGGCCCCGCCAAGCAGGCCTGTAAGATCGCCGGCTTGCCCAAGCCGACCGGCTGTATCTAAGGGTTTGCCCTTCGAGGCGCCCGGCTGATTGAGCCGGGACGCCTTTGACTCAGGCCTCATGGAGGCCTGTTTCCAGATTCAATCGTGGCGCTCTCGGATGCGCATCTGGTTAAATCTGCAAACACAAAAAATACGTTCAGGAGTTGGGATTGTCTACGCTGACGATGATTTATGCCGGAATGTTTTACCTTGCGACCCTGGTGCTGGTCGCGGGTCTGGCATTCAAGATTTTTGATTACAGCCGCACTCCGGCGCCATTAAAAATACCGACGACCCCGGCACCGACGACACAGTCTGGCGTGGTCTATCGCATGGCCAAAGAAGTCGTCGTTTTCGAGTCCCTGTTCAAATCCAATAAATGGATCTGGCTATTCGGCTGGTTGTTCCATTTCGGTCTCTTCCTGGTGCTGGCGCGCCACCTGCGTTATTTCACCGAGCCTGTCTGGTTCTGGGTGGGGATCGTGCAGCCTTTCGGCAAGTACGCCAGCTTCATGATGGTTATTGGTCTGGCCGGGTTGCTGGCGCGCCGCTTCGTGGTGGATCGCGTGCGTTACATTTCCACGCCGTCGGATTATTTGATGCTGGTGTTGTTGTTGGCCATCGGCGTCAGCGGCATGCTGATGACCTTCGTTGCCCACACCGACATCATCGCGCTTGAAGCAGTTTTTCATGGGCTTGATGGTTGCCGATATCCAGCCTGTCCCGCAGGATCCGATCCTGCTGGCGCATCTGGCCATGGTTGCGCTGCTGATGGTGATTTTCCCGATCAGCAAGCTGCTCCACGCGCCGGGTCTGTTTTTCAGTCCGACCCGCAACCAGGTGGACAACCCGCGTGAACGTCGCCATGTCGCTGCCTGGGCGGCGCGACTCGATCAAAAATAATCGTTGCCACGCGTGAACGTTAGAACGGATAAAGGACGAGCAATTGGCTGCTGCTGAATTTGACATTCCGGAAATCAAGGACACCATCGAAATTCCCAAGTTGCGGGAAGGCGTGATGGCGCATGTGAAAACCTTCCCTGCCGGCAAGGCGGTGCAGGATTTCATGGGCTATCCGCACGAACTGGGTGAAGACTGGCAGGCGCGCGCCATCGAGAAGATGGGCGATTTGCTGGGCAAATACCGTTCGCTGAAAGTGTTCCTCGATGCCTGTGTGCATTGCGGCGCCTGTACCGACAAGTGCCACTACTACCTGGGCACCTCCGATCCTAAAAACATGCCGGTTGCGCGTCAGGACTTGATGCGCCAGGTTTACCGCCGGTATTTCACCACGGCCGGGAAGTTGTTCCCCAAACTGGTGGGCGCGAAAGACCTGACCAAGGATGTGCTCGACGACTGGTACAACTACTATCACCAGTGTTCGGAATGCCGCCGCTGTTCCGTGTTCTGTCCCTATGGAATCGACACCGCCGAGATCACCATGGCGGGCCGCGAGATTCTCAACCACGTCGGCGTCGGCCAGAAATACTCCAACGAGATTCTTGGCAAGGTGCAGAAAATCGGCAACAACCTCGGCTTGCCTGGCCCTGCGCTGGAAGACACGCTGCTGGGTCTGGAAGAAGACATCGAAGCCGACATCGGTGTGCCGGTCAAACTGCCGCTTGACGTCAAGGGTGCTGAAGTGCTGCTGGTCACGCCCTCGGCCGATTTCTTCTCCGAACCGCACGTCGAGTCGCTGATCGGCTACGCGAAAGTGTTCCACGCTGCCGGCATCAGCTGGACGCTGTCCACGCATGCCTCCGAGGCAGGCAACTTCGGCTTGTTCAACGGCAACTACGAAACCATGCGCAAAGTTGCCATGCGCATCCGCGACGCGGCACTGGAACTCGGCGTCAAGCGTATCGTGGTCGGCGAATGCGGCCATGCCTGGCGGGTGGCCTACAGCTTCTGGAATACCCTGACCGGCATCGGCTACGGCGCCAATGATCCGTTCTCGATCGAACTGCAAAAGCAGCTCGATCCCGACCTATCCGCAGCCGCAGCACATTTGCGAACTGACCAACGACCTGATCAAGTCCGGCAAGATCAAGGTCGACCCGTCGGTCAACGACGATCTGGTCGTGACGTATCACGACTCGTGCAACGTGGCGCGGGCATCGCGCATGGGCACCGAGCCGGGCGGCCAGTTCACCATTCCGCGCGAACTGATTCAGTCGGTGGTGAACAACTTCCACAACATGGCGGACGACACGATTTACGAATCGACGTTCTGCTGCGGCGGCGGCGGCGGTCTGCTGACCGACGACCTGATGGAAGTCCGGGTCAAGGGGGCTTTGCCGCGCGCGACCGCGTTGAATGCGGTGGTGCAGGAATACCAGGTCAATTTCATGGCGACGATTTGTGCGATCTGCAAAGCGCAGTTCACCAAAGTGCTGCCCAAATATGGCTTCGATATGAGCATGGTGGGCGGCGTCCACCAGCTGGTAGGCAAGGCAATCAAATTCGATTGATTATGTCCCGGTGGTCATCAGGACACGTTTTATTCATTTAGCAACATAGGCGTTTAGGAGAAACAACATGGCTGTCACGACCAAACAAGCAGCAAAAACTGACGGGATGACATGGCGTCGTTACAAGGATGGCGAGTCGGAGGCGAATATTCGCTCGGCTCAGGACATGATTTTCCAGTCCAGCTGGACGCATAAATGCCCGGAGTACATGCTCTCCACGCCGCCTTGCCAGGGCTCCTGCCCGGCTGGCGAAGATATTCGCGGTTATCTCAACATCGTGCGCGGCATCGAAAAGCCGCCGGCAGGCGTGACCTGGCAGGAATACGCATTCCGCCGTATCACCGAAGCCAACCCGTTCCCCGGCGTGATGGGCCGTGTCTGCCCGGCTCCGTGCGAATCCGGCTGTAACCGCAACATGGTCGAAGACCATGTGGGCATCAACGCAGTCGAGCACTTCGTGGGCGACTGGGGCATCGAAAACAACATGACCTACACGTCCACGGCTGCCGAAACCGGCAAGAAAGTCGCCATCATCGGTGCCGGCCCTGCTGGCCTGGCCGCTGCCTACCAGCTGCGTCTGCGTGGCCATGGCGTGACCATTTTCGACGAGCACGAAGAGCTCGGCGGCATGATGCGCTACGGCATTCCCGGTTTCCGTACCCCGCGTGAAATGCTCGATGCGGAAATCAAGCGCATCATCGACCTCGGTGTCGAAACCCGTCTGAAGACCCGCATCGGCACCGATGTCACGCTTCGACGCAATCGAAAAGGAATTCGACGCGATCTTCATGGCGATGGGCGCACAGGCTGGCCGTCCGCTGCCGGTGCCCGGTGCCGAAGCCCCCAACTGCGTGACCGCTGTTGCCTTCCTGCGTGCCTTCAACGAAGGCCGCCTGCAGCACGTCGGCAACCGCGTGGTGGTCATCGGCGGTGGCGACACCTCGATCGACGTCGCAACCGTTGCCCGCCGTCTGGGCAACGTCACCAAGATCGCGGCACTGCAGATGACCGTCCCGAAGCCGTGATCGCTGGCCACATGGCCTCACGATGTTGCCTCGATTTCCGCTCGCGAAGGTGCTGAAGTCGTGCTGGTGTCGCGTGCCACCATCGACAAGATGGCCGCCAACAAGCACGAAGTCGAACATGCCCAGCAGGAAGGTATCGAGATCATCGGCGGCGTGACCCCGGTGGCCGTGGTCGTCGACGCGAAGGGCCGTGCAACCGCCCTGCGCGTGGCCGACTTCGTGATGGAAGGCAAGGAAACCAAGCTGGTCGAAGGCACCGAGCGTGACCTGCCGGCCGACCTGATCGTCTCCGCGATCGGTCAGGGTGTCGACTTCACCGGCCTCGAGCAGTTCAACAACAACAACGGCCTGATGAAAGCCGACAAGAACTACCGCTTCCCCGGCAACGAACACAGTCTTCGTCGGCGGCGACGTGATGCGCCCGCACCTGCTGACCACCGCGATCGGCCATGCGTTCGATCGCAGTCGACGGTATCGATGCCTTCCTGAAGGGCAAGAAAGAGCTCGACAAGCGTCCGAAGGTTGACGTGCATCACTTCGACGAAATCCGCAAGTGGCTCGAAACCGGTCACGAGTACAACGAAGTCCAGGTGCCGATTCTGGGCACCTCGGAACGCAAGGACATTCTGCATAACTTCGAAGACCGTTCGGCAGCGTCATATCATTCCGCACAACGAACTGTTCCTCGGCCACTTCCCGGCTGTTGACCGCCATATCCGCGATGTGACCGTACTCGACAAGGAGGGCGCGCTGGGCAACTTCGAAGAGCGCCTGCATGCGCTGTCCGACAAGGAAGTGGTGGACGAAGCCAAGCGCTGCATGTCCTGCGGCCAGTGTTTCGAATGCGACAACTGCGTGGTGTATTGCCCGCAGACCGCCGTGTTCAAGGTCAAGAAGAAGGACAACCCCACCGTCGGCCGCTACGTCGATACCGACTACGGCAAGTGCATCGGCTGCCACATCTGCGCTGACGTGTGCCCGACCGGTTATATCGTTATGGGTATGGGTGACTGAGCGTGACGGGCAAGATGAAACGTTTGCTGGCGTTGGGCGCGGTCGTTCTGACGTCCGCCGCCCTTGCGTGGGCTGGAGCCGATTCCACGCCCAAGACGGGCAGCGCAGCCAAGCCGGTGATCACCAAGGCCGCCAAAGGTGAGCAGTGTGTGGAAGATACCGACTACATGCGGCGTAATCACATGGCAGTCCTGGATCATCACCGCGATAAAACGGTAATCGAGGGTATTCGCACCAAGAAGCACAGCCTCAAGGAATGCATCAACTGCCATGCAAGTGAAAAATCGGGCAGTGTAGCGACAGCCAAGGAAGATTTCTGTGTGAGTTGCCACAGCTTTGCCGCGGTCAAGATCGACTGCTTTGATTGCCATTCGACCAAACCGCAGGGTTCGGTAGCGATGCATCCGTTGAATGCGGAAACAGCGCATTACCGGCACCAGCTGGCTGCGCAGGCAAACAGCAAGGTCAGTGCGGAAGAGATGGCTGGGGTTGCCCAATGAGCGAACTGAAATCGATGTCTGAAAACGCGCCAAACTCGGCCAAGCCCGATTCTCCTGAGCGACGCCGTTTTATGGGCGCTGCCACGGCTACCGCTGCCGGACTGACCATTGCCCCTGGCGTCATGCTTTACAGCGTGGCGCATGGGCGTCCCGAAGGCCAGCCCGCCAGCAGCGCAGTTCGCTGGGGCATGCTGGTCGACGCGACCAAATGTGCGACCGGATGCAGCGATTGCGTGTCCGCTTGCAGTACCGAGAACGGCTGGACGCCGGTTGCCGAAAGCCAGCATCCCAGGCAGGCACCGCAGTGGATTCGCAAGCTGGAATTGCAGGATCCGCTGACGCAGATGGAAACCAACCTGCCGATGATGTGCCAGCATTGCGCAGATGCGCCGTGTGTGGACGTGTGTCCGACCGGCGCGTCGTTCAAGCGCGCCGATGGCATCGTGCTGGTCAACCGTCACACCTGTATCGGTTGCCGCTACTGCATGATGGCCTGCCCCTACAAGGCGCGTTCGCTGGTGCATGAGAGCCTGAACGACACCCAGAAGCCGGATGTGCCGCGCGGTATCGGCTGCGTCGAATCCTGCACCTTGTGCGTACAGAAAATCGATCGTGGCGATGGCAACACCGCCTGTGCCGAAGCCTGTACAGCAGCGGGCCATAACGCCTTGCTGTTCGGCGACATGAACGACCCGGAAAGCGAGATATCGAAGCGTCTGCGCGAACTGCCGACCAAGCAGGTGCGTGCCGATCTCAATCTCAACCTCGGCGTTCGCTATCACGGAATCTAAATCAACATGGCAAGCATTACTTTCCGCGAAGTAGAAGGCGGCAGCCTGAAATACTGGCTCCTGCTCGGGGGCCTCGGTCTCTTCGTCCTGTTCGGCGCATTGGCCTGGAACTACATGCACCACCACGGTCACGTCGTGACCGGCATGGACAACCAGATCGTCTGGGGCCTGCCCCACGTGTTCGCGGTGTTCCTGATCGTGGCCGCCTCCGGTGCGTTGAACGTTGCCTCGATTGCGTCGGTGTTCAACAAGCCGATGTACAAGCCGCTGGCGCCGCTGTCGGCGATCCTTGCGCTGGCGCTGATGCTGGGTGGGCTGCTGGTGCTGGTGCTCGACCTCGGTCGCTCCGATCGCCTGATCGTGGCCATGACGCATTTCAACTTCAAGTCGATGTTCACCTGGAACGTGTTCCTCTATTCCGGATTCTTCGGGCTGGTGGGCGTTTACCTGTGGACCATGCTGGATCGCAACGTCAAGACCTATTCCAAGTCGGCAGGTACGGCGGCCTTCATCTGGCGCCTGATTCTGACGACCGGTACCGGTTCGCTGTTCGGCTTCCTGATCGCACGTGAACTGTATGGCACTGCCATGCTGGCGCCGATGTTCATCATCATGTCGTTTGCCTACGGCCTGGCCATTTATTTGATGGTGCTGGCTGCGGCCTATGGCTGGACGGGCCGCCCCCTGGGTGATGCGGTGATGATGCGTCTGAAAAGCCTGCTGGCCGTGTTCGTGGCGGCAGTGCTGTACTTCGTCGTGGTGTATCACCTGACCAACCTGTACTTCGCCAAGATGGAAAGCGTCGAGGCCTTCATCCTGCGCGATGGCGGCATCTTCACCACGCTGTTCTGGGTTGGGCAGATCGTTGATCGGCTGCGTATTGCCGCTGGTGATTCTGTTGACGGGCCTGGGCAAGCAGCGCAACTGGATCATGATCGCCTGTGCGCTCGTCATCCTGGGCGGTATGGCACAGATGTACGTCACCATCATCGGTGCGCAAGCCTTCCCGCTCGACATGTTCCCGGGCCTGACCGAAAAGAGCAGTTTCTTCGACGGCGAAGTGCACAGCTATTCGCCGAGCGTGCCCGAGTTCTTCCTCGGCCTGGGCGGGGTGGCAATCGCGCTGCTGGTGACTGTCTTCGCGATCAAGGTGCTGCGCCTGTTGCCAGCCAGCCTGGACGACGCCACCGTCGCCAAGCTGGATCATTGAAAGCATGACCCTGCCGGGTGACGACCTGGCAGGAGATTGGCCGGCATGAACCAGCAAGCCACTTCGAACGAATCATCCAGACGCGGGGCTTCTATGCCCCGCGTCTTTATTTCCGCCGCGCACAAATCGTCAGGCAAGACCACGCTCACGCTCGGCCTGTGTGCTGCGCTGCATGCGCGCGGCCATGTCGTACAGCCGTTCAAGAAGGGCCCCGACTACATCGACCCGTTGTGGTTGGGGATGGCGGCGCAGCGCCCCTGCTACAACCTCGATTTCCACATGATGCAGCGCGACGAAATCGAACAGCAGTTCGCCCGTGCCGCGACCGGTACGCGCATCAGCCTGATCGAAGGCAACAAGGGGCTGTACGACGGGCTCGATCTCGACGGCAGCAACAGCAATGCCGCGCTGGCCAAGCTGCTGGGCGCGCCGGTGGTGCTGGTGATCGACGCGCGCGGCATGACGCGTGGCGTGGCGCCGCTGATACTGGGCTACCAGGCTTTCGATCCGGATATCCGCATCGCCGGTGTCATCCTCAATAATCTCGGCGGCAGCCGCCACGAGTCGAAGCTGCGTGCGGTGATCGAACATTACACCGACGTCGAGGTGATTGGCGCGGTGCAGCACGACGCCAGCCTGCAGATTGCCGAACGCCACCTGGGGCTGGTACCCGCCAACGAACAGGACGCCGCGCATGCACGCATCCGGCATGTGGGCGAACGCGTGGCCGCACAGGTCGATCTGGATCGCTTGCTGGCGATAGCCGACAGCGCACCAGATTTCGGTGCGCCGCGTTTGGCAGGCGGGGCAGTTCCTGCCGAGCGGTTGCGCATCGGCATCGCGCACGATCAGGCCTTCGGTTTTTATTACAGCGAGGATCTCGACAGCCTGCGCGCCGCCAACGTGGAACTGGTCGACATTGACACGCTGCACGCACAGACCTTGCCGGAAGTGGACGGCCTCATCATCGGTGGCGGGTTTCCCGAAATGTTCATGACCGAACTCGAAGCCAATGTGCCGCTGCGTTCGCAGATTCGCAGCGCCATCGAGACCGGGCTGCCGACTTACGCCGAATGCGGCGGGCTGATGTATCTGTCGAAAAGTCTCAGTTGGCAGGGGCAGACCAGGCAGATGGTCGGCGTGGTGCCGGGTGACACCGTGATGCACGAGCGTCCGGTCGGCCGCGGCTATGCGCGCCTGCAGCCCACCGGCAACGATCGCTGGCAGGAGTCCGCGCCGATTCCAGCGCACGAATTTCACTATTCCAGCTTGGAAAACCTGCCAGCCGACTCCATATACGCCTACCAGGTTGCGCGCGGCCATGGCATCGATGGCCAGCATGACGGTTATCAGCAATACAACCTGCTGGCTGGCTATGTGCATCGCCGGGGTACGGGGACGCTGGGCTGGATCGCGCCATTTTTGAACCAGGTTCGCACGCGCAAGGCGCGTGTCGCCTCTTAATTATCGTAAGGACACCGCATGATCAAGATCACCGACGCCGCCGCCGCGCAGATTCGCGTTGCCAACAACAACCCCGACGTGTTCGAGTTGATTCTGCGTGTCGCTGCCTACCAGGAAGACGACGGCGCCGTGAACTACGGCATGGGCTTCGATACCGAACGCGAGGCCGACGAGCATCTCGTCGTCAACGGCATCGAGATCCTGATCGCCGCGTCCAGCACGCCCTACCTGCAGGGCGTCACGCTCGACTTCGTCGAAATGAATCCGGGCGATATGCGTTTCATCTTCATCCCGCCCTATTCCGCAGAAGATAACTCCGATGCCCCGTCTGCCGAGTAAGCCATGAACTACCTGCCTATTTTTCTCGACCTGCGCGACCGCCACTGTCTGGTGGTGGGCGGCTCCGAAACCGCCGCGCGCAAGGCCGAGCTGCTGCTGCGCGCCGGCGCCCGCGTTGATGTCGCTGCGCCGCAATTGCACGAAGCCTGGACGCGGTTGCCGCATGCCGAGCAGGTCGCCCGTGTGGCGGACAGCTTCGCCTCGGCGCTACTCGACGGCAAGGATGCGGTGATCGTGGTCGAAGAGGATGCGGCCGTGGCCAAGTCCATCGCCGATGCCGCGCGCGCGCGCCACATTCCGGTCAACGTCGCCGACAAGCCCGCGTTGTGCAGCTTCATCCTGCCCTCGATCATCGACCGTTCGCCCATCATGGTGGCGGTCTCCAGCGGCGGCGAATCGCCGGTGCTCGCGCGCATGCTGCGTGCGCGGCTGGAAACCCTGATTCCTGCCGCCTACGGTCGTCTCGGTGCGCTCGCCTCGCGCTGCAAGGATCGCGTGCGTGCCGCCGTCAAGCCCGAGCAGCGCCGTGCCTTCTGGGAAAAAGTGTTCCTCTCGCCGGTGGCCGAAATGGTGTTTTCCGGCCGCGAAGCGGAAGCGGAAAAACAGCTCGACGCCATGATCGCGGATGCCGCGACGCACGACATCAGCCGCGGCGAGGTGTATCTGGTCGGCGCCGGCCCCGGCAACCCGGATCTGCTCACCTTCCGCGCGCTGCGCCTGATGCAGCAGGCCGACGTCATCGTGCACGACCGCCTGGTCTCGCAGCCCATCCTCGACATGTGCCGGCGCGACGCCGAGCGCATCTATGTCGGCAAGGAACGCGACGACCATGCCGTGCCGCAGGAAGAAATCAACCTGATGCTGGTGCGCCTGGCCAAGGAGGGCAAGCGCACCCTGCGCCTGAAGGGTGGCGATCCGTTCATCTTCGGTCGCGGCGGCGAGGAGATCGAAACCCTGGTCGAGCACGGCGTGCCGTTTCAGGTGGTGCCTGGCATCACCGCGGCAGCGGGCGTGGCGTCCTACGCGGGCATTCCGCTCACCCACCGCGACTATGCGCAGTCGGTCGCCTTCGTCACCGGCCATCTGAAGGAAAACACCTTCAACATGAACTGGGAAGGCATCGCGCGCAAAGACCAGACCATCGTCATCTACATGGGACTGAAGGGCCTGCCGCTGCTGTGCGAGGCGCTGATCAAGCACGGACTGACAGCCGACACCCCGGCGGCCATCATTCAACATGGCACCTTGCCGACCCAGCGCGTCATTACCGGTGACCTCACTACGCTGCCTGCGCTGGCCGAGCAGGCCGGGCTCAAGGCGCCCACGCTTATCATCGTCGGCAACGTTGTCAAACTGCGCGAAAAGCTTGGCTGGTATCAGCCTGAGCAGCACAGTGAGCAGGTCCAGCGCGGCCCGCTCGAAACGCCTGATCATTTGCGCTGATTGGAATGAAATTTATGGCTTGGTGTGGAAACGCGCCGATTACCGTCTGTATGACGGAGGTAGAACAGCCCGAACGAAATGTCCAGCAAGTGTGGCGATAATGTAACAAACTGTGCAAATAGTTCCCCGTGAAGCTATCTGTACACATCAAATCCGGTTACATTCGCTGCCAATTGCTTGAAACACTCGCAAGCATAGCGTTATAGTCGCAATGCCAACGCGCAGCAGGCGGCAAATGGACTGGCGCGACACGCGACGAAATTACCGAAGCTTATTTCAATGACAGGAGTCTAATTATTATGCGTACACCCCTCGTTCTCAGTTTGCTCAGCACCGCCTTGATCACGGTTGGTGCAGTCAATGCCCAAGCCGCCGACCCCTATTTTTATGACCCTTCCAACGTGGGCGCGGGTGAATGGAAGCCTGAAACCATCCATGCTCCGGATGCCGTTCAAGTGCCGGCCACCACTGGACATGAGCTTATTCGTACAATCGGTTGCCCCGGCCGTCAGTTGCTGGACAAGACCTGCCCGATCGAAGATGCAGACAAGGATACGGTCGAGGACTGGACCGACAAGTGCCCCAACACCCCGGCCGGCATGAAAGTGAATGCCCTGGGTTGTGAAATTGATACCGATGGCGATGGCGTGCTGGACTCTGTCGACAAGTGCCCCACGGTGTACGCAAGAACCCCTGATGGTTGCCCGCCTGTCGTTGCTGAGCCCGCTCCCGCGCCCGTTCCTGCGCCCGCTCCCGCTGCCGTTCCGATGGTTATTCTGGGTGATGTGAACTTCGCCTTCGATTCGGCTGTTCTGAAGCCCAGTGCCAAAGAGAAGATCGAAAAAGCTGTTGCCCACGTCCAGGGCTTGCCGGATGAGACGTTCGAGTTGCTCGGCCACACCGATAGCATCGGCACCGAGGAATACAACATGGGTCTGTCGCAGCGCCGTGTGGATGCCGTGCGTAACGCAATGATCAAGCTGGGTGTCGCTCCCGAGCGCCTCACAGCGCGTGGTTATGGTGAGACCAAGCCGATCGCCACCAACTCGACCAAGGAAGGCCGTGCAGCCAACCGCCGCGTTGAACTGCTGGGTGCGAAAATTACTCCCAAGTAATTACACGCAGGCTATTAAAACGGGAGCTTCGGCTCCCGTTTTTTTTGAGCCCGAATTTCAGGCGGCATGAACAGGGTTGCTGTGTTCCTGTCCTTCCCCGTCTCCATAAACTTCCTTAACGGCCGAATAAAAACATTTGCCTTCCTCCGAAGGAGAGGGAGTTGCACGCGTGGCGTGTTGAAGTTCCCGGCATGCGGGCCTTTTTCGGGCTTTGGCGGGTGGCTTGCCTCCCCCCACCCTGCTGACGGATAATTAGCGTTTTTGCGCAGTCTTGCTCGAACTGTCCTGGGGCGGTTTCGGTGCGATTGCCTCAGCCAGTTTTCATTAGCCATAAGGGAACGCAATGCCTACCCGTAACGACCTTGCCAATGCCATCCGCGCACTCGCGATGGATGCCGTCGAAAAAGCCAAATCCGGTCACCCCGGCGCCCCCATGGGCATGGCGGAAATCGCTGAAACGCTGTGGAATCACCATATGCGCCACAACCCGACCAACCCCAAGTGGGCGGATCGCGACCGCTTCGTGCTGTCGAACGGCCATGGCTCGATGCTGATCTACGCGTTGCTGCACCTGACCGGCTACGACCTGTCGATGGACGATCTCAAGCAGTTCCGTCAATTGCATTCCAAGACGCCGGGTCACCCCGAGTACGGTTACGCCCCCGGCGTCGAAACCACCACCGGCCCGCTCGGCCAGGGCATCACCAACGCGCGTCGGCATGGCGATGGCCGAAAAAATCCTCGCCGACGAATTCAACAAGCCGGATCACGCGATCGTCGACCACCACACCTATGTGTTCATGGGCGACGGCTGCATGATGGAAGGCATCTCGCACGAAGCCTGTGCGCTGGCCGGTACCTGGAAGCTGAACAAGCTGGTCGCCTTCTGGGACGACAACGGCATCTCGATCGACGGCCACATCGAACACTGGTACACCGACGACACCGCCAAGCGCTTCGAAGCCTACGGCTGGAACGTGATTGCCGGCGTCGACGGCCATGACGTCGTGGCGCTCGAAGCCGCGATCCAGAAGGCCAAGGCCAGCACCGACAAGCCGACGCTGATCTGCTGCAAGACCATCATCGGCAAGGGCTCGCCCAACAAGGAAGGCACGCACGACGTGCACGGCGCTGCGCTGGGCCACGACGAAATCGAAGCCACCCGCAAGCACATCGGCTGGAATCACCCGGCATTCGAAGTGCCCGCCGACATCTACGCCGGCTGGGACGCCAAGACCAAGGGCCAGGGGCTCGAAACCCTGTGGAACAACAAGTTCGCCGAATACAAGGCCGCCTACCCGAAAGAGGCTGCCGAATTCGAGCGCCGCATGAAGGGCGAACTGCCCGCCAACTGGAAGGCGCACGTCGCCGAGAAACTGGCTGCCATCAACACCAAGGCCGAAACCGTCGCCACCCGCAAGGCATCGCAAATCGCGATCAACGCGCTGGCCCCGCGCTGCCCGAGTTCCTCGGCGGCTCGGCCGACCTCACCGGTTCCAACCTGACCAACTGGGAAGGCTGCCATCCGGTGCGTCACGGCAAGCCCGGCAACTACATCAGCTACGGCGTGCGCGAATTCGGCATGGCCGCGATCATGAACGGCATGGCGCTGCACGGCGGCCTGCTGCCGTTCGGCGGCACCTTCCTGATGTTCTCCGAATACTCGCGCAACGCCATCCGCATGGCCGCGCTGATGAAGCAGCGCGTGATCCACGTGTTCACCCACGACTCCATCGGCCTCGGCGAAGACGGCCCGACCCACCAGCCGGTCGAGCAGACCGCCACCCTGCGCATGATCCCGAACATCGACGTCTGGCGTCCGTGCGACACCGTCGAAACGCTGGTCGGCTGGGCGCATTCGGTCGAGCGCAGGGATGGCCCGACCTGCCACATTCTGTCGCGCCAGAACCTGCCGTTCATGGCGCGTGATGCCGCTACCCTGGCCAACGTTCGCCAAGGGCGGCTATGTGCTGAAGGATGCGGCCGGCGCCAAGGCCGTCATCATCGCCACCGGTTCCGAAATCGAACTGGCGGTGAAGGCCCAGGAAGCGCTGGCCGCCGAAGGCATCGCGGTGCGCGTGGTGTCCATGCCGTCGACCAACACCTTCGACCGTCAGGACGCCGCCTACAAGGCCAGCGTGCTGCCGAAGGGCCTGCCGCGCGTCGCGGTCGAAGCCGGTGTCACCGACTTCTGGCGCAAGTACGTGGGTCTGGAAGGCGCCGTGATCGGCATCGACAGCTTCGGCGAATCCGCCCCGGCGCCGGCGCTGTTCAAGCACTTCGGCATCACCACCGAGGCCGTTGTGGCTGCGGTCAAGGGCGTTCTGTAAAAACCCCGTGTCCGCGAGTACCCGAAGGGCATAAAGGACGCGAAGAAAGGCTGGTTCTTCTTCGCGGCCTTCGCGCCCTCGCGGATAAATAATTTCTCAACCCAGGAGACTGCAAAATGGCAATCAAAGTTGGTATTAACGGTTTTGGCCGCATCGGCCGCATGGTGTTCCGCGCTGTTGCAAAAGACTTCCCCGGTATCGAGATCGTCGCGATCAACGACCTGCTCGACCCCGACTATCTGGCTTACATGCTGAAGTACGACTCCGTGCATGGCCGTTTCAACGGCGACATCGCCGTGAACGGCGGCAACATGGTTGTGAACGGCAAGACCATCCGTCTGACCGCCGAGCGCGATCCCGCCAACCTGAAGTGGAACGAAGTGGGCGCCGACATCGTGATCGACTGCACCGGCTTCTTCCTGACCACCGAGTCCTGCGAAGCCCACATCAAGGCCGGCGCGAAGAAAGTGGTTCAATCGGCTCCGGCCAAGGATTCCACCCCGATGTTCGTCTATGGCGTGAACCACACCACCTACGCGGGCGAGGCCATCGTGTCCGCCGCTTCCTGCACCACCAACTGCCTGGCGCCGGTGGCCAAGGTGCTGAACGACAACTGGGGCATCAAGCGTGGCCTGATGACCACCGTGCATGCGGCCACCGCCACCCAGAAAACCGTTGACGGCCCGTCTTCCAAAGACTGGCGCGGCGGCCGTGGCATTCTGGAAAACATCATTCCGTCGTCCACCGGCGCGGCCAAGGCCGTCGGCGTGGTGCTGCCCGCACTGAAGGGCAAGCTGACCGGCATGGCATTCCGCGTTCCGACCTCCGACGTGTCGGTGGTCGACCTGACCGTCGAACTGAACAAGCCTGCCACCTACGCTGAAATCTGCGCGGCCATGAAGGCCGCCTCCACCGGCGCCATGAAGGGCGTGCTGGGCTACACCGAAGAGAAAGTGGTTTCCACCGATTTCGTCGGCAACAGCGCACCCTCCACCTTTGACGTCGATGCCGGCATCGCGCTGGACGACACCTTCGTCAAGGTCGTGTCCTGGTACGACAACGAGTACGGCTACACCTGCAACATGCTGCGTCTGGTCGAGCACGTCGCCAAGTAAAGCTTCAAGGGGCAAGGTGCAGGATGCAAGGACTTTCCTTGCGTCCTGAATCTTGCCTCTTGTGTCTGACTTGTGAGCCTTAAGGCCTGGCGCGGCTAAACGCCGCGCCAACCCTTAAACCTTACTTTTGTGGAGAACAAAACCATGGCATTCATTCGCGTCACCGATCTCGATCTCGCAGGCAAGCGCGTCTTCATTCGCGCCGACATGAACGTTCCGGTCAAGGACGGCAAGGTCACCTCCGACGCCCGCATCACTGCGTCGATGCGCACCATCGAGCATTGCCTCAAGGCCGGTGCCAAGGTCATGGTGACCTCGCACCTCGGCCGTCCGACCGAAGGCGAGTTCAAGGAAGAGGATTCGCTGAAGCCGGTGGTCGACGTGATCGCGCAGAAGCTCGGCAAGAACATCCGCCTGATCCGCGAATGGACCGACGGCGGCTTCGACGTCGCCGATGGCGAACTGGTGGTGCTGGAAAACTGCCGCGTCAACAAGGGCGAGAAGAAGAACGTCGACGAAACCGCGAAGAAATACGCTGCGCTGTGCGACGTCTTCGTGATGGACGCCTTCGGCACCGCGCACCGCGCCGAAGCCTCGACCCACGGCATCGCCAAGTTTGCGCCGACCGCTGCGGCCGGCATCCTGCTGACCGAAGAACTCGACGCGCTGGAGAAGGCGCTGGCCAACCCGGCGCGCCCGATGGTCGCCATCGTCGGCGGCTGCAAGGTCTCCACCAAGCTGACCGTGCTGGAAGCGCTGTCCGAGAAGTGCGAACAACTGGTGGTCGGCGGCGGCATCGCCAACACCTTCCTCAAGGCCACCGGCAAGAACGTCGGCAAGTCGCTGTGCGAAGACGACCTGGTGCCGACCGCGCAGGCGCTGATCGAAAAAATGACCGCGCGCGGCGCGACCATTCCGATTGCCGTCGACGTGGTGTGCGGCAAGCAGTTCGACGCCAACGAACCCGCCGTGCTGAAGGATGCCGGCGACGTGGCCGACGACGACATGATTTTCGACATCGGCCCGAAGAGCGCGCAGGAACTCGCCGACATCATCATGAAGGCCGGCACCGTGGTGTGGAACGGCCCGGTCGGCGTGTTCGAATTCGACCAGTTCGGCGAAGGCACCAAGACCATCGCCATGGCGATCGCCAACACCAACGCCTTCACCCTGGCCGGCGGCGGCGACACCATCGCCGCGATCCAGAAATACGACATCTACGACAAGGTGAGCTACATTTCCACCGCCGGCGGCGCCTTCCTCGAATACCTCGAAGGCAAGATCCTGCCCGCCGTGGCGATTCTGGAGGAACGCGCTCAGGCGTAAGCAGTAAACGGTAAACGGTGAGCGAGATCCGCTCACCGTTTTTGTTTTTATACCGCTTGCTACTCGCTCACTGCTCACCCATATGATTCGCAGAACCAAAATCGTCGCCACCCTCGGCCCCGCCTGTTCCGATGCCAAAACCCTGGACCGGATGATGGAAGCCGGGATGGATGTGGTGCGCCTCAACTTTTCGCACGGCACGGCGCAGGATCACATCGACCGCGCCGAACTGGTGCGCTCGCTGGCGCGCGCGCGCGGCCGCGCGGTCGGCGTGCTGGTCGATCTGCAAGGCCCGAAAATCCGCATCGGCAAGTTCAAGGACAACAAGATCACCCTGGCCAAGGGCGACACCTTCATTCTCGATGCCGCCTGCACGCTGGGCGACCAGACCCGCGTCGGCCTCGACTACAAGGAACTGCCGAATGACGTGAAACGCGGCGTCACCCTGCTGCTGGACGATGGCCGCATCGAATTCTGGGTCGAAGAAGTCAAGGGCACGGAAATCATCTGCAAAGTGGTGCAGGGCGGCGTGCTGTCCAACAACAAGGGCATCAACCGCAAGGGCGGCGGCCTGTCGGCTGCCGCGCTGACCGAAAAAGACATCGAAGACATCAAGACCGCTGCCGCGCTGAAAGCGGATTATCTGGCGGTGTCGTTTCCGCGCTCGCGGCGCCGACATGCGCCAGGCGCGCGAGCTGCTGCGCGCGGCGGGCGGCAAAAGCCAGCTCGTCGCCAAGATCGAGCGCACCGAAGCGATCGAACATCTGGAAGAAATTCTCGAAGCCTCCGACGCCATCATGGTGGCGCGCGGCGACCTCGGGGTGGAAGTCGGCGATGCCGCCGTGCCCGCCCTGCAGAAGCGCATGATTCGCATGGCGATCGAGCGCAACAAGGTCGTCATCACCGCCACCCAGATGATGGAATCGATGATCTCCAGCCCGATCCCCACCCGCGCCGAAGTCTCCGACGTCGCCAACGCGGTGCTGGACGGCACCGATGCAGTGATGCTGTCGGCGGAAACCGCCGCCGGTCAGTACCCGGTCGAGGCGATCCAGGCGATGGATCGCGTCTGTCTGGAAGCCGAGAAGGAAGCCGATTCTAAAACCCGTCTCGATCACAGCTTTCTGCGTGCCGACGAGGCCATCGCGATGTCGGCGGTGTTCACCTCGGTGCACCTCAACATCAAGGCGATTGCCGCGCTGACCGAATCGGGCAATACCTGTCTGTGGATGAGCCGTCTGTCCACCCGGGTGCCGATCTACGCCTTGACACCGCAGGTCGAAACCCGTAGAAAAGTCACTCTGTTTCGTGGCGTGTACCCGATCAATCTGAGAACGTCCAGCAAGGACCGCGATGAACTGCTGGCCGAGGCCGAAGACGAGTTGAGACGGCGTGGCGCGGTGCGAGAAGGCGATCTGATCCTGCTCACCATCGGCGAGCCGATCGGCCAGTCGGGCGGTACCAACACCATGAAAATCGTCCGCGTCGGCGGCTCGAAAAAAACCTGATTTCGCTGAATCTTAAATAGCCCGCTGTATATTTTTTAAATAGGAGACTGTAAATGGCCCTGATTTCCCTTCGTCAATTGCTCGACCATGCCGCCGAAAACGGCTATGGCCTGCCCGCGTTCAACGTCAACAACATGGAACAGGTTCAGGCCATCATGCAGGCCGCTGCTGCCGTGGATTCCCCGGTGATCCTGCAGGGTTCCGCCGGTGCGCGTTCCTATGCCGGCGAGCCCTTCCTGCGCCACCTGATCCTGGCCGCGATCGAGCAATATCCGCACATTCCGGTCTGTATGCACCAGGATCACGGCGCATCGCCCAGCATCTGCTTCCGCTCCATCCAGTCCGGCTTCTCGTCGGTGATGATGGACGGCTCGCTGGGCACCGACGGCAAGACCCCGTCCACCTACGAATACAACGTCGCCACCACCGCCAAAGTGTCCGAACTGGCGCACGCCTGCGGCGTCTCGGTCGAAGGCGAACTGGGCTGCCTCGGCTCGCTGGAAACCGGCATGGCCGGTGAAGAAGACGGCCACGGTGCCGAAGGCGCGCTGGATCACAGCCAGCTGCTGACCGATCCCGACGAAGCCGCCGATTTCGTCACCAAGACCAAGGTCGACGCGCTGGCCATCGCCATCGGCACCTCCCACGGCGCCTACAAGTTCACCCAGAAGCCCACCGGCAAAGTGCTGCGCGATCGACCGCGTGAAGGAAATCCACGCCCGCATCCCCAACGTCCACCTGGTGATGCACGGTTCCTCTTCGGTGCCGGAAGACTGGCTCGCCATCATCAACAGCTACGGCGGCGACATGGGCCAGACCTACGGCGTGCCGGTCAGCGAAATCGTCGAAGGCATCAAGAACGGCGTGCGCAAGGTCAACATCGACACCGACCTGCGCATGGCGTCCACCGGCGCGATCCGCAAGCACCTGGCCGAGAACAAGTCCAACTTCGACCCGCGCAAATTCCTCAAGGAAGCCACCAAGGGCATGAGCGACATTTGCCAGGCGCGTTACGAAGCCTTCGGCGCAGCCGGCCAGGCCAGCAAGATCAAGAAGGTGTTCAACCTGGAAGAAATGCAGAAGCGCTACGACAAGGGCGAACTCGATCCCAAGGTCAACTGATCGTCGGCTTGCCGAAATCGCTGCTGAAATTAAATGGGACGCTGCGGCGTCCCATTTTTTTGGGTATAAATGCGCCGACTTACTTGAGGGGTATGGACTGCCTTCGGCCGCAATTCGCCCCCAGAGCTTTCTTTGATAGCTGCCATTCGTTTGCATACTCAGCCGGGAGCTGTAGTTGACCCGGGTCTTCCCAACATTAGCCGGTGCGAGCCGCATCGGCCGGTGTCTGGCCGTCAAGATCATCCCAATAAGGGATGGGACCAAACCGCCGTAGCAGGTGCTCGATGAATATCCTGGTCTTCTTCGGCATCAGGCGCCGGCTTGGGTAAACCGCATTGATTGGATAAGCGGGCGGTATATAGTCGGGCAGCAGCCGGACAAGGCTGCCATCGCGCAGATCCTTCCATACATCCCACAGAGGGCGCAGCGCCAGCCCCAGATCGGCAAAGATCGCCTCGCGTAGGGCATCGCAATTGTTGGTATCGAGGTTGCCGCTGACCTTTACGTTCACCTCCTCTCCACTCGGGCCCGTGAAACCCCAATGGTCCGTGCCGGCAAAGAGCAGGGCATTGTGCCCGGCCAACTCCAGCGGAGTATGCGGCGCGCCGTTTCGGGCCAGATAGGATGGCGTGGCGACGACCACCCGGCGATCCAGGCCAATCGACTTGGCAACGAGGCTCGAATCCTTCAACTCACCGATGCGTACCGCCAGGTCGTAACCCTGGTCGATGATATCCACGATACTGTCGGAGAGGTGCAGAGTGAGTTTGATTGCCGGATAACGCGCCAGAAACTCCGGCACCAACGGCGCAATATGCAAGCGTCCAAAGGCGGCGGGCATGGTGACCTTGAGGTTGCCCTTGGGCTCCTTGCTGCCACGTGTCACCAGTTCCTCTCCCTCTTCCAGTTCGGCGAGGATGCGCACGCAGTAGTGGTAGTACTCCGCCCCTTCATCGGTCAGGCTGAGCTGACGGGTGGAGCGATTGAGCAGGCGCACCCCAAGCTGTTCTTCCAGGCGCTGTAGCCGCTTGCTTGCCACCGCAAGCGACATGCCCAGTTCACGCCCGGCCGCGCTGAGGCTTCCCCCCTTCACCGCCTGGGTAAACACCATCAGGTCGGAAATATTCTCTATCAGCATATTCTCAATAAATAGGAGATATTCTGTTAACTAATAAACGGATTATCAATATGGAAAAGATAATAGAAGATGGGGCTCGTTCAAACAAGCCGCATCGGCGATCAGACAAGAGGATTATCCAATGGCAACAGCAGAAGCAGCGGTACAGCGGGATATTTCCGAGCGTGAGCAGTTCAATGCTTGGTTTCGCGAAGAGCATGAACTCCTGCAAAGGGAGCAGGAAGCGGCCCACACGCCCTCCATGGCCATCGTGGCGACCAAGGGCACGCTGGACTGGGCCTACCCGCCCTTCATTCTCAGTACCACCGCCGCGGCGCTGGGTTGGAACGTCAGTATCTTCTTTAGTTTTTACGGCCTTGAACTGCTCAGGCGCGACTTGAACCTGAAGGTTTCGCCGCTGGGCAACCCGGCCATGCCAATGAAGATGCCGATGGGGCCAGCGTGGCTCCGCGACATCAACTGGAAGATTCCCAACGCGGTGATGAGCAACCTGCCGGGTTTCGAATCGCTCACCCGGAACCTGTTCCAGACCACGCTCGACAAGCACGGCGTGGCGAGCATCAAGGACTTACGCGAGATGGCCATTGAGGCGGACGTCAAATTTATTGCCTGCCAGATGACGGTGGAGCTGTTCGGCTACGAAAAGGAGGATTTCATTCCGCAAATCAGCGAGTGGAGTGGCGCGACCAGCATGCTGGCCTTGGCTCAGAAGGCCGACGTGACATTGTTTATTTAGATCATTTTCTCAGACCCAACCCAGGAGCCCATCATGACCCAGCCAAGCCGTGTTTTTCTTTATGCCGAGTTCCAAGTGTCCGTACCCTTCAGCGACGGCGTCTGGCGGGGACCAATCCCGCAATGCACAACGTGCCTGGGCTGCGCAGCAAAACCTGGTTGAGCGGCATCAACACCCACTCCGTTGGTGGATTCTACGAGTTCGATTCCGTTCAGAACGCCAGAATCTATGCCGAAGGCATGCTGGCTGACTTCGCCAAAGCTGCGGGTGCCAGCCTCACCGTCAAGCTGTTTGATGGCGACGTGGTGGCCGAGGCGAGCAAGGACATGGGTTCACCATACTTCGCTACCTGATCGCTACTGCAGTCGAAACGGCAAGGGGATATTGCGGCAATTGGCCAATTAATGTGCATTGTCAAATGAGCGAAAACAACAATATGACTATCAACAAGTTAGAAACACATGGCGACATCAAATCAGTCTGTTGGATTAATGCCCGGCACGCTTGCGGGAATTATTGACTGGCAAGTCCTCGACCAGATTTTCAGCATCATCCAGCATTCGGATGACTCAACGTGGCGTCTTTACAGTCATGACACGCCTCTGCCTGGCTGATAACCGACCCAAAGACGTCGATACCGGCGGTGACCTCGCGTCTTCTCTGCGATCACTTAATGCCTACCTTCGGCAATCACATCCACGAAACTACTGCGGACTCGTATTTGCAGACTCATTCACGGAGCCATCATTAATCCGTATCTTTGACCCGAAATTCCTGACCTCGATGTGCAACATTTATGGCAATACACCGGCCCCCAGCTGGGTCATCTCAACCATGGATGCACAACTTGCCGCCAGCGAAAAGACATCGCCAAAATTTCAAAGTCATGGGTTAGGGCAAACACTTGCCCATCGCGCCAAAACATCCACAGATCGCAGATTCTCTTGATGCCAGGCGCATGGGATGCCCACTTCCACTGATCCATACCGCCCGTTCACTTCGTCGATTAGCGGTCGGAGAAATACTCGAAATCATTACTATCGATCCGGGCTCGGTCAACGATATTGAGTATTTATGTAAAAGCACAGGCGCAAAACATCTGGCCCTGGCCGAAGGGGAATACGGATATTCATATTATGTGGAGCGTGGTCCGGGCAAAAAAGCCTGATAACGAAAGACTTACTTCACAAGAGAAGCTTCCGCTCAGGGTCGATGACGCTCATTAGGCTGAGTTTCAATTTCAGCCTGCGAGTCCGTGTGCGATCTATTGATGCAGCTTCCCGCAGTGGCATCCCGACCATGTTTGATGGGGAAGTCAGGGCCTAGCCGAGCATCGCCTTCAACGCCGCCAGCCGGTCGCTGCCGCTGGCCTTGGCGTCGGCGGTGGTGGGTTTCTCGGGCTG